>CAXTUB010000033.1:0-2088 GCA_964247385.1 uncultured Steroidobacteraceae bacterium | reverse complement strand
GTACGCGTCGGCCGCGAGACTCAAGGGAGGGCGGGCAAGGGTGTTACCGTCATTTCGGGTTTGAGCGCCAATCCTGCCGAGCTCGATGCGTGGGCCGCTCAATTGAAAAAGCGTTGCGGCTCGGGCGGCACCGTCCGCGGCGGCGTCATCGAAATTCAGGGCGAGCATCGCGACACCGTATTGCGCATCCTGGGCGAGCGCGGCATTGCTGCAAAAAAAGCCGGCGGCTAGTTTTGGCGCAGCTCTCGGGAGGTCTGACGGATGCGTTGCACCCGAGGCGAGCTGAGCTACCATGCCAGCGGACGGTCGCGGCGGAGTTGAGCCGGTGATGGAGAGATTGCATTGCGTGACGTTTTGAAGAGGATGCTGGGTCTCCTGACTTGTACCGCCCGGTACTGGAACTCGGACGATGCGTCGACCACCGGCGCGGCGCTGGCGTTTTTTTGCGCCTTTTCCCTCGCACCCCTGCTGGTGATCTTGTCGACGATCGCCGGAGCAATCATCGGCGCCGACGCCGCTTCGGCACAGATCAGCTCGCAATTGACCGCATTGTTTGGAGCCTCCACGGCCAATATCCTGGTGGGCGCTGTCAAGAGCTCACAGCAAGCTCAAGGCCTCGTTGCCACCATCGTCAGCGCGGTAACTCTCGTGATCGGCGCAACCACGGTGCTCGCCGCGCTCGAAAGTTCTCTCGATCACATTTGGCAGAGCGACAAGATGGCCCCTTCCGGTATTCGCGGATGGATTCATACGCGTCTGCTTTCCTTCGGTTTCATTTTGACGCTGGGCTTCCTGCTTCTCGTGTCGCTGACCATGACCGCGGGCATGGCCAACTTGCGCGGCCGCGTCGCTGAAAGGCACACGGTTCTCGTCAGCGCAATTGGCAGTTTGGATTTGGTGTTTTCTTTATTGTTGGTCACCGGGCTGTTTGCGCTCATTTACCGCTACATGCCGGCGCGGCGTTTGCCGTGGAAAGTCGTGATCGGCGGCGGCCTTCTCACGGCGGTGCTGTTCGATATTGGACGCTGGGGCATTGGACTGTATCTGGCGCATTCGACGCAGCCCACCGCCTTCGGCGCCGCGGCATCCTTTGCCGCTCTCTTGCTCTGGCTCTATTACACCGCGCAGATTTTTTTGTTTGGTGCGGAGTTCACCGCGTGTCTGGGCGGTCTGCGCAACGAGCCAAAAAAAGGAGAAGCCGAGGGCACGCAGGCGGTGAAGGCTTCCTAGCTCGTACGATTTGCGCGCCCGTCGCTGCGCGGATCAGGTCAACGTCGTCAATATTCATCGAGCGAAAACTCATCTTTCGCGGTTGGTCGACGAAGCCGCAGCAGGTGCTGAAATCACGATCGCCAAAGCAGGCAAGCCGATGGCACGCCTCATCCCGATCACGGCTGCCGCGCGCGGAATGATGTGGATTCGGGCGAAGTCTTTGTCAGCGCTGCATCGATTTGGGAATCAGCATCAAGTGCACCGTCGGCAAGCTGACCGCAGACCCAATGGAAATTCTGGCAGGTGTTGATGATGCAGGGTTTCATCACTTACCAATTTCCGGCATCCACGCGGCGAAGATTCTCGAGTTGCCGCTACTCCACCGGGATCCATTCGATCGAATTCTGCTTGCGCAGGCACGCATTGAGCCGATGACGCTCCTGACCAATGATCGTCTGTTTGCTGCCTGCGAGAGCCCCACTTTTACTGGCCCTGGGCCATCCGCGCCTTGCGCCATGCATCGAGGGTGCACCAAAGAACTCCGCGTCGGTGTGAAAAACAAAAAATCCAAAAGTCAAAAATCCTTTGTGCTTATGCGTCCACCGGTGAAGTGAGACGAGCAATCGCGCTTAACAAGCATGCCGAACCAGCGCGGCGGGCGATGCACCGGCACTACGCGTGCCAATTGCGTCGAAAGATGCGGCGAGGGCGTGTAGCTTGGCAGGACTTTTTGAGAGCGGCGCAAGCGTCGCCGTCGCGCGGATGCTGTCCGAGCGGGCCGCGAGTTGAAACCCATTGAAGCGTGAGATCTCCGGCCCGCGAGTCGCGTCCGCGCAGGCGAAAGCTTGCGCGAACGCGCAGCGCGCTCGATCAAGT
>CAXTUB010000032.1:0-3961 GCA_964247385.1 uncultured Steroidobacteraceae bacterium | reverse complement strand
CGCCCCAACCGCCGCGTCCGCCGTTGCTCCAACCTCGGGAGGTATTGGCAGCCAATGCAAACACGAGCGCAAGCAATCCCGCACCGATGCCGATGATCAATGCGTGCGTCAAGAACCACGCGATGGCGCCGGTCGCGCCTGCAGTGGCGAGCGAGCCGAGTCCGCGCCCGAAGATCCCTCGCAAGATACTGCTGCCGAACAAGACCACGACGAGCAGAATCGGCAATAGATGGGTCGTGCCGCGCGTCTTTTCCCAACGCCGGTCGGGCTCCGGCAACGGCTCGCCATTGACGATGGCAATCATTTGATCGACGCCCGCCTCGACTCCTCCATCGAAGTCGCCCGCCTTGAAACGCGGGGCGATGATGTCGGCGACGATGCGCTTGGCGACGGCGTCGGGAATCGCGCCTTCGAGCCCATAGCCCACCTCGATTCGCATCGTGCGGTCATCCTTCGCGATGATCAGGATTGCGCCGTCATCTACGCCCTTGCGTCCGAGCTTCCATTGATCGGCCACACGAATGCCAAACTGCTCGATGTCTTCTGGCTGTACCGTCGGCACAATCAGCACCGCGATCTGACTTCCCTTGCTTCGCTCGAGCGCTTTCAGCTTGGACTCGATACGGCTGGTGGCCTCGCCCGAAAGCGTGCCGGTGAGGTCCGTCACGCGAGCCGTGAGCGGCGGCACGGCTACCTGCGCCAGCAAGCCCGCAGCCAAGAGCAGCAGCATGCAGCCGCCGGCGATGTGCGCGAGGCGACGCGCGCGGTCTCTCACAAGCGGAAAACTCGCGCGGGCCTCGAGGCTAATTCGATGCGGGGGCCAAGGGCGCCGACGGCGCAGCGGGTGTCGAGGGTGCGCCAGGTGTGGCTTGCGAAGGAGCCGCCGAGGCGCTGCCAAAATCCACCGCAGGCGCTTGCGAAACGGCCGCCTCGTTTTCCACCGTGAAATTAGGCTTGGGCTTGTAACCGAAGACCATGGCCGTGAGATTATTCGGAAACGAGCGCACGCTCACGTTGTAATCCTGCACCGACTGAATGTAGCGATTGCGGGCAACGGTGATGCGATTTTCCGTTCCTTCCAACTGAGCCTGCAAATCACGAAAGTTCTGATCCGCTTTGAGCTGCGGGTAGTTCTCCGACACCACCAATAGACGAGATAGGGCGCTGCTCAGCTCGCCCTGCGCCGCCTGGAATTTCGCAAAAGCTTCCGGATTGTTGATGAGCTCAGGAGTGGCTTGAATGGAGCCGACTTTGGCGCGCGCTTGCGTCACGCCGAGCAGCACCTGCTGTTCGTGCGAAGCGTACCCCTTGACCGTATTGACCAGATTCGGAATGAGGTCGGCGCGCCGCTTGTATTGATTGATGACTTCCGACCACGCGGCTTTCACCGCCTCATCCTGCGATTGGAACGTGTTATAGCCGCAGCCCGATAGAGAGCCGGCAATGATCAACCACGCGAGTACCGCGAATGTGCGCATCTGTTCCCTTCTCGAAGCGTTGCTTCGAACCCCTGGTGAAACGAGCGCTGAAGCTTATCACTTCACCACCGCGGGCGGCTCGAGGTGCTTGCAAGGGCTGCAAATGCTCGGGGCGCCCTACGTTGCGCTTTGACGTCTGAAGCTGGGATCGGACACCGACCCCAAAAAAAAGCCCCGGGACCAGCCCGGGGCGAAAAATGCGGACTTGACGATGAAGGGAAGTAAAGTCCGCTAGGGGATTCGATGTCCTTAGTGCAGCTGCTGCCACTGCAGAATCTGAATGTCCTCGGGTTCCAGATCGAAGCTGCGCGCCAGTACTTGGGCAATCTCACGATCACCGCGGCATTTTTGAGCGCGCCCGAACACCTCGACCACTCCTCGGTACTCCTCGTAATCGCTGGCGCCGGTTTCTTGCGAGATGAAGTGCGTGTAAAACTTAACGCCCATGGAGCTGAAGCTTAGAGACATAAGGCGCGTGCGATCTGTGACTGCTTGCACAATTGCGTTCAGGGCTTGCGGACGCAGGTCACGGGTCTCGCATGACGCTGCAGCGCGGGGTTGAGTTGTCGCGCTATCGAGCGCCGGCTGAGCCCGGCTCGAAATTCATTACTGCTGCGGGGCACGCGCGCATGCGCGAGGAGCTCGATACGCTATGGCGTATTGAACGGCCGCGTGTGAGCGCGGCAGTGAGCGAGGCCGCGGCGCAAGGCGATCGGTCCGAGAACGCAGAATATACGTACGGCAAGAAACGTTTGCGCGAAATCGACAGCCGCGTGCGATTCTTACGCAAGCGGCTCGAGGGCATGACCGTCGTCAATCCGCACGCGCCGGGGCGCGAAAAAGAAGAGCGCATTTATTTCGGCGCTTGGGTGCAAATTCAGGACGACACCGGCGCGAGCGAATGGCTTCGCATCGTCGGGCCTGACGAGTTCGACATGGCGCCCGAATATCTCAGCATGGACTCTCCGATGGGGCGCGCATTGATGCGTAAGCGCGTGCACGACGAGATCGAGGTCGCCCTTCCTGCGGATCCCGCCACCGGCGCTCCACGATCTCGGCGTTTGAGCATTATTGCCGTGTCGTACGCGCAGTCTCCCTCCCGCAGGCCCATCGCAGAGTGATTGAGACGTGCGTTGTGGGGAGTTTATGCGCCTGGCCTCAGCGGGTGATTGAGCGGCGAAATTGATCGAGCGCGCTTCGCGTTCGCGCGGCTCACGCCTGCGCAGGCGCGACTCGCGGGCCGATGAGCCAACGGATTTGAGTCAACGTGCGCTGGGCCCGCTCAAACAGCGCCTGCGCTACGGCGACGCCGCGCCGCTCTCAAAAATTTCGCCGCTCATTCACCCGCTGTGGCCCAGATCAGCGACGAATCGCGCACCATTCCTTGTGAGCCGGAAGGAGTCAGCCGTTTGCCGCTCCAATATACGAGATATTAAGCGAGACCCTAAAGCACGACATTGAGCGAGAGCAGCCACCGAACTCTATCTTGCGCACTTCCGTAACTTTCTCTCGCAACGTATTAGGCAGCGAGCATCGCTCGCGTGTGGATGTGACTCATCAAGCCGGTCTCGAATCAACTCGACATCAATTCAACTTACCTTGTCGCGTTCACATCCCGAGAACATTCTTGCTCGCTCCGGCAACGGCCAGCGCCAGAGCGTGCTTGTCATCATCAACACAGCTTTCGCACAGAAAACTTCCGAGACTGCCATCGCCTAGTGCCACGCCGGCACCAATCAGACGCCAGTGAAGTTCCCCAGACTCGCAATGCCCATGGACGCCGCTGAAACAAAGCGGCGCACGAACGTTGTCGGGCATCTTCCCGATTGAACCGACGATCACACGCCGGATCCGCGCACTTCGAGTCCAACCGAGCCAAAGACCACGACACCATGTCATGGGACCCGATCATGTCTCGAGTGAAATCGCGAATGTCCAAGCGATTGATTCCGTAGCTGCTCTACGTGGCAAATCGAATGAGATGTCGAACCGCATTTGCAAAGTGACGCAGAACATAGACCAGTCTGGAGCTCGAACACGCTCGATCGAGTGTGAAGCATGGCGGCACGGCTTCATGCGCCGGGCAAACTTTTTGAGAGCGGCGCAAACGGCGCCGTCATGCGGGTGCTGTTCAAGCGGGTCGTGAGCTGACTCTCCTCAGCGTGCGCGCCGGGACGACCCGCGAGTCGCGCCCGCATAGGCGCCGGCTTGATCGAACGCGCAGCGCGCTCGATCAAGTTTGCCGGCGCATGAAGCTGTGCGGTCATGCCGCCGCGCTGTCTCGCTCCCGCATCGCTCCTCTTACGGATTGCAACCCTCAATAGGAGCGGTGCGATCCGCCGCTTGCTTCAGTGAAATTCGCGCTGAGCGATGCCACGATGGCGTGAGCTCGGTCGGAACTTGTTGAGAGCGGCGCAAGCGTCGCCGTCGCGCGGATGCTGTCCGAGCGGGCCGCAAGTTGAAACCCATTGAAGCGTGAGATC
>CAXTUB010000031.1:0-3993 GCA_964247385.1 uncultured Steroidobacteraceae bacterium | reverse complement strand
CCCCCCCCCCCCCCCCCCCCCCCCCCCCCCCCCCCCCCCCCCCCCCCCCCCCGCGTCCGCGTCTGTGCAGAAGGCTAAACTTAGGATTCGAAGATCCCCCAATGATGCGAAAGAGCCAACGGTGAGAAGTGTTGCATTCGCAGGGCGAGCTTTGAGAGTGCCGCGATCGTCCCGTTGCGCGGGGAGCGCAACGACCGAATGACTCGCTGAGACTCGTGGGGCCCTAGCGCAGGGACGATCGCGGGAACGGGAGCTTTGCTTCCGCACTCGATCGCGAGCGCTGCGAATGCAACACTTCTCAACGCACACTCCCGCAATGGTTAAAGCTTGCTTACTACCGCATGCGCACGCAGCACGCCCAGCGCCGTTTTCCCGTCATCGCACCGTCCATCGCACACCATTTCGAGCGCTTGACTCAGCGGTAACCACCAAATCTCTAGGTCTTCATCGGTCTCCGGCTGAGCTTCGCCCTTCTCGAGGCCGCGCGCCAAAAATAGATGCACCTTCTCGGTGAGAATGCCTGGGGCCGGCACGTAAACGCCGAGCGGCGTCCAGTCGCGCGCTTGTACGCCGGTCTCTTCCTTGAGCTCACGCATGGCGCAAAGGGAGGGTGGTTCTTGGGCGTCGAGCTTGCCCGCGGGAATCTCCCACAAATACTCGCGAACGCCGTGTCGATATTGACGCACAAGACACGTTTGCCCGGCATCGTCCACTGCGACGATGGCCGCCGCGCCGGGGTGATGGATCATGTCGAGATTCTCTTCGCGTCCATCGGAGAAGCGGAGGCGCTCGGTGCCGACATCGACGACGCGTCCTTGATACATGGATTGGCGCGATAACAGTTCGGGCGGCACCCGGCGCGTCAATTTTTGATTCGAGGTCATGTAGCGATTTTGCGCCTGGATCGACTCATGAAATGGGCTCCGTGTGATCTGTCTCGTCGCGAGTGACTGACGTCATCGGACATGATGACATAATGGCCATTGAAAACTGGTTATACATACAGCACGCCGCTATGATTCGCCCATGCTGAAAGCCAAGGCCAATGCGTTTGACTCATTGAACGCGGCGCAGCGGCGTGCCGCCACATTTGGCGTCGCGGCGCCGGGCCAGGGTGTGCGCTGCGGTCCGTTGTTGATCGTCGCCGGCGCCGGCACGGGAAAAACGGCCACTTTGGCGCATCGGGCCGCGCATTTGGTGCTGAACGGCGTCGATCCCGCCAGAATTCTCATGCTCACATTCACCCGGCGGGCCGCGCAGGAGATGATCCGGCGCGCGCAGGCCATCGTCGCGGAAGCGATGGCGGAGCGCGGCAAGCTTGGGGATCGCAGCGTTGCCTCGCGGTTGATTTGGTCGGGCACGTTTCATTCGGTCGGCAACCGGGTTCTGCGCTCGTTCGCCAAGCAAGTGGGTCTCGAGCCAAACTTCTCCGTGATGGATCGCGCCGATGCGGCGGATTTGCTCGATGTGATTCGGCATGAGCTGAAATTTTCCGCCAAGGACAAGCGCTTTCCACGGAAGGATTCGTGTCTTGCCATTTATTCCTATCGCGTCAATACGGGGCTTTCATTGAAGCAGACCTTGGAAGAGCAATTTCCGTGGTGCCGCGAATGGGAACAAGACCTGACTCAACTGTATCGCGAATATGTCGCACGCAAGCACAAGAACAACGTGCTCGACTATGACGATTTGCTCTTGTATTGGCACGCCATGATGAAGAACGAGTCGCTGGCGCAGACTCTGGCCAAGAATTTCGATCATATTTTGGTGGATGAATATCAAGACACCAGCGTGCTGCAAGGCGACGTCGTGCACGCACTAAGGCCCGACGGCCAGGGCGTGACGGTGGTGGGTGATGATGCGCAAGCCATCTATTCGTTTCGCGCGGCGGCGGTCGACAACATTCTGGGTTTTGCCGATCGATACAAGCCTAAGGCGGACGTGATCGTGCTGGCGCAGAACTACCGCTCGAGCCAGCCTATTTTGGACACTGCCAACGCGCTGATGTCCGAAGGCATTCGTCAGCACCGCAAGACCCTGATGAGCACGCGGCAGTCGAACATCAAGCCATATTACGTGAGCTTGGACGACGCAACGGCTCAGGCCGAATACATCGTCACAAAGATTCTGGCGACACGGGAGATTGGCGGCTCGCTCAAGCGGCACGCAGTGTTATTTCGCTCCTCGCACCATAGCGATGTGCTCGAAGTCGAGCTGGCTCGGCGCAACATTCCGTTCGTCAAATACGGCGGGCTCAAATTTCTCGAAGCGGCCCATGTGAAGGACATGATCTCACTGCTGCGCTGGGCGGATAATCCGCGCAACACAGTGGCCGCGTTCCGCGTGCTCAAACTGTTGCCAGGATTCGGCCCTGCCCATGCGGCGCAGGCAATCGAGCATCTTGAAGCCAATCAGTTTGCGATCTCCTCGCTGACGCAATTCGCCCCGCCGCCGTTGCAAAAGATAGACTGGAAGCGCTTCACCGACTTGATGATTCGGCTGGCTGATTCGCAAACGCCTTGGCCGGGCCAGGTCCAGTTGGTCCATGACTGGTACAAACCGCAATTGGAGCGCATTTACGATGCGGCCTGGACACGCACCGGCGATCTCGAGCAACTGGCGCAGCTGTCGACCCAATACGCGACGCGCGAGCGCTTCCTGACCGAGCTCACGCTTGATCCGCCCGTGGTGTCGAGCGACAAAGCGGGCAACCCGTCCAAAGACGAAGATTACGTGATCTTGTCGACCATTCACTCCGCCAAGGGCCAGGAGTGGGATTTCGTGTATCTGCTCAATGTGTCCGACGGCAATTTTCCGTCTGAGTTTTCCACGGGCAACTCTGAAATGATCGAAGAGGAGCGCAGGCTTCTATATGTCGCCATGACTCGCGCTCGAAACGAGCTGCACATCTGCGCGCCATTGCGCTACATGATTCCGCAGCAATCCCGTCAGGGAGATGCTCACGTGTATGGCGGCAAGAGCCGCTTTCTTACCGACAAGGTGATGGACACGTTGGAAAAAAGCTCATATCGAAGCGCGGCAGGGGCCGACAACTTGCGCGGTGCCGAAGCGGCTTCGGTGGATGTGGCCAGTCAGCTCAAGCAGATGTGGTAGCGCCCGAAGCGGCGCGTACCCAACTCAGCGAGGCTTGCGAAATTTCAGCGTAAAGCGGTCGCTCTCGCCGATCGCCAGATACTTTTCACGCTCGGTGTCTTTGAGCGCAAGCGTGGGCGGCAACGTCCACACCCCTTCCTTATAGTCTTTGGTGTCTTTTGGATTGGCGTTGATCTCGGAGCGGCCGATCAACTTGAAACCCTGCGCTTCAATGAGCTTGATGGCGTAATCCTCACGCACATAGCCGGAGTCCGCATGCGGATCCTGCGGCGCCGAACGACTTGCGCGATGGTCGACGACACCGAGAATGCCGCCGGGCTTGAGCACGGCAAACATGGCGGCGATGGCCCGATCGGCCCATTGGTCCTTGAGCCAGCCATGCAAGTTGCGGAACGTCAGCACCATGTCGACGGAACCCGGATCGCCGAGCCGGGTTTGCTTCTCGTCGAATGGAACGGCGCGCCACTCACCATAAATCGAAGGATGATCGGTGAATTTTTTTACGAGCTCATCCGCGCGTTGACGTCCGGCATCGTTTTCCGGTTCGGCGGTTGCCGGAATGTATCGTCCGCGATCCTTCACGACCGGAGCGATGATCTGCGCATACCAGCCGCCACTGGGCCAGATTTCAATGACGCTCATGTCCTCGCGCAGACCGAAAAAACTCAACGTCTGTTTGGGGTGTCGATATGGGTCGCGTGCTCTGTCCTTTTCAGAGCGCAACTCGTTGGCAAGAGCGGCATCGATCCGCGCCTCGGTGGCGCGATTGGTGGCCGCGTGCGCGGAAGAAATTAGGGCGAGAGCGGCGCACAGCAGGGCGATCGCTCCTGCGCCGCAAAAGAAAGAGAACCGGGGTCGGGGAGCTGCGCAGCGCTGCGC
>CAXTUB010000030.1:0-5613 GCA_964247385.1 uncultured Steroidobacteraceae bacterium | reverse complement strand
AGTCGCGTCCGCGCAGGCGAAAGCTTGCGCGAACGCGCAGCGCGCTCGATCAAGTGCCGACCGAGCTCACGCCATCGCGGCAAGGTTCATCGAGCTAGATCACCCGAACATTCTTGAATTGCCACGGATCACTCAGATCGAGGTCTTCAGGCAATAACTCACCGCGTTGAGTCAAAGGCGTCCAATCGGTATAGGCACCGATCACCGGGCCCAGATACGGCATGCAAATTTCGAGATTACGTCGATAGTCCATTTCATCAGGCTCAACGATGCCGCGATCCGGATTCTCCATGGCCCAAACCATCCCGGACAACACGGCAACAGTGACTTGCAGGCTGGTCGCGCTGTTGTACGGCGCAAGGGAGCGCGCCTGATCGATGGACAATTGCGAGCCGTACCAATAAGCATTCCTGGCATGCCCTGCGAGCAGCACGCCGAGCTCGTCGATTCCGGTGGTGATCTCTTGATTCATGATGCGTTTACTGTCCTGCAGGTGCCAGTTGCGGCCCGCGAATTCGTGGATTGACAAAACTGCCGCATCGCTCGGGTGGTAAGCGTAATGAACGGTCGGGCGATAAGCGGCCAAGCCTTGAGACGATGACGCCTCCGGCACGCTGTAATAATCGGCGATCGAAATCGATTCACCGTGCGTGATCAGGAAACCGTGAAAAGGCCCCGCGTTAGGCGTCCAAGTACGCACGCGCGTGCTTGCGCCCGGACGTTTCAGATAAATCGCGCAACCCGAGCCGAAATCGAAACGCTCGCCATCGGCGGGAAAATGTTTCTCATGCGTTCCCCAGCCGAGCTCCGCGGGCTGCGATCCCTCGCTCACGAAGCCATCCACGGACCACGTATTGACGAATTCGTCGAGTCGTTTGGGCACGGGCGAGCTCTGGGTGTCGCGCTCCGCGATATGAATGACTTTCACCCCGAGTTGGCGCACGAGCGCCGCCCATTCGGCGCGCGACTTGGGCTCAGCCGCGGCGACACGCAAGTCGCCCGCGAGGTTCATCAGCGCACGCTTCACGAAATGCGAGACGAGTCCGGGGTTCGCGCCGTGAGTAATCACCGCGGTCGGCGCCTTACCGGAAGAGCGGAGCCGCAGGGCTTGCTCACGCAGCGCGTAATTGGTGCGCCGGCTCGCCGGGATGGAAGTGTCGGTGTAGCCCCCGGGCCAGGGCTCGATACAGGTATCAAGATACAAGGCGCCCCGCTCGCGGCATAGCTCGATGAGCGCAATGCTCGAGACATCCACTGACAAGTTGACGAGGAAGTCGCCCGCGCCAAGCAATGGCTCGAGCACCGACCGAAAATTGTCTTCGCGAAGCGGCGACACGATGAGCTGGATGCCGAGATCACGCGCTTCGTCGGAGCCGCCCGCGTCGCCCGTCACGATGGTGATGCGCCCGGGGGGCAATCCCAGATGCCGCAGGATGAGCGGCATGACTCCCTGACCGATGCTGCCGAATCCCACCATGACGATGCGGCCCTTGAAATCGAAGTGCGTTTTCTCACGCGTCATCATGTCTCCCGGTGGTGCTCGCGCCAGTGCGGCGGAAAAGTCTTGTCGTACCCCGGCGAGGTCTCGATGCGCTCAATCCATCGCGCGAGTGCCGGGTAGTTGCTCACCATCGGCAGGAAGCGCGCGCCAAGCTCGGCGGCCTCGCTTCGCTCGAGTGCGCGACGCAACAGCTGGATGCTTGGAAAAATTACCATGTCGGCCGCCGAATAGTCCTGCCCGACAATCCATTTTTCCTTGCTCAAACGGCCCTCGATGGTGCGCGCTTCGCGACCGACCACATGCATGGCGTCGGAGAGCTCCTCGAAGCGGCCGGCGACGTGCCCCGAGAACACCGCCTCGACGATGCTCATGATCGAGGGCTCCGCGTACGTCTGGAATTCGCAAATCACGCGCATGATGACACCGGCCTCTTCTGGGTTCGTGCCAAAAATCGGCGGCTGCGGATACTTGAGGTCGAGGTAATACAGCACCGCGAGCGGTTCGAACACAATGTAGTCGCCGTCCTTGAGGACCGGCACACTGCCGCGCGGATTCATCTTCAACATGTGCGGGGCCTGGTGCTCTTGCTTGTCGAAGTGCAGCCGCTCGGACGCGTATTCGAGCTTTTTGTATTCGAGCGCGAGCAAAACGCGCCACGAGTACGCGTTGCCGCTTCCCCAATACAAAGTCAACGCCATGCGATGTCGTGTCCCACGGCGCGAGATTGTAGCGCTACTATATGAACGTGAATTTCTCACCGTTGATCGAAGTGCGCGAGCTCGCGGAGATGATCGAGTCCAATGGATGCGTGACGCTCGATTGCCGCTTCGATTTGCTGGCGCCGCGCGCCGGCGCCGCGGCGTTTCAGGCAGGGCACATTCCCGGTGCGCACTATGCCGATCTCAACCAGGATTTTTCCTCGCCCATCAGCGCATCGAGCGGGCGCCATCCATTGCCCGATCCTTTGATGCTTGCGCGGCGGCTGGCCTCCTGGGGCATCGAGCCAGCGACCCGTGTCGTCGTATATGACGCGGACAACGCCGCCATGGCGGCTCGCGGTTGGTGGTTGCTGCGTTGGGTAGGCATCGAACAAGCGCAGGTACTCAACGGCGGGTTCGCTGCGTGGCGCGCTGCCGGCCGCCCCATCGAGAAGGGCGACGGTACGGAACCGTGTCACCCTACCGTGGCGCATTGGCAGCCGCGCGTGACCAAGGGCGCCACGGTCACAGCCGATGCGGTCCTTGCCGGCTCGACGAGTCATGCGCTTGGACTCATCGATGCCCGGTCCCCGGCGCGGTTCGCGGGCACGGCTGAGACCATCGATCCCATCGCCGGGCATGTGCCCGGCGCTATCAACGTTCCCTTTACATTGAACTTGAGCTCAGACGGACGCTTTCGCGATGCAGCGAGCTTGCGACGCGATTGGCTCCGCGTGCTCGGCTCATCCGATGCCTCACGCTTCGCGCATATGTGCGGCTCTGGAGTGACCGCCTGTCACAATCTTCTGGCGCTCGAAATCGCCGGCTTACCCGGCGCCAAGTTGTACCCTGGGTCCTGGAGTGAATGGATTCGCGATCCGGCGCGCCCCATCGTGCGCGCTTCGACCCATCAGTGACAGCCAGATTTGATATGGTGCGCGCGCCATGAGTACGGTTCTGAAAAAATCGAGCGCCGCGCCCGCGTGGAAAATTTCAGATTCCGCGGATCTGTATCAAGTCGAGGCGTGGGGGAAGGGTTACTTCGGCATCAACGAGCAAGGCCACCTCGTGATTCGCCCCAATGCGGACGACAGCCGGGAAATCGATTTGGTCGACGTGGTCAACGGCCTCAAGGCGCGGGATTTGCACCCGCCGGTCGTCATCCGTTTTTCCGACATCCTCGCGCATCGATTGCGCCGCATTGCCGAAGCGTTTGGCAACGCCATTGCGGAAAATGAATATCGCAACACCTACGCCGCGGTTTTTCCCATCAAGGTGAATCAGCAGCGCTTGGTGGTCGAAGAGGTTTATCGCTACGGAAAACAGCACGGCTTCGGACTCGAAGTGGGGTCCAAGCCCGAGCTTCTCGCGGTCATGTCGATCACCGAAGATTCGCCCGACCGTCTCATCGTGTGTAACGGTTTCAAGGATGAGAGCTACATCGAAGCCGTCATCCTCGCGACCAAGCTCGGCCGCCGCATCATTCCGGTGGTGGAAAACTTCAACGAAATTCACTTGATTCTCAAGCAATCGAAGGCGCATCAGGTGCGCCCGCGCATCGGCGTTCGAGTCAAGCTTGCGAGCGAAGGCGCGGGCCGTTGGCGCGATTCAGCCGGCGAGAAGTCCAAATTCGGATTGTTCGTCAGCGAGATTCTCGATCTGCATGCGCTGCTTGCGGAACACGACATGCTCGATTGTTTGCAGCTGGTGCATTGCCATTCGGGCAGTCAGCTCCAGGACATCCGCCGCGTCAAGGAAGCCATCAACGAGCTCGCCCACGTGTATGCGGAGTTGAAGCGCATGGGCGCGGGCCTCGAGTACATCGATATCGGCGGCGGTCTTGGCGTGGACTACGACGGCAGCGGCACGAACTATGAGTCTTCCATGAACTACACGCTCAACGAGTACGCGAGCGATGTGGTGTACCGGATCAAGAACGTGTGCGATGCGCGCGGCGTGCCTCACCCCATGATCATCAGCGAATCGGGCCGCGCCATTGCCGCGCACCACAGCGTTTTGGTGTTCGATGTGCTGGGTTCTTCCAGGCTCGATCGCTTTCAGGTCGCGGGCCTTGCCGATCTCGAGCGCAAGCGCGATGCGAATCTTCCGCAGCCCGTGCTCGATCTGTTCGAAGCCTATCGCTCCGTCAGCGAGCGCCGCCTGGTCGAGTGCTACCACGATGCGCTGCAGGCGCGCGAGCAGGCGCTGCAAATGTTCAATCTCGGTTATTTGGGATTGGAGCACCGCGCGCTCGCCGAGGAACTGTATTGGGCAACATGCACCAAGATTCGGGATGCCTGCCGCAAGCTCGACAAGGTGCCTGAGGAGCTGCATGCGCTCGAGTCCCAATTGAGCGACATCTATTTCTGCAATTTTTCAGTGTTCCAATCGCTCCCCGATAGCTGGGCCATCGGCCAGGTATTTCCCATCATGCCCATCGAGCGGCTGAACGAGCGGCCCACGCGCAATGCCACCCTGGCCGACATTACGTGCGACTCGGACGGAAAGGTGGATCGCTTCGTCCACCCGCGCGACACCAAGCGTACGCTCGAAGTGCACGAGCTCGAGCCGAATCAGCCCTACCACCTGGCCGCGTTCTTGGTCGGCGCATACCAGGAGACTCTGGGCGACCTCCATAACTTGTTCGGCGATACGCATGTGGTGCACATCAAGCTTCACGAAGAAGGCGGCTGGTGGATCGAGGAGATCGTCAAAGGCGACACGGCGGTTAAAGTCCTGGAGTACATGGAATACGACACCGACGAGCTCTATCCGCGCCTCGCGCGCGATTGCGAGCGCGCCGTGCGCGAGGGCCGGATGTCGCTCGCCGAAGGCCAAGCCGTCAAGCGCTTTTACGAAACAGAATTAGATGGATATGCCTATCTCGAAGGCTGAGCAGTTACGCGAGAGCGGGCTCGCAGGCTTTTCGGCGCCGACCATGAAGCTCCTCGCCGTTGTCAATCCGCCTGCGGCTTTTATTTGAAATGTGCATAGGGCAGGCGTAGCATGAAAAAATGCGCAAGAACGGGCAGGTAAGCTCGCCGCGCCAGCTTTAGTGAGATCGGCAGATGACGACAATTTACGTGGGTAACCTTCCTTTCTCTGCAACCGAAGACGAAGTTCGAAAGCTGTTCGAGCGTCACGGCAAAGTGGAGTCCGTCAAGTTGGTCATGGATCGCGAGACCGGCCGCCCGCGCGGCTTCGGTTTTGTGGACATGGCGTCGAGTGATGCGCAGACGGCCATCCAGCAGACCAACGGGTTCCAAATGGGAGGCCGTCCTTTGCGCGTGAATGAAGCGCAGGAACGCCCTGCCCGCTCGTCGCGCCCTCCCGGAGGGGGTGGCGGTGGCGGCGGAGGTGGTGGGGGCGGCTCTCGCCGCTGGTAAAACCACCTTGATCGCGCAGGCGCAGCGC
>CAXTUB010000029.1:0-7014 GCA_964247385.1 uncultured Steroidobacteraceae bacterium | reverse complement strand
GGTTCGCACCGTATGCGCACCACCGCGGCGAGACCACACGTGCCTTGCGTTGGGAAAGTCAGGCGCGGAATCTGGCCGATTCATTGGATCGCGAGGCGTGGGATGGCGCCTGGTATCGCCGCGGCTATTTTGACGACGGCACGCCCTTCGGCAGCGCACAGGATACGGAATGCCGCATCGATGCCATTGCGCAATCGTGGAGTGTGCTCTCCGGCGCCGCAAAGCACGAGCGCGCGGTGCAAGCCATGAAGTCGATGGATGAGCAACTGATCTGCCGCGGCGAGGCGCTCGCACTGCTGTTCACGCCGCCGTTCGACAAGACGCCGCATGATCCGGGCTACATCAAAGGCTATCCGCCGGGGCTGCGTGAAAACGGCGGGCAATATACCCACGCCGCTACTTGGTCCGTGTTCGCATTTGCGCAGCTCGGCCGCCGAGATCGCGCCTACGAATTATTCTCGCTGTTGAATCCGATCGGGCACGCGCGCGATCTCGCCGCATGCGAGAAGTATCAAGTCGAGCCGTATGTAGTCGCCGCAGATATCTACTCGGTTGCGCCTCACGTGGGACGTGGCGGATGGACTTGGTATACCGGGTCGGCTGCGTGGCTTTACCGGGCGGGTCTCGAGGCCGTGCTCGGCTTCGAGCTCGCCGGCGAGCGCTTGTTCTTGAAGCCGTGCGTTCCGGCCAATTGGCCCGGCTTCAAGATTCGCTACCGCCGCGGCCAAGCGGTGTACGACATCGAGGTCGTCAACTCCAAAGAGGGGCTAGGGCAGCCGGCGACGTGCACTGTGGACGGCGTCGCTCAGAATCCCTTGGACGGCATCGCGCTGACTGGCAGCGGCACGCATTCGGTCAAGTGGACCTTGCGTTGAGCGTCAGTGGCCAGCGCTCGATTGCGCATCGAGCTGGCGGCATTTCGATTTGAACTCCTCGAATGTACTGCCCACGCTACGCATGTCGTAACGGAAATCCAATGCGCGCTTGATGAGCGCATACGCAATGCGAGGACCCGCGAGCACGAGAATGAAGCCCGGCAGCGCCGCGGCGACCCAACTGATTGCGCGATCATCCCAGCTGCCGACCGCCTCGAGACAACTGCAGATGCACAGATAGGAGATGAGACTGTAGTAATACAGAGTCCGCACGAGCGATGCGTGCGAATTGCGGAACTGATCGAGAGAAGCTTTCACGAAGAGAATCTTAAGGACTCTCTCGCCGCAGCTCAGAGCGAATGTCGACTTTTGAGCACTGTGTCGCATGGCGCATCGCGCATGCAACAGTCCACATGCAAAGTCCGAATGCCTCAGTCCGCTGCAATGGCCGAGCCGATTATTGCACGGCCGTGGCGAAGGCGCTCCACGCAGGTTTCTCACTGCCATCGGAGCGGCGCAGCCCGAGCGTGCAGAGATAGGAAGAAAACGCAGCGTCCGTCACCCCGTAATAGGCCTCCAGCTCGTCGCACGTCGTCTGATCGAAGTCGTAAAGGAGAAAGAAACTCAAAAATGGCATGCGCGGGCCCGCCGCATGCCAGGCGTCGAACAGCGCATCGACGAAGTCGCGCTGCGCGGCTTCGGAGCTGCCATTGAGCGCGCCCGACGGATAGCCTGCCTCTTGAAGAATCACGGGCTTGGAATCCGCGAGGCTCAGCATGATCGGCACATCCTCGGCGGGCGCCGAGGCTTCGCGTACCTGCGAGCCATCTTGCAGCGGGTAATAGGTGAGCATCACCACATCGCTGTAGGCATTCAAGGCTCGCACGTCGGCGCGGCTCTCGACCGCGTAGCCACCAAAAGTCGTCGTGGCGCCGACCTGCGCATTGGCTGCCACTTGGTGCACGTAGCCGGCCGCATCCGCGAAAAATGCGACATACCTTGGCCATTCTTGCGCATGGGCCTGTAGATACACGTCGACTTCATTGCCGATGGAGATGTAGCGCTCCGATCCGCTGAGCACACTGCGCACGGCATCGAGCAGTGAATGAAACCGCGCAATGAATCGCGGATCATCGAAGTCGACGTTGTCCAGATCCGCCGGAACCTCGCGCTTCGCGGTATTGATCACTTGAATGCCCAGAAAAATCTGCAAACCTCTCCGATGATAATAATCAAGCTCGCCGCGCAGATGCGACACGTCAACTAGACCCGGCGCGCTCTCCAGACTCGACCAGGGATATGTGACGAGCACGCCCCGTACTCCGGCGCTCTGCGCAAGATCCACCGCGTCGTCGAGAGCAGCTTGATCAAACGCGGCGGAAGAATGCGGTGTATCGATCGAAAGGGCCGCGACTTGCGTGTTTGACGGCGGAGCGAGAGTTCCGCCGGAACCGCCGCCGCACGCGCCGAGTAGTGCGTAAGCACCCACATGCGAGAGGCTTCGCAGGATGAAACGGCGTGCCCTCATGCGGCGATGGCCGAGGCGGCAAGAGCTCGATTTTGCTGCCGCGCCATCCAGACACCAATTTGGGGCGCATCGACTCCGAGCTCATGCAACACCGCGGCCGCCAAATCCAAGCCGCGCGGAACGCTGCGGTCGATCACGGGCAGCACTCCCAGCGAGCGGAATTGTTCTGCCTCGTGCTCGTCCTTGACCAGAGCGACTCGCTTCAAATCGGGATAACGCAAGCGCGCGGCGCCAACCAACTCGCGTGACACTTCGAACACGGGCGCCGTGTGCGCCGTGATGCGCCGGCCTTCCAATTCCAGAGGCTCCCAGATGCGAGGATCGGAAAAATCTCCGAACGAGGCGTGATATCCATCCGCGATGGCGTGCTGCAGCCGGCTCTCATCGCGTTCGATCGCCGCGTAGCCCACATCGAACTCGTTCAGGGCATCGGCGAGAGTACGGCCCGCCGCGCCCATCCCGGCAATCAACACCGGTTCAGCCACCACGCGCGGCACGAGCTCCGCGTCTTTTCCCAGCGCTGCGCGGCGGCGCAAGCGTCCGGCAATCGCGCGGCCCCCCTGTGCAAGCGCAGGAGTCAGCGCCAGGCTCAAGGCGACCGCGGCGATCAATGCGGCGGCGGCAGCGTCGCCCAGAAGGGCGCGCACCGCCGGCAAGCTCAGGATCACGAACGCAAACTCCGAGCCCTGCGCGAGCAAAAATCCGAGCTGTACCGAGCCCGGCACCGACCAGCGAAAAACGAGGCTTGCAATTCCATTGGTGATGACTTTGACGATCAGCAGCAGGAGGGTTGCAAGCACGATGGCCGGCCACGCCTGCGACAGCGTCGCAATGTCCAAGGACAAGCCCACCGAAATAAAAAAGAAACCGAGCAACAAGCCGCGAAAGGCCTTGATCTCGGAGTGCACCACGGCGCGAAAGGGCGTTTCGGCAATGACGGTGCCGCCCAGGAACGCGCCGAGCGTGAGCGAAAGCCCGACGCTCCCCGTGGCCCAGCCCGTGGCGAGCGCGATCAGCAGTGCCGATCCCGTGAATACTTCTTCGTGCCCTGCTCGCGCGATCAAATCGAACACGGGACGCACGACGAATCGACCGAGCACGGCGGCAACGCCAAATGCGAGCACGGCTTTGATCAGCGCGGCGCCGGACGTTGCGAGTATCGAGCCGGGCTCGGCCAGAGAGCTTGCGACAATGAGCAGAAAGATCGCGGCGACATCCTGGAAAATTAAAATGGCGGTGGCAGTCAGACCGACCGGGCAATTCTGTTGATGCCGCTCTGCAATGAGACGCGCGACCACCGCGGTGGAAGATAGTGCAAGCGTCGCGCCGGCAACCGCCGCAGCCAGCGGCGACATGCCGAATGCGCTGCAGACGAGGCCGAGGCCCACGGTGCCTAGCACCACTTGAACTGGACCGAAGCCGAAGATATCGCGCGCTTGCACGCGGATTTGCGCAAAAGAAAAGTGCAGTCCAATGTCGAACATCAGGAAGACGACGCCCAGCTCGGACAGTAAATGAATGACCGGGCGGTCGGTGCCCAAGTCAAGTCCGAGCATGCGCCCTGACGCATGCAGAGCGACTCCCAGCACGAGATAGCCAACGATCGGGCTCAAGCGCAGCGAGCGCGAAGCGATTGCGGTCACCACGCCAAGAAACAGCAGCAGAATGACCGGCCGCAATGCATCCAACACCAGCTGTGCATCCTGCATGTGCGGCGCGCCTAGGAGCTTTCCGGATGCAGGTAGCGATGGATCGACTGGACTACCGCAGAGCCTTCGCCGACGCCGGCGGCGACTCGCTTGATGGAACCCGCACGGACATCACCGACTGCGAATATTCCGGGGTGGCTGGTCGCGTAGACCGATTGGGACGCATGGCCCTTCACCTCACTCCCGGTTTTCACAAAGCCTCTTGCATCGAGCTCGACGCATCCATCGAGCCATTCGTTGTTGGGCGCGGCGCCGATCATGAGAAAAATATTTCCAAGCTCCTCGGTGCGGCGCTCGCCCGAGCGATGAGTCCACGTGACGTGACGCAGCCGGTCATCCCCATCCAGCGCAGTGATCTCGGTGAAAGGATACAGAGTGATCTTGCGGCTGTTCTCGATGCGCTGTACCAAGTAATCCGACATAGTGGCCGAAAGTCCTGCGCCGCGCACCAGCATGTGCACATGCGCCGCCGTGCGCGACAAGAAGATGGCTGCTTGGCCCGCCGAATTGCCGCCGCCCACCACCGCAACCGCTTCATCGCCGCACAGGCGTTGCTCGATGGCCGTCGCTGCGTAATGAATTCCCTGGCCTTCGAATTTGGCAAAATTGGGCACATCGAGTTTCCTGTAGCGCGCCCCGGTGGCGATTGCAATCGCCCGCGAGCGCAGCACGTGATCGTCATCCAGGCGCAAGACGAACGGCACTGCATCGCACTCGATGCCGATGACGTGGCGCGAAATGGCGAGACGAGCGCCAAATTTTTTCGCCTGCACCTGTGCGCGTCCTGCCAGTGCTTGGCCTGAGATGCCGGTGGGAAAGCCGAGATAATTCTCGATCTTCGAGCTCGTGCCTGCCTGTCCGCCGGGCGCGACCCCTTCGATGACGATGGTCGCAAGCCCCTCCGACGCGGCATAGACCGCCGCCGCAAGTCCGGAGGGACCGGCACCGACGATGGCAAGATCATAAACCTTGGACGGATCGCTCTCTTCAGTCAGCCCGAGCTGATCTGCAAGATCCGCATTCGACGGGTTGCGCATTGCGCGCTTCTCATCGAGGATAACGACCGGCAGCTCTTCCCGCCGAATCTGAAAGCATGCAAGAAAGCCGCCGGCATCGGCATCGAGCTCGGTGTCGAGCAGCTTGTGTGGATAGCCATTTCGCGACAAAAAGCGCGCCAAACGCAGCGTGTCGCTCGAGTGCGAAGGTCCGATCAGAGTCACGGCCGCCTGTGCGTGAACGATGAAGCCCACGCGGCGCAGAATGAATGCGCGCATGAGAATCTCCGCGATGTCCGGTTCGCTCGACACCATGCGGCGAAAATCCGCGCGGGGCAGGCGAACCACTTCAGTTTCCGCGCGTGTTCTGCCGGAAACCAAGATACGCCGGTCATTGAACAAATCGAGCTCGCCTGTAAATTGGCGTGCTGAATGCACGGTGACGACACCTACTTCGCCGTGCATTGCCTGGTCGAGAATTTCGATGCTGCCGCGAAGCACGAGAAAAAAGTCGACCGAGCGCTCGCCGCGTGTGAACACCGATGTGCCTTCGGGAAGAACTTCGGTCCGGCCGTAGCCGGCAACGCGCGCGGCCATCTCCTCGCTGAGACGCGGATAGATTTGTGCTTGCCGCAGATACGGATCAGCAGCGTCCAAGCCGATCTCCTGACTTGGATCTTCCACGACTTGCGCCATCGTAAGGTCGCGCTATCGCGCGCGTTTCTTAGGCTGAGTCGCCGACTGGGCTCGGCGTTGCTTACTGCGTTCGTATGCGGCGAGCAATCGCTGTCCCTTGGCCGCGATTCTTCGCGCGGCTTGCGCAGTCTTGGGAATCGGCTCGCCCCAAGCCGCCGCGGTGAGCGCGAAACGGGTTGGCTTGCCATCTTTGCCAATCAGCGGCGGCAGCGTGCCCGAACGTCCGTAGAATCGCACGGCCCAACTTCCCTTGCGGCGCATGTCTTGCGGCGACATCTCGCTAAAAGGCTTCTTGACGCCGGGCTTGAGGTCCGCGCCTTCCTTGCGCCTGAACCATGCGCGTCCCGCGGCGGTGAGCCCTCCGCGAGGATTCTTGACCGGCCTTGCCCGGGCGGCGCTCACTAGCGCGTAGAGCCGCTCGCGCCTTTGGCGCGGGTCTTGGGCTTGACTCGGACCGCGCGCCGGGTGGCGGCCTTGGACTGCGTTACAGTCTTACGCTTCGCACCGGCCTGATGCTTCGCCGCAGTCTTGCGCTTCGCGCCGGTTTTACGCTTCGCATCAGGCTTGGGCTCGGTATCGGCTTTGCGCTTGGCTGGCGAGGTTTTCCCACGCGCTGCGGCCATGTTGTCCACCAGATTCGGATATGGCCGGCCGGCGCGCTGCGCGCGCTTTCTCGCGGCCGATTTCTTCGCGGGACTCAACCGAGTGTGCTTGGAGTTGGCGGGCGGCGATCGCTCCCAAGGCGGCGTGGAATCTTTTTTCGTGCTCATGGCTCAAAATGCTAGCACAGCGACAGCACACACGATGAACAGAGCATTTCAGCCTTTTGCCGCAGCTTGTCTGCTCGGACTTTGGATGGTTCGAGCTCCATGCGCTGAGAATTCTGTTCTCGCATCGGGCGCCGCGCAGCCGCCGGTGGAGCAAATCGAAGAAGTCTTGGTCGTGGGCGAGCAGCCGGGCCCGGGTCTGTGGCGAGTGTCCAAAGGTGATCACACATTATGGATCTTGGGCACATCGAGCCCGTTGCCCAAACACATGACATGGCGCTCTGTGCAAGCGGAAGAAGTAATTGCGCGCGCCGGTGAGATTCTGGCGCCGCCCGCGGTCAAGCTCGACATCGGCTTCTTTCGCGGCCTCACTCTGCTGCCGGCCATCTTGCGCGCCCGCAAGGAGCCCGCGGGCGCGCCTCTTTCAAGAGCGGTCCCACCCGA
>CAXTUB010000028.1:0-7139 GCA_964247385.1 uncultured Steroidobacteraceae bacterium | reverse complement strand
CGCTGCTTCAGACGGCCTGCAAGTCGCGTCCGCGCAGGCGAAAGCTTGCGCGAACGCGGAGCGCCGTGAGGCGCGCAGCGCGCTCGATCAAGTCCTGGCCACGCACGTCCTCGTCGCGATGCTCAGCACGGGGATTGGCCTAGCACTTCTAATCCCCCACGCGAATCACAATGAAATCGACCTCTGATTTGCGCAGCTGCTGCCGCAGTCGATTCAATTCGTCGAGCCGCGAGATGGGGCCGATGCGGATGCGGTGCCAGGTGTCGGTGTCAACCGAGACCTTTTGCACCTTCGACTCGATGCCCTGGCGCGCGAGTTGCACGCGGATGCGGTCCGCGTCGCTGAAGTTCTTGTATGAGCCGGCCTGCAGCACGTAGGTGCCGGGCCGGGTCTCGGGTGCGGTGCGCAGATCTGGCTTGACCTCGCGGTCTTTTTCCGGAACCACGACCTCGAACTTCGGCAGCATGTCGTAAAAATCATAAGTCTTGCCGGGCTCTTCGTCCGTGGTCTCAGCCGACACGGGGCGCTTCGCTTCGTTGCGCGTCGATGCGTGCATCACACCTTCGGTCTTGTGATCCTTGAGATAGATGGCGCCTGCGATCGACAGCCCGACGCTCAAGCCGACGAGCACACCGGTGCTGCCTGACATGCCGGGCTTGCGCGCATGGCGCGGCTTGTAATCTCGCGCGTTCAAACGCTCACATGCTGTCGGGCGCGGACACGCCGAGCAGTGCGAGCCCATTTCGAATCACGATTTGCGTCGCGCGGGCCAGCACCAACCGCGCATTGCGCAGGCCCGCATCGGCGACCAGGACCTGGTGCGCCGCATAGCAAGCATGAAAGTGATTTGCAGCTTCGCGCAGGTAATGCACGAGAAGGTGCGGTGCGCGCTGCGCCGCGCTTTGCGCAATCACTTCGGGATAACGGACCAAGCTTTGCACGAGCGCGGCCTCTTGCGGCTGCGTGAGCAGCTCGAGCTGCGCGGCCGCTGGCTCGAGTGCCATGCCCCGCTCGGCGAGTTGCCGCATCACGCTCGCCACTCGCGCGTGCGCGTACTGGATGTAATACACCGGATTATCGTTGGAGCGCGATTGCGCCAGGTCGACATCAAAATCCAAATGCTGATCGTTGCTGCGCAAGACGTAGAACAAACGCGCCGCGTCGTTGCCGACTTCTGCGCGTAAGGCACGCAGCGTGATGAATTCGCCGGAGCGCGTGGACATCTGGGCTTTCTCGCCGCCGCGATACAACGTGACGAACTGCACCAGGCGCACCTCGAACGCATTGACATCGCCGCCGCTGGCCGCGATCCCGGCGCGAAGCCGTGCAACATATCCGTGGTGATCCGCGCCCCAGATGTACAAGAGATGCTCGAAGCCACGCGCAAACTTGTTGGCTGCGTAGGCGATGTCGGAAGCAAAGTAGGTGCGTACGCCGTTATCCCGCACCATGACGCGGTCTTTCTCATCACCGAATTGCGTGCTCTTGAACCACAGCGCGCCATCCTTGAGATACGACATGCCTTCGGCCTCGAGGCGGGTGAGGGCGGCGCTCACGGAGGCATCATCAGCGAGCGACCTCTCGGAGAACCACACGTCGAATGTCACGCCGAATTCGCCGAGATCCTCGCGGATGTCGCGCAAGATCTCTTGCAGTGCAATGCTGCGAATCTGTTCGAACGCCGCCGCACCCAGCAGGCTCTTGGCGCGAACAATGACGGCGTCGATGTACTCATCCTTGTCGCCTTCTGGCGCATCGGCCGGCAAGTCGGCGAACACGAGCTGCGCGGGAAGCCGATAGTCATCGCCCGCGGCCGCGCGCAAGTCTTGTGCAAACGGTAGGAGATAATCGCCACGATAGCCATTGGCCGGAAACGCGAATGTCTCGCCGCAGCATTCCAGGTAGCGCAGCCACAGGCTCACGCCGAGAATTTCCATCTGACGCCCGTCGTCATTGACGTAATACTCGCGCCCCACATTGAAGCCGACGGCTTCGAGGAGGTTGGCCACGCTCGCCCCATAGGCGGCGTGACGGCCGTGACCCACGTGCAAAGGGCCGGTGGGATTGGCGGAAACGAATTCCACCAGTACCGATCGGCCCTCCGCGGCCGTCGAGTCGCCGAATTTTTCATCCAGACGCAAGATATTCATCAAGGCATCGTGATGAGCGCCGGCGCGTAAAAAGAAATTGATGAATCCCGCTCCCGCGACTTCGACTTTGGCGATGCTCGGATGCGAAGGCAGCGCGGCCACGATGCTCTGCGCCAGCGTGCGGCCGCTCTGGCGCGCCGGCTTCGCCAAGCGCAAGCCAATGTTGCTGGCATAGTCGCCATGCGCCGGATCGCGCGTCCGTTCGACTTCCACCGGCACTTGTTGTGCTGCGCGGGCTACTGCCTCGTCCGGCAAGCGATCGAGCGCCGCACGGATCAGTTGTTCGATGAGTGTGTTCATGCGTGCTTGCGAGCGCGCAGTGTATCGTTTAGTCGATCTCGGTGGGATCGACATCGATGCTCCAGCGCAAATGCCGAGGCTTGCGCAGCGCATCGATGCAGGCAATCCACTGGCTCAGGAATTTTTGCAGCGGAGCGCGGTGACTTGCTTGGATGAGCAAGTGCGCGCGATGACGGTCCGCGCGCCGCGGGATGAGCGCGACCGCGGGGCCGAGCACCTTGACGTGCTTCGAGCGCAGCGGCAGCGATAGCGCCAACGCCTGTCGCAAGAACGCATCGACCGCGGGCGCTTGGGGTCCATCGGCGCGCAGCAGAGCAAGCCGCGAGAACGGCGGCCATTCCGCCTCGCGCCGCTCATGCAGCGCATTCATGGCGAGGGCTTCGTAGCCGCCTTGGATCAATTGCTCGAGCAGGGGATGATGCGGAAAGGCCGTTTGAATCAACACTTCGCCGGCGCGCGCCGCGCGGCCGGCGCGTCCGGCGACTTGCGTGATGGTCTGCGCCAGCCTTTCAGTGGCGCGATAGTCGCTGGCGAACAAACCCTGATCCGCATCCAGCACCACGACCAGACTCACGTCTTCGAAGTGGTGTCCTTTCGTCAACATTTGCGTGCCGACGAGAATCCGCGCGCCGCCTGCGTGCATGCTTTGCAACACGTCGTCCATGGCTCCGCGCTGCGCGGCACTGTCCCGATCGAGACGGGCGATGGGAAATTGCGGAAATAGACGAATCAATGTCTCTTCGATGCGTTCGGTGCCTTGACCTGCGGCGATCAAGGGCTGATGGCATTGCGGGCATCGCGCGGGAATGGGGTCTCGGGCGCCGCAATGATGACAACGCAATTGCCCGGCGCGACGATGCACCGTCATGCGCGCATCACAATGCGGACACTGCGCATTCCAGGCGCAGACGCGGCAAAAAAGCGCCGGCGCGAATCCGCGGCGGTTCAGAAAGACGATGACCTGGCCCCCACCCGCCAAATGCGTCGACATGGCGGCCAGCGCGGGCTGCGAGATGGATTGCTCGCTGGCGACCTGGCGTAAATCCACCACGTTCATGCGCAAATCACTCGCCGCTTGCACGCGCGAGCTCAAGCGCAGCATCGTATAGCGCGCGCTGGCGGCGTTTTCCAAGCTTTCGAGCGATGGCGTGGCCGAGCCCAGCACGACGGGCACGCCCGCGCGTTGTGCGCGGGTCACGGCGAGGTCACGCGCCGAGTAGTGAAACCCTTCTTGCTGCTTGAATGAATTGTCGTGCTCTTCGTCGACGACAATGAGGCCGAGCGCGGGGAGCGGCGTGAACACTGCCGAGCGCGTGCCGATGACGATGCGCGCTCGGCCCGCGGCAGCGCTGTGCCACGCATCGCGCCGCTCGGCGGGCGTGAGCTGCGAATGAATCACCGCGATGCCGGCGCCGAATCGCTGCTCGAATCTTTTCACCAGCTGCGGCGTCAAGGCGATTTCCGGCACCAACACCAACGCTTGATCGCCGCGGCCGACCACCGCAGCGATGACTTGCAAGTACACCTCGGTCTTACCGCTTCCCGTGACGCCGAACAACAAAAAGGCGCCAAAGCCACCGAGCGCATGGATGATGCGGTCAATGGCCGTGCGCTGCTCGGCAGTCGCCGTCAGCCCCGAAGGAATGGCACGTAGCGCATTTGCCGCAAAATCCAGGGGCTCGAGCCAGCCGTTTTGTATTGCCGCGCGGCGCACGCGGGCATCGAAACCTTGCGCGCCAAGCTCCGCCGCGGTGGCCGGCTCGGTGTTCGCGAGCCATGCGAGCAACGCGGTGAGCTTGCTCGCACGGCGGGCGGAAGCGCGGTGCTCACGGCCGGCGGCGGTGATGCGAAAGCGTTGATTGCGCGCCTGCGCATGGGTGCCGGCCCGCACCGGTGCCGGCATGGCGGCGGCAAAGACTTCGCCGATCGGGTGGTGGTAATAGTCGGCGGCCCAACAAAGAAGCTCAAACGTGACACGATCGAACATTGGCTTCTCGTCGAGCACTTCGAGCGCGCGTTTGAGCTTCGATGCCGGAATCTGCGTACGATCCGAAGCCGCGATCAATACGCCGATCAGTTTGCGCCGGCCGAAGGGCACGCGAACCCTCGCCCCAGGCATCGGTGACGGCTCGTCCGCGGGCTGCGCATAATCGAAGGTGCGCCGTAGTGGCGTATCCAGCGCGACTTGTAGAATTCGCACGCTCATGCTTTCAATAAGTCAAAACGAATCCAAGTGCGAGGCGGGCAGTCAACGAGGCGCACGGAGTTCCGTTGTTGAATCTGGCAAGGTGGGTTGGGGAAGCGAGCATGGTGAGCGTTGCAGCACTGTCCGGCCGGTGGCCGGATTATGACCGCCCCAGCTGCGGCCCGGTGGCCGTGAGCGGTCCCCGTGCGCTGGGAAGCATGCGCGAGCTCGACCAATTTCTCGCGGAGATCGAGCGGCGTGCGTTCCGCATTGCGCAGGTCTCATTGCGCAATGCCGACGATGCACTCGACGCGGTGCAGGATGCCATGCTGAAGCTCGTGCGCAGCTACAGCCACAAGCCGAGCGCCGAATGGCGCCCGCTGTTTTTCAGGATTTTGCAGAACTGCATTCGAGATGCGCAGCGCCGGCGCTCGGTGGTGCAGAAATTGCGGGTCTTCCTGCCGGCCCGGCATGACGAACCCGAGGATTCGTCGAGCGCTCTGGAGCAAGTCGCAGACGATGCGCCGGCGGTGAGCGATGTCTTGGAAGATCGGCAGGCCATGGAAAAGCTGGAACAGTCCCTCGCGAAGTTGCCCGCAAGACAGCGCGAAGCCTTTATATTGCGCAACTTCGAGTCCATGGACGTGGCGCAGACGGCGCTCGCCATGGGATGCTCGCAGGGTAGCGTGAAGACCCATTATTCCCGCGCCGTGCATGCACTGCGCACCCACATGCACGAATTTGCACTGACTTGATAGCCGAGCCATGAATAGCGATCCGAGCCAAGATGTGAATGATTCCGCGGACGCTGCGCTCCTGCAACGCAGCCGCGATTTGTTCGATGCCAGCGTGGAAGGTGTCGATCTGCGCATGCGCTCGCGTCTTACCCAAGCGCGCCACGCGGCGCTTGCGGCGCGTCGGCCGAATGCCATGCTGCGCGCGTGGGCGCCTTCGCTTGCAGCGACCGCCGCCCTCGTCGTGGGCGTTGCTTTGTGGATGGTCCGGCCCAGCGGTGATGTGGCATTGAGCGCGGGCGACAAGCGCGGGCTCGAGGATCTCGAAATGGTCGCTTCGAACGATCAGCTCGACTTACTTCAGAACGACCCTGAATTTTATGATTGGATCGATTCGGCGGCTGCGAAGGATGGCAATAACTCGAGCGGGTGAGTCGGCGGTCGGCCTATGAATTTTCGTGCAACGTTGTTGGGCATTGTGCTGTTCTCCGCCGGCGCACTTCACGCCGAGGACATGCCGCGCGCCGATCGCCCGCCTCCCGATCGGCCTCCTCAAGATCGCCCCGCGCCGCGCTCTTGGCAATCGCTCAATGCGGATCAACAGAATCTTCTCAAACGGTATCAAGGGCAGTGGAATTCTCTGCCGCCCGAGCGGCAGCGAGCCCTATCGAACGGGAGCGAGCGTTGGCTTCGCATGTCGCCCGGCGATCGCAGCAGGACGCAACAGAACTTGCAGCAATTCCGCACGCTGCCTCCAGAACAGCGCCAGCAATTGCGTGATCGATGGCAGCGCTTTCAGAGCTTGCCGCCCCAAGAGCAACAGCGCGTGCGCGAAGGCTTCAAACGCTTTCGCGAGCTGCCTCCCGAAAAACGAAGCCAGTTGAAGGATCAATGGCGGCGCATGAACAATGCGCCGCCACGGCCGCGCGCTCATCGCTGAAGAGATTCTCGGGCCCAGCCACGGTACCGCGCTGGTTACTTCGGCGCCCCGAGTAGATCGACCGAAAGCGTAAAAGAGCGCAGCTCCTGCGGCTGAAGCGAGCCCACCCCGACCACATGCCGCCCGAGGCGCTCACCGCGCTCGTTCTTGATCTCCACGATCACGCTGTATTCGCACGGCGCCGCGCCGGTGGGCTGGCGCACCGTGCCTTCGATGCGCAGCGCCGTTTTGCTCGCGCGCTGCTGCGAGCTCTCCGCTTGTTTGCCGAAGCGCAAGTGATGATTGCAGCCCGGGCAAACAGCGGCGCTTTCCAAAATGACTGCCTTGCAATGCGGGCAGACTCGCGTTCGGCCCACCGAAGTGGGACGAGGTGAATTCACGAGTGGCTGCTGCCGGAACCCTTTTCGTTCCAACCGAATTCCACCTGACCGCGCATGCGTGAGCCGGCCGCCACGGTCAGAGAGCCCGCTTTCACATCGCCCGAGATGATTCCGGTTTCCAACAACTCGACGCGCTTGGCCGTGGCGATATTGCCGTTGAGCTCGCCTGCAACGATGACCACGCTCGCCGCCACCTGGCCCGTGAGCTGCGCGCCGGCATCGATGGTCAAGTTGCCATCGACGCGCACATCGCCTTTGAACTTGCCGGCAATGCGCACGTGGCCCGAGCCTTCGATCTTGCCTTCGATGTTGAGATCCGCGGAGATCACCGACTCTTTCTGCTCGGCGCGGGGGGGCGCCGCGGGGCGTCGCACGGCTTCGGCCGGGGCCGGCGCAACACTTGCAACGGGCCGCTCCACTTCACGCAACGGCGGGTCTTTGGGCGCCATT
>CAXTUB010000027.1:0-8673 GCA_964247385.1 uncultured Steroidobacteraceae bacterium | reverse complement strand
GTGTTTGGGCGAGTGACGGTGCTTGCGCGAATGGAACCGACCGCCGCCATCGCGGCCGCGGCCAAGCTCATGGCATGGGCTTTCGTCGGCTTGTGCGCGGCGCTCGCGGTGATTGCGATGGTCGACATCCCGCTGCAGCTCATACAGTACAAGCGGCAGCTCCGCATGAGCCGGCAGGAAGTTCGCGAAGAGTTGAAGGAGACCGACGGCCGGCCCGAGGTCAAGAGCCGCATTCGACAATTGCAGCAGCAAATGGCTCGACGGCGCATGATGCAACAAGTGCCGCGCGCCGACGTGGTGATCGTGAATCCCACCCACTTCGCAGTCGCACTCAAGTACGACATGCGGCGCATGCGCGCACCGCGCGTGCTCGCCAAAGGCGTCGACCTGATCGCGCAAAACATTCGCCGCGTTGCGGCGGAGCATCGCGTGCCCCTGTTCGAATCGCCGAAGCTTGCGCGAGCGCTGTATCGATCGACCGATTTGAACGCGGAGATTCCCGCCGGCTTGTATGCGGCCGTGGCGCAAGTGCTGTCATACATTTTCCGCGTGCGCAGCATGAATCCGACGCTGGCCGCGCGCGTGGTCCGGCCCACGCCGGCCGTCGCCGATGAGTTCGACGTCGAATGAACGCGCGCACGGCCGCCATGAGTCTGCCGCAGTTGGCGCGCACCGGCCTCGGCGCACCGCTCCTCGTCATGGTCATGCTGGCCATGATGGTCCTGCCGTTGCCTGCGTTTCTGCTCGATGTCCTGTTCACGTTCAACATCTCGCTCTCGCTGGTCATTTTGCTTGCCGTGATCTACGTGCGGCGCGCCTTGGAATTCGCGGCGTTTCCCACGGTGTTGCTCGCCGCGACGCTGCTGCGGCTCGGGCTCAACGTGGCTTCCACGCGCATCGTGCTCATCAACGGCCATACGGGCTCGCATGCGGCTGGACACGTCATTGCCGCATTCGGCGAGTTCGTGGTGGGCGGCAACTATGCGGTCGGGCTCGTCGTCTTCATCGTGCTCGTCATCATCAATTTTGTGGTCATCACCAAGGGCGCCGGGCGCATCTCGGAGGTGAGTGCGCGCTTCACTTTGGACGCCATGCCGGGCAAGCAAATGGCGATCGATGCGGATCTCAACGCCGGCATCATCACACAAGCCGAAGCCATCGCGCGGCGTCAGGAGATTCGCGAGGAAGCGGATTTTTACGGCGCGATGGATGGCGCCAGCAAATTCGTGCGCGGCGACGCGGTGGCCGGCATTCTCATCGTTTTCATCAATCTGTTCGGCGGCACTCTCATCGGCGCGGCGCAGCACAACATGTCGCTGAGCGCTGCGGGCCGCAGCTACGCACTTCTGACCATCGGCGATGGCTTGGTGGCGCAGATTCCGGCGCTGCTCTTGTCCGTGGCGGTCGCCATTCTCGTGACGCGCGTTTCGCGCCCGCACGACATGAGCCAGCAAATCATGGCGCAAATGTTGAGCCAGCCGCGCGCGCTCGCGGTGGCGGGCATCGTGCTAGGGGTTCTCGGCATCATTCCGGGCATGCCCAACGCGGTGTTTCTGAGCGGTGCGGCGATTTGCGGTTACTGCGCCTACGTGCTTACGAAGAAGCGCGCCGTGTCCACCGCGACCGAGCCCGGCACGGCGCAGCCTGGCGGCGCCGCGAGCACAGTGCCCGCGGTGCCGGCCGCCGAGCAGCGCGAGCTGTCGTGGGACGATGTGGAGGCAGTCGACTTGATCGGGCTGGAGGTCGGCTACCGGCTCATCCCGCTCGTCGACCGGAACCAGAACGGCGAGCTCATGGCGCGCATCAAAGGCGTGCGCAAGAAGCTATCCGAAGAGCTCGGCTTCCTCGTGCCTTCGGTTCACATTCGCGACAATCTCGAGCTGGCGCCGAACGCTTATCGAATCACCATTCTCGGCGCGCCGGTGGGTGAGTCGGAAGTGTTCCCGGAGCGCGAGCTCGCCATCAATCCGGGCCAGGTCACCGGCGCCATACAAGGCTCGGCGACCAAAGACCCCGCATTCGGACTCGACGCGATCTGGATCGACAAGACACGGCGCGATCAAGCGCAGAGCCTTGGTTATACCGTCGTTGATGCGAGCAGCGTGATCGCCACACACTTGAGTCACTTGCTGCAGACCCACGCGCACGAGCTGCTCGGGCATGAAGAGGCGCAGCAGCTCCTGAATCGCCTGGCGAAGACAACGCCCAAGCTGGTCGAGGATTTGGTGCCGAAGCTTCTGCCCATGAGCGTGCTCGTCAAAGTGCTGCAGAACCTGCTGCAGGAGCGCGTCAGCCTGCGCAACATGCGCAGCATTTGCGAGTGTCTCGCCGAGTACGCGCCGCGCACGCAAGATCCGCAAGCCCTCGTCGCTGCGGTGCGTGTGGCGCTCGGGCGCAGCATCGTGCAAGGCATTACGGGTCTGCGTCAGGAGCTGCCGGTGATTACGCTGGATCCCTCGCTCGAGCAAGTGCTGCAAGACTCGATGTCGAGCTCACCCGACGGCGCGCCGGGCTTCGAGCCCGGGCTTGCCGACCGGATTCATCAAGCACTGAGCGACAGCGCGCGCCGGCAAGAGGCTGCGGGCGAACCCGCGGTGCTGCTCGTCGCGCCCAAGATTCGACCTTGGATCGCGCGTCTCATGCGACATGCCGCGCCGTCCCTCTCAGTGCTCGCATACAACGAGATTCCGGAGAACCGCCGCATTCGCGTGATTGCCGCGGTGGGGCGTTGATGGGCTTGCGGCTTGCGCAATGAGAATCAGGAGCTGAGAAATGAAGATCAAACGCTATGCGGCAGCGACCATGCGCGAAGCGTTGGCGCAGATACGCGCCGAGCAGGGACCGGAGGCAGTCATTCTGTCGAGTCGCCGCCTGGACGAAGGCGTCGAAGTCGTGTCCGCCGTGGATTACGACGCCGAGCTCATGCACGCCGTTCCGCGGCCGGTGCAGCCCGCCGATGCGCTCGTGCCGGCAACGGCTGCGCTCTTGCCGGCGGCGGCTGCGCTCGCGGTGCGCGAATCGAAGGCGCCCATCGAGCCGAGCGGGCCGCTCGATCCCCTCGATGAGCGTGGTGCGCAGGCGTTGACTCAAACAACTCGCATCGAATCCGAGCTGAAAGACATTCGCCGTCTCATCGAGAATGAACTTGCCGTTTTAGGTTGGAGGGATCGCCGACGACGCACGCCATTGACGTCCGCGGTTTTGGAAAAACTGTCGGCGCTCGACATCGCGCCTGACGTGGCCAGCGCCTTGACCGAAAAACTCCCGCGCAAGACCACGGCGATCAATCCCGAACATCTGCCATTCGCGCTCGTTATGAAGCATCTGCCCGTGAGCGATGTCTCGAGCTTGAATGACGGCGGCATTCTGGCGCTGGTGGGCCCTACTGGCGTGGGAAAAACCACCACCATCGCAAAAATTGCGGCGCAGTGGTGCCTGCGGACCGGCGGCGAAGACATTGCGCTCGTAAGCATGGACAGCTTTCGCGTCGGTGCGCGCGAGCAGCTCCTCACGTACGCACGAATTCTCGGCGTGCCCATGCACTGCGCCAATGGCTCGGCCGAATTGTCGAAGCTCCTCGAACGATTGCGCGGCAAGCGTTTGGTGCTCATCGATACGGCCGGAATGGGTCAACGCGATGCACGAGTCGCGGAGGAGCTCGTTGGTTTGCGGCGTGCACTGGGCTCCGCGCGCATCGCGCTCACGCTCTCCGCGGCGGCGCAGAGCAAGGCGCTCGATGAGGCCGTGCGCGCGTATGCACGAGCCAAACCGGAAGTTTGCATTCTCACCAAGATCGATGAAGCGGCGAGCTTGGGCGGAGCGCTGTCGGCGGTGCTGCGGCATGAGCTGCCGGTGTCCTATCTGTGCGATGGCCAGCGTGTGCCCGAAGATTTGCACACTGCGGCCGATAAACGAATTTGGCTCATTCGCACGGCGGCATCGCGGCATGCGCAAGCGCCGACGATGGTGGATGAGATCCATATGGCGCGAAACTTTTCACGAGTAAATTTCCATGCGTAATTTCGATTTCCATCCCACGCAAGCCGATGGCTTGATTCGCATCAAGGACTCGCGGCCGGTCAAGGTCATTGCGGTGACCGGCGGCAAGGGCGGCGTCGGCAAGACCACGGTGTCGGCCAATCTTGCGCTGGCCATCGCGGCGCGCGGCCGCGAAGTCATGCTGGTGGATGCGGACTTTGGCTTGGCCAACGTGGATGTCGTGCTCGGGCTGCACACGCGCTTTCATCTAGGCCACGTGATCAATGGCGAGTGCGCGCTCGAGGATGCAATCGTGACCGGACCGCGCGGCATCCAAGTCGTGCCGGCGAGCTCCGGCGTCATGCGCATGGCCAACCTCACGCCTGCGGAGAACGCCGGTCTCATCCGTGCCTTCAGCGAGCTCTATCACCGCATCGACATCATGGTCATCGACACCGCCGCGGGGCTTCACGATAGCGTGGTTTCGTTCACTCGGGCTGCACATCACGTCGTCGTCGTGGTGTGCGACGAGCCCGCCTCGATCACCGATGCGTATGCGCTCATCAAAGTGCTGGCCAAGGATCATGCGGTCGAGCGCTTTCAAATCGTCGCCAGCCAGACGCGCCGTGCCGGCGAGGGCCTGGAGCTGTTCGAGAAAATTCGGCGTGTCTGTGACCGCTTTCTCAATGTCTCGCTCGAGTTTGCCGGCTCGGTGCCGTTTGATGAGTACCTGCGCCGGGCCGTGCAACTGCAAAGCGCGGTGGTCGAGGCATACCCCAGCGCCGCATCCTCCGATGCATTCAAGAATCTTGCCCTCAAAGCCGATAAGTGGTCGGTACCCGGGGGTATCCGCGGGCATTTAGAATTTTTCGTGGAGCGTCTCGTAGGCGCACCCATAGGGCCGGCGATTTTGCAATGAGACCGAGCTTCCAGTACGCCAACACCCGCCCGCGGGTACCCCTGTCCACCACTTCACCGGACACGCCGGTGGATCAAATTCCGCAGCATGAACTCGTCGTTCGGCACGCCGACCTGGTCAAGCGGATCGCTTATCACTTGGTCAGCAGAATGCCGCCGAACGTGGAAGTGGATGATCTGATTCAGGCAGGCATGCTCGGGCTTCTCGATGCCGCGAAACATTATTCGGCGGCCAAAGGCGCGAACTTCGAAACCTATGCGGGTATTCGCGTGCGCGGCGCCATGCTCGATGAGGTACGCAAGTCCGATTGGACGCCGCGCTCGGTGCATCGGAACATGCGGGAGATGGCGGAGGCCATGCGGTCACTCGAGAACGAGCTGGGTCACGAGGCCAAGCCCGTCGAGGTGGCGGCGAAACTCGGCATCGGTGTGGAGGATTATCACAAGGCGCTGCAGGATGCGGCCAGCTGCAGGCTTTTTAGTTTCGATCAATTGAGCATGAGCGATGACGACTCGGGCCCCAGTGACGTCGCGCGCGACGATGGGCCTGGTCCATTCGAAGACATGGAGGAAGCGGGCTTCCGCGATGCTCTGGCCGCGGCCATCGACGCCTTGCCGGAGCGCGAGCGGCTGGTGCTCTCCTTGTACTACGACAATGAGATGAACTTGCGCGAGATCGGCGAGGTATTGCAAGTCTCCGAATCGCGTGTGTGCCAGATCCATGGTCAAGCGCTGGTGCGTTTGCGCTCGCGCTTGTCGGAGTGGCTGAGCGCCAACTGAGCGTCATGGATATTCTGAGTCTCATCGGAATCGTCCTCGCGGGCATCGCCATCGTCGGCGGCGCGATTTTGAAAGGAAGCAGCGCGGGCGCTCTGGTCGGCGCTGCGGCATTCGTCATCGTCGTCATCGGCACGTTTGCAGCCAGCCTGGTCCAGACTCCCATGGCCACATTTCTGCGGGCCTGGAAAATCGCTTCCTGGGTTTTCAAGCCGCCGGTCAGCAACCCGGAATCCATCATCGAAAAAATCGTCACGTGGAGCAACACCGCACGCAAACAAGGATTGTTGGGGCTCGAGCCCGCGGTGGAGCAGGAGCCTGACGCCTTTTTAAAAAAGGGCTTGCAATCATTGGTGGATGGCGGAGAGCCCGATGCCATCCGCTCCACGATGGAGGTCGAGCTCGATACAATGGAGCATTTCGACACGCAAGCCGCGAAGGTTTTCGAAGGCATGGGCGTGTACGCACCGACGCTCGGCATCATCGGTGCGGTCATGGGCCTGATGGCGGTCATGCAGAATCTTGCCGACCCGTCCAAGCTGGGTCACGGCATCGCGGCGGCCTTCATTGCGACGATTTACGGCATCGGCTTCGCCAATCTCTTGTTCTTGCCCATGGGCAACAAGCTCAAGGCCATCGTGCACGGGCAAACGCAAGTGCGCGTCATGGTCATCGAGGGAATCATCGCGATTGCTCAAGGTGAGAACCCGCGCAACATCGAGACCAAGCTCAAAGGATATTTCCACCATTAGGTGGCAATGGGTGGTCTGGCGTGGCGCGAAAGAAAAAACACGAAGAGCACGTCAACGCCGAGGCGTGGGCCATTCCGTATGGCGACCTCGTCACGCTGCTGCTTGCCTTGTTCGTCGTGATGTACGCCATGTCCTCCGTCAACGAAGGGAAGTATCGGATTCTGTCGGACTCGATGGTCGCCGCCTTTCGCGGCACACCGAAGAACATCACGCCCATCAGCATTGGCACACCCAAATCGGGGCGTACGGGCAACGCAAAGCTGGAGGGCGTGAAATCAACGACGCTCATCAAGGTGCCCGACAGTCAATTAAAGCAGCTCGAGCTCGCAAAGCCCGTCATCGCCCCGGACTCTCTCAAGGTGATGGAGCCGCAAGGCGGCGTGAATCCGGGCGCCTCCGGCGCAAGCGCCGGCGCGTTGGTCCGCATGGAACGCGACATCCAGGCGGCCATGCAGGCGCTCATCGAAGCAAAGCTCGTCAAAGTTAAACGCGAGCCGCTGTGGCTCGAGGTGGAAATCAATACCGATATCTTGTTTCCGAGCGGCTCGGCCATGTTCACCGGCAAGGCAGGGCCCGTGTTGGAGAAGCTTGCCAGCGTATTGAAACCCTTCTCGAATCCCGTTCGGGTCGAAGGCCATACCGATGATCGACCCATCAAGACGGCACAGTTCCCGTCGAACTGGGAATTGTCGGCTGCGCGCGCCGCCAGTGTGGTGCATCAGTTCACGCGCGAGGGCATCGACCCACTGCGGCTGGAAATTGTCGGATTCGGCGAGTATCGGCCGCTCAAACCGAACTCGGCGGCCGATGGCCGCAACGCCAATCGCCGAGTCTCGATTTTGATTCTGGAGGCCACGGGCTCGCCCGACGCCATGATCGCGCGCAGTAGCCCAGGCGCCGCAGGCGCAGCGGCGGATCGCAATGTCGCGCTCGCCGATGCGCGCAGCGCCGACAATCGTCTCGTCTATCGCATGTCGCCCGAGTCTTTGGAAAAGACGGTGCTCAATGAGCGCACGGGCGATCAAAAAGTTACCGCTCCGCATGGCCGAGCGGCGTCCCCCGCCGTGTCGGCCAATCAGTCGGCTAGCGCGCCGGGCAGCGCGTCGACCGCCGCGCCAACTGCCCCGCGTTCCGCCGCTACACCATCGGTCTCTGGTCCTGCCGCCGCTACGAGGGAAAAGCAATGAGTGAAATCGATTCATTGAGTGCCTCAGGAACCTATCCCGCGCTTGCGCTCGCCGCGAAGCGGCGCCGGGACGCCAAGGAGCAACGGACGCCGAGCAGCGCGCAGCCGCCGGCGCCGCAAAATCCTTCCAAACCTGCCTCGACGGATGGTGAGGCCAAACATCTCATCGACGAGTACGCATGATGAACGCGGTCCTCATTGCCGCGGCCGCGCTGGCCTTTGGCACGGCGTGCGCCGCGCTGTTGTATGTCTTGAAGCTCGCGCGCTCAGTACAAGCGCTACAGGCGAGCGAGGAAGAATTGCAATCGAGTCTGGCGGCGCTGATCCGCGAATTCGCAGCTCTCGAGGCGCATGGCATCGACACCGCCACGCGCGTAGCCAATGCCGAGCAATCGCTGACCGGCGTAGCCGACCGGATCGAGCGGCTCGAGTTAAGCGGTGAGAACCGCGCATTCGCCTCCGCGATAGACTCCGCTCGTCTCGGCGCGGATGCGAAGAAACTCGAGCAGGCCTTTGGTTTGAGCGCCACCGAGGCGCGTCTGTTGAGCCAGCTGCACGGTAAGAAGAAGCGCGCCTGAAGCGGGCTTGTAGCATGGCAGATGCATGAAGTTTGCCAGGCGGACGAAATGCCCCTGCACTCGACGTTGACAGGCAGCGCAACGGCCCGCAAAATACGCGGCTGATTTTGGGGAGGGGTACCCAAGCGGCCAACGGGGGCAGACTGTAAATCTGCTGGCTTATGCCTTCGTAGGTTCGAATCCTACCCCCTCCACCAGTTCCGGTCGGGGCAAGGTCTTAGGTTCTTCTGAACTCGAGGTTCGTAGTTGAACGAGGCGGGTGTAGTTCAATGGTAGAACTTCAGCCTTCCAAGCTGATAGCGTGGGTTCGATTCCCATCACCCGCTCCATATAAAGGACGCGGCCCACGTAGCTCAGTTGGTAGAGCACGTCCTTGGTAAGGACGAGGTCAGCGGTTCAATCCCGCTCGTGGGCTCCAGTGTTTGCAATTTAGTGAGGTAACGCCAAGTGTCGAAGGGGAAGTTTGAGCGCACGAAGCCGCACG
>CAXTUB010000026.1:0-15428 GCA_964247385.1 uncultured Steroidobacteraceae bacterium | reverse complement strand
GATCTACACGCTGTTTCCGTCGCACCACCAACAGCTTTCCACTGTAATTGCCGGAATTTTTTGCTTTGCCTGCGCTTCGATTTCCCTGTGGATGAGCGCGCGCGAGTTTGCTCGGCCGTCACAGCAACAAATGTTGGATTTCACGGCCATCGTGTCGTGCGTTGCCGGCATCGTGTGGATGCAAGTCTGGGCGGCAGATGGGAGCATCTTGCCGCGCTCCGTGCTGCGCGCCTTGCTGCCCATGCTTCTCGGCGCGAGCGCGCTGTTCCTTGGACTGAAGCGCAGGCGTTTGCCGGAGCTCATCGCGGCGCTCGTGTGTGCCGCGGGCATTTTTTTCGAGTTTCGCCATGCGTTTGGCCAACGCACCGAATACCAGTTGATCTCAATCGGCGCGCTCGTGTTGGGCTCCGCGGTGGCAGTCGAGCGGTATCTACGCACACCGCGCCGCGGAATATATTTCGCGCGAGAAGTGGAAGATCCACTAGGGGAAATGCAGGAAGCCGTGATCGCAGCAAGCACCGCGCTTCCTACTTCGCATGGCCCACCCGATTCGTCAGCGCCCACTGGACCTCACGGCCACGATGGCAAGTTCGGCGGCGGCGGCGCATCGCAATCCTATTGACGATCAGTATGCCGCGATGCGTTGATGTCATGGTGTGCTCGCGTCCCGGACGCGCACGACCTTGAATCTTGATTCGGATATTTTGCGCCGCTCGGCAAATCGCGAGTCTCGCGCGCAGAGCTGCGCGATTTCACGATTGTGGGGGTGTTGGAGTATTCGGCTGCGTCAAGCCGGTTGCGGCGTTGGCCGCGCCCGCCGCGCTGATGCGCCACACGGTGTTGCCTACGTCATCTGCGACCAACAGTGCGCCGGTGGAATCCATGGCGACTCCGACTGGCCGGCCCCACGCTTCTTTCTTGTCATTGACGAAGCCGGTCAAGACCTCTTCCACTGTTCCGGACGGCTTGCCATTAGCAAATGGAATGAAGATGACTCGATAGCCACTCAGCGGCTTGCGATTCCACGAGCCATGCTGCCCGATGAAAACACCGCGGCGAAAGCGCTCGGGAAGTGAATCGCCACTGGCGAATGCCAATCCCAGCGACGCGGTGTGCGGGCCCAGCGCATAGTCGGGCACCAAGGCTTTGGCGACGAGGTCAGGTCGCTGTGGCTGGACCCGCTCGTCGATGTGCGCGCCGTAATAGCTGTAAGGCCAGCCGTAAAAGCCGCCGTCGGCGACCGAGGTCATGTAATCGGGCACCAAGTCGCTGCCGAGCTCATCGCGCTCATTGACTGCAGTCCATAAAATTTTCGAGTCGGGCTCCCAACCCAATCCGTTCGGATTGCGCAGGCCTGAAGCAAACACACGATGCGCGCCGCTCTTGGTATCCACTTCCCAAATGCAAGCACGCTCGCTCTCGGCGGCAATTCCGTTCTCCGCCACGTTGCTGTTGGAGCCCACCGTCACGTAGAGCTTGCTGCCATCGGAATTAGGAATCAGATTCTTGGTCCAGTGATGATTGATGGTTCCGGCCGGGAGATCAGTCAACTTCTCTCCGGGCCCGCTCAGCTGCGTATCGCCCGGGTTGTAATGAAATTTCATCACGGCATCGGTATCCGCGACATAAAACGTATCGCCCACGAGCGCCATGCCGAACGGCGAGTTCAAGCCCTGCAAAAAAGCCGTGCGCATGGCCGGGCTGCCGTTGGCGCCCGCACCGCGCAGCAAAGTGATTCGATTCGCCGCCGGGCGCTTGCTGCCGGCGCGCTTCATGAGGAGATCCTGAAAAAAGCCTCTGACCCCTTTCGAGTCATCCGGCTTGGGCGGCGCGTTCGTCTCCGCCACGAGCACATCACCGTTAGGCAACACATACAGCCAGCGCGGGTGGCTGAGATCGCGGGCCAACGCGGCCACCTGCAAGCCCTGCGCGGCCACGGGCTTCGCGCCCTCAGACCAACCGGTGGCCTTAGCGACATTGGCCGTCGTGATGATCGACTTCTCGGGTGGCGGGAGCTGCGGGCTTGGACCCTCCCCCGCACCCAACGGAAGCTTTGCCGTGCTGCTGCATGCGCTCAAGGTCCAGATCAAGCTCGCTGCGGAAAGCACCGGGATCAATCTCGAAATACGCATGGCTAAACCTTGATCAGCAAAACATGATCGACAATCAGCGCGGCAAAAAGCAGCATCAAATAAGTGATCGAATAGCGAAACATGCGCATGGGCATATGCGCGTGCTTCAAGCGAAGCGCCTGGCGCAAGAAGACGATATCGAGGCTGACGATGGCCGCAAGATAGATCACCCCGCTCATGCCGATGAGGTACGGAAGCAGCGTAACGAGCGTGAGCAAGATGGTATAGAGCAGAATTTGTAAACGCGTGTAGGCGATTCCATGCGTCACGGGCAGCATGGGAATGCCGGCCTTGGCGTAGTCATCGCGCCGCGCGATGGCGAGCGCCCAGAAATGCGGTGGAGTCCAAGTAAACACGATCAAGAACAAGAGCAAGGCTTGAGCGCTCACGCTGTTCGTCACCGCAGCCCAGCCAAGCACCGGCGGCGCGGCGCCCGCGGCTCCGCCAATCACGATGTTTTGCGGCGTCGCCCGTTTCAACCACTGGGTATAGACACACGCATAGCCGATGAGCGAACAAAAAGTAAGAATCGCTGTGAGCATGTTGACGCAGAGCGCCAGGATGAGCATGGAGGCCAGCGCGAGAATCAATGCGAACGTCGAAGCGGATCGCTCATCCAATTGGCCCGTGGGCAGCGGCCGGTGACGGGTGCGCGCCATGCGTGCATCGATGCGTTGATCCAAGACGTGATTGCACGCCGCGGCGGAGGCCGATGCGAGCGCGATGCCGAGCGTTCCGAAGACCAACGGCTGCCACGGTACGAAACCCGGCGCGGCAAGCACCATGCCGACCACGGCGGTGAACACGATGAGCAGCGTGACCTTGGGCTTGGTGAGCTCGAAATAATCACGCCACGAGCTGACCGCCACGACCGGCAGCGCCGCGACCCGATCAGAAGATTGCATAGCGCAAGGTTAACACGCGCGGCAGCGCTGCCTGATTACAGGGGCGTGCTCACGTGAGTTTCCGCAGTAGCCGAGTCATGGTGATGACGAGCAAGGCCGCGCCCGCATTGTGTGCCGTGGCGAGCGTCAATGGAACGCCCCAATGCACGACCGAAATGCCGATGAGAATTTGCGTGCACACGGCGGCGATGAGCCAGATGCCGCAGATCCTCAGCGGGCGCGCGCGCGCGCGCAGCGCCGCCACTCCGAGCAACACGAGAGCGGTACCCGCAACCAACGCGCCAATTCGATGCGCCACATGAATCGCGGTGCGCGCGGGGCTGGCCAGCACGCCGCCTTCGTAGTTGATGCCGAGGCCGCGCCACAATACGAACGCGTCGCGAAAATCCATGGGCGGCGAATAACTCCCGCGGCAGGTCGGAAAATCAGGGCACGCCACGGCGGCGTAGTTCGAGCTGGTCCAGCCGCCGAGCGCGATCTGCACGGCCAGTATGGCGAATGCAACATACGCCGCGGCGCGCAGCGAGTGGCCGAGCGCCGGGCGCGCGTCGGTTGAACGCTCCGAGGCGTCGGTCGATGGCCGAGTCGCGAGCCACGTCAGCACCGCCAGAGTCGCGAGGCCGCCCAACAAGTGCAGCGTGACGATGAGCGGCTTCAACAGCCATGTCACGGTGAACGCGCCGAGCGCTGCTTGCAGGATCACGAGCCCCACCAATGCCACCGCCGGCATGAGCGGCTGGCGCGCATCGCTCCGATTACGAAAGGAAAGCCACGCGAGCGCACCGATGGATAGCACGAGCAGGCCCGCCGCATAGCGATGAATCATTTCGTGCCACGGCTTCGCGCCGGCATCCGACTCCGGGTGCAACTGCCCGTAGCACCCCGGCCAGTCCGGACAGCCGAGGCCCGCATTGGTGAGACGTACCCATGCGCCCATCACCACCACACACGCGGCCAATACCACAGCCGCGAATGCCATGCGGCGAAATAGAACGATGCGGTCAGCCAATGTGCGACAACTTGAGCAAGCGCTTCAAATCCTCGAGCAAGCCTTTGGCCGGCGCACCCGGTGCATAACCCAACACGAGGTTGCCCAGTGGATCGATCACCTGAATTCGCTGCGCGGCGGCGGCGGGTTGCCCGGTGGTGGCGAGCGCCTGAAGCAGCGGTGCCGCGAGATCATCGGCCTTGATCACGATGAGCCCGGCTTGCTCGCGCCGCAAGAAGTCGTCCGGACAACACGCTCCGCTCGCAATCCACACTCGCTGTACCCGCTCCATGTCGCGATCGAGTGCGAGCCGAACTTGGCGCATGTCATACAGGGATTTACGGCAAACCGCATCGCACGCGCCATCGCTCGTGAATAGCAATGTCCAATGGTGGCGCAGCAAATCTCCTTTCGATCGGGACCCATCTGCGAGGGTGAGCGTGGCGAGCGGCAGAGGCCGCGCGGGCTGCATGAGCTCGCCATGATTCACGCGCGCGCCCGAATGCGCGCCGCCGTAGTACAGCCAGAACGCGAGCCCGAGCGGTGCGAGGAACAGGGCCGCCAGAAGCACCAGCATGCGTTGGCCTCGATTCATTTTTTGAGGTTGGTGATGAAGTAAATGACAACGAGCGCCGCCGCGAGCGCAAACCACTGCACGGCGTAGGCAATGTGGCGCAAGGGCGGGAAGCCGGGAGCATTCCAATGCCGCTCGAATCCGTCGGGTTCGTGCGCATCGAGCAACACGGCTTCGGCAGCCGGCGCCCAGCGGCGGGGCGTGAGCAGCGCTCGAACCTGCGCAGCCGTCGGATAGGAAGCTCGCACGGGGAAGGGGGGTGCTAGAACAGGAGGCGAACCCAAGCGGATGCCGGGACGCGGCAGGAGATCGGCGCGGCCGCGAATCGAGCGCGCGTTTTCCGCCACCGCGATGTCAGGCAGCACGGCACGGTTGGCGCCGGAGGAAATCCAGCCGCGATTGACCAGGAGCCAACCGCCATCATCGAGCTCAAACGGGGTGATCACGTCATAGCCTGCCTGTCCTTCACTCGACACCATGTTGTCGATCAACACCTGCTCACTCGATGCATAGTGGCCTCGCGCAAGCAGTGACGCGTAGCGCGTAAGAACTGCACTGCGGCTGTTGATGCGCGCCACACTGCGGTTTCCGGCCGCAAATTCATCGAATAGCGCGCGCTTTTCCTCGGCGCGCTGCAGCTGCCAGCGCCCGGCGAGCAGCAGCGCAATGAATAACAGGAAAGCAATGCTCGTCGTGAGCGGGCGCGGTGCGAACGTGCGCGAGCCGATGCGAAACGCCACGCTATACTTCGAGGGCGATGGAATTCAAATATATCGTGCTGTTCCTGCTGCTGCTCATCATCGCAAGCTTGGGCCGCGCGCTATTTCATTTATCCGGCGGCCGAGGCGAGACTTCGGTGGCGCGCAGCAAAGGAGTCGCGCGCGCCTTGAGCGTGCGCATCGCGCTCTCCCTCGCCTTATTCTTGCTACTCATCGTGGGTTACTTTCGTGGCTGGATCAAGCCTCACTCCGCCGCTGATCCGGCGCATGGTGCGGCCAGCACTCAGCGGCCCTAACGGGCTCGATACGGGCTTACAGCCAATATACGAAAATGAATAGCCCGAGCCACACCACGTCGACGAAGTGCCAATACCACGCCACCGCCTCGAATGCGAAGTGCCGGTCGGGCGTGAAATGCCCGCGCATCACGCGCAGCCAGATGACGGTGAGCATGATTGCACCGATGGTCACGTGCATGCCGTGAAAGCCGGTGAGCATGAAGAACGTGGAGCCGTAGATGCCGGTGCCGAGCGTCAACCCCAACTCTGAATAGGCCTCGTGATACTCCATGGTCTGGAGCGCCACGAAAGTAAAGCCCAGGAGAAATGTCGCGGCTAAAAATATTTTCAGGCGCGACCGGTTGCCGGCAATCAAGGCATGGTGCGCAATGCTGACGGTCAAGCTGCTGGTGAGAAGAATCGCCGTATTGATCGCTGGAAGGCCGAGCGCGGGAATGGTCTCGAACGAGCCGTCGGCGCGGGGACTCAAGGCCGCGGGGCCGTTGCTCGGCCAAGCGCCTGTATATTCATTCCACAATAAAAGCTTCGAGAAAATTTTGACGCCGTCGCCCGAAAGCCAGGGAATGGCGAATTGGCGCGCGTAGAACAGCGCGCCGAAAAACGCCACGAAAAACATGACCTCGGAAAAAATGAACCACATCATTCCCATGCGGAATGAGCGGTCGACCGCGAGGTTGTACAAGCCGCGCTGGTTCTCGCCGATGACGGTGCCGAACCACAGAAAAAACAGCGCAGCCAACATGACGAGGCCGGGCAGCAGCGTCCACGCCGGCAGCCATCCGTTCAACGTGGAGATGGCGCCTGCCATCAAGGTGAACAGCGTCACCGAGCCATAGATGGGCCACGGACTTCCGTGAGGCACGTAGTAGGTGTTGTGCTCGGTTCTCGTTTGAGGAGGCGCCGCAACGCCGGCAGGCGTCAAGTGAAGGTCGGACATCTGTTCGGGCATATCTTGGCGAAGGCTCCTAAAGGCCGTTAGGTCTTGTCGAACAACGTGTATTGCAACGTCAGCTTGTCCACATTGCTCGGCAACTGCGGATCGATGATGAAGCGCACGATGAGATTTCTCGATTCACCCGGCGCGAATTTTTGCGGACTGAAGCAAAAGCATTCGGTCTTGTGAAAGTATTGCGCCGCGCCTCCCGGCGAGATGCCTGGCACGGCTTGTGCCACCGACGCACTGCGCGTCAAGTTGTGCGCAAAAAACTGTGTGTCGTACAGCTTGCCCGGATGCACTTTCATCGAGGCCACGGTCGGGCGAAACTCATACGTGCCTACGCTTGCGGGGTTGGTGAGAAACTCGAGCGTCACCACCCGATCGACATCGACAGCCTCATGCGCCGTGGCTCTACCCGCCTTTGCTTCGGCGTTGCCGATGCCGGCCACTTTGCACAGCACGTCATACAAGGGAACCAGCGCGAAGCCGAACGCAAAACTCCCCGCGGTGAATAACAAAAGCCGCGCGACGAGACTGCGATTGGCCGCGCGAAAGCGCGAGTGATGGGCGCGGTGCGATTCCGTGCGGCGCGCCGGCGTGCGTGGGGTCACGTTCATTCTCTAATGATGCGCGCGCACGACGGATAACACGATGAAACCAAGATAAAAGCCAAAGGCAATCAAGCCTGCGAGCCACGCGCTGTGCCGAATGCGCCGCCGCTGCGCGCTCGGATCCTGAGCCGGAAGCGAGCTCATCCCCGCGCCAGAATCGATGACATCAAAGGCGCTGCCTTCACTGGCTATTTGACTTCCGGCGCGATGGTGAAGCTGTGATACGGCGCGGGCGATGGCAGAGTCCACTCGAGACCACGGGGGCTGGCATCCCACACCTGCGAAGTGGCCTTGATGCCGCCGCGCGCGCATTGCACGATGACGGCAACGAACAACAGCTGGGATAAGCCAAATCCAAACGCGCCAATGGAAGACACCATGTTCCAATCGGCGAACTGCACCGCGTAATCCGGAATGCGCCGCGGCATGCCGGCAAGACCCAAAAAGTGCTGCGGAAAAAACAATACGTTGACAAAAATCGTCGACAGCCAGAAATGCGCCTTGGCCAGGCCCATGTTGTACATGTGACCCGTCCACTTCGGCAGCCAGTAATACACCGCCGCCATGATGGAGAACACGGCTCCGGGAACCAGCACATAGTGGAAGTGTGCGACGACGAAGTAAGTATCTTGATATTGGAAATCGGCCGGGACGATGGCGAGCATCACTCCCGACAAGCCGCCGATGGTGAACAGAAATAAGAAGGAGAGCGCGAACAGCATGGGCGGCTCGAACGTCAGCGAGCCGCGCCACATGGTGGCCGTCCAGTTGAATACCTTCACGCCGGTCGGCACGGCGATGAGCATGGTGGACAGCATGAAGAAGAGCTGCGCCGCGAGCGGCATGCCCACGGTGAACATGTGGTGCGCCCACACGATGAACGACAAGAACGCAATGGACGCCGTGGCGTACACCATGGCGTCATAGCCGAAGAGCGGCTTGCGTGAGAACGTGGGCAGAATCTCCGACACGATGCCGAAGGCCGGCAAAATCATGATGTACACCTCGGGGTGCCCGAAGAACCAGAAGATGTGCTGAAACATCACCGGGTCGCCGCCGCCGGCCGCATTGAAGAAACTCGTCTTGAAGAAGTGGTCGGTGAGCAGCATGGTGACGGCGCCTGCGAGCACGGGCATGACGGCAATGAGCAGGTACGCCGTGATGAGCCACGTCCAACAGAACAGCGGCATCTTGAGCAGCGTCATGCCCGGCGCGCGCATGTTCATGATGGTCACGATGACATTGATGGCGCCCATGATCGAGGAGGCGCCCATCATATGAATGGCAAAGATCAACATGGGAAAGCTGTCGCCGGTCTGCAGTGAGAGCGGCGGATAGAGCGTCCAGCCGCCGGCCGCGGCGCCGCCCGGCACCACCAGCGTGAGTAGAAGCAGCGTGAAGGCGAACGGCAAAATCCAGAAGCTGAAGTTGTTCATGCGCGGCAGCGCCATGTCGGGTGCGCCGATTTGCAAGGGCACCATCCAATTAGCGAGTCCAACAAACGCCGGCATGACCGCGCCGAAAATCATGATGAGCGCATGGTTCGTGGTCATCTGATTGAACGTCACGGGGTCCAGGAGCTGCAAGCCCGGCTTGAACAGCTCGGCGCGGATCAGGAGCGCCATGGTGCCGCCGACGAAGAACATGATGAGGCTGAACACGAGGTACATCGTGCCGATGTCCTTGTGATTAGTCGTGAACAGCCAGCGCTTGATGCCGGTGGCCGGCTCATCATGATGCGTGTCGTGATGTGCGCCGTGAAGATGATCGTGTGCGTGTGCTGCGTTCGTGGCCATGAGCTTCTCTAACTAACTCTTCTCAGTCAACTCTTGGGAATCACCGCTTGCGCGGTGCGTGGAGCGGTGAGCGTGTCGACGGCGGCCTGTTTGGCTTCGCTCTTTTGCGCATCGACCCAGCGCTTGAAATCATCGCGGCTCTTCACTTCGACCACGATGGGCATGAAGCCATGATCGCGTCCGCAAAGCTCAGCGCATTGGCCGCGATAGACGCCTTCTTTACCCGCCGGAACCTTGACCCACATCTCGTTCACGAAACCCGGGATGGCATCCCGCTTCATGCCGAAGTCGGGCACCCACCACGCATGAATGACATCTTGCGACGTCAGCAGCAAGCGTACTTTAGTGGCGCTCGGAATGACCATGGGCTTATCGACCGACAGCAAATAATTGGGCACGGTCTTCGGGTCAATCCCCGAGCCGACTTGACGCGCATCGTTCGAATCTGCCGAGAGCGTGGAAAAGTAATTCACGCCGTCGGCAGCATCCATGTATTGGTACTGCCATTTCCATTGATAGCCGGTGACGCGAATCGACAGCTCCGAATTGCGCGTGTCCTCGATCTTGATCAGCGTCTCGGCCGCGGGAATTGCCATGACCACGAGAATGAGCACGGGCACCACGGTCCAGGCAATTTCCACCTTGGTGCTGTGGATCATGTCGGTGTCGGGCACCGCGCCCTGCGATTGGCGAAATTTGATCAGTGAATAAATCATCACGCCGAACACCACGACGGCGATGACCACGCATACCCAGAAAATGATCATGTGCAAGCCATGAATTTCCTGGCTGAGCTCGCTGACGCCCACGGGCAGGTTGTAGCCATTCGATGTATTGAGACGCGCCGGATCCGCGTGCGCCGAGAAGGCCGCCATGGCGGCGGCCGCAACAGCCCAACGGGCCATGGCCGCACGGCGCAGCGGCCGCAAAACTTCCAACAATCGATTCATCGTGAAGCTCGTCCCCTAAAATCGCGGCGTTTGCCGCAACAACGCTTGCAGCCGCAGCGCCAATGCGCGCCGCTCTTCCTCGGTGAGGAAACTGCCGACCTCGAGCGCTCGCCCATGCGACTCGATCAAAAGCCGGCTCGGATGCAGGTTGGTCCGAGCTGAGCGTAGTTTAACCTTCGCCCAAGCCCTAGAAAACTCTTGTTTGTGCGCGCCGCGCTGCGAAGTGGTCTCCACGCGGATGGCCACATCGTCGATCGACACCGTCTGGCGCCAATGCCGCCGCCGCAAGCTCAAGATGAGCGCCGCGGCCAGCACGACCATTTCCAGGCCCCAAAATGGCAGCACCGGCCATAGGCCTTGCAGGACGAAGAACAAAGAGAACATTAGAGAGACGAAAAAAAGCCCGCCAAAAAACAAAAGCGCCGAACGCGGCGTCAGGGAGCAATTCGGAACCAGAACGATGCGCTCTTCCACGTCAAAAACTTAACACGAGCGTGCGCGCCGCGAAATCAGAGTGTGAACTGCATTCTCTTTTATTGTTGAACCGGCGCCGCTCGTCTGTGGCGCCCCGCCGCTAGTCGCAAAGGTTTGAACGGGCCTTGCCGCTCCTTTTAGAGTGCCGGCCCATGCGACCACCACCGAAATCCATCGCCGTGCGGGGCTTCACGCTGCTAGAGCTCATGACCACGATCACCATCGCCGGCATCGTCGCGGGCATCGCCATCCCCAACATGCGAACGTTTCTTCAGAACAACCGCTTGTCCGGCGCCGCCAACGATTGGCTGCACGGCGCGCAGATGGCAAGGACTGAGGCGATCAAGAGGCAGCAAGGCTTGGCTGTGGTATGCGCAACCACAAACGGCACCGACTGTAATACCAATAACTTTGCGCAATGGATCGCTTTTTGGGACCAAAACGGCACGTCGCCCCTTAACGCTGGAGCCGGCGACATGGTGCTTCAGCGGGGCGCCATGCCCGCAAGTGTCGCGGTAGCGGGCGACAGGCGAATCATTTGTTACGACCGAACCGGATTCGCGCTTCCGTTGTGCGGGGGATTTACGCCGACTCGCAATATTTCGTTGTGCGATGACCGAGGCAACACTGCGATCGGAACGAATTCGACGGCGCGCGCAATCATGATCACGCAAACAGGGAGGGCGCGTGTCGCTCAAGACATGACGAACGTTACTAATTCCATGGCCGCAACGAGTGTGGCTTGCCCATGAGCATAAACGCCAATCGCGGCTTCACGATGGTTGAGGCCATGGTGGCGCTTGTGGTGCTCGCGGTCGGCATGCTTGGCATCGCGGGTCTTTACGTGACGACACTACGCTCAGGAAGCGGTGCGATTTATCGCACGCAAGCCATCAATCTTGCAACGGATATGGCAGACCGAATTCGCGCGAACAAGTTTGCTGGAATTGCCTACCAAAACGCGCCTGCGTACCACAACTGCGCCGGGACTGGATCAGTTGACTGCACGCCCGTCGAAATGGCCGAGAATGATTTGTTGTCGTGGACTCAGGCTGTGACAGGGACATTGCCTAACGCTAATGGAAATGTAGTAGTCGCGCCCGCTGTTCCACCAGCGCCCGCAGCCTACACGATCACTGTGAGCTGGGTCGAGCAAGGTGGCCAAACGCAGTCTTACGTCCTGCAGATGCAAATATGAAAGCCTTCGATATAACGACCAAGAAACTTTCGCGAGCGCACGAGCGCGGTCTATCTTTAATTGAGCTTATGGTCGCACTGACGATCTCTGGCGTGTTGATCTTTGGGGCCACGCAAGTCTACGTCGACAGCCGCAACGCATATAACATCAACGAGAACATCGCTCGATTACAAGAAAACGCACGCTACGCCATGTCGGTGCTCGAATCGGACATTCGCCTGGCCGGTTATTGGGGATATCAGCAGGGCAGCGGCATCGTTCAAAACTCGGCGCTGCAGACCGCTCCCGCCGCTGCGCCCTTTGGCGCTGCACAAATCTGTGGAACAAACTTTGCCATCGACGCGGACAATCCTATTCACGGCGATAACAACGACTATATATTGAGTGCTAGCCTGCCTATGTCTCGCCAGCCCGCGTGTGACTCGCTTTCCGGGTGGAACACTAGCGCGGCGCTGAGCGCAGACACCATTACGATTCGACGCGCTTCAGCCGTACAGCAGCTTAACGCGGGAAACCAACCAGTCACGACCAATGGAATTTTGCAGGTGTGCTCGAATCGTGTTGGAGCGCAATTAATCAGCAACGGTGCGCTCTGCGGCGCGGTCCCAACCCTAAATATCGATCGCGTTGCTAATTTGATCGTTGACGGATACTACATAGACAACAATTCTTCCACCCGAGCTGGCATGCCTTCGCTGCGGCGTAAGGCGCTGATATCCGCCGGCGGTGCACCCGCCTTCGCTGACCAGGAAGTCATGCCTGGCGTTGAAGATATGCAAGTCGAATTCGGTATCGAGAATCTCGCGGTGACTGGCGTTCCTAATCGTTACATCAACCCACCTCCGGGATTGATTACGGTGGGGTCTGCAATCGTTGCAGTGCGTGTTTGGTTGCTGATTCGCTCGGATACACCGGACATCAGCTATACCGACAACAACACCTATCAATATGGCGACCGTGCAGCGGCAAATGGCGCTGCCGTTTTCGACTTGAGCTCTGGCGGGGCCAGAAGGCGGCCTTATCAGCCCTCACTCGATCCCGCAGTGGGCATTAACAACCTGAGTCACTTTCGACGCATGTTGATTTCCCGAACGTTTCAAGTTCGCAACGCGATTCAGTGATGCGTATGACACACAAGCTCAATGCCAATCAACGCGGTGCGGCTCTTGTCATCGGCCTCATTCTCCTGTTGGTGCTAACGCTGCTTGCGATTTCTGGCGTGAGCTCGGCGAGCCTCGAGTTCTTCATGGCGGGCAACGAGCAATATCGGCAGAACGCATTTCAAGCGGCCGAGGCGGGAATCGAGCGCGCGATGGCCAACGGAGCGCTATTTAACCCCAATGGCGCGCTCCCTGCGATCAATGGCACCAATGGAGTGGACACTTTCACTGCGAGCGTGACACCTGCAGGAAAAGCACCAGCACCGCCGAAAGGGTACGACGCCACGTTGTACGCCGCCTACTTATTTCAAATCGATAGTACCGGAAGGTCGGATGTGCGGAATGCGCAGGCGGCGAATACGCAGGGCGTCGGCGAGATCGTGAATGCCTCGACAGTTTTTCCGCCGGTGCCAAGCGCCACGTGCACATCGCTATATAGCTGCCCCTGAACCGCGCCACTTTAAAGAAACATGGAGTCGTCATGAAACAACGTTCTTACAGCGCCGCGATGCTCTTGATGGCTGCTGCGCTGACTGCCAATGTCTCCAAGGCGGATCGCCGTGCTGTGGTGCTCTTGGAAGGTTCGATCGAAAGCACGGCGGATCTAATCAGTCTGCCCGGCTACGATCAAGGCCTTGTCACTGTGCGGCCGTGCTCGGCTTGCGCGGCGCGCACGCTTTACTTCGAAGATCAACCTGATCTCTTTGTGTCAGGTCGCAGGGTCAGCATTGCCGAGCTTAGAGGCGCCCTTGCAGCAGCAGGGGATACGTCTGTAACTGTGCACTATCGCTTGTCCAATATGGCCATCACTCGAATCGTTTTGGTGAAGTGATCTCAGTCCTTCATCGTGGAGTCGCAGAATGAACGTTAAATCCATTGTCTTGTCAGCGGCCGCCTTATTGGCCGGAGTTGCATTTTCCGCTAGCGCTCTTGCTGACGATACCGAGATTTTTTTCAATCAGACGAACAACACCGTTCCACCCAATGTTCTGTTTGTTCTGGATACCTCAGGTAGCATGGACGACGAGGTGTCCTCGGAACCCGACTATGACCCGGCGACCGTCTACCCGGGCGCCTGCAACCCTAATTCTTACTATTATACGGCGGCGGGTAAGCCTACCTGCACGGCCGCGAATGCGGTGCCCGTCGCGAAGTTTTTCTGTGCGTCCGCTGCAACACAGTTTGGCACGAGTCCAGGCGCGACCGGCCAATATCAGTCGACGTATATTCGTTGGGGCAAGGTTACTGCCGCATTTCAATGGGCAAAGTTTTCCGATATAGCCGCAGGCACAGGAACGGACGTTGAGTGTCGCTCAGACGCAGGCTTAGATGGCAATGGAAATCCCGCGCTTCGCTATCCCAGCAAGAACAGTGACCCTGCCTCAACCACCGGCATTTGGGATACAGGCGTCAACTCCTGGTGGGGAGTGTTCGGAAACGTGGGCACACCGACGACTTTTTACAGCGCGAATTACATCAACTACATCAATGATGCAGCGCTGATCACCACGCAAGCCAAACTCAAAGTCATGCAGGACGCCATTAAAAACCTGCTGGGCAGCATCACCAACGTGAACGTGGGCATGATGCGCTATGACGTAAACGGAAGTGGCGGCATGGTTGTCAACGCCATGGGCGATGTCACCACGAACGCAACACCCATCATCAATTCTGTGAATTCTTGGGCCGCCGCAGGCAGCACGCCTCTCACGAAGACCTTGTTCGAGGCGTATCGTTATTACTCGAGCGGAGGCGTGCTCTACGGCAACACCTCCCGCTCAACGCAGTGTAATGCGACCTTTACGAAGCCAAATGGCGCTGTGCACTGCAGCTCGATTTCTCAATTTCCGTTTCCGAGCGTGGCTGCTTCCCGATCGGGCGCGAATTACGACAGCCCGGCAGACTTGTCGTGCCAGAAAAACTTCGTGATCTTTTTGACGGACGGCCAGTCGAACAACAACGATACCGGCATAGATACGACGATCAAGAATCTGCCCAACTTCGCGTCCCTTGGCGGCGCATGCGATGCAACTGCTGCGCCCGGCTCGAATGGCGGCTTGTGCTTGGGCGCGCTGTCTCAATACATGAACCGGAGTGACCTGCGCTCGGATGTTGGCAGCGTACAAAATGTGACGACCTATTACATTGGCTTCGGCGACACTTTTACCCTAGCTCCTCAGGCCGCCGCCTACTTCAATTATCTACAAACGGCAGCAACACGCGGCGGTGGCAAGGCATTTACCGCGACGAGCTTGTCCGAGCTGGAAGCAGTGTTCAGCCAAATCTTTAACGAAGTGCAGAAGACTAATGTGACGTTCTCGTCTCCCTCGGTGGCTGTCAATGCTTTCAACCGCACACAAACTCTAGATTCGTTCTATGTGTCCGTATTCACGCCGCGTACGACGACCCACTGGCCGGGCAACGTAAAGAAGTACAAGTTAGTCGGTAGCGATGTCGTAGACGTGAATGGCGCTCCGGCAGTCGATCCGGCGACCGGCTTTTTCTCGGACACTTCGCAGAGCTTTTGGAGCCCGACCATCGATGGCAGCGATGTTCTGAAAGGCGGTGCCGCATCGCAATTGCCTGATCCGACGACGCGCAAGATCTACACGCATCTTGGTGCTAATCCAGCGCCTGCTACTCCAGTGGACCTGTTGTTGTTTGACACTGCGCCCGATGCAGCCG
>CAXTUB010000025.1:0-21714 GCA_964247385.1 uncultured Steroidobacteraceae bacterium | reverse complement strand
AAGGTGTAGGTTTGACCATTCTCGAACGAAAATCCGTTCAGGCGAGTCAACGCGATGTGCCCATTCGCATCGATGGTTGCGCTCGAGCTGACGAGCAGCTGGCCGTGCGCGGTTGGCGAGGTCACGCCAATCACCAATGTGCCGGCGCTGGGTTGAAGATAGCTGCCCGTGATGTTCAGTGCATTGTTGACTTGCAGCGTCGCTCGATTGATCAGCGTTGCGCTGCCAAGCGCGACGTGATCGTTCAGTAACACATTGCCCGAATCGAAAATTAGATTGCTGCCGCTGCTCGTAATCGTTCCGGCATCGGCAGCGCCGATTCCGCCAGACTGTCCCGTCAGCATGCCGAAAGAGGAGCCCGTGCCGCCGGCAATGGTAAGGTCGCCGCCCGACGCATTGATGACATTGCCCGCAATGGTGCCTGAGTTGGTGACAACGCCTGTGGTTGCTCCCGGGCGCAAATCGACTGCGACCGGACCTTCGATCAACCCCGTATTGGCCAACGCTCCGACCTGCCCTTCATTTTGAAGCGCGGTGACGGTGCCGGTCAGGGTGCCTGAGTTGGTGAACGTTCCGATCATCCCTAAGTTGATCAATCCATGCCCTGCGCCGCTGATGTGCCCGCTGTTTTCGATCTGGTCGATCGATCCTACCGCATCATTCAGCAACCCCGCGGAGCCGCCCTCAATGGCGCCCTGATTGTTGAGGTCGTTGACGCTGCGGTTGTTATACAGAGCCACGCCCGCGCTGCCTGACTCGATCAGACCGACGGCCGTATTGTTGATCTGTCCGACGGAGCCCACCGTCGACACGGCGGAGTCGTAGTCGGAAATCAGACCGAACAGATCGCCGGAAATCGTGCCGCTGTTGGTCAGCGTGCCGATATCGGCATTGTGATTCCACACCCCACGATCGGTGCCGCGAATCAAGCCGGAGTTTGACAGCGTGCCGATCGATGAGCCGGAATCGTTCCGGATCGCGGTGTGCGATGCACCGAGGGTGCTCGAGTTTTCGAGCAGCGTGATCGTGCTCGAAGATTCGTTGTAGACACCGACATCCGACGATCCGATCGAGCCCGTATTGGTGATCGTGCCGATGTGGGAGTTTTGATTGTGAATGCCGTTGAGCGATGCGCCGACCAGCCCCGAATTTTGTATTTCGAGGATGCTGCCGCCCGCTGTGTTCTTGATTGCATCACTGAATGCGTTGATGTGCCCGGCATTCTGTATCGAGTCGATGGTCCCCTGATTGTCCACACCCGCATCGGGCCCGTTGACCATGCCGCTGAGCGTGTTGGAGAACGTGCCTACCGTTCCGATGTTCAGGAATGCGGATGCTCCGGCGTGAATCACACCGTTATCCCCGCCGAAGAGCCCGCCCGTATTCGTCAGAGTGTCGATCTGCCCATGGTTGATCACCGCGGCAACCATGAGTTGATTTCCCGAGCGATCCGCGGTGACACCGGAAGACACGGTGCCGTCGTTGTTGAATGCGGTAATGGAGCCGCGGTTATCCACGCCGGCGACGACCCCGCTGCTCACGCTGCCCGCAGGAATGATTCCGGCAGAAATCGCGGCCACGATTTGGCCATCGGCGGAATTGCTCAGCGTACCGATAGAGGACGAAGCGGCGTTGTAGATGCCGGCCAATTCAAACGAGTTGGAAGCGCCGCTCAAGCTCCCAACGACGTCGATGAGTGTCGCGAGGGTGCCGGAATTCGCCAGCGAGCTCAAACTGCCTGCATTCTTGAATGCAAGTCCGTTCGCATTGCTGTAGGTGTTATCGGTCAGTCTCGATTCGATAAGGCCCGCATTGCTGAGCGTGCCGAGCGCGCTGCCGGAAGCAAGAAGCGCCGTCACTTGAGCATGAGAGGTTGCGTTGGCGCTGTTGGTGAGCAGGCTTGCATCGTCGGTGACCGTGCAATCCACGGTCGGCGGGGCAGCCCAAAATTGGCTGCCGTTAAAGGCTTGATCGTCGTAAGTTCCAGCACCGCCGTTGCATTCATTGCCGGCCTGTCCCGCATTGGACAGAGCGAGCCACAAGCCTGCGGCAGTTGCGCCGGTGCGTGCCATGGCGCCAACGCGCGACGCCCCACCCATGCGCGACGCCCCACCAGCTCTTGGCGCGGGCACAATGCGCGACGCGGCTCTGACCATCGAGGCGCCCCCGGATGCGAGTCCGCCGAAGCCCGCAGAAATCAGCACGCCGTGAAGCTTGATGAGTCGATAGGTCAAAACGATCAGTTTCATGCGTGATTGCGTCCGCGCCAGGTCTTGGCTCAAATGAAAGCGGGAACTTTGACGGGTTTTTAACATTTGACCGGCGAACCAGTTCTCATCTCGAGTTGTCGCGAAATGCGCGGCGCCGTTGAAGCTCGGCAAAGGCGCAAATACGTCACGCTCGGTTCGCCCAACGGTCGGTGCGTTGCGCTGCTATCCTCGCTTTCCTTTAAATCGGTGGCGGCCGCTATGAATAAAAAATCACGGCTTTCTTTTTTTGAACCCGCAACGCGGGCCGGCGCGGTATGGCTTGCTTGGGCTGGTTGGATTGGCGCGGCGTCGATTGTCTTGTGGGGCGGTGCTCGCGCAGCTCACGCAGTCAGCTCGCCGGCGGCGCCTCGCCTCATCGTCGCCGTCTCCGTCGATCAATTCTCGGCGGATTTATTCGGCGAGTATCGGGGCGTGTTTTCCCGCGGGCTCAAGCGTTTGCAAGAGGGCGCGGTGTTTCCCAACGGTTTTCAAAGTCATGCCGCGACCGAAACGTGCCCGGGCCACTCCACCCTTTTGACGGGGTCGCATCCGGCACGCACCGGCATCATTGCCAACACATGGATCGATCAATCGGTGCGGCGCGCTGAAAAAAAGGTGTATTGCGCGGAAGATCCGGCGCGCGCCGGTTCGTCCGAACACTATGTGGCGTCTGCGCAATTTCTGAAGGCGCAGACGCTTGGAGATCGGCTCAAAGCTGCCCATCCCCGCAGCCGCGTGGTCGCGGTGGCCGGCAAGGATCGCGCCGCGCTCATGATGGGCGGTCACACCATAGATCAAGTGTGGTTTTGGGGAGATCACTCTTTCATTACTCTCGAGGATCGGCGTGGTGAGCCCGCTGCCGTCGCTCGCGTCAATCACGACGTCGCCGCACGCCTTGCACGCGCAGAACGGCCTCTCACACCGGAGGTGTGCCGGACGCATGCTGCGAGTGTTCGCGCCGGCAAGAAAGAAGTGGGCGTGCTCATGGAGCGCAAGGCTAATGATGTCAATGCATTTCCCTCAACGCCGGGCTTCGATCATGCCGTCGCCGATCTCGCCATCGGCCTATTGCAAGAACTGAAGCTCGGCGGGGGGCCGGAGCCGGACGTGCTCGCGATTGGATTGTCCGCAACCGACTACACCGGCCATGCATTCGGCACCGAGGGCGCCGAAATGTGCACCCAGGTTTTGGCCGTCGATGCCGAAGTCGAACGAATCCTTACCGCGCTCGATGCATCGCGTGTGCCGTATGTCGTGGTGTTGACCGCGGATCATGGCGGCCACGATTTGCCCGAGCGCAATGTTCAGCATGCCATCGGCGATGCGGCGCGAGTCGACGCAGCCCTCCTGCCGGCCAATGTGAGCCGTGCGCTGGCAGCCGAATTCAACTTGGCCGAGCCCGTGCTTTTCGGGATCGCGCCGTTTGGGGATTTATATCTGCGCCGGGATATTCCGCAGGCGCTGCGGGCTCGCGTGCTGGAAGCGGCGCGCGCACGCTACGCCGCACACCCGCAAGTTGCAGCCGTCTTCACCGCCGATGAGATTGCGCGCATTCCCTTACCGCTCGCGCCGGCCGATGAATGGTCGTTGGCGGAGCGCTTTCGTGCAGGCTTCGATGCGGCGCGCTCCGGCGATTTGTTGGTGGCGTTGAAACCGCACGTGACGCCCATCAGCGAGGCGGGCGACGGATATGTGGCGACCCATGGCTCGCCATGGAACTACGATCGCCGCGTGCCCATTCTATTTTACTTGCCCGGCATGCGCGGCTTCGAGCAGCCGTTACCCGTCGAGACCGTGGATATCTTGCCGACCCTCGCGCCGCTCGTGGCCCTGGTGGTGCCGCGCGAGGAAATCGACGGACGTTGCCTCGACTTGAATCCCTCCGCGGCGAGCACCTGCGTCAAGCAGCCTCCATGACTTGCCGATTGCATGATTTGCAGCTCGCATGATTTACTGCAGCCGTCTGCTCACGATCACGCGCCGCGTGCCCGCAGAGCGCGATCCATCTCGGCCATCAAATCGTCGAGGCTTTCTTCGCCCTCGCTGATCAAAACGGCGCCCTGCTCGTCGGTATCCAAGTGCAACAAGTCGGGCCCCGTGCGCTTGGCGCGCTCGAGCTCGGCGGCTTGACGCTGAAACTCGCGCAATAGCTGCCGGCTCTTCTCTTCGAGCCGCCGATGGCTTACCGCCTGTTGAATCGTGAAGGCTAGATCGATCGGATTGCACGGCTTCAGGAAGAACCGGTACACCTCGCCTTCGTTGATGGCGCGCACCGCAGCCTCGAGATTGGCCTGCCCGGAAAGAATCATGCGAATCGTTTGCGGATAATCCTTGCGCACTTGCGCAAGAAACTCGGAGCCCGACATGCCAGGCATCTGCTCATCCGAAATCACCACATCGACGTGCTGCTGCGCCAGTATTTCCTGCGCCGCGGCGGCGGAGTCGGCCGTCACGATGTTGAAAGGATTGCGGCGCATCGCGCGCTGCAGCGCTTCCGTCACTTTCACTTCGTCATCGACCAACAGAACTGTGGGATTCAAAGTCTCGGAACTCATGCACACTCCACCATAGTTCAACCCGGCACTCGGACTCGAAACGGCTCGACGATGCCGACGCCCTCGGCAATGCTGTTGAGTCTGACGATCAGGCTGCGCGTCACCACTTGCCCCGCCGGAACCAGCCGGATGCCCTTGGGACTCATCAAAGACTCTTCCAAGATCATTCCGCAAGCCAGATCGCGAACGCGAATTTCGCGCACCGCCGGGGGCGCGGTGCCCACATTGAGCGACGCCACGGCTGCAATCACGGCTCGCGGCGGCGCCATCTGAGTCCGAATCTTTTCTGCAGCCGCTGCGCACTTCACTCCGCCGATGAGCCAGCGGTCGAGCGCGAGCGCGACACGCAACAGGAGTTTGCCAGTGCTTTTCGCGTCCCACGCGCGAACGTCTTCGGGACATCCGGCAAAGCTCGACGAATCGAATTGGGATGCCGCGATCTCCGCCACCTCTTCGAGCCGCGGAATCGCCGCCAGCAAGCGCCCTGCCACATGCGGATGCGCCTCGTAGAGTCGACGCTCCTCGTCGTCGAGCGGTTGCGATGACTCGATTTTCGACATGAGCTCACGCGGCAACGCAACGCAGCCGATCTGAGAAACATACGCAGCCAATCCCCAAGTCCAATGCAGCTCGAGCGATAAAGCCTTCGCGATCTCCGTGACATAGCGCTGCACTCGGGCCGCACGACCCGAGGCGGACGGACTGACCATGTCCAAGATCTCGATGAGCATTTTGACCGCACCGCTCAGCGTCTGCTGCAGCAGCACTTTTTCCGCATTCAGCAGGCGATACTGTTGCAGACCCTCATTGACCGCCGCGAGGATCTGCTCCTGCGGACACGGTTTGCTCAGGAAGCGGTAGATGTGGCTCTCATTCACCGCGGAGATGGCCGCCTGCAAATCCGATTGCCCGCTCAACACCATGCGCACTGCGTCCGGCTGGATACTGCGAACTTTGGCAAGGAACTCGGCGCCGTTCATGCCCGGCATGCGCATATCGGAGATGACCACGGCAAACGGGGCTTGCTCTTCCAAAATGGCGAGGCCGCGCTCGCCGCCCAGCGCAATGTGCACGTCGAGATGCTTACGCAGAGAACGTTGGATGCCGTCCAAGACTTGTTGCTCGTCATCGACGAACAGAACTCGCTCGCTCATGGGGGAAAGCTCAGACATCAACGGGGCATTGACTCATTAGGCTGCCTGCTCGGCTTGCACAGCCTTATCCGACAGCTCGCGCCAGCGCTCGATGTGTGCGACAAGGTGTGCATCGGCTAGAACCGTTGGATGCAGCCCGAGACTGTGGATGTCACGGGCTTCGGGCATGTGCGCGAATCGATCCGCCACGTGCACGATGAGCGTCGGATCAACGGCCGCACCGTCCACGCGAGGCGTGTGATGATTGGCGATTCCCTCAACCACGGCATCGGGAAAGCCCCACAAACCGAGCAAATACGCACCGATCCGGGCGTGCTGAGAATCAAGCTCCGCGCTTGGCGCGGGGAGTTCTTCGCTCGTTGCGAGCACGCCTTTGCCGACATCGTGCAGCATGCCGATGAGGAAGGCCTCTTCACAGTGCACCGCGGCCAGACCTTCCTCCTTCGCAATGGCCTTAGCAATCGACGCCGTGAGCAAACTATGACGCCAGAGCGCGTCGAGGTCCACTCGCGAAGCGTTCTCCGCCGGGCCGGTCTTGAACATGGCATGCCCGATGACGAGGGACTGCAGCGTGTCGATGCCTAAATAGGCGATGGCGCGATCGATGCGCAAAATCGGATGTCGCGAGCCGAAGAACGCGGAATTCACGAGCTTCAAGATATTGGCCGTCATGGCGGCATCGCGCACCACCACCTCGGCCGCCTCTTGCAGCGAGGAATCCGGCCGACGCAGAACCTTGGAAATTTCCAGGAAGGCTTGCGGTGCGCTCGGCAACATGTCGACGCGTCCCACCAGAGCGGCAAGCTCAGGGTCGCTCAGCCGCACCCGCAGTGTCTGCGTCTGCTTGATGGCATCCTTGATGCGCTCGGCTTCGCATGGCTTCGCAAGATACTGATGCGCGCTTCCCACCGAGTTCATGATGGAAACGCTATCGGCATAACCGGACAATAGAAGCCGTACGGTTTGTGGATACTTCTTGCGCACTTCAGCCAGCAGCTCCCAGCCGTCCATTCCCGGCATGCGCATGTCCGAGACGATCACGTCAGCGGGCGCCTTCGCGAGCGCATCGAGAGCCGCCGGTCCGCTCGAGAAAAACTCCATGTTCCATTCATGACGCATGCCGCGCAGTGAGCGTTGCATGCCGCTCAAGATACTGGTCTCGTCGTCAACGAAGACGACGCGAATCGGGGCTTGATCGCTGACCGTCACTACGCTGCGTCTTGTTCGGCCGCGGCCATCGGCATGGATTCGATCGGCAGACGGATGAAAAAGGTGGTGCCTCGGCCTGGTTCAGTTTCAAAATGCAGCGTGCCGCCATGCTTCTTCACGACGACACTGCGCGCAATGGCGAGCCCCTGCCCCGTGCCCTTGCCGACCTCTTTGGTCGTGAAAAACGGATCGAAAATCTTTGCCTGTACGGCTTCGGGAATGCCGCCGCCCGTATCGGCGATGGCGATTTCCACCATGTCTCCGTCCACACGAGTCGACACCGTGAGCTTGCCGAGCGTATCCCGACCTTTCACCACATCGCCCATGGCGTGGGAGGCGTTCACGATCAAATTCAAAATGACTTGGTTGATCTCGCCCAGGTGGCACTGAACGGGCGGCAACTCCTCGAAATGCGTTTCCAAGAGCGCGACATATTTGAATTCGTTGTTTGCGATGATGAGCGTGCTGCGGATGGCTTGATTCAAATCCGCGAATGTCTTTTCAGCCTGATCCGGATGTGCGAACTGCTTCATGGAGCGCACGATGGCAGCGATGCGGCTCAACCCCTCGAGCGAAGAGTCGACGGCGAGTGGCGCGTTTTCCATGACGTATTCGAGATCGGCCTTTTTCTCGGCTTGTTCGATCGCCTGTAGAATCTCCAAAATTTCGCCGCCGTTTGCGGCATCTTGCTTGAGCTTACGATAGGTTTCGAAGAAAGCCGCAAGGTCGTACAGCGAGGTGCGGACGAACTGCACATTGTCGGTGACGAACTGCACGGGCGTATTGATCTCATGCGCCACTCCTGCGGCGAGGCGGCCGACCGATTCGAGCTTCTGCGCCGCGGCGCGCTCCCGGCCCATGCGCCGGAACTCAGTCACATCACGCACTTTGCCGCGCATCATGCGTCCCGCCGCAGAGACTTCGCATGTCCCGTTCCAACGCGTCTCGACGTGCACGCCATCGGCGCGAACCATGGGCGCCTCGAATTCAAAGATGCCCGGTTCGCAGGCATCGATCTTGTCACGCAAGTCGCCGTTCGCCGCACGCGGCAGCAGCGCATCGAGCGCACCGCGCTTGCGCCACTCCGCCTCGGGCAATGTGCATTGCACGATGCCGCGGTCGCCAAGGTAAATGAACTCGCCCGTCGAGAGGTTCACGGAGAAGGGCGACGCCAGCGTGCTTTCGGCGATGAGGCGGAACATCTCCCGGCTCTGCTCGAGCGCGGCCGTCCGCTCGCTCACCAAACTTTCGAGCCGCTCGCGCTCCGTTGCGACTTGACGCGCATTTTCCGCAGCGAGGCGTTCGAGGCGCACGGTCATTACATTGAATGAGCCCGCCAATGTGCCAATCTCATCATCGATGTGATCATCCAGATTGGGGTGATGCATCTCGCCGGTGCCCATGCGCGCCGCGGCAGCCGAGATTTCAGACAGCCTGCGCGTGACGAAGCGCGAGATCGCCGCTGCGAGAATGAACGCGCAGAGCATGACCGCCCCGCCGACGATGATGGCAATCCACAGACTTCTCACCTGGATCGCGTCGATCTTGCGGCTGCTCAAGCTCACATAGGTGAGAGCGCGGGATGCGTGTGGAAAGCTCACACTTTCCACCGCGACGAAATGTCGATTCGCCAGGCGCGACTCGGTATCGGCCTGGGCCAAGCGCTGCGGGTGTTGTCCCAAGCCTGTGATCAGAGAGCCGTCACCAGCAAAGATGGCCAGCCCGTCGATGTCCGTGTCGAGACTCAAGGAGCTTAACAATTCACGCACTCTCCCAAGGCCCGTCGCGCGCTCCGCGGGCGCAAACTCCTTGGCGAGCAGATGAGCGTAGCGCGCCGACTTTTGCTGAAGGCCCGCGTTCATTTGTTTCACGGAGATCGTGCTCAGGATCATGATGGTCGCGACCGTCGCGCCAAGTGAAAGCAGCATGAACCCGACCGTGAGCTGCACGCGTAGCGGCAGATCCTTGATGCGCGTGCGCAGCATCATCGACTGACGTGCCTCACGACGCGTCGTTCGAAACAAAGCAACGAGCCTCGGCGCGTGGTCCGATTCACACTTCACTCCCGTGAGACGGCGAAGCGCCCGGTCAAGGCGCGGCGCTACATTCAAAGCATCGGCTGTGTGGGGATAAATGGAGTGATGCGATCGACAGAAACGGTCATTGGCGGCTGAGGGCAGGCCGCGCACGTGCTACGAGTGCGTCATCCGTTGTCCGACAGATCTGCAGCGCCGCGGCCCCGCGTGTGCCGGATGGGCGGAGAAGCAGGCGAGTTAACTCCTCAACTTCATCAGTAAGTCAACTACTCTTGATTTTCAGACCGAAAAGCAGTTTTTCGATGTACGGAACCTTTCCCAAGACGACTTCGCTATGCTATGCAGCCATCGAGAAGATGTGCTTTCATGCAAGACAAGATTTATTTCGCCGTGCGCTGCCGTAACTGCGAAAAGACCAGTGCGGTCTCTTTCGGGCGCGACGATTTGACACGAATGCTCGATGATCGGTTGCCGATCGAGCTATCTTGCGCGTTCGATGGTCATCAGTGGAATGCGACCGCGCAAGAACGTGTGGCGCTGGTCAAGATGTTGGAAGAAACCGCAGGAAATATTTTTATGCCGTTGCGTACCGGCGCGCGGCCGTTATCGCCTTCCCGGCACTAGGCCATAGCGCTCCGGCCGTTCGGTGATCTTCCACGCGGCTTCGCACGCTCCCACGCGCGGTGCGCATGACGCAATCTCCTTCAATCGCGCGCGCCACGTGCATTTTGAAGTTGGCCGATTTTCCACATGCATCTGCAACACCAACCAACTTCTAAGTTCCGTTCGGCTCTGACTCATGTGAAATCTCCCACACCTGACTTGCACCTAGCATTGCAATCAGATGTTAAAAATTAATGACCGTATACCTCCGCCTCATCGTTTGAACCCAGTGCCTTGGGGGTCATAAGAACTTCATTCAAAGTTCACCGTTCTGACAGATTCGTCTCCTAGCCTTCGTGCAATTGCGACACACGTCGCCTGCTTCGAAGGAATTCATTTGAAAATTCCACCGCGCCCGTTCGAAGTGAGGTCGACGCGCAAGTTTTCATGTCGCGCTCGGTTGTGGGCAAGCGTGAGTTATTGCGCCATTGGGATCGCGGCTTGTGGTCCCGCACCTCACCTCACACGGGGTGCCGCTCCCGGTATTCGGGCTTTAGCCGAAAAGCAGACTGCGCCGCTTGCACAAGAGCAGGCCACTCTCCTCGATCTACATCTCCTGTTCAAGCATCCCGTTGGTCCGCGCGGTCTGGAAGCCTCGCCCGAATTGCTCGCGCTTGCGGGACATCGGGTGCGTATTGAAGGGTATCTCGTGCAGGAAGAAGACCCCGCGCCGGGTCAGTTCAAATTGACTGTAATTCCCGCGGCGCTTGCCGAACGCGAGGACGGCCCCGCCGACGACCTGCCGGCCGCGACAGTGTTTGTTCACCTGCCTTCCGATGAGTCTCAGCGTACGTTTCACATCGAACCTTCCGCTTTGACGCAAAGGATTTCCGTAAGCGGCATGTTGGCTCTTGGCAATGTGCAGGAAGCGCAGGGACGTGTGTCCTACATCCGTCTGATGCTCGACCACTCATCAAAGGAGATTTAACTATGAGCTGTCGTTGTAAGTTCTCTGTTGTCCAACCAGGTGCGGCACTAGCTCTGCTTGGCGCGTCGTGTACCGTCCACGCGCTCTCTATTACACGCCTCACCCCGCCGAGCAACTTATTCTCCAACGGTACTGCGGCACCGATCACCGCACGTTTCGTGGCGGGCCAACGTTTCGACCTGCAAGCAACCGTAAAGCCCGACATCGGCGGCGTGATTACTAACGTCGTGTTCAGCGTCGATGGCAGCCCCGTGTCCGGTTTGGCGCAAGGCACCGCGACCGCATCCGATGGCGTGAGTGCCGTGTTTACAGAGCGTGCCTATACAGATGAAAGCCTGAGCGATGGCATCCACATCCTCGAAGCCAAGGCAACGCAAATCAATGGCGGCAAAACCTCGACCACCAGTGCAATTGGCAATTTCGAGATTGTCTCGCTCACGAGAGGCGCCAGGGGTGTGAAAAATATCATCATCATGTTAGGCGACGGTATGGGGGCGAGTCATCGAACAGCGGCGCGCATCGTCACGAACGGCTATGCACAAGGCAAAGCGAAGACAAAGCTTGCGATGGACACGTTCCCGCATACTGCGATGATCATGACGGCGTCGCTCGACACCATCATCACCGACTCTGCGCCGGGCATGGCGAACTACGTGAGCGGCCAGAAGGCGAACTCAGGGCAAGAAGGGGTGTGGCCTGACGATACTGCCGATGCATTCGACAATCCGCGCTACGAATACCTGTCTGAGTTCCTGGCACGCACACAGCATAAGAAGCTCGGCCTGGTGACGACGGCCGATGTATTCGACGCCACTCCCGCAGCGAATGCGATCCATACTTCCAATAGGGGAGCTGGTACGGGGATCGTCGATCAGTATCTCGACGATGCATCAAGAACTGGACTCACCGTATTGATGGGTGGTGGACGTAAGTGGTTTTTACCTTCAGGCACCATAGGCTCCGCGCGGGCCGCGAACTCCGATTACATCGCGGGCCCAGACCTGCGCGCCGGTTGGAGCGCGGCTCCAGGAGCTATTGATCCCGCGCGCGATTTGCTTGGCGATTTCCAGTCTGCCGGGTGGACTTACGTCAACAATAAGTCTGCGATGGTTGCCACGGGATCACCGCGTAAGCTTCTGGGCCTATTTGCCTTCTCCAACATGAACGTGGCTTACGACAAGATCAACGGACGGCGTGGCAACGCAAGCGTCGTGAATGATTATGGGTTTCCCGACCAACCCATGCTCGATGAAATGACGCGCAAGGCGCTGCAAGTCTTGGAGACCAACAGTCCCAATGGATTTATCTTGATGGCCGAGGGTGCGTCCATTGACAAGCAGGCTCACGAGATGGATTCCACGCGTTGGCTGGTCGACACCATCGAATTCGACAAAGCCGTCGCGGTCGCCAAGCAATTTGCGATCTCTCATCGAGATACGCTCGTCATTGTCACCGCGGATCACGAATGCTCGGGCGCCGCGATTATCGGCACGTCGAAGAAAACCGATGCGGCCTTGAGCACGGCGATTGCGGCCGACGGCAACTCTCTCGGAGCAAATGCAACCGACGGTCTCGGCTCGCCAAAACTCCGGGACAACGTCGTCGCGACCTACGCAAGCAATTCTGTCTCGAATTTTCCTACGTATTCGAAGTCGGCCGACGGATATCCCACCACCATGAACCCCGATTACAAGCTGCTCATCGCCTACGGGGCCAACGGCGATCGCTATGAGAACTATAAAGCCCGCATGCAGCCAAGTAACGACGGCCAACAGCCTTTGAACGGTGCTTCACCCCTGCTGAGCTATCCGCGCAACAACGGCTATGACACAGCGGTTACGAGACCATTTCAGCAAACCGATGGGTTTTTCATCACGGGACAGGTTCCGGGAGCCACAGCCGTACATACGGGGGGCGATATTCCATTGTCCGCGTTCGGCCGCGGCTCAAAGCTATTCGCGGGAACCCTCGACAACACGGATGTTTTTTTTCTGTTGATGCGAGCGGTCTACGGCACACCGCGCGGCTTTGGTCGAGAGTATGACGACGACACGGAATGATTGATCTTTTGCAGGATCACTTGTGATATAGCGTGCGCAGATCCTGCTTGGCTGACTCGAGCACCTTGCGTCGCGGAGCCGAAAGCCCCTTGCCCGCGCGGTTGATCTCAAAATTAAGCATCGACATGGCCGATTGAAATGGCGTGGTTTTGCGCCGTTTGCTCGAATCCGCCGCACGCTTCAACGACTCAGCGATTCGTCGACTCGAACGCTGCTTGAAAACTCCGTCTTGAAGATCGAGCGCATCGCTCGTACGCGTTACCTTGGCAGACCACTTGTGCGGCGCCTTACTTTGCTTGCGCGGCGCCTTGTCTTTCGCCCCCGTCTCGCCTTTCCCGCCCGTCTTGCTCTTTGCAGCGGATTGGCGAGTGCTCGAACTTCTTGGGGACGTTTTGGGCTGCGTCGAGTCAGCGCGCCGAGCATTGCGCGCAGTTGCTGATTTTCTGCGCGAGGTCTCTGATTTTCTGGTAGCCGCTTTCACGCGTGCGATCATACCCAGGAAGTTTCGCCTTCCGCGTCGGCAAAAGAGTGAAATTTATGTTCTGCCAGTCCGACATCTCTGCACCTCGACCCAACGGAACCCAGGCAAGACCCAACAACACCATGATGACGGCTGCGGCGACGATCTTCTTCATGCGATCACCTCGCTTGAACGGCATGAGCCATCCGCACGCTAACTCTCGCGGCGCGGCTCGGCTACTTACTGCGTGTTCTATGCATAGGTCGCGGCGTAGCGCTCGCTCGGCGTACCTCCAGCGCGTGCCGGACGGCATGCTGATCGGAGATCTCTTGCTCGGCCAGCCAGTGCATTTTTCCAGCGATGCTGAATGCAAGCGGGACGCCGTCGCGATAGAGGATGCGCGCTCCATGGTTGCGTGCAACGCGCGGCCCCGGCAATACACTTCCCAGCAGATTGGCGGGGTCTGCTGCGGCGACACACAGAAGTTTTCCATCGGTAGGCTTGCGACGCACCTGTCGCATCTGCTCGACTGCCTCCGGGAGCGCATATTGCTCTCCTGACACACCGGCAATGAAACGCCCGCCGCGAATTTCGCCGCGAGCTTCGAGACGGCGATAGGCGCCCACCAGTTCTCGCCACGAAGGATGCCAGCCCGGCTCTCGCTCGAGCAACCGCCAGCACATGACGCCGTAGCGACGCAGCAGCACGCGTGCAATTTGCTCGAGCGCATCGGACGGTGCCTGCTCCGCAAGGGTCTTGCGCACCAGTGACCAACGACCTGCGTCTGCCATGATGAGGTCAGCGATGCGGCCCCGCCGGCGCCGGCTCGATGATGCCCGCTTCGCGGGTGAAACGAGCAATGCGCGAACTCCGGAATAGCTGTCGCAATGAACATTTCCCCGCGCCGTCAGCTCTGCGAGCACGGATTGCAGCTCGGCGGGCAACAAATGAGTTGCGGAAGCGATCTCGTCAAAGAACGAGGCTCCATGAAGCGTCAAATGTTCTACGACGCAACGGGCACGTGAACCCAAGCTCTGTTGATGGTCTGCGCCCACCGATGCAAGCGTGGTCCAAAGAATCCCCGAGCGGCGCGGCAGCAGCACGAGGGGGGTCGAGCGGAGCGTGTTGACCCCACCCGCACTTCGACTGGCCGGCGCACCGGCCGGGTTCAAACGGAAAGGCCGGAGCCTGGCCCAAAAAAAGCGCCCGCTAGAGCAAAGCTCATCGAGCCAGTGAGGCTCATAGTCGACCAGGCGAGCAGACAGGAGCTCCGGCTCCCACGCGGCAGCGGGCGCTTCAAACCCTTCGAGTTGTGCAAGAACACCGAGCAGTGCATCGCGGCCGCCGTTTCGAGTGGCCGCATCCACATGTTGCCACTCGAAGAGGAAGCGCGCGAAATCGCGCGGCTCGACCGGCTCGATCTCGCGGCGTAATCGCTTCAACGTATAGCGATGGATGCGTGCCAGCAAATGCCGTTCACACCACTCGCATTCCTCTCCCGACAAAGCCTGAGAGGAAAATCGACCTTGCAAAACGAAACCCTCGGCCTGTAATTGCAGAAGGGCGGCATCCATCTCGAGGCGCGTGACGCTAAGGCTGGCGCATAAAGCGCTTGCCGTCGTGGGCCCGAGGCCGCCGAGACGTGCGCGCACCAACTCGCGCACAGCATTCTCACGGGTTACGGCCACCGCTGCGATATTCGCCGGCACCTCGATCGGCGGCGACATGAGCCACTGTGAATGGACAGCACGCAGTTGCGGCAACCGCTCGGCTGCAACCCAAAGACTTCCATGCGTGCTTTCGTCGATGAGCCTGGTCGCGCGGCCGTCATCGGCTAACCCTTCGAGCAATGCGCGCCAGGGCGGATGACGGGTGATGTCATCGTCAGTCACGATGCCGAGACTCGTCAGCGCCTCGTGCATCTCATCCGAAGTGCAAGGCTGAGGCCACGCCTCTTCACGGACACCCTCGATTGCTTGCGGATCGAGACCGCCAAGCTCATCGCTATGCGACACATCGGCATAGCGCCGGTTCTGAACGGCCTGCGTGCGCCGCTCTTCCAACGGTGCATCATCCAGAAAAGCGTAGGGCTTTGCGCTCAGCGCCTCGGCCGCAAACGGGGAAGGCGCGGGAAGATCGCGTGCGATGATCTCGACGTCTCCCGCTTCCATGCGCTTCAGAAGCTCGAGCCAGGAAGGAGCATCCATCGCCTCTTCAAGACAGTCGCGCAGAGTTTGAGCAACAAGCGGATGCTCCGGTATTTCGCGCTCGCCCGTGAGATTCTCCGCGCACGCGACCTGATCTGGAAAAACGGCGGCGAGAAGATCTTCCGACTTCATGCGTTGCAATTGCGGCGCAACTTTTTTACCGCCCGCGAAACGCGGCAAGGCCAGCGCGGTGGTCGCATTCCAGCGCCAGCGAACGCCAAACAGCGGTGAATCAAGAACAGCCTGCACCAGCACGTCGCGCGCCGTGGCGGAATGCAAATAATGCGCGACCTCGTCGAGCGGGAAACTGTGGCTGGTCGAAAGCGACAACACGATCGCATCTTCAGTCGCGGCGGCCTGCAGCTCAAAATTGAAGCGCCGGCAAAAGCGCTTTCGCAAGGCAAGCCCCCAGGCACGGTTGACCCGGCTGCCGAAGGGCGAGTGGATGACGAGTTGCATGCCACCCGACTCATCGAAGAAACGCTCGAGTACGATACAGCTCCGCGAAGGCATTGCGCCGAGAGTCGCGCACGTGCGGCCGATGTATTCAACGAGCTGCGCCCCGGCATCCTCACTCAAACCCAGCGTTTGTCTCAACCAAGCATGCGTCGCATCTCGGGCTGAAGCCATCGCGCTATCGCACGACTCGAGGCGCTCGGCAATCTCCACGCGCAGCCGCGATACTCCTTGCGACAATTCATTGCTTCGGCCTAGCGCTTCTCCAAGCCAAAAAGGAATGTTAGGCGCGGCACCATGGGCGTCTTCCACCCGGACACGCCCTGATTCGATCTTCAAGATGCGATAGCTTGCATTGCCGAGCTGGAACACATCGCCCTTGAGACTTTCCACGGCGAAGTCCTCGTTGATGCTGCCGATGGTCAACGCTTGCGGCTCGAGGAGCACCGAGTAATCGCCGGCTTCAGGAATGGTTCCTCCGCAAGTGAGCGCAGCAAGCCGCGAGCCTTTGCGCTCACGCAGCTTGCGATGCACGGCGTCGCGATGCACGTAACTGGCACGTGTTCCGTGCCGAGTCGTGAAACCTTCGGTCAGCATGCTTACGATGCGGTCGAAGGTCGCGCGCGACAACGTCGCATAGGGCCAAGCGCGCTTGATCAAATCGAAAAGTGCGTCTTCGTCCCATTCGCGGCATGCAATCTCCGCAACGATTTGTTGTGCCAACACATCGAGCGGTTCGGGCAGCACCTGCAGTGCGTCAAGCTCTCCGCGGCGAATGCAGTCGAGTAGCGCCGCGCATTCCACGAGCTCATCGCGCGTCTGCGGAAATAAACGCGCCTTAGGAATTCCGCCCACCGCATGACCCGAACGGCCGGCGCGTTGCAAGAAAGTCGCGATGGAACGAGGCGAGCCCAGCTGACACACGAGATCGACATCGCCAATGTCGAGGCCGAGCTCGAGCGAAGCGGTCGCAACCAGCACTTTGAGTTTGCCGCCCTTGAGCCGTTGCTCGGCGTCGAGACGAATTTCTTTGGATAGGCTTCCGTGATGCGCCGCCACGACTTCCTTGCCGAGCAGGTCACCAAGATGGCGGGCCGCACGTTCGGCCATACGCCGCGTGTTGACGAACACCAACGTCGTTCGGTGCATCTGCACGAGCTCGGCCACGCGGCGATACACCTGCTCCCATTGATCATTCGACATGACGGCGCTGAGTGGATCGAGCGGCAATTCAAGTGCAAGATCACGCCGCTTCGCATACCCAATGTCGACGATGGCGCAGTCAGCGACTTCATTGACGACCGCGCCGGAGCCCACCAGAAAACGCGCGACCTCTTCCAAGGGTTTTTGAGTGGCCGACAAGCCGATGCGCAATAGACGATGCGCCATTCCACACTGGAGCGCCCTTTCCCTAGTCAGCTGATTCAATCGCTCGAGCGAAAGCGCAAGGTGGCTGCCGCGCTTGGACGCCGCTACCGCGTGAATCTCATCGATGATGACCGTACGCACCGTCGCAAGCATGGCGCGACTGCGCGGCGACCCGAGCAGCACGTACAGGGACTCCGGTGTGGTCACGAGGATATGCGGCGGCTTGCGCAACGCTTTATATCGCTCACTTTGGGGTGTATCACCGGTACGCACCGCGGTGCGAATCGGCACATCCGGTAAGCCGAGTGCAGCCAGCTCGACGTGAATGCCGCGAAGCGGTGCTTCGAGATTCAAATGAATGTCATTCGACAAAGCCTTGAGCGGCGAAACGTACACGGTGGTCGTCTCGTCCGGAAGACCGGCAGGCTGCAACCCGGCGCGCACAAGAGCATCGAGAGCTGCCAAAAATGCAGTGAGCGTCTTTCCCGAGCCCGTCGGCGCAGCTACCAGCGTGTTTCTGCCCGCGAGAATATGCGGCCACGCTGCGGCCTGCGCCGCCGTCGGCGCCACAAATGCGCGCTCGAACCAGCGCGCCACGGCAGGATGGAAATTAGTGATCGATGACATAAATGACGGCACACCGTGTGCGCTAACGGACGAGTGTTCAGGATCAAGCGCCGCGGTCCAAATTTCAAGTGCCCGGAGATTCCGATTCAAGCCCCCCGTGGTGGTTAGTCTAGTATGATAGACCTTCGAATTTATATCTCATATACTGGACTCGTGAACTTAGCTTCTATTGGACGCGTGGTTGCTCATCAGCGCCGCGCCAAGGGCTTTACGCTCCCTCAGCTTGCGTCGGCTGCCTCTGTCGGCCGCTCAACACTCGCAGCACTGGAATCAGGGAAGCTTGGCGAGCTGGGTTATGCAAAGGTGGCCCGCATTTGTGCAGCCGTCGATCTCGTCTTGGAAGCTCGTCTGCCTCATCTTCGATCACCGCTCATGGAGCACCGCCATCTCACCGAAACAGCGGGGCGCGAGCTGACCAAGGCAGCGATCGAAGAGATTCTCACACGAGGCGATATTGAGTCATGGCGTGGGCTTGCGCGGGGTATCCGAGAGAACAAATCGGGACTGCTCGCGCAGCGCGCCCGCCAAGTCGCGCGAGTCTTGGCGAAGACTGACCTCAAGGCAAAGGCGTTTGCCACATTGCTTCCGGAACTCGATCGTTCCAGCCGACGTAAAGCTCACAATGGCTAAGACTGTCAAGGTGGTCGACTGGGAGCGATTACTCGCTGACGCGTCGATTCTGCAACTCAAGATTCCGGGTGCGGTGTTAGTGGGCGGTACCGCTGCCGCGCTGCATGCAAAGCACCGCGTATCGTTTGATCACGATCATGTCATCAAGGATCTCGACAAGGACTACGACAGGGCATTGATGGCGTTGCAGTCCATCGTCGGGTGGCGCACGCGCCGCACGGTGCGTGGCAAACTCGTGCTTGGCGAAATCGCAAAAATCGCGGCCGGATTGCGCAATCAACGGCGAGCAACGCCTCTCGAAACTTTAACGCTTAACCTTCCGGGACGTCGTCGGCTGAGAATCCCCACAGTCGAGGAGATGCTGCGTATCAAAACTTTTTTGATCGTGGATCGCAACGCGACGCGAGACTATCTTGATGTTGCAGCGTTGTCGCATCACCTTGGATCTTCGAAGAGCGCGATGGCGCTAGCAAACATGAATGCGCTGTATTCTGAGTTCGCCGGAGAAGGCGGAGATATGCTGAGCAGTATCGTGGTGAAGTTGTCGCAGCCTGACCCCTACGACATTGAAGACGTAGATTTGAGTCAGTACAAAGGAATTACTGCGCCATGGAATGATTGGGCGGCGGTCGAACGCCAATGCCGATCTTTGGCTGTTGCTATTTTAACTTAGCGCGGATTTCTAGGTCGGCTCATTGCCGTAGATGCCCTCAAAGCGCCGACCTAGTATCTCGCGGACGATTGAAAGAAACTTAAAGCAATTTGTTGAACCCTTTTGTTGGCGATTCACATCGATGCCTGAAAACGACCCTTCAAACAATCAACCGCCGGGCTATGTCCCTCCTAAAGTTTGGACATGGGACAAGCCAAGCGGCGGCCGATTCGCCAATATCAACCGACCGATCTCTGGTGCAACGCACGAGCAGGCGCTACCCATCGGCAAGCACCCGCTGCAGTTGTATTCATTAGGCACGCCCAACGGCGTCAAGGTGACCATCATGCTCGAGGAGCTGCTCGCACTCGGGCATTCCGGCGCCGAGTATGATGCGTGGCGTATCGACATCGGTCAGGGGGAGCAATTCTCTTCCGGTTTCGTCGAAATCAATCCCAACTCGAAAATTCCCGCCATGGTGGATCGCACGCTCGACCCACCACTGTGGTTGTTCGAAAGTGGCTCCATCTTGTTCTACTTGGCGGAGAAGTTCAGCGCGTTCTTGTCCACCGATGTTCGAGAACGAGCCGCGACCATGAATTGGCTCATGTGGCAAATGGGCTCGGCGCCTTTTGTCGGCGGCGGCTTCGGCCATTTTTTTGCCTATGCCCCATTCAAGATGGAATACCCCATCAACCGATTTGCCATGGAGACGAAGCGCCAGCTCCATGTGCTCGATACGCACCTTGCAGCCACACGATATGTGGCAGGTGATAAGTACAGCATTGCCGACATGGCGATCTGGCCCTGGTATGGCGGCATCATGCGCGAAGCGTACGGCGCCCAAGAATTCCTCTCCGTACAAGAGTATCGGCACCTGAGCCGTTGGGTCGAACTCGTCGGGACGCGGCCCGCAGTGCAGCGCGGTCGGATGGTGAATCGCGGCGTCGGCACACCGGATACGCAACTGCGCGAGCGGCACGACGCGAGCGACTTCGAGAAGAATCGCGAAGACATGGTCATCGCGCGCGGGGGGGTTAGGCTATAACAGAATCTTTAGCACGCTTGGGAGGTATGCCAGATCATCGCGCGGTAGCAACTCGTCGGCTCTTGCCTTCGCGGCGCTCCACGCCAGTAAACCATCGGTTTGTTTCGATTCCCCCGAGTAAACGCCGATCGCCATCTCTACGGTCGGAAACTTTACGAAACTTACACGTGCAGTCCGCTGGCATCGTGCAGCCGGGCAAAGGCAAGCGCGGAGCGTCCCGCAGGAGTACGCGCGCTTTACTGGCATGCGCCGCATCTGCACAGCAAATGAGACTTGGCAAAATCGAGACCGCGCGAAAGTTAACGGCAGAATTTGGCGAATTTTTTGGAGCGCGAGCAACGCACTGATTTCTGAGTTGCTCTCTTGGAGCATTGCCAAACAGCGCTCTGAATACTTTGATCACAGCGGCCTAGTGATTCCAAGAGATGGTGGTTATCGCGATGCCAAGACTGCCACACACGGCAGAATCGCCGCCGGCGAACATCGCAACACTGCGAACAACTGCTCGAAGCGGCCGAGAGTAAGTCAAATTCTGCGGTACCGTTCTTCAGCAAAGGCGAAATGCCGGCATTTAGTCAGAGCAAGCGCATGGGCCGTCAATTTAATGCGATCTATCCTGTGTTCTAAGGGCGGGTCCATACTTAAAGGGCCGGTGTGACAATACAAGCCAGCTTTGCGATCATGAGTGGATCGATCGGGCAACGCGGTTATAGGGGCGCGCATGAAAATCGTGACAAGCTTGAGTTTTCAGGGGCAATGCCGCCAGGCTTTCGAGTTCTACGCGAAGGTCTTGGGTGGAAAGATCACCGCGGCCATTCCGTATGGCGACGGCCCGCCCGGCATGCCAATCACGGATGCGAAGTACAAGACGTGGCTGATGCATTGCTGGCTTGAAGTCGGCGATCAAGCACTGATGGGCGCGGACATGGACGTAAAGTGGGCGCCGAACATCGAGAAGCCAAAGAACGGTTTCGATGTCACTGTGCATACGTCATCAATCGACGAGGCGCGGCGCTGGTTCGACGGTCTGTCCTCGGGAGGAAAAGCCCGTATGCCGTTCGGCGAGACCTTTTGGTCTCCCGGCTATGGCGGCGTCACAGACAAGTTCGGTATACCCTGGATGATCAACACCGTGCCATCCGCGGGCTGGAAGCCGACCAAGCAGCAATAAGCGCGAGCTCCAACACCGCGCAGATAATATTCATAATTCTGCGGTCCGTGGCACCTTAAATCTCGCGAAGTCCCGGTCTGCGGTAAGCAACTCATCGATGCCATGTTCGATGCAGAGCGCCGCAATTTGCGCATTAAATGTCAGATTCCCGCGCGCTGAAGCCGTCTTTGCAAGCTTCTGCGAGCAGGTGGAGCCGCCCCTTAGAACACGGGACAGATCGTCTATCTTAGATTGAGGAGTA
>CAXTUB010000024.1:0-25590 GCA_964247385.1 uncultured Steroidobacteraceae bacterium | reverse complement strand
AAACTGAGCCGCCCGCCCGCTCACGGTGGAAAGCTTATTCACGTGAGCCGCCCATTCGCGTGGACTAGAATACGCGCATCGTGAATCACCGGGCGATCACCTGATGAGCCGGCGCCGCTCAGTGCAAGTGCGCGTAAGCTCGGTACGCATCGGCGCCGATGCGCCCATCGTGGTGCAATCCATGACGAATACCGACACGGCTGACGTCGTCGCGACGGTCGAGCAAGTGGCCGCGCTCGCGCGGGCAGGCTCCGAGCTGGTTCGAGTGACCGTGAACAATGATGCCGCGGCAGCGGCGGTGCCGCGCATCCGCGAGCAACTCGATGCCCTCGGAATCGCGGCGCCGTTGGTCGGCGACTTTCATTTCAACGGGCACAAGCTGTTGAAGGATCATCCTGATTGCGCGGCGTCGCTTGCGAAGCTGCGCATCAACCCGGGCAACGTGGGACGCGGCAGCAAGCGTGACCCGCAATTCGCCGAAATGATCGAGGTCGCATGCCGCCATGATAAGCCCGTCCGCATCGGGGTGAATTGGGGAAGTCTGGATCAAGATTTGCTCACTCGAATGATGGATGAGAATTCCGCTAGCGCCACACCCAAGCCTGCGCGCGAAATTACCCGCGAAGCCATCGTGGTCTCGGCGCTCGACAGCGCACGGCGCGCCGAAGACATTGGGCTCGCGCACGACAAGATCATCTTGAGTGCGAAAGTCAGCGGCGTGCAGGATCTGATCGCCGTCTATCGAAGTCTCGCCGTGCAATGCGATTATCCATTGCATCTCGGCTTGACCGAGGCGGGCATGGGCAGCAAAGGCGTGGTGGCGTCCACCGCCGCGATGAGCGTGCTCCTGCAGGAAGGCATCGGCGACACCATTCGCGTCTCGCTCACGCCGGAGCCCGGCGGTGATCGGACCCAGGAAGTCATCGTGGCCCAGGAAATTTTGCAAACCATGGGCCTGCGTGCGTTCACCCCCATGGTCATTGCGTGTCCCGGCTGCGGGCGAACCACGAGCACGTATTTCCAGGAGCTTGCGCAAAAAATTCAGAGTTATCTTCGTCATCGCATGCCCGAATGGCGGCGCGAGCGGCATGGCGTAGAAGCGCTCACGGTGGCCGTCATGGGGTGCGTGGTCAACGGCCCCGGCGAGAGCAAGCACGCCGACGTGGGCATCAGCTTGCCAGGCACGGGCGAGCGGCCCGTGGCGCCGGTTTACGAAGACGGCGCGAAGACGGTGACGTTGAAGGGCGAACGCATCGCCGAGGAATTTCAGGAGCTCGTCGAGCGCTATGTCGAGAGAACCTATCCGCGGGTGTATTCATGAATCCAGAAAGTGAGTCTGAGGCGCTACATCTCAAACGATGCGTGCCGTGCGAAGGCGGCGTGGAGCCGCTGGCGCGCAGCGCCGCAAAAGAATTGCTGAAAGCCCTGCACACCGATTGGACCCTGAGCGCCGACGGCCTGCGGCTCAACCGCGCATACAAGTTCAGGGATTTTTACCGCACGATGAGCTTCGTGAACGCCGTGGCGCACATTGCCAACGCCGAAGATCATCACCCGGATCTGGAGATCGGCTATGGCTATGCGCGCCTCGCCTATTCGACCCATGCGATCGGCGGGCTTTCGCAGAACGACTTCATCTGCGCAGCGAAGATCGATCAACTCAATTCATGAGCTGCGCCACGCCGTGCATGCGGCGGCGCTGCTCTACCCGAAGCGCGATGCGCTCCAACGTGCATCCGCGCCTTCCCCGGAGAGAATGAGCTGAGTGCAGCGGAATATGACGAGGCGGCGATGCGATGGCTCGTGCTCGACCATCGCATCCCAAACATGCGTGCTGCGCCCGACATGCACCGGCGTCGCGGTACAGACGAGCACGCCGTCGTGCGCGGTGCCCAAGTGATTGGATTTGAGCTCGATGGTGGTGAAACCACGCGACCCTTCAGGCAAATTCAAGCGGCAGCCGAAACCACATGCGGTATCAGCCAATGAAACGATGGCGCCCGCATGCAAGTACCCGTTGGGCGCTGAGAATTCCGGGCGCACCGGCATCTCGAGCACCATGCGTTGCGGCGAGGCTTCCCTGAATCGCATGCCGAGAAATCCGGGAAACTGGCCTTGCACCAGCGCATTGAATTTTTCGACCCAGCTCATCTGCACTGCAACTCAATGAATGTCATGCGATTCCCAACGCTCGTCGCGCGAACAGCCGGCGCGCCCAAGGCGCACGCGCAACAGCCGCGAGACCCGTCGTGCGAAGTCGACCGAGAAGCTCATCATCATTTGAGAATAAGCGATTCAGCGCATCGAATGCGCCCGCTTGCACGAGATTACGAGTCTTGCGAGCGCGCTCGTAGACCCTGAGCACCGACAGATCCGCCATGCGCGCGACCGGTGCCCCGCCAAGCGCTGCAAGCAGCGCCTCACAATCAGCCAAGCCGAGGTTCAGGCCCTGACCGGCCAGCGGGTGCACGGTATGGGCTGCATCCGCAAGCAACGCGCAGCGCGGAGCGACGTACTGAGTGGAGTATTGCAGCATCAAGGGAAAGGTGGCCGTAGCACCTACTTGGCACGCACCCAGCAACGCATCGCTCGCCGTGGTGAGTGCGGAGTCCAGTTCCGCGCGGAGCGGACCGTGCAATTCCAAGGCACGCTGCGTTGGCAGCGTCCACACCATCGAGCTACGCCCATCGGCGAGCGGCAAGAACGCCAGCGGCCCTTCCGGCAAGAATCGCTGCCACGCCGTGGCTTCATGCGGTTTCGAGGTCTTCACATTGCCCACGAGCGCGGTCTGCGCATAGCTGCGCACCACACTGGAAAAGCCGAGACTCGTACGCACCTTGGAGCTGCGACCGTCCGCCGCGATCAAGAGCCCCGCTCGGAGCTTGCGGCCATCTTGCAAGCTCACGTTCACGGCGAGCTCGGTCACCTCGATCGAGTCGAGTGCGGCCTCGATGAGAATCACGCCGCGCTCACGCGCGGCTTGCACCGCGCACGCCTGGAGCGCACGGCCATCGACGATGTGGCCCAAGTCTGGCTCGCCGATCTCTGCCGCATCGAATTGGACCGCGGCGGTTGAACGCGCACCGCTGCGCGCATCCCATACGCGCATGCGCTCGTATGCGAAGCGGCGGCGCGGCTCGATGCAATCCCAGGCACCGATCGACCCAAGCAGCCGCTGAGATGCGCGGTTGAGCGCGAAAACTCGCACATCGAGATCGGCATCCACCGCCGGAGCCGGCGCCATCCGCGCATCGATGAGCGCGATGCGTCCCGCGGGTACGATGCCTCGCTCGGCCGCGGCGGCTGCAAACGTTGCGCCGGTCACGCCTGCGCCCGCAACGATGAAATCGAAGTCGCGCATCATGACCATGGCACACCGCGCGCAAGACGCGGACCGCGCGCCGAGCCGGACGCGAGACGCGCCAGGGCGGCTTTGGCGGGCGGCAACAAATCGAACGCAAGCAAGCCTGCGCGCCGCGCCCATCCCACCGTGCTCAAAGGATTGTTAAAGGTGCGCACTAAAGTATCGGTGAAGGCGATGACGCCGCGCCGGTCTTGCGCGCGCCACGCATCGTATTCGCGCAACAGAGCCTCGCGACCGAAATCGCTCTCGGCCGCGTTGAGATCGCGTGCAATGAGCTCCGCGAGGCAGGCGGCATCGCGCAGCCCCAAATTGAATCCCATGCCCGCCACGGGATGCAGCGTCTGCGCGGCATTGCCCATGACGATGCAGCGCGATGCGCTGGTCGACTCTGCGCATCGCAGAGCGAGCGGATAAGCGGCGCGCCTGCCGGTGTGCAAGAACCGTCCCAAGCGAAAGCCGAAGCGGGCTTGCACCTCGCGCAAAAACTCCGCATCGCTCCAGCCCAAGGCCTGCGGCACGGTGTGCTGATCGAGCGTGAGCACCAGAGCGCAGCGGCCATCGGATAACGGCAACAGCGCGAGCGGTCCTTCGTCGGTGAATCGCTCATACGCAACGTGGGCATGAAATCGCTGCGGCAACACCACGCTGACCAGCGCGGTCTCATGATAATCAGACGCAACGGACTTGATGCCGGCCGCTTGCGCGACCTTGGACTGTGCGCCGTCCGCGGCCACTACGAGCTTGGCCCGCACCTCGGCGGACTCGCCTTGCAGCTCCACGTGAACATGCTCGCCGCCCGCTTCGTCAGCTGCGCGCAAGCCACGGACTTCGGCCGGACAAAACACCCGCACGCCAGGCGTGTGCTCGAGCAGATTCCAGACGACACGACCGAGCTCGCGATTGGAAAGAACGTAACCGAGCGCATCAAGCCCCTGCTCGCGCGCATCGATGCGCGCAAAGCCGAATCGTCCACGCTCTGATACGTGAATTTTGAGAATCGGCGTAGCCAACGCTTGCACCGAGCGCCACACACCCAGCGCTTCGAAAATACGGCGGCTGGCATTCGACAGCGCCGTGGTGCGCTCATCGAAGCTCGATTGCTCCGCCGCATCGGGCGCGGTGCGCTCGATCAGGGCGATTCGTGCATCGAGGCGGCCCAGCGCCAGCGCCAAAGTGGCGCCCACCATTCCGCCGCCCACAATGGCTACGTCGAACTCGTCGGCCGAATCAGACCGTGCGCTCACGAAGAGTGCATGCAGATCACGCGGCCTGCATGAGACGCTCTACTTCATCAGCGTCTTTCGCGAGATCCTGCGTGAGCACGTCGGGCGCGGCGCGGGTGACCAGCACGTCGTCCTCGATGCGCACGCCGATGTTCCAGAAAGACTTGGGCACGTGTGTGCTGGGACGGATATAAATGCCGGGCTCGACGGTCATGACCATGCCGGGCTCGAGGACGCGCCACTCGCCGCCAACCCGATAATCGCCGACATCGTGCACGTCGAGACCAAGCCAATGGCCGGTGCGATGATTGAAGAATTGCCGGTACGCGCCCTCCTTGATGAGCCGCGCCGGCCGGCCCTTGAGCAGGCCCAATCGCACCAGTCCTTGCGTAATGATGCGCACTGCCGCTGCGTGCGGTTGATCCCAATGATTTCCCGGACGCACCATGTCGATGGCGGCGCGCTGCGCGCGCAGCACGATGTCGTAAACGGCACGCTGCGCAGCAGTGAAGCGGCCGCCGACCGGCAAGGTGCGAGTGATATCGGATGCATACGATTCGAACTCGCAACCGGCGTCCACCAGCAATAGCTCGCCCGCCTGGAGCCGCGCGGAGTTGGCGCGGTAGTGCAGCACGCACGCGTTGACGCCGCCGCCGACGATGGGTTGGTACGAGGCTTGGGCATTGTGCGAGCGGAATTCATGCTCGATCTCCGCCATGACTTCGTATTCCATCCGGCCCGGCTTCGCAAAGTGCATGACACGCCGATGCGCGCGCACTCCGATGGCCGCGGCGCGGCGCAGACTCGCTTGCTCGCGCGAGCTCTTATACAAGCGAAGATCGTTGAGCACGTGGTCGAGCGAGACGAATTCTTGCGGAGCGCGGGCCCCCTGCGGCCGCCGCGCACGCAACGCGTTCACCCAGGCAATGACACGCGGATCGAATTCGAGATGAACACCCACGGTGTAGTAAATGCGGGTGCGCTGCTCCATGAGCCCCGGAAGAATCTCGTCGATGTCCGCCATGGGAAAAGCATCGTCGGCGCCGAATTGCGCCACGGCGCCGTCCGGCCCTGCCCGGTGTCCATCCCAGGCCTCGCGCTGCGCATCGCGCTCGCGCACGAACAGCACGTACTCTCCCTGAGGCCGGCCTGGGATGAGCGCAGCGACTGCCTCGGGCTCACCAAAACCCGTCAGGTAAAAGAAATGACTGTCCTGGCGGTACGCGTATTCGACATTGCCGTTGCGCATGCGCACGGGAGCCGCTGGCAGCAGGGCGATGGCGTCACGGCCAATGATGCGCATGAGTTGGCGGCGACGTCGGGCGAATTCATCGACGCGCACGTAGTTTCAATGCAGGCGAGGCGTCTCGGGGTATGCCTGCTGACGCAGCGGCTGCAACTCCTCGAACACCACTTGAGCACCCACGCGAATGAATTCCACGAGCTCCGTATAGGCCTGCTCGTTCGACTCATCCGATTCCGATTCGTCCCCCGTGGCACGGGAGATCTCGGAAAAATCGCGCACGATCTCACCCACGTCGCCGGGAAGCGCCGACAAATCCGAAAGCTTGCCCGCGCCTAACCCATACAAAAAGCCGGTGCACCACAAGCCGAGGGCATTGGCACGGCCGTTCAGCGGCGAATCTTCCGCCGGCAGCAAAGGCTCGAACTGCATGCCCTGCTCGCCAAACGCGGAGGTGGTGACTTCGAAGACGCGCTCGAGCACCGCGCTCGATTCGGCGGACAGTGCGCAAGGATCGGGCAGCACTTCATTGATCCAATCCTGCATTCGGTAAAACGAGATAGAACATAAAGCGCCGCACAGACAGCCGTGTGCCTCCGCAGCGTCGGCATGACTGCCAGCGCCCGCCAAGACATCCTCGAAGTCTCTGAATAAGACCGCTGCCATCATGAAAGGATCATAACGCAGCACGTACGTCCGCGTACGCTTGCAGCCTGCGCCGGCACGAGCCGGCCGCGGCGCTCACTCATGCGCGCACTTTGCAATGGCCGTGCGCAGGCTTATATTGCAGGCATGGCGAATGACTCACAACTACGCTCCTCGGTGGAAGTGGAGCTGCGCCGCCTCGAGCGACGCATCGAGGAGCTCGTGGGAACCCTTGCGCACCTGAAAGAAGAGAACCGCGCATTGCGTAACCGGCAGGACACTCTCACCACCGAACGCGCGGGGCTCTTGCACAAGAATGAGCAAGTGCGCGCTCGAGTCGAGGCCATGATCGGCCGTCTCAAGTCCATGGAGCAAGCGTGAGCGAAGCGCCGGCGCGCGTCAGTGTGCGAATCCTGGAGAAGGAATATCACGTGACCTGCCCGATGGACGAGCGATCGGATTTGCTCGACTCCGCGGAATATCTGAACAACCGGATGCGTGAGATTCGCGACTCGGGCAAGGTGGTCGGACTCGACCGCATCGCGGTGATCGCCGCGCTCAACATGGCCAACGAGTTGCTGCGCACGCGAAACCGTGACAACTCCATCGAAAATGACGTGACTGGCCGCTTGCGAAACTTACGCGAGCGGGTAGAGTCTGCGTTGGAACGCGGCCAACAACTCGAGTTGTGATTTGCGCATCGCGCGCAGCGCCTCGAGTCGGACGCATTTCGAGCGACGATCAAATTTGGCGTCACCTGCGGTGTTCGAGGCGGGCCGGGTAACCTCCTGACCCTAATTTGTAAACCCCAGGGGCTATTGCTTGCAGGCAGCGTTGTGCATGTCCGCATCGAGCGGAAAGCCTGAAGCTGCCGCAGTGGGCCCCACCTGTTGCTCAGGTCGGGAGCAACGGTCCAACACGGCACAGGCGGGTGACGCCATCCCTCCCGCGAGTCTCAACACGAAGGCCGCACTGCGTGCTGCATTGCTTGCGCGCCGCCGCACGCTGCCGCTCGTCGAGCGCAAGATCTTCTCTCGGCGTATCGCAGAGCATGTCTCGAGGCAGCGCGAGTTCACATGTGGAGCGCGGGTCGCGCTCTATTTGCCCATCGGAAGCGAAGTCGACACGGCGCCCATCGTCGCATTGGCGCGTGAGCGCCGCGTGCATCTCTTTGCCCCGCGCATCGTGCACTTGGAAAGCCGGCGGATGCGTTTTGTCTCGCTGGAGCATGCGCATGCCGGACTCCGCGATTCGCGCCGCGCCTCAGTGCGGTTCATCGCCCCGCAATGGCTCGATCTCGTTCTTCTGCCATTGGTCGGCTTCGATTCGAGCGGCGCGCGCCTTGGCATGGGCGCCGGCTTTTACGATCGAGCGTTGAGCTTTCGCCGCACGCGCGCAAGTTGGCGCGGGCCGCGCTTCATTGGTCTCGCTTTCGAGTGTCAGCGTGTGGCCGGCATCGTTGCGCAGCCGTGGGACATCGCTCTCGATGGCGTCGTGAGCGAGCGCGGCTTCGAGCAGTTGGGTCATGGTCTCGAGCAACAGAAAGGCGGAGCATGAATTACTGGTTGTTGAAATCCGAGCCGTCGGTATTCGGCATCGAGCACTTGGAAAAAAGCCCGCGGCGCACTGCGGCGTGGGATGGCGTTCGGAATTACCAGGCCCGGAACATGCTTCGCGATGAGATGAAGCCCGGCGACCGCGCGTTTTTTTATCACTCGAGTGCCGATCCCACCGGCATCGCGGGAATCATCAAGATCGCGAGCGCGGGATATGTGGATGCGACCGCGCTCGATCGCAAGCATGCGTATTACGACGCCGAGAGCGATCCCAGCAATCCGCGCTGGTATTGCGTCGACGTGACGCTGGAGCGGCGCTTCGACCGCATCATCACCCTCGACGAGTTGAAGTCACAAAAACAGGCCACGTTGCGCGACTTCGCGCTCCTGCGTCGAGGCAATCGCCTCTCCGTCATGCCGGTGAAGAAGCAGGAATGGGATTTCATTTTGTCTCTCGAGTGAGAGATGCCTAACACACTTCAATCATGAGTGTGCGTATCGCTTGTAATTTGGTTCACCGTGTATATACTCGGTCCCCGGACTAACCCGACAACGGAGTTTTAACATGGCAGCGAAAGCGAAAAAGGCGAAGAAGAAGGTTGCAAAGAAAAAGGCAGCCAAAAAGAAATAAGCCTTCAAGTTGATCGATTACTGTGCCCGCGAAAGCGGGCACAGTTGTTTCTGGGGTAGGTCGATCGCATGACTCAAGATGAAAAGAAGCGCGCCGTCGCCGCATCGGCTCTGGCTTGGGTGCCTGAAGATGCGGTCATCGGCATCGGCACCGGCTCGACGGTGAACTTTTTCATCGATGCGCTCAAAACCCTCAAATTTCCTTTGCGCGGCGCGGTGTCGAGTTCGCGCGCCACGAGCGAATTGTTGCGTAAGGCGCGCATCGAGGAAGCCGATCTCAATACCACAGGCGAGATCGGCGTGTATTTCGACGGCGCCGACGAAGCCACGCGAGACGGCGATCTGATCAAGGGCGGCGGAGGTGCATTGACGCGCGAGAAGATCGCCGCGGCCGCTGCCGCAAGTTTCGTCTGCATGATCGACGAGACCAAGCTGGTCGCAACGCTCGGCCGATTTCCGTTACCCATCGAGGTCATTCCCATGGCGCGCTCACTCGTCGCGCGGCGTTTGAGCTCAATGGGTGCACTGCCGGTATGGCGTGAAGGCGTGGTGACCGACAACGGCAATGCCATCTTGGATGTGCACGGACTGCGAATCGCCGATCCCGTCACACTCGAAACTGAGCTCAGCATGATCCCCGGTGTCGTGACGGTGGGCTTGTTCGCGGCGCGCGGCGCGGACGTGCTGCTCATCGGAAGCGATAACGGAGTGGAGACCATCGAAGTACGATGAGCGCCGCCGCCCGCCCATCCGGCGATTGTCCAATCCTATACATCGCCAACAAGAACTATTCGTCCTGGTCGCTCCGGCCCTGGGTGTTGATGCGCGAATTGGGTATCCCATTCGAGGAGCGCCTGAGGTCGTTTGGCGATCCAAGCGAAGCAGCCAGTTTTCGCCGATTCTCCCCGAGCGGGAAAGTGCCTTGCCTCATCGACGGCCCGCTCGCGGTCTGGGATTCGTTGGCGATCATCGAATACCTCGCCGAGCGGTACCCTCGCGTGTGGCCCGAGGATGCGCGCGCCCGCGCCTGGGCGCGCTGCGCTTCGGCCGAGATGCATTCAGGCTTCAGTGGCTTTCGGTCGACCTGCAGCATGAGCGTGGGGCTTCGCGTCCGCATGGACCGATTTCCCGAAGAGACGCTGGCGGATTTCGCGCGTCTGAGTGAGCTTTGGCGCGAGGGCCTTCGCACATTCGGCGGACCTTTTCTTGCAGGCGCCCGTTTTACGGCAGTCGATGCCTTCTTCGCGCCGGTGGCCTTCCGCATCCGAACGTACTCGCCTCCGCTCGACGAAGCGTCCCTGCGCTATGCGCGCATGCTGCTCGATCTTTCCTCGATGCGTACGTGGTTTCAAGCGGCCATCGCTGAAGATTTTCGCGACGCCGTTCACGAGACCGAGCAACTCGGAGAAATCATCGAGGACTTGCGAGTCGCGGAGAGTGGTAAGACTTGAGGCGGCGCTTGCTAGCCGTTAGCTGCTAGCCGAATCCAAGAGCGATTTCAGCTTGTCCAAATCCACGGGCTTCGTGATGTGGTGATCGAAGCCCGCATCCCGTGCATTTTGCTTGTCGTGCGGCTGGCCCCAGCCCGTGAGCGCGATCAGCTTGGCCGATGAGTTGCTGGGCGAAGCGCGGATGTGGCGTGCGACGTCATAGCCATTCATTCCCGGCATTCCGATGTCGAGAAGGGCGGCGTCGAGCTTCGAGGTCTGCGCAATGCGCAGCGCGCCCAAACCATCTCGGGCTTCATACACCGTGTGGCCCTCCATGGCGAGAAGAGATGCGAGCGATGACAGACCGTCGTCGTTATCGTCCGCCACCAAAATGGCGCATTGCCGCGTGCTTTGGCTTTGACACGCGACTTCGCGGTTTCTTTCAGCATTCTCGCCGGCGACGGGCAGCGTCACCCGAAACTCGCTTCCCCGTCCTGCCCCGTCGCTACGCGCCTCGATGGTGCCGCCGTGCAATTCGACGATGCGCTTGGCAAGCGCCAGCCCGATGCCAAGACCTCCTTCGGAACGCTCGAGTGCGGGGCGAAGCTGAGAGAACATGCCAAAGATCGAAGTCAGGGAATCTTCCGGGATGCCGATGCCGCTATCTTGGACGCGGATTTGAACCGAGCCGCCCACCGGCTCCACATCGAGGCTGATACGGCCATGACGATCGGTGTACTTGGACGCATTGGTCAGCAAGTTCGCGATAACTTGTGAAATGCGCACCGGGTCTGCATCGAGTGAGATCTGTTCCATGGGCGTCGAGACCACGAGCTCGTGTTGACGCTGCTCGATTCCAGGCCGGCTGGCATCGAGCGCGGTCTTCAGGATTTCATCCAGATCCACGCGGTGCTTGCGCAGCTCGAACCGTCCGCGCGTCATGCGCGCGATGTCGAGCAAGTCATCGAGAAGCCGGCTCATCTGCTGGATTTGCCGCTTCATCGTGCTGCGCGCAAGCGCGGTCTTGCGCTCATCGCCGTGCGCGCGTTCCAGCAACGTGCTTGCGGACAACATGGCGCTCAGCGGATTTCGCAATTCATGCGATAGCGTCGCCAGAAATTCATCTTTTGCGCTGGTGGACTCCTCGAGCTCCGCGTTCTTCGCCTGGATCTGCGTGAGCTGATCGCGAATCTGATACTGGCGCGCACGTGCGCGCAAACCAGCTTGCACCGCACTCACGAAAGGCCGCGCTTGCACGGGGCGATCCACCAGCACGACCCCCGGGAGCTCGCGCAGCTCCTGTGCTTCAGGTGTGGTGCCTGGCCGGGCAAGGCAGATGACGGGGATCTCGGACCACTCAGGTTGCGATTTGAGGCAATGCCGCACCGCCTGCAGCAACGAATCCGAACGCGCGAGATCGTTCGTCATCACCAGCACGCCCGCGCCGCGCGCGAATTCCGCCGCGAACCCGAGTTGCGAGGAGCATTGCTCCGCGGTGATGGCAAATTCGGCGAGCAAGCGCGCGGCGACCTCCGCATCCCGCGCGGTCGGAGCCAGCACGAGGACGCGAAACTCAGTGGAAGACCGGGCCTCGCGCGATTCGGCACATGCAGACATCATCGCCCCGCCATTTCGCCCGTGCTGACGCCGATGAATTCCGGAATACCAGTGAGTATGCCGCGAAACTCCAGCAAGGGCCTGCCGACGCGGACGCCGCTCCCGTCGATGAACAATTCACGAATGGTGTTCTCGTGCGTACCGCCGCGTTTCTTGGTGACCGAGATGGCCTTGCGCACCGTCCCGCTGGCCTCGAAATATCGAAACAGAATCACCGAATCGGCCAGATAGCTCGCATCCACCGGAACCGGCATGGCAGCGCCGACGATCCCTTGCTGACCGACGATCCACAAAGTCGCGACGCCCCTTTGCCCCAAATAAGTGAACAGCTCGTGCAATTGCGCCGGCAGGAACTCCTCATGCGGCATCGCATTCAAATATCCGTTCAAGCTGTCGATGACCAACAGCTGCGTGCCCTGCTCATCGACGTGACGGCGCACCTCAGCTGCGAACTCTCCGGGCGACAACTCGGTCGGGTCCACCTGCCGCAGCGACAGCATGTTCGATGCGAGCAGCGGCTCGAGGTCGAGACCGACTTCTTTCATCCGGTCGACCAAGAGTCCGCGCAACTCGTCAAACATGAACACCGACGCCCGCTGCTTCCGCGCCGCGGTGGCCGCCACGTATTGCATGGCCACGGTAGTCTTGCCGCAGCCCGCGGGCCCAATCAGCAATGTGCTCGTGCCCGCCTGCGGGCCGCCGCCAAGCAGCGCATCGAGTGTGGGCAAGCCGCTCGGAATGGCCACGCGCTCGAAGTCGGAATGGTGTTCGGCGGCAATCAGTCTCGGAAACACGTGCATGCCGCCGGTGAGGATGGCGTAGTCGTGCAAACCTGCGCGAAAAGCGCGGCCACGCATCTTGCGAACGCGCAGCCGCCGGCGGTCGGAGCCATAGCCGGTAATGATCTGCTCGAGCGAGATGATGCCATGGGCCACACTTTCCGAATGCGGCGTGTGACTGGGATCGGTCTGATCGTCGAGCAGCAGTACGGTGATTTGGTGATCGGCAAAGTATCGCTTCAGCGCCAGGAGCTGGCGGCGGTAGCGCAGCGCCGTCTCCGACAACAGCCGGAATTCCGACAGCGAGTCGATGACCAGACGGTGTGGATTTTGTTGCTGGATGTCGGCCAGGATGCGCGCCATGGTCTCGCTCAGCTCGATTTCCGATGAGCGGAACATGGTGAGCTCGTCATCCGCGTTCAGCGCGGCTTCGAAACCGATGTATTCCCGAATGTCGATGCGATCGAGCGACCAGCCGTGCGAGGCTGCATTCGTGCGCAGCTCATCGCGCGTCTCCGCAAGCGTGATGTACATGCACTTTTCGCCTGCGGATGCCCCGGCGAGCAAAAACTGCAGGGACAACGTCGTCTTGCCGGCGCCGGGGCGACCCTCCACCAGAAAAATCCGGTTCGGCACCAGGCCCCCGTTGAGAATTTCATCGAGGCCCGGAATGCCCGACGCGATGCCAGCCAACGCGTCCGTCGAATCAGCCATGTTCACATCCCCACAAATGACGCTCGATTCTATACCGGCGAATCGCGCGTCGTGGCGATGAGCACTGCGTTGGTGCCGCCGAAGGCAAACGAGTTCGACATGACGGACGTGAGAGTGCGCACGGCGCGCGCCGCACCGGCGACGTAGTCCAGGTCGCATTGCGGATCCGGCTCGCGCAAGTGCATGGTGGGCGGCAAAACACGGCGATTGATTGCGCCAATGGCGATGATCAACTCGAGCGCTCCGGCGGCACCGAGCAGGTGACCGTGCATTGATTTGGTGGAGCTGATAGGAAGTGCGCGTGCATGCTCGCCGAATACGTGCTTGATGGCATCCGTTTCGGTGGCATCGTTCTGCTGTGTGGCCGTGCCGTGCGCATTGATGTAATCCAACTCCCGCGGATGCATGCGCGCGTCATCGAGCGCGGCCTGCATCGCGCGCGCCTGGCCTCGCACCGTTGGCCGAGTGATGTGCGCCGCATCCGTCGTCAAGCCATACCCGTCAAGATAGGCGTGGATGCGCGCGCCGCGCGCCTGCGCGTGCTGCGCGCTCTCCATCACCACGAACGCGGCGCCCTCTCCAAGCACCAAGCCGGAGCGGTCGCGCGAGAACGGCCGGCATGACTCGCTTGGATTGCGAGCATCCGCAGTGGCCAGTACGCGCATGGCATTCCACGCGTGCAGCACCCCAGCGCACAACGGCGCTTCACTGCCGCCCGCAATCATGACGTCCGCGTTCGCATGGCGAATTCGTTGCGCCGCCTCGCCGATGGCGACGGCCGATGACGAACATGCCGTCGAGAACGTGAGATTGGGTCCTTCGAGGCCGTATTCGATGCCGATCCATGAGGCCGCGGCATTGCTCATGGAAAGCAACACGGTGTTGGGCCGGATGCGGTCGGAACCCTCCGCGTACAGCACGCGATAGCCCTCATCGCTGCTCTGTGCGCCACCCATTCCCGTGCCTGCGAACACTCCGCAGCGCTCGCGCGCTGCGCGCGAAAACTCAATGCCCGAATCCGCGACGGCTTGGGCCGCCGCGGCAAGCGCCATTTGCGACACACGATCGAGCAGGCGCGAGCGGGCCGCATCGAGCCGCGCTCCGCCATCGAAGACGGCTCGGGCCGCGATGGGCGAGCGCAAGTTCTCGCTCAACGCCGGCGGCAGAGTGACGATTCCGGATCGGCCCTGCTCGAGTTGGTCGAGGAGCGCATCGACACGATCTCCGAGCGGGGCGATGACGCCGAGCCCGGTGATCGCGACTCGTCGTGGATTCACGCGCCGCGGCGCCGCGCAAGCAGACCATCCACATAGGTCACCACGTCACCGAGCGTCACGAGGCCCGTGGGCACGTCATCCTTGATCTTCAAAGCGAATCGATCTTCGATTTCGAACATCATTTCGAGCACGCCGAGGGAATCCACGCCGAGCGATGCCAGCTGCGCATCAGGCCCCAGCTGCGCACGCTTCATGCCGAATTTGGCGATCAAAATTTCTTGCAGAGCCTCGAGCGTGCCGGCAGGCGGCGGGTCATGATCGGAAATCATGCGAGCGCCGAGGCGCGTGCGCGAAAGGGCCCGCGCGCTTTGCCTGCGAGTCGCGCCGCGAGCGAGATCAGGGCAGGCCGCATGCGCAACACCGCGCTCACAGGGCGTGAAAACGTGGGGTGCATGGCGAGATGCGCGAGCAGCGCGGCGCGGCGCATGCGTGCTGCGGAGCACCTGCGCCACTCGCGCTGGTAATTGCGCAATGCAGCCGATCGTGCGCGCGGCGCGCCTTCGCACAATGCATCCCAATGCCGCGACAGAATCGCCGCGGACTGCAGCGCCAGGTGAATTCCTTCGCCGATCAGCGGATGAGATTCGCAGGCCGCGTTGCCCACCTTGAACACGCCAGGCGGTGATTGCGCATGCGCGCCCGTCCGCAAGGGACCCACCGCGAGCCAAGCGCTCTCGCGCTGTGCTTGCGACAGCACCTGATCGAGAACGGGACACTGCGCACGCACGTACGCTTCAAACGCCGCGGCGGCGCTGATCGCAGGCGCGCGCGCGCGGATCTTGCGCAACACATCGCGGCGGATGCAGCCCGCCAAGGTAAGTAAGCCGTCATCCGTGATGACGAGCCCGCCATACCCGCCCGCGAACGCCAACACCGGTAGAACGCCGGCGTCGAGCTTCGCTGCGGAAAATTTCGCCTTGAAGGCGAACAAGTCGCGACCGCGCTTGGCAGGTGCACAATGCCCGGCCTGCGCGCCGCGTAATTGCTCCCAGGATCCGTGGGCATCGATGATGACCGGCGCGCGCAAGAACGACCCGCCGCGCTGCAGCTCGCACTCCAAAAGCGTGCCGCTCCTTCGAATCATGCGCACGCGCGCCGGTTGTATGACGTGTGCTCCGAGCGCTCGCGCACGCTCGAGAAGCAATACATCCAGCCGATGACGCCCAAGCGCCCGCCCGTATGCATACGGGCCCGCACCGCAGCGCGGCATGCGCGCAAGCACCGCGGAATGCCCATCGATCCAGCCGGCATGAGTGATTTCAGGCCCCGCCGCGGCACGCACTGCGGCGCCCACGCCCAAATCGTCGAGCAGAGCGAGTGCATCTGCAGGCATGCACTCTCCGCACACCTTGTCGCGCGGAAATTCGTGCTGCTCGATGATCGTGACTTTCCTGCCGCGGCTTGCCAGGTGAATGGCGCACGCCGAGCCCGCCGGCCCCGCACCGATGATGATGACTTCTGCATCCAGAGTGTTCACATCATTCATGACTGCAGCCTTTCATACCTGCATCTTCGGGCGAGCGTTGGCGCTGAATACATGCGCAAATGGGGGCGCAGCGCTTTCGAGCAGCTGCCAAGCGCCTGTCTCGCGCCGCCGCGGCCACAAGCGACTGATGTCCTGACCGCGGAACCCTGCAGCCACACTTTTCACCGCATCCACCCGCGTCACGCGATTGACCCCGAGTGCGCCGACGAGATGACTCCCCATCAGGCCCAGCCAGTCGCGGCGAGGCTCGAGCGCGACGAACGCATCGCACGAGGAGGCCACGCCTTGCAGCAGCACTGCGAGACGCGCATCGTCGAAGTGATGCAAGAACAGCGATGCCATGCACAAATCGTAGCGCATCGGGTGTGATGCGCGCGCCCACTCGAGCGCGTCGCGACTTTGCACCTTGACTGTCCAATCGAGCGCATCATAGGCAGCGCGCGTTCGCTGCGATAACAGATCGTGCCGATCGAGCAGCGTCAGCTGGACGCTGCGCCAACCCGAGCGGCGCGCAAATCTCAGCAGCAATGTGCCATCTCCCGCGCCGAGCTCGAGCACGCGCTTGGGCGTTGCCAATCGCAACGCTCGAACCGCGCGCAATAGCGCTCCGACCGAGCCCATGGCGCGATGCACGCGCCGCAAATCACGCCGCGAGCGAATGGCGGCGGCGTCGCCGGGTGCGAGATCGTCCAGTAGCTCGGGCGTGAGCACGCGCCGCCCGATGTGTTCGAAGCCTGCGCGGCCGAGCATCACTCGACCGATAGCAGTGCGCCGTGACAAGAAAACCCGGCGCCGAAGGATGACATCCACCAGCGGCCCGCGGGCGCCTTGGCCTGCAGTGCCGCCTGCAACACGAAGTACACGAACGCACTGCTCAAATTACCGTACTCTCGCAAGGCCTCGCGGCTATGACGAAACGCGTCGATCGGCACTCCGAGCCGGTCGCTGACGGCAAGCAGCACATCGCGCCCTCCGGCGTGCAGAATCCACTCGCAAATGACGCTCGGCTCGAGGTGCGCACGCTGAAGCACGGCGCTCAACACGTCGTGCACGTGCAGGGCGGCAAGCCGCGGCACATCGCGAGTCAAAATATTTCGCAGCAATCCTCCGCGCTGCTCGAAGCGCAAGGCCTCGCGGGCGGCGGGGTTCGTCATCGAAACGCTTCCATTGAACTCGACTGAGCGGCGTCCCTCGGGCCGCGCACTGGAAAGAATCGCGGCGCCCGCGCCATCGCCGAACAGACATGCGCTGATCAGCACCCCGGGATCATCGTCCAGATACATGGCCGCGCTACACACCTCGACGCTGATGGACAATACATGGGCACACTGCTGCGAGGCCAGCACCGCGTGGCACAGCTGCCAATTCGGCAGCGCGCCTGCGCAGCCTTGTCCGACCAGATCGAAAGCAAACACATGACGGTTCATTCTCAACCGCTCGATGATGTAGCTGCTCAAGCCCGGGCAAAGATAGCCCGTGCACGTGGTCACCACGACGGCGCCAATGGCATCCACGCCGAGGCCGGCATCGGCGAGCGCCCGCTCCGCCGCGGCACAGGCGAGCGAGGGCGCATGGGTTGCGAAGCGCGAATGCAATACATCGGCCTCGATGGCGAACACTTCATCGAGTGAGCCGACGGCCAGATGCCTGAACTCGATCCCATTGTCGCGCGCCAGCACCAGCTGAGCCAGCGTGCGCGAGCGCTCGCTGAGCTGGCCGAACCAACTCGACGCGGTGAATGCATCCCAGCATTCACTCTTGGAATAACGCCGCTCAGGAACTGCGGTGCCGATGCCGTGCAAGAACATGCTCGATTGTATAATGCCCGGTCTTGCGGCGAGGGGCTCGGTGCGGCCCGGGTTCATCGATGCGTCACGCATTCGTAGCGGCATGGACTGGGTGGGCTCCAGCCATTGCGGGCATTGCGCTCGCCGTCGGCCAATTCTTGGAAATGTCAGGGGCCGCCGCGGGTCTCATGCTGGCGACATTGATCGGCGCCGTGCTCGCGGCCGTGCACCATGCCGAGGTCATTGCTCATCGCGTCGGCGAGCCCTTCGGCACGCTGGTTCTCGCGCTCGCCATCACTGTCATCGAAGCCTCTTTGATCGTCTCGCTGATGGTGGCGGGCGGCGGCGCCACCGCAGAGCTCACCCGCAATACCTTGTTCGCCACCATCATGATCGTTTGCAATGGGGTGATCGGTATCTGTCTTTTGGTAGGCGCACACCGATATCGCGAGCAGGAATTCAGTGTACGCGGCGCGGGAGCGGCGCTATCCGTCCTCATTGCTCTGGGGCTACTGACGCTCGGTCTGCCCACGTTCACCACCACGACGCCCTCGGGCACGTTTTCTCAAGCTCAACTCGGCTTCGCCGCGGTGGCCTCACTTTTGTTGTACTCGGCATTCGTATTCATTCAGACGGTGCGCCACCGCGACTATTTCTTGCCGGCAGGCGCGGCGCAGAGCGATGAGCACATGGCGCCTCCCAGTGGCCGCGCGACCTTGATCAGCGCAGCGCTCTTGCTCGTGTGCTTGGTCGCGGTCGTAGGGATCGCAAAGCTCTTATCGCCGGCGTTCGAAGCCGCGCTATCGGCAGTGCATGCGCCGACCAGCGTGGTGGGCATCGTGATCGCTTTGCTCGTGCTGCTCCCGGAAAGCATCGCGGCATTGCGCGCGGCGCAAGCCAACCGGCTGCAGACCAGTTTCAATCTCGCCTACGGGTCCGCGCTCGCGAGCATCGGCCTCACCATTCCCGCGGTGGTCAGCGTTGCAATCCTCTTCAAGCTGCCGCTCGTGCTCGGGCTCGGCCCGAAGGATTTTGCGCTGCTCACACTGACTTATCTGGTGAGCACGCTCACGCTCGCCACCGGACGCACCAACGTTCTGCAGGGCGCGGTGCACTTAGTGGTGTTCGGCGCGTTCTTGTTCTTCGCGATTTTTCCCTGACCGGGACAGACTCACGGGCGCGCCTGACGCCACTGTCAGATCTCGACCCGCGTGCCAATCTCCACGATTCGTCCCGAAGGCAGACCGAAATATTCAGCCGGCACTTGCGCATTGCGCGACATTTGCATGAACGCACGCCGGCGCAGCGGCGGCAGATCCGAGCGCTTGCCCGGCACCAGCTCTTCGCGGCTCACGAAGAACACGGTTTCGTCCGGATCGTACGCAATGCCGAATGCCGCGGCCTCGCGCAGGATTTGTACGATATTGGGCTTTTCCAGAAAGCCGACTTCGGCAACCAGCCGCACCACTCCGTCGGTGAGCTGCGTCACTTGCAGACGCTTCGAGGCCGAGACGCGCGGTTGCTCGCGCGTAATCACGCTGAGCAACACGACGCGCTCGTGCATCACGCGATTGAATTTGATGTTGTTGAGGAGCGCGCGAGGCATGCCGCTCGCCTTTGGATCGAGGAATACCGCCATGCCGGGCACTCGAACCGGCGGATCCTTCTTGAGCTCATCGAGCAGCTCGCGCACCGGCCGCTGCTCGCGCAACAACCGCGCAAGCACCGATGCGCGTCCGCGGCGCCAGGTCTGCATGGACCAATAGAGAATCACTGCGGATAACAGGGGCAGCCAGCCGCCATCGCCCAGTTTGGTGAGATTCGCCGACAGAAACGCGAGGTCGACGATGAGAACGAATGACAGAGCGATGCGCAGCACCAAGCTTTTCCGGCCGCGGGTGGACTTGATGTAGCTCAAGGTGAGCGGTGTCACGATGGTCATCGCGCCCGACACGGCAAGACCATAGGCGCCCGCGAGCTTCGCGGAGCTGCCGAAGCTCAATACCAGCGCAAGGGCGGCGACCATGAGAGCCCAATTCGTCGACGGTACATAAATCTGGCCTTCTTTTTCGGCCGACGAATGATAGATCCGCACGCGCGGCAGTAACCCCAAGCTCACCGCCGAGCGCGTCACCGAGAACACTCCGGAAATCACGGCTTGCGAAGCGATCACGGTGGCCGCGGTCGCAAGCAGCGCCAGCGGCAACAATCCCCAAGCCGGCGCTTGGAGAAAAAACGGACTGCGCAGGTTTTCCGGGTGCTGCAGCAACATGGCGCCCTGTCCGAAATAATTGAGCAGCAGCGCAGGCATCACGACGCACAGCCACGCCAGACGGATGGGCGCGCGGCCGAAGTGGCCCATATCGGCGTACAAGGCCTCACCGCCCGTCACCGTCAGAAACACACCCGCCAGAATGGCGAGCGCACTGATCTGATGGTCGGCCAGAAATTCGATGCCGTACACGGGATTGATGGACCAAAGCACGTGCGGGTCGGTCAGAATCCATCGCACTCCGAGCGCTGCCAGTACGATGAACCAAAGCGTCATGACCGGACCGAACAAGCGCCCGACCGAGCCCGTGCCGTTCTTTTGAATCGTGAATAAGACGATGAGCAAAGCGACCGTGATGGGCACCACGGGAATGGCCGCGCCCGGCGCCGCAACCCGCAAGCCTTCGACCGCGCTCAATACTGAAATCGCCGGAGTGATCGCCCCGTCGGAAAAAAACAGCGCGGCGCCCAGAATGCCCAGCGCGCCGTACAATTTTTTGCGCGGGCTTTCCCGTTCGGTATTGACGACGAGCGCCGTCAGCGCAAGCACGCCGCCTTCGCCTTTGTTGTCGGCGTTCAAGACCACGCTCACGTACTTGAGCGTGATCACCAGCATCAAGGACCAGAAGATGAGTGAGAGCACGCCGGAAACGTGCGCGGGCGTAACCGGAATTTTCGCGTAGCCAAAACAGGAAGAAATGGCGTATAGCGGGCTCGTGCCGATGTCGCCAAAAACGACACCCAATGCGCCCACGCCGAGTCCCAATAAATTTTTTCGATTGCCGCGATCGGCCGACATGAATTTCTGCGAACAGCGCCAACCGCTGCGTCCAATGCCCACCCGGCGTTATGCGTATCTTACGCGCAGTTACTCCTCGTGGCCCGTAGATTGAGTGACGTGCAGCCCGCTACAGCATGCGCGCGATGACCCAAAAATTAACGGCGACCACGGCGGCCGCAATGCTCCATAGCGCAACGGCCGCCGTCGGGCCAAAGGCGTGCGCGCCGAGGGATTTTTTGCGGGTGGTGAACCAGAGCAACGGGATGACGGCGAATGGCAGCTGCAATCCGAGAATGACCTGACTCAAGATAAGCAGCGTACCGGCGCCGGAATGACCTTGCCAGGCAATGACGAGGACTGCCGGCACAATGGCGAGCCCGCGCGTCAACAAAGCTCGCTTCGCGCGTGAAATTTTGATGTCGAGAAAACCTTCCATCACGATTTGTCCGGCAAGCGTGCCGGTGATCGAAGAGCTCAAGCCGGATGCGATCAACCCGACGCCGAATACCGCGCTCGCCACGCCCACGCCCAGCAGGGGCGACAGCAATCGATACGCATCCGCGAGCTCCGTCACCGGAGCTTGACCCGGCCGGTGAAACACGCCGGCCGCAACGATCATGATGCCGGCGTTGACGAACAGGGCGAGGCCGAGCGCGACATTCGAATCCAGAGTGGCGAAGCGAATGGCTTGGCGAATGCCCGAATCCGTTCTTTCATGACGGCGCGTTTGCACGATCGCCGAGTGCAGATACAAATTGTGCGGCATGACGGTCGCACCGATGATGCCGACGGCGAGATACAGCATCTCGGGTTGACTGACGATTTGCAGGCTTGGAACGAAGCCGCTCGCCACCTCGGCGGGACTTGCTTGCAGCCACCATAACTGCAGCGCAAAGCAGGTCGCGATCAGGAACACCAATGCGCCGATGAAGGCTTCCAGATAGCGCATGCCGCGCAGTTGCAGGCCGAGCAACACGAACACATCGAGGCCGGTGATGACGACGCCGGCGGTCAGAGGAATATGAAACAGGAGATTCAAGCCGATCGCCATGCCCAGAACTTCAGCCAGATTGCATGCAACGACCGCGATTTCACACGCCCCCCACAGCATCCAATTGACCGTGCGAGGGAGATGGTGGCGGCACGCCTGCGCAAGATCCATGCCCTTGGCGAGCCCAAGCCGGAGCGATGCCGATTGCAGCAGCATCGCCATGAAGTTGGAGATCAGAATGACGCTCAAAAGCGCATAACCGTAGTTCGACCCACCGCTCAGAGAGGTCGCCCAATTGCCCGGGTCCATGTATCCCACCGCAACCAAATAACCGGGACCTGCGAATGCGAGCAGCCGTTTGAGATTCGATGCACGGCTGGCAACGGTAGGGACGCTGATGGTGCGGTGGACGGCGGGCAGGCTGGCCGCATCGAGCGCAGGCGATGCCAGGTTCTCGGGCAGGGCGACGGTGTTCATTGAATACGTTCCAAGATTTTTCGAACTCCTGTTCGAGCTCGCGTGAACGAAAGCGCTCCCGTCACGAGCGACGAGAGCGCCTTCTCAGGCTCAGGCAGCCGTGCTCATCACGATGTTTCCGTTCACGCCAGCGGGAAAGAAGCCGCCCTGGCTCACGGCACCCGCATTGAGGTAAACGATATTGAGCACGTCACCCGCCGAGCGGCTGAATGCGATGCCGTTATCATCGAGCGGCACGATATTCGACATGTCGTCCGTGCCGACGATGCCTTGATCATCGTCCGTGGAGTTGTCGAGATTGTCGCGCGCGTCCGAGATCGCCGTCGTTGCAGTGAGCAACGCGGGCGTATCGACTCCCTTCGCGTATAGCACCGTGCGCACGAGGCCCGCGTGATATGCCTCCGCAGCCAAGATCCCTGCCGCAGCCTCGAGAAAGGTTTTGTTCGTAATCAAAGGAGAAGCTCCCTTGTACGCCGTCACTCCGACATCCTCGAAAATGAAGGCGCCGAGCAGGAAATTCTCATCGCTCGAGTACGGATCGAATGCGGTGCCGGCCTGTACCAGTCCCGCGGCCCGCGCGGCCGCCGAGAAGGCTCCCGCTGGGTCGGTGCCGCCGATATCCAGCGCCGGCTGAGAGACTGCCGCACTACCCAGCGTGGTGCGCAGAAATTGCACATGAGCGAGCTCGTCCATGGCAATCTCCTTCGCGTACTGCGCAACCACCGGGTCGGCGAACGCGACTTGCGTGCCCCCGGTGACCGTTCCTTGAGTGCCGGTTCCGGTTTGCAATCCGGCATCGATGGATGTGCCGAAAACGGCGTAGTGATAAAAATTCGCTTCGAGATATTCGAGATTCAAAGCGAAATTCAGAATGTCCTCATCGGTCGGTGCGCTGCCATCGGCCACTGCCTTCTTCATGGAATCGTGGCATGCGCCGAGGATCATGCCTCCCGCCATGCCCACCGCGATGGTGCTCGTTTTCTGAATGAAGACTCTGCGATCCTTGTTGCGAATGGCTTTGAGTCGCGCCTTCATTTTCAATGTCTCGATCAATTGCTCTCTGCTCAGTGTCACTTTGCTCATGCGAATCCCTCGTTGGAAGTTGGAGAAGTCGGTCGAACCCCGGCGCGCCATCGCTCCGGCGGTGTGAGAACACGCACGAGCCGGCGTTCCTAGCGCGACCAGCCAGCAGAGTTCTTCGCGAGGGGATTCGGGAACTATTCGAACGCAGATTCGCGATTTTCACGAATCAGCATTTTCCGACGCGCGCTCGAGACGAAAGAGAAGAACCGACGGCGCACGCGCGAAAAGGATGCGCAGCGAGAGCTCGCGCTCGGGCTGCGAGTGCCGGCGCACTCGAAGCAATTCGAGGAATGCTGGGGGACTAGGATTCGAACCTAGGTAAACGGAGTCAGAGTCCGTTGTCCTACCGCTAGACGATCCCCCAATATCGTTGGATCACGCGTCAGCGATACCGCGGCCGCTACAAACCTTCGCCAACTCCTAGCGTTTGGAGAACTGAGTTCCCCGGCGCGCCTTACGCCGCCCGACTTTTTTGCGCTCGACCTCACGCGCATCACGGGTGACGAAACCCGCCTTGCGCAAGGGCGCGCGCAGCGTGTCATCGTAGGCCACCAGCGCCCGCGTGATGCCGTGGCGAATTGCGCCGGCCTGCCCTGTAATGCCGCCGCCTTCAACTTGCACGTCGATATCGAACTTGCCGTCCATCTGCACGGCTGCGAACGGCTGCCGCACGATCATGCGGCCGGTCTCGCGGCCGAAAAAATTCTCGATGGTGCGCCCGTTGATGGAGGTCTGGCCGGTACCCGTCTTCAAATAGACCCGGGCCGTCGAGGTCTTGCGGCGGCCGGTGCCGTAAAAATGATCTGACTTTCGCGCCATTAGAAATTCCAGGGTTTGGGCTGCTGTGCTTGATGCGGATGGTCCTTACCGCCAAATACATGCAGCTTTCTGAACATACGCCGGCCCAGCGGACCTTTCGGCAGCATGCCTTTGACAGCGAACTCGATCGCCCGCTCGGGATGCTCCTGCAGCAATTTTCCCAATGCGATGCTCTTCAAGTTGCCGATGTAGCCCGTGTGCTGGTGATACATTTTATCGGTAAGCTTGGCGCCCGTGACCTTCACCGAGCCCGCGTTCACGACGACGATATGATCTCCGAGATCTTGGTGAGGCGCGTAATCGGGCCGATGCTTGCCCTTCAGCCGGTGCGCGATTCCCGATGCAAGCCGGCCCAGCGTCTTGCCTGCGGCATCGACCACGAACCAATTGCCGCTCCCCGGAGCGGTTTTAGTGAATTGCGTATACATGCATTGCTCGGCGCGAAAGGCGCGCAAGTGTACAGAAGGAGTCCGCCGCTGGCCAGCGCGATCTAGCCGCACGGCCTTTTCACCATGTTACGCAAATTGAGCGCGCTGGATCGCGTACTCGCCGAAATCAATCGCGGCGTCAATGTATTGAGCGCGCCGGCGCACGCCACGAGGGCCTACCCCGCGGGGCCGGCCGCGGCCAATGAGCCCTTGTCGAAGCCGGATCGAGCCGCAGCGGCGCGCTTGATGCGAGTCAATCACGCGGGCGAAGTGTCTGCACAGGCTCTGTATCAAGGTCAGGCTTTTTTTGCGCGCTCGCCCACGGTGCGCGATTCGTTGCTGCGCGCCGCATCCGAGGAAACCGATCATCTGGCGTGGTGCGAGCAACGCCTGCGCGAGTTGGGAGGGCGCATCAGCCTCTTGAATCCTCTGTGGTATGCGGGCTCCTTTGCCATCGGCGCGCTGGCGGCGGCATCGAGCGATACGGCAAGCCTCGGATTCATCGCAGAGACCGAAGCTCAGGTCGAGCAGCATTTGCAAAGCCATCTCGAACGGCTGCCGCCGGACGACCTTGCATCGCGCCAAGTCGTCGCCGCCATGCAGAGCGATGAAGCGCGGCACGGCGCCGAGGCCCGATCGCATGGCGGCGCGGCGCTTCCGCAGCCGGTCCGCTCAGTCATGCGGCTGATCTCCAAAGTCATGACTCGCTCCAGCTTTTGGCTTTGAGAAGTCTTGAGAGCCGGTGCCTGAGCAAGTCATCGCGACCGTCGAACTTCTTGCGATTCCGGTACTTATGTAATACAACGTGCGCAATCGAATTAAAGGGAGACGTCATGGAAGAAGGCGTAAAGGCCTTGAGTGAAATTCCGGCGATCAATCGGTTCCTGAGCTACTGCCGGATTCGCACGGTTCCATCCAAAACCGTCATCATCCATGCGGGTGATCTACCCGACATTCTTTATTACATCATCTCCGGTTCGGTCGAAGTC
>CAXTUB010000023.1:0-28486 GCA_964247385.1 uncultured Steroidobacteraceae bacterium | reverse complement strand
GAGATTGATCCTTACAATAGCGGAATGCCGGCTGGTATCTTATTGATTTCGCGCGCGGGCGCCGCGCCCCCCGCGGCCGGGTTTTCTTGCGAGCTTGCGCCAGGTCCACATGCGACGTGCGCGCATGGATGATTTGCAGGCGGCGCTCCGCATCGAGTGCCGCTGCGAAGGCCGCAGCGAGTCTGCCGTGATGTATGCCTTCGAAGTCTCGGCCGAAGCCGACCGCGTCGCGAGCGGTACGGCCACCGTCATGTTCGGGGCGCCTTGACTGCGCCCAGACGGCACCGCGCGCTGGTGACCGGCGCAAGCGGCGACCTGGGCGAGGCCATTTGCAAACGTCTGGCGGCCAATGACTGTTTCATTTATGCGCATGCGAACTCGCGTGTCGAGCGGGTGCAGGAGCTCGCGGCGCAGATCCGCACCGCCGGCGGCGAGGCCGAAGTCTTGGCATTCGATGTGACCGACCACCGCGCAGTACGGGATGCGCTCGAGCCCATTGCCGATGCGGGCGCGATTCAAATCATCGTCAACAACGCGGGTGTTCATGACGATGCCGTGCTGGCCGGGATGAGCGCGAGCCAATGGCACCGCGTCATCGATGTCTCTCTGCATGGATTTTTTCATGTGACGCAAACCTTGTTGCTGCCGATGCTGCGGACGCGCTGGGGACGCATCGTCAATACATCGTCGGTGACCGCGCTCATCGGCAATCGCGGACAGGTCAATTACGCCGCCGCCAAGGGCGCGCTCAACGCGGCGACCAAATCGTTGTCTCTCGAAGTGGCCAGCCGAGGTGTGACCGTCAATGCCGTCGCTCCCGGCATCATCGAAGGCGGCAGCAGTCTCGATGCGTTCGACGCCGAGACCATCGCGCGGCTGGTGCCGATGAAGCGCGCCGGCACACCGGCGGAAGTTGCGCATCTCGTCGAGTTCCTGTGCTCGGAGCAGGCAGGCTACATCACGGGCCAAATCATCTCGATCAGCGGCGGTCTCGCATGACCGCGGTGCATCACAGCGAGCAGCTGCTGTTCTACACCTTGCTGGAGTTGTGCGTCATCGTGCTCGCAGGCCGGCTGGGCGGCATCGCCGCGCAACGGCTCGGACAGTCCGCCGCGGTCGGGGAAATCATCATCGGGATTCTGCTGGGTCCGTCACTTCTCGGCTGGCTCGCTCCTGACGCTTTTCATTTGATTTTCCGTTCGGCGCCCCCCGAACCACTGCAAATTCTCTCCAGTCTCGGTCTCATCCTGCTCATGTTTCAGATTGGGCTGGAGTTCGACTTTCAGCATTTGCGGGCGCGGGAGAATCGCGGCGCGGTCTTGGCGATTTCAATTGCATGCTTGCTCGTGCCGTTCGCACTGGGTCTGGCGGTCGGTTATCGATCGGCCCCGCTGCTCGCGCCGGGCGCCGATCGCCTGCATTGCGGCTTGTTCGTTGCTACCGCATTTTCCATCACCGCCCTGCCCATCCTGGGCCGCATCATGATCGAGTACGGTCTCGAGCGCTCCCCACTCGGGGTCATCGCCATCAGCTGTGCGGCGATCAACGACGTCGTGGGCTGGCTGTGCCTTGCACTCATCACGGCCTTGACGATCTCGAGCTGGAGCTCGGCGGAATTCGCGTGGCGCATTGCGTACCTCGCGCTCTTCTGCGCCGCTTCGGTTTATTTGGTCCGGCCCGGCGTCAAAGCCATGATACGCAGGTCGGCGCCACACGCCGGCCACATGTCGCCGAATCTTCTCGGCGCCATGTTGGCCGTGATTTTCCTCGCAGCAATTTGCACCTATCGCATCGGCATCTTTGCCATCTTTGGCGGGTTCATGATGGGCGTGATCTTGTTCGATGAGCCGCGTTTCGTCGAGGCGTGGCGCAATCGGATCGGCGATTTCGTGCAGGTGTTCTTTCTACCGATCTTTTTCACCTACACGGGGCTGCTTACCTCCATCGGCTCGCTCAATTCACTGCAAAGCTGGGGCTGGTGCGGCTTGATCGTGCTGCTCGCCATGGCGGGCAAGCTCGGCGCCGCGTACATCGCCGCGAGACTCACGGGTTTCAGTCATCGCGAGAGCGCGCTCCTCGGTTTCATGATGAACACCCGCGCACTGATGGAGCTCATCGTCATCAACGTGGGCTTTCAGCTCGGAGTCATCTCACAAGCTTTGTTCACCATGCTGGTGATCATGGCGGTGGTGAGCACGCTGCTCATTACCCCCGCAATCAAATATTTCCTCGCCCGCGAGCGCATCGGCAGCGACGCCGGCGCTACAACAAGTCATCGGGCGCGATCGGCGAGATCAGCCTCAGCGAGAATCTCTTGAGTAAGCTCGACTCGGGGTCGTGAGTCCACACCTCGGGCGTGTCGCCATCGAGCACCCATTCAATGCGATGTTTCGATTTGAGGCGCAAGCTGTAGCTGCCGTCGAACTCGACGTCGTCGAACACGGCCTCCACTTGCCGCGCCACGATCGGACTTCTCACCACGATGCCGAGCTCGCTGTTGGTGCGCGCCGAACGCGCGTCCATGTTCATCGAGCCGATGAACACGGTCTTGTGATCGATCACCAGCGATTTCGCGTGCAAGCTTGCGTGAGATGATCTAAATGGATGAAAGCGCACGCGCTTCTGGCCGAGCTGCGCGCGCATTTCGTTGAGCTCGACGCCTGCGCGCAGCAGCGGCTTGCGATAGCGCGAGTAGCCGATGTGCACGACGGGCGAGTCCGTGGTGGCGAGGGAATTCGTGAGCACGCGTACGCGCACTCCATGCTTGACGAGATCGGACATGACGGCGACGCCCTTTTCTCCCGGCACGAAGTACGGCGAGATGATGGTCACTTCCTGTGTCGCAGTCTGCATGAGCGCAAGTACGCTATCGGACACGGTATCTTCCGCATCGATGCTCGAGTCACCCGCAATCTTGGTCGGCTGATCGGCGAGAACCGCGGCAGGAACCCACAGCAGGTCCAAACGGCCCGCGACAATATTTTGTTCCAAGGTTTTCGCCTCGGGCTCGATTTCCGGCTCGACGAACGGCTTGAGCGGCGCGAACGCTTTGCCGCGGTTGGCCAACGCCGAGATGGGATAGGAGTAGTCGCTGTTCCAGAATGCATCGAAGGAATCGGAGAGCTGCGATACCACGGGTCCGGCGACGAGCAAGTCGAGATCGAGGAAATTGCTGACTTTGCTGCGCACGAAGTATTCATCGCCAATATTGCGCCCGCCCGTGATCGCCACCGCGTTGTCCGCAACGAACAGCTTGTTGTGCATGCGGTGATTGATGCGCGGGATTTGCATCGCCGAGAATACGAAGCGGAACATGAGAGAGACGCGGCCCGCGGGAAACGGATTGAACACCCGGATCTCCATATTTCGATGCTCCGCGACGCGCAGCATGCGCCGATCCTGCCCGACGGTATTCATGTCGTCCACGAGCAGCCGCACCCGCACGCCGCGATCCGCGGCATCGTACAGATGCCGCAAGATGGTGCGTGCCGAATCATCGCGGGCGATGATGTATTGTTGAACATCGATGCTGCGCTGCGCGTGGTCCGCAAGCGAGATCAACGACGCGTACGCTTCCTGGCCCGAAGCAATCAGACGGACGCCGGAAAAATTGTTGCTGACCGAGTGTCCGGCGAGTTGACCCAGCGCGGTGCTCGCACTCGACGGCACCGCCGCGCTCGGATGCTTGTCGAACGATTTCGGCAGGCTCGCACAGCCCGCGGCGAGAACGAGAAAAACCGCCGCGAGCGCGTTGCGCAGCCTGCGCGTCTGAATGAGCCGCATCAATGCACGCAGAGCGCGATCTTTGGATTCAGCAAAGCGTCGAATTGCGCGCGCGGGTCTTGCATGGCAGCCGGTGCGATCACGACCGCGCCCGCAACCAAGATGGCGACCAATCCGAGGGAAATCCACTCGCCGCGCGTCAGAGCCAGCCCACGTGACCACAAACGCGCAACTTTAGGCGCCACAATCGCGGCGATCAGCACGCAAGCGAGCGTGACCGCGAGCTCCCATGCGGTCAGCCATCCTGGAATGTCGCCGCTTCGTATGACGCGGGCATAGTGACCGAGATCGCAGCGGTAGATGATCGCGAAGCTGAGCAGCCAAAGAAAGGGCGCAGCGGCCAGCAACGCCGCGGCTGCCGCGGCAGTGCGGGAGCGCATGCGGCGATCATATCAGCCGATCATCGTTCGACTGCGAACTGCCTCACCATCGCTCGCGGCCGCATTTTCCGGCCGTGATAATCTCGACGCCGTTCAATGTTCCGCGCTGAAGTCCGGACCTCCGCTCAAAGACATGAGTCGCCCTCACCCCCCGATCCGAAGTTTCGTACTGCGTTCGGGGCGCATCACGCCGGCGCAAGTGCACGCGTGGGACACTCAATGGCCTCGATTCGGCATCGAGTTCGGCGGTGCGCCAATCGATCTCGACGCGCGCTTCGGCCGGCAAGCGCGGCGCGTGCTCGAAATCGGCTTCGGCAATGGCGCGGTGCTGTCGCAGCTTGCGCAGGAGGATGCGGGCAGCGATTTTCTCGGCATCGAGGTGCATCGTGCGGGAGTCGGCCGGCTGCTGCTCAGTTGCGCCGCCGCGGAACTTTCGAATGTCCGCATCGTGTGCCACGATGCCGTGGAAGTCTTACGGGCTGGAATCGGTCCTGAGACATTCGATGAAGTGCTGATTTTTTTTCCGGATCCGTGGCACAAGAAGCGGCATCATAAGCGCCGTTTGATCGACGTCGAGTTCTTGAACCTCATCGCCACGCGCTTGCGCAAAAGTGGCGTGCTGCGCATCGCGACCGATTGGGCCGACTATGCGAAAGCCATTCGCGCCGCCGCCGATGCCACGGCTGCGCTCGAATCGCTTGCGGACGCCAGCGGCTTTGCACCGCGATTTTCAGGGCGCCCGCTCACGCGTTTCGAAGCACGTGGGCATCGCTTGGGTCACGACGTATGGGATTTCGCGTTTAGCAAAGCCGGATGAGCGCGGCACGCGCGAACGCTTTACGTTGCTGCGGTTTCAAGAAGAAAGAAAGCTGCCGCGGATCCCGTCCACGATGAATTGAACGGCGAGTGCGGCAAGAACGACGCCGGAGAGCCGGTTGACCACATTGGCTCCCGTGACGCCCAGCACGCGCATCAGTTGCGGCGTTGCGAGCATGATGGCGCAGCAGATTGCAAGCACGACGGCAACCACGCCCAGGAATCCGGCGAACAATACGGCGTTGCCCGCAAGCTCTCCCGCCGTCAACAAAATGGTGGCGAGCGCGCCCGGGCCCGCGATGAAGGGGAACGCCAGCGGAAACACCGAGACATCGTCCTTCTGCGCGCATTCCTCTTGCTCAGGTGCGGTGGAACGGCTGCCGGAGCTGCGCGCGAACACCATCTCGAGCGCAATCAGAAACAACAGCGTGCCGCCCGCAAGCCGAAATGAGCTCAAGCTGATGCCCATGAGCTTGAGAAACCGCGATCCCGTCAAGGCGAACAATACGCAGATTCCAAGCGCGATGGCGGCCGCTTTCACCGCCATCAATCGCTTGTATTGGGGGCTGCCGCCTGCCGTGAGGCCGGCAAATACAGGAATCAATGAAATCGGCTCGACCACGACAAAGAACACCACAAAAAATTTGAGCAAGGTTTGAATCAATGCGGCGCTCCCTTCGCACCCACCGATACCAAGGCCGCGGATGGGTGAGGCGATCCAGACCCGTGAAACCCGCATTGCGCGGCCCGGTCAATGGGAGTTGAATGGCGGGGAGCATAGCAGACGGAGTCCACATGAATTTCATCAAACCTGAGATTGGCGAGTGGTACCGCGGCGAAACCAATGCGCTCTTCGAGATCGTGGCCATCGATGAGAAAGATCGCACCATCGAGATTCAATATTTCGACGGCACACTGGAAGAAATGGACGTCGAGGAGTGGCACGCGCTGCTGCGGGAAAATGCCATCGAGACCGCGGATGCGCCTGAGGATTGGTCGGGCTCGGTGGACGTGGATGCGGATGCGCTCGACCGCGAGCCTGAGGATCTCGGGCAGCCGCGCTGGTCTTCCGAGGAAGACTCGATCAACCGGCGAGAGAGTTGATCCGGCGGCGCATCGTGGCGAGAAGCGCAAGTCCGGGCAGCGCGCAAAGAAATGTGACGACGAAAAAGTTTGCCCAGCCGATGTCCTTGACGACATGTCCTGCCACGTCTCCGAGCACGACGCGCGGGATGGCCGCCAATGCCGACAGCAGCGCATATTGCGTGGCGCTATATTCAGCGCTGCATTGCGCCATGAGAAAGGCGACGAACGCGGCCTGACCCATTCCGCCGAGCAAGTTGTCCGCGCTGGTGGCGAATACCAGGAGCCACAACTGACGGCCCGCCAGAGCGAGCCACATATAAAGCAGATTGGTCAACGCCTGACCCACGCCGAACACCAGCAAACACCGGAACATGCCCCACCGCAGATAGATCCAGCCGCCGAGCGCGGTGCCAAGCATCGTGGAAATCGTCATGTTCACTTTGCCCGCAATGCTGAGCTCCGCAAGTGAGAAACCGACGCCCTTGATCATGAATGCGCTGTACAAGCTGAGCGCAAATGCATCGCCTACTTTGTAAAGCAGCACCAGCAGCAAAAATGCGCCGGCGCCCGGACGCGCCAGCATTTCGCGTAAAGGAAGCACTACCGCCTCGGCCAACGTGCGCGGCGCCCGCCCCGGGTGCTCAGGTTCGGGGGACAAAAAGGTAGCCACGACAGTCAGCGCCATGAGGCATGCAACGCTCAGGTAAGCGCCGCGCCAGCCGATGCGCGCAGCCAGCAAGATGATGACGGCGCCCGCGAGCATGGCGGCGCTGCGGTATCCAAAGGCCGACGCCGATGCGGCCAGCGCGCGCTCGTGAGGCCGCACCACATCGGTCCGGTACGCATCGATGACGATGTCTTGCGATGCGGACAGAAAAGCCACGCCCAAGGCGACCATGGCAAGTGAAAAGGGCGCAGCGATCGGATCTGCGAACGCCATGGCTGCGATGAATGCCGCAAGAAGGATTTGATAGATGAGAATCCATCCGCGGCGGCGCCCCAATGCGGGAGGCAAAAAGCGATCGAGAAGCGGCGCCCAAAGAAACTTGAACACGTAGGGCAAGCCAATCAAGGAAAACGCGCCAATGGTGCGAATGTCGACGTCGACGTGCGCAAGCCACGCCTGCAGGGTCGAGCCGGTCAGGTTGAGCGGAAGACCCGAGGCAAAGCCGAGCAGCAGAATTGCCGCCATGCGTCGGTTGCCCAGCGCTTCGAGCAGCGTGGGCTTGGCGGTCGTCTCTGGCACGCGCGCGATCATAGCAGCGGCCTTGCGCGTCGCAGCGGCCTTGCGCTCGCGGCCAAGGCGAAAGTTGCGCGAGTGTCGCGGCCTTGCGAGACTCGCGCGGGCGTGGCGGCCTCTTACAAGACCGAGTTCATCGATTTGTGTGTGCGAGTCGGAGCACTCTCCTTCGGCCGTTTCTCATTGAAGTCCGGCCGCGAGAGCCCTTATTTTTTCAACTCCGGCGTGTTCGATGATGGTGAGCGCATCGCTGCGCTGGGCCGAGCTTACGCAGCGGCGCTCGGCGCGGCCCGCCTCGAGCATGACATGCTGTTCGGCCCCGCCTACAAAGGAATTCCGCTGGTGGTCGCCACTGCGACCGCTTTGGCCACAGAGCATGGCCGAAACACGCCATTCGCTTTCAATCGCAAGGAGGCCAAGGATCATGGCGAAGGGGGCCGCTTGGTCGGGCGTCCGCTGGCGGGCCGCATCGCCATCATCGACGATGTCATCACGGCGGGCACCGCGGTGCGCGAAAGTGTTGCTTTCATTCGTGAGCAGCGTGCCGAGCCTTGCGCCCTTCTCATCGCGCTCGACCGTCAGGAGCGTGGCACAGCGGGCAGGCAATCCGCCGTTCAGGAGCTCGAGCGTGATCTCGGGCTCAAGGTGGTGCCCATCATCACGCTCGAAGATTTGATGCAACACGCTGCGGCCTACACGACTCCCGAAAATCTTGCGGCATTGCGCAGCTACCGCGCCGCTTATGGAATTTCGGACGCGCTTCACGAATAGTCCATTGCGCCGCTCGCGGTTTAGTATCGATACTAGGAAACTGCGCGCGCGAAGCTCAAAATGGAGCGCGCCCGGACACACATGAGGCTGTCGTGAGGAAAAGTAGCGTGGGCCATCTCTACACGGTCTCCTTGAGGAGTCTTTGCACGAGCTCCGTGGTTGGAGTTGGGTTACTCGTGGCTTGTGTGGCATTGGCGGCGCCGGATTCCTCAGCCCGCAAAATGTACAAGTGGACCGACAAGAACGGCCAGGTGCATTACGGCGACCAAGTTCCGCCCGAAGATTCCTCGCAAGAGCGGCATGTGATGAATGCGCGCGGCGTGGAAGTGGACCGGCTCGAGGCGGCGAAGAGCAGCGATCAAGTCGCAGCCGATGAGCAGCGCGCGCGAGATGACGCCGCCCAGCGTGATCGCGATCGTAATCTGTTGAACACTTATGTCTCGGTGCAGGAGATCGAGCGTCTGCGCGACCAGCGCATATCGCTCGTGTCCGATCAGATTCGAGTGACCTCGCAGTTCCTCGACACCTTGCAGGCGCGCGAGAAGAAGTTGCGCGCGCAGAGCATGAATTTCCGGCCGTACAGCACCAATCCCAATGCGCCCCCGATGCCCGATCAAGTGGCGGACGACTTGGTGCGGACAGGCAACGACATCCGCGCGCAACAACAGAATCTTCGTCACAAGCATGACGAAGAAGCCTTGCTGCGCAAGGAGTTTGCGTCGGACATCGACCGCTACAAGCAGCTCAGAGGCAATCATTGAGCGCGAGCCGGGTCGTGCTGGGGGTCACGGGGGGCATTGCCGCATACAAGAGCCCTGATCTCGTACGGCGTCTGATCGAGCGCGGCGCAGAAGTGCAAGTCGTCATGAGCGCGGGCGCGCGGCAATTCGTGACGCCGCTGACGTTTCAAGCCGTATCGGGCCGGCCCGTTCGGAGCGAGCTGTGGGATGAGTCGGCCGAAGCCGCGATGGGCCACATCGAGCTCGCACGCTGGGCGGAGCACGTGCTGATCGCGCCGGCCACGGCGGATTTTCTGGCGAAGCTCGCGGGCGGCCGCGCCGATGATCTGCTGTCCACGATCTGCCTGGCCACCGGCGCGCGCGTTCATGTCGCTCCCGGGATGAACCGCTTGATGTGGGCTCATGCCGCGACCCGGCACAATGTAGAGGTCCTCGAGTCGCGAGGAGTGCACGTGCTCGGTCCTGGCCAAGGCGAGCAGGCGTGCGGCGAGCACGGACTGGGGCGAATGCTCGAGCCTGCGGAGATCGCGGCAGCGCTGTTCGAGCAAGAGCCGCTAATTTCGCGCTGCGCAAAACCGCAGCCAGCCGAGGCGCGCGCCGGCAGCTTGTCGGCCGGCAGCTTGTCGGCCGGCACCCTGTCGGGCCTCGTCGTGACCATCACCGCTGGCCCGACTCGCGAGCGCATCGACCCCGTGCGTTATTTGACCAACCGCAGCTCTGGAAAAATGGGCTTTGCCGTTGCCGCCGCCGCGCGGGATGCGGGGGCCGAAGTCATTTTGATTTCCGGGCCGGTGGGACTTGCATCTCCCGCAGGGCACATCACCCGGATCGACGTCGAAAGCGCGCGCGACATGTATGCAGCGGTTCATCGGCATATTGCGCGCACCGATATTTTCATTGCCGCTGCCGCAGTCGCCGATTTCCAACCTGCCGCCATCGCCCATGAAAAGATCAAGAAAGACGGCCGGCCGGTTTCACTCCCGCTCGAGCCTGCGCCCGATATCGTCAGGTCGGTGGCGGAGCTTGCGCATCGCCCGTTCGTGGTGGGCTTTGCGGCCGAGACCAACGACGTGGAAGCCAATGCCCTATTGAAGCTCGGGCGAAAAAATCTCGACATGATTGCCGCCAATCGAGTCGGAGACGGGATCGCGTTCGATTGCGACGACAATGCGCTCACGATCCTGTGGAAAGAGGGGCGAGTGGAGATTCCCTGCGGCCCGAAAACCGACGTGGCGCGGCAATTGATCGAGCTGATTGCACAACGCTATTCGCAGCGCCGCACCGTTCCGCACGCCCAGACGGCGACTTGAAGCCGGTCAAAGTCCGCATTCTCGATGCGCGCATCGGCACGCAGTTTCCGCTGCCGACCTTTGCCACGCCGGGCTCTGCGGGGCTCGATTTGCGCGCGTGCGTTGCAGACAATCTCGTGCTCGCCGCCGGTGCGACCGCTCTCATCCCGACCGGCCTGTCGATTTTCATCGACGACCCATCGCTCGCCGCGGTGTTACTGCCGCGCTCCGGTCTGGGTCACCGGCACGGCATCGTGTTGGGTAATCTCGTTGGGCTCATCGACTCCGATTACCAGGGACCGCTCATGGTGTCGTGCTGGAATCGGAGCGATGCGCCATTCGAGATCCATCCAGGAGAGCGCATTGCACAGATGGTGTTCGTTCCCGTCGTGCGTCCGGCCCTCGAGGTCGTGACTGAGTTCTCACAGTCGGCCCGAGGTGAGGGAGGTTTCGGCAGCTCGGGCCGTCATTGACGCTTTCGGCAAATTGCCACGGGCGTCTCAATCGAGGTTCGATATTACATATAGCATGCGAGTGGGTGCCCGTGGGTGCCGTAAAAATCGCATGAAGCCTGCATCGGATTTGCTCTTGATCATGGAAAGCGACCCCGCGTCGGTCGATGCGCTGCATCGCGTGGCCGACCGGCTGGGTTGCGATCGTATCGAAGCCTCCAGTCCGGACGAACTGATCGACGTGCTGTCGGTGCGGTGTCCGACCATGGCGGTGCTGGCGCTCGACCGTCTCGAATCCGATGGCCTCGGCGTGCTGCAAGTGCTCGCACGCCACGGCGCCAGCCCGGCGACGGTATTCCTGGGCTCGGTCAATGCGCGTGTACTCGGCAGCGTCAAGCGAGCCGCAGAAGCGCAAGGCCTGCATGTTGCAGGCTCGCGCGCCCGGCCGTTGAATGAAGACGAGCTCGAGCGGTTGTTGAGCACGCACCTGAACGTGTCGCCGCCCGTCTCGCGCGCCGAGCTCGATCAAGCGTTCGCAGAGTGCGAATTCTTTTTGCGATTCCAGCCCAAAGTGTCGTTGGGCGCGGAGATGCGAATCCGCGGCGTCGAGGCCTTGGTGCGTTGGCGCCATCCGCGCCGCGGCGAGCTGGCGCCGAGACATTTTTTGCAATCGGTCGAAGCGCATGGCCTGCTGAGTGATTTGACCGATGTCGTGCTGACCGAGGCGATTCGTCAGGCAGGCGTCTGGCGCAAGCGCGACATGGCCATGGAGATGACCGCGAATTTGAGTCCGCGATTGGTGCGCGACCGGGAATTTCCCGAGCGTCTCGGCGCCTTGTTGGTCGAGAACGAAGTGCCGCCGTCGCAAGTGACTCTGGATGTGACGGAGGCGGCGACCATCGAAGATGCCGATCTCATGCTGGATGTATTCACGCGCCTGCGTATTTTGGGCGTCGGATTGTCGCTGGATAATTTCGGCACTGGGCTTTCTTCCCTGACCGAGCTGTATCGGATGCCCTACTCGGAGATCAAGGTGGATCACGCCCTGCTGCGAGACGTGGTGCGCGAGCGCGAAGCAGAAGTCATCGTGCGCGCAGTCGCGAACCTTGCGCACGCTCTCGAGCTGACGGTTTGCGCCGAAGGCGTGGAGACCCGCGAGCTCCTTGATTTCGCTCGTTCCGCTGGGTTTGATTCAGCGCAAGGCCGTTTATTTTGCGGACCCATCCTCGCCGGCGATATCGAAAAGCTGTTGCAGCGGTGGCCGGGCTGCGCCACCGCGGCCACCGGTTTGTGGCGCGCGCTCAGGCCCGTTTCCGCCATCGCCTGAAAATCCTCATGAATCGCTTATGCTTGATGCATGTGCTATTCGGCGCTGGTGAAGCAAGGCCTGGCTGAGCTCGAGCGCCGTTTTCTCGCACGCATCGATCGCGCAGCCTTTCGTGAGTTATTCAATCGCCGGCTGAGCGGCGCGAATATCAAGGTCGCGAAGGCGCTCGAAGAAGATTTCGGCGCTTCGGGCTCGTATCCGGATGCAGAGATTGCCGCGGACATTGCAGCATACCGCTCGAGACAGGCCGCTCATTGGGAGCAAGAGCTGTTCAAGCAGCGCGCACGCCGAGCGAAAGCGCAGCGCGCGAACCGAACCCGGCCTACGAAAAAGTCGCAGGAAGATGAGCGCATCGCGGGGCGCAAGGTCGACTCGTTGATGCAGCGCCTGGCCGATCTACGGCGGCGCGAGCCGCATGAGGAAGATGCGCGCGTGTTTCCGATGTATTACGCGCCGGTCGTCTGCATCTCGGCCGGCGAGCGCATCATCCGGCCCATGCGGTATACGTGCCGCCTTGCGAGTAAGCCTGCGAGCTACGATGCCCGCTTTCCGGGCACGTACAACGCGCGGCGCGATCATCTGTCCGGTTTCTGGGCCGAGGCCTTTGGAACGCATCACGCCATCATGGTCGTGAGCTCCTTTTACGAAAATGTTTCTCGGGCAGCGTATGAAAAGCGCGAGACGGCAAGCGATTCGCTCAAAAACGTGGTGCTGCAATTCAAGCCGAGTCCGCCGGCCGACATGATGGTGGCGTGCCTATGGTCGCATTGGGAGGGACCCAATGCGCCGCCTCTGGATTCTTTCGCAGCGATCACGGATGAGCCGCCAGCGGAAATTGCGGCCACGGGGCACAATCGATGCATCGTCGCATTGCGACCCGAATCGATCGATGCCTGGCTGCAGCCGCGCACGCAAGATCACGCTGAGTTACAGCGAATTCTCGATGCGCGCCCTCTCCTTTCTTACGAGCATCTCATTGCAGCGTGATGAAGACGACTGCACTGCACTGATCGAACCGCAAACTCGAGCATCCGGCCTCAAATGCTCGTAGCCTTCGAGCGCGCCGCAGCGTCATGCTGCTCGGCATGGCGATTCGAGATTGGCCCGTCGATGAGCGCCCGCGCGAAAAAATGCTCGCGCGCGGCGCGGCCGCGCTGACCGATGCCGAGCTGCTCGCGGTGTTGCTGCGCACTGGCAGCGCGGGCTGCTCTGCGCTCGACTTGGCGAAGGAAGCTCTGGCCGCATTTCAAACGTTCCGCAAGCTCATCGCCGCAGATCGCCAGCGCTTTTGCGCGCAGCGCGGCTTCGGTCCAGCACGTTTCGCGGAAATGCAGGCCGTGGTCGAAATCGTCCGGCGAATCAGCGCGGAGAGCTTGCGTGCTGGGCCGGCGCTGACCACGCCAAGGGCTACCCAAGACTTTCTCATCTCGCGTATCCGCGACCTCGAGCACGAAGTTTTTTGCTGCCTCTACCTGGACAATCGGCATCGGCTGATTCATTTCACCGAGCTATTCCGCGGAACCATCGACGGCACCAGCGTCTATCCGCGCGAGCTCGTCAAACAGGCGCTGCAACACAACGCCGCGGCCGTCATCGTTGCGCATAACCACCCCTCCGGAATTGCGGAGCCCAGTCGCGCGGACGAACTCATTACGCTCAAGATCAAGGAAGCGCTCAGCCTCGTGGATATCCGTCTGCTCGACCATCTCATCGTGGGCGAAGGCGCCGCGGTGTCGCTGGCCGAGCGCGGCGTGCTGTAGGGTGAGGCAATGCGAGGCGAGGCGGGGCGAGGCGGTGCGAGGTGAGCATTCTTCAGGTTGCCCGCGTTCCCGCTCCCTGGTATAAAGCCCGGCTCGAACTGTTACGAGAAATCCATGTCGCGAGTGTGCCAAGTCACCGGCAAGGGCCCGAAGGTCGGAAATTCGGTGTCGCATGCCAACAACCGTAAGCGGCGGCGCTTTCTGCCGAATCTACACACGCACCGCTTTTGGCTGGAAAGCGAGAAGCGTTTCGTGAGCTTGCGAGTCTCGACTCGCGGTCTGCGCACCATCGAAAAGCGCGGCGTCGATGTGGTCGTTGCCGAGCTGCGCGCGCAGGGCGCCAAGCTTTAACTTCAAGGGGAGCCGCATGCGAGACAAGATCAAGTTGGTGTCCTCTGCAGGTACGGGCCACTACTACACGACCAGCAAGAACAAACGCCTCCATCCCGACAAAATGGAAGTAAAAAAATACGATCCGGTCGTGCGCAAGCACGTGGCGTACAAAGAGTCAAAAATCAAATAATGCCGCGCGCCCGGAGCCTCTGAGTTAGAGGCTTCGTCTCGCGCTTTGCCCGAGCTTCCTGAGGTCGAGACCACGCGCGCCGGGCTGGCGCCCGCGCTCATGGGCGCGCGCGTGTTGAAAGCCGTGGTGCGCGATCGCCGCCTGCGCTGGCCCATCGCCGAAGATTTCGAGGCCGCGGTGACGGGCGCACATATTCGCTCAGTGGAACGACGCGCCAAATATCTGCTCATCTCATTCGATCACGGCACGGCCATTGTGCACTTGGGCATGTCGGGGAGCCTGCGCATCGTGCCTGCGGGTTCGGCGCCGAAGCCTCATGATCATTGGGACTTGGAGCTCGACACCGGCAGCACCTTGAGATATCACGACCCGCGCCGCTTCGGAAGCTTGCACTGGACCACGACTGAAACCCGCACTCACCCGTTGCTGGCTGCGCTCGCCCCGGAGCCGCTGAGTCCTGCGTTCGATGGCGACTATGTGTTCAAGGCGACACGCCGCCGCAACGTCGCGCTGAAAGTTTTCTTGATGAACTCGCGCATGGTGGTGGGCGTTGGCAATATTTACGCGAGCGAAGCGCTGTTCCGCGCGAAGCTTCCGCCGGGCCGCGCCGCCCGGAAGCTCACCCGAGCGCACGCAGCGCAGCTCGCACGAGCGGTGAAGTCCGTGTTATCGGATGCCATTCGAACTGGCGGCACCACGCTGCGCGATTACTTGAATGCCGATGGGCTACCGGGCTATTTCCGGCAACAGCTGTTCGTTTATGAGCGGGCCGGTCAACCCTGCCGTGTCTGCCGCACTCTCATCAAGCAGCGCACCCAAGCGCAACGCTCGACCTACTGGTGTCCTCGATGCCAAAAGAGCTGATGCGTGTAGCGTAATCTTAGGTGCATACCGCGCACACCGCGCATTACCGCGTTGCGCCTTCACCCACGCCGCGCGGGTCCGAGGCGGCTTCGACCTTGCCAGAAGCGAAATCCCACGTAATGACCTGCATGTTGCCCCACTGGCGCTCGCTGGAATCCAGGTGGTGCCCCTGCGCTGTCAGTCTTTCGATTTCTTCGGCGCTGAACGCGTTGGGCTCGTACTTGACGACGTCAGGCAGGAATTGATGATGGAAACGCGGCGCAGACACGATTTCGCCCGCGCTCATGCCATCCAGATAATTCAACGTCCCCAAGATGACCATGGTGGTGATGAAACTTCCGCCCGGCGAGCCGATGATCATCAGCCCTTTTGGCGTGCGAATGAAGCTGGGGGTCATGCTCGACAAACTTCGCTTGCCGCCGGCAATCGAATTGGCTTCACCGCCCACCAATCCATATTCGTTGGGCGTGTTGGGCTTGATGGAAAAATCATCCATGGTGTTGTTGAGCAAGACCCCGGTTTTACCGGCCAAGTACCCCGTGCCCAGCCACAAGTTCAACGAGAGCGTACCCGCAACGAGATTCCCTTCGCGGTCGAGGATGCAGAAATGCGTGGTGCTCGGCGGGTTGGGCGGCGAAGCGACTCCCGGCAGATTCGCGCTCGGCATGGCTTTGTCCCGTCGGATGCTGGCTGCCTGACCCGCGGCATATATCGGGCTGATCAGCATCGGCACCGGCACCGCGACGAAGTCCGGATCGCCGAGATACGATGCACGATCCTGGTATGCGCGTTGCATGGCCTCGATGATGAGATGCTTTCGCGTCGCGCCGTCTGCGCCCGCTAGGTCTTGAGTCGCGAGAATATTCAAGGCATCGATCAGCGCAACTCCGCCCGAAGTCGGCGGCGAGCCCGAGACAATCTTCGCATCGCGGTACTTCCCGCTCACCGGCTTGCGCTCGATGGCGCGATAGCTCGCAAGATCCGCAGCGCTCCAGATGCCGCCGCCGGCTCGCACCGCTTCCACCAATTCTTTTCCGATGGATCCTTGATAAAAGCCCGCAGCGCCGCGCGCGGCGATGGCTTCCAGGGTGTGCGCCAGATTGGCCTGCCGGACGAGAGCACCTACGGGAAGCACTTCGCCATGCGAAAGAAACGATCCTTCCGCGCGCTTGCCGAGACGCAGCACGTCGATTTTGGCTTGCAGCGTCTGGCGCAGCCGCTCGTACATGGGAAAGCCATCGCGCGCCAATCGAATGGCAGGCTGCAAACTTTTCGCCAGCGGCAGCCGGCCGAAATGCTGCGCAAGATATTCGAAGCCTGCGGCCTCGCCCGGAATGGCTGCAGCCAGCGGCCCCCGGGTGGAGGCTTCAGGAATCGGGTTGCCGTGCGCATCCAAATACATGTCGCGGGTGGCGGCAGCCGGCGCGCGCTCGCGCACGTCGATCATCGTGTCGGTATCGCTGATCGCCTGATGCACCAAATAAAAGCCGCCGCCGCCTAACCCAGAGCCGTTGGGCTCGACGACGCCGAGCGCGGCCGAGACGGCCACTGCGGCGTCGAAAGCATTGCCGCCGCTTGCAAGAATTTCCTGTCCCGCGCGGGTTGCGAGTGGATGAGCGCTCGCGATGGCGGATGGATGCGGCGCGGGCGCGATTCTCGAGGTGTTTGCGGCGGTGTCTGCCGCGACGTTTGCCGTGCACGCCACGGGCGCCGCGATGCACAGCACCACGAGCCACGAGCGCGCGCCTTTGTTTCCGATGCGAGCCGCGCGCATCAAACCACGCTCGGACGCCGCTGCTTCATGAGCTCGACTTGCACCAACGGATGCACGAATTCCGACACGTTGCCGCCCAGCACGGCGATCTCCCTGACCAGCGTCGATGAAATGAAGGTGTACTGCTCTTGCGGCGTGAGGAACACCGACTCGATGTCCGGCGATAAATGCCGGCTCATGTTGGCAAGCTGGAATTCGAATTCGAAATCGGAGACCGCACGCAAGCCGCGCACGATCACCGCGAGGCCTTGATCGCGCGCGAAGTCCACTGTCAGCCCTGAATATCCGATCACTTCGACATTGCTCAAATCGTGCAATACGCGCTGCGCCATATCCACGCGCTGCTCGAGCGAGAACATCGGCGCCTTGTTCGGATTGGCCGCAATGGCCACGACCAGCCGGTCGAAAAGATGCGCGGCGCGGCGCACCAGATCATGGTGACCGTTGGTGATGGGATCGAAAGTGCCGGGGTAAACCGCAGTCTTAGTTTTCATGCAGACCCACTCGGGCCAGATGATAACTCACCTCACCGGCCGTCTTTGACTTCGCCAGTTTCCAGCGCGCCGGAACGCGCGGCAGCTCGTCACCGCTCGAGCACTCCATGTAAATGTACGAGTCCGGCCGCAGCCAGCCGTTTTCATCCAGCATGCTCGCGCAGCGGACGAGCAGGCCCTCTGCAAACGGCGGATCGAGAAACACCACGTCGAATGGGCGCGGGAGGGGGTGCGCGCATCGCAGCCAATGCAGCGCATCGGTTACCACGACCTGACTTCGAGCGAGGGTTTCCGGATTGTCAGAGAAGGTTTGCAAGTGCCGGCGAATCGAGACCGCGCTCGCCTCGCATGACTCGATGAACACGCAGCTCGCGGCGCCTCGCGACAGGGCCTCGAGCCCCAACGCGCCGGAGCCTGCGAACAGATCGAGACAATGTGAATCCGGAACCGCATCGCGCAGCCAGTTGAACAAGGTCTCACGCACTCGGTTCGGCGTCGGTCGAAGCGCCGCGCGCGAATCGAACCGCACCGTGCGGCCGCGCCATCGCCCGCCAATGATTCGCACTCTTTGCTCGATGTCGCGCTCCGCTGCGCGGCTCGTGCGCAGTGTGCGCACATCATAGCGATTCGCCGCGCACGCCCACGAGATGCGACATATCCCCAAGCGGTTACACTTGCCGCATGGCATCAGACGAGGAGAGCGCCGGGCGCGGCTTCAAAGGATTTTTCAAGCGCTTGCGCGCCAAAATCTCGCCGCAAGATTCGTGGCTTTCGTACGACCTTGCGAACCTCTTGCCAGGCAAGGCCATCGATGCGCAAATTCTGGACGATCTCGAGACTCGCATGATCATGGCGGATGTGGGAATCGAGGCCACCGAGCAAATTCTCGAAGGCTTGCGCAAGAAGCTAGCGCGAAAAGAGCTGAGTGATGCTCCTGCGCTGCGCCGCGCTTTGCAGCAAGCGGTGCTCGGAATTCTTCAGCCGGTGGAAAAGCCTTTGCGCATCGGCTCGCAAAGGCCGTTCGTCATTCTCGTCATCGGCATCAATGGCGCGGGAAAAACCACCACGATCGGCAAGCTGGCGCACCGCATCCGCAGCGACGGTCACAGTGTCATGCTCGCTGCGGGCGATACGTTCCGCGCGGCGGCGCGAGAGCAACTGCAGGCGTGGGCAGAGCGCAATGGCATCCCGATCGTTGCGCAGCAAGGGGGGGCGGATCCCGCGGCGGTCATTTTCGATGCGCTGGGCGCGGCCCGCGCGCGCGGCATCGACGTGCTGATTGCCGACACTGCGGGCAGGCTCCATACCCAGGGCCATCTCATGGAGGAGCTCAAGAAGGTGAAGCGCGTGCTTGCACGGCTCGACGCATCGGCGCCGCACGAGGTGCTGTTGGTGCTCGACGGCACCATCGGTCAAAACGCCATTGCACAGGCCGAAGAATTCAATCGCGGCTTGGGTGTGACGGGGCTCGTGATCACGAAGCTCGATGGCACATCAAAAGGCGGAGTGGTGCTCGCCATTGCCCGCAAGCTCGGCATTCCCATCCGTTTCGTCGGAGTCGGGGAGCAGCTGGAAGACTTCGGCGTTTTCAACGCATCAGAATTTGCCGCGGCCCTGTTGAAAGTCGACACCCAGGAGCTCGTGTCATGATGATGCGCACCGCATGATTTCGTTCGATCGGGTGTATAAGCGCTACGCCAACGGGCGCGAGGCGCTCACGGGCATGTCTTTTCGCATCGCGACGGGAGAGCTCGCGTTTCTCACGGGCCCTTCCGGCGCGGGCAAGAGCACGGTGCTCAAATTGATTTCTCTCATCGAGCGTCCCACGCGCGGGGCGGTGATCGTTGCGGAGCGCAACACCTCGACGGTCAAAGGCTCCGCCATACCAGCGTTTCGCCGCCAGATTGGCGTGGTGTTCCAAGACCACAAACTGTTGCAAGACCGGCCCGTGTTCGACAACGTGGCACTGCCGTTGATCGTGGCGGGCGTGCCGCGGCGCGAAATCGACAAGCGCGTGCGCGCCGCCCTCGATCAGGTGGGGTTGCTCGGCAAGGAAAAAAATCGCTCGGTCGAGCTCTCCACCGGCGAACAGCAGCGCGTCGGCATTGCAAGAGCCGTCATCGCGAAGCCTCGCCTGCTCATCGCGGACGAGCCAACCGGCAATCTGGATCCACAGCTTGCGCGTGAGATCATGCTGGTTTTCCGGCGTTTCAATGAAGTCGGCGTCACCGTGGTCATTGCCACACACGATTTGCATTTGATCGAAACCGGCGGCACGCGCATCAACATTGCGTCCGGACAGCTCGCGACGGCGGATCTCGTGTCGGCGGATCTCGCGTCGGCAGATCCCGCGACGACAGAGCGTTCTGCCAATCGTCCCGCGGTTGGTCATGCCGATGCGCGCTCGGTGGCGCATTGAATCTCAAGGTCTATGCGGAGCGCCACGCCCACGCCTTGCTGAGCGAGCTGGGCCGAATGGCTGCGCAGCCCATCGCGACGCTCATGATGATCGCGGTCGTGGGCATCGCTCTCGCCTTGCCGCTGTGCTTCCACTTGTTGGTGTCGAACGCCCGTGCGCTGGGCAGCCGTTGGCCGCAAGGAATGCAATCGAGCGTGTATTTGAGAACCGGTTTGAGCGAGTCTCAGGCGCGCAAGGTCGCCGCGCAAATTCGCGCTCGGCCCGATGTGGCGGAAGTGGCGTTGATCTCTCCCGACGCGGGCCTCGCGGAGTTCAAGCAGCGCTCGGGATTTGGCGCTGCGCTGGACGCGCTGCAGAACAATCCCCTACCTTTCGTGATCACAGTGACGCCTGCCCTGAGCGCAAGCTCGGGATTCGAGCTCGAGCAGACCACCGCAAGTCTCGCGACCCTCCCCGACGTGGATTCCGTGCAAGCGGATTCTCAGTGGGCCAAGCGTTGGTTCGCCATGATCGGGGTGTTGCGCCAAGTCACGGCTGCATTTTTTGCGTTGCTGGCGGCGGGCGTGTTGCTGGTCATCGGCAGCACCGTGCGGCTCGACATACTGAACCGGCGCGATGAGATCGAGGTCATGAAGTTGGTCGGCGGCACGAACGGATTCGTGCGCCGTCCGTTTCTGTATGCCGGCGCGTTGCTGGGACTGAGCGGTGCCGGGTTTGCCGTGGCGCTGGTTGCGGTGGTCCAAAGGTCGATCGCCGGCTCAGTCGCTGCACTCGCGCAGGAATACGGCAGCCAATACCGTTTGGCGGGGCTGGATTGGCCGACCGCCGTCATCCTCGCGCTCGTCGCGGCCCTGCTCGGATGGCTCGGCGCGTGGCTTGCTGCACAGCGTCAAATCCGCGGGATCGAGCCGACATAATGGGAACTAATCGGGAAGCTGATAGTCATATAACCCGATGTTCTCACAATGGTTTTATCCGTTTAGCACTGTCTTGTTCTGAGTGCTAAAATGCATCCTCTTCAGCCGCGTGCGACTTTGAAAGCAGCGTGCTTGATCAACTGGAGATCACACTGAATACGAATGCCTTGGTCGCTCAACGAAGCGACCTTATTTTTGCCGGACCGGTCGGAAGCTTCGATTCTTACGTCGATCGGATTTCCCAAATTCCTGTCCTCTCGCGCGAACATGAGAGCGAGCTTGCGCGCCGGTTTCGCGCCGAAGGGGACGTCGATGCGGCACGCGAATTGGTCTTGTCGCATTTGCGGTTTGTCGTGCACATCGCTCGCGGGTATCTCGGCTATGGATTGCCCATGGGAGATCTCGTGCAGGAGGGCAATGTGGGCTTGATGAAGGCCGTGAAGCGTTTCGACCCTGAAGTCGGAGTGCGCCTGGTGTCTTTTGCCGTGCATTGGATTCGTGCAGAGATTCACGAATACGTACTGCGTAATTGGCGTCTCGTCAAAGTCGCTACTACCAAGGCGCAACGCAAGCTCTTTTTCAATTTGCGCAAGCGCAAGAAAAATTTGGCGTGGCTATCCGAAAGCGAGACTCAGGCCGTGGCGCGCGACTTGCGCGTCGATGTGAGCGACGTGCGCGAAATGGAGCAACGGCTCTCCGCACGCGATTTATCGTTCGATCCCGTGCCTGAAGCCGACGATGAGGACACCTATTCGCCGGCGACCTACCTGCCGGCGGCAAACTCCGACCCGGCCGTTCAGGTGGAAAGCGAAGAGTGGGAAGAAGACTCGAGCGCGCGCTTGCGCAATGCCATGGCCAGGTTGGATGAACGTAGCCGCGACATTTTGCAGCGTCGTTGGATGAACGATGACAAGTCCACTCTTCACGAGCTCGCAGCGCAATATCACGTGTCCGCGGAGCGTGTACGGCAGATCGAGGTCAGCGCCATCAAGAAGCTCAAGGGTTTGATGGCCGCTTGAGTGACGCTGAGGGCGGCGCGGGAGCTTGCCGGCTGTCTGCGCACGCCTCCCAGGCTGCCGCTTCTTTGAACACCAGCGCGTGCAGCTCGGCTGTACGCGCGGTGTCCTTTGCGTAGCCGCCGCCGAGGACAATGGTCAACGCGATGCTTTCGCGTCGTATCGTCTCGATCACGCAGCGCTCGCGTCGCGTGATCCCCGTCTCGCTCAACGCCAGCCGCCCATAACGGTCGCCGGCAGCCACGTCGACTCCGGCGATATAGCAAACGAGCTCTGGTGCGGCGGTGTCGAGCACATCGGGAAGCGCTGCTTGGAGTATGTCCAGATATTCGGCATCGCCGGTCTCATCGGCCAATTCGATATCCAGCGTCGAGCGCATTTTCCGCGCCGGATAGTTCCTGGCTCCGTGCATTGAAAAGGTAAAGACGCGCGGATCGCTCGAAAAAATTGCTGCGGTGCCGTTGCCTTGGTGCACGTCCAAATCGATCACGAGCGCACGCGCGATTTTGTTTTCATCGAGCAGCGTGCAAATCGCAACCGCCACGTCGTTGAGCACGCAAAATCCTTCCGCATGATCGGCAAACGCATGATGCGTTCCACCGGCGAGATTGGCCGCCAAGCCATCGTGCAAGGCATGGCGGGCTGCAAGCAGCGTCCCGCCGCAGGCCCGGCGCGATCGCTGCCATAGCCTCTCACTCCATGGAATTCCCAAACGCCGCTGATCGGCAGCCGACAATTCCCCCGCTTCCAGTTGGTTCAAGTACGCCGCATCATGTACTCGCTCGAGCATTGCGCGCGACGCGAGGCCAGGCTCTACCAGATCGCGCTCTGCGATCGAGCCATTCGCGAGCAGCCGCTCCTTGAGCAATGCATACTTTCCCATGGGAAACGGGTGCCCTTGCGGCAGGCTCAAACAATAGTCTGGATGGAATGCGCACTTCATCTGATGTTTCCGGTGTCTTCACGCTCGAAGCCCCTGGCGCGCTCTGCCCAAGTAGGTGGCTGCGCCGTTCTTACGCTACGATGACCTTTGACAAGCCGCATAACGATTAGCTCATGGCAACCATCAATGCGCTGAAAAAACCCACGTCGTCGCACACGGTCAGCGATCCCCTCGATCTTTTCAATCTTCGCGGCGAGCTGAGCGAGGATGAGCAGATGGTGCAGCACGCCGTGACTCGGCTGGTCGATGAAAAAATCCTGCCAGTCATCAAGAGCGCTTTTGATCAGCACCGCTTTCCGCGCGAGCTGGTGCCCGAGCTTGCGGCTCTGGGTTTGCTTGGCAGCTCGCTCCAAGGGTATGGCTGCGCGGGTTTGAACGCGGTGTCCTATGGCCTCATATGTCAGGAGCTCGAGCGTGGCGACTCGGGCATTCGCAGTTTCGTCTCCGTGCAGTCGAGTCTATGCATGTTTCCCATTCACGCCTATGGAAGTGAGGCGCTCAAGGAAAAGTATTTGCCGAGGATGGCCAGGGGAGAGCTCATCGGCTGCTTCGGCCTGACCGAGCCGCACGGCGGGTCCGATCCCGGCCATATGAAAACCACGGCCAAGCGCAAGGGCAACGGCTGGGTCGTCAACGGCGCGAAGATGTGGATCACCAACGGCTCGATTGCCGACGTGTGCATCGCATGGGCGCTGACCGATGAGGGAGTGCGCGGCTTCGTCGTTGAGACGCAGGCGCCCGGTTTCAGCTCCGAGGAAATACATGACAAGTTCAGCTTACGCGCCTCGGTGACGGCCTCGTTGTTCTTCGACAATGTGGTGGTGCCGGACGAGCAGCGTTTGAACGTAACGGGGTTGAAAGGCCCGTTGAGCTGCCTGACTCAAGCGCGCTTCGGTATCGCTTGGGGCGCACTGGGTGCTGCGCAGGCGTGCCTTTCGGAAGTGTTGGAGTACACCCAGTCGCGAATCTTGTTCGGCAGGCCGTTGGCGCAAACCCAGCTCATCCAAGCGCGCCTGGCCGACATGTCGCGCCGAATTACGACGGCGCAGTTTCTCGCGCTGCAGCTTGCGAGGCTGAAAGATCGAGGAGAGCTCACTCCCGTGCAGGTCTCGCTGGCCAAGTGGAACAACGTGCGAATGGCGCTGGACATTGCGCGTGACAGCCGCGATATCTTGGGTGGGGCCGGAATCATCGCGGACTTCTCGGCGATTCGACACATGTTGAATCTCGAGAGCGTGATTACCTACGAAGGCACCGAGTCCATTCATCAATTGAGTGTGGGCCGCGAGCTCACCGGCTTATCGGCATTCTGAAAGCGCTGGGCTCCGCTGTCACTCTGCTCATGGCTGCGCTTGCACACTCCGCGCCCGTAGTCATAGCGCATCGCGGCGCATCGGGATATTTGCCCGAGCACACCTTGGAAGCCAAGGCGCTCGCCATCGGTCTGGGCGCCGACTTCATCGAGCAAGACGTGGTCTTGACGGCAGATGGCGTGCCCATCGTGACGCATGACATCACGCTCGAGGACGTTACGGATATCGCGGCGAGATTTCCGCACCGTGCTCGTCCTGACGGAAAATATTACGCCATTGATTTCAAGCTGGAGGAGTTGCGGGCCTTATCGCGCCGCGAGCGCGTCGACGACCAGGGCAGCCAGGTCTTTCCCAACCGCTTTCCGTCCGGCCGCTCACGCTTCGGCGTGGTGACATTGGCGGAAGAGATCGAGTTCTTGCAAGGCGTGAACCGCGCGGCGCATTCGAACGTCGGCTTGTATACGGAAGTCAAGTTTCCTGCATGGCATCGCGAGCGCGGTAAGGACATCACTCTCATCGTGCTCGACGTGCTGGCGCAATATGGCTACCGCACGCGTTCGGATCACGTGTATTTGCAGTGTTTCGACGCCGGCGAGCTGAAGCGCGTGCGCCGCGATTTACATAGTCAGTTGAAGCTCATTCAGCTGATTGGGGAGAACTCGTGGCACGAATCGGCCACCGATTACGACGCCATGCAAACCGAAGCTGGCATCGCCGATGTCGCAACTTACGCCGACGGGATTGGTCCGGAAATCACTCAGCTCATCGAGTGGCGCACTTCCGGAGAGCGCGTCATCAAGCCGCTGGCGCGATGGGCGCATGCCAGGGGCCTGTTGATTCACCCGTATACGCTGCGCATCGACTCCTTGCCTCGAAACGCTCCCGATGCGCAATCAGTCATGAAAGCTCTGTTCGATGAGGCAGGCGTCGAGGGAATATTCACCGACTTCACCGATGTGACGCGCGAGTTCATCCGCGCTCACTATCGCTGAGCGCCGCGCTCACAACACGAAGAGCACGGTCGAGCGGCCCGTCACCCCGTAGGTCTGACCCGGCTCGCCTTCGAATTCCTCCGGGCCATCCGGTATGTTGGTATCGAGAAGAAGCTTCCACCGGCCGCCGCCCGGGTATTCGGGGAGCGTGAATTCCACCAGGTCGTGATAGGAATTCATGACCGCCAGCATGGTGGCTTCCGTGCCGCGTTGTGCAATGCCGGTGGGCCGCGCATGGCCGTCGAGCATCATCCCGAAGCACAGCATGTTGCCGTCCAACCAATCCTCCTGCGTCAACTCGTTTCCTGATGCGTTGATCCAGGTGACATCCTTGACCTGCAATTCTTCATCCATCTGTCCGTTCAAGAAACGGTTGCGGCGAAGGATGGCGTACTTGTGGCGCAGCCCACAGAGCTTTTTCACGAAACGAATGAGCGACTGGCCATCTTCCTTGATGTCCCAATTGAGCCAGCTGATGGGATTGTCCTGGCAATACGCGTTGTTGTTGCCGTCCTGCGTGCGGCCGAATTCGTCTCCCGCAACCATCATGGGAGTGCCTTGAGACAGCAGCAGGGTCGCCAACATGTTGCGCTTTTGCCTCTCACGCAGCTGAATGATCTCCGGGTCGTCGGTCGGCCCTTCGACGCCGCAGTTCCAGGAATGGTTGTTGTCGGTGCCGTCGCGATTGTCCTCGCCGTTGGCCTCATTATGCTTTTCGTTGTATGACACCACATCGTTCAAAGTAAAGCCGTCGTGCGCAGTGACGAAGTTCACGCACTCCCAAGGGCGGCGGCCCTGCCGGTTGAAGATGTCGGCAGACCCACATAACCGCGGCGCGAGCTCGCGCGCGGCGCTATCACCCTTCCAAAATGCGCGCACGGTATCGCGATATCGATCGTTCCATTCGGCCCAGCCAGGCGGGAAACCCCCCACTTGATAACCTCCCGGCCCGCAATCCCATGGCTCGGCAATGAGCTTTACCGTGCGCAGCACGGGATCTTGATTACACGCCTTCAAAAATCCGCTTTGAATATTGAAGCCGGTCATTTCGCGCGCCAGAATGGTGCCGAGATCGAAGCGAAAACCATCCACGTGCAATTCATTGACCCAGTAGCGCAGGCTATCGGTGACCATCTCCATGACGTTGGGATGGCTCAAGTTGAGCGTATTTCCGGTGCCGGTATCGTTGATGTAGTAGCGGGGGTTGTCGGGCATCAATCGATAGTAGGATACATTGTCGATGCCCTTGAATGAGAGCGTGGGTCCGAGCTCGTTGCCTTCTGCGGTGTGGTTGTACACCACATCGAGAATGACCTCGAGCCCCGCATCGTGAAAACGCGCCACCATCTCCTTGAACTCGCGCAATGTCTGATCCGGCGCGGAAGCGTAGCGAGGGTCCGGCGCGAAAAATCCGATGCTGTTGTACCCCCAGTAGTTCGTCAATCCGATTTCGAGCAAGCGACTATCGTTGATGAACGTGTGAATAGGCAACAGCTCGATGGACGTGACGCCGAGTGATTTCACATAGTCGATGACTTCTTTCGTGCCTAGGCCGGCGTACGTGCCTTGCTGATACGCGGGCACCGCGGGGTGCCACTTCGTGAACCCTTTGACGTGCGCTTCATACACGATGGTGTGATCCCGCGCCACGCCGCGAGAGCGCGGCTGACCATGCCAGTCAAAGTTCGAATCCACCACGACGCATTTCGGCATGAAGGGCGCGCTATCGCGCTCGTCGAAAGAAAGATCCGTGTCCTCTGCCCCGACCGTGTAGCCAAACACTTCGGGCGCCCATTGCAACTCGCCCACATGGCCACGCGCGTAAGGGTCGAGCACCAGCTTGTTGGGATTGAAGCGATGTCCCGCCAAAGGCTCATAGGGACCGTGCACGCGCATGGCATACACGGAGCCGGGATGCACGTCGAGAATATATCCATGCCAGATTAGATCGGTGTATTCGGGTAGCGCGATCCGCTCGAGCTCTTTTTGCCCGCTCGAATCGAACAAGCAAATCTCGACCTTCGTCGCGTGCTCGGAAAACAACGTGAAATTGGTGCCTTGGCCATCCCAGATCGCCCCGAGCGCCTCCGCAGTGCCTTCACGTAATCGGGACATCCATTTCTCCTTTGTAGATCGAGGCCGACGCGCACATGAATCGTCCACTATGCGCGAACGCGCGCAGGCTCACTGTAGGATTCACATGCGAGATGCAGTCAGCATGCAGCCAACCGCATGCGCGCCCCGCTCACCGAGTGCTCTCGACACCGAGACGGGATTGCAAAAGACGTAGAATTCCCTCGGCGGCTTGCCGGCCCTCGAATACCGCAGTCACTACGAGATCCGAGCCTCGCACCATGTCGCCGCCCGCGAAAATTTTCGGGTGAGTGGTTTGAAACGCATGCACCGATGCACTCGATGCGCGCACGCGGCCGTTATCGTGTACATGAATGCCGTGCTGGGCGAACCAAACTGGCGGGCTCGGCAAAAAGCCAAAGGCCACGATGACGGTGTCGGCCGCCAAGGTTTCTTCGGTATTCGGCACGGCTTCCGGAATGCGGCGCCCGCGCGGCCCGGGCTCGCCGAGACGCGTCTGAACCACCTTGACGCCTTCGACACGATCGGAGCCGATGATCTCGATGGGTTGGCGATTGAACAAAAACGTCACGCCTTCCTCGCAGCTGTTTTTGTAATCGCGCCGTGAGCCCGGCATGTTGGATTCGTCGCGCCGATACGTGCAGGTCACGCTCGCGGCGCCTTGTCGAATCGCCGTGCGGTTGCAATCCATGCCGGTATCGCCTCCACCCAGAACCACCACGCGCTTGCCGCGCAGATCGATGAGCTCATCGGCGCTGCGCATCCCGAGCTCATGGCGAATGTTCGAGATGAGATACGGCAACGCTTCGTGCACGCCGGGCAAGTCCTCACCGGCGAAGCCGCCCTTGACGTAGCGGTAAGCGCCCATGCCCAGGAACATCGCATCGAATTCCTCGAGAAGCGCGCCGCACGTCACGTCTCGCCCGACTTCGGTATTGAGGCAAAACTCGACGCCCATGCCTTGCATGACCGCCCGCCGTTTCTCCACCACGCTTTTTTCCAACTTGAATGGCGGTATTCCAAAAGTGAGCAGGCCGCCGATCTGCGCGTAGCGGTCGAACACCACGGGCTGCACTCCATTGCGCACGAGCACATCGGCGCACGCGAGCCCGGCCGGCCCCGCACCCACGATGGCAACGCGATGCCCCGTCTTGACGACACCCGACATGTCCGGCGTCCAGCCGCGCGCGAACGCTTCGTCGGTGATGTATTTCTCGATGGCGCCGATGCTCACGGCGCCCAATCCGTCATTGAGCGTGCAAGCCCCTTCGCAAAGCCGATCTTGCGGACAAATACGTCCGCACATTTCGGGCAGCGAATTGGTTTGATGCGACAGCTCGGCCGCCTCGAACAGCTTGCCGTCGTTGACGAGCTGCAGCCAATTGGGAATGTAGTTGTGCACCGGGCATTTCCATTCGCAAAATGGATTGCCGCAATCCAAACATCGCCCAGCTTGTGCTCCGGCTTGCTCGGCGGTGTATTGCGTGTAGATC
>CAXTUB010000022.1:0-38973 GCA_964247385.1 uncultured Steroidobacteraceae bacterium | reverse complement strand
CGTAATGATGCCGCTCATGTCCCCGCATCCGCCGCGCACGGGGCGGAACGAACGTATAGCAAAAAATTGGGCCGGGTGGGTGCTAACGTGCCCCCCCCACTTCCACCCCGCGATTCTCGAATGGCAGCACGTATTTGATCGACTCGTGCGCAGCGTTGAGCTCCGTGTGTCTCGCCCAGACCTCCAACAGAAGCTCGATGTGCGCCAAGGGTAGGGCGCAGAGGGAAGCCGTCGGATCTTGGGCGTATACGACGACCTCACAATGACCCGTGGCCTCGAGAGTCGGCACGAGCGACGCCGGTGCGTCCGCCGCCGTCAGGGAAAGTGTTGGAAACAAGTTGTCGAAGACGGCAACGTCGTATCTGCCGCGCGGCAACTCGGTGGGCGCGCTCGGATCCGTGGTTGGCCGCAAAGGATTGTAATTTGGCGGCGGCAAGAACGTCCGCGATTGGCGATGCGGCGCATAGGCAACCCACTCTCCGCGCAGGGGATGCCAGCGCAGTTGCGCCTTGGTCGTGAGAAGCTTGCCGGCTTGCGGACTGGGGGCGTCCTCATCACAGACCACCGGCTCGATGCCGTAGAGATATAGCGACCGCCCATCCGCCTTGACCAACTCCAAGCAATACATGGCTACGAGGCCCGGCTACAAGGCCGGTAGCAAAGGCGCATCGCCGCGAACGGCCGTCGCGATTTTTTCCATGGCAATCTTGGGCGTGCGATCGGAGTTCAACAGCCCGTTCAATTCTTGAAAAGTATCCGTGAACTGCGTATAGCAAAAGCCGCTGAACATTGCCGTCGTTCGGACGACTTCAATCAGCGCAGTCACGCGCTGCTCGAAGTCCGCGCCATCCTTCGTGCACGTGTAACCCCAAGCTGCCGCCGGGGCATTCGGCGAAAGACACGCGATGCCCCCGAACTCAGTCAAGCAGATGGGTTGGCCCCGGTGCGGAAATCCATCCAGCGTCAAAATGCGTCCGGCCGCCCACCGTCGATCGACCAGCTCTTGCGGTTTGACTTCCGGTCCGTATCGGGCACGGAAGTGCGCCGGGTCCGAATCATAGTCGTGAATGCCAATGACGTCGGTCGCAGAGCTTTCCCAGCCGTCGTTGCCGATGACCAGTCGAGTGGGATCGAGCGTCCTGGTCAAGTGATACAGCGCAGCAACGGCATCTCGCGCCGCAGCGACCAAACTCAAATCAGGAACCCCCCACGACTCATTGAAGGGGACCCAGACGATGATGCAAGGGTGACTCCGGTCTCGCGCGATCACCTCGGTCCATTCTCGCAGCATCCGATTGATCGCACGGTTGGTGAAGCGATAGGCGCTCGGCATCTCTTCCCAAACGAGCAAGCCCAAGACGTCGGCCCAATACAAGTAGCGCGGATCCTCAATCTTTTGATGTTTGCGCACTCCGTTGAATCCCATTTCTTTCGTAAGCTCTACGTCGCGGCGCAAAGCCTGATCCGAAGGCGCGGTCATGAGGGTATCGGGCCAGTATCCCTGATCTAGCACGAGCCGCAGCGGATAAGACCGTCCGTTGAGTAGAATTTTCTCGCGCTGCGCGCTGATGCTGCGCAAGGCCGTATAAGAAAATACCTCATCGATCACCTGCCCATCGCGCTTGAGCAGGAGATCGGCTTCGATCAAAGTCGGGTGCTCGGGTGACCAAAGCAACTCATTACGAAAGTCATCGACTCCGGGATCCGACAGTCCGATCCGGCGAATCACTTCTTGGTGGACGACACCGTACTCATCATTCGCCAGAACATTGGTGCCTACCCGCAGGGTGACACTCAGTCGCAGCTCGTCAGAGATGGCTCCCGTGGTCAACGCATGCAACGCAATCTCCCAGCGCTCCAGGTTGGGAGTCCAGCGCAACGAGGAGAGGTAAGCATCCGCCACCTGCTCCAACCACACTCCTTGCCAAATCCCGGTGGTGCGCGGATACCAAATGGCATGCGGCTCGAGCCGCCAATCTTGCTTACCGCGCGGCTTTTCCAGGTCGAACGGGTCATCCTCCACTCGCACCGTGACGCATTGCGTCTCACCGGTGATCAAACAATGCGTAATGTCCATGGAAAATGGCGTATGTCCACCTTCGTGCTCCATCACGAATTGCCCATTGACCCAGACCCGCGCTTGGTAATCCACCGCGCCAAAGTGCAGCAATGTTCGCTGTTGTGAATTTCCGCTGGCATTGACGGGCGGCGGCCGCAGCGCAAATTCGCGCTCGTACCAACACGCCCGATGAAACGATGTGTCGTTGATTCCGCTCCGCCTGCTTTCCGGTGCAAACGGCACTTCGATTTTGTGTGTCCACACCACAGGCTCGGCGGGAGGACGAAATCGCAATTCGTCATCGTAAGCGAACCGCCACTCACCGTTCAGTGAAAGCCAATGAGCGCGTCGAAGTTGGGGTCGCGGATAGCCGATGTGCTCGGGCGCCTTGCGTTGCATGACTTCACTATAGACCAGCACCCATGACCCAACTGTCAGTTGGTGGCCGACAACTGATCGCGGCCTCCAATTGAGACGTGGCGAGGCCGGTACTCTATGCTCTTTGGAAGTTCTCGCCGACGGCAGGGCGGGGGTGCACCCGAAAAATTCTAGGAGCAAGTATGTCCCCGGCGGTGATTGTGTTCTCCCACCTGCGGTGGGATTTCGTTTTTCAGCGACCGCAGCAGATCCTCAGCCGCTTGGCGCGAACGAATCCCATCTATTTCGTCGAAGAGCCGGTTCACGACACCGTGACGTCGCTGGAGATCTTCCAACCGGTTTCCAATGTTTTCGTGTGTCGCCCGCATACGCCGGTGTCGGCGGTGGGCTTCCATGATGCGCAGATTCCAGCAGTTCGCGCGCTCGTGGAGCAACTCGTCTTCGAGCGGAAGCTCGAAAAGTCGATCGTTTGGTTTTACTCGCCCATGGCGCTGCCTCTCATCCATGGTTTGTCCCCTGCAGCCGTCGTTTACGATTGCATGGACGAGCTATCGGCGTTTCTCAATGCGCCCAAACAGCTGATTCAACGCGAGCATGCGCTGTTCAAGATTGCGGATCTGGTATTCGCCGGAGGCTCGAGTCTTTATCAAGCGAAATCCAGCGAGCACCCCTGCGTCCATTACTTTCCGAGCAGTGTCGACGTGGCGCACTTCGCTCAAGCGCGTGCAAGGAATTTCCAACATGTCGAGCAAGAATCTCTGCCCCGACCCAGACTGGGGTTCTACGGGGTAATCGACGAGCGAATCGATCTGAAGCTGATTGCGCAAGTGGCCGCCGCTCGCCCTGATTGGCAAATCGTCATGGTGGGGCCTGTGGTCAAGATCGATCCCACGCTTCTCCCCCTCGCAGACAACATTCATTATTCTGGACAGCGTTCTTACGCGGAGCTTCCGCAATTCTTGGCCGGTTGGGATGTTTGCCTGCTCCCCTTCGCATTGAATCAGGCCACCCGTTTCATCAGCCCGACCAAGACTCTGGAATACATGGCGGGTCATCAGCCGATCGTCGGCACACCGATCGTGGATGTGGTGCAGGCCCATGGCGACGTGGTTCGAGTCGCATCCGGCCCGCGCGCCTTCGTTGCAGCCTGCGATGCGGCGCTTTCGGAAACCGACGCGCAGCGTCGAAGACTGATCTCGCTCATGGATGCCACCTTGGCCACCACCTCATGGGACGCAACGGTGGATGCGATGCGCGATTTGTTGGCCGCGGCGGCTCGCCGCCGCTCGCCTGCACCGGCGGCGCATGTTGCGAATGCGAAGCGCGCGCCGAAGCCGGTCGATGTTTCCACGATCGTCGTCGGCGCTGGCCCGACGGGTCTAAGCGCGGCCTATCACTTGGGAGCCGATAGCTTGCTGCTGGAGCAGGCAGACACGGTGGGCGGGTGGTGCCGGTCGATCACCGAGCAGGGATATACCTTCGATCACGCCGGCCACATCATGTTCTCGAAGGACCCCTACGTGCATCAGCTGTATCAGCGCTTGTTGGGAGACAATGTGCATTGGCAGAATCGCGAGGCGTGGGTATATACCCAAGGGGTCCACACTCGCTACCCGTTTCAGAGCGCGCTGCATGGACTACCGCTCGAGGTTTTGAAGGAATGCCTGATGGGCGCCATCGAAGCCCGCACTCAGAGCGGCGCCTCGCGCGAAAATCAACCTGGCCTGCAGCCCGAACCCGTTGCGGCCTTGGTGGATTGCTGCGCGGACGGCGGTGCCGAAGTGACTCCGCGAGACGCGGTGGTCGTGCGGCCCATCCGCACTGCCAACGCTCCGCCGCAAAATTTCGAGGAGTTCATTTACAAGGTATGGGGTGCTGGCGTCGCGAAGCACTTTGCGATTCCCTATAACCGAAAGCTATGGACCGTACCCCTCAATGAGATGGACACCTCCTGGCTCGGCGGGCGAGTGCCCCTTCCTGATCTTGAGGAGATGATCGATGGCGCGCTGCGCCCGGTTGCCAAGCCAGTGGGGCCGAACGCGCGCTTCGGTTATCCGCTTCGAGGCGGTTTCCAAGCTCTGATGGATGGATTCTTGCCGCTGCTGAAAGGCGATCTCAAGCTGAACGCGAAGGTCACGCGTGTGCTGCCCATGAGTCATGAGGTCCGGCTTGCCGATGGCTCGAGTTATCGCTACGAGCAAATGATCAGCACATTGCCGCTACCGCGGCTGATCGAAATGATCGGCACCGAAGCGCCTGCCGAGCTCCACAGTGCAGCGCGAGCTCTGCGCCACGTGTCGGTTCGATGCATCAATCTGGGTGTTGCGCGTCCCGACATCACCGATAAGCATTGGATCTACTACGCTGGCGACACGGTCTTCCACCGTATTTTCGTGCAGGGAAACGCCAGCCCCCACTGTAATCCCGCCGGGGGATTTGGCTTGACCTGCGAAATCACTTACGCGCCGGGCAAGCCGCTACCTTGCGAAGGATCCGCTTTGACCGAGCGATGCATCGATGATTGCGTGCGAGTCGGCCTGCTGCGTGAAGATGATCGAATCGTCGTGAAGAATCAGATCGATATGCCGTATGCGTATGTCGTTTATGACCACGAGCGACAACGCAGCGTGGAGCTCATCCAAGATTGGCTGGCGAAGCGCGATATTATCCTTGCCGGCCGCTACAGCGAATGGCAGTACTACAACTCGGATCATGCGTTCATCGCGGGAAAGCAAGCGGCGGAGTTTGCCCTGGGACAAACACACGTCGAGCCTGATGTGCTGCGGTCAGTCCCCGTTTAGACCGTTGGCTTGGTTTGAACGGCGTCGAGCTTTGGGGAGGAATCGAGTGCACGCTCAATCGGGTGGGCGAGCGATATCACAGCCAACTGGAATTGAGCGGTCACGACAGGCGGCCCGATGACCTTGCAGCGGTTGCGGATTTAGGGATACGAACGCTGCGCTACCCGCTGCTGTGGGAGATGGCAGACACCGGCGCTTCCGATTCTCCGCATTGGGGTTGGTTTGAGCGGCGTTTCGCGGAGATGCAACGGTTGCGCATCACGCCGATCGTCGGTTTGCTGCACCATGGCAGCGGGCCTTCGTACACGAATCTATTGGACGCTGAATTCGCGCCGCATTTCACGCGGTATGCGCAACGGGTGGCACAACATTTTCCGCAGCTGCAATATTACACGCCCATCAATGAGCCGTTGACGACTGCGCGGTTCAGCTGCCTGTATGGATTTTGGTATCCCCACGTGCGAAGCGATCAGGCCTTGGTGCGTTCGCTGCTCAACCAATGTCGCGCGACCGTGCTCGCCATGCAGGCGATTCGCAAGATCAATCCCGCGGCCCGACTGATTCAAACAGAGGATCTCGGTAAGGTTCACAGCTCTCCATCGTTGCGTTCTCAGGCTGCGTTCGAGAACGAAAGGCGTTGGCTCACCTGGGACTTGCTGTGCGGGCGGGTAGACGCATCTCATGGTTTGTGGGCTTATTTGATCGGAGCGGGGGCAGACGCGGAAGATCTTCTGTGGTTCAGCCGCAATCCTTGCCCTCCCGATGTGATTGGCATCAATTACTACGTGACCAGCCAGCGTTTTTTGCACGATCGACCCGATCTTTTTCCGCTTGAATGCCGCGGCGGCAATGGGCGGGAACAATATGCCGACATCGAGGCAGTGCGTGTGCAGGACTGCGGTCCGGGCACCGGCATCGGAGCGCTGCTGGCAGACGCGTGGAATCGCTATCAGCGTCCACTCGCGATCACGGAGGCGCATCTGGGTTGCTCTCGCGAGGAGCAGATGCGCTGGTTCTATGAGCTCTGGCACGAGGTGCAGCAAGAGCGCATACGAGGCGTCGATGTTCGCGCCGTCACTTCATGGGCACTCTTTGGAAGCTTTGATTGGAATACGCTGCTGACCCAATTCACCGGTTCGTACGAGCCGGGCGCCTTCGATGTCCGCGGACCGCATCCGAGGCGCACCGCCCTTGGCCAACTCGTGCGCGACTTTGCGTTGAACCGGGAGCCGAAGCACAGCGCCTTGTTGCGTTCTCCGGGCTGGTGGCACCGCCCGGGTAGGCTGCTCGGAATGGCAGCGGACGCCTCGACTCACACGAGCGTTCAGCATGCTCCAGCGAAGCAGAGGCCTCTGGTGATCGTCGGTGCGACGGGAACGTTGGGGCAAGCCTTTGAGCGGCTATGTGAGGTGCGGGGTCTTACCTGCGTATCGACCCACCGCTCTCGACTGGACATACGACAAGGAACCTCCTGGACCGCCCAACTGGATGCGATGCAACCCTGGGCATTGGTCAATGCCGCGGGATATGTGAAGGTGGATGAGGCGGAGGCCAATCCCGACCAGTGCTTCCAAGCTAACTACGAGCTGCCAAAAAATCTTGCGCACTACTGCGCCGACCGGGGCATTCAGTGGGTCACCTTTTCTTCCGACCTCGTTTTCGACGGTGCACGCTCTTCCCCCTATCGCGAGGCGGACCTCGTGCACCCGCTGAATGTCTATGGCCGCAGCAAGGTAGCGGCCGAGGAAGCCGTGCTGCGGATTGATCCAAAGGCGCTCATCATTCGCAGCAGTGCATTTTTTGGTCCGTGGGATGCTCATAATTTTCTTGCCGTCACCTTGCGGCGACTCGCGTCGGGTCGCGTGGTTCATGCGGCGACAGATGTTGTCGTCTCGCCAACCTACGTGCCCGATCTCGTCGCCGCATGTCTGGACCTGCTTCTTGACGGGGAGTCAGGGATTTGGCATTTGGCCAATCAAGGTGCGCTGACCTGGGATAGTTTTGCCAGGCAGGCCGCCGAGAGAATGGGCGTATCGAGCAAGGGCTTGCGCGGCGTCAGCTCGGCAGAGCTCGGTTATCCGGCTCGACGGCCTGGATATAGCGCGCTGACGAGCGGCCGCGGAAATCTGTTACCGCCGCTGGAGCAATCGTTAGAGAGTTTCTGTCGAAGTGTCATGGGTCGTTTGAAGCTCGCGGCTTGAATTCAAAGCACGCGGGCTCAGCCGAAGCCTCGCAAAAGCCATCTGAAGTCGTCTCATGGATGTCGAATGATCTAGCCGCTGAGCTGCTCTGCGCTGCAAGAGCAGAATTCTCAAGTCGGCATCGGCTGCATGCCATACCGTTGCTTCAGCGAGCTGGTTTGCGGCGATGCGAGGAAATCAATGAAGCGACGGGCGGCGGCCGGCTTGTGGCTCGAGGTCGTGATGGCCGCCGTAAAAGTGGTGAGATGTCGGATGCTCGCAGGCAACCCACCGACGACCTCGATTCCGGGTGCGTGCAGCATCTCGCTCAGCTGCTGAAACCCCAGCTCAACATCACCCTGTGAGAGGAGTTGGGCGACAGGCACTCCGGGCGGCGGAACCACGGCCCGTGAGCTGAGCGTCCCGCTCAAGCCCCAGCGCTCGAACAGCGATTCCAGATACTCTCCGCTCGGACCCGTGGAATAGGCCAACGATGCGGCATGCTTTACAGCCGCAACGAGGTCAGCCTCCGTTGCGATCACCGGGTGCCGAGCGCCGCGACGCACCGCCACCGCAGTTTCGGACTGCATCACATCAGTGCAGCTCGTGGCAATCAAGCAAGCTCGTGAGGTCAATCGATCGATGGCGGCCCGCGCCAGCACGATGATGTCGACTGCTTCGCCGGCCGCAACGCGCTGCGCGACCTCGACGCCGCCAAGTGCCCGGACGTTAATAGACGTCGCTGAATCTGCCGAGACGCGCCCGTAGAGATCGACCGCGGCCGCGACGGCATCGCGCGGCGCCATCGAAGACAGCAACTGGAGCGACTCGGTCACATCAGTTCATTCCGTCTGCCATGTTAACGTAAAGCGCCCGGGGGCGAAGGCGTCGCTCGAAAGCCCGCTGCGCGCTCACTGGCCCGTGTAAACTTTTGCGCCGTGTTGCACCGAATCTACTTACATTGAAGAAACCTGCCCTGGGCGTGGGCCCGCGCGATGCGCAAGTCATCGTGGTATTTGGCGCTACCGGAGACTTGGCCAAGCGCAAGCTATTGCCGGGCCTCTTCTATTTATGCGTCGCCGGCTTCATCCCGGCTTGCCGCATCATTGGCGTGTCGCTCGATCGATTGTCTCGAGAGGAATTTCGCGCGCTGGCGCGCAAGGCGCTCGATGAGTTCTCAACGAGAAAGGTCGAGCCTGCGGCATGGGAGTACTTCAGCAGCCTGCTCGATTACGTGCCGCTCGATGCCGGTCCGCAAGCTCTTGCCAAGGCAGTCTCGGAAGCTCAAAGCGCGCTCGGTGGCGGCGCGCGGCTCTTGCATTATTTGAGCGTTCCTCCGGCCGCGGCGCTCGCAGCGGTCAACATGTTGTCAGCCGCCGGCCTCGTGGAAAAGTCACGCATCATCATGGAGAAGCCGTTCGGAGTGGATCTTGCGAGCGCGATGGCGCTGAACGCGAGTCTCCATCAGGTCTTCGATGAGGGACAGATTTTCCGCATCGATCACTTCCTGGGCAAAGAGCCGGCGCTGAACATTCTGGCGTTTCGATTCGCGAACGGCTTGTTCGAGCCGATTTGGAACCGCAATTTTATCGATCACATACAAATCGACGTGCCCGAGACGCTGGGCGTGGGCCGGCGCGCAGCCTTTTACGAAGCGACCGGTGCGTTCAGAGACATGGTGGTCACGCACTTGTTTCAGATTCTCGCTTTCGTGGCCATGGAGCCGCCGACTGCCTTGGAGCCGGGCCCGATCAGCGAGGAGAAAAACAAGGTGTTTCGCAGCATGTTGCCGCTTTCGCCCGCCGAGGTCATTCGCGGCCAATATGCGGGCTATCGCAGCGAGCAGGGCGTTGCGCCGGATTCGGACACGGAAACCTTCATCGCGTTGAAGTGCGCCATCGACAATTGGCGCTGGGCCGGTGTGCCGTTCTATCTGCGCACGGGCAAGCGCATGGCCGAAGGTCAACGCATCATCTCGATCGCATTCCGCGAACCGCCGCGCAGCATGTTTCCGGCAAACTCCGGAATCGGCACGCAGGGGCCGGATCATCTGACGTTCGACCTCGCCGACGCATCACGGATGTCGTTGTCGTTCTACGGCAAGCGTCCGGGGCCAGGAGTGCATCTGGACAAGCTCAGTCTGCAATTTGCAATGAACGATACCGATTTCGTCGGCGATGTGCTGGAGGCTTACGAACGGCTCATTCTGGATGCGACACGCGGCGATCACACTTTGTTCACGACCGCAGAGGGCATCGAGCGACTGTGGGAGATTTCGACGCCGTTGCTCGATTCGCCGCCTCCCGTGCGCCCCTACGCGCAAGGCTCATGGGGTCCGAACGCCATTCACCAACTGATTGCGCCGCACGCATGGCGGCTGCCTTTCGAAAGGGCCTGGCGCGGGCCTCAGCCGGTATTGACGCAGGTGACTGAAGTTTCTCAAGCTGCAAGCCCATCCGCGAAGTGATGCGCGCTCTGGAAAATTGTTCGCGCGGCCCCAAAGTCGGTATCCTCAACCTGTTCGGAGGAACCCATGGCTGAACCCGTCTCGCCATTGTCGATGGAAGGCCTCGAGCGATACATCAGTTTGCACGTGCCGCCAGAAGAAATGGTCAAGTACATTCAGGAGCTCATGACTTTGCCGCACGCCGACATCCAGCCGTCGAGCGCGATGACGCTTGCGCAGAAGCAATGGGGCGGCGATACGCCGACTGCGCGTGCCGCGCTGTTGCGCTGGGGTGCGCTCAATCTGGCTTTTCGCGACAAGCGCTTGGAGACGTGGACCGTCATGCGAGATCGCGAGCGCATCCAGGTGCCTGCGAGCTTGGTCGCGGCCGCGGGAGTTGCACCGCTGATCATCGATGAGGAGCGTGCGGTGTTCGATATCCCTGCGCTGCTCGATGCCACGCTCGGTTTTCAGCCGCCCGCCGGGCAAGCGTAGATCTCAGAACGCGTGAGGACCGCACCGGGGAGAGCACGCTTCGACGTGCTGCGCCTGATTGCGCTGTATAAACTTCTCAAGGTCCTGCTTCTGCTTGCATCTGCCTACGGCGTCCTGCGGTTGCGCGACGCCACCGTGCTCGAGCGGCTGTCGCACTGGATCGCGAGCAAACCTTCCGGAATTGAGCAGGATTTCTTGCGCCGCGGGCTGGCGTTCATCAGCGGATTGTCTCCCGCGCGAATCAGCGCGCTCGGGTATGTGACGCTTGCGTACGCGGCGATCTTTACGATCGAAGGTCTCGGCCTGTGGTTTCGGCAACGCTGGGCGGAATGGCTCACCATTGTGGTCACGGGCTCGCTGATTCCTCTCGAGCTCTACGAATTGTTCCGGCGTCCCACCATCGGCAAAGCGGCGGTGCTCGCCGGCAACATCGCCATCGTCGTGTATCTTGTGCAGCAAGTCCAAAGGCAAGGAAGGCGCTCTCATTGAAGGGGACGGATTGCAAAGCGTAACGCTGCTCAAGGCCCTGATCCTGGGCATCGTCGAGGGAGTCACGGAATTTTTACCCGTGTCGAGCACCGGGCACTTGGTGGTGGTCGGAAGTTTGCTCGGTTGGAATGACGAGAAAGGCAAGCTGTTTGAGATCGTCATCCAGCTCGCGGCCATTCTGGCCGTGGTCTGGATCTACCGGGGCCGCCTTGCAAAGGTGATTGCGGATTTGCCGCGCGATTCCTCGGCGCGGCGTTTCGCAGCCAATGTCGTCATTGCCTTCTTGCCCGCTGCGGCGCTCGGAGCACTGTTTGCAGGCGCCATCAAGCGCGTGCTGTTCGCGCCGGTCCCCGTGGCGCTCGCCTTCATCGTGGGCGGCGTGCTGATTCTCATGATCGAGCGCTTGGTTCGCCGCCACCGGATCGATGACGTCGCGCACATCAAGCCGAGTGATGCACTGGCGGTTGGCTTGGCGCAATCCTTGGCGCTGGTTCCGGGCATGTCGCGCTCGGCAGCGACCATCATGGGAGGCATGCTGCGTGGACTGTCGCGCAAAGCGGCCACCGAGTTTTCTTTTTTTCTCGCCATTCCAGTCATGTTTGCCGCGACCGGATATGAGCTCATCAAGGAGAGGCATTTATTGAGCAGCGGCGGTGATTGGGCGGTGCTCGGCGTGGGCTGTCTTGCTTCGTTCGTGAGCGCCGCTTTTGCCATCCGTGCGCTGCTGCGCTTCATTTCTCACCATGACTTCAAAGTCTTCGCTTGGTACCGCATTGCCTTTGGCTTGTTCATCCTCGCAAGCGATCATTTCCTCTGGGTTCAATGGCAGCCGACCTGATCCCATCGACGATCCGTCGAGGTTTGCGCGGAGTTCGTGCGTATAATCTTGCGGTCATGTCGCGAGTGTCGATTGCGCTGTTTGCATCGCTCTTGTCAGCGGGAAGCCTGTTGGCGAGCGATGCCGAGGTGCAAAGTGTGGCCGCAAAAAATGCGTGGGCTCGGCCCACGCCGCCCAACGCGACCTCGGCTGCCGTTTACGTCGAGCTCCAGAACACGAGTGGGGTGGATGACAGGCTCATCGCGTTGAGCTCTCCGGTGGCTGAAGCCGCGGAAGTGCATCAATCGCGCGAAGCAGCCGGCGTTGCGAGCATGGCGCAGCTGCCGTTTCTTTTGCTCCCCGCCAAGGCCGTGACCAAGCTCACGAGCGGCGCCACGCACATCATGCTGGTGGGGCTCAAGCGGCGACTGGCGGCAAGCGAAACGTTTCAAATCGATCTTGCGTTTGATCACAGCTTGCCGTTGACGTTGCAAGTGAAAGTGGCCGCCGAGCCTTGAGCAGGGCACGACTTGCGCCGCAGTGCGGCGCGTGCCCATCCGACGCGCCATGAACCCTCCCGGCGAGCTGTCATTCGACATCGTGCATTTGATTCAGATTTCGCTCACGCCGATTTTCCTGATCTCCGCGATCGGCGTGACGTTGAGCGTGATGACGGGCCGCCTATCGCGCATCATCGACCGCGGCCGTCATCTCGAAGAGCGTCTGCGTCGGGCAGAAGTGGCTGCGGATGACGCCGGTCTGCGCGCGACGCTCAAGGTGCTCGATCGAAGGGCGCGCTGGGTCAATCTCGCGATCACGTTGATCACGGTCTCCGGCTTGCTCATTTCTTTCGTGGTGGTGTTGTTGTTCTTGAACGCGTTCATGCGCGCAGAACTTTCGAAGATCATCGGCATCCTGTTCATACTCTCGATGCTAAACCTCGCTGCGGCGCTGCTTGCATTTCTCGTCGAGGTGCGAATTGCGACGGGCGCGCTACGTTTCGGCATGAGTCACGCAACCGCACGTCCCCTTTGATACGGAGAGCATATGCAAATCGGCATGATTGGTTTGGGCAAGATGGGAGCGAACATGGCGCGTCGCTTGCGGCGCGGCGGCGTCGAAGTCAAGGGGTTCGACCGCAGCGCCGAGGCGCTTTCGACGCTTGGGCGAGAGGGTGCCATCGCGGCGGCCGATTCGATTCCCGCGCTCGTCAAGGCGCTGTCAGCGCCGCGCTTGGTCTGGGTCATGCTGCCCGCGGGCGCGGGCACTGATTCCGCCATCGCGGAGCTCTCCACGCTCCTTGCCCCGGGCGATGTGCTCATCAACGGCGCCAACGGACACTACAAGGATTCGCAGTCTCAAGCCGCTCTGCTCGCGAAGAAAGGCATCGGTTTCGCGGATGCCGGCGTGTCCGGCGGAATTTGGGGTCTCGAGTACGGCTACGGTCTCATGGTGGGGGCTGAGCCGCAGAATTTCGAGAAGATCAAACGCATCATACAAATTCTTGCGCCCGCGCCTGACAAGGGCTGGATTCATTGCGGCCCGCCGGGCGCCGGCCACTACGTCAAGATGGTCCATAACGGCATCGAATACGGAATGATGCAGGCGTATGCGGAAGGGTTCGCTCTGATGCAGCAGAAGAGCGACTTGAAGTTGGATATCGCGAAGATCTCCGAGAGCTGGCGTTACGGCACGGTCATCCGATCGTGGCTCTTGGATTTGATTGCAGAATTCCTCAAGGCCGATGGCACGCTGGACGATGTGCAGCCTTATGTGGCCGATTCGGGCGAAGGCCGTTGGACCGCGCTCGAGGCCATTGAGCAAGGCGTGCCGACGCCAGTCATGAACTTATCGCTCATTGCGCGATTCGCAAGCCAGGGCAAAGCGGATTTCACTTCCAAGCTTCTTGCGAAAATGCGGCAGGGTTTCGGCGGCCACGCCATCAAGTCCGTGCCGTAAAACGGGCCGCGCGATGCATGGGCGCGCCCCTGAATGGCGCGCGATGGATCAATGGCTCACATGCTCAATTGGCAGAATATCCGTGTCCTTCGAGGCATGCGATCAACGCGTTGCGGCCATCTCCACCGCCGGCATTACGATCGGCCCAGTCTTCGCATTCCTGCCGGTCGCGGCGCGATTGCTCCTCGCTCTGACCATTCTTGGGATATTGATACACTTCGCCCGAATCAGCGTTCGAATTTGCCGGACGCGATTCCTCCGCGTCGCTGCCGTCCGCAGGCGGAGGGTCTGCGGCGACATAGCCGCGATCATTCGAGCTGTATACGTAATACGCATTGTCAGCGTAATAATACGGTGTGCCACCCCACCAATATGTGGTGTAGAACGCCGGCAAGACGGGTAGAAACCAGCTGAAACCGAGGCCGTAATACACGCGCGGCCAGTACCCCCCGCGCCAATATCCGCCATTCCAATAGCCTGCGTGCCAGTGAGGGCCGCCGCGCCAATAGGGTCCGTGCCAATTGGCACTGCCGCGCCAATAGCCCGCGCCGCGCGGATAGCCCACGCCGCGCCAGTAGGGTCCGGCATGAGAGTAATTCCCGCGGGCATAACCGCCGCGGGCGTAACCGCCGCGATCAACGCTCGAGCCATGCCACCCCGCGCCTGCACGCCCATTGTTCGCGCGCCAACCATCGCTCGAACGATCTCCACGCCACGCATCAGTGCCACGCGCTCCGCGATTAGCTGCCCATGAGTGGCCGCCATTCCAACCGCTGGCGCCGCCGTAACTCGAGTTTCCGCCGACGCGCGCGGCGCCATCGAAGTGCGCAGGGGCCAAGCGCGAAGCGCCGAAGCCGGAAGCGCCGCCGAAACGCGAGACACCTCCCGAAAAGTGCGCTCCACTCAAAGGCGAAGCGCCGCCACTCGAATGCACTCCGCCCATGCGCGAGCTTCCGCCAAACTGCGCTCCGCCGCCCATGTGCCCGCCCGCGAATCCGCCGTGGCCCGCTGCGAGCGCCACGCTCGACAGAGCCGAGCTCAACAGCCAAACACCCAATGACCGACGAAGCCTTGACATAACCTGCGCCCTCCTAAAAAGCGCATCCCCTGTAAACAAAACGAACGCGCTTTACACGGGTTGACGTTCCCGTAATGACGCGAGTTCCCGCTGCAGTTCAGCCACGGCGTGCTCCAAGCGCGCAACACGCCCTTCGAGATACTCCTCACGATCCCCTGCAGAATGTGGAGCCGAAGCTTGATCCGAGTCCTCGGCCAAACGAGTTGCAGGCTCGATGCGCCCTTCGGAGATGCGGACTTCCAGCTCGGACGCCGCATGAAACAAGTGTCGGAATCGGATCTCGCGCTCGCCTGCACGGCGCGTCATGCTGGCCACGAACGGACCGTCCTCGCGAGTGGCCAATCCCTGCAGTGTCTGTTCGACCGCGGATGCATCGGAAAATTCCGCCAATCGATTCGAGCGCGAGCGCAGCTCACCGGGCGTCTGTGGGCCGCGCAGCAGCAGCAGGCAAACCATCGCGAGCTCTTGCTTGGAAAACTTCAACGAGCCGAACTCGGTGTTGCAGAAGCGCTGCTGGTATTTCGTCACGCGGCCGCCATAACCGGGCGAGCGGTCGCTCACCCAATATTTCTTCATGAGCGAATCAACCGCCGCTTGCACTTCGGACTCGGACATTTGCAGTACGGGCTCGCGATTCGTCTTTTGATTGCAGGCCAACGCGAGGGCATTCAGTGATAGCGGGTACTGATCCGGGGTGGTGATTTGCTTTTCGATCAAGCTGCCGAGAACTCGCGCTTCACTATCGCTCAACTGAATGTTCACTGCCGTCCCTCGAAAATGTAACGCCCCAGGTCCGCGTGTTAGGGTATCGCCTTTTAACCGACCGAGAGAACATCAGATGAAGAGTTTGGCGGCCGTTGGTTTCGCTGCGGGAAAACCCTTGGAAATTCATGAAGTCGATTTGCAAGGCCCGCGCGCAGGCGAGGTGCTCATCGAGATCAAAGCGAGCGGCGTATGTCACACCGATGAGTTCACGCGCTCTGGCGCCGACCCGGAAGGATTATTCCCGGCAATCTTCGGCCATGAAGGCGCTGGGATTGTCGTCGACGTGGGAGCAGGCGTTACTTCGGTGAAAAAAGGCGATCACGTCATACCGCTGTACACTCCGGAATGCAGGCAATGTAAGTCGTGCACCTCACACAAGACCAACTTATGCACTGCCATTCGAGCGACGCAGGGAAAGGGCGTGATGCCGGATGGGTCCAGCCGGTTTTCCATCGGCAAGGACATGGTGCACCACTACATGGGATGCTCCACGTTCTCTAATTTCACGGTGTTGCCGGAAATCGCCGTGGCAAAAATTCGCAGCGACGCGCCGTTCGACAAGGTGTGCTACATCGGTTGCGGCGTGACCACGGGAGTGGGCGCGGTGATCAACACCGCGAAGGTCGAAGCCGGCGCGAATGTGGTGGTGTTTGGCTTGGGAGGCATCGGTCTCAATGTCATCCAAGGCGCGCGGCTCGTGGGCGCCAACAAGATCGTTGGAGTGGATCTGAATCCGAAGCGTAAAGCCCTGGCCGAGAAATTCGGCATGACTCACTTCGTGAACCCGAAGGAGGTGGGCGGGGACCTCGTTGCGCACCTGGTCGAGTTGACCGACGGCGGTGCCGATTACAGTTTCGAGTGCGTGGGCAATGTTGATCTCATGCGCCAAGCGCTCGAATGCACGCATCGCGGCTGGGGGGTCAGCGTCGTCATCGGCGTGGCAGGCGCAGGTCAAGAAATCAAGACCCGGCCATTTCAACTGGTCACGGGACGCGTATGGAAAGGAACTGCGTTTGGCGGTGCGCGTGGACGCACGGACGTGCCGAAAATCGTGGATTGGTACATGGATGGCAAGATCAACATCGATGATCTCATCACGCACACCATGCCGCTGCGCGACATCAATAAAGCGTTCGATCTCATGCATTCGGGAGATTCCATTCGCAGTGTCGTGGTGTATTGATGAGTGAGCTCGAGCTGATTTCGAAGCACGCGTGCTTCGGCGGTGAGCAGCGCTTCTACGAGCATTCATCGAGTGAGACGCGAGGCCCGATGAAACTCGGCGTCTTCGTGCCGCCGCAAGCCGCGAGCGGTCCGGTGCCGGTGTTGTATTTTCTTTCCGGGCTGACGTGCACGGAAGAGACATTTCCGATCAAATCACATGCGCAGCAAGCCGCGGCGCAGCTCGGGATCATGCTCGTCAACCCCGACACGAGCCCGCGCGAGCCGCGAATTGCCGGCGATGCGGAGCGTTGGGACTTTGGCTATTCCGCCGGCTTCTACGTCGACGCGGTGCAAGCGCCGTGGGCGGGCCGCTATCGGATGTATAGCTACGTAACGCGCGAGCTTCCTGAGATCGTGGCGAAAGCTTTGCCGGCGCGCGCAAACTCCAGTGGAATCATGGGTCATTCCATGGGCGGACATGGCGCGCTCATTTGCGCTTTGCGCAACCCGCAACAATACCGCTCCGTATCCGCATTCGCTCCGATCGCGGCGCCGAGTCAGTGCCCTTGGGGCCAGTACGCATTTTTGAATTATCTTGGAGAAGACCGAGCGGCCTGGGCGCCGTACGACGCAACCTCGCTCGTCGCCAAGACGCAGTTTCCCGGGACCATTCGCATCGACCAGGGATTGTCGGATCAATTTCTTTCCGAGCAGCTGAAACCGCAGCTTTTTGCGCAAGCAGCGCAGCGCGCCGGCCAAGCGCTCGATCTACGCGAGCATGCCGGTTACGACCATGGCTACTATTTCATTCAGACATTCATGGCTGAACACGTGCAGCATCATGCCGCTCTACTGAGCTGAGCATGCGCGCCGGGCAAGCCGCGCTTGCGAAGTCACGGAGCCGGGAGGTCTATCGAGTACCGACCAAAGGCTCCGAGGTGATGCGCCCTTCGAAATCGGTCCAGACATGGCGCGCGAAGTCGTACAACTTACATCGACGTACGGTGTTCCAGTAGTAACGCCACGAAAATACCTGTGAGTTCAGCCGTTCATCGAGCGTCGCAGTGAGTTTCGCCTGCGCTTCCTTGAGCCGGTACAACGGAATGGCCATGTTCACATGGTGCGCGCCATGCTCCAGGATGTAATGAATGAGCCCATCGAGCGGGCGCTTCAGCTTCACGTGAACAGTCGTTGTTGCATAACCCGCATTCGCATTCCATTCGTCCTTTCGCTCATACCACGCGACGCGCGGATGCGTGTGCTGAACGTAGATGACGAAACCCATCAAGCAATTCCAAACGAAAAATGGAATGACAAAGCCGAAAAGCAGCAGCGCGGCGATGGAGCGATGATTCATGAGCGCCCACACCACCAAGCCGCCGATCCAGGCAGTGGCGAACGCGGCAACCAACAAGCAATCGAGCAAATGACTCTTGCGGCGCGAGCCTACGTGCTTGCGCGACGGAAAAAACAGCTTTTTCCACCATAGCTCGACCATGTAATACACGCCTTGACCCAGACCGCCGCGGTATAAACGCTCCATCAAACGCCGGCCCCAAGACAACTTGGCGAACTCTTCCTTTGAAAATGGCGTCCAGACGTAGTCACGGCCTTTCAAGTTGGTGAAGCCATGATGTGCAAGGTTATGACCGACTTCCCACAGGCTGTAGGGCGTGAGCGAGGGCAGGAATGCCAATCGGCCGATCCATGCATTCAGCCGTTTGCGCGGCGTATAACTGCCGTGGCACGCGTCATGGCCGATCACGAATAGACGCGCGATCCACAGAGCCGCAACCAGCGAGGCAAACACTTTCAGCAGGATCGACTCGACGAACAACAATGTGCCGATCGCCGCCGCCAGCACCATCCAGTCGAGGAAAAACCAAATAATAGGCGTTGCAACGCGCTTGCTGCCAGCAAAAGGCTGCAACAAAATGCGCCACTTGCGCCTAGACTTATTGAGCGCAGCCTGAATCGGTGAAACGCCATCATCGGACATGCTGTGAGCTCCGCGCGAGGGAATCGGCAAGCCGCACATTATACATAGTCGGGGGGTGTGCAGAACTCCCGTGCGCTCTTCACAGTTTTGCTGACGCCGTTGCGCACGCACCAATGCCGTTGCGCACTGCGCGCACCGCAGCGAACTACGCGGGATCTTCCTCTGGCCACAGCAACACGCCCAAATGCTCGCAGGCCTCGATGAGCGCGCCGGCTGCTTCACGTGTGCTTGCATCGAGCCGTCGGTCATGCGTCAGGAGCCAAGTCAATCGCGCGCGGCGCGAACGCGCGCTCGGATCGGCATCGAAGAGAGATGGAAACAGATTGAGGGCATCGACGAATTCGCGCATGGCGGGCGCCGGAGTGACATCCGAAGGCACGCTCAGCAATAATTTCAACCACGCCACGCAACGCTTGGCGAGGCTGGACCGGCTGATGCTTGCACCCATGCCTTGCGCGGGATCAGTTGCGCCACACGCGGCCGCAAGCTCGCGATAGCGGGCAATGGCATGCTCCTCGGCGCTCAACGACGGACTCGCATTGCTCAAGATGGAGCGCAGCAATTCACCCAGAAGCTGCGCGAGGCTTTCAGCCAAAAACCGCTGGCACTGCTCGGCGCCAGGTTCCGCCAGCTCTTGCCAGGAAACGAAATGCCCAGCACGTCGCTTGTGATGAGAATCCGCCATATGCGTAAGCCAGAGTGTATCGAGTCTGGTGCGGCCCGCAACTCCTACGCCAACGCTCGCCACGACGCGCTCGTCTGACTAAAGTAGTCCCTATGCCAATTCGTTCGAGTCTGCAAGCTGGAGTACCCGTCGAAATTGCGCCGCATGTTCGCAGGTTGGTGGCGCCGAACGCAGGGCCCATGACAGGACCCGGAACGAACAGTTATTTGCTCGGCCGAAACGAAATCGCTGTGCTCGATCCCGGGCCGCGCGATGACGATCACTTGAGATCGATTCTGCGCGCGGCCTCTGGGCCCATTCGCTGGATCATCGTCACTCACACCCATGCCGATCATTCGCCATTGGCGCAGGAGCTCGGCCGGCAAAGCGGCGCAGAGCTCATCGGTCTGGCGCCTCCCGGTGATGGACGTCAGGATGATTCATTCGCGCCGCATCGCTCGCCTGTCGACGGCGAGTTGCTCGAGCTTGGCGAATCGCAATTGCGCGCCATTCATACTCCGGGGCACGCATCGAATTGTGTGTGCTACTTGCTCGAAGAGGCCGGACTGTTGTTCAGCGGCGATCATATTCTCGAAGGCGTATCGCCGGTCATCTTGCCGCCCGATGGCAGCATGAGCGAGTATCTGAAATCGCTCGATCAGCTCGCGGCGTTCGATTTCATCCGCATCGCGCCCGGGCACGGCGAAGTGATCGAGAGCCCAAGACAGTGGATCGAGCGCTTGCGCCGGCACCGTCTGAATCGCGAAGCCAAGCTCCTTCGGGTGCTCGACGATGTGGGGAGCGGAACCGTTGCCGAGCTCACACCGCGCGTGTACGACGATGTGCCGAGCCACATGCATCGCTGGGCGGCGCTCACGCTCGAAGCTCACTTGATCAAGCTTTACGAAGAGCAGCGCGCCATGAGCGAGCAGGGAGTCTGGAGGCGCGTCCTCAGCTCATGACTCTGTCCATCGAGCTGCGGCAGGCAAGCGTGCGCTTCGCAGAATCATGGGTTCTTGACCGCATTTCGTTGCGCCTGACACCGGGCGAACGATACGCGCTGATCGGGGCGAATGGCGCGGGCAAGACGCAACTCTTGAAGTTGATTGCAGGCACGCTCTGGCCCACGCCGACTCCGGCCGGGCGGCGGGTCTATCGCCGCAACGGCGTCAAGGTGAGCGACATGGAGGCCAAGTCCATGTTGGCGTATGTCGGCGCAGAGCTGCAGGACAAATACGAGCTGCGCGGCTGGAACATGAGCGTGCGCGATCTCGTGGCCACGGGTGTGCAACGCTGCGAAATTTTGCTCGAGCCCTTGTCGACCGTCGACAGCCGGCGGGTCGAAAGAACGCTGCGTGAATGCGGGTTGCTGGAGTTGGCCGGCCAAAGCTTCTTCTCGCTGTCGTATGGGGAGCGGCGCCTGGCGATGATCGCGCGTGCGTTGGCCGGTAATCCGCGCTGGCTGCTGCTCGATGAGATCTACAATGGCCTCGACGAGTCAGTCCGCGCGCGCTTGAGCGCGCTGTTGCGTAAGGCGCGTGCCCGTGGGCAATCGTGGGTGATTGCGGCACATCGCACCGGTGATGTGCCCGAGGGCACGACCCACTGGTTACAAATGAACGCGGGCCGCTTGCGCAGATTGCCTGTGCGGCGCTCCAAGTCGCGCACGGCCGAATTGCCTGCGGCACCTTCGCGCGCAACGCGCGGCGCACCGGCGGATGCGACGCAAGGCGCATCGGCTCATGCAACGCTCGGCGCACCGGCGGATCGCACTCCCATCATTCTGCGTGTGATCGACGCTGATCTGTATCTCGACGATGTTTGCGTGCTGCGCCAAATCAACTGGACCTGGCGGCACGGTGAGTCTTGGGCCGTGGTCGGCAATAACGGCTCGGGCAAATCTTCGTTTCTGAAGCTCTTGTATGGCGATCTGGCGCCCGCATTCGGCGGCCATGTTCGGCGCGGGGGCTTCGCGCCCGGCGCCGCCATCGAGGAATGGAAAAATACGGCTGGCTTCATCTCGCCGCAGTTGCAGAGCGACTATGCGCTGGACATTCCGCTCGAACATCTCGTCGTCAGCGGCCGGCACTCGAGCATCGGCTTGAACGATGCGCCGAGCGATGCCGAGTTGCAGTCGGCGCGCTTCTGGCTGCAGTTCTTCGGTCTATCGGAGCTTGCGCGGCGGCCCGCCAATCAGCTCTCGTACGGACAGGCCAGGCTTTCGCTGTTCGCACGCGCCATGGCCGCGGCGCCCCGACTGCTCTTGCTCGATGAGCCGCTGACGGGGCTCGATGACGAGCGCCGGCACTTCGTGCGCGCGTGTCTTACGCGTCTCATCGCGCGCGGCTTGAATCTCGTCATCGTCGCGCATCACACGAGCGATGTACCCCAGGGGGTCAATCGCATCCTGCGTTTACATAAGCGGACGGCGCGCGAGGCGTTCTAGCGCAGATGCGGACGAGTCGGCAGCGCAAGACCCGTGAAACGCGGGATAACGTGCGCTCATCGACACCTCGAGCTTTTCTAGCCACGGTCCGACTCGGATGAACATGAAGCCGCTCGCCATTCTCGCCGCCGCACTGTGCGCCGGCGCCTGCCATCATTCGGCCTATGCCGTGCGTCCGGTGCCGCGCATCGTTGCCGAGTCGGTCGGCGAGCCGGTGAGCCGGCTGCAAGATGCATTCGGCAATCCTCGCAAGATCGATCCCGCGACCAACAAGCAATTGTATGTTTGGTTCTTGCCCCAATCACCGAGCGGCGCGCCGCAGGGTCTGCATGGATGCGAGCTGGAAGTCACCGTGGACGCGCGCTCGCAGCGCGTGCTGGGTTACTCGCTTTCCAACATCGGTTGGGCCGACTGCCGCGAGATTCAGCGAAAGATTCGCGTCGCATCGCGCTGATCTACAATCGCCTCACGGTACGCACGCTTTCGAGCGATCTGTGTGACCGCGGTTACGCGCGCGTGGTCAATAGGGGCTGTCAATTGATTTGGTATGTGCTTTCGCTGGTGATGCAAATCGCGCTCGTCGTGCATGTGGTCAAGACTGGCCGGAGCTGGCTGTGGATGCTGGCCATTGGGCTGTTGCCTCTTCTGGGCTCACTCGCCTACATCGTGGTGGAATTACTGCCGGCGGCTCTCGGCGGCCGCACCGCGCGCAAGGCGCGCGCGGAAGTGCGCAAGGCCATCGACCCCGAACGGGATTTGCGTGAGGCAAGCGCTCAAGTCGAGCTGTCTGGGAATGTGGATGCACGTCGCCGTCTCGGCGACAAGCTGATGGAGCACGGAAAATTTGACGAGGCGCAGCGGGCTTATCGAGCCGGGCTCAACGGCATTTTCTCGCAAGATCCGACGCTATTGCTCGGTGTCGCTCGCGCGCAGTTCGAGCTGCATGAATTTCGTGCCGCGCGCAGCACCCTCGACGAGCTCATCGCAGCCAATCCGGATTTCAAGTCGGCCGACGGCCATTTGCTGTATGCACGCGCGCTCGAAGAAGAGGGCGAGGTCGAGCGCGCCGTGCTCGAATATCAAGCGCTTGACGGCACCTATCCTGGCGCCGAGTCGAAGTTGCGGCATGGCTTGCTGCTGAAACGATTGGGCAGGGTCGAAGAGGCCCGGCGCATGTTGCGCGAGCTGGTCGACGGCGCGCGCGTTGCGCCCAGGCACTACCGCAAGGCGCAGGCGAAATGGTTGGATTGGGCTGCGAGCGAGTTGTCTTGACGCCGAACGAGCCTGCGCGGCCGAATCTTTCGTCGCTGGCGCAGTGGCTAAGCCTTGCCAGCACCGTGATTTGGGGTCTCGGGATTTGCGCTTGTGAGCGCGGTGCGCCGGAACGCGGAAAAAACGCGGCTGGAGTGAGTCAGGCAACGGCCGTTTTTCCCGCTCCTCAAGGGGCGGCTCCTGCTCGAGTCAGCAAGGGCGAGCTCGAATCTCAATGGCGGGCGCTGGCTTCGAGCTTGCCCGATCGCTTGTCGCAGGCCGATGAAGCGTTGGCGACAGTGTCCGGGCGATCGCAGTCGTGCCACGCGACGAACCGTGATGCAATACGGGCCGCGCACGCTGATTGGCTCAAGGCCCGCGCCGCATTCTCCGCCGCCAACGTGCGCGAAGCGGTGGAGCTCGGCATCCGCGCGCAAAAGGAAATCGACGGCGCGAACCTCGATCTCTCCGCCGCCGGCTCAGCTCGTTCGCAGAGGTCATTGACTACAACCCGTCAGTGAGCAATTCGCCGCAGCTGACGATGACGGCATATCCTGCAATGCGCGCAGCGCTCATGTCGTGCATTCCTTCCGCCGTGACGAATACTTCGCCCGGGCGCTGCACAAACTCGCCTTGCAGTCCTGTGAATCGCGGTGTCGCGGCGCTCAGCACGCCGTGACGCCAAAGCAGTGCGGCCAGCATGGCATGCGCGTTGCCGCTGACCGGATCTTCAGGAATGCCAATGGCGGGACAGAACATGCGCGAGCGGGTGCGCACGCCGGCCGCCGAGCGCTGCCATGCGAAAACAAAAAAACCCTCCGCACCAATTTCCGCGCCGATGCGCTGCAACGCGTCGAAATCGATTCGGAGCCTGGCGAGCAAATCCGGGTTGCGCAGCGCAATCAATGCGCGGCTCGAGCCTTTGCGCGCAATTGAAATCCGAACTTCGGGATGCAACGCCGCCGGCTCGCTGCCGAGAGCTTGCAAGATGCTCGCCGCGGCCGGCTCCGGCAGCGGCGCTTCAAACACCGGCGCCGCCTGCGTGAACTCGAAGAGCGGCGGGCCATGCCCAGTTGCGCTGACCTCGATGATGCCCGTGCCCGACTTCTGCCTGCGCACCGCCGCGTCCTGTGCCGAGCCATGCAGTACGGCATGCGCGGCGATCGTCGCATGCCCGACAAAGGCCGCTTCCTTTCGCGCGTTGAAGAAGCGCAATCTCACGTCGTGATCGGGGCCGTCCGCGTCGAACACGAACGCGATCTCGGCGCTCGCGAATTCGCGCGCGATTGCGCGCATCATCGCCTCGTTCTCAGGAGCATCCAGCACGACCACGGCGGGATTGCCGCTGAATCTCACCCGAGTGAAGGCATCGACCTGATAAATGCGCAGCGGTGGCCCCTGGAAGCGTCTTGCGGCAAACTATCACGCTTTTTATTTTACGTGCTGGAGTGCTTAGATGGCGCAAATGACGGTGGTCGATCGAGATGGAATCGAGCACAGTGTGGAAGCGAAGCCGGGGCTCACCGTCATGGAAGTGCTGCGCGAGCTGGATTATGGCGTGGCAGCCATTTGTGGTGGCTTGTGTTCGTGCGCCACGTGCCACGTTTACGTCGATGGAGATTGGTTCGACAAGCTCCCTCCCCGGCAAAGCGACGAAAGCGATCTGCTGCAAGAGCTGTCGGACTACAAGCCGGAGAAGTCACGCCTTTCTTGCCAGGTAGCGTTCACGGAAAGCCTGGACGGCCTCAAGGTGACCATCGCTCCGGATACTTGAGATCGAGTTCGCGCCGCCTCGATCGGCGAGGGTAGAGCTTCGGCGCGGTCTCAAGACTTTCAGCGCAAGCGCATGCAATATCGATCAGCGCTTTTCGGTTTGGCGCCGCACGGCGTCCTGCGCCGCGGCGATCGCCGCCGGATCTCCGAGGAATTGCCGGCCGCGTGAGCGCAGGCCGGCATCCAGCTCGTACACGATGGGAACCCCGGTCGGAATGTTGAATTCCACGATGTCGGCTTCGCTCATGTCATCGAGCATCTTGACGAGCGCGCGAAGTGAATTGCCGTGCGCCACGATGAGCACATCCTGGCCCTCGCGCAATGCGGGCGCGATGCGTGATGTCCAATACGGAGTGACTCGAGCCAGCGTGTCCTTGAGAGACTCCGACGCGGGCAGCGTCGCGGAGTCGATGCCTCGATAGCGCGGATCGAAACGCGCGCTTCGCTCGTCATCCGCGCTCATGGGCGGCGGCGGGATATCGTAGCTGCGGCGCCAAACCTTGACTTGCGCTTCGCCGTGCTGCGCAACGGTTTGCGCTTTGTCCAAGCCCTGCAGCGCGCCGTAATGCCGCTCGTTCAGGCGCCAGCTGCGCTCGACCGGAATCCACATCAAATCCAATTCATCCAGTATCAACCACAACGTGCGGATGGCGCGCTTCAATACCGATGTGAATGCGATGCCGGGAACGAGGCCCGCCTTACGAATTTCCGCCGCCGCGCTTTTCGCCTCCGTGACGCCGAGCGGACTCAAGTCGACGTCATGCCAACCGGTGAATAAATTGTCGACGTTCCACGTGCTCTGGCCATGACGCACCAAAATCAGCTTGCCGCTCAATGATCTCTCCTTCACTCACCGCAGATGAGGCGCACTTGCTGCAGGGCCACCGACAAGGTCGCAAAATCCGGGCTGGCGCCGGTTCGCATGTCGACGACCACGCGCCGCAGACTCTCGATTTCCGCGGAATGGCGCAACATCCAGCGGTCGATTCGCGCACGCGGCGATGCGGCCTTCTCACCCGCGGCCGCGGCGGCCAGACGCCGCTGCAACGCGAATAGATTGTCGCGCAACGTGCCGCGCGCGATGGACTGCCAGTGTCCGTCCACGCTCAATTGCTCGATTTGACTCTTGAGCCAGCTGAGGCCCAAGCGCTCACCCAGATCGAAGTAGAGGCGAGCCGCGAACTCGACCGGCTTCCTCGCGCCATGCGCGACATCCACGATATCGAGTCCCGCGTGCAGCGCATCGAGAGATGACAAGCGGCGCGCCAGGGCTTCCGGTGCACCGTAGGAGCGGAGCTTTTCGGTCTGGGCCGCGCTGTGTGCGGCATCCGCGGGGCCGAGGGCGCCCGGCAGCACGCGCATGAGCTCCACAATGCCGCGCCCGTAGTGCGCGAGGTTGCGCTCGATGTGCAAATCGGCGCGTCGATACGCCAAGAACCAGTAACTCATGTGCCGCAGCAAGCGGCTCGTCTCGTACATCGCATCATATTGCGCGGCAGGCGGCATGATGTAGTCGAGCGACTCGATTTGCAGCCATAGCTCGCGCACCGCAAACACTTCGCGCGCGATGGTGTATGCGCGCGCGATGGCTGCGGGCTCCGCGCCAGTGTCGTCTCGGGCACGGATGGCGAACACGGGGCCCATGCGGTTGATCAAGCTGTTCGTGACCGCCGTAGCAATGATCTCACGCCGCAGCCGATGCCCACGGATGCGCCGCGGAAATTTCCGCAACATGCGCGGCGGAAAGTATCGATCGAGCTCGGTGGATAACTGCGGATCTTCAGGCACGTCGGATTGAATGAGCGAGCGATATAGCCAAATCTTGCTGTAACTCAGGAGCGTGGCGAGCTCGGGCCGCGTCAATCCCTCACCCGCCTTGCGGCGCTCGGCGATTTCCTCATCGCTCGGCAGGTACTCGAGCGAGCGGTTCAAATCTCCCGTGCGTTCCAGCGCGCGAATCACATAGGCATGCTCGCTCAATCGCTCCGGGGCGCGCAGTTCGAGACTGCTGATCGACTGACTCTGCAAGTAGTTGTTGCGCAGCACGAGCGCGGCAACATCATCGGTCATGGACGCGAGCAACCGGTTGCGCGGAGCGCGTGCGAGCTGGCCTGCCTGCATGGCGCCATTCAGCACGATCTTGATGTTCACCTCGACATCCGAACAATTGACGCCCGCAGAGTTGTCGATGAAGTCGGTGTTCAGCTTGCCGCCCAGCCGGGCGAATTCCACGCGCCCCAACTGGGTCAATCCAAGGTTGCCGCCTTCGCCAATGACGCGGCAGCGAAGCATGCGTCCATCCACCCGCAGCGCATCGTTGCTTCGATCGCCCACTTCCGCATTGCTTTCCGCGGAGGATTTCACATAGGTGCCAATGCCTCCATTCCAAAGCAGGTCGACGCGCATCTTCAAGATCGCCTTGATGACTTCGTTGGGGGTCGCTTGCGACGGCAGCTCCAGCAAGGCCTGCGCCTCTTTCGACAGCGTCAGTGATTTCGAGGCGCGTGAAAAAACGCTGCCTCCTTTGGAGATGAGTTTCGCCGGGTAGTCTTCCCAACTGGAGCGCGGCAGATTGAATAGACGGCGCCGCTCCACGAACGAACGCGCCGCATCGGGATTCGGGTCGATGAAAATGTGCATGTGATTGAAGGCGGCCAGCAGCCGGATGTGCTTCGACTGCAACATCCCGTTGCCGAATACATCGCCCGCCATGTCGCCGATGCCGGCCATCGTGAAGTCATGCGATTGCGTGTCGAATCCGAGCTCGCGGAAATGACGCTTCACGCAGACCCACGCTCCGCGTGCCGTGATCGCCATTTTCTTGTGGTCATAGCCCGCCGAGCCGCCGGATGCGAACGCATCCCCGAGCCAAAATCCGTACTCGGCCGAAATCGAGTTCGCGATGTCAGAAAAAGACGCCGTCCCCTTATCGGCGGCGACGACGAGGTAGGGATCGTCCGCGTCGTGCCGCACGGTGAGCGGAGGCGGGACGATCTCGTCATCGACGATGTTGTCCGTGAGATCGAGCAGCCCACGGATGAGGGTGGTGTAGCAGGCAACGACTTCGCGCTGAGCTTCCTCGCGCCCGGCGGGCAGGCGCTTCACCACGAATCCGCCTTTCGCGCCGACGGGAACGATGACGGTATTCTTGACGTTCTGCGCTTTCATGAGACCGAGAATTTCCGTGCGAAAATCCTCGCGGCGGTCGGACCAGCGAATGCCGCCGCGCGCGACGCGCCCCATGCGTAAGTGCACGCCTTCCATGCGAGTGGAGAAAACAAAGATCTCGAACAGCGGACGCGGCAGCGGCAGCTCCGCGAGCTTCTGACTCTCGATCTTGAACGATAAGTAATCCTTGGGTTGACCGTCCGGCGCTTGAAACGCATTGGTGCGAACCGTGGCGCGCAGAGCATTCCACATTCCGCGCAAGATGCGATCCTCGTCGGAATGCGTGACTGTTTCGAGCATGGCGCGAAAGCGCGCATTCAGACGAGTCACTCGACTCTGCCTCGTCGCGCGCGCCGTTCCGGGATCGAACTGGGCGTGGAAAATGCTCGACAGCAAGCCCGCGGCTTTGGAGTTGATCGAGAGCACTTGCGCAATGTAGCCGTGACTGAACGGCAGCCCGGATTGCAGCAAGTAGCGCGCGTACGCACGAAGCACGTTGATCTCTCGCCACTCGAGACCGGCTCCGATGGTCAGCTGATTGAACGCGTCGTTGTCGGTTTGCCCATTCCAGATGGCCGTGAAAGTGTTCTTGATCACGGGAACGAGAGTTTCGAAACGGCGCGGCGCCGGCCCCCGCAACTCGAGCTCGAGATCTTGGATCCAGGCTCGCTTTCCCGGCGCCAGCTCGAGCTCATAGGGCCGCTCTGCAATGACCCGCAGCCCCATGTTCTCCAGCATCGGAACCACATCCGAAATTGGGATGGCATCCTGCTGGCGATAGAATTTCAAAAAGAATCGGTCGTTCTTGCGCGTGTCCCTGCGGTAAATTTCGAGCGGGAGCATGCTCGGCTCGACGTTGAGGCTCTCCAGCATTTCGACATCGCTCGCGCCCACTTGCGGATCGAAGTCTTCCGCGTAAGCCGCGGGCAGCGCGTGCGCGTAGCGGGCATACAAGGCGAGCGCCCGCTCCTCATCGAGCCTTGCAAGCAATGCATCTCGGAGGCCGTCGTTCCACGAGCGCACGGCGGCCTCGATCCTGCGCTCGAGAGCATCCACATTGACTCGAGTCTCGGCGGTGGGCGAGGTGCGCGCGACCAGATAGACGCGCGCGAGATTGGATTCTGCGATTTGCACTTGCAGCTCGATGCGCGTCGCCGCGAAGGTTTCACGCATGACCCGCTCGATGCGCTGGCGCACCTGGGTGCTGTACTGGTCTCGCGGCACGAACACGAGACAGGAGTAGAAGCGCCGGAATGCATCCCGGCGCAAAAAAATGCGTACCCGGGGCCGTTCTTGCAATCCAAGAACACCGGCGACGGAGCGTATGAGCTCGGCAAGCGAGGCCTGAAACAACTCATCGCGCGGAAAGTTTTCCAGAATATGGGTGAGCGCCTTGCCGTCATGACTGTCGCCCGGCAATCCAAAGTGCGCCACGACGGCGGCCACCTTGCGGCGCAGGACAGGAATATCGAACGGACTCGCGGCATAGGCGGCCGACGTCCACAGGCCGAGAAATCGCCGCTCGCCGATCAGCTTGCCGCGCGCATCGAATTGCTTGATTCCGACGTAGTCCAGATACCCGCGGCGGTGCACGGTCGACATCGAGTTGGCTTTGGTGACCAGAGCGAGGCTGCCGGAGCGCACTTGCTGCTCGATATCGCGGCTCGAGATCTTGCCGGCAATTGCAGGCCGGCGCGCTTCCCAGCGCAAAATTCCGAGCCCGGAGTCAGGCGCCGCATGAAGCGAATACGCCGAGCCGCGGCGCGCCAGGCGATATTCACGATAGCCCATGAAAGTGAAGTGCTTGCTTTCCATCCACGCAAGCAGCGCACGGCATTCCTCGAGCTCCGTCGGATCGGCGCGCAGCTTTGCCGCGAGCAGCGAGTCGGCCGCGGCTCGCGCCGCGGCCCGCATGGCCGGCCAGTCAGCGCAAACGATGCGCACGTCGCGCAAGCTGTCCTCGATTTGCTCGCGCAAGGCGCGCATCTGCGCGGCATCTGCGATGCGGTCGACCTCAAAATGCTGAAAAGATTCGGCCCGTCCTCGTCCGCGCTTTCCCGAAATCGACGCATTGCGCTCATGAATCTGGACGATGCGCCCAGCACGGCGCGTGACGTCGAAAATGGGATGGACGAGGAAATGCAGCGCAAGCCCACGTTGCGCGAGAACCAGACCCACGGAATCGACGAGAAACGGCATGTCGTCGCACACCAGCTCGACGACCGTATGGGAAGACTCGTAACCCTGCTCAGCCCGCGTCGGATTGAACACTCGCACCAATGGGCCCGGGCTGCGCTTGCGCGCGAATTGCAAATGGCTCTGTGCCAGACGTGCGAGGTCCCGCGCGCTGCGGCCCTGTAAATCCTGTGCATCGATGTGCGCGAAATAGGCTCGAACGAACGCGGCGGAATGCAACTCCCGGGAGCGGCTTTTCAAGGCATACTTCTTTTGTCTTCAGGCTGAGCGGGCAGAGTGCGATTATGCCAGCATGCATCGCATGCGTCTGCGCCGCCCGCGTTCGAGGAGGTGGCCCGCATGATTCTCTATACCTATTTCCGCAGCTCGGCCGCTTACCGAGTGCGCATCGCACTCGAGCTGAAGTCTCTCCAATACGAGTCTCGCTACGTGCATTTGTTGCGTCACGGCGGAGAGCAAACCAGCGCAGATTATCGGCGCCTCAATCCTCTGGGCCGCGTACCCACGCTCATCGACGGCGATGCGGTGCTGACGCAATCAATTGCCATCTTGGAATATCTCGAGGAGAAGTACCCGAGCTATCCCATCCTGCCGAGCGAGCCGCTGCAGCGCGCATGGGTGAGGAGCCTCGTTCAAATCATCGCTGCGGATATGCAGCCATTGCAGAATTTGTCGACCGTCCGCTACTTATCGAAGGTGTTGTCGCAACCGAGCGATGCCGTGGATGCCTGGGTGATCAACTGGATGACCAATGGCTTCGCCGCGCTCGAATTGCTTCTGAAAAATTCACGCTATGCGGGAAAGTTTTGCTGCGGCGACGCTGCCGGCGCAGCGGATATTTGCCTGGTGGCGCAAGTCTTCTCTGCGCGGCGCTACGGAATCGACTTCGCGCCTTTCCCGATTCTCGCAGCCATTGATGCGCGTTGCCGCGAGATTCCGGCCTTCGAGGCGGCATCCCCGGGAGCTCAAAAAGATTTCGAGGCCTGATGATTCCCGTCAATTGATCGACTGCACACCCGCGCGGTGGCACGACGACAAATACCCATCCGCTTGCATCTGCACGAGCCGGCTCGCCGTGCGCTCGAAATCGGCGCGTAGCTGCGTGCCCAAGTAGAGAGCATGAGGCGCTGCGGCCGCGGAGGCGATCAATTTGACCCCACGGTCGTAGAGCTCATCGATCAGCGCGATGAAACGGCGCGCGGCGTTGTCCGCGGTCTCATCCATGACCGGTATGGCCGTCAGCAACACGGTATGGAAATCCTGCGCCACATCGATGTAGTCGAGAGCACTTCGGGCGCTGCCGCAAGCCGCTGAAAACTCGAGCCACACGACGCCGCCGGCGCGGGCGACGATCGGAATTGCGCGCCCATGCACCACGAGCGGTGCGTGACTCACGGGCGTGCCATGAGTCAAGCGCGCGAATGCGCTCTGCAAACGGTCCTGCGAATCAGGCATGGAGGAATCGAAATACGTTCCGCTCTGGCGCAGTTGGCGCAATCTGAAGTCATGCACTCCGGGCATCCCGATGACTTCCAAGCGCGTTTCCAACAGATGAATTGCAGGTAAAAAGCGCTGCCGTTGCAAGCCGTCCTTGTAGAGCTCACGGGGCGGTGAGTTCGAAGTCATCACCAACGTGACGTTGCGGGAAAAAAGCGCTTGTAGCAAATTTCCCAGAATCATGGCATCGCCGATATCCGCCACCATGAACTCATCCAGGCAGATCAGCTCAAACTTCGAGGCGAGATTGGCCGCCACGGCTTCGAGCGGATCACGCGCTGGGCCCAGCGCCTTGAGCTCTGCGTGCACATTGCGCATGAAACGATAAAAATGCTCGCGAGTTTTTCGCGGGCCCGGAGCTTGTGCGAAAAATAGATCCATGAGATAGGTCTTGCCGCGGCCGACGGGGCCCCAGAGATATGCGCCGTGGGGTGATGGCGCGCGGCGTGGCCGCAGCGCACTCCTCATCTGCGCCACCCAGCCGTGCACCGGCTCTCGCATTCGAGCTTCGATTCGATCGAGCGCAGCAGCGGCCTGGCGCTGCGAATCTTCAGCCTCGATCTGGCCTGTGGCGATTGCTTGCTCGAGCTGCGCGCTGACTCGATGCGTACGAGCCGACCTCTTGGCGCTCAAAGTCCTTGATAATTCGGGCCCGAGCCGCCCTCGGGCGTGACCCAGTTGATGATGCCGTACGGGTCCTTGATGTCGCACGCCTTACAGTGCACGCAGTTCGACGCGTTGATGTGCAGCCGCTTGCCTCCGGCGCCGTCATCGATCATCTCGTAAACGGCGGCCGGACAAAATCTCGTGCACGGGTTGTCGAACTCGACGATGCAGCGCGAAGCGCAGATGGACGTGTCGGCCACATGCAGGTGCACCGGTTGATTCTCATCGTGCGCCGTGGCCGCAAAAAATACCGAGGCCAGCCGGTCGCGCGGCGGCAGATCCCGCTCGCCCCAGCCGCGATCCGGTGATTCATAATCTTGCAGGCGCGCAAGCGCCGAGTGGTCGGCGTGATTGGGCAGAGTCCACGGCAGCTTTCCTGCAGTCACGGTCTCCAAGCCGGCATTCGCGATGCCCCACCACAAGCCGCGCTTGAACCCGGGCCGGATGTTGCGCACTTTGTGCAGCTCACGCCCACCCGCGGAGGCCCGCCACCGCGCATCGAACCCTGCGCTGCTATCGGTCTCGACCAAATGTTCGGCCGCGAGAATTCCCGAGCGCATGGCCTGATGGATGCCCTTGATTTTTGGCGTATTGAGCGTGCCGCCCGCGTCTCCCGCGAGCAGCGCGCCGGGCATCTCGAGCATGGGCATGGACTGATAGCCGCCTTCGATCAGCGTGCGCGCCCCAGCCGATGCAATCTCACCGCCTTCGAACAACGGCTTGATGGAAGGGTGATTCTTGAATTGCTGGAATGCCTCAAATGGCTTGAAGCGCGGATCTTGATAATCGAGCCCCACCACGAAGCCAACGGCGATTTTGTTATCGTTGAGATGATAAATAAAGCTGCCGCCATAAGTCTTGTCATCGAGCGGCCAGCCCACGCTGTGTTGAATCAGGCCGGGCTCGCTGCGTCCCGACGGCACTTGCCAGAGTTCCTTGTAGCCCAGGCCATACGTCTGCGGAGATGAATTTTCGGCCAGCGAAAAACGATTGATGAGCTGCTTGGAAATGTTGCCGCGACAGCCTTCGGCCAGCACCGTGTGCTTCGCGAGAATCTCGGGGCCGGGCGTGAAATTGGGGCCGGGTTCGCCGTTTTTTTCCACACCCATGTCGCCGATGCGCACACCTTTGACTCTGCCGGATTCATCGAACAGCGCCTCGGCGCCGGCAAACCCGGCAAATACATCGACGCCGAGCCGCTCGGCTTCGGCGCCAAGCACGGGCGTGAGCTGACCGAGCGAGATGATGAGGTTGCCGTGATTTTTCATCTGCGGCGGTGTCGGCAGCTTGTAGCGCTTCTTGCGGGTGAGGAAGACGAACTCATCGCGTGAAGCCGCAACGCACGTTGCGGGCGGCGTCTTGCGCCAATCGGGAAACAAGCCATCGAGAACGCCAGGCTCGAATACCGCGCCGCTCAACGCCTGTGCGCCGAGAGCGGATGCTTTTTCGAGCACGCACACGTTCAAGTCCCCATTCAGCTGCTTCAAGCGGATGGCGCACGCAAGGCCGGCGGGCCCTGCGCCCACGATGGCCACGTCGTACTCCATGACGTCCCGCTGAATTTCGTTGCTCATGCGCTTCTGTCTGTGCTTCCAGTGAACTGCGCCGAAGGCTCAAGGAGCTCCTGCGGCGCAAGGATTATTTTGGCTGCATCCGGATGGCGCCGTCGAGCCGAATGCTCTCGCCATTCAGATAAGGCGATTCGAACAGATGTGCCACCAGGCCCGCGTATTCCTCGGCGCGGCCCAAGCGCTTAGGAAACGGCACTTGCGCAGATAATGAGGCGCGCAGCTCATCGGTCATTGCGGAGACCATCGGTGTTTCGAAAACGCCAGGAGCAATGGTCATGACGCGAATGCCGTACATGGCGAGCTCACGCGCCAGCGGCAAGGCCATGGCGAGCACCGCACCTTTGGTGGCGGAGTAGGCGATCTGACCGATCTGCCCTTCATATGCGGCAACCGATGCCGTATGGATGATGAGCCCGCGTTCACCATCCGCGGTCGGCGCATTGCCGATCATCGCCTGTGCGCACTCCCGATCCATCAAAAATGTACCGAACAAATTGATCTGCAGCACTTTCTGAAAAAACTCGGCGCTCATGGGCGCCGCCTTGCCGAGCAAACGTCCCGCTCCGACTACTCCGGCGCAATTGACCAGGAGATTCACCGCGCCCATGAAATTCTTAGCGCCTTCGACGGCCGCTGCGACGCTGCGCTCCTGCGTCACGTCGCATTGAAAGAATCGCGAGCTCGGGCCAAGCGCGGCGGCCGAATCGCGGCCCGCTTGTTCCTGAACATCGAGGAGCGCCGCCTTCCCCCCTGCGGCGACGAGGTGCGCAGCGACCGCACGACCCAGTCCTGAGGCTCCGCCGCTGATGACGGCGCAGGCTGCGTCGATTTTCATGGCTCCACTCGTTCGACTGCGATCGCCACCGCTTCACCACCACCGATGCACAATCCCGCAACGCCGCGCCTCAAGCCTCGCGCGGCCAGGGCGTGAATGAGCGTCGCCGTAATGCGCGCGCCGGTGGCCCCGATGGGATGACCCAGAGCACAAGCTCCACCGTTGACGTTGACCTTTGCGTGATCGAGCCCAAGATCCTTCATCGCGGCCATGGTGACCACCGCAAACGCCTCATTGACTTCGAACAAATCGACGTCTTTGACCGACCAGCCGACCTGCTGCATGACCTTGCGCAATGCACCCACCGGCGCAACGGTGAACCACTCGGGATCGAGCGCATGCGACGCATAGCCGACAAGCCGCGCGATCGGCTTCCAGCCCCGCTCTCTTGCGATGGATTCGCGCGTGAGCACGGTCGCCGCAGCGCCGTCGGAAATGCTGGATGAGCTGGCCGCCGTGACCGTGCCGTCTTTATTGAACGCGGGCTTCAGCGTGGGAATCTTTTCAAGATCCAACGTGAATGGGGTTTCGTCCTTGTCGATGGTCACTTCGCCCTTGCGATTCTTCGCAACAACGGGCGCGATCTCCGCATCGAAGGCGCCATTTTCGACGGCCTGCTTGGCGCGGCGCACCGACTCGGCCGCGAACGCATCTTGATCGGCGCGCGTGAATTCATAGCGGGCGGCCGTGCTGTCTGCGAAACTTCCCATCAGCTTGCCGTCCCAGGGGCTCTGCAGGCCATCCGTGTACATATGGTCGATGACCGTGCCATGGCCCATGCGATAGCCGCCGCGCGCTTTGGGCAACAGGTACGGCGCGTTGGTCATCGACTCGAGGCCGCCGGCTACCACGACCCGAGCGTGATGCGCGAGCAATTGGTCGCCCGCCAACATGATGGCGCGCATGCCGGATCCGCACATTTTATTGATGGTGTTGCACGGCACGCTCTTGGGAATGCCCGCATCGAGCGCAGCTTGCCGAGCCGGCGCCTGACCCAAGCCCGCCGGCAGCACACATCCCATGAAGACTTCATCGACTTGATCTGCCGGCACGCCGCTCGCCGAGAGGGCGCCGCGAATGGCGGCCGAGCCCAGCTGCGTTGCGGTGACCTGCGAAAACATGCCCTGAAATGCGCCGAGCGGCGTGCGTTGTGCAGCCAAAATGACCAGCGAGTCTTGCGCCATGATGAATCCTGATGGGGACTGCGAATTTTGCGCTGCAGGATAATAGCCGTCAATGTACGGCCCGGGGCACAGGGACGGCTTCAGCCGTCGCATTGAACCGCGCGCACAGAAAAGAGCGCGGAATCCAAGCCCGAAAGTTTAGGTTCACTTGCGGAAATTTGCGCTGACTTTTTGAAAATCCGCGCTTCACATCGTCTGCGCGGAGCGACCCTACGCGGCGAGCTCTTCGCCGACGGCCGCTGCGATCAAGGAGCGAGCCTTGTGCCGCAGCTCGCGCCCCGCGCCTTGCAGCTCACGGGAATCCAAACCTTCGAGCACGGCCACCCGAATCGGCGCTCTGCGCATGAGTAATGTGCCCGACGGCAGCGCATCTCGAGTCCCAATGATCGCCATGGCCACGATCGGCATGTGGTTGCGCGCGGCCGTCGCGAACGCTCCTCCGTGAAACTTGCCAATAGCGCGCCGTCCGTTGAACGTGCCTTCGGGAAAAAACACCATGGATTGTCCGGTACCGGCACGACGCACCACGCGCCGCGCATCGACCGCGCTCTTGTGACGATCGAATCTCTCGACGAATTCCGAGCCCAGCCCGCGCAAGAAGAGGTTCGCGCCCGGCACGCGCGTCATCTCTTTCTTGATGATGAACGCGAAGCGGGGCGGCAACACAGCGGCGAGAACGAGACCGTCCAGATAACTGGCGTGATTCGCGATGATCACACAGGGCTTGGAGGGCAAGCGATGCAGTCCTTCGGCATCGATGCGCAAGCCCACTGCTCGCAAAAACACGCGCGAAGCGGCCCGCGCGACCCAACGGCGCGATGCGACCGTTGGCAACAGAAGATTGATGAGAAGCACGCCAATCGCCATCGGCACGAACAAAGCGATGCAGAAAACAGAATAGGCTTTGGTCAGGAGCTTGCTCACCCGCGCGCAAGGTTACGCGGACAGCGCGCGCATTTCACTCAATGTGGCCCTGGGTGTGATCGCATTCTCAAGCGGCACCTCGCGGTTGCGAGAGTGTCAAAGCCGCACGCGACGCGCGCTAGCGCATTCGTGCGCCTGCCACGATGCCCGCCAGGGGTTCCAACGCGGTCAACGCTTCGACATCGAGCTCGACGCTGGCGGCCTTGAGATTTTCCTCCAAGCGCGAAAGTCTTCGAGTGCCAGGGATGGGCACCACCGTCAACCGATGCACCTGGGAACGATGCTGCAGCCAAGCCAAGGCAAGCTGCGCCGTGGTCAAGCCGCGTGATTCGGCCAACGCACGCATGCTTTGCAAAATGCGCTCGTTCTCCTCGGCATGGGCGGTGCTAAACCTCGGATATCGATTCCTGATGTCGCGCGGATCCGCCGCACCTTGCGCATAGCGGGTGTCCGTGAGTTGCCCGCGCCCGAGCGGAGAAAAAGCGACTACCGCGACTCCGAGCTTGGCCGCTGCCTGCACCGGGCCTTGTTCGATCTCACGCGAAAATACCGACCACTCGGATTGCAGAGCGGTGATTGGATGAATGGCATGCGCTTCTTGCAACTCATCGCCCGAGACTTCCGAAAGCCCGAGATGGCGCACCTTGCCCGCCTTGACCAACGACGCCATGGCGCCGATCGAATCGGCGAGCGGAACAGAGCGATCGCGGCGATGCATATAGTAAAGATCAATGAGGTCGACGCCGAGCCGGGCGAGCGAGGCGTCCGCGGCGCGAAGAATGTAATCGGGACGATTGTTGATGGCGAACACCGCGTCATTGCCCGGCGGCCGCTCGATGCCGAATTTAGTGGCCAAGACGATTTCACTGCGCCGTGAGTGCAGGGCATGGCCAACCAACTCTTCATTGGCGCCGCGACCGTACATGTCCGCCGTGTCGATGAGAGTCGCGCCGCGGTCGATGGCTGCATGGAGGGTGGCGATGGCTTCTCGCTCGTCGCTTGCACCGTAGAATTCGCTCATCCCCATGCACCCAAAGCCCTGTACTCCAACCGGAGGACCGTTCACGCCGAGCTTGACCAGCTGAAGTTTGTTCATGACGACGAATTTCCCCGGGCAGTCGTCGCCGTACGGCGACCTGCTCCACTTCGAATGTGACTTGGTTCTCCTTATGTTAATACTTTAGGGTTGTGTGAGTTCGTTCACGCAGCTTTGAAACATGCCCTCGCATACTCCCCCGCATTGCGCGTGCAGCCCCAGGCACGCCACCCTCGCAAAGGCCTCTATGTCGACCGCATTGAAAAGGACGGTTTTTTCCCGCAGCGAAACGCCTGCGGGTGACGTGTTCGACCCGGTGCTGCAAAAATTTCTCGACGCCGTTTGGGCCGAGCGCGGCCTGTCCGCCAATACTCTCGCGGCCTACCGCGCCGACCTCACGGCGCTCGCACGCTGGCTGGAGGAACGCGACAGCGCGCTTCTCAAGGCAACGCGCACTCACTTACTCGGATTCATCGCCGCGCGCGTCGAGGGCGGCTCGAGGCCTCGTTCCACGGCGCGGCAGCTTTCGAGCTTTCGCCGGTTCTATCGCTACATGATTCGCGAAGGTTTGATGAGCGAAGATCCGACCGCGCAGATCGCCATGCCGAAAATCGGCCGGAGCTTGCCGAAATCGCTGACCGAAGCCGAAGTGGAAGCGTTGCTCGAGGCGCCCGTGGTTTCAGACCCGCTCGGCCATCGCGACCGCACCATGCTCGAAGTGCTGTATGCCACGGGATTGCGCGTCTCCGAGTTGGTGAGCCTCAAGCACAATCAGATCAATTTTAATCAAGGCGTCCTGCGCGTGGTCGGCAAGGGCAACCGAGAGCGCTTGATTCCTCTCGGCGATGAGGCCATCCGTTGGCTGCGTCAGTTCACTCAAGGCCCGCGCGTCGAGATTTTGCTCGAGAGGCAGACGGATTATTTATTCCCGACGCGCCGCGGCGATCGCATGACGCGGCAGGCGTTTTGGCACATCATCAAGCGCTACGCGAAGAAAGCGAATGTCGAGAAGGAGCTTTCACCCCATACCTTGCGGCATGCATTCGCAACACACTTGTTGAATCATGGCGCCGACCTGCGCGTGGTCCAGATGCTCCTCGGTCACAGTGATTTGTCGACCACACAAATCTAC
>CAXTUB010000021.1:0-41122 GCA_964247385.1 uncultured Steroidobacteraceae bacterium | reverse complement strand
CATGACCGCAGCCGTGGCGGGAAATGCCGGCCACGCGCTCATCAGCGAAGCTCAACAAAACCCCCGCTCCCAGCTCGTCATCTGTTTGAGTGCAACGAATTCGTGTGACGGGAGCGATGGCGGCGGCGGTTCCGGCAGCGGTGGCTCGGGTGGCGGCACAGGCAGCGGCGGGACGGGTGGCACGGGCGGCGGGGCCGGCGGCTCAGGCGGCGGCGCTGGCGGGCCACGCTATAGCCTGGCCACGACGTCGAACGCCATCATCGTCAATAACGCGGTGGGCGCCTATGCAGGCAGCGATCCTTCGCTCATCAATCTATCGAACGCCATCGTCTCGCTGGGAACGGCGGCCGAGGCGAATCGTGCGGGAAATCAGTTGCTGGCAGATCCCCATAGCGCGGCGACTCATGCCGCAGTCAAGCCATCGCTCGATCTGATCAATGTCATCACGGCGCATGCCGATGGCATGCGTCTCGCCTCGAACGTCGAGCAAAGCGGCGTGATCAGCGGTTTGTCCACGGGCGATGCGTCATCGGGTGGCCACGGGCTTGGCGTCTGGGGTATGGGCGGGCTGGGGCGAAGCATTTGGCGGCAACGCGCACCAAAGCCAGGACGGACAGTTTGCAGGATATTCCATCGACTCGGGCGGCCTCGTCATGGGCGCCGATCGGGCGTTGTCTGATGCGCCCGCGCGGCTCGGCGCCGTTATGAGCTATACGCACGGCAGCTTGGACGACCACGGCGATCGGCAAGGAAGCGGGATGAAGGTGGATGCCTATGGTCTCCTTGGCTATGGCAGCTACATGGGGTCACGCTCCTACACGAATGCGACAGCAGGCGTGCTGTTCGACCGGTTCGATACCGAGCGCGTCATTGACTTCGAAGGCTTCTCAGGCATTGCGGAGGGCAAGCACTCGGGCACGCAATATCTTGCGAAGCTCGATGGCGGGCTGCCATTTACTTTGGGCAGTCGGCGCAACACCACGCTCACGCCTTTATGGAGCGTGTCGATGAGCCGCTTGTACCAGTCGGGATATGTGGAGTCGGGCGGAAATGGCGCAGCACTGCGCGTGAACTCTACTCACGATACGTCACTGCTGGGCGCCGTGGGGTTCAAGCTGCAGCATGGGTTCGAAACCCAGCGCGGCTACGTCGTACCCGAATTTCGCGCATCCTACCAGCATGAGTTCAACAACGGAGCGGATGTGCAGAATGCTTATTTCGCCGCGGACGAAGCTGCAACCGCATTCACCATCCGAGGCCCGCACTATGCCGCGAACTCAGCGTGGGTGTCGGCCGGAATCACGGTGGTCGGCAATCGAAACGTCTCGTTGTCTCTCAAGTACGACGTCGAGATCGCCAACGGCTACGTCGATCAAACTGGAGGGTTGCGCTTGCGATGGGCATTCTGAAATCGCCGCAAGCTACTCGCCCGTCTCGATGCTCTTGATCTTGCCGTCGATCACCGTCACGAGATAGGGCCGTCCGCCGCTGCCACGGTCGTAAGTCCAAACCTCCTTGACCGTGGTGCCGGCGTGCCGTGTACCGCCGCCTTCCATCCCGACTCTGATATCTTCTGTGAACGATTGTTTGGAGGTTGGCTGCCCGCATTTTTGCAAGAACTCCTCCACCGGAGTGCTCTGAGTCACCAAAGCGCTGCCGCAGCGCATGGTTTGATCCGATGCGAAACAAAAAGGTGCCGCGAACATCGCAAGGCAACCAAGCGTAGTCATTGGGCGCATGTCATGCTCCTTAGATATCGAAACGAATAATGCGAATCTCGACGCGATCCGGCCTGCAAGCTTACGCGATGGGGCCGACCTCATCGTAGCTCGAGCGCGGATCTCGCAAGCGCACGGCGGATTTCCATACTGAATGCTCGCGTCAACTGGCGCGCGCGGCCCGCGTTGTTCGCAGCATGCCCGCTTTCGAATGTGCCATTGCCGCGAATCGTTTCGGCCTGGGGGCGAGGCCATCGGAGCTCGCGGACGCGAGCGGCGGACCGCGGGAGTGGCTCATGGCCCAAGTGGACAAGCCCGCGCCGATTCCACAAGAGATGGCGGCTCTCGCAAGCAGCGCTCAGATATTGAGCGAGTTTTTCGCGGCGCGTGCTGAGCGGCGCGAGGCGAAGCGTGAAGCCGGGACAGCGTTGGGCGCCGATTCCAATGCGCAGAACGCCGTGGCCGATTCCGTGCGCAAGCGCATTGCTCCTCATTATGTCGCGCAAGTTGCGGCAAGGGTTCGGGTGGCGTCGCTCACTTCAGATTCATTTCACGAGCGCTTGGTGCAATTCTGGAGCAACCATTTCTCTGTCTCCGTCGATAAGCCCATCTGCCTGGGCATTGCGGGCGCTTTCGAGAATGAAGCGATCCGTCCGAACGTCACGCGCCGCTTCGTGGATCTGCTGTTGGCGGCCGAGCATCATCCGGCGATGCTCGCATATCTCGATAATGAGTTCTCCGTTGGGCCTGACTCCGAGCTCGCAGCGCGGACTCGGCGGAGAACAGGGCCGATCAAGCGCAAGCTCGACATCAACGAAAACCTGGCGAGAGAAATTCTCGAGCTGCACACGCTGAGCGTGCATGGCGGCTACAGTCAGGCGGACGTCACGACGTTTGCCCGAGTGCTGACGGGCTGGTCCATCGGCGGCGGCAACGGTGCGTTGGCCAACGGCTCCCCAGGCCAATTCGTGTTTCGCGAAAATCTGCACGAGCCGGGCGCGAAGACGTTGCTTGCTCGCACGTACGCGCAAGAGGGCGAAGGGCAGGGCGTCGCCGTGCTCGAAGATCTGGCGCTCCACCCTGCCACAGCGAGGCATCTCGCAACCAAGCTCGTGCGGCATTTCATCTCCGATGAACCGCCGTCGCAGTGCGTGGAGCGGATTGCACACGCGTATGCGAAAAGCGGAGGAGAGCTGCGCAGCATGTATGCCGCGCTCATTGATTGCGATCAGGCGTGGCGCGCGGAGCCAGCCAAGTTCAAGACCGCGCAAGACTTCGTCTATTCAACTTACCGCGCTTTGGATTTCGTGCCAAGCGATGCTCGGGTTGCGATCGGCGCCTTCGATCGGCTCGGGCAGCGGCCCTTTGCGCCGGGCTCGCCGGCAGGCTGGGCCGATTCCTCCAGCGATTGGGACGGGGCGGATGCACTCATGCGACGCATCGAATGGTCGCAAGCGCTGGGCGACCGCATCGGCAGCACGCGCGATCCGGCGAAGCTGGCCGCAGCCTCGCTGGGGCCGCTGTTGTCGGAATCGACCGCACGGGCAATTCGGCGCGCAGCGAGCGCAGGCCAAGGTTTGGCGTTGTTGTGGATGAGTCCAGAATTTCAGCGCCGGTGAGAAGGAACATCGCATGATCACGAGACGCCGATTCGTTTGGCAAAGCCTCGCCGCCTGCACCCTTGCGCGATTGCCCCATTTGAGCTTTGCGGCCGCGCCCGGGGACGCACGCCTCGTGGTCTGCATTCTGCGCGGCGCGCTCGATGGACTCACCGCAGTCGTGCCTTACGGCGATACGGACTACCGGGCGGCGCGACCAGACATCGCGATCGCTGCGCCAGGCGCAGAGCGCGGCGCGCTGCGGCTCGACGGCTTGTTCGGCCTGCATCCCTCGTTGACTTATCTGCATGAGCGTCATGCGGCGAGAGAACTGATCGTGTTTCACGCGATCGCGACGGCCTATCGCGACCGTTCGCATTTCGATGCGCAGAACTTGCTCGAGAATGGAACACCCCGGCCTTTTGGCAGCGAATCGGGTTGGCTGAACCGAGCACTGACTGCGCTGCCTTCCAATCAATATGGGGTGGCGCTCGCACAAAACGTGCCGCTGCTGCTGCGCGGGCCCCGGCAGGTGACCTCATGGGCGCCGTCATCGCTGCCCGCGGTCGAGCCGGATTTGATCGAGCGGCTGACCAAGTTGTACGAGCGCGACGAGATCTTGGCCGATCGATTGCAGCAGGCGACGAAGATCGACGCCATGGCGCAAACCTCAGACGCCGATGGGCTTGGACGCGGCAACGTGCAAAGGCTGGCGCTCATGGCTAAGACGGCCGGCACCTTTCTCGCTTCATCGCAAGGCCCGAAAGTTGCGGTGCTCGAATTGACCGGTTGGGACACGCACGCGCAAGAGGGTGCGAGCCAGGGATCGTTGGCGAACCGGCTGCGCACGCTCGATGAAACCTTATCAGCGCTCGGTGTTTCTCTCGGCGAGGCATGGCCGCGCACGGCGGTGCTGGTGGTCACCGAATTCGGACGCACGGTGGCGCAAAATGGCTCGCGAGGCACGGATCACGGCACCGGCACGTGTGCGTTTTTGCTGGGCGGTGCGGTGGCGGGAGGCCGCGTCATGGCCGACTGGCCCGGACTCAGCGCGAGGGAACTGTACGAAAACCGAGATTTGCGCCCCACTATGGATTTGCGCGCAGTGTGTAAAGGAGTGTTGGAGGATCATCTGCTCGTGCCGCAGCGTCACCTCGAAGATCAGGTCTTTCCTGCAAGTACTGCCGCGCGCGCAGTGCGTGGGTTAATCAAGGCGTAGCCGCGCGCCGCGCAGCGCGAACCCCGTCACACAAATTCAATGTGCTGCGAGCGGGCTGCGACTTCCGCTTGTTCTTTTATTGTTAAATCGCCGATAGTCGGGCGCGTTGCTTCGGTGGACCTGCACATGACTTCGGCCCAGACCATTCTTCCCATGACGCCTTCTGCACCGAAGCTCGACCTGCGCGTCGTGTTGACGCAGGCGCAAGCGCACTGGAATGCAGGGCAGACCCATCAAGCCGAAGCGTCGTGTCAGCGCGTACTGCAATCCTGGCCGGGCCAAATCGATGCGATGCATTTGCTCGGTCTCATTGCCCACGCTCGCGGCAATTTGGATTTGGCTGTGTCGTACTTGCGCACCGCGTGCGGTACGCCCCACGCGCCCGCTCTGTACTTCAGCAATTTCGCGGAGATGTGCCGGCAAAAACGGCTCTTGACCGAAGGGATTGAAGCCGCGCAACGAGCAACGGCATTGGCGCCGCAGCTGATGAGCGCATGGAATAATCTGGGCATTCTGCAACAGGAGACTGGAGCGTTCGAAGAAAGCCGCGTCTCGCTCGAGCGGGTCGTGGCCATGATGCCGAGCTCTGCCGAAGCGCATAACAATCTGGCGAATACCTTTCGAAGGCTGGGCGACTTGGATGCCGCCCGAGCTCATTACACCAGGGCGATCGAGCTTCGGCCGGACTATGCGGAAGGCTTGAGCAATCTTGCGATTCTTCTCAGCGACTGCGGCGATCAAGACGAGGCCGAGCGAATGGCGCGCCTCGCCATCGAAAAGAATTCGCGGCTTGTGGATGCCTACCTGAACCTTGCCGCGATCGAGATCGAGCGCTGCCGCCCGCTCGATGCATTGCGTTGGCTCGATGCGCTGCAGGAATTCGCGCCGCTCCATCCGCAAGCGTTGAGCACGCGGGCGCGAACTCTGCGCGAGCTCGACCGGCTCGATGAGGCCTTGCCCCTGGCGCGCGAAGCCGTTCTTCTGGATCCATCCAGCGCCGACGCCCACTACAGCTTGGGGCTCATCCTTCAGTCGCTCGGCCAGCATGAAGCCGGGCTGGAAAGCTTCTCCCGCGCAACCTCGCTGCCGGGAGTCGTGCGTGAAGATGCAATGCTGGCCCGTGCGGCTGCCCTCATGGAAGCCGGCGACAGGCAAGCAGCCGAAGGCGAGTATGCGATGGCGGCAACCGCCTTTCCGCGCTCTACCAAAGCCATCTTTGCCCGCATCGAGACCAGGTGTTACGCCGCGGGAGATGCGGATTTCGATCGCATCGAGTCCTATTTACGAAGCGAGCGAGCCGTTCCTCTCAATGATCGCATCGGTGCGCGTTTCGCCGCCGGCAAGATGTATCTGGATATCGGCGATGCCACGCGCGCGTTCGAGCATTTTCGTGTCGGCAACGCAATGAAGCGCGCAACATTTGAGTACGATTCGCAGGCCGCGCGCGAATGGCTGGAACGCATCGCGCACTCGTTTCCCGCCGCTCTGTTCGAGCGGCTTGCCGGAAGTGGCCATGCCTCGCAGATTCCCATTTTCGTGCTAGGCATGCCGCGCTCGGGCACGACGTTGATCGAGCAGATTCTCGCATCGCACCCGCAAATCTCCGGCGCGGGCGAGCTGCCGGCAGTGCGGCAAACATTGCACGAGCTTGGACCGGCTGATCCTGCGGGTGTGTCGTCGCTGACGCCGGCACGCTGCCATGCGCTCGGCGTGCGATATCTGCAGCGTGTTGCGCCGCTGGTAAAGCGTGATCATCTGGTCGACAAGATGCCGGCGAACTTTCTGTATGCCGGCATGATTCATCTCATGCTTCCGAATGCGCGGATCGTGCATTGCCGCCGCAACGCCGTTGACACGACGCTGTCCTGCTACACGAAGCTGTTCGCTGCCGAGCAGCGTTTCGCGTACGACTTCAAGGAGCTCGGCGATTTTCACCGGGCTTATCAAGCTCTCGTCGCGCATTGGCGCTCGGTGTTGCTGCCGAGCCGCTTCATCGAAATCGATTATGAGTCGGTGGTGGACGATTTTCCGCGCGAAGCGCGGCGCCTGTTCGAAGCGCTGGGCTTGCCGTGGCACGACGCGTGCCTCAAGTTTCACGAGACTCCTCGCGTGGTGCGCACTGCGAGTCTGGCGCAAGTTCGCAAACCCCTGTACACGAGCTCGAAAGGCCGCTGGCGGCGTTACCGTGACCACTTGGGCGTGCTTTTGGACGCGCTGGAAGTGCGCGAGCCGTGAGCTTTGCGCCGATGAGCGCAGTTTCGGGTTGGACATCGGCGATCATTTCATGCGCACTTGGAGCATGCGCACTTGGAGCATGCGCACTTGGAGCGTGCACGCTTGCGGCGTGCGCGCTGAGCTCATCTCAACGGCTCGAACGGTCGGCTCACGCCGCGCATCTCGAGCGTGGCCTCTTCGTTACGCCCGGTTTCGATCTCGTGGCGTGGGTGCGAATGACGCGTCCAGGCGAGCCCGTGCGCATCTACATCGAGGGCGACGGTCACGCATGGGCATCGCGCTTCGAGCCCTCGCGTGATCCCACGCCGCGGCACGCCATTGGGCTTGCATTGGCCACCGTCGACCCTGCCGCCAACGTCGTATATCTCGCAAGACCTTGTCAGTACGCTGCGCGTTCGCGGCGCTGCGAAGCGGGCTACTGGATGCAGCGCCGCTTTGCGCCCGAGGTGATCGAGTCCATGAACGCCGCCGTCGAGCAAATCGCCGCGTTGGCGCATGCGCCGGTCGAGCTCATCGGCTTTTCTGGCGGCGGAGCCGCGGCGGTGATGATTGCGGCACGCCGGCACGATGTGCTCTCACTGCGCACGGTGGCCGGTGCATTGGATACCGCAGAGATCATGCGCCTGCACGGCGTCAGCCCCCTCACCGGTTCCATCAATCCAATTGATTTCGCGGGCGACGTGGCCGGGATTCCGCAAATTCATTTTCTCGGCGCGCAAGATGCGGTAGTGCCCGCCGCCGTCGCGACACGATTCGCGCTGCGCGCGGGCGGCTCGTGCGTCACTCTGCGCGACGTGCCCGCCATGACGCACCAGAGCGATTGGCGCGCGGTGTGGCCGCGGCTCCTCGCCGAGAAGCCGCGTTGCCGTTGATTCGCCGGTTCTAGTTGACGGCGCGCAACGCGGCGACCGCGTCTACGAAACCATAACCTGAGTCGAAGTCGAATCCCGCCGTTCCAAATGGGAACTTCGACGGAGGTGTTACTCGACCCGCACGGTACTTCATGTCTTTCGCCGTTCGCTCCAAGATGTTGTAGATGCGATCCGGCGGCAGCGAACGATGATGTTCGCGCTGATATTTGTCCTGCATGAGCGCCGCGATCGCAGCGACGTGAGGCGCCGAAGCGGAGGTTCCGAAAAAATTCGGGTAGATATCGGGTTCGCTCGTGCCCGGCACCTCATCTAACAAGGGAGAGTAAAAGAAGGTTGAATTAGCGCCATCGGGACCGGTGATCTCTGGCTTGCGCCGAACATGCGGCGAATCCAAACGGTTTCCTCGAGTGTCGAAAAAGATGGGCACGCCGCCGGCGGAAGAAAAGAGCTCGAGGCACGCGGGCACACATACCTTGTGGAACGGATTGTTCCAAGCCACGGTGTTGTACCATGGCGCTGCGCCCACGGCTTCCGCACCACGCGCAAGCGGGTGGCCGTACACGGTACCGCTTTGTGTATCGTGCTCATCGACGATGACGGTGCCGTCGAAGAGGTCATACCACAGATATTTGAGATAGCGGGGCACCGGACCTTTAAATAACTCCACACTCAATTGCACCTGAACGTCATCGCCGCTGAAGTTCACGACTTCGGCAAATTCCAGCGCATCTCCACCGATATTCGGATCGATGCCGGCGAGCTGACATACCGGCGGCAATGGGTCGCCGCATGTGGGCAACGGATCCCCCTTCATATCGTAGAAAATCATGTCGACGTCGGAGCGCGAGCCCTTGCCGCCGGCGGAAGCGAATGGCTGGTCCCAATTCAGGACGAAAACTTCGTCGGCCTCATCCGTGATGGTTAGAGTTTGCAAGCCGTCGATCTTCTTGCTCGTGCCGAAGTTATGCCGGGGGCCATCGATACCGTAGGATTTGCTCAAACGGAAATTCGATTCGTAGGACTCGCGCGCGCTGTTGCCCGCCGAGGAAAAATACGCGACGCCACGCCGCTTCACGGCGTTCACGGCTTGCGCGACGATGCCGTCTTGGAACATGGGCTCATCGAAGTAACCGATGTCATCGACGATGATGGATGCGCCGGCATCGGCCAAGTCGATGATGCCTTGAGCAAAATCTGCTTCCGAATTAACGGCCGTATGAAACAGCAGGCTCGCCGCCGGTGCGACGTCGTGGATGATCTGGCCGATGGCTCGGCCTTCGTCAATGGCCGGCGGTTCGTCGGGAGGAGTGCAATCCGCAATCTCTTCCAGTATCCGTGTTCTGCGCGGCAAATCGCCGTTCGCGATGTCCTGCTGCGTGGTCGTGAAGAGTTGCCCCTCGGCCAAGGGACCGGTCAAGCAACCGAAACTATCCGACAACACGCCCACGGTCACGCCGTGCCCATTGACGTCGAATTTTGAGCGCGCAACGTCAGAGCGTTGCGCCACGTCGCCTTGTGAAGTCACGAGACCGGCACGCGTTCTCGAAAGTGACGGACGGATGGTATGGACCCCCGGAACTGCCGCCATGGCTTTCAAGGCAGTGATGGATGCACTTCCCGAAATCATGCCGCCGGCTGCCTGTGCGCCTGTCAAGCCAAGCGATTGCAACGCGGCTTTCACTTGCTGCACGTGGTCGGCATCGGCTACGACGTTGACACGTACCGACGCGGCTTGCGGCATGAGCGCGGGACGATGACCGCCGCGGATGGCGCGCGCGCTGAATGCGGGTGCGGCGGTGATCGCGCGCAGGGATGAATGCAGCTTACCTTCGGTGGTGGTCTTGGCCTTCTTCACTTCCGCCGCAAAGGCGGTTTGCTGCGCGCTCGAGGCATGTGCGGTTGCGCACCAGATGAGGCTGGCGCAAACCATCGAGAGTGAGAATCTTGGATTCATGAGGTCTCCCCTGAATTTTTACTTGTATCCCATCCGTTCGCGCCAGCTGCAGCCCGCGAGGCCGAAGCTTTTGCGAATGATTCGCTCCACCATACTCGCAAAGTCTCACGGGCGCCATCGCGCGCAGTCCGGGCAGAAGGCCATTCATTACCGCTGGAATGCCGTAATGGATCGCTGCGATTGCACTCGAGTCCGATGTGCAGCGCCGCCGGTCCTCTGTATATTCGGCGCGCATGAATTCACCCTTCGAGCAAGTTGCGCCGCTTTCGCCATTCGATCCCATTCAGCTCGGTGGCATTGCCGCTCCCAATCGTATTTTGATGGCGCCGCTCACTCGCGGCCGAGCCACTCGCGAACACGTGCCGACGCCTCTCATGGCCGAGTACTACGCGCAGCGCGCGGGAGCGGGTTTGATCATTTCGGAGGCCACCGGAATTTCTCGGCAAGGTATGGGGTGGGCGTATGCGCCCGGAATTTGGGACGCCGAGCAGGTCAAGGCGTGGACCGAGGTGACTGCGGCGGTGCATCGGGCCGGGGGACGCATGGTGTCGCAGTTATGGCATATGGGACGCCTGGTCCATCCGGATTTTTTGAACGGCGCCGCGCCGGTCTCTTCATCCGCAACGACGGCGCCCGGCACCGCGCATACCTACGCGGGGGCTCAACCCTATGTCCAGGCTCGCGCGCTGGAAATCGGCGAGATCAAGTCGGTGGTGGATGACTACGAAAAAGCGGCACGCAATGCCAAGGCGGCTGGATTCGATGGGGTGCAGCTGCATGCAGCCAACGGGTATTTGATCGATCAATTCTTGCGCGATAACTCCAATCTGCGCGTGGATGAATATGGCGGGTCAGTGGCGAACCGAATTCGATTGCTCATCGAGGTGGTGCAGCGGCTCATCTCGGTTTTCGGTGCCGATCGCACCGGCGTCAGACTCTCGCCCAACGGCGAGGCGCAGGGCGTCAACGACAGCGATCCAAAAACTTTGTTCGTCGCCGCGGCGCAAGCGCTCGATGCATTGGGGATCGCGTTCCTCGAGCTGCGCGAGCCGCGCCCCGGGTCGAACTTTCTTCCGCCCGACCATCCCCCCATTGCACCTGAGATCCGCAAGGTCTTCTCCAAACCCCTCATCCTGAACTCGGGCTACGATCTGGAAGAGGCTCGGTCCGTGCTTGCGCTGCGCGCTGCCGATGCGGTGTCCTTCGGCCGTCCTTTTCTTGCGAACCCGGATCTACCGCAACGCTTCGTGAAGAGCGCGCCCTTGAATGCTGCAGATGCGAAGACGTTCTACACGCAAGGAGCCCAAGGATATACGGATTACCCGACCGCAACATGACCGCGCTGCATTTCTCGGCGGAACGTCCCTGGCGCAGCGTAGTCGAAACTTCATCTTGTCCGTTGGAGAAATGTATGCAAATTCACCGTGTTCGATTCACCGCTGCGCTTGGCTGCTGCGCACTCGCTGCCTCGTTCCTTTTCGGTTGCCAGGCCAAGCCCAGCGTACGCACGCAGCTGGCGCCGGGCGCAAACCTCGCGCAGTACAAAACTTACGATTATTTCGACAAGCTCAGCACTGACAAGCGGGGCTACACCACCATCCTGACGCGCAACATCGAAGGCGCGGTCGATCGTGAGATGCAGGCGCGCGGCTATGTGCGCGGACCCAATCCGGATTTGAAAGTGAACTTCAACGTGCAGCGGCACGATAAGGTGCGCTCGACTCCAGACGCGGGATACGGGGTGGGGTTTGGCGGATGGCGCAGTGGGTTTGGCTATGGCTGGGGCGGCGGCTTCGCCTACAACGACATCGAGACGGTGACCGAAGGCACGCTGACCTTGGATCTCGTTGACCGCTCGAGAAAGGAACTGGTGTGGACGGGTTCGGCCACCGGCGTGATCAGCAAGAGCGTCGAGGAGCATCCGCAGCGTGCGGTCGATACGGCGGTCACCAGCATTTTCGCGAAGTATCCCATCGTGGGCACGAGCGGCGCGCCCGCGCAGTAGCGCTGAGTCAGTCGCGATATCTTTGAACGCCGCCTCGTGCGCGATGCGATGCTGAGTCTGTCGGTGCTCGATCAATCGCCGATCTCGGAAGGGAGCGGCATGCAGGAAGCGCTGCAAGCGAGCATCTCTTTGGCGGTGCACGCCGAGAGGTTGGGTTTCCGGCGTTACTGGGCGGCAGAGCACCATATGCTCAATACGCTCGCAAGCCCGGCGCCGGAAATTCTGCTGGCGCGCATCGCCGGCTCAACTTCGAAAATTCGCTTGGGCTCGGGCGGCATCATGCTGCCGCACTACAGCCCGCTCAAGGTTGCTGAAGTGTTCACCATGCTGAATGCATTGGCGCCGCAGCGCATCGATCTCGGCGTCGGGCGTGCGCCGGGGGGCGGCCCGCTCGAGAGCTTGGCGTTGCGCCGCGAGCGCAGCGATTCCCCGATGCCCGACGACTTCGGTTCGCAGCTCGCGGAATTGCTGGCCTATCTCGAGCGCGGTTTCCCCGCGAACCATCCATTTGCCCGCATCCGCATGGGAAGCGCCACGCCCGATGCATCGGTTGTCTGGTTGTTGGGCTCGAGTCAGTGGAGCGCCGTGGCCGCCGCGCAGCTCGGACTCCCTTATGCGTTCGCGCATTTTTTCAGCGGCGATCACACGGAGGCGGCGCTCGCGCATTATCAGTCCCATTTCCAGCCGTCCAAGCATCATGCACACGCCTATTCGGCCGTGGCCGTCGCCGTCGTCTGCGCTGAGACTGCGCAGCGGGCTGAACTCCTCGCGAGCAGCGCGCGGCTCATGCGTCAAAGGTTGTGCGGCACCGGAATGCCCGGTCCATTGGTGCCGCCCGAGCTCGCAGTGCGCGAGCTCAATGCACCTGCCGAAAGCCCGAATCTCTGGCCGGCTCTGGTGGTCGGAACACCGAGCCGTGTGCGTCAGTCGCTCACCGACATGGCAGCGGCGCTCAAGCTGCAAGAGCTCTTCGTGGTCACAATGACGTTCGACCCCTTAGAGCGGCTGCGTTCTTACGAGCTGCTGGCTGATGCGTTCGATCTGACGCGGCTGGCCGCTGCGTAGGCCGTCGCGTTGACGGTCCGCGCGGGCCCTACTTGGGAACTCGCGTCGGCCGCCCGCCCAAGCGTTAGCGGGTCTCGCAGGGTGCGTCTTTCTCAGCCGGTCAAATGCCGCAATACCTGATCGACTTCCTCGGTGCTGCCGAGCACGATCGGCGTTCGTTGATGAATGGCGTGTGGCTCGACGTCCATGACTCGCTGATCCGCCGAGACCATCGCCTTCCCTCCAGCCTGCTCGATCACCATCGCCATTGGGTTGGCCTCATACATCAGGCGTAATTTGCCCTGCGGCGCCTTTTGGGTGGGTGGGTACATGAAGACGCCGCCTTGAATCAGGATGCGGTGCACGTCCGTCACCATGGCGCCGGCGTAGCGGCTGGAGTAGCCATTGTTCTGCGCCCAGCTCAAGTAGCTCTGGAAGCCCTGCGGAAAGCTCGAGCGATTGCCTTCGTTCACCGAATAGCATTTTTGTTTGACAGGGATGCGCATGCTCTGTGCGACGCGCATGAATGCGCCGATGCTGGGATCGAGCACGAACATGTCCACGCCCTGACCGAGTGTCAAAACGAACACCGTCGAGGAACCATACAACACGTAACCCGCGGCGATTTGCCGCTGCCCCCGCTGCAACAGCGCTTGATCCGCCCCTCGACGAGCCGCGTCCGGCTCGTAAGCGAGAATGCTGAAAATAGTGCCGACGCCCCCGCACACATCCAGATTCGACGAGCCGTCGAGCGGATCGAACAACACGCAGTAGCGCTGATCTCCCGCGGCCACGTCGCGTAGAATCACGGGCTCTTCGTTTTCTTCCGAGGCAACGATCGCGACGCCTTCGCGTCCACCGAGCGTGCGCAACAAAACCTCATTGGCGATCATGTCGAGTTTCTGTTGCGCTTCACCCTGTACATTTTCCGTGCCCGCTTGGCCGAGCACGTTTTCGAGCCGCGCGCGCCTCACTTTGTCGGCAATGATCTTGGCTGAAATGGAGAGCGCGGACAGAATCCATGAGAAGGCGCCCGTGGCTGCGGGGAAGCGCGCCTGTTGCTCGAGAATATGCGCTTGTAAACTGACGATGGCAGGCGCCGCTCCACTCATCCCACTCGGCGCGCTCATTCGCGTGTCTCGGCGCCGTTCCAATGCCGGCTTCTCAAGGACTGCTCCGAACTGCGATCGAGTGCATCGCCGTCTTTGGCCGCCTCGATGGCTTGGAGGATGGCAGGCGAAAACGTCGAGCCCGCGGTGCGGTATTCGGCCGTCGCGGCGTTCGCGTGGGCGTCGAGCGCAGCGACGCGCCACTGCTCGCCGTGCTTGCACGCGAAACCGCTCATGCGATCGGCATCGAAGGCGCGGCAATAATCGCCGCTCTTCGATTTGAAGGAAATCCCAACGCGCACTCGCGCATCCATCGGCGTGCCGCTCAAGTCATCCTCCAATGATCGCGCCAGAGCACTGCGCGCGATCAACTCACCATTGCGATCGGAGAGCAACGCGCGATTCGGTGCATGCACCATCGCGAATCCCAGGCCCATGCCGAGAACCAGACTCGCGGCCACGGCCCACCACGGTTGAGATAATCCCGCAGCGCGGGGTGAAGCGTGCGCCGGCGCCGCGGAGTTGCGCGCGTCGCGCCGCGTGCGCGCCGCGGCCAGATCGTCCACGGCAGAGTTCCGCTCGCCGCGCGCTGCTCGCACCAGCCGGTCAGGCACATGCTCATGCAGCTGCGGCTCGAACGCAGCACGCAGCCGATGGCGTAGCTCTCGATGCCGCATCACGCGATGTTCGAGCTCTGCGTCCTGACGCAACGCCGCTTCCACACCGGCGGCTTCAGCGCCCCGAAGCTCATCATCGGCATAGGCCATCAACGTTTCTTCCGAAATGGTCATAGATCCTCCCCGTGTGCGGGGCTCAGCAATTTCTGCAGTGCGTCCCGACCGCGCGCGAGGCGGCTCGTCAATGTGCCGATCGGCACCTCGAGAACCTCGGCAGCCTCCTTATAAGGCAAGCCTTCAACCAGCACGAGACTGATCGCCAGCCGCTGCTCTTCGGGCAATCGCGCCATCACCGATTCGATCGTTTGCGATTCGATCAATTGTTCCATGGGCTCTGTTCCCACGTCATCGCCTTCTTCGGCGGGCGCAAGCACGCGGCCTCGCCGGGTGCGTGCTCGAACCTCGTCGATCCATGCATTGCGAATGATCCGAAACAGCCAGCTATCCAGCCGCGCATCGCGCCGCCAGGTGTCCAGATGGACCAAGGCGCGCTCGAGCCCCGTCTGTACGAGGTCGTCGGCGTCGTGCGCATTGCGCGCCAGGTTCCGAGCGAAGCGGCGTAGCCGCGGTAACAGTTCAACGATGCGGTCATGGATGTTTTGCTCGCTCTCAATCGTATTCATGACATAGACGTTTGAAAGGCCGTGTTTCTTCCCGGCATGCTACACGCAGGAGACGAATTGGATGCGCGCGGCGCAATGGGTTTTATGTTGCATACTCGGCTGGCCAGTGCTCGGCGCGGCGCAACTGCGTCTGCCCGTGTCCGTGCCCACCCACGCGCCAAATCTCCCTGGGGCGCTGTCCGGCTTGCCCGGCGCCGGGACGCTGGACGCCATCGGGCAAGGTGTGACTTCCGCGCGCCGATCCTTGGTGCGCGAGCTCCTGCGCGCTTATCCGCGCGAGCTCGCGGCCGATCCGCGCGGCGAGCTCATCGTGCGCGACGAGATTCTGGCGCTTGCGCCTTCGCAGCCTGAACGCGCGGCAGCGCTGCGGCTGGGTTTTGCCGTCGTGCGCGAGCAATTGCTGGACGGACTCGATTTGCCGATGGTTGTGCTCAGGCCGCCGCCGCATATCTCCATCCGCAAGGCGCTCGAGCTGTTGAAACATGCCAATCCCGAGGGCATCTATGACTTCAATCATCTCTATATGCCGAGCGGCGCAGAATTTTCGACGGATGGCGCAAACGGTTCGGCGACATCGAGCGAGCCTGTGCGCTCGGCGGAAACGAGAACCGAGATGGCCCCTCCGCGGAGACTGCAGCCCAGCCGCATTCGCTTAGGCCTCATCGACACCGGCATCGATCAATCGCATGAAGTGTTTCACAGCGCTTCGATCGTCACGTTCGGCTGCAAAGGCGTCTTGCACCCCGCGGCTCACGGCACCGCAGTCGCATCGCTCCTGATCGGCGATGACTCGGGCTTCCATGGCGCAGCTCCGGGTGCGGCGCTGTTCGCTGCCGATGTGTATTGCGATGAGCCAACGGGCGGCTCGGCGGCGACGCTCGCATCCGCATTTGCATGGCTCGCTACACAGCATGTGGAGGTAGTCAATATCAGCTTGGTGGGGCCGGACAATGCCGCGCTCGCGCGCATCATCGCGGCCTTTCAATCGCACGGCGGTTTGATCGTGGCTGCGGTGGGCAATGACGGTCCGGCCGCTCCACCACTGTATCCCGCTTCGTATACCGGAGTGGTCGGCGTGACCGGCGTGGATGCGCGCCGGCATGTGTTGCTTGAAGCCGCACGCGGACCGCAGGTCATGTTCGCGGCACTCGGGGTTGGATCGGCGGCGCTCGTGCGCGGTGGATTGGCTCCGGTGCGCGGAACCTCGTTCGCAGCGCCTATTGTCGCTGCGTTGCTCGCGCGCAATAGATCAACGACCGGAAAGACAGCCGCCGCAGCGGTCGAAGCGTTGGCCGCGAGCGCGTTGGATCTCGGCGGGCGCGGCCGAGATTTGACATATGGTCTTGGTCTGGTCGGCGCAGAATTTTCTTTCGCGGGGACGAAATAAACCGCGCCCGTCATTCGTATGACTTCAGTGAAAGCCGCGCACATCGCGCCGGTTCTGAAGGAGAGGTGATGAAAATCAAAACCATTTTATCGAGCGCGAGCCTGGCCGCAGTGGTTGCCATGTCTTTGCCTGCGCATGCTGGACTCTTGGGCGGCGGCATCGGCGGCGCCATGGGCGGCACTGTCGGCGGTGCGTTGAGTAGCGCTGGCGGTTTGGGCGGCGCCGGTGCATTCGGCGGCTCGACCCTGCTGAATAGCACCGGCAATCTCGGCGCGTTCGGCACCGTGGGCGGGACGCTGAGCACCGATCAGTTGACCGGCATGGCTCAAACCACTTTGGATCAAGCGGCCCAAACCGCCGCATCGTCGTCAAGTGTGCTCGATCAGGCCGAACAGGCGAGCGCCGCGGCTCAGAGTGCGTTGGATGCGGCCGGTGAGGCCAACGGCAGTACAGCTGGCGATGCGAACGGCAATGCGAACGGCAATGCGACTGGCAGTGTAGCCGGCGACGCGAACGGGAATGCGTCGGCGCAGGTTTCTGCGACTCCCTCCATCGCGTCATTGAGCGCGGGCGGCAACGCCGCGCAGAATGTTCAATAAGTGGGTCTGACCATGCGCCCCCGCGATCGATGCGGGGGCGCATTCACTCAGCGCTGTGAGCGGAGAGACCTAGCGTGGTTTCTTGAATCGGTACAAAAATTGATCCGTGTGATTCCGCACCGATGAGTCGAAAACGTTCTTCGTATGATCATCGCCCGGGTTGGCGAGAATGGAGCTGGCGCCGTCGAATTTAAAACCAGCTGCTAACACATCGGCTTTGACCCGGGCAGGCTCGATGCGATGTAACGTCTCGGTGGAATTGATTCCCGAGCCTGCCGCCGCGGCATGATCCAGCACCACATACACACCTCCCGGCTTCAGCGCGGCGAAAACGGCCCGATTGAACGCCGCGACATCGGCAGGCCCCATGAATTGGTCATAGAGGTCATGATAGTTCTGCCGAATGATCACGGCGTCGAGCCCTGGGGGCAACGGTGTGGAGACCGGATCTTGCGAGACGACGACGTTCGGGAATTTCGCTGCAAGGGATTTCATGTGGCCCATGACTTCGGGATGACTCCGCACGACCTCCGCGGTTTCAATCGCATAAACCTTTCCTGAAGGTCCCGTCGCCCGCGCCAACGATTCCGTGAGGCGGCCCGCGACGATGTCCGCGACACGATCGCCATTTTTCACCTCGGCGAATGCGATGACTGCCGGCACCTTCCAGGCCGGGTCGAGCATGACATCCGCCGGGGATTGTGCGGCGGCAGCGGCGCCTAGCGACAGGCCCACTAGGGCAAGGAATACGAGTTTTCGCATGTCGAACCTCATGTGCGTGGTGCTCAGGCAGATTATAGGGCGCGTTGGTTGGCCAGGATGGTGGGCAAGTCAATCAACGCTTGGGCCATGGGCAGAATGGCAATGTCTTCCTCATAGAGCGCCACGCCGCCGCCATAGAACACGTAGCAGCTCGCTTGCGGATAGTCCTTCTTGAACTCCTTGAGTGATCGGAGAGAAGAAGGGTGCACGTTGATCGAACGTTTGACTTCGATCGCGAGGAGCCCGCGCTCACCATACAACACGAAGTCGACTTCCAAGCCGTGCTTGGTTTTCCAGAAGTAAAGTTGGTATCCGAAACCGGCGTAATCGTTGACAGCTCGCAACTCTTGGAAGACCAAAGTCTCCAGCGCTGGTCCATCGATTTCTGCGGGCAAATCCAGCGGGCCGGTAGGCCTAATGGCGCGATACACACCAGCATCGAAATAAAAAAATTTGCTATGCACGATCAGTTTGCGTTTCGCTTTCCGAGAAAACAGCGGCAGGCGTACGCCGATCAGCAAATCCTCCAGGATCGAGAAATAATTGGCCGCCACCGAGCGTTCCAAATGGGCCTCGCGCGCAACTTCACTGATGTTCAGCACCGAGGCTTGCGAAAAGCTAGCGACCTCGAGAAAACGGCTGAACTGGCCGAGGTTTCGAGTAAGGCCTTCCTGACGAACTTCTTCTCGTAAATAGGTCTGCACATAGTCGCTAAGATATTTACTGGGGTTGGGCTCACTGAACCGAGCTGGAAGATTTCCGTAGCGAAGCGAGTCCTCCAGCCGAAACGCTTCACGCTGCTCGCCTGTGGTGAGTGGGTAGAGGTGATACGTGAGCGCGCGGCCCGCCAATAAATTCACGCCGTCGCGCCGTAGCTTTCGCGCGCTCGAACCCGTCAAGACGAAAAGACACCCACGGCTTTCAATGAGATCGTGCACTTCGTTGAGCAAGTCGGGGATGCGCTGAATTTCATCGATGACGACCCAGTCAGAGTAGCCCGGAGGGATGAGCGCTCTAATGTGTCCCGGATTTGCCGAGAGCCTGTTGAAATACTCTGACTGTAAGAGATTGACAAAAAGAGCAGTGGGCAGCTGCTGGTTTAGCCATGTCGTCTTGCCCGTCCCTCGGGGACCGAATAAAAAGAAACTCTTGCGAGCAGCGAATGGGCTTGGAATTGCGCGTTGAAAAATGATGCGTGACAGCATTATTCTCGCCGGAAGTCGGTCGCGCTAGAATAGCCCGATTCCGGAAGGAATTAAGTTAGAAACCTCAAAAATGCGGCAATTATGAGATTTCGAATCTCAGAACGGCGGTTTATCCAGGTGCCGCGTCCATGCAGCACCTCATCGGCTGATTTTTAATAGCACTACTGCTACCGCGAGGCCAACACCAGCTTGCCGTTCTCAATGGGAATGCGGTCGCCGGGGTCGTGATCCATGCGGAGGGTCTTCGTTTCGCCGTTCAAACGATAGGTCACCCGATACCCACTCTGCTTGCTGGTGGTGTCGTATACCGTCTCGCAACGTTGCTGGGTGGCACTCACCGTATTGCCCTGCTGAACTCGATTCTGAATGCGATTCCCCGCATATCCGCCACCTGCCGCTCCGGCAATGGTGGCCAAAGTGCGGCCGGCGCCATGGCCGACTTGATTTCCCACCACGCCGCCGACCAATGCGCCGATGACAGAGCCTGCCACACGATGCTGATCCTTGGGCTGCTGCACTTCGGTGACTTGCTCGTCGTGGCAAACTTGACGAGGCACTTGCGAGCTCTTGGTGACGGGCTCTACGTTCGTGACGACTGCGTACAACGGCATCGCCGCTGCAGCAGCCACAGGCACCGGCGCTGGCGCGGCAGCCGTCGCGGGCCCGCTCTGCGTCGGCGCGAGCGCTTCGGCACCCGGCCGGCTTGTATCTGCTTGAATAGGCTGCGCCGCTTGCATCGCCTGAACGGGCGGCATTTCCGCTGGATCGGACGCGCTCCACGGCTTGTAATGCGCTAACGCCGCACCTGCAGTCACCACCACGGCACCAATGACGATGCCTTGCACCATTCCCTTGTTCATAGTTTCTCCTGAACTCCGCTTTCGCGATGTCGAGATGATGGGGGACGTACGATCGGCGGACGAGTCAGAGATCCGGGCAGGCTCTTGTCAGCCGCAGCCGGACAGGGACGCAATGTCAAATCGCATTGCGACTTGGCGCACAAAAAAGCTCAAAGACCCGCAAAGCACACCCTAGGAAATCAAATCGCAAATTGCAGTGCGGCGAGCCTTGCGTACAGAGCATTGCTTCGAGTCAGCTGTTCGTGCGTGCCCATGGCGATGATAGCGCCATGCTCCATGACGATAATGCGGTCGGCCTTGAGCACGGTCGCCAGGCGATGCGCGATGATCAGAGTCGTTCGCCCGCGCATGAGAGTTTCGAGAGCTTGCTGCACGAGGCGTTCGGATTCCGCATCGAGCGAGCTCGTCGCCTCGTCGAGCAGGAGTATGGGCGGGTCCTTGAGCAGAGCGCGGGCGATCGCGATGCGTTGACGTTGTCCGCCGGAGAGCCGCGCTCCGCGCTCGCCGAGATGCGTGTCGTATCCTTCCGGCAGACTCCGAATCACCTCAGCCGCGGCCGCGGCGCGCGCCGCGGACTCGATCTGCGCATCGGTTGCGTTGGGTCGACCGTAGCGGATGTTCTCGCGTGCGCTGGCGCCAAACAGCACTGTCTCCTGTGGAACGAGCGCAATCTCTCGACGCAGCGCGTGCGGTTCGAGCTGCCTCACCGACTCGCCGTCGATGCTGACCGTCCCCATTTGCGGGTCATAGAATCGCAGCAGCAACGCGAACGTCGTGCTCTTGCCGGCGCCCGATGGGCCAACCAGTGCCACGGTTTCTCCCGCCGCGATGTGCAGGCTGAAATCGTGCAGTGCTGCGGCGTCGGGGCGCGAGGGATAATGAAACGTGACGTGTGCGAAGTCGATCGCCCCGCGCAGCCTCGCTGGCAAGGCTCGAGGATTCGCCGGAGCCGCGATCGCAGGCGTTGCATCGAGAAGTTCGGCGATGCGCTCCATGGCGCCCGCGGCTCGTTGCACTTCGCCCCACATCTCCGTCAGCGCCGCTGCGGAAGTGCCGACGATGCCTGCATAGATCAAGAATTGGCTGAGTTGCCCGGCCGTGAGCTGATGCGCGAGCACCGCATGCGCGCCCGTCCATAGCACGAGGGTGATGCCACCGAACACCAGCGCGGTGCCAACCGCCGTGAGCCAAGCCCGAATGCGCGAGCGCTGAATGGCGGTAGCAAAACTGGCCTCGACCGCTTCGGCATAGCGAGAGCTCTGCAACTCCTCCATCGTGAACGCTTGCACGGTCTGAATGGCGTTCAGCGTCTCATCTGCGACCGCGCTCGTGTCGGCAAGCCGATCTTGTGAAGCACGCGAAAGCCTGCGAACGCGGCGCGCCACGATGACGAGCGGCGCCACGATGAGCGGAATCAACAGCAAGATCACCGCCGTCAAGCGGGGACTCGAAAGCTCGAGCAGAATCAGGCCGCCGACGAGATTCAATCCCGAACGCAGCGTGATGGAAAGGTTGACGCCCGCAATGGACTGCACCAGCGTCGTATCCGCCGTCAGCCTCGAAAGCAGCTCGCCGGTGCGCGCGGCTTCGAAAAACCCGAGATCCATGTGGACGATGCGCCGATACACGGCTGAACGAACGTCGGCCACGACTCGCTCGCCCAACCAAGTCACAAGATAAAAACGCAGCGCCGCGAATACGCCGAACACGATGGCTGCGGCGAGAAAGCCTAGAAAATACCGATTGACCGTGGATGAATCGCCCGCGGCGAGGCCATGGTCAATGAGTTGGCGCAGTGCCACGGGCACCGCCAACATAGCGCCTGCCGCGATGACGAGCGCTGCGATGGCGGCGACGAGAGTGCTCCGATACGGGCGCAAGAACGGCGCGAGCGCGCGCAGGGGAGATAATCCGTTGGACACGCGGCATCATCCCACATCCCAACGCGGCGCCCCGTTTGCGTATGATCGCAAAGGCAAACCAAACTTGTGGTTCACACGTGAAAAATAAAGATTGCGTGGCGGCCTTCATCTGTTGCGCCGCATTTGCGGTGCTGTGCGGCTGTGCGAAAGCTCCGCCGCCTCCTACACCAAGACCTCAAGTGGCGACTGCCGCGGATCATTGGGCGGCCGTGCCAAAAAAGTTCATTGAGGATTATTTCCAGGCGCAACCCTTTTTCGCCGTGCAAGCGGGGCGCCATGAGTTCGACGGAAAAATGCGCGATTTCAGCGTCGCGGGGATTGCCGCGGAGATTCAACGGCTGCACGCCGCGCAGGCCGATGTGCAGGCGATCGACCCCAGTGCGCTCGAAGCGAGTCAAGCATTCGAGCGCAAATATATCTTGTCGATCATTTCGCACGATTTGTTCTGGCTGGAAAGAGCACGCTGGCCATTCAAGAACCCTGCTTGGTATCTGGACGAGATCGATCCTGATGTGTATCTGAGCCGCAATTACGCGCCGCTCGCTCAACGCATGAAGGGTTACATCGGCTATGCGCGCAGCATTCCGGGCATTGCCGTGCAGATCCGCTCGAATTTGCAGCCACCGCTTGCCAAGACCTATGTCGAATATGCCGTGAACGCGTTCGGCGGTTTCGCCGATTTTTATCGCAAGGACGTGGCGGCCGTGTTCGCGAGCGTTGCCGATGAGAATCTGCAGCGTGATCTTCGCGACGCGAATGCTCGAGCCGCGCAAGCGATGGATGAGCTCAAGGCGTGGTTCGTCATGCAACGCAAGACCGCGAACGATGGGTTCGCCATCGGCGGCGACTTGTTCGCGGCCATGCTGGCGGATACCGAGCTCGTAAACTTACCAACGGCGCAGATCGAAGCCGCGGGGCGCGCCGACCTCGAGCGCAATACCTCGGCCATGCGTACTCTGTGCGCGAGCTTTGCGCCGGAAGCGAGCCTGTCTGGGTGTGCCGCGAAAGTGCAATCCGACAAGCCCAAGGGCAGCGTTGTGGACGCTGCGCGCGCGCAGCTCGTGGAGCTCAAGCACTTCGTGATTCAGCATCGAGTGGCGAGGATTCCATCGAATGAAGAAGCATTGGTTGCGCTCGCTCCGCCCTATAACCGCGCGAATTTCGCTTTCATCAGCGTGGCCGGTCCATATGACAAAGGTGTGGCATCGACCTACAATATCGCACCGCCTGACCCGGCTTGGAGCGCAGCCGAGCAGGCGGCCTATGTTCCAGGGCGTGGATTGCTTCTCATGACGTCGGCGCACGAGGTCTGGCCGGGACACTTTTTGCAGTTCTTGCACACCAACGCAAATCCTTCCAAATTAGGTGCGCTTTTCGTCAGCTATGCATTCGCCGAAGGCTGGGCGCACTATTGCGAGGACATGATGGTCGAGATGGGTTTGGGCACGGGCGACCCCGCGGTGCTCATCGGACAGCGCATCGAGGCATTGCTTCGCGATGTGCGCCTGCTTTCAGCGATCGGCTTGCATACGCAGGGCATGAGCGTGAAGCAATCCGAGCGAATGTTTGTCGAGCAGGCATTTCAAGACATTGGCAATGCCCGTCAACAATCTGCGCGCGGCACTTACGATCCGGCCTACCTCAACTATACGCTCGGCAAATTCATGATCAAAAAGCTACGCGCCGATTGGGTCGCGAATAAACATCTCTCGATAAGGGCCGATGAGAAAAGTTCCTGGCGGGAATTCCACGACCAATTCTTGTCCTTCGGCGGCCCGCCCATTCCATTGGTAAGAGAGCAGATGATGGGGATGAGCGGTGCGCCGCTGTAGCAAGTTCGCCGAACGGAAAATCAGGCATCGCGGCGATGCAGAGCGGGGCAAGTTAGGAAAAATTTGCGAGCCTTGGGTTTCATATCAAACATCACGCGATTTCCGAGGAACCACTCGCGAGATGATGAAGATCCTCCGGTGGCTCGCGGATTACGCATTCCCGCAGAAGTACCCTAAACTGCTCACGCAAAAATTGCGTCAGCCTCCGGCAATGTAGCGCTGCAGCTGCTCGATCTCCTCGCGCTGCTCCTCTGTGATGGCTTTGACCAAATCGCCAATTGAGAGCACGCCGATCACTTGAGCATCTTGGACCACGGGCAGGTGACGGATACGCTTGTCCGTCATCAACTGCATGCAGCGGTGAACGGTGTCGCCAGGTCCAACCGTGATGACCGGCGCGCTCATGATTTCTGAGACCGGAGTGTCGTGTGATGCTCGGCCTTTGAGAATGACTTTCCGCGCGTAATCGCGCTCAGACACTACGCCGACCACTTCGTCGTCTTGCATCACCAGCAAGGCGCCAACACTTCGCTCAGCCATGAGACGAATGGCTTGCAGCACGGTATCGTTCGGCTTCACGGAAAGAACGTCACCTGACTTCTGCGCCAGCAGCTGATTGACGGTATGCATGGCTAACTCTCGCGCAATTCGGGTTTCGGCTGGTTATTTTAGCGCGTTGAGGGGCGAGCGGTGCGCGCTAGGCTCTTGTACACCGAGCTGAGTGGCGGTGCGAACGCATACGGAAATCTCCTAGGGGGGCGCAAAAAAACGGCCCCACGCGGGGGCCGTTTGAACAAGGAGATCTGTAATTAGAATTTGGCGGTAAATCCGACGAAAAGCTCACGCCCGAGAAGATCGTAGGCATTGTAGCTATTGGAAGCTCCGTTATTACCCGTGATGTCTCCGGACGGCACCAAAGGCGGATCTTTATCCAACATGTTGTTTACGCCCGCACGCACTTCGAGATAGTCGGTGGCATGCCAAGCGGCCGACAGATCCAGGTAATTGTATCCGGCGATACGGGAGTTAAACGGATCGAATTGGCCGATCTCATTGTTTGCGAGCAAAGGGTTGCTCGAATTGTTATCGAAAGTTGTGGGTCCAATGAACCGCCATTGCAAGGAAAGCAGCACGCTCAACGGGGTATTCCACGTAAGCCGCAAGTTATGCCGCCACCTGGGATTGATCGAGCTACCGCCGCAGGTAGTTCCGAAGAGGCCCGAGCAATCATAAGATCCCGCTCCAGGAAACGGCGTCGATGTGGACTTATCTACGTACGCGCCATTCAGCGATGCACTCACGCTGCCCCAACCCGAAGGCAGCGGAGAGCGGTAGTTCAATTGAATGTCTACGCCCGATACGATCGACACGCCCAGGTTGAAACTGTTCTGTAGAAAGTATCCACCCCCGGCCACCGTGGCACCAGTCAGCGAGCCAGTGGACGATCGGACGATCTGGCTGCAGTACAGCGGATTCGCATCCTCAAGACAGCCATTTAAGATGACTGCAAATGGATAGGAGCCGACCTGGTCAACCAAGCGGATGTGATAGTAGTCGAGGCTGCCCGTAAAACCCGTCTGAGCGGGGCTGTAAGTAAATCCTGCTGACCAAGTAGTAGCGACTTCGGGCCTTAGCTGCGAGTTGCCGAGAATCACCTCGCTGCATTGCCCTGATACGCATTGAGTAATGGTATTGGTGGTGCCGCCGTTACCATATTGCGCAGCGGTGACACCGGTGTTCGCACACTCTCCGAACGTGGCAGTCGCGGGAGTGACGACCCCTCCGACGCTGGTCGGGGCACACGGATCCACGGTCACTTCATTTTCTTGTCCAATCGACGGCGCGTTGAACAGCTCGATCAAATTGGGCGCGCGAACGGCTCGATCGAACGAGAAGCGAAATCGGGCGTCTTGAATCGGCGCGTATTGGACTTCGAACTTGTAAGTATTCGTGACTCCGGCCGTGGTGTAATTTGACCAGCGATATCCCGCGTCAATCGTCAGGTCGTGCACGCCAGGTAGATCCTGTGCAATGGGCAGACGACCCTCGAAGAAGGCTTCGTTGACGTGATACGAGACGTCGGTGGGGACCGATGCGCCCGAAAAGCCAGCTAAGTTTCCGGCCAGCTCCGCACCGTCCGGTTTAAAGGTGACCGTTTCCGTCCGGCGCTCCACCCCCAAGTTAATGGCAAACCCGTCCCTGGCAAAAGGGGATCGGATGCCATACTTCTCAAAATCTGCGGTGGCATCGGCGTGAATGACTTGTTCCGTGTTATTTCCTGTCGATGTTCCCGGGGTATATAGATAGCCTAGCTGATCGGGCGTGACAGCCCCGGTCGTGAAGATATTGTACGGAACGCACCTCGAACCTCCCGAAATGCAAACCGGCGTTCCATTCGGACCAGTCGTCGCCTGAAGTGCGTTAGTGATTGCCGAATAATCAAGGTAGTTATCGTTCCCCGAGAAGGCTGACACATAGTAATAAGAATAGTATGCGTCGTAGGTGAGGCCGTCGATGATGTCGCCTTGCGCACCGGTAACCAAGCGGAAATTGTTGTGCTGGAAAGTCGAGATTCGACCGCCGCCCTCAATGTTCCTGCGGCCGATCAACAAATTCGCGCTGTTGCCAGCAGAACCTGGTGCCGCGAGATCACCCGCAATCTGAGCGGGAGTGCAGATCAGAGCCCGCTGCTGATCGCTCAACAAAGGATTGCTGCAATTGACGGGATAATTCCCATCCGGAGTGACCGGATTGCCCGCAATGAAAAGCCCAGAGGGCGCAACCACGGCCGTCGTGTTGTCTTGCATAAAGCTGAAATCGACGTAGGGCTTGATCCACGAGGCGATATCGTCGTGCGCCATGAACCCCGCGTTATAACGCTGGTTTTGCCGCTGCAGATATTCGTAACGATTGAAGTTGAACGCAGAAGGAGGGCTCGAGCCCACCTGCGGATAAGCAAGAAACTGATTTCCAACTACGCTGTAATCATTGCCTGCGTTTGGCCCATCTTGAGGTTCGAACAGGTTCGAGTTTGCGCTGCCAAAACATTGTAGCCCGGTAGGTGCAGGCGCTCCGAAGTAGGTGTTGGTGAACAACTGACAACTCGAGAAATCGCGCGCTGCGCCGGTCACCGGGTCTTGATTGTGGAACACAAAATATCCGGTGACGTTTCCGTCTCCCTCGGCGAAATTCGTGCCCATCACAATGGATAGATCACGTTGGTAGCCATCGCGTGCCCGACCCGGCAATGGACTTGCCTCATAACCCGTCACGGGATCATCGTTAGCCACCAGACCTGCTGCGTAATCGTTGTGCTGATGGTGCTGATTGAAGCCGTATTGGCCGCCAATCTCGATGCCCTGAAAGTCCTTTCTCAGAATGAAATTGACGACACCTGCGATTGCATCGGATCCATACGTTGCTGACGCGCCGCCAGTGACCACTTCAACTCGCTCAATGAGCGGAGCGGGAATCTGATCAATGTCTGGAGCGGGATTCGGATTGGCAGTACTCGGATCGCCTACGCCTAGACGCCGCCCATTTACGAGCACGAGTGTTCGTTGCGGCCCCAAATTGCGGAGATCGACGGTTGTGATGCCGCCCGCCGCGGTCAGTGGGCTAGAATTATTGCCAAAATCTACACCGCCGCTGATTACATTCTGCGGCAGCGAGTTAATGACATCGATTGTGTCGGTGTATCCACTCAACTGAATATCTTGATTAGTCACCACCGTGAGTGGACTGGTGGACGAGATGTTGGCCGGTACCCGAATGCGAGAACCGGTGACTACTACTTCTTGAAGAGGCTCGGTTGATGCATCTGCTGAAGTGGATTGTGCGAGTACTCGAGCACTATTCGTTAGTGAGAAAGCTAATGCAACCGAGGAGATACCAATTGCGAACTTAAGTCTAAACATTTTGGCCCCCAGTACCGCGTCAAACGTCCCGCCGCGGCACGTGATCAAGTCTAGGAATTACTCATGCTAAGGGTTGCCTTTGCAACATAAACTCAGCTCATATGCTGCAACGATAGCATGTTGTTGCATAAATGCCAGTAGCGCCTGCAAGACGCCGGCTCTCAAGCGTCAGGAATGCGCCGTAAAAACGACTCATTTGCATGTGCAAAGCCACGGCGAGAGCCTGCTTGGGTCGTGTGCATCTTGCAACAACGCGGTTTATTCGCGGCGCATCGCAAGCCAGCACCACACGTCCGTTAATTCTGGCGCGTAACGCGAGTTCTCGATTTCGGTAATGTCATATAGAGGGATCCCAAGGCCCCCGCCTTGATGGTGGCGAGGTCTCCGACATGGATCATTGCGTTGTCATATGCCTCCCCTTGAACCCATGTCTGGCCATTTTCCAGCGTGATGGTGCGGCGTCCGTCGGCACGCCATTCGATCGCGTGCACTCGTGAAATCGTCAACGGTTGCGCGGGTCCACGTCTCGTTCTGGTCAGCGAGGTCTTTGACGAAGAGCTGTCACGCGATGTTTCCTCAATCAATTCAGTGGATTGCTGAAGACGAGCGACTTCGCGATCGTAGCAGGCGAGGCGTCGCGTGTCCTCATGTTCCTCAATGCATGCACGCAAGGTTTCGGGAACGGCGGATAACGCGCTAGTGGTCGCCGCACTTTCTGCGATCAACAAGAGCGCGGCGACGATCTTCGACTTCACCAATTTTATTCGCCCGTCTGAATCTTCAGCACGACCCTCAGATTCAACAGGCGTCCTTCCGCCGTCTTGTTATCCGCGATGAGCATGGACTTGCCGTAGCCTTGGCGGTCAAGAGATTGACTACACCATGATCCTTGAGATAGCGCAATACGGTCTCGACGCGGCGCTGAGACACTGCTTCGGTCGACGGGCCGACTCCCAAGCCTTCGAATCTGCGTGAGCAGCACGATATCGGCTTCGCCCACCGTGCCGAGCCACCTCTCGGCTGACCGTTGAGACGGCTCAGAGGATAGAAATGCCTCCGAGCGACTAATCGACAAGAGACCTCCGGACTCTCGAAAAGGGGGTCGCGACTTGCATACGCGACCCCCTTTAAGGCTACTCTCCGCTCAGAATCTTTAGCGTCACTCGCCGGTTCAGTGCGCGGCCCTCGGTGGTCTTGTTGTCGGCGACCGGCATGGTCAGCCCATAGCCCTTGGCGGTGAGCGTATTGGTCACGCCGTGATCCTTGAGATAGCGCATGACCGTCTCCGCGCGGTGCTGCGACAAGATCAAGTTATGCTTGGCCGTTCCGGTATTGTCCGTATGGCCGCGCACCTCGATGACGAGCTGAGGGTACTTCTTCAAAGTCGACACCGCATCGTCGAGCACTTCGGCCGAGTCCGGCATGAGCTCGGCGGAGTCGATATTGAAGTGCACGCGCTCGAGCACGATCTCACCCTTGATGGTGCAGCCGTGGTTATCGACGCGATCGCCTTTCGGCGTGTTCGGGCAGCGATCGTCGCGGTCGATGACGCCGTCGCCATCGCTATCCAACGGGCATCCGACTTCGTTGACGGGCGTGCCCTTGGGGGTATTCGGGCATTGATCGAGGCGATCCACGACGCCGTCGCCATCGCTGTCGAATTCGCAGCCGTTCGCATCCACCCTGGCTCCGGCGGGTGTATTTGGGCACTGATCTCGATCGTCGGTGACGCCATCACCGTCGCTGTCTTTGGGTAGCGGAGGGGGCATCACTGTCGGCGGTGGCTTGCGGCCGCCGAACGACACCTGTAGACCTAGCGCGACCACCGTATCGGCGGGATTGGTTACGCCCGGCTCCGGATCGCCAACGGTCTTACGCCATTTTCCTTCCCCTCGAACAGCGACACGCACAGGGCCCGTCTGATTTCCGATGCCCACAAGTAGACCCAGTCCGGCTTCAGTCGCAAAGGAGCTTCTCCGGGGCAGACCGGAGGGGTTGTCATCAATTCCCCCGATACCTACCAGCACATACGGCCGTATGAGGGAATCCGGCAAAAACTTGTAGAGTACGTCGGCGCTGTACTCGGTGAGGCTCAGCCGTGTCGAGCCTGGACCGCCGAAGCGAGTGTATGCGCCATTGAGCTCGCCGGCCCAGTTCGGCGCAAAGTTGAAACCCAAGCCCGCCTGAAACCCGACGTGATCCGATGCGGCGCGATCGTGATCGAGAAAAGTGTAGGTCGCGAGAGGGCTGACGTAGAACGCCCCCGTCTCATCGGCAGCTTGCAGCGGTGATGCAAACGCGGCCGCAGCCAAAATCGCGCCGAATATCAGCTTCTTCATGCTCTCAATCCCCTCGGGTAACGAACAACGCCAGCCGAAGCGTGATCCCTACGCCGCGGTTATGTGAAATATGCGCGAAAACCACTAGCAAAATCAACTGCTGTGGCTTTTTTAATACATCGGCAGAGAAGTCGACGCGAAAAAAGGTGTTCTCGCGACTAGCGTGCGGACTCGAGACATGCGCATAGGATTTCATCTCCAAGGCTGATTCCAAAGCGCCGTGCAATTCCGCCGGCCAGCTCGAACACCGCCTTTGCGGGTATCGGAGAGGCCACAATGTCGAGCGACCGAGGTGTCGCGTCGTGCGCAATGAAAACAATTTTGCCGCGCGCATCGACGAATAGCATGTCCAAGGGGATGAACGTGTTCTTCATCCACATGGTAATGCGACGCTCGTCGGGATAAACGAAGGCCATCGCTCGATGCGCATCGAGCTCGCGCACGAACATGAGGCCCTGCTGTTGCCGTCGCGGCGAGTTGGCGATCCAAGCGTCGAAGGTCTGTACGGTGCGTGCCGTTTTGATCGAAAGGAGTGTGCGCGGAAACGCGCTCAACGCTTCGGGAGCATCGTCACCCCGCGCGTCCGGCAACCCGAACAGAACCAACAGCGCGGTAGCGCAAGCCAGGCTCCATCTCATGCCGAAGGCTCCTGCTTCGAGAAGGACACGATGCCCGCGAAGTCGAACGAGGTCAGTAAAATGGCCCCTTCGCCGCGCACCGCGCGTGCCGGCTGTGTGCAGAATCCATGGGCCTCGAGCCGATAATGCGATGATTGCGCGGCTGCGCTTTTCACCGGCGGCGTCGGCAGGGGCTGCTGCATCAACGAATCCACGGTACAGCGCGATTCCCCACGCGTGCCGAACACGCGCGGCGTGCCTTGCACGATCACGGTCAAGTTGACTCCGATTCCATGCGCGCTGCGGCCTTGTTGCACCTTGGAGATGCCAAACACGAAAAGCAGATCCGGTGCCGATGCGGGCTCACGGCTAAAGCTCAGACGCACGCCCTGATGATCCGGCCTCTCATCGCCCTGGCATCGTGTACCAGCGTTGGGCCAATCGATGGTGGTGTCGATTGCGCCGCGCAGGTGTGCGCGCAAGAAACCGTCGCCGTTCGGGAGGCAGCCGGTAGTCATTGGCACTGCAACACTCGTTTGTGCGCGCACTATTGACGTCGCGACAACGAGTAATGTCGCAAGCACAAGAATTCTGGAATGCATCCTGCGATAGTGCCATGCTGATCGCTGGAGCGCATTTCTGCGCGACCGTGCAGTGCGATGAATGGACATCCGTAGAGTTTTGATTTGCGCGATTGTGGCGTCGCTTGGCCTCTGTGTGTTTCTCGCCGGTTGCTCCCTCATTGCGCCAAAATTCGAGAAACCGCGCCTGTCGTTGAGCGGTGTGCAGCTCCTCGAGGGCAATCTTTTTCAGCAGAACTTTCTTGCGCATCTCCATGTGCAAAATCCCAACGATCGAGAGCTGCCGGTCAACGGAATTCAACTCGAGCTTTCGTTGGAAGGACAGAAGGTGGCCACGGGGGTGACCGATCGGGCATTCACCGTGGCGCCGTTCGGGCAGTCCAACTTTGACATGGTCGTCAGCGCCAACATGGCGACGGGCTTGCTCAAGCTGTTGAAAAAGGCAAATCGAAACGACGGGGCGATCGATTATGAAATGCAGGGCTCTGTCAGCCTGGACATGGCTTTTGTCCAGTCTTTGCCGTTTCACGAGCGCGGCTCGTTTAAACTGGACAGCTTGAAGCTGCGCTAGCCTGCCCGCGCGCGACGCGCGGCGTGTGCGAGTCTCGAGTCGAATATGCCCGCCACCCCGTATCAGCAGCTCGAACAGGAGTTCCGGCGTCTCCATGCGTTTCGCGGGGCGCTGTCCATGCTGCGCTGGGATGCCGCCGTCATGATGCCGCGCAACAGCGCCGACGTCCGTGGCGAGCAATTGGCGGCGCTCGAGACCGAGCACCATGCGCTGTTGACCACGCCGAAGATCGCTCGCCTCATCGAACGCGCCGAGGCTGCATCGGCGCAGTTGGAGGATTGGCAAGTAGCCAATCTGCGCGAAATGCGCCGGCAGCGCGATCACGCCATTGCGACCCCGCCCTCATTGATCACGCGGCTTACAAAGGTTTGCGCGCGGGCCGAATTTCATTGGCTCGAGGCGCGCAAGGCAAATGATTTTCGCTTGTTCGCGCCGCATCTCACCGAGGTGGTGCATCTGGTTCGAGACAAGGCGGCGCTGTTGAGCCAAGCGCGCGGACTCGCGCCGTACGATGCGTTGGTCGACGAATTTACGCCGGGTGTATCGACCGCCGATATCGACTCGATCTTCAAGGCGCTGGGACGCAAGCTCCCGGGGCTCATCAACGACGCGATCGAGCTCCAGGCTACTCAGCCGGTTGCGCCCTTGAGCGGAAAATTCAGCCTCGCCAAGCAGAAGCAGTTGTCCACTGAAGTCCTGAAGGCCATCGGTTTTTCGTTCGAGCGCGGCCGCTTGGATGAGAGCGAGCATCCATTCACAGAAGGCGTGCCGGGCGACATGCGCATTACCACGCGCTTCGATGCGAATGATCCCTTTACCGGGCTGCTTGGCGCGATTCACGAGACGGGGCACGCCATGTACGACCTGGGATTGCCGCAAGCGTGGCGCGATCAGCCCGTGGGCCGAGACCGCGGACTCGCGCTCGAAGAGAGTCAATCGCTCTTGTTCGAGATGAATTTGTGCCGCAGCCGCGCTTTCGTACACTTCTTATCGCCGTTGCTGGAAAAATATTTTCAAGTCACGGGGCCCGAGTGGCAGGAACAAAATTTGTACAGGCTGCTCGTGCGCGTCCGGCGTAGCTTGATTCGGATGGATGCGGATGAGCTCACGTATCCGGTGCACATCATGTTGCGTTATGAGCTGGAAAAGCGCTTGCTCGATGGCGCCTTGGCCGTTGCAGATTTGCCCGAAGCTTGGGCAGACTCTCTCGAGCAGCGCCTCGGCGTTCGACCGAGCAATGATCTGGAAGGATGCTTGCAGGATATTCATTGGGCCGTCGGTCATTTCGGGTATTTCCCGTCCTATGCTCTCGGCGCGGTGATTGCGGGACAACTGAACGACGCATTGCGCGCCGCGCTGCCTTCGCTCGACGAGCAGCTCGCCGCGGGGCACTTCGATGGAATCATGGAATGGTTGCGCGAGAATATTCACTCGGCCGGTGCGCGTTTGCCCGTGCAGGAGCTCATGAAACAAGCGACGAGCCGACCGCTGTCCGCAGCGCCTTACCTTCGTTATCTGGAGGCCAAATATCTTGAGCGCTGACCGTATCGACAGTTTGGCTCTAGCGCCCGCGTCGAACAACGCGAGGAAACTGCAGGCCCAGCTCCGCTCCCTGACAGGCAAAGCCATTGCCGATTACGCGATGATTGCGCCGGGCCAGCGAGTCATGGTGTGTTTGTCGGGCGGAAAAGACTCGTACGCCCTGCTCGATGTGCTGTTGAGCTTGCAGCGCACGGGCGAAATTCCATTCGAGCTGATGGCCGTGAATCTCGATCAAAAACAGCCTGGGTTTCCGCCGCGCACCTTGCCCGATTACTGCGCGGCGCTTGGTGTGCCGTTCCACGTCATCGAGCAGGACACGTACAGCGTGGTCAAGCGGGTCATTCCGGAAGGCAAGACATTATGCGGTCTTTGCTCGCGTCTGCGGCGCGGCGCCTTGTATCGGTTCGCCCGCGAACACGGCATCGACCGCATCGCGCTCGGTCATCATCGCGACGATCTCATCGAGACATTGTTTCTCAATTTGTTCTTCGCCGGCCGTATGAAAACCATGCCGCCAAAATTATTGAGCGAAGACGGGCTGCACGTCGTCATTCGTCCGATGGCCTACGTTCCAGAAAGATTGCTGATGCGCTATGCAGCTCAACGCAGCTTCCCCATCATCCCGTGCACTCTCTGCGGCTCGCAGCCGAGCTCGCAGCGCATGCTGGTGAAGGCCATGCTGCGTGACTGGGAACAAAAACATCCCGGCCGGATCGAATCCATTTTTTCCAGCCTGAAAAATGTGGCGCCTTCGCATCTGGCCGATACGGCAATATTCGATTTCGCCGCGCTCCAAGGACCGGAGCGCGCACCAGACGAGGCGCCGAGCGAGTCAATCACACCGGGCGTTGCAAGTCATGCATCGACGCGCGTCGCAGTCGCCGCCTCTCACCCATAGTTTTTGGATCGAGCCGGGAAAGCTTCTCGCCGGTGAGTATCCGAGTGGGCCGGCCGAGTCAGACACGCAGGCCCGGATCGCGGCACTGCTCGATGCGGGGGTCACTTATTTTTTGAATCTCACGCAATCGCACGAGTTGCCGCCCTACGTTGCCGCGTTACCTCGTGCTTCCGTGCATGGCGATATCACCCATCGCAACATGCCTTTGGTGGATCACGGCTTGCCGAGCAGTCCATCCGTGGTCATACAAATTCTGGATGATTTGGATCATGCGCTGGCGCAGGGAAACTGTGTCTACGTGCATTGTCGGGCAGGCATCGGCCGCACCAACTTGATCATTGGCTGCTGGCTCAAGCGGCAGGGCATGAGCGGCAAGAGCGCGGTAAAGCATCTGAATCAACTGTGGAAGTCCAATGCGCGCTCGGCGAGTTGGCCGCGCGTGCCGGAAGCGCATCAGGAAAAATACGTGTTGAGCTTCGATCCGGCTTATACCGGCGTCGAGGGTCCGACGCTGCGAATCGGCATCTCAGATCGCGAAAGGTATTTCGGCGCAGTGCTTGGCATGGCGTGCGGCGATGCGCATGGCGCGGCGCGTGTGCAACGCGGCCATGCCGAATCGGTGTGGACCGACGACACCGCCATGATGCTGTGTTTGGCGCAAAGCCTGCTCGAGGATCACCGCTTCGACCCGGACGAGCAACTCGGCCGCTACGTGCGTTGGCAGCGCGAAGGGTATTTATCGAGTCAAGGAACCGCCCTGGGCTTGACACCGCTCGTCGCCAAGGCGCTCGCAATGGCCGCGTGGTCGGGAAAAGTGTTCGCAGGGTCACATGACCCTCAAGGTTCGGACCCGCAGGCGCTGGGGCGCGTCGGCGCCGTGGTGCTATTCGATGTCAAACATCCGGCCGAAGCGATTGACTGGGCAGCCGAGGCGGCGCGAATCACGCACCAGGCGCCCAGTGTGCTCGATGCGTGCCGGTACTTTGCTGCGCTGCTGCTCGCAGCGCTCGAAGGCGCGCCGAAACATCGCTTGCTCCATGAGGCGGCACGCATTTTGATGAAAGCCCACGGCAAGCCGTTGAAGGCACCGGTCGCAGCGCTCGCGGCCGCTGAGCACTTTCCAGCGCATGCTGAAACGGCACCCAAACATGGCGCGGCAAACGTTCTTCATCGGGTACTGTGGGCGATCGGGCAGAGCAACGACTTTCGCGCCGGGCTGCTCGCAAGCATCGAGGGCGCCGCGTTTCCGGATGTCACTGGCGCGGTGTATGGGCTGCTGGCTGGCTCGATCTACGGCGCCGAAGCCATACCGCAAAGCTGGCGCGCAGGAATCGCCCGCAGCGAGCTGCTGGCCGATGTGGCGCAGCGACTATCGAGCGCGGCCTTGCTGCGGCTCTAGAAGGACTTTCGGAATCAATCGAAACTCGATTTAACCGAAGCTCAATTTAACCGAAGCTCGATTTTATCGAAGGTCGATTGACCGAAGGTCAATGGGCCTACGCGCGATTTCGCCGGTGCGAGATTTATCGTCCCGCGAGAACTATACTTGCGCGCGCCATGGCCTCCCCGTCGATCGAGCGCAAGCCGCCCCGTTGGGCGAGCTATTCGGATGAGCGTTTGCTCGATATGCGCTTTAGCGATCTGCGCTTGAGTGTCTCAACGAGTCCTCAGGTGTTGGAAAGCGTGCAACGGCTGTACGGCGAGCTCGAGCGTCGCCACATTCGCTTTCGCCCGCATTGCTGGTTCTCGCAAGAATGGTTCTCGCCCGACGGCATTCCGGGCATTGCCATCCCTTTTTACCTTGCGCATCCGCGTCTGGCGCGGCTCGAGCGCCATTTCATGCGTGAAGTGGAGGGCGGCAACCGTAACTGGATGATGCGCATTTTGCGCCATGAAACCGGGCACGCCATCGATTCTGCCTACCGCCTGCGCCGTCGCAGCCGCTGGCGCGCAATCTTTGGACCGGCCTCGCTTCCGTACCCCAAATTCTACCGGCCGCGTCCCGGCAGCCGCAGATTCGTACAGCACCTGGGAGCGTGGTATGCGCAGGCCCATCCCACGGAAGACTTCGCCGAGACTTTCGCCGTGTGGCTGAAGCCTCATTCGTCGTGGCGGCGCGAGTACGTGGGCTGGCCTGCCTACGCGAAGCTGGAATATATCGACGAGCTCATGCACGAGGTGGGCGAGCATCGCGCCGTCGTCGATGAGCGCGCCGCGATCGAGGATGCGCGGCAGGATGGGCGGACGCTCCGCCAGCACTACGAAAAGAAGCTGGCTTATTATGGCGCACGGCGCCGCTCCGGTGCGGACGAGCTTCTGTTGAAAATCTTCACGAATGCGCCTGCGCGCGGTGCGCCGCGGGCTTCCAGCGTGTTGCGTGAGATGCGCAACGCGTTGCGCCGCCAGCTCGCGCGGTCGGGTACGTTCAGCGAATACCTGGTCCATCAAGTGCTGCGGCTCATGATCGAGCGAAGCGATGCGCTGGCTCTGCATCTGCGCGGCTCTCGCCGCGAGCTCAAACCTCATGTCGTGTGGGTGCTCGCGCGCTTGGCTGAATCTTACGAAGAGCGTCAACTGCCGCGCGTTTCATTGTGAGGCGAGGCAAGGCGCTCGTCATCGTTCATTCAACTCTGGTGCCTCCGGAATCGCTCGACGGCAGAAGCGAAAAAGAGATCGAGGAGTGGCGCACCGAGTACGACGTGGTATCGCACTTGAGGCAGAGCGGACACGACGTTCGAGTGCTTGGAATTCGCGATAGTCTGATCGAGCTGCGCGCCGCCATCGACGAGTGGAAGCCAGATGTCGTGTTCAATCTGCTCGAAGAATTCGACGGCATCGTCACTTACGATCAGCATGTCGTGGCTTATCTCGAGCTCATGCGCCAGCCCTACACGGGCTGCAATCCGCGGGGTATGCTGCTGTCGCGGGACAAGGCGCTTTCCAAGCAGCTGCTTTCGTATCACCGCATCTCCACACCGCAGTTCCTGCTGGCGCCGCGCGGCAAGAAACTCATCGTGCCGAGAAGGTTCCGCTTTCCGCTGTTCGTGAAGTCGGCCACCGATGATGCCTCCTACGGCATTGCGCACGCCTCGGTGGTCCACGATGCCAAACAAGCCGCCGAAAGAGTTGCGTTCATCCATGAGCAAATCCATTCCGATGCGCTGGTCGAGGAATACATCGAAGGACGCGAGCTGTACGTTGGAGTGCTCGGCAATGATCGCCTCACGGTGCTGCCGGTGTGGGAGATGACCTTCGGCTCGCTGCCCGAATCGCTGCCGGCCATCGCCACGCGTAAGGTGAAATGGGATCGCAGGTACCAGCAGCGCTACGGCATCACCACCGGCTATGCCGAGCATTTGCCGGAGGAAGTCGTCGCGCGCTTGGATCGGCTATCGCGGCGCATTTATCGCGCGCTGCACCTGACCGGCTACGCGCGTATGGACTTTCGGCTGCGCGGAGACGGGGCGCTTTATGTGCTCGAAGCGAATGCGAATCCGAATCTTGCGGCCGATGAGGATTTGGCGCAATCGGCCCTCAAAGCCAATATTCCCTACGATGATTTATTGCACAGGATTCTCTCCTTGGGCGCCCACTACCCAGCGGCCTGGCGCGCCATTGCTTAGTACCGGGCCCCCGGCGGGACGCGACACCGACGATTGGAAAAGCGCGCTGCGCGTCATCAGTTTCGATCTCGACGATACGCTATGGGCCATCGCGCCGGTGATCGAGGCGGCCGAACGGGAGCTTGCAGCGCATCTGCAGGCGCATTGTCCGCGAGCCATGCTGGGGCACACCGCGGAGAGCCTGCGTAAGCTGCGCGAAGGCATCGCCAAAGAAATCCCGGATCGCGCCCATGACTACACATTTCTACGCATGACGTCGATCGAGCGTCAACTGGCTGCCGCGGGCTACGCGGCCGAGTCGGCGGCCGCAGCTTTCGAAGTGTTCTATGCAGCGCGAAATCGGGTTGAATTATTCCGAGGTGTCGAGGAGGTGCTCACGCGATTGCGCGAGCGCTTCGAGCTGTACGCGTTGAGCAACGGCAACGCCGACCCTGCCCGCTGCGGAATCGCACATTTTTTTTCCGGTCACATGAATGCGCGTCAAGCGGGCGCGCTCAAGCCGGACCCGCGCATTTTTCGCGCTTTGGTCGAGTTGGCTGGCGTCGCACCGAAAGAGATTCTGCACGTCGGCGATGACCCGGTTGCCGATGTCGATGGGGCTGCGCGCGCGGGCTTGCGTACGGCTTGGCTTAAAGGCGGTCCCGATCATGAGTTTCCGCCTGGCCTTGGTGCGCCGGACCTGATCATTTCCGATTTGAGCGAGCTGGAGCTGGCAATGCCGAGTGCTCCGCTTTAGCAACTGAGGAGTCCTCGCGCGAGCGCGCCGCGCGCCAAGACGGCGCGTCTGGCATTGGCAGCAAGATCGCGCGAGTGCTAGTACGCATTGCCGCGCAAAATCAGCGCAGATTCGCTTCAAGCGTGACGTATGTTCACGTGCGGCGGCTTCACTTCGTATCACCATCGTCGATAGGCTGTATACGAGTTGGTCGTTTGCCGAAGGAGCAGGACATGCACTCAATGGCTGCGGGTCCGGTGATTGCCGTGAGTTCCTTGCGAGAGTTTTTTCGCGACGCGTTTCATTCGGCCAGTCAAAATCAGCGGCTCAAGATCGACCAGCAAGCCGAACATTACGTCGTCAATCTGTTGACGTTGTTCTCGCGCGTCGAAGAGCTGTATGAGCCCACGCCCGAAGGTCCGCGCATCCGCCCGCTCGCGCACATGTTGGCGGATGCGTTGAATGCGCAGAGCGCAACGGCGCGCGAGCGCGCTCTGCAGCGTCTCGGCGATGTTTCCTTGTTCGTCGCGGGTTTCTTCATGCGCAGCTTTGCGCGCAAGCGGATCGATATCGACTATCACATCGCCATGGGCGGCAACGCCTACGGATGCCTGGCCGACAGCATGCAGAACAACGTACGCGGCCGGACCTTGTCTGGCGTGTTCGCTCAGCTTGCCGACAAATTCCAAGGCCTCGTCGATGCGCTGAACGAGGTCAGCGAGATGTCCTATCGCCACAGCGATGCGGATGTGTTGCGCCTGTATGAGATCTGGCTCAAGACGGGTAGCCCCCGTGCGCACTCCATCTTGAAAAAGTTGGGCATACAGCCGGTGAACGCCAAAGGCGCACGGCTCGAGCATTAGCGCGCAGCGAATAATCAGTGCCATGCTGATCGTACAGCGAATGCAGGGCTTCTTGAGCCGGCTGTATGACCTCGACGCGCAATGCGATGTGGCAGACTATTTGATCACCGATCGCCGGCATTTGCGCGGCATTCACGCGAGCAATGATTCGCGAGAGATCGACGAGCAGCTGCTCATCGCCGAGAGCCGCGATGGCGCGCTGCTCGGTCTATACATCGATGCCTGCGTGCTCGAGCGGCTCGAGCGCTGCGATCCGCTCGGCACACTGAACGAGCGGAACCTGCAGGATTTTTGCACGGCCCTCGAGGGCGTCAGCCACTTCATGTACAGCGCGTGGCGCTTGCGGCAGGACCGGCGAGTCTCCCTGCTCGAGCTCGAGACTCAGGCGGAAGTGGATAAATTCGCCGCTGCGATTTTTCTGTTGGCTCATCAGGGCGGGAGATATCCGAGGGGCGTGTTCGAGCGTCTGTTCGGACGCGTGCGATTCGATTCAAGCCTCACGCCCGAGCAGTTGCAACGCTATGTAGCCGCTCATCGCTGCGCCGCGCGTTATTGCCAGTTTCTCGAGCGGAGTTTCGTCAAGCGTGGGGTCGCGCGCTTCGAGGCGCTGCTGCGCGAGTTGCGCCGCTTTTACCGGCTGGGAAGCGCATCGAAAGTGGAATATGCACTCGCGGCGTCGCCTTGATGCGTGATGACGGCAGGGGCGAATACGCCGATGCCCATCGAGACGATTATTCCTCGCCGTTCTTGTTCTGATCCACTTGTTTGCGCAGGTTGAGCCACTCGCCCAGCTTGCGCAAATCCTTGCGAGCGGACTTCGGCCGATGACCCAGACGGCCGCTGTCGTACGGGTCGTAGCCTTTTTTCGTGCCTTGCGAATTCAGCTTGACCTTGCCTGTGGGTGTAGGCGCATCGTCGGCCAACGACAAGCCTGGATGTTCGAGCGAGCTCTTGGACTTGCCCGCCTTGGACGTGCTGGGCTGCGCTGAGGCCGGCCGCTTGCTGGACCAAACCCAGGCATCGTGCAGACGCGCCTGCTTGGCCGCCGACACCTTCGATACCTTGGCCGGCTCCTTTGCTGTTCGCGCCGTGCCGGGCGCCCTGTTCCTGGTATAGCTCACTGGCAGATCACCTCGCCTAAAAAGCATACGTGGGCGGGAATGCGTCGGCTAGGTGGATTGACGAACATGAGAAGCAGTTCAAATTCGGCGTCTGCGGGGGCGGGGAATTTTCTGCGGCTCTCGCATCGAGTGCGAGAGCGAAGCGCTCCCGTCCCCGCGATCGCCCTGCGCTAGGGCCCCACGGGTCTCAGCGCGAAATTTAGTCGTTGCGCTCCCTCGCGCGACGGGCGATCGCGGCACTCTCAAAGCTCGTGCCGCAGAAAATTCCCCGCCCCCGCAGACGCCGCCTTTTCTCTTTTAGTGTCCGAAGTCGAAAGTGTCTTCGAGTCAACTGCCCTGGAGTGTGTGTCTCAGAGCCGCTCGCGATAGCCATTGCGGTGCGTTGATTCGCTGAGGCGTGCGCTCGCCACTGGCGGCTGCACACGGAACCCTCCATCTCCTTCATACGCTGAGCAATGAACTTAGATATCTGCTTGAGCCAAACCGCATCGACACGCTTCTCGGCGAGCTTGCGCGAGTGCGATAGTCGTGTGGGTGTTCACCGTGTTGTTCCTTCTGGCACAGTTAAGCTGGGTGACTCAACCTGACCGAAGACTCACGATGGCCGCCTTACTCGCGCTTGCATTCCGCGCGGCCCGTAGGGCCGCGCGTCCGCGGCTGTGCAGAAGGCTAAACTTAGGATTCGAAGCTCCCCCAATGATGCGAAAGAGCCAA
>CAXTUB010000020.1:0-44193 GCA_964247385.1 uncultured Steroidobacteraceae bacterium | reverse complement strand
CGTCCCGCGCCCCGCAAACTGCAAACGCGGCCCTACGCTAGATGCGGGCGGGCGCGCCCCCACCCCCGCGCCCGTCTCATCGAGTCCAACGACCGCGACTGAACTCAGATTCCCGCAGCCATCGTAGCCGAAAGTGTTCACCACTTTCAGCGATGCACTCGTAGGCTCGATTGTCTCGTCGCTAAAGCGGCAATACTGCGCGCTGACGGTATGGTCCACACGGCGCGTCGCGTTCGTTCCGTCGGGAAGCGTATTTTGAGTCGACGTCGACGAAGGTAATCCATAACACCAGTTCGCTGTGTCGTTCGAGTACGTATTTGAAACGAGCGTGCTCCACGCCTGATTGTAGAAAGGCGAGGCCGAATCTTTGTCGGTGACTGTGGTGGACGTCGAGGTGGGATTGCCGTAGTTGTCGTAGCTAACATCCGTAGATGAGGATTGAATCAACGGACTTGCTCCGTTGATATCGTACGTATCAACGGTTACGCGGCTCGCATAGGGAAAGCAGCGGCTTGATGCGCTATCGCATCCCGTTCCGTCGAGGTCTTTCGCAGACAACGAGTTGACGGTGCGATTAATTATATGCGCTTCGCTAGGTAGAAAGACGTCATCTTGATAAATGAGGCCCGCATATGGATGGTCGCGCCTGTAGTACGTGTAACGGACCAAGTCATTGCGGCTATCGTGACTTCGCGTTGCATAAAAACCAACGAAGCCGCGACCCTGAAGATTTACAGTTGCGTCGTAGTATGAAAAATCATTGCTGAAGGTCGATCCCGTCCCATCAGACTGTGAAACCTGGCTTACGACGTACATCGGCGCCGTGATTGCCGTATAGGGGTAATTCGAGACCGAGTACTTCGTGTAGTTGCTTTGCGCGATCGACACGTAGGTCGGCGATGCATTGATGCCCCAACCGTCGGCAAACGAAATTGCCAAATCAGCCGGAGATCCAGCACCCGCATGCAGTCCGAAAGTGACCGCGTTTCCGGCGGAAGAATTCGAGTAGAGAAAATCTGCCATGCCGTCGCCATTTTGATCAGTAACAGCCCAGGTTCCGGCGCCCGCTGGTACGCCGGTGGACACTGCAGTTACGGCGGCATTGCCGAGTGATCGCTGCACCATCCAAGTGCCGCCAGAGTTATATAAGATGTCGGTTCGACCGTCTCCATCCCAATCGAGCCCGAGGCCGACACCGCTCGAAACGGGAATTTGAGCCGCCGCAGAACCGTCGCAACGACTCACATAGATGTAACCGGCATTCCACGCATCCGTACACGCGTCATCATTCCAACGCACGGGAGTTAGCGTTACTAAGGCGTCTTTAACACTACCCACTTGAGCAATAGCCGAGTTAGAAATGCTGTAGGCAGTAGTAAACGGCGTACGATTGTAGGCCGCTCCGACAAAGACGTCTTCGCGACCATCACCATTCACATCGATATGTTGAATAGAAGAATTAGGGAAAGAGTTATTGCCTTTGAGGGTTGCGGCGTTGCCTATAACGTTTCCAGATATTGGTGTAGATGCAAAAGAGATTGTGCCTGCACCTGACGTGTTCTTTCGGAAATAAAGAGTTCCGGCCTTCAATATCCAATGATCGGGTAGACCATCGCCATCGCTGTCAGCAGAGGCCGTGACAGCCCCAATCTCGACGGCAATTCCTATGGCCTGAGCGGTGAAACTGCTGCCATTGAAGCTGTAAGCGCAAAAAACAGTCCCGCAGGGGCCGAGCAGCTCCGTCTTGCCGTTTCCCAAAAAGTCATCGAGAAGAACGTTTGCCGTGTTGGAACTGGTGAGCCCCGTATAGATGGCTGCTCCGTAACCTGAAGACGTCGCTAGCTCCGCCCACCACTCGTAGTTCGAGCCGTTCTGCTTTACGTAGACCAAATCCTGCCGACCGTCACCATCGATATCGACCGAGCGCATGGTGCTGAGAGCGATAGAGGCACCGGTGCCGACCGTTGGATTGGCAATTCCTTTCGCTCCATCTTGATAGCCGACGGTGGTGGGCCTCAAACAATCAGTGCCCGAGCTGCCGCCACATTCTTGGATTGAAGTTAGTCGGTCTCTAGTCGTTGTTGGGGCGGTCTGATACGTCAGGTTGTATTGCCGAACCGACGTCCCCGAGGCCCTGACGTCGACCTTCGACAAGACTTGGGTCTGCAAAATATTCCCGCCTGCAACGTATTTACTTAAGTTCGTCACACGTGCTTGATAAGAAAAATTCACCGTGTACGGGTAAGTTGCACTCGTAGATGGGGTTTGCGTATAGGAAATCGTTGCCGGTTGTACCGCACCGCTCGTCGTCGAATAACTGATCGTCATGTTGTCGGCGCTGGGCTGCCGATCGCGCACCTTGTTGAGCATCCACGCGTACGGGGTCGAGCCGCCGTTGGTATAGGCCTTTGAGTCTGCCGTGTTGCCGTATTCGTAGATGAGCCCGTCTTTGCCTTCGACGATGAAATACGAAGGTCCGTTGCCTGCCGCGCTATACGCAGTGACGCGAGAAAAATTCGCGATTTCTGTTTGGTACACCGAGCCCGCGGCGCCATATGTCCCGCTCGTGACGCGCAAGCGATTACCATCCAAGCAAAAATCATCGCTCGTCGTCAGAGTCACCGCAGCGGGAGCACCGCCATTCTCCGCATAGGTTTTTGTGCAGCGAGCGATTGCCGATAAGCCACTCAAGCTCCACCCCGGCCCAAGCTGGCCATCCGGTCCGCCGCTTGCATAAGTCAATGCAAGCTTGGGCTCGATTCCTCGGGCGCCCGGCGGCGTCCAAATCGGAATCTGATATGTCGCGCCGCCCATGGCGGATACCGCAAATGTGCCGGGCGTTCGGCCCGCAGAAGTGACCGCAAGAGCTGCAAGCGCTCCTTGTGGTCGGTTTCCCTTACCCGCTGGAGCCGTTGCAGCGGGCTGTATCATGGCCAAATCCGAATTGCTCGAAAGAACGGTCAACTCGCCTTTCTGAAGCGCAGCAATTTTATTGCTTCCGTCAGCAGTCGGCGCTTGCAGATAAATCGATGACGCCTTGTTGCCATCGAAGCGGCCCGCAAGAATGGTGTATTCGCTCTGTGGCGGGGTCGTTCGCGAATCTAAAACTGCACTGCTTGAAAAAATTGTGCCTGGCGAGTTGCCATACAATAGGTAACTTGTTTGGCTCTTATCGATTCCTTGTAAGATGACATCCGATTTCCCATCGCCGTTAAAGTCGCTAAGGCGTACTGAAGACTGGAGCGGAGATCACTCCGCTTTGAATCCATCGCGACTCCAAGCCTGCACGCCTGTAGTCGCGAAAAGAGCCTTAGCGGGTGCCGAAAGAACTACGCCATTTAGGTTTGGCGGAAACTCCGCCGGATGTGCTGCGTCGGTCCCGGAGCCTGGCGTAGGCTTTGCTTGAAGCAGCAAATCCGCCCTTCCGTCGCCGTTGAAATCACCAGCGAAGACTAGAGCCTCATTCGCCGCCCAATTGAATCCGACATATCCATCTTTCCAGCTTTGATACGGCGTTTTCGCGGTGAATTGCCCATTCTTGTCCGTGAGCAGAATTGCATTGAGACCGGATGAGTCCGCCGCCTGCAAAAACAAATCTGCGCGGCCATCACCGTTGAAATCTCCCGCAATAATTTCGTGCTGATCTTCGGACCAAGTCAGTCCGAAGCCATCGTTAGGAATCGTCTGGTAAATACCGCCGAGGCCGCCGTCTTCCGAAATCAAAAGATAATGATCGCCGGCATCCTTGCGTTGCAGGAACACATCATCGCGGCCATCGCCGTTGAAATCCGCGACGATAACTTTGTATTTGCCGTCAGACCACGGAATGCCGAGATAGACATTGTTCCAAGATTGAAGCGGAATGCTGAAGCCTTTGCCGTCTGAAAGCGCGATGCCGCTCAAGCGCGAAGGGTCCTTTTAGATGTACAGCATGTCGGTGAGTCCATCACCGTTGAAATCTCCAGGATATAGATCGTAGTCGGCAGCGCTCCACTGCGTGTCGGCACGAGCGACTCCGATGGCAAGACAGAAGAAGATTGCCGCAAGTACACCCCAAAACTTCTTCATTGGCGTCTCCCTTCGCAATTTTTTCGTGTGCTAATGCTCGATCTTATTTCGCGCTGCCAACAGCGCGCCATCCAAAGACAGAAACACCGGCTTTCCGCGCCGGTCGACGTTGACTTGCAACGCGCTGCCTTCGGTCAAGCGCCGTAGCGATGCAATGCCAGCGGCAGAATCTGTGATTCGCTCGCCATCGATGGCCGTAATACGATCGCCAGGTTCCAAGCCCAACTGCGCAAAAATGTTGGAACGCTCATTGGCGAAGACTTCTAGCCCTTGGACCTCGCGACCGCGATACATCGGTGTAACACGTATCACATCGGTCAGCGCATCCGCGCTGTTTGCCACGGCTGCCGGAACAGGTGGCTGCCCACCAACTTGCGTTAACGGGCTCGCGGTATCGGCGGCCTGTGCGCCATTGACATACAGCTTGGCGACCTGCCCGTCACGCTCCAGCTCAATATAGTCCGCATAAATCGAGGAAATTCGAGCACCATTGGCAAGAATGGCGCCGGCTCGATAAGTTTGTGGGGAAGCTAAACTTACGCCAAGCAGTGCATAGCCTTCTTGCGGATTTTTCCCTAACTGAGTCGATTCAAGAACCAAGGAGCGTGCAAATTTGGAAACTGAAGAGTCAGTGCCAATTGGACTAGGGGACACTGCCGACAAGTTATTCGAACGGCCGCCATGAAGCTGAGAGTAAGATTTCGGTGCGGTGTTTGAATTGGATGATTCATGAGTGAAGGGGTTTAAACCAACTACCCGTAGTCCTGCGCACACCACTGCGCCGGCCACAATTGCTGGAATAAGTCTCTGGAAAAATCGACGACCTAGCGAAGGCGACTTCTTGGAATATGGTCGCCTACCCTCATCCGCGCGCCTCTTCCCCTGATCACGCACTGCCGAGCCCCGTTCATATTATTTATCGGGTGTGTCAAAACGTACGCCTCGCCATGCGCGGCGTCAAGCACATCGCAGGCGATAGTACCCTCACTCCGAACACGATGTGCCACTCAAACCAGTTGCCGCCGCGGCCGACGCTGCGCGAACACTTCCATAAGACTGCTTCGAAAATATCGACCGCCGCATCGTAGTACTCTGTCGATCATCAACCGCGGCACGAATCGTAATAAGCGCGCCTTGAGCACGGAAAGAGGCACCTTGGCGTGCACAATCTTCATTCTTTATTCGACCGTGGTTTGAGATTGTTCGCGCAGGTATTGCGGCAAATAATAAAACGAGCCAATGGCCTTGCCCGTGCAGCTCGAGCCTTTCCATCCACCGAAAGCCTGGTAGCCAGGCCACGCGCCCGTGGTGGCGCCTTGCGGCCGGTTGATGTAAATCGTGCCAGCCTCGATGCGTGCTCTGAATTCTTCCGCCTCGGCGGCATTACCGTAGAAACCTGCCGCGAGTCCGAGCGAAGATGCGTTGGCGAGCCCGATGGCTTCGTTAAGATTTTCAACACGCGAGAGCATGACGATGGGCACGAACATTTCGTGCGAGAACAACCGGTGCGAGGGTTCTGCTTCGGCAAGGGTGGGCGCGCAGAATGCGCCCAAATGCCGGCTCGCATCCAGCAGCCGCTCGCCGCCCCACCAGATGCGTGCACCGCTCGTGCGCAGCTCTTCGCTATAGCGCTCGAAGTTCTGTGCCGCCGACATGGAAATCACGGGCCCGAGATCGGCGCCGCGCTCAGTCGGAAAGGTGACGTTCAGCTTGCGCATGCGCTCGCATAAACCCACGATGAGATCATCCGCCATGGAGCGCTCGACATAAATGCGCGATACGGCCGAGTACTTTTGCCCCGACAAGCCAAACGCCGAGCGCACGATGCCAGGCAACGCGCGTTGCAAGTCGGCATGGCGGGTGACGATGCAGGCATTCTTGCCGCCCATCTCGGCGATGCAAGGCCTGGGGCAATCGCCGCTCAGCATGGCGCGGTGAATGGACATGCCCACCTCATGCGAGCCGGTAAAGGTCACCCCCGCAACGCGTGAATCCGCAAGAAGCGATGCGCCGACGCGCTCGCCATCACCCACGATGTAGTTGAAGACACCCGCCGGATAACCCGCATCTCGAATGCACTCGGCGAGGATTCGCCCTGCCCATGGTGTCTCGATGGAGCTTTTGAGCACGACGCAATTACCGGTGATCAGCGCCGCCGCCGTCGGGCCGCCCGCAAGTGCCAGCGGAAAGTTGAATGGCGCAATGACGGCCCACACACCATACGGCTTTAAGACACTTCGATTGCGCGAGCGCCATTCGCGCAAGGGATCATCGGGCAACGCGCGATCGTAAAATCCGTTGGACTCATACATGCGCGCATAGCCCGAAAAAAAATCAGCGGTCTCTTGCGCTTCGCCCAAGCCCTCCATGCGGGTCTTGCCAACTTCAAGGCACAGGGCGGCAGCAATTTCGTACACGCGCTCCTCGATCAAAGCCGAAACGCGGCGCGACAGTCGAGCTCGCTCGGCAGGCTCCGTGTCGCGCCACGCCGAATGGGCACGCGCGGCAGCCGCCACGGCCGCATCGACGTCATTGCTTCCGGCGCTGGCGAATCGACCCAACGACTCGAGTGTGTTCGCTGGATTCACATCATCGATGAGCGATGCGCCGAGTGCATCTGCACCATCGATGTATAGGGCGTGCGTATGCCCAAGATAATTGCGCATGCGCGCAAGCGCCCCGTCGAAAGCCGTGTGCATTTCCTCGGGGGGAGAAAACATCGAGGCGTAAGTCAGCCTGAATGCCATACCCGATATGTATTCCCCACCGCAGCGTGCGGCAACACGCTTAACAAGTGATTACGTGCTAATTTGCCTTGCATGTCAAAAACGCGGGTTCGCTCGTGAACGCGCGTGCGCGTTCGCAAACCATCGGCTTTTGGACGGCGCTGGCCCTCGTCGTCGGCAACATCATTGGCTCCGGCATTTTCCTGCTTCCCGCGACGCTCGCGCCGTTTGCCGCGAACAGCGTGGTTGCTTGGTTGTTCACCGCCGCCGGCGCGATCGTGCTGGCCTTTGTTTTCGCGCAACTCTCCCGCGGTTTCCCTCACGCGGGCGGACCGTACGTATTTCTGCGGGAGGCGTTTGGTCCATTCGCAGCGTTCATCGTGGCCTGGGGCTATTGGGTTGCCATTCCAATCGGCAATGCAGCCATCGCAACCGGCGCGGTGAGCTACCTCACGCCGTTGTTCCCATCGCTCAGGCACACACCCGGCGCCTCAGTATGGCTTACGCTCGGCGCATTGTGGATTCTGACCGCTGTCAATCTTCGAGGCATCAAAGCGAGCGGCGCGGTACAGACCGTCACCACTCTTCTCAAGCTCGTGCCGCTGCTCGGCATCGCTTTATGTGGATTCTTTTTCTTGAGCACGGCACGAGTCGAGCGCTTCGCCGGTGAGCCGTTCAGCATGCACGGAGTGACTGCCTCGGCAACCCTCGCGTGGTGGGCCTTGGTTGGTTTCGAGGCCGCCACTATTCCAGCCAACAAGGTGCGCGACCCTTCGCGAACCATTCCGCGCGCCACTCTCGTGGGAACCCTATTGACCGCTCTGATTTGTGCGGCCGCGTGCACGGTCGTGTTGATCAGCCTCCCGGCGAGTGAGTTGGCAGCCTCGAATGCGCCTTTCGCCGATGCGGCAAAGCTGTTTTGGGGCGAGCCGGCGGCCCTTGCGGTTGCTGCCTTTGCAGCGCTCTCCGGCTTCGGCTGTCTCAATGGTTGGATCCTGATGCAGGCCGAGTTGCCGCATGCCATGGCGAAGAGCGGCGTTTTTCCTCGCGCGTTCGCGCATACCTCGTCCCGAGGGGTGCCGAGTTTCGGAATGGTGTTCGGAAGCCTGATGGTGACGGCGTTGATCGCCATGAATTATCAAAAATCCATGGTGAGCATTTTTCAGTTCATGATTCTGCTGGCGACCATCATGAGTCTCGTGCTGTATTTCATGTGCTCGATGGCTTTATTGCGCTTGCGCGCCGTGGGCAAATTGCCGCGCGGCCGGGCATGGCAAGCCATGTTGCCCGTGGTCGGCGCGGCCTATGCGTTATGGGCCATCGTGGGCGCAGGCTGGACCAGCGTGGGCTGGGGACTGGTCTTGTTGATCGCGGGAGTTCCGATCTTTTGGATGATGCAGCGCCAGTAGAAATTTAGCTGTATTTGAGCCATGAATCAGCACCCCTTGAAACCTGCGAAAGTCCTGGGCCGAATCGACGTTTGTATGCGTAAAGCAATATGTTTGCATCGAGCATCTTCACCTCTATTCAGCGCGTTCCAGATCTTCAAGAACTGAACCGATATCGTCATAGGAATAACCGAAGTGTGGTGCTCCAATGCTTACAGCCTCAACCTTGAACAATGTGGTGTGAGGAAATCGAATGCGGCGCTCTCGACGAACCGCTCAATTTCCAAGTTGTTCCGCGTGCTAACATTAATGAAACTTTCATTAGGCTGCGTATGGCCGTTGTCAACTACAGTGTTCCCGACGAAGTGAAAGAATCTTTTGATCGGACGTTTGGCGATTCGAATAAGAGCGCCATCATCGCCGACCTCATGCGCAAAGCTGTGCGCGATCACGAGATCACTAAGCGGCGGCGCATGCTGGTCGAAGAGCTTTCAAAGATGCCGCGGCCGCCTGTCAGCCCTGCGGCGCTTTCACTCGCGCGTAAGTCGGGCCGAAGATGACGTTGGTCCTCGATGCCAGCGTCATCGTCAAATGGCTATTCGACGATTCTGCACGCGAGCATGATTTTGAGATTGCTCGTGATCTCATGCGTTTCATTGCCGAAGGTGGCGCAGCAGTCGTACAACCGATTCATTGGCTTATCGAAGTGGCCGCCGTGCTCACGCGAGAGGCCCCTTTGAGCGCGATTGCCACATTCGAGCGATTGCTTGCCATGGAACTGCCTACCGACGACCATCCGCTGATCTTGCAACGAGCAATGCGCATGTCGATGACGAGCTCGCAGCACTTATTCGATACGCTCTACCACGCGGTCGCAATCGAGCATGGGGCGCTCTTGGTCACCGCGGACGATCGCTACCGTCGCGTAACGCAACGCTTCGGGCATATCATGTCTCTACGACGCTGGAATCGCTCACTTCATTAGCGATCTAGCCGGCAGCGTGAGGCCATCACGCCGAATCGATGAGCTCGATCCAGTGCCTCACCGGAATCTCGGTGCCGCGCCGCAAATGCTCGAGACAGCCAATGTTTGCGGTCGCGATGACATCGGGCGCCTCGTCCGTCAGATGCTTGAGCTTGATCGCGCGCAGCTCGTTGGAAATGCCCGGTTGAAGGATGGAGTAGGTGCCGGCGGATCCGCAGCAGCGCGATGCATCGACAGGCTCTCTCACCTCGTAGCCGCAGGCCTCGAGCAGGGCTTCCACCCGGCCGCGAATTTTTTGGCCGTGCTGCAAAGTGCACGGCGCATGCCATGCAACGCGAAGCGGGCGCGTGCGAACGGTCGGCGCCGTTTTTTCCCGCGCTGTTTTCTCCCGCGCCGTGCTCTCGCGCTCGGCGCCGGGACTCGCAATCGCAGGCAACGGCTCGAGCACTTCGCTCAAGTCCCGCGTGTGCTCACTTACACGCGCAGCGTTTGACGCATAGCGGGCATCGTCTCGCAATAGATTGCCGTAATCCTTGATCATGACGGCGCAGCCGCTCGCCGTGCTGACGATGGCGCTGGCGCCCGCTGCCAAGCTCCGCGTCCACACATCGACGTTGTGCCGCATTTGTGCGAGCGCCGCTTCGTGCCGTCCCAAGTGATGATTGAGTGCGCCGCAACACCCATTGTCCGCGAGGCTGCATCGCGTGCCCGCTCGCTCGAGCACACGCAGCGCGCTGGCGTCGATGTTTGGCGCAAGCGCGGGCTGCACACAGCCTCGATGCAAGGTGACGCTCGATTCGACGCCGGTGTATCGGCCCGCTGTGGAACGTGCTCGCGCCGGCTCGCGTAATGAGCCGCAAGCAACGGTTCGGTGCGGAGGAACGATATCGGCCAGTTTCTGCGGCAATACCGGACGCAGCCGACGGCCAAGCGCTAGAAGGGCCGAAAACACTCGCCGCCGAGACAACACCGCGCCGAGCACGGCGCGCGCGAATCGCGGCGCCGGAGGGCGCTCGCTCTGCGCATCCACCATTTCCCGGCCGACATCGATCAGCTTGCCGTATTGAACACCCGATGGGCACGCGGTCTCACACGCGCGGCACGTGAGGCATCGGTCGAGATGCGTGCGCGTCGCCTCGCTCGGCGCGTTTCCTTCCGCCATCTGTTTGATGAGATAGATGCGGCCGCGCGGGCTGTCGCGCTCATCGCCGAGCAGCGCATAGGTGGGACAGGCCGGTAAGCAGAAGCCACAATGCACGCAGCTCTTGATGAGCTCGGCGGCGTGGCTCGCTCGATGGGCATCCCCTGCGCGCGCGCCATCGCCCGAGGCCAACTCGCCGACCGAGGCGTCGCTTTGATTCCGCGCCGCATCGAGCAAGCGAGTCCAACGTTCGGGAAGTGGTGTATGCACGAGTGCCGCTAGAACTGTGCCGACATGCGTCCGGGATTCAAAATATTTTTCGGATCGAACACGGCCTTGAGAGACCGGTGAAGCGCGGCGGCCGGCTCCGACAACGTAACGCCGTCGCGCGTGGGTGCGCGGGTTCGAACGGCAAAGCCGCGCGCATCGGCTGCGGCCCGCACCAATCGCGCGAATGCTTCAGCATCCGGACCGCCGCGATACCAGCGCTGCGCTCCGCCCCACTCGATGAGACACGGCTCATGGTCGATGAGCGGCGGTGCCGATGCGGGAACGGCGATTCGGATCAGCGGAACCGAAGTCTGCGCAAAGAACGGATGGCTGTGCTCACGCACATGCTTCCAAAAAGAATTTTCCGCATCGGGCTCTTCCGTGCGCTCGCCGCCCAACTCCGCGTGCGCGGCGGCAATGGCCGCGGGCGAGCCCGAGAGCCGAATCGAAAGCACGCCCTCACACCAGCAACTGGCGCTGATGCTATTGGCTTGCCGGCTCCACGCATTGAGCAGCGACAAAGCTTCGGCTTGGCTCACATCGAAATTCAGCGTGGCGTCGAAGGGTGGGCGCGGCAACACTTTCAGCGAGATCTCGAGCAAAATTCCTAGCGTGCCGAAGCTTCCCGCCATGAAGCGCGACACATCGAAGCCTGCGACGTTTTTCATCACGCGTCCGCCGAACCTGAGCCGCTTGCCTTCGCCGGAGATCAGAGTTGCGCCGAGCACGAAGTCCTTGACGGATCCGGCGTAGGCACGCCGCGGCCCGGCGAGCCCCGAAGCCACCGCGCCGCCCAGGGTAGCGTCCGCGCCGAAGTGCGGCGGCTCGAAAGCGAGATGCTGATGCGCCTCCGCCAGCGCCGCCTCGATCTCGCGGAGCGGCGTGCCGGCGCGCGCCGTGAGCACGAGCTCGGAAGGCTCGAAGCTCACGATGCCGCAATGCTTGCGCGTGCTCAGCACGGCGCCGTGCGGCTCGCGGCCCAAAAAACGCTTGGTGCCGCCGCCCACGATCTCGAGCGGCGCGCCGCGCTCGAACGCATCCCGTACGGTCTCGAGTAGCGCGCCCGATGCATCGCCCATATCAAAAGCGCGGCAAGTCCGCATGCGCCAATTCGCCCGCATGCACATGCATGGCGCGATAGTCGGCGCAACGCGCGAGAGTCGGAATCGCCTTACCCGGATTCAACAGCTGCAGGGGATCGAACGCCGCTTTCAATGCGTGAAACAACTCGAGCTCGTCACGATTGAACTGCACGCACATGGGGCCGAGCTTCTCCACACCGACGCCATGCTCGCCGGTGACCGTGCCGCCCGCGCTCACGCTGAGCTCGGCGATGTGCGCGCCCAACTCCTCTGCGCGCTCGAGCTCGCCTGCGCGCGCGGCATCGAACAGGATGAGCGGGTGCAGATTGCCATCGCCTGCGTGAAATACGTTCGCGACTTGCAGGCCATAGCGCTTCGAAATCTCGCTGATCGAGTGCAGCGTACTCGCGAGCTTCGCGCGTGGAATGGTGCCATCCATGCAGTAATAGTCCGGTGCGAGCTTGGCGACTGCCGGAAACGCGCTCTTGCGGCCCGACCAAAGCTTGTCGCGCTCGCGAACGCTCGCAGCCACGCGAATCTGCGTTGCTCCATCCGCTTCGAGAACCTCGACGACGCGCGCTTTCTGCCACGCGACATCCGCCTCGATGCCATCGACCTCGCACAGCAATAACGCGGCCGCGTTGGCGGGATAGCCGCAGTGGACGAAGTCTTCCACCGCATTCGACGTCACGGCGTCCATCATCTCCAGGCCCGCTGGCACGATGCCGGCCGCAATGATGTGCGCGACGGCATCGGCGCAACTCTCGATGTCGTCGAAAGCCGCCAGAATGAGCTCGGTGTGCTTGGGCAACGGCAAGAGCTTGACCATGACTTCCACGACCACACCCAACATGCCTTCGGAGCCGGTCACGAGAGCGAGCAACTCGAGACCCTGCGTCTCCTGCATCTCATTTCCCAGCGTCAGTAGATCGCCCGCCATGGTGAGAAATTTCACTTCGAGCACGTTGTGATACGTGAGCCCGTACTTGAGGCAGTGCACGCCGCCGGAATTTTCGGCGACATTGCCGCCAATGGTGCATGCGATTTGCGAGGATGGGTCGGGCGCATAGAACAATCCGTGCCGCCGCACCGCGTGCGAGATGGAAAGGTTGGTCACCCCGGGTTGCACGCGGGCAATGCGCCGATCGCAATCCACCTCGAGCAGGCGATTCATGCGGGTGAGCACCAGGAGCACCGCACCCGCGACCGGCATGGCGCCGCCCGACAACCCCGTGCCCGCGCCGCGAGTCACCACGGCGAGGCGGTGCCGACGGCAAACTTCCAACACCGCACGGATCTCTTCGAGGCTCGATGGCAGCACCACGATCTCGGGCGTGAGACGATGCGAGCTCAGGCCATCGCATTCAAATGCGCGGCAGGTTTCTGGGGCGGTGATGACGCGCTCGGAACCGAGCGCTGCAGGATCATGCAAAGCGGCGCGCAGCTCATCGACGATGTGGACCGCCGGCACGCGACCGCCTGTTTCTTCAGCTCAAAAAGCGCGCTGACGTCTTGTGCCGCAATTCGTCCGGCGCGACGCCGGGCGCGGTCGAGACGAGCTTGAATCTTTCTGAGCGCGACGCGCGCGAGAACACCGCAAGATCCGTGATGATCATGTCGACCACGTTCTTACCGGTCAGCGGCAAGTCGCATCGGGGCTTGAACTTATGCGCACCCTCTTTCGCCGTGTGGTCCATGACCACTACGACACGCTTCACCCCGGCCACCAGGTCCATGGCCCCGCCCATGCCCTTGACCATCTTTCCGGGCACCATCCAATTCGCGAGGTCCCCCTCTTCCGAAACCTCCATGGCGCCCAGCACGGATAGATCGATGTGGCCGCCGCGGATCATGGCGAAACTGTCGGCGGAGGAAAAATAGGACGACATGGGCAGCTCGGTAATGGTTTGCTTGCCCGCGTTGATCAAGTCCGCGTCTTCCTCACCTTCGTAAGGAAACGGGCCCATGCCCAGCATGCCATTCTCGGATTGCAGCACGACTTTCATGCTCGGAGCGATGTAGTTCGCCACCAAAGTCGGGATGCCGATTCCAAGGTTGACATAGAATCCATCACGCAACTCCTGTGCCGCGCGCTGCGCCATTTGCTCGCGGGTCCAGGGCATGCGGGCTACACCGATTCGCGCCGGGCAACGGCCGCATCGACGGTGTTCGACAACAGCATGGCGATGGTCATGGGGCCGACGCCACCGGGCACCGGCGTGATCCAGCGCGCCCGCGGCAGCGCGCCGTCGAAATCCACATCGCCGACGAGAGCGCCCGAGTCCAGCCGATTCATGCCCACGTCGAATACCGCAGCCCCCGGCCGCACCCACGCGCCTGGAATGATTTGGGGCCGCCCGACCGCGACCACCAGCACCTCGGCGCGCTCGACCTCTTGACGCACATCGCGGCTGCGCGAGTGGCACACGGTCACCGTGGCGCCCGCGAGCATCAGCTCGAGCGCCATGGGCCGGCCCACGATGTTCGACGCGCCGACCACCGTCGCGCGCGCACCTGTCAATTCAATGCCATATTCTTTTGCAAGCCGAATGACGCCGAGCGGCGTGCAAGGCCTGAGCCGCGGCCGGCGCTGTGCGAGGAGCCCCGTGTTGACCGGATGAAACCCGTCGATGTCTTTCGCGGGATCCAACGCATCCATGATTTCATTGGCGTCGAGCGCGGCAGGCAGCGGCAGTTGCACCAGAATGCCATCCACCCGCGAATCCTTGTTGAGCAAATCGACGAGCGAGAGTAGCTCGGCGCGCGTGATATTCGCGGGAGGATCGTGCGAGAACGACTCGATGCCGACTTCCGCACACGCTTTTTTCTTGTTTCGAACGTATACGGTCGAGGCCGCGTTGTCGCCCACCTGCACCACGGCAAGGCCCGGCGCACGTCCGGCCGCCGCCTTGAATTCGCGCACTCGCGCGGCAACCTCGGCGCGCACCCGGCTCGCGACCCGCTTGCCGTCCAAGAGCGCGGCAGGCTCTGCCCGCACGGCGTGTAGATTTTCAGTAGCGATAATGATCCGCCTTGTAGGGCCCCTGCTTGGCAACGCCGATGTACGCTGCCTGAGCATCACTGAGCTCGGTGAGATGCGCGCCAAGCTTTTTCAATTGCAAACGCGCCACTTTCTCATCCAGATGCTTGGGCAGCACATAGACGCCCAGCGGGTAGTTCTGTGTATGCGTGAACAATTCCATCTGCGCGATGACTTGATTCGCAAACGAAGAGCTCATGACGTACGAAGGGTGCCCCGTGCCGCAGCCCAGATTCACGAGCCGCCCTTCTGCGAGCAGAATAATTCGCTTACCGTCGGGGAACACCACGTGGTCCACCTGCGGCTTGATGTTCTCCCAGCGAAACTGTTTGAGCTCGGCCACTTCGATCTCGTTGTCGAAGTGGCCGATATTGCAGACGATGGCTTGATTCTTCATGCGCTGCATATGAGCGAGCGTGATGACGCGCGCATTGCCCGTGGCGCTGACGAAGATGTCGCCCTGGTCCGCCGCTTCTTCCATGGTGACCACGCGAAACCCCTCCATGGCGGCCTGCAGCGCGCAGATGGGATCGATCTCGGTCACCCACACTTGCGCCGACAGCGCACGCAAAGCTTGCGCAGAGCCCTTGCCCACATCGCCGTAGCCTGCGACCACGGCGATCTTGCCCGCGATCATGACATCGGTGGCCCGCTTGATGGCATCGACCAGCGACTCGCGGCAGCCATACAAGTTATCGAACTTGGACTTGGTGACCGAATCATTCACATTGATCGCCGGAAAGCCGAGCTCGCCGTCCTTCGCCATTTGATACAGACGCTTGACGCCGGTCGTGGTCTCTTCGGTCACTCCCTTGATTTTCGCAAGCCGCGTCGAATACCAACGCGGCTCGGATTTCAAACGCGCTTTGATGGAAGCGAACAAGTGCGTTTCCTCTTCGCTCGAGGGGTTCGCAAGCAACGCGGGCTTTTTCTCGGCCTTCGCGCCCAGATGAAGCAGAAGCGTCGCATCCCCGCCGTCGTCCAGGATCATGTTGCTGAAGCCGCCATCGGGCCATTCAAAAATGCGGTGCGTGTAATCCCAATAGTCTTCGAGCGATTCGCCCTTGATGGCGAACACTGCTGTGCCGTTCTCGGCGATGGCCGCGGCCGCATGATCCTGCGTCGAATAAATATTGCACGAGGCCCAGCGCACTTCGGCGCCCAGCGCCTCGAGAGTCTCGATCAGCACTGCGGTCTGAATCGTCATGTGGAGCGAGCCCGAGATGCGCGCGCCTTTCAACGGCCGCGAGCCGGAATATTCCTCGCGGATCGCCATGAGCCCCGGCATCTCCGTCTCGGCAATGCGAATTTCCTTGCGGCCCCACTCGGCGAGCGCCAAATCCTTGATGGCGTGATCGGGGGATGACTTGATGACTGCGTTCATACGGACTCCAACGACTCGATTCTAAGGGGCGGCACGTCCACGGAGCGCGCGCTGTACACGGCTTTTCACAAACGCCGCGCGCTCAGGCGGCGCGGCCAACTTTGGTTTCGGCGGCGAGCGCCCGCGCCTTATCGGTCCGCTCCCACGTGAATTCTTCTTCCATCCGGCCGAAGTGCCCATACGAGGCCGTCTTCTGATAGATGGGACGCGCCAGCTCGAGCATTTCGCGCAAGCCAAAAGGCGTGAGGTCGAAATGGCTTCGCACGAGCTCGGTGAGCTTCGCATCGGCGAGCTTACCGGTGCCGAAGCTCTCCACCATGATGGAGGTTGGCTCGGCCACTCCGATGGCATACGAGACTTGCACCTCGCACCGCTCGGCGAGCCCTGCCGCCACCAGGTTCTTCGCCACGTAGCGGGCGGCATACGCGGCCGAGCGATCGACCTTGGACGGATCCTTTCCCGAAAACGCACCCCCTCCGTGACGCGCGAAGCCGCCGTACGTATCGACGATGATTTTGCGGCCAGTCAAGCCGCAGTCGCCCACGGGCCCGCCCACCACGAATCGCCCGGTCGGGTTGATATGGAATTTGGTGCGCTTGTCCAGCCACTTGCCCGGCAGCACGGGCTTGATGATCTCCTCCATCACGGCTTCGCGCAGCACTTTGTTCGAAACGTCATCCTCGTGCTGCGTGGAGAGCACCACGGCCTCGATGCCGACGGGCGCGTCATTCTCATAGCGCAGCGTAATCTGACTCTTCGCGTCCGGCCGGAGCCATGCAAGCTTGCCGTTCTTGCGCACCTGCGCCTGGCGTTTGACCAGCCGGTGCGCATACGTGATGGGCGCGGGCATCAACACATCGGTCTCGTTGGTCGCGTAGCCAAACATGAGGCCTTGATCGCCCGCGCCCTGCTTGCGCTCATCTTTCTTGTCGACGCCTTGAGCGATGTCCGCCGATTGCTTGCCGATGACATTCAAAATGCCGCAGCTCGCGCCGTCGAATCCCATGTCAGAGTGGTTATACCCGATGCCGAGCACCGTCTTTCGCACCAAGCCCTCGACGTCCACCCACGCATCGGTGGTGATTTCGCCGGCAACGATCACCACGCCCGTCTTTACGAGCGTTTCACACGCGACGCGGCCCTTCGGGTCCGCGGCTAGGATAGCGTCCAAAATCGCATCGGAAATTTGGTCCGCCACTTTATCCGGGTGGCCTTCCGAGACCGATTCGGAAGTGAAAACGAAGTCTTTGCTCATGCAGACAATCCTACTGAAAAGTCGGGAAAATTTTCGCTGAATCGGCGCTCGAACTGAGCACGGGTAAACTCGTGATTTTGCGGCCCGCGCGATTCTATTTTGATCGCGCCCATGAGTGAAGCCGCGCGGCCCGTGAGCGGCCAGTCCCAGCCGCGCAACAGCCCGTGGATCAGCCCCGCACGGAACGCATCCCCGCATCCGGTGGGGTCCACCACTTCCGATACGCGGGCGGCGGGAACCTCATGCACTTGCTCCGGCGTGAAAATTCGCGCACCGTCCTTGCCGTGAGTGACGATGAGCGCGCGCACGCGCGCGAGCATGTCGCGCTCGCCCCAAGCGGTTTTTTTCGCGAGCATCTCCCACTCGTACTCGTTGACTGCAATCCAGGTGGCCTGCTCGATGAACTGGCGCAGCTCGGCTCCGTCGAACATCGGCATGCCTTGACCCGGATCGAAGATGAATGGCACGCCCAGCGCCGCGAACTGCCCGGCATGATCCAGCATGGCCTGACGCCCATCCGGCGCGACGATGCCGATGCGCAACTGAGGGAACATTTCCACTCGTTTCAGGTGAGCCTCCTGCATGGCGCCTGGGTGAAAAATCGTGATTTGATTGCCGTCCAGATCAGTGGTGATGAAGCACTGCGCGGTGAACTGACTTTCCCGCTCGGTCAGAAAATCCGTCGGCACGCCGCGCCGCACCAATGAATTCCGGTAGGGCGCAAAGTCGTGGCCCACGGCCGCCATCGGGTAAACGACGGTTCCAAGAAGCTTCAAGTTATATGCGATGTTAAGCGCGCAACCACCGAATTCTCTTCGCATTTCCGGCGCGAGAAACGATACGTTCAAAATGTCCAGCCGGTCGGGCAATATGTGCGCTTTAAACCGATCGTTGAACGTTAAGATGTGGTCGTAAGCCGCTGAACCACATATCAATGCGGCCCCGGCGTCGTGGGCATCATTTGGCATTCATGCATTCTACATGCCGCACGCGCGCTACTTGGTATGCCGAGCTCGTCTCAGCAAAGCGATCACACCGATTGCCACCCAAATCACATTGAGCGCCATCGACGCGTAGGCGGCTTTCACCCATGTGTAGAAAACGAACGCGGCGCCTCCGGCCACGTTGAGCCACTGATAAGCCGGAGAGACGCTCTTCAGCCGGCCGCTCGAGACCAGTGCGTAGGCGGTGACAATGAGCGCCATGGCGAGCCAACCGACTGCATCGACGAGGACGTTCGCCCAAGGCTCTGACAGTAGGGGATTGCTCACGCGAGGTCCCTCGAACGGCCGATACGAGCCGTACACCAACGCTGCCACTGTCGGATTTCAGAAAGCGGCGGACACCTGGGCATGGGATGCTGATACTAACTCGTAAGATTGGACAGTCGATCAAGATCGGCGACAGCATTTCCGTCACCGTGGTTTCGCTGCGCGGCGAGCAGGTCAGACTCGGAATCGATGCACCCAAAGATATTCCGGTCGATCGCGAAGAAGTGGCTGAGCGTCGCGCCGTGCGCGGCGCCCCCGGCGAAGGTGACACGGGCGACGAAATCACCTCCACCTCCCGCGAGGCGCCGGGCGGATCGGACCATCGCGAGCTGCTGCATCTGAAACGCACTTCTTGATCCACTAGCCCTCTTCTTCGATACGCGAGGTCGGTCACGCCGCGCCACTCGCGAGTGCCGGCTGAACGCAATACACTTTCGCGCGATACCCTCACCGTGAAGGATGATCGAATGAAGAATTGCAATGCGCATGCCGCGGCCGCGATCGCCGGGTTGTTGCTGGCGGGCGTGGCCGGCGCGGCAGACAAAGTGGAAATGGAAAAATGCTTCGGCGTGGTGAAGGCCGGCAAGAATGATTGCGCCGCCGCGGCGCACTCTTGTGCGGGTCAGGCGAAGACCGATGCGGACAGCGCCGATTGGGTGAGCGTGCCCAAAGGCACGTGCGAGAAGCTGACGGGCGGGTCGCTCAAACCCAAAACTTAGAGCAACGATCGACTCAGGGACATGAGCGAAGAAAAACGGCGTCTTGCGGACAAGACGCTGGGGCCCGGATCCTGGCGGCACTGGGGGCCCTACGTCAGCGAGCGCCAATGGGGCACCGTGCGCGAGGATTACAGTGCCGGCGGCGATGCCTGGGCATATTTCCCGCACGAGCACGCGCGCAGCCGCGCCTATCGATGGGGCGAGGATGGCATCGCGGGCGTGTGCGATGCACAGCAGACGCTGTGCTTGACTCTGGCGCTTTGGAACGAGCGCGATGAGATTCTGAAGGAGCGGTTCTTCGGGCTCACCAATGGCCAGGGCAATCACGGCGAGGACGTCAAAGAGCAATACTTTTATCTGGATGGCGTGCCGACCAACGCCTATCTCAAGATGCTCTACAAGTATCCTCACGCCGCCTTCCCTTATACGAAACTCGTCGAGGAAAATGCACGCCGCAGCCGCGAAGTGCCCGAGTACGAGCTGCTCGATACCGGCGTGCTCGACGAGCAGCGCTATTTCGATGTGTTCATCGAGTACGCGCAAGTGACGCCGGGCGATCTGCTCATGCGCGTGACAGCGCACAATCGCGGCCCGGTGGCTGCACCGCTCCATCTCGTTCCGCTGCTCACGTTTCGGAATACCTGGTCGTGGAAGCTGGGATCGTATAAGCCCGCATTGACCTTGAGCGACCGGAATTGCATCGCGGTGGATCATCACGCGCTGGATGCGTACCGGCTCTATGTGGACGGCGGGCCTGAAATTCTGTTCACGGAAAATGACACCAACGCGGCGCATGTGTGGCAAGCCAAGCCGAACGGCCGCGCCAAGGATGGATTCAATGAGCGCATCGTGCAGGGCAACAACGGCGCGACGCATGACCAAGCCGGAACGCGAGCCGCGGCGTGGTATCGAGGCGAAGTTGCGCCCGGTGCGAGCATGCAAATTCGCTTGCGCCTGGCGCCACGCGACTGGCCCGAGCCTTTCGATGGCTTCAATGCGCAGTTCACCGCGCGCATCCGTGAAGCCGACGAATTCTACGGCGAAGTGCATCGTGGAATCGACAGCGAGGATGCGCGCAACGTGCAGCGGCAAGCTTTCGCGGGCTTGGTGTGGAGCAAACAGTTTTATTACTTCGACATTCCGCAGTGGCTCGCGGGAGATCCGTCGCAGCCGACGCCGCCTGAGTCACGGCGCCACGGACGCGACAGCGACTGGAGGCATCTCAACAACGCCGACATCGTCGCGATGCCCGACAAGTGGGAGTATCCGTGGTACGCCGCATGGGATCTGGCGTTTCACTGCCTGACCTGGGCGTACATCGATGCGGACACGGCCAAGCATCAGTTGATACTTCTGACGCGCGAATGGTACATGCACCCGAATGGGCAGATGCCTGCGTATGAATGGGCGTTCGGCGATGTGAACCCGCCGGTGCACGCGTGGGCCGCATGGCGCGTCTATCAAATCGATCGCAAGCAAAGCGGCCGCGGCGATATCGAGTTCCTCGAGCGCGTGTTCCACAAGCTCATGATCAACTTCACGTGGTGGGTCAATCGAAAGGACGCTGAAGGCCGCAATGTATTTCAAGGCGGCTTTCTCGGCCTCGACAACATCGGTGTTTTCGATCGCAGCTCACAACTCCCCACGGGTGGCCACATCGACCAATCGGACGGCACGAGCTGGATGGCCATGTACTCGCTCAATCTCATGCGCATTGCACTCGAGCTTGCGCAGCACAATCATGTGTACGAGGACATCGCGAGCAAATTCTTCGAACATTTCTTGCACATCGCCGAAGCGATGAGCACCATGTTCAACGAGGGCGGCGGCCTGTGGGACGACGAAGAAAAATTTTTCTACGACGTGCTGCATCTGCCGAACGGCGAGCGTTTCAATTTGAAAGTGCGCTCTCTCGTCGGCCTCGTGCCGCTGTTCGCGGTCGAAACCATCGAGCCGGAGCTGCTGGCGGAACTGCCGGGGTTCCGCAAGCGTCTCGAATGGTTTCTGAACTATCGCCCCGATCTGGCGAAGCTCGTTTCGCATTGGCAGGAGAGCGGCCGCGGCGAACGGCGCCTGCTGTCGCTCTTGCGCGGCCATCGCATGAAGAAGCTGTTGCAGCGCATGCTGGATGAGAGCGAGTTCTTGTCGGACTACGGCGTTCGCGCGCTGTCGCGTGCGCACCTGTCCGCACCCTACGAGTTCAAATACAAGGACATCGACCTGACGGTGCGCTACTCCCCCGCCGAGTCCGAGTCGGCCCTGTTCGGCGGCAACTCGAATTGGCGCGGTCCTATTTGGTTTCCGATGAACTTCTTGCTCATCGAGTCGCTGCAAAAATTCCATCACTATTACGGCGATGATTTCAAACTCGAGTGTCCGACGGGCTCAGGTCATTTGCTGACGCTTGCGCAAATCGCCGAGCACGTGTCGCAGCGCCTGGCGAAGATTTTCTTGCGCGATGCGGACGGCAAGCGTGCCGTGCGGGGCCACGAGCCCCAGTGGCAGCTCGACCCGTACTTCCGCGATTCCAGCCCATTCTACGAGTACTTTCACGGCGACCGCGGACGCGGCGCCGGCGCCGCGCATCAAACCGGCTGGACCGCGCTGATCGCAAAGCTGTTGATGCCGCGCGGACCCGAGTAGACTCGGAAGGATGAGCACACCCGCGCAGCCCAAGTCCCCCGCCGCCGCCCGAGACGATGATGCCGCCATCAAACGCGATGCGTCCGCTCAAGGCGATGCCGCCAAAAGCGATGCCACCAAAAGCGATGCCACCAAAAGCGATGCCGCCAAAAGCGATGCCGATTGGCAGCAGACTCTCACCGCCGAGCAGTTCGATGTGCTGCGCCGTCACGGCACCGAACGCCCGGGCTCGAGCAAGCTGAACTATGAAAAGCGCACCGGCGTTTACCATTGCGCCGCGTGCGGCAAGCCGTTGTTTGAATCAACCACCAAGTATGAGAGCGGGTCCGGCTGGCCGAGCTTCTATCAGCCTCTGCCGGGAGCGGTCGAGACCAAAACCGATACCACGCTGGGCATGCGCCGTACCGAAGTTCATTGCAAAAACTGTGGCGGGCACTTGGGACATGTGTTTCCCGATGGCCCCAAACCCACGGGCGAGCGCTACTGCATGAACGGGGCCGCGCTCAATTTCGAGCCCAAGCAATAGCTCGACGGCCGCAGGTGCCGTCCGACTGTTGCCTCAGCGAACGTGCACTTCGCCGGCGTGGGTCAAGAATGCGTCGTACGCTTTGACGAACGCCTCTTGGCGCTCGAAGTGCGGCAATGCCCCTGTCTGAAAAACGGTTTGCACCCAATTCGCTTGGGTGGCGAATAGCTCGAGAGCGGGATAGCGTTGAAAGTCTCCGCGCACGCCGTGGCTTGCCCACACCGGCATGGTCAACTTCTCGTACAGCGTGCCGCTATCCGCGCTGAATAAAAAACCGGCGAGAAAATGCAGCGGAGCGAACTCCGCGCCTGCGGGTTTCACCGTTTGCTCGCAATAATTCAAGAGGCCCTCGTCGATTTTCGCGCTGCCCCAGGTGCGCGAGAGAAAATAGCGCATGGATCTGCGCGTCGTGAGCCAATCGAACACCTTGCGGCGCCACACGGGACGCATCAGCAGCTTCAATAGCCATGGCTTGCCGCGATTCGAGCCCGCTGGCCCCCGTCGCAATCGCTTGCGGTCGAATCCCGTGGGGCTCACGAATGCCACACTGCGAAACGCGAGCGGGTTTTCGCTCGCCGCGCGCGCAAGAAACTCACACGAGAGCGAGACGGCCAACGCATCGATCGAAAGTCCGGGGTGAGCACGTTTGATTTCTCCGAGTGCCTCATGCACCGCATCCGTCATCAGGCGCGGTACGTAGTGGCGGTCGGCGCGGTCAGAAGCGCCATACCCCGGCAACTCGAGAGCGTAAACCGGGCGCTGCCGTTGGTAGTGATCATAAAGCGGCTTGATCTCGTACGCCGACGCAGCGGCGTTGACGCTGTGAATCAAGAGCAACGGCGTCAAGCGCTCGAGGAAAGGCTCCTCGAGCGGCTTGGCGGCGTACCACCCGACCGGTCCGGTCAGCGTGGAATTGAGAGTGCGGCGTTCACCACCCAGTGCTGCGGGAACGATGAACGACGCCGGCTCCGCATCATGCGGCGGCGTCGCTTCCGAGGTAGCGATGAAATTCCTCCTTGAAACGCTGCGTCAACTTCACTTGATCGGCAGCGGACACTCGAGATTTGACTTCCAGAAACCACTTGGATTCTTCTTCATACACATGATTCGCCACGGCCTTGCGGATTTCCTCGAGCTTGGCCAAGTACGCCTCGCTCATCGGATCCATCAAGCTCAGTGCATACATGCCGGTTTTCGCTTCGGCCTGCTCGGCGTATGCGGTATTTGCGTGACTTTGTTCGCCGGACAGAGCCAGGGCCGGATAAATGACAGACTCCTCCGCGTCCGCATGCCCCGTCAAAACAGTTCCCAACCATCGCTGCGCGGAAGAACGCGCGCCCGGCTCACGTGCGGCTTTCACGGCGGCAAACGCCGACTCGATCTGCACATGCTGCTGCAATGCTTGTGAAAGCCAATCGCCACTGACGGCGGCGGCTCGAGCTTTCGCCCGCGCTTCGCCACGTTCCGTATCGCTGGGCTCGGGAGTTACTGCTGAAACGACCTTATCGATGATGGACACTGAAGTTCCCCTTTTCGGCACGTGCCCGTGCGGCACGCGCGAGGAATGTGCCCTGCGGCCAAGCGATGCGCTGTAGTCTAAGCGTGCGAGTCGCTGTGAGGGATTGCTGAGTCGAAACGCGAAGCTCGGCGAGGAAACAGTTCGCGGGCGCTCAGCGGCCCGAATGCGCGGCGTGCCAGTGGCTCACTGCCGCAAGCGTGTTGCCCACGTGCTTTTCCGGGCTCAGCGCAGTGTACTCGTAGATGATCCTGCCATCCGGCGCGATGACGTAGGAGGTACGGTTCGCATACTCGGGCTTGACCTTGAGAACCGAGTCATACGCTTTGGTGATTTTCTGATCGGGATCCGCGGCGACCGCGAATTTATTGCGGCACTCTTGCACGGAAAAACGGTTCAGCGTGTCCACCGAGTCGTGCGAAACCCCAATGACCGTGGCGCCCATGGCTTGAAACTTTTCAGTCGCTTCTGCGAACTCGTGCGCCTCCACCGTGCAACCTGGCGTGAACGCCGCCGGATAAAAATAAAGTACGACGGGCCCTTTCTTCAGCGCATCCGAGAGATTGAAGTTGAAAGGCTTGCCGGCAAGACTGGCCTGAGCACTGAAATCCGGCGCATCCGCGCCCACTTTCAGAGCTGCACTCGCCGCAATGGGCAGCGCCAATGCGCAAGCGGCCAGATACCCAGCGGTTTCATTCACGCGACGCATTTTATTCATGGGGTGAATCTTAAGCCGCTCCCTTGGAGGCTCGCAAGCCGAGCAATACCGTGCGCATCTCCCGGGTAACCCGCGCGACGTCGGAGTCTTTCATCGCGGGAAACAAGGGCAGCGTGACGGTTTGCCGGCCGATGCGTTGCGCATTGGGAAAGTCATCGGCGCGCTGGCCCAGCATGCGATAGAAAGTAAAGCTCGGAATGCAAGGGTAATGAATGCCGATGCCGATGCCGCGCTTCGCCATGGCTTGCTGAAACTCAAAGCGCGTCATGCCGAATGCATCGAAATCGATCAGCACCGTGAACATGTGCCAGCTATGTCCCTCATCGCCGCGTGCCGGCAACGTCAGGTTCGGCATCGTCGCCAGCGCGTCGAAATACAATCCCGCAAGCACGCGCCGTCGGGCATTGAACTCGTCGAGACGGCGCAGCTGTTCGATTCCGACTTGCGCCGCCACGTCCGAAAGATTCGACTTGCCGCCGGCGCTGAGCACGTCCACCGACCCTTGAGCGTCCTTATGGATGCCATGAAATCGAGCCAGCTCGATTTTTTCGGCCTCCGCCGCCGACGCCGTGCTGATGGCGCCGCCTTCGATACAGGTCATGTTCTTGTTGGGATGAAAACTGAACACGGCCAAGTCGCCAAAACTGCCAATCAAGCGCTCGCCGCTGCGGGTGCCGATGGCGTGCGCGGCATCCTCCACCACGCGCAGATCGAACTCTTTCGCCAGCGCAAGCACACCCTCCATGTCGGCCGCGAGACCCGAAAAGTGAACTGGCATGATGGCTCGCGTCTTGCGCGTCACAGCTTGGCGCGCGAGCGTTAAATCGATATTGCGCGAGTGCAACTCGACATCGACGAATACCGGCGTTGCGCGCAGCCGCGCGACGACATTGGCGCTGGCCGCAAAGCTCATGGCGGGCACCAACACTTCATCACCCGCCCGAACACCGGCCATGTCGAGCGCAATCTCCAAGCCCTCGGTTGCCGAGGTGAGCACGCGCACATGACGCTCGCCGCCGAGATAGACTTGCAGCGCGCGCTCGAACTCTTGCACGCGCGGCCCGGATGCGATCTGGCCCGAGCGAAAAACTTCCGCCACCGCGGCAATGGTGGACTCATCGATGGACGGGCGCGTGAAAGGCAGGAAGGATTTCATGCGAGCTCTTATTCTCGCGCAACTACGGCGCGATGCATATCGCGCGCTATTTCACGCATGGGCAGCGAGCGTCCCAATCGCGCCGCCAAATCATGATCCATGATCGCATAGGCTTGGGGCTCGCGCCGCCAGCGCGCCACGAACTCATCGATCGTTCCCAAAAAATGCGATGCGTCGTGAGACAGGCCATAGTCCATCTCGCCGCGATACGCGACCAAGATCACTCGGCGCCGCAAATAAAACGGCAGGGTCTGATCGTAGGTGGCCACGCTGTAAAGCGGTGCCGACGCGGGCACTTGCCTCAATGCGGGCACCAGCGTGGCCCCAGAGTAAATCGGCGCGAGCGCGCCGGAAGCACGCATCACGATGAGAAGCGCCGCCAACCACGTGAGGCTCAGTGCCGCAATGGCTCGAGTCGGCTCCCAGACACGGACGGCGAGCACAGCGATGCCTCCACTCAGTATGAGCACTCCCGCCATCGCGAGCTCGGGACGCAGCGCCAGAAAATACGCGGCGCGGACTGACTCGCGCAACAGGAGCGGCAGAGCTGCAGCGCCCACCAGCAAAACGGCGCCGAAGACGGCGCTGGCAATCGCGGTTGGCTGAATGCCGAAGCGGGGGATGAACCGGGTACGCGAGGCGATCAGGAGCGCCGCCGCAGGAAGCGCGGGCAGCAAATAAGGCGCCAGCTTGGAATGGGAAAGCGAAAAAAAGACGAGAATGCACGCGATCCAGCACTTGAGAAATAGCTCGGGACGGAAGCCGCGCGTCGACGTTGCGGACGCCACGGGTAAGCGCGTGAGCACGGCGTTCGCCGCGCTGATCGACCAGGGAAAAGTGCCAGCGACAAAGATGGCCAGGAAATACCACCAGGGTTCTTGCCGGTCGGCGATGGGCGTGGCGAACCGCGCGATGTGCTCGTGCCAGAAGTAGAAGTAAAAAAAATCCGACAGCCGCTGTTGCGCCAACCAGTGCCATGGCGCCACGAGAACACCATAGAGGGCGGCGCCCTGGATGAGATGGAGCCGCCGCCAGATCGATGCATCACGCGCGCACAGCGAATAGACCGTGAGCGTCAGCGCGGGAATCAACGCGGCGACCGGGCCCTTCACCAAGGTGCCGCACGCTGCAGCTGCCCAAGCCAACAGCATCCAGCGGCGCGCGCGCGGCGCGAACGCATCGGCCGGCGGCACACTTTGCGCACGCAAGAATGCGCACAGCGACAGCGTCATGCAAAACGTCAGGGTCATGTCGAGAGTCAGCAGCTGCGACATCACCGCGATCAAGCTCATGCTGGCTGCAATGCATGCAGCGCGAATTGCGGCTGCCGTCGAGAGCCAACCGCGTGTGAGGTAGGCCAACGTCAGCAGCGTGCCCAGGCCTGCGAGCGCAGTGCTCAGCCTGGCCGACCAGGCATGCAAACCAAAAAGACGCAGCGCGCCCGCGGTCAGCCAGTATTGCAGCGGCGGCTTTTCGATATAGGCCACCCCGTTCAATGTCGGCACGAGAAAATCGCCGCTGGCCAACATCTCACGCGGTATCTCGGCATACCGCCCCTCATCTGGATTGAATAGCGGACGCTGCACGAGCGCCGCGCACCACAGGCATGCGACCGCCGCTGCCGCGACGAGATACGCCATGAGGGCGGGCGTGTGGGGTCGGGCCGCCTTCAGGCCGCGTTTCCTTGCACGGCCAGGATGCCGGAACGGCCGGGAACTTCCGCATACTCCACGGGCTGCAGCGGAACTTGCGCAAGATCCAGCGCATCGCGCAGCGCGGCCATGCGCACCAATGGCACGCCGCGCTCGCGCCAACCCTGCATCAATCGCTTGAAGCTTGGCAGTAATTGCATGCCCTCGAGCTCGGCATGCAGGGTGAACACGTGGTCACCCGGCGCCGCGCGATCAAACTCTCGCAACACGGCCTGTTCGATGTTGTGCTCGTGAACGCCGGCGCGGCCCAAGAGCTCATCGAAGGTGGGCAGCGTCGTCGGCAATTGAAGGCAGCCGCGCGAGCCATTTGCGAGCCGCGGAAAGAATGGCGCGCGGCCGCGCGTGTCGCTCGCGTACGAAAGACCTTTGACTTGCTCGAGCTCGAATGCGCGTTCATTCATTTGCCAGCCTGCTGCCGCGTGCGATTCGGGGGCTGCGCCAAACACGCGCTCGAAGGCTTCGAGCCCCCGTTCGAATTCGCGTTGCGTCCATTGCGCGTCGGCGCGCGCCACGTGGTCTTGCCATCGCACGTGATCGAACGTATGCAAGCCCACCTCAAAGCCCGCGGCGCGCACCGCGCGCATGTCGTCGCCCGCCTTCGCGCCGATATCGGGGCCCGGCAGCAGTACTCCGTACATGAGAGTCTTGAGCCCGTAGTGCTTGAGCACTGAAGTGCGCACCACCTTGCGTGCAAAACCCGGGCGGAAGGCGCGGCGCAGCGCGCGCCCGGTGTGGTCCGGCCCGACGGAGAAGTAGAACGTGGCGTCGGCACCGTGGCTTCGCAGCGCCCGCACGAGCGCGGGCACCCCCTCGCGCGTGCCGCGCAGAGTATCGACATCAATCTTCAGAGCGACGCGGCGCGTGCCCGCCCCGCTTTCACGCATCGCGCGATAGCAAGGCCGACGCTGCCGGCAGCGCGTGCGCATACGCATCGAAGATCGCATTCACCGCAGTGCGCATATCGGTGGTTGGCGTCCATCCCAGATCGGCCGTGGTGTTCTTGATCGACGGCAGCCGAGCCGGAATATCCGCGTAGCCCTTGCCGTAATAATCGTTGGCGGAAATTTCCACCAGGCGCGTGAAGCGCGCCGTCGGTGCATATTCGGGCCGCGAAAGCGCAACCTCCAACATCATCTGCGCGAGCTCGCGAATCGAAAATAAATTATGCGGGTTGCCGATGTTGTAGATCTGACCCGCGGCGATGTTGCCCGGATTGTCGAGAATGCGCGTCAGGCAATCCACGGCATCATCGATGTAGGTGAATGCTCGCGTCTGGTGGCCGCCGTCCACCAGCTTGATCGGCTCACCGCGCACGATATGCCCCAGAAATTGCGTCAGAACCCGCGAGCTTCCCTCCTTCGACTCATCCATGTTGTCGAGGCCAGAACCGATCCAGTTGAACGGACGGAACAGCGTGAACTCGAGCCCCTGCTGCCCATAGGCGTAGATGATTCGGTCCAACAGTTGCTTCACACAGGAATAAATCCAGCGCTGCTTGTGAATGGGGCCGAGCACCAAATCGGAAGTTTCGGGGTCGAACTCAGGGTCGCGGCATGCGCCATACACTTCCGAGGTTGAGGGGAACACCACGCGCTTCTTGTATTTCACGCAGTGTCGAATGATGGGAAGGTTGGCCTCGAAATCGAGCTCGAACACACGCAGCGGCTCACGCACATAAGTCGCCGGGGTGGCGATGGCCACCAGAGGCAGGATCACATCGCACTTGCGCACGTGATACTCCACCCACTCGAGGTTGATGGTGATGTCGCCTTCCACGAAGTGGAAACGAGGGTTGTCGAGCAAGTGCGCCACGCGCTCCGATTGCAAGTCCATGCCGTAAATATGCCAATCGGTATGCGTCAGCACGAAGCGGCTCAAATGATGGCCGATGAAGCCGTTCACGCCGAGAATCAACAAGTTTTTCATTGCGTACGCTCATCCAGTAGCGGCAGGGAGCTTTGCCGCGGCCACTCCGGCGGCCAGTGCTCGGAGCTCAACGGCGAGCCATTCCAGAGCAACTGAGGAACATGCAAGCGGCGGCCATCCGAGCATGCGATCACCGCGGCGCCAGATGCGAAATCGAACGTCAGTTGAGGCGCACTTGCCTCGGCCTGCAACGCATCGAGACGTGCCGCCGGCACGAGAATGCGCGCGCGGCGCACATCGAAGAACGCTCCCGGAAATGGCGGCGCAACAGCGCGAATCAAATCGTGGATACGCTTCGCACCCCAATGCCAATCGATGCGGCCATCTTCGGGAGTGCGCCGCCCGAAATAAGAACCCGCCTGCAAGTCGAGCTCACGCGCTTGCGCGGTGCCGTCGATGAGACGCGGCAGGGAGCGCTCCAACACGTGCGCCGCCGCTGCCGCAACGGCTTGCGAAACCTCGAGCGCATTGTCCTCGGGCCCGATCGGCACGCTCTGTGCGTCGACCACGGCCCCCGCGTCCGGCTTCGGAAGCATGTAATGCAGCGTCGCGCCAGTTTCGATCTCCCCGTTCAGGATGGCCCAATGCACCGGCGCGCGGCCGCGATATTTTGGCAGGAGCGAGCCGTGCATGTTGAGCGCGCCGCGGCTCGGCAGCTCGAGCCACGCGGGCGAAAGCATGGAGCGGTAATAAAAACTGAACACGAAATCCGGGGCGCTTTGTCCAGTCAAGTCTCGTGTCCGCTCGCGCGCCCGCGCGATGCAAGCCGCATCATTCGGCTCATCCGACTGTGACATCTCAATGCCATGCCGGGCGGCCAGATCCGCAACGCTTGCATACCATTTCGTTTCGTGCGGATCGTCCCGATGAGTGAACAGCAGCGGCACGCGCACGTTTTGTTGCAGCAGCACTTGTGTGCAGCGCGCTCCCACTTCGCTGTAAGCAAACACCACGGCGCTGATCAAGAGACGCGCTCGAGCGCGCGCGCCGACGGCGCGGCTTCCAAAATTCCGTCGATGATGTAGCGCGGCCGTGCGCGCACTTGGAGGTACATGCGTCCGATGTATTCTCCCAGCAGGCCGATGCCGAAGAGCGCGATGCCAATGAGGAAGAACACGACGCCGAATAACGTAAACAAACCTTCGGCTTCCGGCCCCACGATCAGGCGGCGCACGAAGAGGACGACCACCAACACGGCCGAGAGCGCGGACACCGCCATGCCGATCATCGAGAACAATTGCAGCGGAACCAACGAGAAGCCGGTGACCAAATCGAAATTCAGGCGAATCAAACTGTAGAGCGAATATTTCGATTTGCCCGCGGCGCGCTCCTCATGCGCAATCGGCGTCTCGACGGGATTCATCGCATACAGTGATGCCAGCGCCGGAATGAAAGTATTGACCTCACGCGTTTGATTCAGCGCATTCACGACATTGCGCCGATAACCACGCATCATGCAGCCTTGATCGGTGATGCGAATGGGAGTGATCTTCTCGCGCAGCCGGTTGATGGCGCGCGACAACGCCTTGCGCCACCACGAATCCTGGCGCTGCTTGCGGATGGTGCCCACGTAATCATGACCGTCTTCGAGCAGGGCCAAAATCTTTGCGGTTTCCTCGGGCGGGTTTTGCAAGTCCGCATCGAGCGTGATCACGTAAGTGCCGCGCGCCTGCTCCAAGCCCGCCATGACCGCCGAGTGTTGGCCGAAATTGGCATGAAACAACACCACGCGCGTGTGCTCGGGCCGCCGCTCGAATTGCTCGCGCAGCAACGCGGCCGACTTGTCCTTGCTGCCATCGTTGATGAACACCACCTCGTAGCTCGCGTCGAGCGCATCCAACGCGGGATAGAGCCGCGCGAATAACAGAGGCAACACCGCTTCTTCGTTGTAGACCGGAATGACGACGCTGAGCAAAGGCGCGGCCGCCGACATGGCGATTCCTTGCGAGGCAAAGCGAGTGATTGTAGCCGATGACGTGCGCCGTGAGACCTTGCGTCGGCTACGCCGCGGCCGGCACTTGGCGGAGTTCATGACGGCACCACGCGCAGCCCGAGCGAAACAGCAGATTTCCTCACACGCGTATCCAGACTCAACAGGTCGAGCTCCGGAATTGCGGCGCGTGCAAACAAAACAGATGCGAAATGAATGGCGTCCAGGGTGCGCAACGGCTCGTGGGGAAATGGCTGCCGCGCGCGATCGATGACCTCGGCGCTCATACGCAAAATATTCCAGTTGGCAGCGACTGAACGAAGTTGAGCGCAGCGCGCGGCTCGATCTGACTCACCGAATATCCCAGAAGAAACGCAGCGGATCATCGCGCGATCGCAATCAATGAGAGTCAATTCTGAGGCGACGACAAGATCTGAACGCTCAAGAGCTCGAGCCGCACCGAGCCCTGGAGCTTCGCCCAAAAGCCAAGCCAGAACCGCGCTGGACTCGGCATATAAGCTCAACGAGAGCCTCGATCCTCATCCAAGAGTTCAGTCGAACTCTTCTTCAATCCCGGAGGTCTCGGCAATTTTTTACAGGCACTCTTTCCGCCGGGACTAGCCAGAGTAATCAATCCTCGCCGGGCCAACGCCACGAGTTCAGGATGGATGGGGCCATCTGCTCTTGAAGCGTTCGGCGGAGCCAGCTCGGCAATAGTCTCACCACGATCCGTAATCAAAACATTTTCGCCGCCACGGACCAGCCGCAGGTATTCGCTCAGACGATCTTTGAGCGCGCGAATCCCAACCTTCCTCATGCGGTAAGATGTAGCGCACGAGGCCACATTGTCAATCCGTGCTTTCGTTCTCCAAGCTAATGATCCGCCGATACCGCTCCATGCGACTTGAGTACCGCGAGAATCTCGCTCACCTTTTCATCGAGCAGCGCGGGCGCGCCGCGCGTCTCGACGTTGAGGCGAACCAGCGGCTCGGTGTTGGACATGCGCAAATTAAAACGCCACTCGGGAAATTCGAACGACACGCCGTCCATGCGATCGATCGACATCGCGTGCGGCGCGTAGCGAGACTCGATGTCGGCAAGCACGGCTTTCGCATCGGGCACGCGATAGTTCAGCTCGCCGCTCACCGGATATCGGCGCATGCGCTCATCGACCAAGCTCGATAATGGCCTGCCCGCCTCGCTTACGATTTGCGCCATCAGGAGCCACGGGATCATGCCGCTATCGCAGTAAGCAAAATTGCGAAAGTAGTGGTGCGCGCTCATCTCGCCGCCGTAAATCCCATTCACCTCGCGCATGACTTGCTTGATGAAAGCATGCCCTGACTTCGATTGCACAGGGACGCCGCCCGCGGCGCGCACCATCTCGATCGAGTTCCATGTGAGGCGCGGATCGTGCACCACCTTGGCGCCAGACTGCCCGCGAAGCAATACCGAAGCCAGCAGCCCCACGATGTAATAACCCTCGATGAAACGGCCTTGCTCATCGAAGAAAAAGCACCGATCGAAATCTCCGTCCCAGGCGATGCCGAAATCAGCGCCATTCCCGAGAATCGCTTGAATCGTTGGCTCGCGGTTTTCGATGAGCATGGGATTCGGAATGCCGTTCGGGAAAGTGCCATCGGGCGCGTGATGCACTTTGATGAATTCGAGCGGCAAGCGCGGCTCGAGTAAATCGACCACGAGGCCCGCGCCGCCGTTGCCGGCGTTCACCACCACCTTGAGAGGCTTCACTTTTTGTAGATCGATATACGAGAGCAGATGCTCGGCGTAGGCCGCACTCACGTCGACTTTCTTGAGCGTGCCGGGCGCGGTGGACTTTTTCTTTTTCGGATTTTCCGCCAACGCGCGAATTTCTTGCAGGCCCGTGTCGCCGCTGATGGGCCTCGAGCCTTCGCGCACGAATTTCATGCCGTTGTAGTCGGCGGGATTGTGGCTGGCCGTCACCATGATGCCGCCGTCGTAGCCGCCATGAAACGTTGCAAAGTACACGCCTTCCGTGCCGCACTCACCGATGTCGTCGACATCTACGCCGGCATCGAGCAACCCGCGCGCGAGCGCTTCGGCAAGATCGCGGCTCGAAAGCCTGATGTCGCGGCCGATGACCACGCGTTTCGGCGACAAGAATTCTGCGAAGCCGCGGCCCACGGCATAAGCCACATCGGGATTGAGCTCATCAGGAATTCGGCCGCGAAGATCGTAGGCCTTGAAGCAAGTAATCGAGGTCATGGGCGTGTGAATCCTGGCGGGCGCGTGCAAAAGCTGCGCAGGGCGCGCAGCACGGCTTATAGCGTCGAGGTGCCCTGCCGGCCGTAGTTGTCCTCGAAGCGCACGATGTCGTCTTCGCCTAGATAGGAGCCCGATTGCACCTCGACGATGTGCAGCGCCACCTTGCCCGGATTTTCGATGCGATGCCGCGACCCGACCGGGATGTAAGTGGACTCGTTCTCCGAAAGTAAAAATACCTTTTCATTGCACGTGATGCGCGCGGTGCCCGTGACCACGATCCAGTGCTCGGCACGGTGATGATGCATCTGCAGTGAGAGCGCACAGCCGGGCTTCACCATCAAGCGCTTTACCTGGAAGCGGTCGCCAAAGTCGATGCTGTCGTAGCTGCCCCACGGCCTGAACACTTCGCGATGCAAGGCGAATTCCGTGCGGCCTTGTTTTTTGATGCGGCCGACGAGCTCTTTCACATCTTGCACGCGGTCCTTCGGCGCAACCAGCACGGCATCCTTGGTCTCGACGACCACATGATCCTTAAGTCCCACCGCCGCGACCAAGCGGCTGCTGGCATGCAGGTAGCAATCGGTGGAATCGTGGGCGAGCACATCGCCGCGCAGCACATTGCCTTCTTCATTGGCAGGCAGCGCATCAAACAAAGACGACCACGAGCCCACATCGCTCCAGCCCACGTCGAGCGGAACCACCATGGCATCGAGAGTTTTCTCCATGACGGCGTAGTCGATGGAGTCGCTCGGACATTGAGCGAATGCGGCGTGGTCAATGCGCTTGAAATCCAGATCAATGGCTGCGGCCGCGTAGGCCGCCTTCGACGCTTCGAGAATGCGCGGCGCGTGACGCTCGAGCTCCTCGAGATATCGCGCCGCACCGAATACGAACATGCCGCTGTTCCAAAAATACTTGCCCGAGCGCACGAATTCCCGCGCCTGCTCGAGCGGCGGCTTCTCAATGAATTCGGCCACGGGAAACACAGGCCCAGCGCCATCGCCGCGGCGAATGTAGCCATAACCCGTCTCGGGTGCATGCGCGACGATGCCAAACGTCACTAGCTTGCCCGTCTGCGCCGCTTTGACTGCGATGCCGACGGCCGATTGAAAGCCGCGCACATCGACGATGACGTGATCGGCCGGCGCCACCACGATGACGGCTTCTTTATCGCGTTGCACCGCTTCGAGCGCCGCGAGCGCAACAGCCGGAGCGGTGTTGCGCCCTTGAGGCTCGAGCAAAATAGCCGATGGCGTGACGCCGAGCGCGCGCAATTGCTCGGCCACCATGAAGCGATGCGATTCATTGCAAACGACAATGGGTGCGGCGGCGCCTTCGATTCCGGCCAGGCGCGCTGCCGTCTCCTGCAGCATGGTCTGCGAGCTGGTGAGCGGCAACAACTGCTTCGGATACATCTCGCGCGATAGAGGCCACAAGCGCGTGCCCGCGCCGCCCGAAAGGATGACCGGAATAATCATGCGCTGGCGGCGGTCTTGGAGCGCGAGCGGTTGCGCACCGGCATCGATGCGGCGCTTGAATCTTGCGTTTTATGAGCGGCCCGAGTGGACGCGTCCGCGCTCGGACGCCCTCGGCCGATCGCGTAATAGATGATGCCTTCGCGCGCCATGTGCGCGGGATCATAGAGGTTTCGGCCGTCGAAGATGACAGGCTCGCTCAAGGTTTTTTTGATGTGCGCGAAATCCGGGCTGCGGAATTCCTGCCATTCGGTGACGATGGCGAGCGCATCCGCGCCATCCAGAGCGCGTAATGCATTCTTCGCGAAGTTGGTTCCGGAAGCCTTCGCGTAAATGCGCTTGGCCTCGGTCATGGCGACGGGGTCATACGCATTGACTCGAGCACCCTGCGCGAGCAGCGCATCGATGAGCACGCGGCTCGGCGCCTCACGCATGTCGTCGGTATTGGGCTTGAATGCGAGCCCCCACACGGCGATGACTTTGCCTTTCACTGCACCGAAATGACTTTCGATCTTGTTGAACAAGAGTTCCTTTTGTCGGTGATTCACCGCTTCGACTGCGTGCAGCAGGCTCGCCTCGTATGAGACTTCCTGCGCCGAGCGCGCCAGCGCCTTGACGTCTTTCGGAAAGCACGAGCCGCCGTAGCCCAATCCCGGATAGATGAACGAGTAGCCGATGCGCGGGTCTGAACCGATGCCAACGCGCACCTTTTCAATGTCCGCACCGAAGCGCTCCGCCAGATTGGCGAGCTCATTCATGAAGCTGATCTTGGTTGCGAGCATGGCATTGGCCGCGTATTTGGTGAGCTCGGCCGAGCGCACATCCATGACGATCATGCGATCGTGATTGCGCGTGAACGGCTCGTACAACGTGCGCAAGAGTTCCGCCGTGCGCGGGTTGTCCGTGCCGACGACCACGCGATCCGGCTTCATGAAGTCAGCAATTGCGGCGCCCTCTTTCAAGAATTCCGGGTTCGACACCGTATCGTATTCAATGCTGGCTGCGCGCGCGCGCAGCGCATCGCCCACGGCGACTCGCACCTTATCGGCCGTGCCGACCGGAACAGTAGATTTCGTCATCACCACTTTGTACTCATTCATGTGTTCGCCGATGGTGCGCGCCACGGCAAGCACATGGCGCAGATCGGCCGAGCCGTCTTCGTCAGGCGGCGTGCCAACGGCGATGAGCTGAAACAGACCGTGCGCCACCGCTTCCTTCGCGTCCAGCGTGAAGCGCAGGCGCTCCGCTTCGAGATTGCGCTTGATCATTGCATCGAGGCCCGGCTCATGAATGGGCACCTCGCCCTGCTGCAGCATGGCGACCTTCTTGGCATCGACGTCGACGCACACCACATGATTGCCGGCATCGGCTAAACACGCACCCGTTACGAGGCCGACGTAGCCCGACCCAAAGATCGTTACTCTCATCCGTAAAATCCTGATTTATAAGGGGATTTGGTGTAGACCTTACATTTTACTATAAGGTTGTGTGCATGATTATAGGGAGAGTTAAATCTGTAAAGGAACCAGCCGACTGCGCCGCGTTTCGCTTGATGGTCGCAGCGATCCGATGGTGCATTTGAAATATTCCTCAATAATCGCCGCTGAGCTCGGCACATATCTTGGTATCACGCTCGATTCCGCGCCATCGGCCGCCGCGCATGTCGGCTGCATCGCGCAGAGCTTTCGCTGGATGAGTGATCACGGACCGTTGTTCGTGAAGATCGTTCCTGCAGCCGAAGCTTGGACACTTGAAGCAGAGGCCGATGGTCTCGCCGCGCTCACGGCGGCGAAGACAGTGCGTGTGCCACACGTGCTCGCCTGCGGTCAGTGCGACACCGAAGCTTACTTGGCGCTCGAATGGCTGGATTTTCATGCCGGCGGCAGCGCGGGCGCCGCCGATGCCGAGCTTGGAGTCGCATTAGCGAAGCTGCACCAAAACAGCAGCGTGAATTTTGGATGGCACTGCGACAACGCGATCGGCACTTCGAGGCAGTACAACGCTGTCATGTCTTCTTGGCCTGAGTTTTTTCGCGAGTTCAGATTACGACCGCAGCTCGCGATGGCTGCAGCCCGCGGCGAAGTCAACGGGCGGGGCGATGACATGGGTCAGCGCATCCAAGACGCCGGCGCCGAGCTGCTCGAGCGAATGCACTTATTCTTCCGAACTCACGCTCCCGTGCCTTCGCTGGTGCACGGCGACTTGTGGAGCGGCAATCGCTCATCGCTGGCCCGCGGCGGCGCAGTGATATTTGATCCCGCGGTGTATTACGGCGATCGCGAAGTCGATCTCGCGCTGACAACACTGTTCGGCGGATTTTCCGCAAGTTTTTATCGAGCCTACGAAGCCGAGTGGCCGCTGGATGCGGGCGCAGCGGCGCGCGTTTCGCTATACAACTTGTATCACGTGCTGAATCATTGGAACTTGTTCGGCGGCGCGTATGGCACGCAGGCCGAAGACATGATCAATCGATTGTTGGCGGAACTCTAGACCATGGCAAAAAAGACTACGTGTGATTTGTGCGATGAGTTCGAAGCACAGGTGCGGGTGTCGGAGCCCGTGTGGAAAAGTTACGGCGGGAAGCGCGCTTTCGCCGGCACCATTCGCACCATCAAGTGTCACGAAGACAACTCTCGCGTGCAGGAGCTCATTGCCGAGAGCGGGCGAGGCAATGTGTTGGTCGTGGATGGCGGCGGATCTCTGAGACGCTCGCTGCTGGGCGACAATCTCGCCGCGAAAGCGGTTGCCTGCGGTTGGGAAGGCATCGTCATTTACGGCGCGCTACGCGACGTCGATGCGCTCGCCGTGCTCGACCTCGGCATTTTGGCGCTGGCGTGTGTGCCGATGCGCACGGAGAAAAAGGGCGTAGGTGAAATCGATGTCGAGGTGAGGTTCGCCGGGGTCACCTTTACGCCCGGCCACTGGCTATTTGCCGACGCTAACGGGTTGATCGTCGCGGAGAGGCCGTTGATGAGTTAACAGCGGCGAAAAATTCCAATTCGAAGTCGCGAAGATTTCACATATGGCGCGTTCAGACGCCGACGAGCAAAACCTCGCCCGACACCACGCGGCGTGCTGCTCCAGCAATCGATTCAGCAAGAGGCAACAAGTCGGCGAGACGATTAGAGGCAGCTCGCACAACAATAATTCCGAATGACAAAACCTTGGTGTTCTGTTGAAAAGGCAAACTCCGATCAAGCGTCACGAACGCGTCGCAGACTCCGGCTGCTCGTCGAAGCAGCTCGCCGTTCTTGATTCCCGTCCAACCGAGATTATGAACGTGAACCGTTGGGACCTCGAAAGCCAAAACGTAATCAATTGGAAACTGCTCATCAAGCAGAAGGCGCATCGGCGACAACCGTCTGACACGCGAACTCTAATACGGCCAGCGCCTGATCGCGCCTCACGGAAGGAAACTGGCGCAAAAATTCGTCAATCGAATCGCCACCTTCTAAAAAATCGAAAAGAGATTTAACCGTAACTCGAGTTCCAATGAACACAAGAGCACCGCTAAGAATTTCCGGATCCTTGTGGGTAACACCGGCGAGCGTTCGCATGGCTTGGTCTCCAACAGAGGAATTGAAGTATAGATAGCTAAGCGTCAGATGCCGAACTGAATTCGCGTTGACCGCAAATACAATCTAATTTTGCCAAGCCGGGGCGATCATGAAGCTCGCCGTTTTCGTCACCATCCGTATTGCTTTTTGTGCGGAATTTGTAATACAAGAAAACATGCAACCCGAAACTTTTTCGTTGCGTCTCACAATGCAAGAGAGCCGCGCTTTACGTCAAAGAGCGAAGCGCGATGGTGTTCGCTTGGCGTCGTCGTTAAGAGATCTCTAACCCCTATGGCACTTCTCGTCCCCTCGTCGAAGGCCATTGACTCATGCAGCAATGGAAATCGAGATGGGCTCAGGTCGACTCTCTAGATGCTCGATGCGTTCTGCGAGAACTCTCAGCGTCAGAACTTGCACTTTTGTAAGAGCCTCATCGCGACTCGCACCGTATGCGAGTACACCGGGCAACTGAGGCACTTCGGCAAGCCATCGCCCGTCCTCTTCGCGCTCAGATTCAATGCTCAGGTTCATAACCATATCTCGTTATGTAACTGGGTCCGCAGCTCACACCATTTTATCATTTCGCCCATTCGTCGGCTCTCAGGTTGCGGCATCGCGACACTTTCTAGAGCGCTGTCTGCAAAACTTCGCGTAATCTCTGCTCCGTCAATCCAGATGATTTCTCCTTCCACCCATTCATGATGAGCCGGCCCTGCCGGTCGATGATGAAGTTGACGGGCAAGCGCCAAATCCGGCCGTAGCCCGGCGCGCTCGATTGCGCCATCAAGCCCACTGGAAACTTGAGCTGCGCTGCAGTGCTGCGAACTGCGCTCATTAAATCGGGCGTGTCCATGCTGAATCCAAGAACGGTGAGGCCATCGCGCGCATGTTGAGTGGCGGCGCGCGACAGCATGGGCAGCTCCTCGCGGCACGGCGCGCACCACGTGGCCCAGAAGCAAAGAATCACCACCTGCCCCATCAGGTCTCGGCTCGAGATGCGCTTGCCGTCGAGCGTAGCGAGCACAGCCTCCGGCGCGAGCTGGCCAATTCTCAGATCGCTACCGAGCACAGTCGATGGGCGCAAGAAAGCGGCGGCGCAGGCCGCACCGGCCAGCGCGTTGAGAAACGCGCGTCGGCCTGATCGAGCGGTGCCGTCTGCCTGAGCGCGTCGGTTTAATCGAGTACTGCGCTCGAGTTTAGAAGGCATAACTCATTCCGACGCTCCCAGTCCAACGTGGAAATAATTGGTAGCCGTACAAGTTGCGGTACACGGGAATTTGCGCAAAGCCGAACACATGCCAACGATCAGCCACTTTCAGCGTGATTCCCGGACTCAAGTAGGCGATATTTCCCGCGGTGCTCTCCACGTCCGCAAGCGCGCCTTGATCACGCCCCTTGTGCAGGAGATTGACTTGCAACTGCGGCACCCACGCGGGATGCGCTTCGTAGCGAAGCCCGAAACTCATGGTCGTCGCATTACCCGGGCGAAAGTCATTTCCTGGCTCATCTTGATGGTGCCGCACCGCCGCTTGAAATTCGCCATCGATGAAGAAATCAAAATTCTGACTGATGGCTTTGTAGTAATACGCGCCGACGATGACATCGGTGCTGCCGGTTCCCGGCTGCAGGCTTGCATCCAAGGGCTCGCCTTCAGCTGGCCCACCATTGAACTTGACGGCATCACCGTATTTTCCGCTCGGCAGCTTCACACCCAGCTCGAGACCGAGATTATGCGTGGGCAAAAGCCCTTGATAGCGTCCGATGAGCTTGATGTCGCCCAGGCTCGAGCTACGCGATGTCGACACGTCCGGAAGCGGTGCGCTCGAATCGTACTCGCCATAGGTCGAGTGCGTGCGAATGACATACGGGACTTGCAGCAACACGTTCCAGGCAGCGCTGGGGCTGTAAGTCAACCCTGCGGTGACGTAGCGATTGAGCGTATCGCGCTCTAACTCGTTGCCATCGGGTACTGTCGAAACTGACCGGGTGCCGCTTCGCAGCCTGTCTTGATGAATGTAATCGTACTGAAAATTCAGCCGCCAGCCTGCGTTGACGCTGTATCCCATCGCCGCATCCGAGCTCAAAGTGCAGCCGCACGATGCGCAGGCTTGCGCAATCAGCGGCGCAAGGCTCGACGTAAAAGCCAAAAGCAAGGTCGAGAAAACTCCCGCCCTGCAGTGATTGATCGTCATGTCTCACTCCATCGCAAATACAATAAGCCGCGCGATGCGCTAAGCCGCTCGCGAAGGTCCGCGGGCGACGGCAATGCCGCAATCGCGGACAGCGGCGCGGGCCCCGCGCTTTGCGCATAGGGACGCGTCGAATCCAATGCTAAATGCCTTACATCTCATCGCGAGCCGCGATGTTTGGGCTCCCAAAGCATGAATGCACCTTTGAAAGCATTGTCATTCGAGCCTAGGAACACGTGATCCGGCAAATCGCCGACGAGCTTTGCGTTGCCGCCGCCCAGAACCACCGAGTCGCATTCGAACAACGTGCGCAAATCCTCGATCGCTTTCAGCACATACCTGCGCCAACGCTTCTTGCCTTCGCGCGCGAGCGCGACCGCGCCGAGGAATTCTTCGTAGGTGCGCCCTTTGCGCCACGGCACGTGTGCGAGCTCCGTGGCGGTCACGACATGATCGATGACGAGCGCCGCGCCGAGACCCGTCCCCAAACCCAGAAAAAGCATGCGCCCGCCGCGGTCGCTCCCGAGCGCTTGCATCGCAGCGTCATTCAGAATGCGCAGCGGCTTGCCGCCGAGGGCCGCGCGATAATTGAAACCCACCCAGCCCGGCGCAAGATTGTGCGGCTCGAGCACGGGCTTGTCGTCGATGACCAAGCCAGGGTAGCCGAGCGAAACGCAATCGAAAGCCCAGTCGGCCGTGTTGTCCTGAATCGCTCGCACCATTTTCTCGGGCGTGAACTTCGGCCCCGATTTCACCTTGACCGGCTCACGATGCGCTTGCGTGCAGAACTTCAGATTCGAGCCGCCGACGTCGATGGCCAACACCTGTTGCGGCGCGGCGCTGGCTTTCGCAACCGCTTTGCGCTTTGCGCCGCGGGCGCCCTCGCCCCCAGTATTCTTAATTCGCGACCGTACTTTGCCGCTCACCATGACGCTTCTCCCTTGCGCGAATTTCTACCGTGAAATTTCGACCTTCCGGCTTCTTCGCGTCCACCCAATAGAAGGTGAACTGACATTGCCCCGTGGTTCTCGATCTGATCTTTACGTCCGCGTACGACACACCCATGTTCAATTGCACGCTGGCGCTCACATTCGTCGTTTGCCAATCATCCAATGTCCATCGTAATTCGAATTCGGGCTCGGCGACGATGCGCAGTACGCAACCCGACTTGAGCGACGTCAATGGGCAGCTGAATGTCCAGATTTCGTAGAACGGACGTTTACGATACGGGTTCAGATAACGCGCCGCCACGGGCGCGATCCGGTCGAATACGGCGCCATCGCGTGTCGAGCGCAGCAGGCGCAAGTACTCGGCATGCGCCCATGCCAAGGGTGTCGCGGAGCCCGTGGGCCGGCCATTTTTCATGCTGCCATCGGCGGTGTCGGGCGCGTCCCAAGATTGCTCAGGCAACAGATGGGTTTGCGTCGACAAACCTTCCATCGAGCGAATGTACTCGCGTGGGCTGCGGCCCGCCGCAATTTCATAGTGGCCGCGCTCGCCGGTCAGCAGCGGCCAGCCGCGCCCGACGCCATAGCCGCGATACGGCTCGCCGTTCTCACCTTGCCCGTAACCATCGTGGTTGTAGCGACGGTAGACGACGCCGCAGTCGGTTTCGACACGCAGCACAGCGTCGACCACCTTGATACTTTCGACGACGAGCGGGTGATCAGCGCGCCGGATGCCATAGCGCACCAGCTCCAAAAAACCCGCATCGATGATGTCTTTGGCCGGGAACCAGCGCTGTGCATCCGGCGGCTGACTCGTAATCTCCAGCATCTGATCGCGCACGCCATGCTCGGGCGGAGAGTCGCCAGGCTGCGCTGGCGCCACGCGCACGTAATGCGTGGTGATGCCTGGAACGAGTGTGCCCTCATCCGTGCTCGTCCAGCGATCCAAGTGCCGCTCGATCCAGTCCGCGTAGCTCTCCATGAATTTCGCGGCGCCCGCGAAGCCGTGCGACCGCGCCGCATCGGCGCTGCAGATGAGCGCACAGATCACGGTGGCCAGCGTCGAGGGTGAAAAGCCGCTCGCCTCCTCCCAGCGTTCTTGCGCAGTGATGGGACCGGCCAGCACCAGAAACTTGATCGCGCGGATAGCGAAGCGGCGCAAGTCCAAACCGCCCATGATCGAGTCTTGCCACAGCCGATAGCCGAGCATGATGGGAAAGGCCACTTGATCGAGCTGCAGCTTCTTCCAGTTCGGATCGCCATCGACCCAAAAATTCTGCGGAAAACTGCCGTTCGGCAATTGGCTCGCGGCCAAGTAGATGAGGCTGCGCATCGAGGACTCGGAGTTGCCTGCGGACAGCTGACCCATGGCACATTGCACCAAGTCACGTGTCCAGACCAGGTGATACCCACCGCGCCCTTCATCATCATCGCGGGCGTCGCCCCACGGAATGGCGAGCGATGCAATCTGCGCGCCTGGATTGAGTTTATCTTCGTGTGCATACAACAACTGAATGCTGTTGCGGTAGAGCGCTCCGGCATCGCTCGATTCGCCTTCGAGCGGCAGCGCGTGAGTGAAAACGCGCGACCATTGCGTGATGAAACGTGCTCGTTGTCGACCAAACGGCAGCGCCAGGCTTTGCATGAGCGTGGCGAGCACGCGATGCCGTGTCTCACCAAAGGCCAGACCGAGCGTGAAGCCGGTGGTTTCGTCGCAAGGCACTTCGCCGGTCAGCATGACGTGGCCCTTTTCGGCGATATCGAATTCCCAGGTCATCTCGCCGTGCCGGTGTAGATCGGTGAGGCCATCGCTCGCGCCAACGAAGCCCACCGACGCGCGCGAAAACTGGTGCGGCGTGGACAGAGCCACCCAACACTCGTCGCGGTAAGCAATCAAGACTTTGCGGCCCAGGTAATCGACGACCTCAGCCATGTTGTCCTGAGCCGATCCGCCCATGCGCGGCGAGCACAAGATGTACGCCTTCAGTCCCTTGCGCTGCGGGCGCGGCACGCGAACTTTGACGTACATCAACAGGCACGGCAGATGCGGATCCGCGATGACCTCCTTGACGTACGAGAACGAGCGTCCGCGGCCCTCGATGCAATAACCCAGCGACTGCTCGATCGGTGCAGTGCCCGTGTGCATGTCCGCTTCGTTTTCAATCGCGCCGTCGTGCGCGAACACCATTTGCAACCGCTTCAGTTGCGGTCGATCGATGGTGGGTGAATACACTTCCGTGACCACGCCCTTCGATAGCGTGTACCACAAGCGAGTCGCTGCCGAATAGGCCGTGCCGACCCCATCTTTATTACCGGACGACC
>CAXTUB010000019.1:0-44937 GCA_964247385.1 uncultured Steroidobacteraceae bacterium | reverse complement strand
TGGAGCAGGGCCTGCGCTTTGCCATCCGCGAAGGCGGCAAAACCGTCGGCGCAGGGGTAGTCGCAAAAGTGATTGCTTGATTTACTCTTTAAAGGACGGGGCCGCAGCGGCCCCGTCGGTCCTCGCGTTAGCGATTGAAAAGGCCAGTAGCTCAATTGGCAGAGCGGCGGTCTCCAAAACCGCAGGTTGGGGGTTCGATTCCCTCCTGGCCTGCCAGTGAGCGGGTGGTCTGAATATTAACGATGGCTGAAATGCATAACCCGCCTCGCGTACCGCACGGCACGGCACCCAGCGTAGGCAATTCGCGAAGTGCGGCTCGCGCTCCCGTGCGAGTCTCGGCTTCGGCGCCGTCGGCGAAAGATACCGCGCTGCTAGTCGCAGCGATCGTGGCTCTGCTTGCAGGCATCGTCGCCTATTACTGGTTCGACGATCGCGCGCTCAGCTTGCGCATCGGCATGGTGGTGGCCGGCGTGGCGCTCGGTTTGGGTTTGACGTGGCTGTCTTGGTATGGACGCCAATTTTGGCAATTCGCGCTCGGCGCGCGGATCGAGCTGCGCAAGGTCGTATGGCCTTCGCGCGATGAAACCATCAAGACGACGTACGTCGTGTTTGGTTTTGCGATCGTCATGGGATTGTTTTTTTGGGCCTTGGATTGGCTGCTCACGTGGATCACGCGAGCGATGACTGGGCAGCCAGGTTGAATTTGGCAGGAGCATCGATGTCGTTGCGATGGTATGTGGTGCATGCGTATTCGAATTTCGAGCACAAGGTGTCCGAATCGCTGAAGGAGCGCGTGCGACGCGCGAATCTCGACCACAAGTTCGGCGAGATTCTCGTGCCCACCGAGGAAGTCGTGGAGATGCGCGATGGTCAGAAGCGCAAGTCCGACCGCAAGTTCTTCCCGGGCTATGTGCTCGTGCAAATGGAGATGGACGAAGAGACCTGGCACCTGGTCAAAGAAGTGCCCAAGGTCTTGGGCTTCATCGGCGGGTCCAGTGATAAACCCGCGCCCATCTCCGACAAAGAAGCCATGTCGATTCTGCGGCGCGTGGAAGAGGGCATCGACAAGCCCAAGCCCAAGGTCTTGTTCGAGCCGGGCGAAGTAGTGCGTGTCACCGACGGGCCGTTCAACGACTTCAATGGCGTGGTGGAGTCGGTGAATTACGAAAAGAACCGTCTTCAAGTAGCGGTGCAGATTCTCGGGCGCTCGACGCCGGTGGAGTTGGATTTTTCGCAGGTCGAAAAGGGCTAGCGGCGGAGCGGCAGCGCTGCCTGGGCGCAGGCCGCTCGAATCCGCGAGGTATGTTTAGAAGCAGGTTCCCGGCATCGGGAAGATCAGTTGGAAATATCGTTCAAGGGCTCTTTAAAAGTGAGCATTTGGACTTAAGGATGGCGAGTTCGTGGCGAAGAAAGTAACCGGCTATATCAAGCTGCAGATTCCGGCGGGACAGGCGAACCCCAGCCCCCCCGTCGGCCCGGCCTTGGGCCAGCAAGGCGTGAACATCATGGAGTTTTGCAAAGCGTTCAATGCGCAGACGCAAAACCTCGAAAAGGGTCTGCCGACGCCGGTGGTCATCACCGTATACAGCGACCGCAGCTTCACGTTCATTCTGAAGACTCCGCCCGCATCGGTGCTCATCGCCAAGGCGCTGGGTATTCCAAAGGGGAGCGGTGCGCCGAATACCGCCAAGGTCGGCAAGATCTCGCGCAAGCAACTCGAGGACATTGCGAAATTGAAAATGCCCGATCTGACGGCGGCGAATCTCGATGCGGCGGTGAAAACCATCGCGGGCAGCGCGCGCAGCATGGGCGTCGACGTGGAGGGCGTGTAATGGCTGAGGTCAAGCGCACCAAGAATTGGAAAGAGAAGGTCACGCCGGGAAAGCAATATCCGATCGATGATGCATTGAAGCTCGTGCAGGAGCTGTCGACCGCCAAGTTCAACGAGTCGGTCGATGTTGCGGTGAATCTCGGCGTCGATGCATCGAAGTCGGATCAGCAGGTACGCGGCTCCACGGTCATGCCGCACGGCACGGGCAAAAACGTGCGCGTCGCCGTGTTTACGCAAGGCAAGAATGTGGATGCGGCGAAGGCTGCGGGCGCCGACATCGTCGGTTTCGATGATCTGGCTGAGAAAGTGAAGGCGGGGCAAATGGATTTCGATGTGGTCATCGCAAGTCCCGATGCCATGCGCGTGGTGGGTCAGTTGGGCCAGATCCTGGGCCCGCGCGGCCTCATGCCGAATCCGAAAGTGGGTACGGTGACGCCGGATGTCGCGGGCGCGGTCAAGAATGCGAAATCCGGTCAGGTGCGCTACCGCACCGACAAGGGTGGCGTGGTGCACGCGCAAATCGGCCGCGCCAGTTTCGATGCCGCGAAGCTCAAGGAAAATTTGCTGGCGCTGATCGCCGATTTGCAGAAGGTGAAGCCGGCGACATCCAAGGGCGTGTATCTCAAGAAGCTGACGCTGTCATCGACCATGGGCCCGGGCGTTCCGGTCGATCAGACCAGTTTGAATTTGTAGAAGATTTGGATTGATGGAGGGTGCGTGCATGCCGCACGCATATTCACCGTCGAAGACCGCAGGCGAGCACGAGAGCCAGAGCTCGAGGTGCTCTTAAATGAGTCAGCCCGCGCAGATGGTGGAATCGTAATGCAGGTTGGCTGCTTTCGGTTCTGCCGGTATTAGAGAGGAGAACCCAGTGCCGCTCAAGTTGGAAGACAAGAAAACCGTGGTTGCCGAGGTGAATGCCGTGGCAGCCAAGGCATTGTCGGTGGTTGGCGCGGAAAATCGTGGATTGAGCGTGACGCAAATGACGGACTTGCGCGCCAAGGCGCGCAAGGAAGGCGTGTATTTGCGCATCGTGAAAAACACCTTGGCCCGCAAAGCCGTGGCCGGAACATCGTTCGAATGCATCGCACCTAAGCTGAAAGGCCCGGTGGTGCTGGCATTTTCGCAAGACGATCCCGGCGCCGCGGCGCGCATCGTCAGATCGTTTTCCAAAGACAACGACAAGTTGGTGACGACGCTCGTGTCGCTTGGCGGGCAAGTGCTCGCGGCGCAAGACCTGGAGCGTGTTGCCTCGCTTCCCACACGGGACCAAGCGTTGTCGCAGCTCTTGGGCGTTTTGAAGGCACCCATTGCCAAGTTCGTTGGGACGCTCGCCGCGCCTCAGTCGAAGTTGGTTCGAACCATCGCCGCCGTGCTCGAAGCCAAGAAAGGCGCCGGCGAACAACCTGCAGCTTAATTTTTAGGAGATCCCATGGCTGTTTCAAAAGACGAAATTCTCGACGCAATTTCCAAGATGTCGGTCATCGAAGTGGTCGAGCTCATCGCCGATATGGAGAAGAAGTTCAACGTCACGGCGGCGGCGCCCGTGGCGATGGCTGCCGCGCCGGCGGCGGGCGGTGGTGCCGCTCCGGCGGCCGAGGCGCAGACCGAGTTCACCGTCACCATGAATGAGTTCGGCGCGAATAAGGTCGGCGTCATCAAGGTCATTCGCGAGATTACCGGGCTCGGATTGAAAGAAGCCAAGGACTTGGTGGAAGGCGCGCCCTCCACGGTCAAAGAAGGCATTCCGAAGGCGGACGCGGACGCCATCAAGAAGAAGTTGGAAGACGCGGGCGCGAAGGCGACCATCAAGTAAGTGGCGGATTTCGCCCGCGCGGCGGGTGCTTATGGACCGGGGTCGCGTTGATCCCGGTTGCAAGTTGGCGCGAAGCGCCTAACAGAGTCTAGGAAGTAATTCATGGCCTATTCGTTCACCGAGAAAAAGCGTATTCGCAAGAACTTCGGCAAGCGGCCGAGCATTTTAGGAACGCCCTATCTGCTCGCCATTCAGCTGGATTCTTACCGGCGCTTCTTGCAAGCCGACGTGGCCGAGACGCGGCGTGATGAGGTCGGTTTGCACGCGGCTTTCGACAGTGTGTTCCCGATCTCGAGCTACTCGGGGAATGCAACGCTCGAGTACGTGAGCTACCGCCTGGGCGACCCGGTGTTCGATGTCAAGGAGTGCCAGCTGCGCGGCTTGACCTACGCGGCGCCATTGCGCGTGAAAGTGCGGCTCATCGTGCTCGACAAGGAAGCGAGCGGCGCGAAGAAGCCCGTGAAAGACGTGCGCGAGCAAGAAGTGTACTTGGGCGAAATGCCCCTCATGACCGACAATGGTACGTTCGTCATCAATGGCACCGAGCGGGTCATCGTCTCGCAGCTGCACCGCAGTCCTGGTGTGTTCTTCGATCACGACCGCGGCAAGACGCACTCCTCCGGCAAGCTTCTTTTCTCGGCGCGGATCATTCCGTATCGCGGCTCGTGGCTCGACTTCGAGTTCGACCCGAAAGACTGCGTGTTCGCACGCATCGACCGTCGCCGCAAGCTCCCCGTGACCATCATTCTGCGCGCCCTCGGCTACACCGAAGAGCAGATTCTCGACATCTTCTTCGAGAAGAACACGTTTCATTTGTCGCCGAAGGAAATCGAGTTCGAGATCATTCCGCAGCGTTTGCGCGGCGAGACGGCCGCATTCGAGATCCGCGTCGGCAAGAAAGTCATCGTCGAGGAAGGCCGCCGGATCACCGCACGCCATGTGCGCGATCTCGAGGAAGCCGGCATCCATCGTTTGCCCGTGCCCATCGAATATTTGCAGGGCAAGGTGCTCGCACACGACGTGGTCAACACCGAGACGGGAGAAATTCTCGCCAAGGCCAACGAAGTATTGAGCGTCGCCAGCGTCGGCAAGCTCATCGAGAGCGGCATCACGCAGATCAATACGTTGTTCGTGAACGATCTGGATCGCGGCCCATATATTTCTGAGACCCTGCGCATCGATCCCACCAAGACACGCCTCGAAGCGCTGGTCGAGATCTATCGCATGATGCGTCCGGGCGAGCCGCCCACGAAGGATGCCGCCGAGAACTTGTTTCAGAACTTGTTCTTCAACGGCGAGCGCTACGACTTGTCGCCGGTCGGACGCATGAAATTCAATCGCCGCGTTGGGCGCGAGGAGATCACCGGCTCGGGTGTGCTCAGCAAGGAAGACATCATCGAGGTGCTGAAGACGCTCATCGATATTCGCAATGGCAACGGCCAGGTCGATGACATCGATCATCTCGGCAATCGCCGTGTGCGCAGTGTGGGTGAGATGGCGGAGAACGCGTTCCGCATCGGTCTCGTGCGCGTCGAGCGCGCGGTCAAGGAGCGCCTCACGCTGGCCGAGAGTGAGCCCATCATGCCGCAGGAGATGATCAACGCGAAGCCGGTGGCGGCGGCCGTGAAGGAATTCTTCGGCTCCTCGCAGTTGTCTCAGTTCATGGATCAGAACAATCCGCTGTCCGAAGTCACGCACAAGCGCCGTGTCTCGGCGTTGGGACCCGGGGGCCTCACGCGTGAGCGCGCGGGGTTCGAAGTACGCGACGTGCATCCGACGCACTACGGCCGCGTATGCCCCATCGAGACGCCGGAAGGCCCGAATATCGGTCTCATCAATTCACTCGCCGTGTATGCGCGGACGAACAACTATGGGTTCCTCGAAACGCCGTATCGGCGTGTCGTGAACGGTCAAGTCACCGATCAAATCGATTACTTGTCCGCGATCGAGGAAGGCCAGTACGTCATTGCGCAAGCGAACGCGAGCTTGAATGCCAAGGGTGAATTCCAAGACGAGCTCGTGTCGTGCCGCAGCCAAAACGAGTTCATGCTGTCCGAACGCGGCAAAATCGATTTCATGGATGTCTCGCCGAAGCAGATCGTGTCGGTGGCGGCATCGTTGATTCCGTTCTTGGAGCACGATGATGCGAACCGCGCATTGATGGGCTCGAACATGCAACGGCAGGCGGTGCCGACACTGCGGGCGGAGACTCCGCTCGTGGGTACGGGCATGGAGCGCGCGGTGGCCATCGACTCGGGCGTTACCGTGGTGGCGCGCCGCGGCGGCACGGTGGATTCCGTCGATGCTTCGCGCATCGTGGTACGGGTGAACGATGCCGAGACGACGGCGGGCGAGCCAGGCGTGGATATTTACTCGCTCACGAAGTACACACGTTCGAATCAGAACACCTGCATCAATCAGCGTCCGCTGGTCAAGGCGGGGGATGCCATTCATCGCGGCGACGTGCTGGCGGATGGTCCTTCGACGCATCTGGGCGAGCTCGCGCTCGGGCAGAATTTGTTGGTCGCCTTCATGCCTTGGAACGGCTACAACTTCGAAGACTCGATTTTGATTTCCGAGCGAGTGGTGGAAGAAGACCGCTTCACCACCATTCATATCGAAGAGCTGACCTGTATTGCGCGCGACACCAAGCTCGGGCCTGAGGAGATCACGGCGGATATTCCGAACGTGGGCGACTCCGCGCTCGGCAAGCTGGATGAAGCGGGCATTGCGTTCATCGGCGCCGAAGTGCGCGCCGGCGACATCCTGGTGGGCAAGGTCACGCCGAAGGGCGAGACCCAGCTGACGCCGGAAGAGAAGCTCCTGCGCGCCATCTTTGGCGAGAAGGCATCGGACGTGAAGGACACTTCGCTCCGCGTGCCGCCCGGCATGGACGGCACCGTCATCGACGTGCGCGTGTTCACGCGCGATGGCGTGGAGAAGGACTCGCGCGCGCTGTCCATTGAAAAGGCCGAGCTCGAGCGCGTGCGCAAGGACTTGGCTGACCAGCAGCGCATTCTGGAAGACGATTTGTTCCAGCGCGTGCTCGGAATGCTCAATGGCAAGACGGCGGAGAGTGGCCCGAAGAAACTCAAGGGCAAGATCGACGAAGCGTACTTGGCGGATCTTCCGCGTGAGCAGTGGTTTGAGATTCGCATGGCGGATGAAGAATCCAACATGCAGCTCGAGACGGTGTCCGAGCGTTTGAAAGCGCAGCGCAAGAACTTCGAGAAGCGCTTCGATGAAAAGAAGGCCAAGATCACGGCGGGCGATGATCTCGCACCGGGCGTGCTCAAGATGGTCAAGGTGTACCTGGCCGTGAAGCGGCGGGTGCAACCGGGCGACAAGATGGCGGGACGTCATGGCAACAAGGGCGTCATCTCCTCCATCGTGCCGGTCGAAGACATGCCGTATATGGCGGATGGCACGCCGGTCGACATAGTGCTGAATCCTCTGGGCGTGCCCTCACGCATGAACATCGGGCAAATTCTGGAGACTCATTTGGGCTGGGCCGCGCGCGGCTTGGGCGCGAAGATCGGCAAGCTCCTCGAAGCGCAACAAGCGATCGGCGAGCTGCGTCAGTTCTTGGGCCGTGTCTACAACGAGACCGGCGGCCAAAAAGAGTCCATCGACAAGCTCAGCGACGCGGAAGTGGTGGAGCTCGCCAGCAACTTGAAGAACGGCGTGCCGATGGCGACGCCCGTGTTCGACGGCGCGAGCGAAGAGGAGATCAAGAACCTTCTCGCGCTTGCAGAGTTGCCGGCTTCGGGTCAAACCATGCTGCACGACGGACGCACGGGTGAGCAGTTCGAGCGGCCGGTGACGGTGGGCTACATGTACATGTTGAAGCTCAATCACTTGGTCGACGACAAGATGCACGCGCGCTCCACCGGGCCGTACAGCTTGGTCACGCAGCAGCCGCTGGGTGGCAAGGCGCAGTTCGGCGGTCAGCGCTTCGGCGAGATGGAAGTGTGGGCGCTCGAGGCCTATGGCGCGTCGTACACCTTGCAGGAAATGCTGACGGTCAAGTCGGACGATGTGAACGGACGCACGCAAATGTACAAGGCCATCGTGGATGGCAATCACGAGATGAAGGCGGGCATGCCCGAGTCCTTCAACGTGCTGGTGAAGGAAATCAGGTCGCTCGCGATCAACATCGAGCTCGAGAACGAGGCTTAATCGCACATGAAAGATCTACTGAAATTGTTCAAGCAGTCGGTACCGGTCGAGAACTTCGATTCGATCAAGATCGGGCTGGCATCGCCCGACATGATTCGGTCGTGGTCTTACGGCGAGGTGAAGAAGCCCGAGACCATCAACTACCGCACCTTCAAGCCCGAGCGCGACGGTCTGTTTTGCGCCAAGATTTTCGGGCCGGTGAAGGATTACGAATGCTTGTGCGGCAAGTACAAGCGCCTGAAGCATCGCGGCGTAGTGTGCGAGAAGTGCGGCGTGGAAGTGACGCAGTCCAAAGTGCGCCGCGAGCGCATGGGGCATATCGAGCTCGCGAGCCCGACCGCGCACATCTGGTTCTTGAAGTCGCTGCCGTCGCGCATCGGGCTCATGCTCGACATGACTTTGCGTGAGATCGAGCGCGTGCTCTATTTCGAGGCTTTCGTGGTGGTGGATCCGGGCATGACCTCGCTCCAGCGCGGCCAGTTGCTCACGGACGAGATGTATCTCGAGTCCATCGAGGAGCATGGCGATGAGTTCGATGCGCGCATGGGCGCCGAAGCCGTGCACGAGCTGCTCAAGTCCATGGATCTGCCTTCTGAAGTCGTGAAGGTGCGCGAGGAGATGGGCAACACCAACTCCGAGACCAAGATCAAGCGGCTGTCGAAGCGCTTGAAGCTGCTGGAGTCGTTCATCGACTCGGGCAACAAGCCCGAGTGGATGGTGCTCACCGTGCTGCCCGTGTTGCCGCCGGACCTGCGTCCGCTGGTGCCGCTCGATGGCGGCCGGTTTGCAACCTCCGATCTCAACGACTTGTACCGGCGCGTCATCAATCGCAACAATCGTCTGCGCCGGCTGCTCGAGCTGAATGCGCCGGACATTATCGTGCGTAATGAAAAGCGCATGCTGCAAGAAGCCGTGGATGCGCTGCTCGACAACGGCCGCCGCGGCCGTGCCATCACGGGCACGAATAAGCGTCCGCTCAAGTCACTCGCGGACATGATCAAGGGCAAGCAGGGCCGCTTCCGGCAGAACCTGCTCGGCAAGAGGGTTGATTACTCCGGCCGCTCGGTTATTGTCGTCGGTCCGACGTTGCGTCTGCATCAGTGCGGGCTGCCGAAGAAAATGGCGCTCGAGTTGTTCAAGCCATTCATCTTTTCGAAGCTGCAGATTCGCGGCGAAGCCTCGACCATCAAGGCGGCGAAACGTCTGGTCGAGCGCGAAGGGCCGGAAGTTTGGGACATTCTCGAAGAAGTGATTCGCGAGCATCCCGTGCTTCTGAACCGCGCGCCGACCTTGCACCGCTTGGGCATCCAAGCGTTCGAGCCCGTGCTCATCGAGGGCAAGGCCATTCAGTTGCATCCGCTGGTGTGCACGGCGTTCAACGCCGACTTCGACGGCGACCAGATGGCGGTGCACGTGCCGCTCTCCATCGAGGCGCAGCTCGAAGCGCGAGCACTCATGATGTCGTCGAACAATATCCTGTCGCCCGCCAATGGCGACCCCATCATCGTGCCGTCGCAAGACGTGGTGCTCGGGCTGTATTACATGACGCGCGAGCGCATCGGCGCGAAGGGCGAAGGCATGGCGTTCGGCGATGTGGCCGAAGTGCACCGCGCTTATGAGAGCCGCAATGTCGAGCTGCAGGCCAAAGTGAAAGTGCGCTTGTCCGAATACATCATGGACACCAAAGGCAGCGAGCCGCGCAAGCAAACTCGCGTGGTGGATACCACCGTGGGCCGTGCGCTGTTGTCCGAGATTTTGCCGAAGGGTCTTTCCTTCGATGCCATCAATCAGGACATGACCAAGAAGACCATCTCCGCCACCATCAACGCCTGCTATCGCAACGTGGGCTTGAAGGAAACCGTGGTGTTTGCGGATCAGCTCATGTACACGGGCTTTCACTATGCGACGCGCGCCGGTGTTTCCATCGGTGTCGACGACATGGTGGTGCCGCAGAACAAGACCAAAATCCTGGGCACGGCCGAGCGGGAAGTGAAGGAGATTCAAGAGCAATACTCTTCGGGTCTCGTCACCAATGGCGAGCGCTACAACAAGGTGGTGGACATCTGGTCGCGCACCAATGACCAAGTGGCCAAGGCCATGATGGAAAAGTTGGGCAGTGATGAAGTCACCGACTCGAAGGGCAACAAGGTCCGGCAGAAGTCGTTTAACTCCATCTTCATCATGGCGGACTCGGGCGCGCGCGGTTCCGCGGCGCAGATTCGTCAGCTCGCGGGCATGCGCGGCCTCATGGCGAAGCCCGACGGCTCCATCATCGAAACGCCCATCACGGCGAATTTCCGTGAAGGCTTGAACGTGTTGCAGTACTTCATCTCGACGCACGGCGCGCGCAAAGGTTTGGCCGACACCGCGTTGAAGACCGCGAACTCAGGGTATCTCACACGCCGTCTCGTCGACGTGGCGCAAGATCTCGTGTTGAGCGAAATCGATTGCGGAACCACGAATGGCTTGTCCATTACCCCCATCGTTGAAGGCGGCGATGTGGTGGAAGGCTTGGGTGAGCGCGTATTGGGACGCGTCGCGGCGCAAGACGTGGTGGTCGCATCGAGCGGTGAAGTGCTGGTGAACGCCGGCGATATGATCGACGAGCGCGTGGTCAAGAACTTAGAGAAAATGGGTATCGACCAAGTCATGGTGCGATCGCCCATCACCTGCGAAACACGCTACGGTGTGTGCGCGCAGTGCTATGGCCGCGACTTGGGCCGGGGGCATCGCATCAACATCGGCGAGGCGGTGGGCGTCATTGCGGCGCAATCCATCGGCGAGCCGGGCACGCAGCTCACCATGCGCACGTTCCACGTCGGCGGCGCGGCTTCGCGGGCCGCGGCAGCGAATGGCGTTGAAGTGAAGAGCAAGGGCACGATTCGCTTGCACAACATCAAGACGGTCCGTCACGAGAAAGGACATCTCGTCGCCGTGTCGCGCTCGGGCGAGCTCGGCGTGGTGGATGAGTTCGGCCGTGAGCGTGAACGCTACAAGATTCCGTACGGCGCGAATATCACGGTAAACGATGGCGACACCGTTGCTGCAGGTCAGTCGGTCGCCAACTGGGATCCGCATACACATCCCGTAGTCACGGAAGTCGCGGGCTTCATCCGCTTCTCGGATTTCGTCGACGGCATCACCGTAACGAGCCAGGTGGACGAAGTGACTGGCTTGACGAGCACTGTCGTGTTGGATCCCAAGCAGCGCGGCTCGGGAGGCAAGGATTTGCGGCCCGTGGTGCGCTTGGTCAACACCAAGGGCAAGGAAGTCACGTTCGCGAATACGGATATCCCGGCGGTATACGCATTGCCGGCCGGCGCCATCGTCAGCTTGGAAGACGGGGCGGAGGTATCGGTGGGCGATGTCATCGCACGCATTCCGCAGGAATCTTCGAAGACTCGCGACATCACCGGCGGCTTACCGCGCGTTGCGGATTTGTTCGAAGCACGCAAGCCCAAGGATTCGGCCATTCTGGCGGAGCGCTCGGGCACGGTGAGCTTCGGCAAGGAGACCAAGGGTAAGCGGCGCCTCATCATCACGCCGGAAAGCGGCGAGAAGTATGAGGAGCTGATTCCCAAGTGGCGCCATCTCAACGTGTTCGAAGGCGAGCAAGTGGAGAAGGGCGAAGTCATCGCAGACGGCGAGCCGAACCCACACGACATTCTGCGGCTGCAAGGCGTCGAGGCGCTCGCGAACTATCTGGTGCGAGAGATCCAAGACGTTTATCGATTGCAAGGCGTGAAGATCAACGACAAGCACATCGAGGTCATCGTGCGGCAGATGCTGCGCAAGATCGAAGTGTTGAGCCCGGGAGAATCCGGCTTGTTGCGCGGCGAGCAGCTCGATCGCGGCCGCTTGTTCGATGTGATCGCCAAGCAGCGAAACGCGGGCAAGGACCAGGCGAGCTGGGAGCCTCTATTGCTGGGTATTACGAAGGCTTCGCTTGCGACCGAGTCGTTCATCTCGGCGGCATCTTTCCAAGAGACCACACGCGTGCTCACCGAAGCCGCAGTGCGCGGACTCAAGGATGGCTTGCGTGGACTGAAAGAGAACGTCATCGTCGGCCGGCTCATTCCGGCAGGCACCGGCTTTGCGTATCACTCACAACGCCGCGGCGTCATGGACGATGCACGACGCAGCTTCATGGACGTGGGCGGTGGTTTAGCAGAAGCCGACGAGCCGGTGGCGACGGCGGAGTCGGAGACGGCAGAGTAGGGGTAAGAGACGAGGGTATGGCTGCTTTTGCGAGCAGCCTGCTCAAAAACGCGCGGTGGCAGCATCGCGCGTTTTTTTTATGAGCTGCCGCTTGTTTGGATAAGAGGTTGATCATCTCAGCGATCCAACGGGCTGCGCACGGCGCCGGCTCCGCGACGCATGATGTGAGTGTAGATCTGCGTCGTTTTGACATCGTGATGCCCCAGCAGCGTCTGCACCGTTCGAATGTCATAGCCGCTCTCTAGCAGATGCGTTGCGAAACTGTGGCGGAATGTGTGCGGAGAGCCAGCTTTCAAAATGCGGGAGTTACTAAGCGCCGCCTGAAGCGCGCGTTGGATATTCCGCTCGCGCAAGTGATGGCGATGCCATTCGCCCGTGCGTCGATTGACCCTGGGCCTGCGTGCAGGAAACACGTATTGCCAAGCTAAATCCAAATGCGCGCCCGGATACTTGCGCGCGAGAGATAGCGGCAGCTCAACACCACCGAAGCCCGAGGCTAGAGCGTGACGATGCGCGGCGGATACCTCTCGCAGTTGGGACTCGAGGGGGGCAAGCAATGTTTCGGGCAAGATCGAGACACGATCTTTCGCGCCTTTTCCGTCGCGAACAATAATCTGCCGGTATTCGAAGTCGACATCTTTCACACGCAGGCGCAATGCTTCCATCACCCCAAGACCGCTGCCATAGAGAAGGCGGCACACAAGCGCCGGAGTGCCCGAGAGGTGATCCAAAATGGCGCGCACTTCGGAATGCGAAAACACAGTGGGCACACGCAGCGGTAGCCGAGCTCGCGTCACACCATCTAACCATGGAAGCTGCACGCGCAAGACGTGACGATATAGAAACAACAAGGCCGCCGAGGCCTGCTGCTGAGTGGCTGAAGCCACATTCCGAGTCGTGGCTAAATCGCTCAGGAAAGCTTCGACTTGTGCGCTACCGAGACATCGCGGATGGCGATTGCCATGAAAACGAATGAATCTAACTATCCATGCAACGTACGCTTGCTCAGTGCGGTAAGAGTAATGCCTCAGCCGGATTTGCTCGCGCACACTGGCCAAGAGCCTCACCTCCGGCATGTCGCGTTCCTTGTTCGCTTATTTGACGCGTTTACGCACCAAGCGTTAGTGTGGTCGCGGGTTTAGCTGGCTGCACCCTTCTTATGCGACATATTTGTCCAGATTTAGACGCGCCTTCTTGGTCGTCTATTTAGAGTTAGATTGCACATGGATGCACTATCAACCGCTGTCGAGTTTCGTGCACGCAGAGTAAAAACGTGGCGCATTATTCGATGGTGGTTACTTGCCGCGCTGGTGGGGATCGTTGCACTCGTTACTTTGGTTTCCCGTTCCATGGGAGCGTACGAGACGAAGGTCGGCTCAATTCTTATGCTTTTTATCTGCGGCTGCCTTGTGGCGACCTATTTGACGATCAAGCGCTTATATCGATGCCCGAACTGCAACGTTGTTCCTAGAGTGTTACTTCCCGGTTGGAAAAACGATTTCGGTGACGACGCTCGTGACATTCCCTGGAATCCCGCCACATGTCCAAACTGCGAAACTCCACTGCGGTGAGCAGTGCAATCTAACAGCGCGTTGGAGCGAACCGTATCGGCGTCATGGCGGCGCGCCGCTCGCTGTGCAGAAAAGTTTACGCTCGCGGCGCGCATGAAGCGTCTGCGTGCGGTCGCTCAACACGGACGTTAGACGTCATGAATGACACTGAGTGGCAACGCCTTGTAACGTCGCTGCGCAATCTGGCGGATGGAAACACTGCGGTTACCGCTGCGGCCGAATTCCAGTCCGCGGCTTCTTTGGAAGATGTGCCGCGCTTGATCCAACTTTTGGACGACGAATCGTTCTTTGTGAGGGAAGCCGCGGCGTGGGCTCTATCAGATCTCGGTCAGGTTGATCTGCTGCCCCAACTTCTTACTGCCTACAATCGCGGAATCGCCGAAGGACATGACAACGACGGCTTCTCAGCGGCACTGATTGATCTCGTGCAATCTAACGCGGTCGAATCTCAGGCGAAGTTGTCCTCGTTGCGGCGGGGCGACAACTCCGAACTGCGTGATACCTCGGCTTGGCTGCTTAGCTTTCTTGGCGAAGCGCGTGACGCCTAACAGCGCGTTGGAGCGAACCGCGTCGGCGCCACCGCGGCGCGGCGCGAGCGTTAAGAGAAATTGTACGCTTGCGGCGCGCAATCAACCGTGTCGTGCGGTCGCTCAACGCGGACGTTAGGCGTCATGATCTCGTGATCGGTCCAGAAGCACATCAGCTACGCAAAGGTAGGCTCGCCTTGGCTTATTTTTTGCTGACCTTAGGGTGTTTTCCTGGGATGCTGACATTCTTTTTCGTCAAAGCCGTCTTGCCAGAATGGCTACTGCATCCATCGCGACTGGTATGGCTAGTATTTGTCGGGCGTCTATTGGTGCAATTCGCGGCATCAGCAATCGTCTTGCTCATGTTTCTTCTACCGGTATTGAGTCTAATCCGGCGCTTTCTGTCGAAGCCGGAACAAAAGCATTTCCAGCTAAAGATTGACGAGATGCAAATCTGATGGCGCCTAACAGCGCGTTGGAGCGAACCGTATCGGCGTTATCGTGGCGCGCCACTAGCGTGAAGAAAAATTGTACGCTCGCGGCGCGCGATCAGCAGTGTCGTGCGGTCGCTCAACGCGGACGTTAGGTGACACTAAACGTGGCGGGTGACTTTGATGGCGATCTGATCAGACCTCTCGGATGGCTCACGTTGAATTTCGGCTACGCGGAAGCTGAGATCAATGGACTTCTTAAAGCCTTGGCGGCAATTGCACCCAATCGGTATGTACCGCAAGCATCTACGATGGGACAAAAAGTTGGTGCGTTGCGCGAATTATTGGAGAGTCTTCCTCTTTCAGAGTCAAAAGCCGCGGTGTTGATAGTGCTCGAGGGGGTTGCCCTAATTCAACGTCGCAACTTATTGATCCACGCCTGCGTATTATCTAGAGGTCGCATCGTGCCAAGTGACAAAACTCAATCAGAGTTTGTTATTACGCCTGAGGAGCTCACTAAATTGGCAGACGACATCTTTTCTTGGAAGGAGCGTCTCGCTGCAAGCATTCAGCGACAGCTAATTCCTGCCATTCAAGCCAGGTCCGCAGGTGTCACCTAACAACGCGTTGGAGCGAACCGTATCTGCGGCATCGTGGCTCGCCGCTCGCTATCAGAAAAATTGTACGCTCACGGCGCGCGTGACACGCTTGCGTGCGGTCGCTCAACGCGGACGTTAGAGGGCAGGGAAATGCGCAGGGCGTTATTCCGTATCGCTGCCATTCTAATGGCTTATATCTATCTCGTTGCGCTCGTCTTCACGATTGGGTATGCCGCAATGATCGTCGCACCAGTTTGGTGGCTTGGACATTTCTCTTCCCGCGCCACTGCTCAGCTCTATCTAGCTCTTTTCGCGCATGCTGCCGCGGTTGTGCTGGCATCAATTCCCGTGGCTGTCGCGGCTTGCTGGGTGCTCGGGCGGTTTCGAGTCCTGGGCGGCGCACTGATTGCTGCAATAGTGTGGCTAGTTATGATTGTTCCAGCAACGCAGGGCTTTTGGTCCTCTACAACGTTCTTACGCGGTGCGGCGATTGCGGATACGCTGGAGTTTCTCGGTACATTGCCTTTGATCGTATGGCTGCTGACGCGTCTGTCCTCTAACAACGCGTTGGAGCGATCCGTGACGCGTGTTTAGGTGCGCGCCGCGATCGTGAGGAAAAATTGTACGCTCGCGGCGCGCAATCGGCCGCCTCGAGCGGTCGCTCAACGCGGTCGTTATACGGCAAAAAGGCTGTGAGCCGACCCGAAACCTGCTACATGTGCGACGGCGAAGGAACTTCCCGTGAACATGCTCCTCCGTTGTGCTTTTTCCCGTCGTTTGACGAGATCGGGATGGACCTACGCAAGAACCTCATTACTGTTGCGGCCTGCGATAAGCACAATTCGCACAAATCGAAGGACGATGAGTTTTTTCGCGCTGTCGTAGTGATGACGGCAGCCCAACACAGCGAAATAGGTCGAGTTCAATTCTTCGGCAAGTTTATCCGTGCGGTTCGACGGACGCCTCACGCTTATGCCTCATTCTTTGAAGATCGTGGTAGCGTTGCTGGTCGTGCTCTGCGCGCGGTGCGGATTGATCGCGCTCGCTTCGACATCTGTGTCGACCATTGGCTCGCGCGCTTTTTGTTCATACTTTTGGAATGAAGTGGGCGCTTCCGATCGCCGTCGTATCACCCAACTTCCACTCTGGCGTATCCGGCGATTCAGTTGTTCCGCATTCGGACTCAGAAGAGGCGGCAGCAATTACGCGCCAACGGCTCGGATCACAAACGGTACTTGGAGCCAATCCCGACGTCTTTGGGTACTGTCTTCTGCACGATCAAGGCGAGAATAGTTACGCGTTTGCTGCCGTCTTCTACAATGTATTTGAGGTGTTTTCATGTTCGTCAAAGGGCTTGACCCAAGTTGCCGTGTAACAACGCGTTGGAGCGAACCGTATCGGCGTCTCAGCGGCGCGCCGCTCGCGTGAGGAGAAATTGTACGCTCGCGGCGCGCAACCGGCCATGGCGCGCGGTCGCTCAACGCGGACGTTAGATGCCCATCTTTTCCGGAACGTTGCTGGTTAAGTCGTGAGCCCAACAGTATTTCGTGACGGTCCGTATCGGTTTTACTTTTTCTCGCGCGAAGAGCCGCAGATGCATGTTCACGTGACTTGTTCGGACGGCGAGGCGAAGTTCTGGCTTGAGCCGTCTATCGCTCTGGCGCAGAATCACGGTCTGTCTGCGCAGCAGTTACGCGACACGCAAGACTTGGTGGAGGATCACGCCGATGAAATCCGCGACGCTTGGCGAAAACACTTCAGCGGTTGAGGTCTCCAACGTTTCGCCGCATGGCTTTTGGTTGCTTCTTGGCAGCGAAGAGCTATTCGTACCGTTTTCGGAATTTCCCTGGTTCGAAAAAGCAACGATTCGGCAAATCAGTTGTGTTGAGCTGCAATCACCACGCCATCTCTACTGGCCGGAACTGGACATTGATCTCGCTGTGGAGTCCATTCGAAATCCCAAAGCGTATCCACTTGTTTCGGCGGCGGGCATCTAGCAGCGCTTTGGAGCGAACCGTGCCGGCCTCATCGTGGCGCGCCGCAAGCGCGAAGAGAGATTGTACGCCTGCGGCGCGCGATCAGACGCCTCGTGCGGTCGCTCAACGCGGACGTTAGGCGTCGTTCATGTCTAAGCGAGTTCAAATATGGCTGACGTTTCTCGTCCTTGCCGCTCCACTTGTTTGCATGGCGTTCCCTCCAGACTTCTTTGGCCTCCTTGTACAGGGTGCGTTTGCATATCCACGCGATGTTGTCTGGCTTTTCGTTTACGACTCGGTGTTCGCGTATAACGTTTTCAGATTTACCTCAACGCGCCTGCGTTTCGTGTAACCGTCGCATTTGCAGTACTTAGCCCGTGCACTACAATGATTCACGCGATCGTGCCGTCGCAAGGAAAGTTTGGAGTCGCCCTAATAGTTCCTCCTTTTCTCCCCTCTATCGCTACGATTATCTTCTCGGCACAGAAGTCACGGCCAATCACATCCAAGGTTAGCTCGGAGCAAAGCAAATACGATGACTTGCCGGGCAAGTGAATTCCACCGCGAACCGACGCCTAGCAGCGCGTTGGAGCGAACCGTCTCGGCTCCATCGTGGCGCGCCACGATCGTGAAGAGAAATTTTACGCTCGCAGCGCGCTTCAGACGGCACGCAGCTGCTCAACGCGCACGTTAGACGCCGGGGGAGCTAGTCATGCGTTGGTCACTTGCATTCATCTCATTGACTCTTCTCTGCTCTGCCGCGCAACCTCGCATCTCCAAAATTTGGGAGATTCATAACTTGCTGGCGGGGGCTTCGCTCGTCGCTTGCGCTGCTCCGACAGCTACGCGATTGACCGGCCACAAGAATACGGTCGCGGGCCACCTCGCTGACGAAATCGAGACAACGTTCAAGGTTTTCGTCCTCGTGAAGAGGGACGGTGCAACCAAAACCTTCGTGCTCCGCTATTTCAGATATAGCAACGGCTACACTCCGGTATTGGCCGAAGCGTCTTTCGTGACCTTCGACCTCTCCGCGCACAGAAATTATCTAATGTTTTTGCGCCGCGAACCTGACGGGCGCTATTCGCCGATTACCGGGCAAGAGGATGCGTCTTCAGCGATTGCAGACGTGGGTCCAGCGCAGTGCGGCGTCTAACAACGCGTTGGAGCGAACCGTATCGGCGTCGTCATGGCGCGCCGTAAGCGTAAGGAAAAATTGTACGCTCGCGGCGCGCAATCGACCGTTTGGTGCGGTCGCTCAACGCGGACGTTAAACGGCAATGTCGCTTCTTCGCGGGATTATTCGTTCAACCCTTTATGTTCGCGTTCAGCCCAATCGATTCCTTGTTCGTCATATCGAAAGTGGTCGCGAATCTTCGGCCGATGCGGTCGAGCCATTTACAACTCGGCGTCTGATCGTTGGCGAATACACACCCGCTGTGGATACACTACGTCGCGCAATGCGCGGACTAAATTCTGGTAACTCGTATTTGGCGGCACCGCGGACGGTCATTCACCCCGTCGCGATGGTTGAGGGAGGCCTCTCGGCAGTGGAACACAGAATTCTTTCGGAGGTTGCTGAGGGAGCGGGTTACATCAAAGCGCACGTTTGGGTTGGAAATGTGTTGAGCGACTCTGAGGTGTTGGAGAGGGCAAGTGCGGTCTAACAAAGCGTTGGAGTGAACCGAATCAGTGTCAGCGTGGCGCGCGCAAGCGTGAGGACGAATTGTACGCTCGCTGCGCGCAATCGGCCGTCCCGAGCGGTCGCTCAACTTGGACGTTAGGTCACTCGTGAGATTTGTTTTGCACGCTTTCTCTTTACTCGCATTGACGCTGGGAGCTTCAACGCTCAGTGCGTCACCCGCCAAAGAATTTATTGTTCTTGAGGGCCACAAGCTACCCGCGCGCTGGCATATTCGGTTTTCTGACTTGGACGATAAGGAAATCGGATCGCTTGACGTGCGCCTGACCGATAAAGCAGGCCATTCCTGTCTCGGTTCCAAATCCGGAGAAGCCTTCTTAGTTCACGTCGACCGACGCGCACACTTGTCGTCCAAAATTCGTGGCACGGCAAATCCTGTTCTGAGCTTCGAAGGAAATCAGTTCGTGATTGACCTTTCCGCTAGCATGTGCGATGCGTACGTCCTAATGCGAGGCGAGATTCCAGCCTCGGGCAGAGCAATAGGAGAAGTCACTACATTGGGCTGGAGCCCATCTGAGCGGATCGCAACGTTTGTAGCTAACGCCAGATGAGTGACCTAACAGCGCGTTGGGGGGAACCGTATCGGCGTCATGGTGGCTGCGCCGCAAGCGTTGAGAAGAATTTTGCGCTTGCGGCGTGCATGAAGATTGAGCGTGCGGTCGCTCAACACGAACGTTAGATGCGTGGTTTACTGTTCGCGTTCGCTCTAGTAATCGGTCTGATCTGGGTGTGCTCGCTTATTTTCGGCGTTCTGGGAGTTCTCATTACAAGATCGATGATCAATCGCAAATTGAAGGAGCGGCACACCTTGATATGGGCGAGGTTAGGCAAACCAACGCTGAGTGACTCCGTATCCGGTCGCGACTTAGGCCGGGTCTGGAGTTGGGTCTGGAGGCGTCGCTATCTCGAGCTCAACGACTCCGCGATCACGCGCGTTGCCGGCATAAATCGTGCCGCAACCATGGTGCTTCTTGTTGCAGCAACTCTCACCGTCGTTCTTGCTCTCATTGGAAGGCTGGTGTGATGCGCTCCGCATCTACAACGCGTTGGAACGAACCGTATCAGCATTATTGTGGCGCGTCGCAAGCGTGAAGAGAAATTGTGCGCCCGCGGCGCGCAGTCAGCGGTCTCGGGCGGTCGATCAACGCGGACGTTAGGTGCCGGCTAAGAGAGGAATGATGGTTAGACATCTAGCGTGGTTTTTGGCGCTACTGATCTTTGGTAGCGCAGGTACAGCAGCTGAACTGGACACGCCAGCCACAAGACACGCGGCGGCGCAGCGCTACGCTCAAATTGCGGACGTCGGCAAACTAATGCGGGACGCGGTCGACTCAATTACTTTGAAAATGCCTGAGGCGTCCCGAGACACGTTTCGAGCTCTTATGACCAAGCACGTACGCACAAGCGTAATTCAGGCCGCGGTGCTTACATCAATGGAAAAGAACTTCACGACTCGAGAGCTGAATGCATTGGCGGCTTTCTACGGGTCCGAAGTTGGCCGTTCAGCGATGGCGAAGTTTGGAACTTACATGGCAGACGTCATGCCGATCATACAGGCCGAACTGATGCGCGCAATCTCAGAGCTTAAGCAAGAAGGAGCGCTCAATGTTAAACCGAACGACACCTAACTGCGCGTTGAAGCGAACCGCCTTGCATCATCATCATGGCGCGCCGCGATGGAGAGTCAAAATTGTGCACGCATAGAGCCTTTTTGCGCGTCGTTCAACGCGGAAGTGAGATGACCCGGGAGGATTTCACATGGACTTAGGCGTGTCCGCGATGGTTGGGATAGTGATTAGTGGCGCTTTGAGCGCAATTCTGTGTGCAATGATCTTGCCTCCGATTCGTAAGGTTTTACGCAATGCATGCCCGAGTGAGGAGGCGGTCCAGTTTTGGATTCGATTTGTGGTTCTCATGCTTGTCTTGGGGCCCCTAATTCTGACGCTTGTGTTCGGGTTGCCTATCGACGCTACACCGGTAAAGTCAGACGCAACATCAAGTCTACTCCGCATAGTCACGACGGCATTGATCGGGCAATTCTTAGCGCTTTCAGGGATTGGAATTCGCATCGCAACATTGCGTATTGAGCGACAAATTTCGCCGTCTCCGGAGCGCAGGTCAGATGACTCGTGGGTTAAGTGAGTTCCTCTAACGGCTCGTTGGCGCGAACCGTCTCTCGCGGCCTACCTTGCTCGGCATGACGAATTCCGTGCAGAAGCGAGCGGTCTTCGGCGCTACCTAACAAGTGGACGGCCCGGGATACAGCACTCCCTGGTCGAAGCTCTTTGGGGTCAGCCGCTCACTTTCGAGGCGGCATGAAGGAGCTTAGCCCATATGCTGTGCCGATCGGCTGACGTGATAGAGCGTCTGGTTCACACCCTCCAAATACTCATAGCCCCCCAATCCCTGCATAGCGTCTAACGCCGGGACCTGCGTCCGCCCGCCCGTTCCGTATTCTCCGATGGAGCCGAATTGGTGAGTGGGCCAATCTGCGCAACGATGGTGTCGAATGTAGGGCGATTGCCGCGCAGATGACTGTCGATGGCGGTGCGCATGGCAGCAATGTGAGCTGGTGTGGTTCCGCAACAGCCGCCAACGATTCGAGCGCCGGCGTCGACCGCAAGTGTCGCGTAATGCGCCATTAACTCAGGCGTTCCAGAATAAACTGCTTCGGTTCCTTGGAATTGCGGAATTCCGCAGTTGCCCTTGACCACGAGTGGATATCTCGCGCCATCCATTTCGAGAAGGCTTACGAGAATGTCCGATGCACCCACGCCGCAATTCGCGCCGATGGCGAGGGGAGGCGTGGATTGCCCTCGGATGGAATCTGACAGTGCGCGCGGTAACAAGCCCATCATCGTTCTTCCGGCGGTATCGAAAGAACACGTGATGACGTAGGGTAGACCTTCCGCAATGGCGGCTTCCGCCGCCGCGTTGAATTCCTCGACAGAGGACATGGTTTCAATCCACACCACATCCGCGCCGCCGTCGCGCAAGCCGCGAATTTCATCGACGAAAGACGCGACGGCGCTGTCGTGTGTCAAAGCGCCCATAGGCTCGAATAGCTCGCCCGTCGGTCCGATTGAACCCGCGACCGCAACCGGCCGAGAGGCTGAGTCAGCCACCCCGCGGGCAAGCTCAGCTGCGCGCTTTGCAAGTTCGTAGGTGCGCGATTGGGCGTTGTGAAGTTTCAGGCGATGCGGGTTGCAGCCAAACGTATTGGTCAGAATGATGTCCGCGCCTGCATCCACGAAGCGCTGATGCAGGCGCATTACTTCCTCGGGCCGGTCGGTATTCCAAAACTCCGGGGGATCACCGGACAGAAGCCCGGCTTTGAAGTAGTTCGTGCCCGTTGCGCCGTCCGTCAACAGAACGGGCTTGTTCGCGAGAAGATCAGAGAGTGAGGTGCGCATCGCGAAATGATATCGCGCCGCGCAATCGACTCGCGAACTTCATTGCGGCGCGGGCAGTGGGAGCGGCGGACAAGGTCGTAAGCTGGTTCTACGAAACCACGCCCCGTACGCAACATTCTGAAAAGTGGATCGAACCATCGGTCAAACCCATGGTTAGCTGAACGCGACCACGCTCCGTTGCCGAATGCCGGTAGCGCAAGTTCCGGAGAGGTCTAGAGAAGTTAAGATTTCCGGCTCGAAGCGTCAGGCGCCTTGTGCTCATTGACATACTTGCGCGGATCTTTGTCGACGGGCGCAACACCCGTCACGTGTTTTGCATCGAACGCGATGAACCGGATGCCGAGCGAGTGACGCTCATTCAAGGAAGCATGCGCGCGAAAGTCGGTGAGCCCTTGCCGTTCTTCCTCGGCCATGTGCTTGCTGTTCGCAAGATTGGCTTTCTCGACCGCTTGTAGCCACTTCGTCGAAGCGACCTCGTATTTTTCCACGTCAGCGGCCGCATCGCGAATCTCATTGTGATCCTTGATGGCGTCTTTCGTTTCATCGGCGGCGCTGTCGGAGTCGTTCGCGCCTTCGCCGACATTCAACAGACGCGGATAAAAAAATCGCTCTTCGCTTTCCGCGTGCGTATCCAGCAAAGCGTGAGTGCGGGCCCACACGGCCGAAAGCGCATCTTTGTCGCTTGGATCAATTTGCTCGAGAATGGAGAAGAGTCTGCGAAGCTCGCGGTGGTCGTCGAGTATGAGATCGGTAATATCCATCGGAAGCAGTTCTCCGCTCGGGGTAATGACGCCGCTATTATGCGCTCGGCCGGTGAGTCGCTGCCATGTTTCCTAGAGCGGCTTGGCCAACGATGTGGATAGCTCGTCCGAGCTGCGGTGTTCGAGCGCGCCATGGAGTGGCAGCTGAGGCGGCCGAGCGTCCGAAGCTTCCGAAGCGACCGACGCGCGCCGACGCGGTCGCAAATTTCGTGATCTAGTCTTGGCTTCAGCGCATAGGACTCAAGAACGACTGGGCTCGGCCGAGCGCAGGTGATGTCCTCGGCCGTTATGGAGCGTGGCATGGCACACGCAATCGCGAGTTTTCACGAGCACACCGCCCGGCGCTCAACGCCCACGCCGCCGCTGTATCAACCCATCTTCAATCTCGAGCGCCGCCGCGTCGTCGGCATGCAACAGGTTGGCCCTGAAATGTTCGCGGCGAGCAGCAGCATGGATGATGCGATCCGCGGCATTCGCTTTGGCTTGGATTTCATGCGCGCGCTCTCGCCGGAAATCTATCTCAGCGTCGACGTGCCCGCGGAGGCTCATGCCAGCCCATTGCTCGCCGAAGCGCTGCAGAACGAGCCGCGGCGAACCATCATACGAATGCAGCTCGACCCGCAATGGCATGTCTGCGAGTCACTCATGGAGTCGCTCGCGTCACTGCGGCGTCACGGAGTTCGCCTCAAACTCGGCGTTCGGGCCGCCGAATCGGATGGGTGGCTCGCCCTACGCCCCGATCTGATTGAGCTCGATGCGCGCGAACTTGTGTCCCATGAGTGCGCGGATGAGCAAGCGGGACTGCGCCGCATGATCGAGCGCGCGCGTGAATGCGATGCGGTGGTTGTCGCGACGCGGGTGAGCCGCGTGCTCGAGATTCGCGCGGCTCGCTCGCTCGGAATTTTTCATGCGTGCGGAGATTTATTGAGTTTGCCCACGCGGGCTGAGGAAGCGGCACGCATCAGCCGGCGCTATTTGCACATAGACGATCAAAGCGACGCGGAGGTCAATTCGAGCCGATCAGGCCCGCGGTCACGTTGATGGCGAAGCCGACGATGGCGGCGTTGAACAAGAAAGAGATCAAAGTGTGCGCAAGAACCATGCGGCGAATATCGGCCGAGTTCGTGGAGATGTCGGCCGTCTGGCAAGCTGCCGAGATGGTGAACGAAAAATAGAGGAAATCCCAGAACACGGGCTTGGCCGTATCCGGAATGTTTAGGGGGCGCTTTCTTGCCGGTGCACTATAGAACATATCTGCGTAGTGCACGGTGAACATGGTCGGAACCAGAAACCATGAAGCGGTCAAAGTCGCAAACGCGAGGAGCGTGTGCAAAAGTTCTTGCGACTGTCCGACGTATTTGCTGCTGGATAACAGCATGACGATGGCTGCGAGACTAGCGATGGCCGCGACCAGCACGATCACCAGAATGACCGGCGCCGATTCGTCTTCCTCGACGAATCTCGTGCAAATGGCATCCGCCGACAAATGCAGCATCCAATGAATGACCAACCCGAGAAACACGATCACGCTCAGGTCCCAGGCAATGAGCACCCGGCTGATCGCGGCCCAGGCGCTCGGCAGACACAGAAAAACCAGAATGCCCAGGCCGAGGCTGCTCCACAAACGCACATGCCGCGTGAAAAGCTTCTGCCAGAGCGTTGCGGATGAAGAGGGCACGAGCCAGCTCCAGACTCTTGAAGGCGCAAAGTCTAATCGTCGAGCGGACGCGCGCTCAAGCTGGCGATCGAAAGCTCGATTCAGAGGCTCGAGATCAACCCTCGGGCGTAATCAAATTGACGAAGGCCGCCAGTGATTTTTTGTCTCCCCAGGGCTCGAAGACTTCGGGCGAGTCGGCCGCCACGCTTGAAACGGGGCCCCCGAATCGCAACGCGACCTTTGCCGCAGTCGCGAGCCGATGCAGTTGATCTCGACTGACTTCGTAGACCAATGGCGGGAAGAATGAGCCGCCGTCCGGAAATCGGCGCTTGTCATTGAGATCGTTTGGTGTGGAGTCGAGCGGCGCCAGGGTGAGTGGGGCGTCATCCAGCATAAAATTCAAGTGAGCGTCCCTTGCGCGCGGATCTTCCCGAGTCCACGAATAAGCGATTAGATAAAGACTGAGCACGCCGCTCCGATCGATTTGCACCGGCGACAAACCGATATACGCGGGTTTGGCGGCGCCTGCCACGCGCCGGCGCGCGGCGAACAGTACGGGATCATGCGCGACGGTGACGGTGGCGCCGGTGCGCTCGTCGAAAAATTCTCGCGGAGCATCAGCGCCGCGCGCAATTGCGGACACGAGCAACGCCGAACATACGAGCAACGCCGAGCAGGCAAGCGACGCGGGCGCCTTCACTCTGCGGCTGCCACGGGCGGGGAGAGTGGGCCAGGACGCCGCGTGAACCAAATGGCGGCTGCCATCGCCGTGCTGAGCCACGCCGCGAGCCAGAAATAATCGAGCGCCGATAGAAAATAGGCCTGCTGGTTCAGCATGCGCGAAATCATACTCACTGCTTGGCCGTCTGCAATGCCCACACCGCGCAGCGCACCGAATGTTTGTTGCAGGCGCGGGTCTGAAATACCGGTGACTTCGGCAAGATGGGATTGATGAACACCCGCTCTGTGATCCCAGAGCGTCGTGACCATGGAGGCTGAAAATGCGCCGGCCACGATGCGCGCGAAGTTTGAAAGACCGGAGGCGGCCGGCACGTCTTGCGGCTTGATGCCGGTGAACATGATTTGCAGCAGCGCGACGAAGAACGCCGCCATACCGACGCCTTGCCACAGCATGGGGTATACGAACGAGGCAAGATCAGCGTCCTGCGTCAGGCTTGCGCGCATGAAGAACGAAATTGCAAACGCCGCGAATGCGGCACAGGCGAGCGCGCGTGCGTCCACGCGGGTCACCAAGCGGGCCACGAGCGGTGACAAGATGATCGCGATCATGCCAGCGGGGGCAGCGGCCAGTCCCGCCCAACTCGCCGTGTAGCCGAGCCATGTCTGCTGCCATACCGGCATGAGCACTGAGGAGCCGAAGAACACCGCATAGCTTGCGCAGAAAATCGGCACGCCTACCGCGAAGTTGCGCTCGCGAAACAGATGCAAGTCAATGATGGGATGCTGTGCGCCGAACTCCCAAATCATGAAGACGACGAAAAAGAATACCGCGGCGATAGCCTCGATGGTGATGACCGGAGACTCGAACCAGCCGAGATCCTTTCCCGTATCGAGCATGATCTGCAATGCGGCCACCCAAATCATCAGCAAGACCATCCCGGTCACATCGACGGGGACGCGCATCGTCGGAGTTTCCTGACTGGCGAGAATGCGCCAGCAAATCAGGGCGCAAAAAGCGCCGATGGGCACATTGATAAAAAAAATCCAGGGCCAGGTCCAATTGTCGGAAATGTAGCCGCCGAGCACAGGTCCGAACACCGGAGCGGTGAGCGTGGTCATGGACCAGATCGTGAGCGCCGTTCCCTTTTTGTGAGGCGGAAATATCATGAGGAGCAAGGCCTGCGAGCCTGGAATCATGGGGCCGGAAACCGCGCCTTGCATGACTCGAAACGCGATCAGGGATGTCATGCTCCAGGCCATGCCGCAGAGGAACGAGGCCAACGTGAAGAGGCCTACCGCCGCGATAAATGTCTTGACGACGCCGAAGCGCCGCATCAGCCAGCCCGTGAGCGGAACGGAGATGCCATTGGAAATGGCGAATGAGGTAATGACCCACGTCCCTTCGCTGGTGGAAACTCCAAGCGTGCCGGAGATCGTGGGGATGGAGACATTGGCGATGGTCGTATCCAGCACCTGCATGAAGGCGCCGAGCGCAATCGCCGAGGCAACGAGCATTCGAGCGGACGATGGAGCTGCCGGGGCGGCAGCCGCCAGAGCATCGCTCGACGCGCTCACAGACCCTTGGAGGCTGGCGGCTCGGGTGCGTTTGCCGCGATAATTTGTGCGATACGCTGCGCGACGTCGTCGCTTGCTGCATCGTCAACTGCCACGGCGCGCGGCTTCTGCGGCAGCTCGGCGGCCACCGCTCGCCCCGCGCGCTCGTGAGTGTCGATGCGAACCTGCATGGAAAGGCCGACGCGCAGCGGCCAGCGGCGCAAGTCGTCGGCATCGATGCCGATGCGCACCGGCACGCGCTGCACGATCTTGATCCAGTTGCCGGAAGCGTTTTGCGCCGGGAGCAACGCAAACGCACTGCCGCTGCCCGCACCCAATCCGAGCACGCGTCCCCGATAGGTGACGCCGCGCCCGTACAAATCTGCGTGGAGCTCGACGGGCTGTCCGACGCGCACGTCGCGCAGCTGCACTTCCCGCAAGTTGGCGTCGATCCACGCGTCTGTCAGTGGAACCACCGCCATGAGGGGAGTACCGGCGTTGATGCGCGAGCCGATTTGCACGTTGCGCCGCGCGACGGTGCCGCTGACAGGAGCACGGATACGCGTGCGCCGCAATGCCAAAGCGGCTTCACGCACCCGCGCTGCAGCCGCCAACACCGCTGGATGATTTTCAATGGATGTGTGCTCGATCTGCGCTTCCGTGCTCGCTAAGTTTTGCTCGCGCATGGTGAGCGCGGCCTCGAGCTCTGCGATCTGATCGCGCGTGTGCTGCAGCTCTTCGCCGGACACTGCGCCGTCGGCTGCAATGGCCTCGCGACGCGTCAGGTCCTGCCGTGCGGTGCCGAGGCTTACGGCGCTGGAGCGAATTTGCGCGCGCAAGCCACGAGCTTCGGCAAACACGCCGCGGATCGAGCGCACGGTGCGCGCAAGCTCGGCCTCCGCGGAAGACATGGCAATTTGCGCATCGGCCGGATCGAGCTCGACCAGCAGTTGTCCTCGCTCGACGTGCTGCGTGTCATCCACTTGCACCGTGATCACTCGCCCCGGCACCTCGCTCGTGATCTGCACCAAGTCCGCAGCCACATACGCATCGTCGCTCGACTGGTAATAGCGCGAGTAGAAGAACCAATACCCCATGAATACAGCAATGCCCACCGCCGCGAGTGCAGCCACGACAATGAGCTGGCGTCTACGGCGCGCGCCGTGAGGCGTTACGCTGCCGGCGGCCTCGCGCACTTGATCGTTCATGAGCCACGTGCCGCAAGTTTTGCAGCCCAGGCGGGCGGAATAAAGTTGCCGCCGCAGGCCAGCAGCAAATTCACACGCGCGAGCGTCGAATTGGCCTCGGCAAACTTGAGATCGCGCCGAGCAGCCAGCACTTGCGACTCGGCATTGAGCACCGTGAGCTGAGTGCCGAGCCCTGCGCCGTAGCGCTCCTGCGAAATCCGAAACGCGTCCTCGCTTGCGCTCAAGCTTTGCCGGGCCTCATCGATTTGCGCATCGTACGATGCGACCAGCGCGAGCTGATCCGCCGCCTCACGCACGGCGCGCAGAACCACTGCGTTGTGATCGGCGATGGCCGCATCAACCTCTGCGGTGCGGCTGGTATAGTTTGCCCGCAGCCTCTGGGCATCAAAAATCGGAACATGAAGTTCCGGGCCGGCCCCGAAAATAGCGCTGCTGCTTTTCAACAGAGTGTCGAGCCCGATCGCCTGCACACCCGCGAAGGCGGTCAGCGAAATGTCGGGATAGAACGCGGCGTGTGCCGCTGCCTGCTCGGCATGTGCCGCGTCGATGCGTACCAGCGAGGCCAGGATGTCGGGCCGCCGCGCCAGTAGATCCATGGGCAGAGTCTTAGGAATGGAGAGGGCATCGCGCGACAAGCTTGGCCGGCCGATGCCGGCATAGACGCCTGCGCCTTGCGCGGTGAGTTCGGCCAACCGATGCGCCGCGAGCTCGCGTTGTTGGATCGCTTGCAAGCGCTGCGCTCGCGCCTGCGGCAGTGCGGCTTGCGCTAGCTTGAGCTCGATCTGAGTGTCCAGACCGGAGCTCACGCGACCTTGCGTCAATTTGAGCAGTTGCTCGCGTTGCGCGGCGGCACGATCCGCGATGTCTTGAAATGCATAAGCGCGGTCCAAGTCGACATAGGCCTGAACGATGGCCGATTCGAGCGCCAAGCGCGCGGCGGCATGATCCAACAGGGCCGCGCCTTCGCGCGCCGTGGCGGCGTGGATCAATTCGGCCTGACGTCCCCAGAAATCGAGGTTCCACCGAAGGTTAGGCCCAACCTGTCCCAGCCAATAGGTGCCGCCGCCATACGGCGGAGGAAAAATATAATTTTCCGAAAACCGTTGATACACCTCGTTCGCATCGAGGGTCACGCCGGGCCGAGCGCCCGCCGCGACGACGCGCTCCTGCGCCGCAGCGCTGCGCATGCGCGCGATGGCTTGCGCAAGGCTCGGGCTCGATTGCAGCGCGCGGTCGATGAGCGCATCAAGCTGCGCATCGCCCAAAGCGCGCCACCAGCGCTCATCGGCCGAGTTCTCGCGCGCCTCGTTACCCAGACCCAGCTGAGCGGTCGAAATGCTCCGCTCCGTGATCAGCTCGCCTGGAGGCCACACGCAGCCCGATATCCACGCGCTGCAAACCATGGCCAGCGCGGCGCACGCGAGCATGGGTTGTCGTGTGCCTGCGCAAGGGCTTGGCATGAGCCCATTGCTCATGAAGCCTCGGCGCGAACTGACGAAGGGCGCGATGCGCTTTCGATGAACTTGTTGAGCAGGGCGATGAACTGTCGCATCTCGGCCTTGCTGAAATCGCTGACGGTGTCGTTGAGAAGGTTGACCAGCACCGGAATGTAAGCCACGGCCCGCTTCCGGCCGGGCGCCGTGAGACTCAAGTTGACGGCGCGGCGATCACGTACATCGCGCTCGCGTACAATGAGCCCGCGAGATTCGAGAGAATCCAACACGCGAGTGAAAGCGCCCGGGTCATACTGCACCACCCGGCATAGATCGCCCGCAGTCAGCGAAGCATTCTCATGCAGCTTGAGAAGCACGAGCCGATCCAAAAAACACAGGTCATCGTCTCCGCACGTTGCCTTCGCCCGCTCATGCACCAGCGTGTAGGCCCGCTTCAGCAAATAGGCAATACTCGATTCAGAGCGAAAGGACTTTGCGTCGTAGAACTTGGAAGGCGATCGCAGCAAACGGTGCATCTGAAATTAATTAGCCACGGCAATAGTTGCCGAGGCAAATGTTGCCTCGGCCACTGCCTGTTGTCAATGTCCCAAAACTGCGGTCAATCCGCTTCGATTGGCGCCAGGGGCGGGGCCAGCTCATTCTCCCAACGAGCGACGAGCGTGGAGGCCACCGCGTTGCCGACCACATTGGTGCCGCTGCGCCCCATGTCGAGCAGATGGTCGACCGCGATGATCATCATCAGCCCTTGCTCCGGCAGGCCGAAGTAACCCAACGTGGAGGCAATGACCATGAGCGACGCGCGCGGAACCGCCGCCATGCCCTTGCTCGTCACCATCAGAATCAGCAGCATCATCAGAATTTGAGGCACGCCGAGCGCAATGCCGAATGCCTGCGCAATAAACAAGATCGCGAACGCACAGTACATCATCGAGCCGTCCAGATTGAACGAATAGCCGAGCGGCAGTACGAAGGAGGCGATGCGCGAGCTCACTCCGAAGCGCTCCAAACTTTCGAGCGTCTTTGGATATGCGGCTTCGGAGCTTGCAGTCGAGAAGGCAATGAGCACCGGCGAGCGCACGGCACGAATGAGCGCGAAAGCGCGGCGCTTCACCACGGTGAACGCGGCGCAGAACAGTGATGCCCACAACAGAGCGAGCGCGAAATAGAAGCTGCCGACGAATTTGGCGTAGACCGCGAGGATGCCCAGGCCTTGAGTCATGACCGTCGCGCACAGCGCCGCGAACACCGCGAGCGGCGCCAGCGCCATGATGTACGAAGTCATCTTCAATATCACGGCGCCCAGCTCATCGATCATATCGATCAGGCGCCGTGCGCGTTCGCCCAGGCTGGATGCGGCGAGTCCGAACAAGATAGAGAACAAAACGATTTGCAATATCTCGTTGCTGGCCATGGCCTGAACCACTGAGCTCGGGATGATGTGGTCCAGCATGTCTTTGAATGCCGGCGGAGCGGGCACGGCGGGCGCCGCGGCGCTCGGCAACGCGCGGTGCACCACACCGACGCCCGGTTTGAAAGTCATCGCAACGAAAACTCCGAGGAGCAGCGACACACTGGATGCGAACAAGAACCAGCCGATGGTTTTCAAGCCCACTCGCGCAATGGACATTGCGCTTCCCATGCGTGCGATGCCGACGCTCAAGGTGGCGAAAACGAGCGGTGCAATGATCATCTTGATCAGATGTAGGAAAGCCGTGGTGACGAGAGAGAGATTGGCGGCCACGGCCGCGGCCCGCTCTCCTTCACCAAGCCAGGCATGCAAGGCGACGCCCACGGCGGGTCCCGAAACCATCGCCAATACCACGGACCACATCAGGCGATGCCTCACGACGCCTTGCCTCTCGCGCTCTGTACGGCCGCTTGCAGTAAGCGCTGCAGCACTAGCGCAAGGGGCGCGGCGCGCCCCGGTTCGAAACGATGTGGCTGTTCTTCGTCCATATAGATGGCCTGTGCGATTTCCATTTGTACGGCATCGACGCCTCGGTCAGGACGGCCGTAATGACGCGTGATGAAACCGCCGGTGAAGCGGCCATCCACCACGAACGAGAATGGCTGCTGCTCCAGCTCACGCAGCAGCCGGCTTCCGAGCGTGCCGGCGCAACTGCTGCCTCGAGCAGTTCCCAAGTTCAAGTCGGGTAAACGGCCGTCGAACAGCGCAGGCACGTGCGATCGAATGGAGTGCGCATCCCAGAGCACGCAGCGTCCGTAAGTTGCGCGCACTTCTTCAACCAGCTGCTCGAGCCTGCGATGGTAAGGCTCCCAATACGCATCGAGCCGGGCCGCGAGCTGCGTCGGTTCATCGGTTGCTCGTTCACGAAAGATGGCGCGGCCGTCGAAAGTGAGCCGCGGACACACACCGGTTTCAAACTGGCCCGGATAGAGCGGCTTGCCGTCACGCGGCCGATTCAAGTCGACCACGTAGCGGGAATAATGGGCCGTGAGTGTCCAGGCGCCGAGCGACTGTGCGAAGGAATAAAGCGCCGGCACGTTCCAATCGGTGTCTGGCAAATTGAGTCCCGCGGGCGTCATGGCGGCACTCAATGAGGCAGGCAGTCGAGTGCCCGAGTGTGGAAAGTTGACGATGAGCGGAATGCTGCCTTCGTGCAGCTCGAACACATCGTCCGTCATGTGCGGCGCGGAGTCACGCGGGATAGGAAGGCAGAAGAGAGGTGACCTCGTCGGGAACACCCTGCCCGAGCAACAAGCCCTCCTCGACACACGCCTTGGCCGCCGCGAGATCCGGAGCGAAATAGCGGTCAGCCGCGTAATGCGATACGCGCGAACGAATGGTGTCATGGGCTCGCTCGAGCGCGCGCGAGGAACCCGCGGGTCGATGGAAATCGATGCCTTGCGCGGCGGCCAGCAGCTCGATGCCGATGATGCTGGCGAGATTTTCGTTCATGCGTAGAAGGCGTCGCGCCGCGTGCGTGGCCATGCTGACATGGTCTTCTTGATTGGCCGAGGTCGGGATGGAGTCTACGCTCGCCGGTGCGGCCAACGTCTTGTTCTCTGCCACGAGTGCCGCCGCCGTCACTTGCGCAATCATGAAGCCTGAGTTGAGGCCGCTGTTTTCCACGAGGAACGCGGGCAGGCCGCTCATCTTCGGGTCGATCAACACCGCAACGCGCCGCTCACTCAAATTGCCGATCTCCGCAATCGCCAGCGCGAGCACATCGGCCGCGAATGCAACGGGCTGTGCGTGAAAATTGCCGCCGGAAAGCGCCGAGCCGCAGTCGGGAAACACGAGCGGGTTGTCGGTGACGGCATTGGCCTCGATGGTGAGCGTGACTGCTACTTGACGCATGAGATCGAGGCACGCACCCATGACTTGCGGCTGGCAACGGAAAGAATAAGGATCCTGCACGCGCTCGCATGAAAGATGCGAGGCGCGAATCTGGCTGCCCGCAAGTAAGCTGCGATACGCCCGCGCAACGTCCGCCTGGCCCGCTTGTCCTCGCACCGCATGAATGCGCGCATCGAAGGGCGCATCGCTTGCCTTCAGCGCATCCACCGACAGCGCGCCTGCAACGACCGCCGCCGCGAATGCACGCTCGGCGGCGAAGAGGCCGGCGAGCGCGAGAGCGGTCGATACCTGCGTACCGTTGATGAGCGCAAGCCCCTCCTTCGGCTGCAGGGCAAGGCGCGACACTCCTGCAATCTCGAGCCCCGCGGCAGCATCGAGGGTCTGGCCGCAATGCCTCACCTTGCCGAGACCGAGCAGCGTCAGACTCAAGTGCGCGAGCGGCGCAAGATCCCCTGACGCGCCCACCGATCCTTGCGCGGGGATCACCGGGTACACCTCGTTTTGCAAGAGCGCGCGCAATGCATCGATGACTTCCAAGCGAACGCCTGAGTAACCGCGGGCCAGCGATTTGATCTTGAGGTACAGCACCAGCCGCACGATCTCATCGGCGAGCGGCAGGCCCACTCCTGCGGCATGCGAGACGATGAGATTGTGCTGAAGCTGCGTGAGCTGATCGGCCGGAATGCGCGTCTGCGCGAGCAGCCCGAACCCCGTGTTGATGCCGTAAGCGCATTGCTCGCTCGCCACGATGTGCTCGACGATGTCGCGCGAGGCAAGTACCGCGGTGCGCTCTTGTGCATCGAGCTCGTATTGCGCGGGTGCGTGGTAGGCCGCGCGCAACCGAGCCAGAGAAAGCGCGGCGGTCATGGGCGCGGGAGCGGCGACTCGCGCGGCGCCATGGGCAAATGCAGCCCCTGCTCGCGCGCGCAAGCCAACGCCTGACGGTAGCCGGCGTCGGCGTGACGCATGACGCCCGTGGCCGGATCGTTCCACAACACGCGCTCGATGCGCGCCGCGGCCTGCGGCGTTCCGTCGCACAGCACCACGACACCGGCGTGTTGAGAAAAGCCCATGCCGACGCCGCCGCCGTGGTGAATCGACACCCACGTGGCGCCGCTCGCCGTGTTCAACAAGGCGTTGAGCAGCGGCCAGTCCGATACGGCGTCCGAGCCATCGAGCATGGCTTCGGTTTCGCGATTGGGGCTGGCCACTGAGCCGCTGTCCAGATGGTCGCGGCCGATCACCACGGGTGCAGCAAGCTCACCCGAGCGCACCATTTCGTTGAAGGCCAGTCCGAGTCGGTGCCGATCGCCGAGCCCGACCCAGCAGATTCTGGCCGGCAGACCCTGAAACTGAATTCGCTCGCGCGCCATGTCAAGCCAGCGATGCAAATGCTTGTCGTGCGGCAGGAGCTCCCGCACCTTGTCGTCGGTTTTGGCAATGTCGCGCGCATCCCCCGACAAGGCAGCCCAACGGAATGGGCCAATGCCGCGACAAAACAGCGGGCGAATGTATTCGGGCACGAAGCCCGGAATATCGAATGCTCTCGACACCCCGGCGTCCTTCGCCACTTGACGCAAATTGTTGCCGTAATCGAATACCGGGATTCCACGCGACTTGAATTGCAGCATCAACTCCACGTGATGCGCCATCGAAGCTTGTGCCGCGCGCGCCGTGCCTTGCGGATCATTGACGCGCCTGACATCCCACTGAGCGACGCTCCAGCCTTGCGGCAGATAGCCGTTCACCGGATCGTGGGCGGACGTTTGATCGGTGAGCGCATTGGGAGTCACGCCGCGCGCGGCAAGCTCCTCCAGCACATCGACGATGTTGCCGAGCAACGCGATCGAAATTGCACGCTTTTGCTCGTGCGCGGCGCGAATCAAGCTGAGCGCTTCGGTCAGGTTGCGTGCGCGCGAATCGACATAGCGTGTGGCCAAGCGCTTCTCGATGCGGCTTTCACGGCATTCCACCGCAATCATGCTGGCTCCCGCCATGGTGGCGGCGAGCGGCTGCGCGCCGCCCATGCCGCCCAGGCCGGCGGTAAGAATCCATTTGCCGGCGAGCTCGCCGCCGAAATGCTTGCGGCCCATCTCGACGAACGTTTCATACGTGCCTTGCACGATGCCTTGGCTGCCGATGTAGATCCAAGAGCCGGCGGTCATCTGTCCGTACATGGCGAGCCCCTGGCGATCGAGCGCATTGAAGTGCTCCCAGGTCGCCCAATGCGGCACGAGATTCGAATTCGCGATGAGCACGCGCGGCGCATCGATGTGGGTCCTGAAGACGCCGACCGGCTTGCCCGATTGCACCAGCAACGTCTCGTCGGCCGCCATGGCGCGCAGGGTCGCGACCAGCGAATCGAAGCAATCCCAGTTGCGCGCGGCTTTCCCGATGCCGCCATACACGACGAGCTCCGCGGGATTTTCCGCCACTTCCGGATCGAGATTGTTCATGAGCATGCGCAAGGGCGCTTCGGTGCTCCATTGCCGAGCGCTCAGCGTGGCGCCGCGCGCCGCTCGAATGGGCCGCTCGCGAATCGAAGGGGGGGAGTGAACCTGATGGATGCTCATGAATACTCCCCGCGGCCCAAGTCTGCGGATGGGCTCATGGCCGGGAATTCATTTTAATCGTGGCCTGCCAATCACGGCGCCATTGTGTGTAGCGCGCGCCCACCGAATCGCGTGCGGAATGCCGCCCATCTCTCACTCGCCAGCGCCCCGCCACCATGACATCGCGGATGGCGGCGCGCGCGCCGGCGAAGATCAGCGCATCGAGAGCTTGCCCGGGCTCAGCCCCCGCGATGGAAGGATGGCCGGCATCGAGCACAACGAGATCAGCGCGCGCACCGGAGCGTAATTCTCCGATCGGCATCCCGAGCGCTGCCGCACCCCCGGAACAGGCTCGCTGCCATAAGCTCTCGCCCAGCGATTCCTTGGTTTGCCCATCGCCCCTTGACTCGCGCTTCGCGGCGCGGTGCGGTGCGAGCACTACGCGGCGCTGCGTCCGCAAGCGTTGCTGATATTCGAGCCAGCGCAACTCCTCCGTGGGATCGATGCAGACTTGACTGTCGGAGCCAATGCACAGAACGCCGCGCCGTTGCAGAAATTCTCGCGTGTCAAACTCACCATCGCCCAAATTGGCCTCCGTGGTGGGACACAGGCAGACAGCGCACCCGAGCGATGCCATGCCCTCAATTTCAGCTTGATTCGCGTGGGTGGCGTGCACGAGGCACCAGTGCGCATCGACGATGCCTGAATCGAGGAGATGTTCGACCGGGCGTTGGCCGGTGTGCGCAAGGCACGAATCCACCTCGGCCTGCTGCTCGGCGATGTGTATGTGAATTGGCAGCGTGGGACGAGTGCGGCGAACGTTGCGCGCGAGATCGCGGATCGATGAGAGGCTGAACGCTCGCAGGCTGTGAATCGCCACGGCGCAGGACAATGCCGGATTATTCGCGAACTCACACAGGCATGCATCGACCTGAGAAGCAATCCACTCGGCATCGGCATCGAAGCGCCGCTGCTCGTTGCGCAAAGGCGCATCGCCGAAATCGCTGCTGCGATATGCCGCGGGCACGATGCATAATCCAATGCCCGCCGCGTCCGCGGCACGAGCGAGCGCGCGCGCCGTCGCAGTCACTTCGTGCGCCCTGGAGCCATCGAGCTCTCGATGCAGATAATGAAACTCCGCGACCGAGGTGTAGCCCGCGTCCAGCATTTCGACGAATGCTTGCGAGGCCACGGTCTCGAGACTTTCGGCATCCAGCGTATTGGCAAGCTCATACATGAGCTCTCGCCAACCCCAGAAGCTGTCTTGCCCACTTTGCCTTTGCTCGGCGGCCCCCGCCATGGCGCGCTGAAACGCGTGGCTGTGCGCGTTCGGCATTCCCGGAATCGCGTACCCCCCGACGTGCTCGATCGCACCCGGCCACTCATGAGGGGTCGCCGTGAAGCGGCGCACCGAGTCGATGCGGCCGGTCGAATCAACGGAAAAGACCATATCCTGCTGCCAGCCGCCCGGCAGGAGCGCGTGGTCAAAGCAAAAGTGCTGCATGCGGTAGGCTAGTATGCATGGACTGCGTGTTGACGGACGTGCATCTCGCGACTTTCGCAAGCGGCACGCCGGAGTATGGCGAGCAGCGCCATGCGGCGATTGGGATTCGAGACGAGCGCATCGCTTGGCTGGGCTCGGCCGAGGAAGGGCGGCGCATCGCGCGTTCCACGGGCGCAAGGCTCATCGAGCTGGCTGCGCATTGGGTGACACCGGGCCTCATCGATTGCCACACCCATCTCGTCTATGGCGGCAACCGCGCGCAGGAATTCGAGCAGCGCTTGAACGGAATTTCTTATGAGCAAATCGCCGCGCGCGGCGGCGGCATTGCCTCAACCATGCGCGCCACCGATGCGGCGACGGAGGAGGAGTTATTGACGGGTGCGCTGGCACGTGTGCGCCGATTGAGCGCAGAAGGCGTGACCACCCTCGAGATCAAATCGGGATACGGCAGCACGCTCGAGTCAGAGCGAAGACTGCTCGCCGTGGCGCGTCAATTGGGCGCGTACGAGCCGGTGTCGATCACGACGACTTATCTCGGCCTGCATGCGCTGCCGGCGCGATTTGGCGCCGCGCGCGGCGCGTTCGTCGATCAAGTGTGCGATGTCTGGCTGCCGAACATTGCGCGAGCGCAACTCGCCGATGCGGTCGATGCGTTTTGCGAATCCATGGCTTTCAGCCTGTCAGAGACCGACCGGTATTTGAGTCGCGCCCGCGACCTTGGCCTTGGCATTCACCTGCATGCGGGGCAGCTTTCTGACATGGGCGCCGCGCAATTGGCGGCGCGCCACGGAGCGCTCTCCGTCGATCATCTGGAGTATGCCGGTGAAGCCGCCGTGGCCGCACTCGCGGAGGCAGGGAGCGCGGCGGTGCTTTTGCCATGCGCTTATTACACGCTGAGGCAGACACAGCCGCCGCCTGTGCAGCGCTTGCGCAAGCTGGGCGTCCCCATGGCCGTCGCCACCGATTCGAATCCCGGCACATCGCCCTGCACGTCGCTCCTGTTGGCGATGAACATGGCTTGTACATTGTTCGGCCTGACCCCGGCCGAATCGCTCGCCGGGGCCACCCGCGAGGCAGCCAAGGCCTTGAACATCGCGGCCGATCGAGGCACCCTCGATATAGGAAAACGCGCCGACCTCGCGGTGTTTCGCGTCGACCATCCGGCGGAGATCATCCATGCGCTCGGCGCCAATCCTTGCGTTGCGCGCGTGCACCGCGGTGTGTGGCAGGCCGCATAATCCCCGTACCACATCACAATTCCGGCCGCTTTGCCTTGTCCGTGCCGTGCGAGCTGTTTTACAGTTTGCGCACCATGAGCGGCATCATGTCGGGAGTCCGATTCGACGCGCAGCAGAGCGCGCAGCTCGGCCTTCGCAACAGTTTTGCGGATTTGAATCGCGATGCGGCGGTGATCGCCAGCGGCGCCATCGGCAGTAACGATCTCACTGCGGCGCTGCTGCACCTGCCGCAGGACAAGTTGCAGGCTCAGCTCGCGGCGCGCGTATTGAGCACGGCGAGCGACATGCTCGGTACGTTGCTCGACGTGCACGCTTAGCACAGCGAACGACTCATGTTTCGCAGCTACTTGCGTCTTCTTGTGTTTGCCGCAAGCCTCTTGATCGGCCTGCAGATTCCAAGCTTCGTCGATCAATACGCCGAGCGCGTGCATGCGCACTGGCTGGAAGCACAAAGTAATTTCGCCGGGTTTCAAAAGACCGCGGAGCAGCATTTCAATGGTGATGTCATAGCGCTCATCACGCATCATCGTGCAAGCGACGACGCCGTGTTCCGCGACGAGGCACGCACCATCGAGGCCAACTACGAGCGCATGCGCATGCTGGCCCGCGAGTGGCAGGATCTCCAGGTTCCGCTGATCAAACGCCTGATGCACATGGTGCGCGAGCCCCATGGCGAGCTGCTGCACGAAACGCTCGACCATTACTCTTACAACGTTCCTTTGAATCCCGCGGCCATGCTGTCCGGCATCCTGGTGGGATTCCTGAGCGCCTTCTTGCTCGAAATGCTTGGATTATTTCTGCTGGCATCGCTTGGCCGGGTGATGGCGCCGAAGAAGCGGCCGGCCGTCCGGCCCGACCTTCAGAAAACTCAGCCCGTCGCCACAGCGGCTTCGCGGCGTTTCTAGATCAATCGGGCCGGCGGCAGCGCGCGCCGGCCGGTCGTAGGCCTAACCTTGGCGAGCGAACGCCGCGTACTTGGCGGCGAGGCGCGGGCTGTCGATCTGTCTCACGGCACGCTCAACGGCTTCGCTCTGACATCGAGTGGCCAACGCCTTCCGATTCAAATCGCGTGCGTCGCCGTCGGGACACACCTGGCGCGCAGCATGCGAAATTTTGCGATAGACCGCTGCGGCGCCGGCATCGCTCAACAAATCCGAGGCGTAGTAGTGCACCGCCACCGAGGGCACTTCATCGCCATGGGCTACCGCAATTCCGGCTGCTGAGATTGCCAGGGCCGAGACGCTCAAGCCGAGCCTGCCGAGAGTGAGCGCGCACGTCGATTTGCGAAACGATTTCATCTGAGTCTCCTTTGCCAATGAGCGCCGGGGGGCGTGCCGCCATCACACGCTTTTGCGCAAGCGGAGTCAGCGCATTGCCATCGCATTCGTCCCTGGAATCAACGAGTTCGTCCCTCGCTTGTCTGCGGTGTGCGAATGCGCACTTTTTTAGGCGTACGCTGGCGGCATGAACACTTCGCGTGCGTCGGAGCGCTGGCCGGTCTTCGGCATCGTGTCGGCATTCTGGGTTTACGTGACCTTATCCAACGTGCTGTTTGCGGGCAGCATGAACGCAGGCTTCCGTCCCATGATCGAGCAACGCCTATTTGCGACTTGGGACGTGCGAGTGCTGCAGCACGTATTCCTGTATCCCGCGCTACTCCTCAGTGTATGGACTTCGCTGCGAATCCGCTGGCAGCCTTGGTGGCCGGCTGTGCCCATGCAGTTGCTGGTCGCGCTCGCATTCTCCGCGCTGGGCTCGCCTGCGTTGATGGCCGCCGACCTTCTCGGCGGACACGAAGAGGTCAAGCACAGTCCGGGTGCTGCCGTGATGGCGATGCTTTCGTCATCGGATTTGCAGTTATGGCTCGCGAGCGCGACCACCATGTTTTTGGCCTACGGGTTCGGTCTGGCTCTGGTGACAGGGTTTGCGAACTATCGACGCTTCCGCGATTCTCAATCTCATATCGCATCGCTCGAGCGGCAGTTCGACGCGGCGCGGCTCGCGGCCTTGCGCATGCAGCTCTCGCCGCACACGCTATTCAACTTGCTGCACGCCATTCATGCCGAGATCGAGTGGCAGCCGCGCGAAGCCCAGGCCATGGTCGTGAAGCTCGGCGATTTGTTGCGCCGCTTGCTTCGCGCCGGCAAGCGGGAGTACGTCACTCTCGCCGATGAGCTGCAGTTCGTACGGCTTTATTTGGAATTGCAGCAGAAGCGTTTCGCGGATCGCTTGCACATCGAGCTGCCTGAGGCCAAGAGTGTGCCGGCGGTTTGGGTTCCGAGCCTCATTCTTCAGCCCCTCGTTGAAAACGCGGTTGTGCACGGTCTGGCACGCGCGGAAAGCGCTGTGTCCATCCTCGTGCAGGCGCAGTTGGATGGTGAGCAATTACGATTGACCGTGAGCAATGGTGCCAGTGCATCGGCGGGTCCGCATGGCGAGGGCATTGGTATCAAGAATGTTCGCGAGCGGCTCGCGGTTCAGTTCGGCGAACGCGCTCGATTCACGTCGCAGCGGGGCGATGCGGCGCATTGGATCGCAGAGATCGTCATCCCCGCGCTGCGCGATGCGGCGCCTAGCTCAGCGGGTCATGTCTCCAGCAGCCTCGCGTCCGCCGCGAACCCGGTCGCTGTGCTGAACGCATGAGCTCGGTATGATGCCGTGAACGTGATGATCGTCGATGATGAGCCGACCGCGCGGCGCGTATTGCGCGAGCACTGCGCGCGCGCAAACGATTTGAGCGTCATCGGCGAATTCGGCGATAGCCCCGCGGCGCTCGAAGCGATCCGCATCACTCGGCCTGATCTCGTATTTCTAGACATCCAGATGAAGAGCCTCACCGGCATGGCGCTCGCGCAGGCCCTGGATCCGAGCAGGCTCCCCCTCATCGTGTTTGTGACGGCTTATGACGATTACGCCCTGGAGGCTTTCGAGGTGAGCGCCGCGGACTATTTGTTGAAGCCGTTCGATGCGGAGCGTTTCGATCGGACGCTGGATCGCGTGCGGCGCCGCTGCGCGGCGCAGAGCTCGGGCGATTCGGCGGTGATGGCCGAGCTCCTGCAAAGATTGCAGCGCAGCGCCCAGACTTTGCAGCCCGAAATGCCGGAACGCATTCTGGCAGAGTCCGGAGGCCGGCTGCACATGATCGACGTGGCGCAGATCGAGCTCATCGAGGCGAGCCGAAACTACGTAAAACTGGTCGTGGGACGCGAGGTTTTCCACGTGCGCAGCACGTTTTCGCAGGCTGAGCGCAGCATCGGCGGGCAGTCGCTGCTCAAGATTGGCCGCTCATGCACCATCAATCTGCGGCATTTGAGAGAAGTGAGCCGCACCCCCCGGGGTGATTTCATTTTGGTGCTGAGCGGCGGACGCACGGTAACCAGCAGCGAGGGTTACCGCGACAGCGTGCGCGAGCATCTTGCGGGCATGAAGATCGGGAATTAGGCGACAATTGCTCAACCGAAGCTTTTGACTTTCATTGGCACCTGCATGCAGCGCGTGCCTTGACACCACCTCAGTTGATTTTTTAAAATTGTCGGCCCTTGCCGCAGCGCCGCGTTTCGCGCTTGCGGCATAACGATTCAACCACCGGGCCGCCCATGCAAGGCGGCTCAGGTTTTTATAGGGTTAGGTGCGCATGGCGACGACGAGTCAACTGATCCGCACGGGCCGCAAAGAGCCCGCGTGGAAATCCAAGGTGCCCGCGCTCGGTGCATCACCACAAAAGCGTGGCGTGTGTACCCGCGTATATACCACCACGCCCAAGAAGCCCAACTCGGCGCTGCGCAAGGTTTGCCGCGTGCGCCTGACCAATGGCTACGAGGTGTCGAGTTATATCGGCGGCGAGGGCCATAACCTGCAGGAGCACTCCGTGGTGCTGATTCGCGGCGGCCGCGTCAAGGATTTGCCCGGCGTTCGTTACCATACCGTGCGCGGCTCGCTCGATTGCGCCGGCGTCAACGATCGTAAACAAAGCCGTTCCAAGTACGGCGCCAAGCGCCCCAAGAAGTAGGTATTCATGTCGCGTCGTTCCGCAGCTCCGCAGAGGCACATTCTTCCCGATCCTAAGTTCGGTAACGACATGCTGGCCAAGTTCATCAACATGGTCATGGAGCGCGGCAAGAAGTCGGTGGCCGAAAAAATCGTCTATGGCGCCATTGACCGCATTGGCGAGCGCACCGGCAAGGCGGGCGATGAGGCCATCACGGTGCTGCAAACTGCGCTCGACAACGTCAAGCCGGTGGTCGAGGTCAAGTCGCGCCGAGTCGGCGGCGCAACCTATCAAGTGCCGGTTGAAGTTCGCTCTAATCGTCGCCAGACACTGGCCATGCGCTGGGTCATCGAAGCCGCTTCGGATCGGAGCGAGAAATCCATGTCGCACCGTCTGGCCGCGGAGCTCATGGAAGCTTCGGAGAATCGCGGCGCCGCGGTGCGTAAGCGCGAGGACACGCATCGCATGGCCGAGGCGAACAAGGCTTTCGCGCACTACCGCTGGTAGCTCACCGGTCCGCGAACGGCCGGCTTAGAGAAATTTTAGTGAGGAAATGATCGTGCCACGTACGACGCCCATCGAGCGCTATCGCAATATTGGTATCTCGGCTCACATTGATGCGGGCAAGACCACCGCGACCGAGCGCATTCTTTTTTATACCGGCGTGTCGCACAAGATCGGCGAGGTGCACGATGGCGCCGCCGTCATGGACTACATGGAGCAGGAGCAGGAGCGCGGCATCACCATCACCGCGGCGGCCACGACCTGCTTCTGGAAGGGCATGGACAAGAGTTTCCCCGAGTATCGAATCAACATTATCGATACGCCGGGGCACGTCGACTTCACCATCGAAGTGGAGCGTAGCTTGCGCGTGCTCGACTCGGCGGTCGCCGTCTATTGCGCGGTGTCGGGGGTGCAGCCGCAGTCGGAGACGGTGTGGCGTCAGATGAACAAGTACGGCGTGCCGCGCATTGCGTTCGTCAACAAGATGGACCGAGCCGGCGCCAATTTTTTGCGCTGCGTGGAGCAGATCAAATCGCGGCTGCGCGGTAACCCCGTGCCCATCCAGTTGCCCATCGGCGCGGAGGACGGCTTTGTCGGCGTGGTCGATCTCGTCAAGATGAAGGCGATTTGGTGGGATGAAGATACGCAGGGCATGACGTTCGAGTACCGCGACATTCCGGAAGACATGCAGGCAGCGTGTGAGGAATGGCGCGGCAAGATGATCGAAGCGGCCGCGGAAGGCGATGAGCAGCTTCTCAACAAGTACCTCGAAAATGGCGAGCTGACCGACGAAGAGATCAAGCGCGGGCTGCGCGCTCGCGCGGTCAAGAACGAAATCTGTCTGGTGACTTGCGGCTCCGCCTTCAAGAACAAGGGTGTGCAGGCCGTGCTCGATGCCATCATCGAATACATGCCCTCGCCCACCGAGATGCCTCCCGTCAAAGGGCAGAGCGAAGACGGCGAGCCCATGACGCGGCCGGCGGACGACAATGCGCCGTTCTCCGCGCTGGCGTTCAAGATTTTGAACGATCCATTCGTCGGCAATCTCACCTTTTTCCGCGTGTATTCGGGCACCCTCAATTCGGGCGATCAAGTGTTCGTGCCGAACAAGAACCGTAACGAGCGCATCGGACGTCTGCTGCAAATGCATGCCAGCGACCGGTCGGAGATCAAGGAAGTTCGCGCCGGCGACATCGCTGCGGCCGTGGGTTTGAAAGACGTGACCACGGGCGACACGCTCACTAATCAAGATCAAGTCATCGTGCTTGAGAAGATGGAGTTTCCTGAGCCGGTCATCTCCGTCGCGGTCGAGCCCAAGACCAAGGCCGACCAGGAGAAGATGGGCTTGGCGCTGCAGCGGCTTGCGAAGGAAGACCCTTCGTTCCGCGTGCATACGGATCAAGAATCCGGCCAGACCATCATTGCCGGCATGGGCGAGTTGCACCTCGAGATCATCGTCGATCGCATGAAGCGTGAGTTCAAGGTGGACGCGAACGTCGGCAAGCCGCAGGTGGCCTACCGTGAGACCATCCGCGCCAAGGTGGATTCAGAAGGCAAGTTCGTGCGTCAGTCGGGTGGGCGCGGTCAGTATGGCCATGTGTGGCTCAAGATCGAGCCGCAGGAATCAGGCAAGGGTTACGAGTTCGTCAACGGCATCGTCGGCGGCTCGATTCCGCGTGAATACATTCCGGCGGTGGACAAGGGCATTCAAGAAGCGGTGCAAACCGGCGTCATTGCCGGGTATCCCATCGTCGATGTGAAAGTCACCGTGTTCGATGGCTCGTATCACGATGTCGACTCGAACGAAATGGCGTTCAAGATCGCCGCATCCATGGGGTTCAAGGAGGGCTTTCGCAAAGCAAAGCCCGTGCTGCTCGAGCCCATCATGAAAGTGGAAGTGGTGACGCCCGAAGATTATTACGGCGACATCGTCGGCGACTTGAATCGCCGCCGCGGCCAGATTGTCGGGATGGAAGACTCGCCCTCCGGCAAGGTGGTCACCGCGGAAGTGCCGCTGGCCGAGATGTTCCAGTACTCGACGTCCATGCGCTCCATGAGCCAGGGCCGAGCCACATACACCATGGAATTCGCGAAGTACGTCGAAGTGCCGAACAACGTGGCCGAGGCCGTGTTGAAGAAGGCTTCTTAGTCGGGCTCGCGGTCAGCGCGTTCATGCGATCAGCACCATCAATTTTATTAGTGAGGTAACGCCAAGTGTCGAAGGGGAAGTTTGAGCGCACGAAGCCGCACG
>CAXTUB010000018.1:0-50761 GCA_964247385.1 uncultured Steroidobacteraceae bacterium | reverse complement strand
CCGCGGAGCTGAATATTTAGTTGGTGTCCGTCAGATCAAATCTAGACGAGGACAGTTTAATTGAGCAGGACGGTGCCGCCGAGCTTCGCCAATTCTCGGTCGAACGCTCCCAAAGAAACGTGCCCCGCCTTGCGCGCTATCTCGAGCACTAAACAATCGACGAAGCCGCCTTGTGAGCGATGCTTGTAAGATTCGAGTGCTGCACTGACTATTTCGCCATCTTGTATGCTCAAACTCTCGTGATGCACGAGCCTCTCGATTGCTGCGGCGATCTGCCCAGACGTTCGTTCATACACGGCATCCAGCACCCAAACCGTCTCAGCCAGCACGAGATGCGAAATCCACGCGCCCTTCGCAACAAAGTTCTCTGCCGAAAGTAGTTGCTCTTAGTCGTCTTGAACAATGAGACGGACGCGAACGTTGGTGTCAACCGAGAGCATGGCGCTTCTTGATGTACTTTCGAACGCCAAACTTCACGGCGCGCTGAACGCTGGACTTCGGCTTGATTTTTTCTGGAAACAGCGCGTTGTGAACATCATGGCTGGTAAACCGACCTGCCTTCCGTACGACGACCTGGCCATCGATCAAACTCCACTCCAAAATGGTCCCGGGCCGATCCCTAGAACCCTTCTAACCGGAGACGGAACAGAGATTTGCCCCTGCGCCGTAAGTTTTGAATGAGCTAATTGCATCTGGCAACATTACTCTGGTAATGAAACCGTGCCAAACGATACGGCGTGCTCGATTCGGCTCGATGCTTTGAAACTGAATTACTCGAAGCGAATATACCGACACGCAAGACATGAGCACACTCTTGTGCTCGCCGGATTGGCACCGCTATTCATGAGTTAAGGCTAGATTTTTGACGAGCGGCGCCACCCCCTACCGACTCGCGTACTGCTCCATCATGAGACCCGTGCCGCCGCGCGTGACGTGCGCAACGATGGCGGTGCGGCGATGAATCTTGGTCACGAGCCCCAAATTAATGGCGAAAGCGAGCTGCACTTGCTGGCCTTTGCGTAGACCCAGATTGTCGGTCTCGACGAAGACGCCGTTGGCGCTCAGGTTCTTTGCCTTGCAGATGCGGCCTTTGCGGCCCGACATGACGATGTACACCGTCGTGCGCGCGCGATGGCGAGTATGCAGACGACGCTCCATCTAACAAGATCTCGGCATGAGTGTGACCGGCCGCTAGGGTCGTGAGGTTCGACACGAGCAATTATGCATGAGGCGTCCTCGCATCGCTAAGCCGCGGCGCTTATTGTCCAATCCGAAATCTCGCGACGCGACATATCAATGTCGCGCGCGAGAATTCGATCCGGTTTGAACAAATCATTTCAATGCTTTGTGCAGGATCATCCACTGCCATCAGGGTCGACGACTCGATCGACGTGAAACACTCCTGCGCTACGGCGCGGTGCAGCAAATGCGAAAGATGGCTTGGGAGAAAGAGTTCGGCAGCTGCCGAACACGCGCGATTAAACGCGGCCGAGGGGGCGCAGTGCGCTTGCGAAAGTTTGCCCGGTGGGTCCGTAAGTGAGTGCCGGAACGCCGCGCACGATATCCATGAGCTGACGAATTTGACCTTGGCGCAGGCTCACGATCAGTCCGTTGGTTTCATTAGCCTGCCGGCATGCCGCCATGAGCGACATCAGTGACTTCCATCGATGGGAGGCTGCCCGCGTGATGCTGGTATCGTTTGCAAGGCGGCTAGCCTCGCGGCTGGCCTCACGGCTTGCCTGCGAAGCGGTTGGCGATGCGGCCGCCGGCTCCGCGGCGATGCGCTCCTGCTCGAGCCGCTCGAACGCCTCGAGCAACTGCACTTTGCACGCAGCGATCTCGGCCACCGCATCTGGGGATTGACCGGTCAGCGCGCTGCGTTCTGATTCCAGGAGAGCCGCGAGCTTACGCGCGACGTCGATCTGTCGGTCCAGCACATCATCGAGCGGAGTCTGGCCGTTCATTGGATGCGCGGGACGCGCGCTTACTTCAAGAGCGATTCAAAGCCGATGATCTTGTCGGCGACTCGCTTCGAATCCACGACATAGGTCCCTTGTTGCAAGGCGATCTTGACGGATTCGACCTTCGCCGAGTCGACCACGGGCGTCTGCGCAACGGCTTCGGAAAGCTTCTGCAAAGAGCGCGCGGAGTCGGTCAACGTGATCTGATCGGCCGAGCTTGACTCGGCGGGGCCGGGCGACTTTTCGACGCCCGAAGATCTGACGCTCGCAACGCCAGCACCTGCGATGGCTTGAGACGTTTTGTACCCGTCGATCTTGCTCGTCACGACACATACTCCAAACACGGTTCAGTTAAACCCGTTATCGTCCGGCGCCCGCCGAACTTTAGTTTCAACGAACCACATCTCATTACTTAATCGGGAAAAGGCAAGCGCATTGCTGCGTCTGGCCAAGTTATCGACTGTGACGTGCGTCACTGAAGGGCTCAAGGCGAAATTATTTCGACGACTCCAGGACCGCGGGCAATGCCTTCGACCACGCGGCCGGAGGACGCATTACGCACCTTGATGCGCTGGCTGACCTGGCCATCCGCCAACGCGCGTCCCTGCATGCGCACGTCGATCCCGCCGACGCTTGCGAGGAGCGTGACTTGCTGTCCGCGCGAAATGGCAGACGGCGAATTAAGGAGCTGATCCGTGAGCACGGCGCCGGCGGGGAGCGAGCGTTTCAAACTCGCGCCTACGAGGCTCACGTTGGCGTCGAAGTGGCCTAACGGCAGTTGCGCGGTATCGCTGGTCACCGTCTCGATATCTTCGGCGGCGAGCACATGGCTGGCGGAAGCCGGGCGCGACAGCGCGAGCACGGACCGCGTGCCCGTGATTCGCGCAGGCACGAAAACGCGCCATGCGGGCGATGCGCAGCGAACTTCAATGAGAATGCGATCGCGCGTGTGTGTGCCCGGACCTGGCGCGGCCCGCAGGGCTTGCGTGCATGCCGGAACGCGTAGCCGCGCATCGACGGGGCCTGCCTGCAAGCGTTGCGTTGGCGTGAGCGTCGGCATGGCCAAGACCGCGGCATCCCGTGCGGCTGATTCGATGCGCGAGGGCGGCTCGACGGTTGCAGATTCATTCGCGTGGGCCGCGATCGCAAAGCCTGCGAGCAGTACGGCGCGGCGAAAAATTGGCGCATCGAATCCCATTCTTGGGAGGGAGCAACTTATATGCCAACCGCAGGCGACTCACGTCGAGTGATGCCCGCGACCGCCGCCTGCAGGCGGCAAATACTTGCCGCTCGCGCCAGAACGCACACGGCAATCGCAAGCCGCGCAGCTTGATGCATGTCCGCCAGCTCAGCCGGTGGGCCCCAGCACGCGATTGCGGGAGCGCCGACGGATTGGCACGAGAGTTGCTTGATGTGCTCCGGGTTCAGAGCATTTTGTCACGCAATCAAGAGTCAGTATGTTTGACAACATCTTCGGCATTCATGAGCAAGCACTCGCGTTGCGCGGCGAGCGCGTCGGCGTTCTGGCAGCAAATCTTGCCAACGCCGACACGCCGGGTTTCAAGGCGCGTGATTTTGATTTCGAAGCAGCGCTTGTGGGCGCGGATGCCGTGCCGCTCAGACTCGAGCAGACTCGCGCTGCGCATCTGGCGCCCGCGACCAGTGATGCGCCCAATGCGGATCTCAAATACCGCAACCCCTATCAAGCGTCGATCGACGGCAACACCGTGGAGATGCCGGTGGAACAAGCGGCATTCGCGGAGAACTCGGTGCGCTATCAGGCGAGTCTTGCATTCATCAATCAAACCATCGCCAACTTGAACATGGCGATCACCGGCCAATAGGCGAGGAAATACGCATGTCGTTGTTCAATATTTTCGATGTCGCGGGCTCGGCGCTCAACGCGCAGTCCATTCGCCTGAACACCACGGCGAGCAATCTCGCGAACGCGGAAAGTATTTCCGGCGATGCATCCAAAACCTATCGGGCGCGCCACCCGGTGTTCCAGTCGATGATGCGCGATGGCTTCGGTTGGGATGTGCCGCACGATGAGGATGCGGCCTCCGTCGGCGTGCGCGTGACCGGCATCGTCGAAAGCCAGGCGCCGGCGCAAATGCAATACGCGCCGGGCCATCCGCTCGCCAACAAGGCGGGCTATGTCTTTTCTTCGAACGTCAATTCCATCGAAGAGATGACCAACATGATTTCGGCGTCGCGCTCTTTTCAAACCAACATCGACGCCATGAACACGGCGCGCGATTTGTTGCTCAAGACGATTTCGCTCGGCCGCTAGTGCCGCAGCACTAGAGCGCCGCGCAGGAGAACTTCATGCAGATCGACAACAACTCTCAAGGCCTGTCGCAAAGCGCGCTCGACATCCTGGATCGCGCCATTCACAACGTGCCGCCTGCGGACGCGAAAGCCGGCGGCACTGCGCCGAGCGCGAACAAGACTGCGAGCTTGAATCAGAACGAGTTTCTGACGCTCATGCTGGCGCAGCTCAAGAATCAGGATCCGACCAAGCCGCTCGACAGCACGGCGTTTCTCGGCCAGCTGGCGCAAATCAGTCAGGTGCAAGGGCTTGCGCAGCTGAACGATTCCTTCTCGACCCTCTCGAGCTCGCTCACTTCGAATCAGGCGCTGCAAGCTTCATCTCTTCTCGGACGCAATGCGTTGGTGGAAGGCCATGCGGCACAGCTTGGGTCGAGCGGTGCGGTGACGGGCGCCATTGATCTGCCGCAAGCGAGCACTCAAGTCATGGTCACGGTGACCGACGCGGCCGGCAACATCGTGCAACAGGCGAGCCTTGGTCAACATGCCGCCGGATTGGCGCAGTACAGTTGGAATGGCACTCGACTCGATGGCTCGCGGGCAGCGCCCGGCATCTATCAGGTGAATGCCGCCTACGTAGGCGCGGACGGCAAGCCCGTTGCTGCCACCACACTCATCAATGCCGCCGTGCAAAGCGTGACCATGGGCGCAGGCCAGACGGGCCTGACGCTGTCGCTTGCGGGCGTGGGCGACGTTGCGTTCTCGAGCGTGCGTCAAATCTCTTGATCGAACTCATCACGGAGTCTTGATATGTCTTTCGAAATTGCCCTCTCGGGCCTCACGGCCGCCACGTCGGATCTCAACGTCACGGCCAACAACATCGCGAACGCAAATACCACGGGATTCAAGCAATCGCGCGCCGAATTTGCCGATGTGTATGCGGCGGGTGCGAAGAGCTTGAACACGGGGCTTACGGGCGATGGCGTGCGCCTTGCGCGCACGGCGCAACAATTCACGCAAGGCAATATCACCACCACCTCATCGAACCTCGATCTTGCCATCAGCGGCGACGGCTTCTTCCGGTTGCAAGGCTCGGAAGGTCCGGTGTACACGCGCAACGGCGCCTTCTCGATCAATCGCGATGGCGATGTGGTGAGCGCGACGGGAGACTTTCTGCAAGTGTTTCCGCCGCTCGCCAATGGCGGGTTCAACACCGGTGCCCTGGACAACTTGAATCTGCAGACTTCTTCGAGCGCTCCCAATGCCACCACGAGCGGTTCGGTCATTCTGAACTTGCCGGGGTCGGCCGCACCGCCGGCCGTTGCCACGTTCGACCCGGCCGATCCGAACACCTATAACCAATCGACGACCACCGCGGTGTACGACTCGCTCGGCAATCAATACAACGCGACGTTTTATTTCATCAAGACGGCGACGGCGAACCAATGGAACGTGGGGCTGGCCATCAATGGCACCCAAGTGGGCACGCCTCAGGCCTTGACGTTTTCGAGCACGGGCTTGGTCACGACTCCCGCGGGCGGTGACCTGACTTTTCCCGCGTACACGCCGCCTTCGGGCGCAAACCCCATCAATCTCACGTTCAACTTTGGCAAGAGCACGCAGTACGGATCGCAGTTTGGCGTGAACTCCATTACGCAGGATGGCTACGCCACGGGCCAGTTGAGCACGGTGGCCATCGATCCCTCCGGTATCGTATCGGCCGTTTACACCAATGGCCGCTCCACCCAGCTCGGCCAGCTCGCCGTCGGAAATTTCCCGAACCCGCAAGGTTTGCGTCAGCTCGGCGACACGGAGTGGGCGGAAACTTTTTCTTCCGGCAACGTGATTCTCGGGCAGGCCAACACCGCGGGTTTCGGACAGATTCAAGCGGGCGCACTCGAGCAATCGAATGTGGATTTGACCACGCAGCTCGTGCAGATGATCACGGCGCAGCGCGCATTCCAAGCGAACGCGCAAGTGATCACCACGTCGGATCAAATCACGCAAACCATCATCAACATCCGTTGATGAGTTGCGCAAGAGTTAGCTAGCGAAGCATCACGACATGGATCACGCACTGTACGTTGCGATGACGGGCGCCAAGCAGATCATGCAGGCGCAAGCCGTCAACAATCACAACATGGCGAACGTCAGCACCACGGGCTTTCGCGCCGACTTGCATGCTTTCTCGAGTTTGCCGATCTACGGCTATGGCTTCCCCACGCGCGTGAATGCCGTCGCCACGGATGCAGGCACCGATCTCACCTCGGGGACTTTGTCGACCACGGGACGCGACCTCGATATCGCGGTGAATGGCCAAGGCTTCATTGCGGTGCAAGGGGCCGATGGAAAAGAAGCCTACACGCGCGCGGGGGATTTGCAGCTCTCGCCGACCGGCTTGCTGCAAACGACGAGCGGCCTGCCCGTCATGTCCGAAGGCAATCCCATCAGCCTGCCGCCGGCGACTCAGATCACCATCGGCGGCGATGGAACCATCTCGGTGGTGCCGCTGGGGCTGGCGCCATCGGCACTGTCGCAAGTCGACCGCATCAAGCTCGTGAATCCGCCGGCCAACCTGTTGGCCAAGGGCGAGGACGGCCTGTTTCGCCTGAAGAGCGGCGCGCGTGCGCCGAGCGATGTCAATGTGCAAATTACGGCCGGTGCGCTCGAGTCGAGCAACGTGAACATGGCGCAATCGCTCATCAGCATGATCGAGCTGCAGCGTCTGTATGAAATGCAGATCAAGGGCATCAACGCCGTGGATCAAAACAGTCAGAGCGCCGAGCGCTTGATGCAAAACGCCTAACGGATAGCAAGCGCCGGCTTTAGCAAACACGCGACGCATAACAAAGGACACTTCATGGATCTCGCTTTATGGGCAGCCAAGACCGGACTCGATGCGCAGAACACGCGCATGGCGGTCATCTCCAACAACCTCGCCAACGTGAACACCACCGGCTTCAAGAAAGGCCGCGCGACGTTTCAGGACCTCGTGTATCAGAACATCCGCCAGGTCGGCGCGCAGAGCTCGCAGAACACGCAGTACCCCACGGGCCTCACGCTGGGCACGGGCGTGCGCATCGTCGCAACCGAAAAGGTGTATGACTCGGGCAGCTTGCAGCAGACCAACAATGCACTGGATGTCGCGGTCACCGGGCGCGGCTTTTTTCAGATCACCATGCCCGATGGCACCACCGCGTACACGCTCGACGGCTCGTTCAAGCTCGATGGCCAGGGCAATCTCGTGACCGCCAATGGTTATGCGTTGCAGCCCGCCATCACCATCCCGGCAAATGCGCAGAGCATCACCATCGGCACCGATGGCATTGTCTCGGTGACCACGCTCGCAGGCACGGCACCGACGCAAGTCGGTCAAATCCAGCTGGCTGATTTCATCAATACCGCGGGGCTCGAGCCGCGCGGCGACAACTTGGTGATCGAATCTGTCGCCAGCGGTGCGCCGCAAGTCGGCACGCCGGGGACCAACGGGCTCGGTGTAACGCAGCAGGGCGCGCTCGAGACCTCCAACGTGAACGTCGTGGAAGAACTCGTCTCCATGATCGAGACGCAGCGCGCCTACGAAATGAATTCCAAGGCCATCAGCACCACGGATCAGATGCTGCAGTATCTGACCAACAACGTCTGATGAAGCGCTGCGCGATGAAACGCCGCGTGCCGTTCTCGCTTTACGTGTTGATGCTCGCGGTGCTCGCGCTCGGCGGCTGTTCGCTGGTCGAGCCGCAACCCTCGCCGGTACCGCCGCCCTACGTCCCGCCGCCAGCGCCGCGCAGCGACGGCGCGATTTATCAGGCGGGCCAGGAATTGAATTTATTCGCGGACTTGAAAGCACGCCGGGTTGGCGACCTGCTCACCGTCCGCTTGCAGGAATCCACCAACGCCACCAAACAGGCGACCACCAAGACCTCGAAGGACACGACGTTGTTGAACACGGGCGCAACTCTGTTCGGCAAAACCTATACGAACAACGGCGTTCCCGTGTTCAACGCATCGCTCGACGGCAAGCACAGCTTCGATGGCGCGGGTTCGAGCGCGCAGAGCAACAGCCTCGCGGGAAGCATCTCGGTCGCGGTGATCGACGTACAGCCCAACGGCAATTTGGTGGTGGAAGGCGAAAAGCAATTGCAGTTGAACCAGGGCGATGAGTACGTGCGCATCGCGGGCGTGGTGCGGCCCACCGATGTCGCCACCGACAATACCGTGACCTCCGACAAGATCGCGAACGCCCGCATCAGTTATTCGGGGCGCGGCGCCGTCGGAGATTCGAATCGCATGGGCTGGCTCGCGCGTTTCTTCAACTCACCCATCATGCCGTTCTAGAGACTCGCCATGCATCACCGACGCTTGAGAATGATCATGGGCTTCATCACGTTGCTGGCCGCCGTGGGCACGCACGCCGAGCGCATCAAGGACATTGCCCGCGTGCAGGGTGTGCGCACCAATCAGCTGGTGGGCTATGGTCTCGTCGTCGGGCTCGACGGCACAGGCGATCAAACGAGCCAGGCGCCCTTCACCGTGCAGTCTCTCAAGAATTATTTGCTGCAGTTCGGCATCACGGTGCCCTCCAATGTGAACCCGCAGCTGAAGAATGTGGCGGCGGTGTCGGTGGAAGCGGTGCTGCCCGCATTTGCAAAGCCCGGGCAAACCATCGATGTCACCGTCAACTCGCTCGGCAATGCCAAGAGCTTGCGCGGCGGCTCGCTTCTCGTATCACCGCTCCGCGGCCTCGATAATCAAGTCTATGCCATTGCGCAAGGCAACCTCGTGGTGTCCGGATTTGGCGCGGAAGCCAACGATGGCTCGAAGATCAGCGTCAACATTCCAAGCTCGGGCCGCATTCCCAACGGCGCCACGGTGGAACGCGCCGTCGTCTCTCAGCTGGAGCAAGGCGACTCCATCGTCTTGAATTTGAATCAAGCCGATTTCACCACGGCCACGCATTTGGTCGGTAGTGTCAACAAGAGTCTCGGCGACGGAGTCGCTTCCATCATCGATGGCGGCTCCATCCGCGTGCGCGCACCGGCGGATGCCACGCAGCGCGTGGCGTTTTTATCGAGCGTGGAAAATCTCGAGCTCGATCCGGGCAGCGCGCCTGCGCGCGTGATCATCAACTCGCGCACTGGCACCGTCGTCATCAGCTCCAACGTGCGTGTGACTCCGGCGGCCGTGTCGCATGGCTCGCTCACCGTCACCATCAAGGAAGATCAATCCGTGAGTCAGCCGGCGCCTTTATCGCTCGGGCAAACCGCGGTGATCACCAACTCGACCATCAATGTGGATCAAGGCTCGCGCAGCATGTTCTTGTTCAAGCCGGGCGTGGAGCTCGACCAAATCGTTCGCGCCGTGAACGATGTGGGCGCGGCGCCGGGCGATCTCGTCGCCATACTGGAAGCCTTGCGCGAAGCAGGCGCATTACGCGCCGAGCTCATCGTGATCTAACGCCGCGCAATTCGCATGACCACTCCCGTGCAATTGTCTGCATTCATGCCGAGCGCCGCGGCCGAGCGCTCGGACACCGCGGGTGCAGCCTATACCGACATCAACGGACTCGAGTCGCTCAAGCAAAAAAATCCCAAGGACTTGAGTCAGGTTGCGCAGCAAGTCGAGGCGCTGTTCTTGCAGATGATGTTGAAGAGCATGCGCGATGCGAGCCCGGAAGGCGGGTTGTTCGACAGCAACGAAGGCAAGCTCTATCAGGACATGTTGGACAAGCAGGTGTCGATCGCCATGGCCAAGCATCAGAGCATGGGCTTGGGCGATCTACTCATGCGACAACTGCAGCGCTCGATGGCGGGTGATGCCGGTGACGCAGCATCTTCAACGGTCGGTGCAGGCCTGACCGGTGTTGCTGCACCGATCGCGCCAGGCGCGGTGCCAGTCCCCCTTGCTGCGCCAATTACATCTGCGGCGTCTTCGGGCTTTCGCCCCGCCAGTCCCGCGCAATTTGCGCAAGCCATTTTTCCTGGCATTCGCAAGGCCGCTGCCAAATATGGTTTGAGTGCCGAAGGCATGTTGGCCCAAGCCGCACTCGAGTCGGGTTGGGGGCAACGGATAGCCCGCAATGCCGATGGCAGCTCGAGCTTCAATCTTTTCGGAGTCAAGACAGGCAGCGGCTGGGCCGGTGCTTCCACGGCTGCGGACACGGTTGAATTCGATGGCGTGGTAGCGAGGCGCACGCGCGAAACGTTTCGATCGTATGACTCCTTCGATGCAGCGATCGATGATTACGCGCGCGTGCTCGGCTCGTCGGCTCGCTATGACGAGGTTCGGGCGGCAGGCGCAGATCCGCATCGCTACGCCCACGCCCTCGGCGCTTCCGGCTATGCCACGGATCCGCAATATGGCGCGAAACTCAGCCAGCTACTGGCAAGCGACATATTCCAGTCCGCGCTCAGCCCGCGTCTGGCGGTGCTTCAGAAGTGAGACGTTGTGCCGATAGGAGCAGCAGGCGCGGGCAATGAGCTGCCTCGAGCAGCTGGCTTGACGTCCAGGTGCCCAATGGAGAGTTGAGTGTCGGATATTTTCGGAATCAGCGTTTCCGCGTTGCAAGCCTTTCAAAAGGCCGTTGCCGTCACCGGCAATAACATCGCCAACGCGAGCACGCCCGGCTACAGCCGGCAAAGCGTAGAGCTCGCGACGAAGGAGCCGCAGCGCTACGGCAACGGGTACTTGGGCTCGGGCGTCGATGTGATCACGGTGCGCCGCTCGTTCGATCAAGCGGCAGTGACGCAAAGAAATAACTCGCAGAGTGCGCTGGGCCAGATCAATAGTCTGAAGACTTACACGGACCAACTCGACAACTTGTTCGGCACCACGGGCGACGGGCTTTCGGCCGCACTGAAGAATTTTTTCGGCGCGCTCTCCGATGTCGCCAACGACCCGGCGTCCACCTCGGCGCGGCAGGCTTTGTTGGGCCACGCGCAGACGTTGACCAACACGTTTCGGAATGTGGACACGCAGCTCGATGCTGCAAATAACGACATCAATGCGCAAGTGAGCGCGGACGTTTCGCAAATCAATAGCACCGCGCAGTCCATCGCTCAATTGAACCGAAGTATCGTGGCCGGTGGCGGTAACCCCGGTCAGGTGCCAAATGACTTGCTCGACCAGCGCGACGAGCTGGTTCACAAACTGGCGGATTTAACGGGCGTCACTACGACTCAAGAGTCGAACGGCAGCATCAACGTGTTCGTCGGCAATGGGCAGGGTTTGGTGCTGCAAGACCAAGCCTATGCGCTCGGTACCGCACCCAGTTCATTCGATCCCACGCGACTCGAAGTCACGTATGCCGGCACGGGTAGTACGCCCATCACCGGCAACCTCACGGGCGGCGCGCTCGGCGGCGCGCTGGCGGCGCGCGCGAGTTTGATCGATCCAGTACGCAATCAACTGGGGCAGCTTGCCTATGCCCTCGCCGATTCCGTCAATACACAGCAACGCGCAGGGCTCGACTTGAACGGCGCGCTCGGCGCAGATTTTTTCAGCGTTCAAGGCCCGCAGACCATCTCTGCGTCGGGCAATGCCAGCGCCGTGTCGCTGACGACATCGATAGCAAATGTCCAGTCGCTCACCGCGGATGCTTACACACTGCGCTACAGCGCGGGCGCGTATGTCGTCACTCGCGCGTCGGATGGCGCAGCGATCGCAACCACGGGTGCGGGCACGGCCGCCAGCCCGCTGCAGTTCGACGGTCTGTCGATCGTGGCCTCCGGCACGCCGACCAATGGCGATCGGTACCAAGTGAAGCCCACGGCGTTGGCGGCGGCGACGATCGGCGTGGCGCTCACTTCGACCGCGCAAGTTGCGGCCGCAGGCGCCGTGCGCAGCAGCGCAAGCGCTGCGAATGCGGGAACAGGCTCGATCAGCGCACCGACAGTGCTCGATTCCACCAATGCAAATTTTCTCAACACGGCCACCATCGCATTCACGAGCTCGACGACGTACAGCGTGAACGGCGCCGGCAGTTTTACTTACGCTCCGGGCGCGAATATCGATGTCAATGGCTCGCGCGTGCAGATCAGCGGCGCTCCGGCCGCGGGCGATGCGTTCGTCTTGCAGAGAAACACCGGGGGCGCAGGTGACAACCGCAACGCGTTGGCGCTCGCCAACGTTCAAAACCTAGGCGTCCTCACCAACGGTACCGTCAGCGTTACTTCCGCGCTGAGCTCGCTCGTGACCAGTGTTGGCACCAAGGCGCAGCAGACCAACACGGCGCAATCGGCGCAGGTCGCCATCAACTCACAAGCCGAACAAAAAGTGCAATCGGTTTCCGGTGTCAATTTGGACGAAGAGGCCGCGGCACTTCTGCAATGGCAACAATCCTATCAAGCGGCGGCACAGGCCTTGAAAATCGGCAGCTCACTGTTCGATACGGTACTGGCTGCGCTGCGCGCGGGTTAACGTCGGCGGCTTCACTCGAGACAGCGCATGCGCATCACCAATCAAACCACACGCGATCAATTTCTGACTGCCGTGAATCAGCTTCAGGCGAAGCTGTCCGACAATCAAAATCGCATCGCCCTCGGCCAGAGCTTCACTTCGCCCTCGCAAGATCCGATCGCGGCCGGCAACGTCAATCGCTTCAACCTCGCGCTCGCGCAGAGCGAGCAGTACACGCGCAACGGCAATGCGGCCTCGAATCGGCTGGGCTATGAGGACGATGCGTTGTCGCAGCTGCAAAGCGCATTGACGAGAATCCGAGATCTGGCGTTGCAGGCCAATAATTCCACGCAGTCGGATGAGAACCACGCAGCGATCGCCAAAGAAGTACAGCAGATCCGCGATTCGATTCTGTCCATCGCCAACACACAAGATGGCAATGGCGAGTACTTGTTCGCGGGCTACTCCAGCAAGACTCAGCCGTTCTCGCTGACGGCGAGCGGCGCAACATATGCGGGTGATGAAGGCCAACGCTCGCTGCAAGTCGGGGCGGGGCTGACGATTGCCGACAGTGACAATGGCGCGACCGTGTTCGGCAAGCTCAAGACCGGAAATGGTGTCGTGGAGGCTTCGGCTGCAGCGGGAAACACGGGCGGCGGCGCGCTGGGTGCAGTCACCGTGAGCGACCCGGCGGCCTACGACGGCGGCACCTATCGCATCAACTTCGTTAGCTCTACATCGTACGAAGTGCGTGACTCGGCCAATGCATTGGTCACTTCGGGCACGTTCTCGTCCGGTCACTCGATCAACTTCAAAGGTCTTCAAGTGCCGCTGAACGGCAGCCCGGCCGGCGGCGACTCGTTCAATGTGGCGCCGAGCCGAAACCAGGAATTATTCACGACCCTGCAAAATCTATTGACCACCCTGGGCACGTCCACCAGCGGCGCGGGCGCGTTGGCCAAGCTCAACAATGGAATTGGCACGGCCGTGAACAACATCGATCAAGCATTACGGCAATCGGAAAACGTGCGTGCCAGCGTGGGCGCGAGGCTCAATGGCATCGATGCGCAGGCCGACCTCTCCGACAACGCACAACTGCAATTGAAAACTCAGATATCGCAGCTGCAAGATCTCGACTACGCTTCGGCGATTACCTTGCTCAATCAGCAGCTCACCAGTCTGTCGGCGGCCGAGCAGTCATATACGCTCACGCAAGGTCTTTCGCTGTTCAAGTATTTGTAGCGCGGCACGCGTTCAATGTAGCCGCCGGCTCAATGTCATTCGATTATGAGCCGCGCGGCTAGGGTTTGACGCTCGTGCCGTGCGATGCCACACATTGCCAAGAGCCGTTGGCCATTTTGGCCCACGTGTCGGTCCAACGCGCATGATGCTCGAACTTCTTTCCTTTGATGGTGCCTCTTGAGCTCACGACCATATTGGCGATCGCGACATTTTCGAAAGCCGTCACTTGCAGGTCTTCCACCTCGACCGTGGTGTATTTGGTCGATCGCTCCTCCAGCAGCACTTCCGCGCGGCTCATGACTTCACCATCGGTTTCAGTGCTGGCATAGCGTTCCGCCAGCAAGGGCTCGAGTTGATCGATGTCGTTCAGTCTCTGCGCCTGTGCCCACTGATTCTCCAACTCGGCGACCGTGCTCTCGGTGCCGGCACGGAGCGTTTCACCGCGTGTGGGCTCATCGGCCTTTGCAAGGCCTGTGCAACTCAGCATCAACAGTGCAACCGCGCATCGAACGGCGTTGATTCTCATGATAGTCCCCAACGAGTCGGCTTGACAGAATGCGAGTCTAGCGCGGCGGCGTTATGAACGCGGTAAAGTCGACTGGCCCGGAGCCGCTTGGCTTCGGCGAGCGGCGTGATTAGAGCATCGAGTCCGGGCCGAGCATCAGGAGAAGTATGAAGTCGACATTGCACGTGGCTGCACTGTGCGCGGACATCACCACCCTCGAGGTGGATGCCATCGTCAATGCCGCCAACTCCAGTCTGTTGGGCGGCGGCGGTGTGGATGGCGCAATTCACCGCGCGGCCGGACCGGAGCTGCTCGAGGAATGCATTGGGCTGCACGGCTGTGCGGTAGGCAACGCGAAAATGACGCGTGGGTATCGACTGCCGGCGCGGCACGTCATTCACGCGGTGGGGCCGGTATGGCACGGCGGGGACTCTCTGGAAGCCGAGTTGCTGGCGTCTTGTTACCAATGCTCGCTCGAAATCGCGGCGGAGAATGAGCTCGCAAGCATCGCGTTTCCTTGCATCAGCACTGGCGTATACGGCTATCCCAAAGACCTCGCCGCTGCCATCGCCGTGGCGGCGGTACGGCAGTTCGCACAGCAAAACACATCGCTCCACAGCCTGCTGTTTTGCTGCTTCTCGCGTGAAGATCTAAAGATCTATGAAGCACTGTTGGGGCCTGAAGCCGATTAGCGTGCGACGTCTGCTTGCCACGGTCGAGACATTCTTGCTGGCCGCTGTGTTGGCCATGTCGCCGGCTTTCGCTTTCGCGGATGCGTTTCCCCTATGGCAGAAGTGGCTGCGCCATACAGGCGGAAATTCCGATGCAACTGCCGTGCGCACCATGATGATGGGCCCGCACATGCAGATGAGCGTCACCGGCGATGCTCAACCAGACGATGCATTGCGCGCCGAAACAATTCTCAATGCGGCGCGTCGAGCCCTGAACGAGTATCGCGATGTGCGCACCGCAGAGCGCGCCGGCTATAGAGCATTTGCGCCGTCCGGCAAAGTGGGTGAAGAAGTTCACTACACCAATTACTGGCGTGCCCGGCGCGAAAATGTCCGGGTCGACTATCAGCGTCCCGGCTCGATCCTCTATAAAAGAACGCCGCAAGGCATGCAGGCCGTGGGCGTCATGTATACCGCGCCAGCTCGCGCCGGGCCGGCGGAGCTCGATGCACGCGTGCCATTGAGCGTAGGCGTTTGGCATCGACATGTGGATTTTTGCGGTTGGCCAAAGAGCGCGCCGCGCGCGGACTGGGACGGGCCCGAGGCGCGCTTTGGCTTCAACGGCTCGCTTCATGAGGAAGGGCCATGCGAGCAAGCGGGCGGATTGTGGATTCCCGTGGCGCTAGGCTGGATGACCCATATCTACCCAAATGAAGAAGATCATCAAAAGGTGTGGATGGGTGAGCACTTGATGGCGGCGCACGCGAGCGATGCGCAGCACTTGCACGAAGAAGCTGAGCACCAAGCGCATTGAGCGGCCAGCGTGCGTAAGGAATGATTCAACTTTTAGTAACTACTGCACGACCACTTCGACCAGAGTCGGACGCGGCGCCGAAAACGAATGGCGCAATGCCTCATCCAATCGCGCGCAATCCTCGACCCGAGTTGCGTCGACGCCTTGCCCACGAGCCAGAGCGCAAAAGTCGATTTCCGGAAGCTTGCTTCCCACGACGTCATGCAGACCGAATTGCGGACCAAAGCGCACGAGCGCTTCGTATCCGCCATTTCGCACGATGATGAAACTCACTGGCCGCTTCAATTGCGCCGCAGACCACAACCCTTGGATCGAATACATGGCGGACCCGTCGCCGAGCAGTGCGATGACTTTGTCGCGCGGCCGCGCGAGTGAAATGCCAACGGCCGCGGGCAAGCCAAAGCCGAGCCCTCCGCTTGCGCAGGTATAAAACGTATCGCGCTCCAGCATCGGCAGATGGTCATGCATGGGAGTGCGCGTCGAGGGCGCTTCTTCCACGATGACGGCGCCTTGCGGCCGCAGCGCCGCGATCTGCTGGCACAGGTAGCGGTCGGTCAAACGCGTGGCGGACAGCGGCGGCGGCCGTCGCGCGAGTGAATAATCGGCGGCGCTTTCATTTGCGCCTGCCTCACTGGAACGCTTTATTCGGCCGCGCCCGTCGGACTGCAGGAGATCCAAAAGCGATGCCAGTGCGAGCTTTGCATCGGCGACGACCGCATTGCCCACCGGCGCCCAAGACGCGAATGCGTGCCGATCGACCACATGAAACACCTGACACGCCGGCGGCACGTGCGGTCCCGTGCTCTCGGTGTGATACAGAGACAGCGGTCCACCCATCACCAAAACCACATCGTACGTCGAAAGGGCGTCGACGATTTTTTCGCGCGACGCTTCGAGGAACCCGGCGAACAGCCGATGATCTTCCGGAAATGAATTGCGTCCGGAGAAGGGCGCAACCCAGACGTGCGCTGCAAGACACTCAGCAAGTGCGATGAGCTCAATCCAGGCCTCGTCGCGCGCCACTCCCGCGCCTGCGACGATGGCGGGGCGCTCGGCACGGATGAGCGCGTTCGCGATGGCGGCGAGCGCGGCTGGATCGCCTGGATTTCTCGCAGCAATCGCGCGCAACGTAACCGGGTCGCACGGCCGCTCCCAGTCATCGGCTGGAATCGAAACGAACGTCGGACCGCACGGTGGCTCCATCGCAATGTAGTAAGCGCGCGCGATGGCGCCCGGCACATCTTCAGCGCGCGCCGGCTCACACGACCACTTGACGAAAGGCCTCGGAAATTGCGCTGCATCTTGCGCAAAAAGAAACGGCTCGAACGGCAGGATGGATCGAGCCTGCTGACCCGCCGCGACGACGAGCGGCGTCTGGTTGCGATAGCTGGTGAACAGGTTGCCAAGCGCATGGCCAACACCCACGGAAGAGTGCAGGTTCACGAACGCCGCGCGTCGCGTCGCTTGCGCATACCCGTCGGCCATTGCCAGAGCGATGGACTCCTGCAACCCCAGCACATAATCGAAGTCTTCGGGGAACTGTCGAAAAAGCGGCAGCTCCGTCGAACCTGGATTGCCGAAGATGGTGGTGATGCCGGCGCAGCGCAGGAAGTCGGTAGTCGCCTCTCGCACGGTACGCGTCATATCAGCCGACCGGCGAGCCCTGCTCGATCAGTTGCTGTTCGAGCTGTTGCAAGGTTCGATAGCACGGCAGCACTTTCGCAACGCTTGCGTTGGGCTCGCGGCGCTCCCGGATCGCGGAAAAGAATTCGCGGTCTTGCAGCTCGATGCCGTTCATCGACCCATCGATTGGGGCGACATCGATCTTCTGCTCCTTGCCATCGTAGAGATCATCGTAGCGTGCGATGTAAGTGCCTTTGTCGCAGATATAACGAAACGATGAGCCCAAGGGGCCCTCGTTATTGAATGAAAGAGATAGCGTGCAGAGAGCGTCGCCGCTCTTGAGTTGAATCGACATGTCCATGGCGATGCCGAGCTGCGGATGCAAGGGCCCTTGCATCGCATGCGCGCTGCGAATCGGCGCGCCGGCTTGATACGCAAACAAATCGACGGTGTGCGCCGCGTGATGCCATAGCAAGTGATCCGTCCACGAGCGCGGCTGCCCGAGCGCGTTCATGTTGCTGCGGCGAAAGAAGTAGGTCTGCACATCCATTTGCTGAATCTCGAGCTCGCCGCCCGCCACGCGTCGATGCACCCACTGATGAGAGGGATTGAAGCGGCGGGTGTGGCCCACCATGCACACGAGGCCCGTTTCCCGCTGCACTCGCGCGACCTCTTCGGCGTCCTCGAGCCGATCTGCCAGGGGAATTTCCACTTGCACATGCTTGCCCGCGCGCAGGCATTGCAAGGCTTGCGATGCATGCACCTGGGTTGGTGTTGCGAGAATGGCCGCATCGACTCCGGGCAGAGCGAGACTTTCCGCCAAGTCGGTCGTCGCGTGCGCGATGCCGTATTTCTTTGCGACTTCGCGCGTGGCGGTGAGCTCACGCCCCACCACCGAGGCCACCTCGATGCCGCCAATGGCTCGGATCGCATCCAGGTGCTTCACACCGAACGCGCCTGCGCCGGCCAGCACGATCTTCATGAGCGATTTTCCAGAATCAAATGGCCGACCGCCGTATTCGATGCCGGCACATGATAAAAACGATGCTTCACCGTCACCGTTTCATTCAACGCGCCGCGCATGATGAGCCACATGATGAGCTCAATACCCTCTGAGCCTGCTTCACGGAGATATTCGATGTGCGGCATGTGAGCGAGCCCTTGCGGATCATCGATCAATCGATCCATGAATGCCTGATCCCATCGCGCGTTGATGAGTCCCGCACGCGCGCCTTGCAGCTGATGGCTCATGCCGCCCGTTCCCCAGATCTGCACATCCAAGTCCTCATCGAATGAATCAACCGCGCGCCGCAATGCGCGGCCCAGCTCGAAACAGCGCCGGCCCGAGGGCGGCGGATACAACACCACATTGACATGAAAAGGAATCACCCGCACCGGCCACGCATCGGGTTGTCCAAACATGAGCGACAAGGGCACCGTCAGACCATGGTCGACATCCAGTTTGTTGACGATGGTCAAGTCGAAATCTTGCAAGATGACCGAATGCGCGATGTGTGAGGCAAGCGTTGGATGTCCCACGACAGTGGGCACCGGCCGCGGACCCCAGCCCTCATCGGCTGGCAGGAAATTTTCCGCGCAGCCGATTGCAAACGTAGGCACGATGTCGAGACTGAACGCGGTCGCATGATCGTTATAGACAAGCAGCACCACGTCCGGCTTTTTCTCGGCGATCCAGCGCTTGGAAAAATCGTATCCCCTGAACACAGGCTGCCAATAGACGTCGCTCGAGTGGCCAAGGTCCAGCGCCGCGCCCACGGCGGGCACGTGCGAGGTGGTGACACCGGCGCTCACGCGAGCCATCAGCTTTTGTCGCCGCTGCCCGGCCAGGACGGGTCGCGGCCGCCGGCCAGCATCATGGCGGCATATTCCTCTTGAGCCATGCCTGTCATGGACGCCGCCGTGTGCTGAAAGCTCCGGCCATCGGTGGAGAACAGCTTGGAAAGAAAATAAATGTTGCCGCCGAGTGAAATCATGCGGTTGTAATCGCGCGCGAGCACGGCCAGCTTCTGCTCTTCCGACATCGGCCATTCATCCAGATATCCGCGTTCGCCGGCCTTGAAACGTTCGCGGTTCTGCGCGCGCATCAGCGACATGCAGAATTGGTTGAGGTGATAGCCAATTCGAGCCTGATCGGCATCGAACAGCGTGGTGCCGGGAATGTCGGAATAAGGCTTATCGAGCGCCATGCGCGTTCCAATACAGTCTGAGCGGATTGTCGACCAAGAGCCGGTGCTGAAGCTCCGGCGTGCGAGCGATGCGCGGAATCCAATCGACGAGCACGCCATCGTCCGGCATGTCGCCGCGCAAGTTTGGATGCGGCCAGTCCGTGCCCCACAGCACGCGGTCCGGAAAATTCTCGACGAGGCGGCGCGCGAACGGCACGACGTCATCGAAACCCGGCGACCCGGCTCGCGAGAGGCGCTCAGGACAACTGACCTTGGACCAAACGTTGGAATGCTCGCGCATCATGCGCACGAACAACTCAAATTCCGGCCCGTTCACCGGCTGGGTCACATCGGGCCGGCCCATGTGATCCACCACGACGATGGTGGGGAGTGATGCGAAAAAGCGATACAGTCCGGGCAGATCCGCGGCCTCGAAGTAGACAACGATGTGCCATCCGAGCGGCGCGATGCGCCGCGCGATCTCGGTGAGCACTTCCGGCGGGGTCGTGTCGACCAATCGCTTGACGAAGTTGAAACGCACGGCGCGCACTCCCGCCGCGTCGAGCGCGTGCAGCTCGGAATTGCAGACATCGGCGCGCACCGTGGCGACTCCGCGTGCTCGGCCCGCCGATGCGCGCAGCGCATCGACCAGGGCGCGATTGTCCGCGCCGTGACAGGTGGCCTGCACGATCACATTGCGCTCGAATCCCAGATGGTCACGCAGCCCCCAAAGATGCTCCTTCGAAGCGTCGCACGGCGTGTATTTACGCTCGGGCGCGTACGGAAAGTCGGCGCCGGGTCCGAATACGTGGCAATGAGCATCGACGGCGCCGGCGGGCAGCGTGAACTTTGGCCGCGAGGGTGATGGGTGGAACGGCAGCCATTGGGCATCCATCGCGAACGGTCCGGAAGCCGATCTCGAAGGCCATGCCGGGCTACCGGGGCGGATGGTGTGGATCGGCGCGTCGATGGATGGGGTGCCGAACGCCGCAGTCTGCCCGCTCACGGCGCCTGCGCTTCCAAGAGCGCATCGAGACGTGGAAACACGCGTCGCGCATTGCCGGCGAAAATCGCCGCCTTATCGCTCGCCGGAATGTCGAGCGCGTCGATGTAGCGTTTGGTGTCATCGAAAAAGTGGCCGGTCTCCGGATCGATGCCGCGCACCGCGCCGACCATCTCCGACCCAAACAAAATGTTCGACACGTCGACGACCTTCACCAGCAACTCGATTCCCGGCTGGTGATATACGCACGTGTCGAAGAAAACATTTTTCATGACATGCTCGCGCAGCGGCGGACGATTCAACATGTCGGCGAGGCCGCGGTAGCGTCCCCAATGATAGGGCGCCGCGCCGCCGCCATGCGGAATGATGAAACGTAACGTGGGGAAGTCGCGAAACAAATCGCCCTCGATGAGCTGCATGAACGCGGTGGTATCGGCATTGATGTAGTGCGCGCCGGTCGCGTGAAAGCTCGCATTGCAGGAGCTCGAGACATGAACCATTGCCGGTACATCGAGCTCGACCATCTTTTCGTAGAACGGATACCAATGCCTGTCGGTGAGCGGCGGCGACCGCCAGTGCCCTCCCGAGGGGTCGGGGTTCAAGTTGCAGCCCACGAACTTCATGTCATTGACACACCGGGTGAGCTCGCCGATGGAGTGGGAAATCGGCACGTCCGGAGATTGCGGCAGCTGACATACGCCGACAAAGTTGCGGGGGTAGAGCTGCGTGACCCGATGGATGAGATCATTGCACGCACGCGTCCATGCGGTTGACATCCGCTCATCGCCCAGATGATGGCCCATGGCTGAAGCGCGTGGCGAGAACAGGGTGAGATCCGTGCCCCGCTCACGTTGCAGCCTCAATTGATGGCTCTCGATACTCTCGCGAATCTCATCATCTGAAATTTGCGCGAACTTTGGCGGCGCAGCCTGATTTTCGAGCACCGCGATTTGCGCGGCGCGAAATTTTTGGTGCGCGGCCGGCGCCGTGGTGTAGTGGCCATGGCAATCGATGATCATGAGGTGCTGCTGGCGGTCTAAGAAGTCCGCTAGTCTCGCGACGGTCGAGTCAGATATCTCAAGCCGCACGCGGCGAGCTTTTCTCGCATGTCGTAGACATCGAGCCCGAGCTCGCCCGCCTGCAGTCGCTCGCGAACCTTGGCTTCCCTGGCTTCGCGCGCGGCGCAGGCAGCGAGTATTTTTTCCGCCGCGCCGCGCGGCACGATGCACACGCCGTCATCGTCCGCGATGACGATGTCGCCCGCATCGACGACCGCGCCCGCGCACACCACGGACGCATTCACGCTGCCGAGTGTGTTCTTGACTGTGCCTTGAGCGGAAATGACCTTGGACCATACGGGAAATTTCATCACGGCGAGCTCGCGGACATCGCGTACGCCGGCATCGATCACGAGCGCCCGCACGCCGCGGCTGCGCAGTGAGATTGCGAGCAGCTCGCCGACGTAGCCACAGTCACAATCACTGCTCGGCGCCACCACCAGCACATCACCCGGCTGGCATTGCTCGACGGCCACATGAATCATCCAGTTGTCCGCCGGCGCAACACTCACGGTGACAGCAGAGCCTGCAATGCGCGTGCCTGGATAAATAGGCCGAAGCACCGGAGCAGTGAGTCCGGTGCGGCCCTGCGCCTCATGGACCGTGGCCACGCCGAACGCAGAGAAGCGATCGATCACGTCGGCGCGGGCGCGTTGAATATCGGTGTACACGACGCTCATGCGCCATGCCTCGCGTGAGGGAAACAGCGTTTGATTCGAGTGCTCAAGTCAATTGCGCTACTACGAACGGCCCGAAGATTTCTTCGCGCACCACATGCATGCTCGGCTTGACATCGGCCAGCACCGTGGGATCGACATGGTCGATGAACAGCGCCGGTTTGCGCGCCAACACGCGCCGCACCGCGGAAGAATAATCAGGCTGATCGAAAAAATGATCTGTGCGGATTACTGACGCAACGGTAGCCATGGAAACCTCCGAATCTGCGCCAGAACGGCGACGCGAGCCCACATGGGTGCACGCAAAGCGTACTCAAAGCCAGCGCCAGGGGTCAATCGATTGGGATCAATGGAGTCGCCGGCGTCAGGGTCAACGGAGTCGAAGCGCTAAAAGAATTGCAGCCGGCGGTGCGCAACCGCCGCACCTACATCAATATCCGCATCCACCCGATCGAGATTGAGTCGCCGTGCGCTGCACACTGACTGCCCTCGAACCATGAATTTCCTTCGCAACGCGTCAGACATTCCAACGCGCGCCGCCGGTGCTCACCTCATTCATGTGGTCATCGACACGCCGCGCGGCAGCCGCAATAAGTACAAGCTCGACGAAGCGCTCGGCGTCTTCAAGCTCAGCCGGGTCCTGCCGGCGGGGCTCGCCTTCCCCTATGATTTCGGCTTCATTCCCGGTACGAAGGCCGAGGACGGCGATGCGCTGGATGTACTCGTGCTGAGCGATGCGCCGCTATTTGCGGGCTGTCTGGTCACGGTGCGCCTCATCGGCGCGTTTCGCGCCGTGCAACGCGAGCAAGGCAAACGCTTACAGAACGATCGGCTCGTCGGCGCAATTTGCACGCCGGTCAATCAGCCGAAATTCCGCGAACTTCGCGACCTCGGCATCCGCGAGCTTCGAGAGATCGAGCATTTCTTTACGTCATACAATGAGGCGCAAGGCCGTGAGTTCGAGATCACGGGACGGTCCGGCGCGAGCAGCGCATACCGGCTCCTTTCGCAGTCCCTCGAGGAGTAATTGCCCGACGTGGCATCGCAGCTCAAAGTGGATTCGCCGCCGGTGCAGCGAGTACAAAAAATTCTGGTGCGTCAGATCGAGAGCGCCATCGAACTGCTAGGGCATAAGAAATTGACTGATCAGCAGATCCACGAAGCGCGCAAGAGCTTGAGAAAGGCGCGCGGGTCATTGCGCCTGTTGAAAAGTGCCATCGGGCCGCGAAAGTTCCGGCGCGAAAACGCGGCGCTGCGCGACGCGGCGCGGCCGTTGAGCGGGGTGCGAGATGCCGAGGTGCTGCAGGAGAAGCTTGTGCAACTGGAGCCTCGACACCGCCACGCGGAGCCGCACCGGGAGCGGCTCGATCAAACTCTGCGCCGACGCCGCGTCGACTCGCATCGCGCGCTGCGCAGCACGACCTTGCGTGCGCAACGCGCAAAGCTCCGCGCGGCCGCCCGACGATGCGCAAGTCTCAATCTGAATGGGGGCGGGGGAGTGATTCGCATCGGTTTCGTGCACACCTATCGGCAGGCGTATCGCGCCGCCCACACCGCAAGCTCTCGAAAAACGCCAGATCTGCATGAGTGGCGCAAGCAAGTGAAATACTTGCGGGCACAGCTGCGTATTCTTCGCCCGCTCTGGCCTGCGCCGCTGAGAACTCTTGCGGAACAGGCGCATCATCTTTCCGACGCTTTGGGAAATGATCATGACTTGATCGTTCTGCACGACTTGATTCGCAGCACGTGTAGACGTGCAGACCAGGAGACCGGGACGCAACGGCTCTTCGCCCAAATCGAGCGCCGGCGAGAAACGTTGCAGAATCGATCGTTCGCGTTAGGCATGCGAATTTTCGAGCAGAAGCCGAAACAGTTCGAACGCCGCTTTGGAAAATACTGGAAGGCGTGGAAAAAATAATTTGGTTGCCGCCCGTGCGAGCACGGTTTGACTTATTTTCTGGCAAATTCTCGATGGGTGACTCCGCGGCCCTCGCGTGAGCTAGAGTGTTGTCAACAAGTACTGAACGTGGCGGCTTCGAGCTGGAAAATATTGGCCGTGGCGCGTCTTGCACGCGGGGGAGTTGGGGTTGCTCAAGAAATTCGTCAAGGCATATGCTCCAGAGGACTTACGCAACCTGATTTTCGCGGTCAACAAGCATCGCCAGTGCCATGGTGAATTTCCGCGCTTGCTGCGTCCCAAAACGTTCAACGAAAAAATTCTGCGCAGGAAGGTTTTTGAGCGAAGGCCGATCTTCACGACGTTCGCGGACAAATACGCGGTGCGCGATTATGTGGCCCGGCGCGTTGGCGCACAGATTTTGCCCGAGCTGCACTGGCTCACCGAAGATCCCGGCAATATTCCTTTCGACGCGCTGCCGCGCAGCTTCGTCGTCAAGCCTACCCACGGCTCGGGTTGGGTGCGAGTCGTTCGAGACAAATTCACGCTGAATCGCGACGAGCTGGTGCGGACCTGCCGTGAGTGGCTAGCTGCCGACTTCTATGAGTTGCTGCGCGAACGAGAATACAAGAACATTCCACGACGCATCATGGTGGAAGAATTCATCGATGATGGTTCCGGCGAAGCGCCGTGCGACTACAAGTTCTTTACGTTTGGCGGGAAGGTTGAGCTCATACAAATCGACGTTGGCCGCTTTGGCCAGCACCGGCGCGCGTTGTACGACACGGCTTGGAGAGACACCGGCATCAAATCGCGCCGCGAAAGAATTCTCGAGCCCGTGCCGCGTCCGAAGCATTTAGATAGCATGTTGGAAATTGCCGCAAGCCTCGGCAAAGAGGTCGCGTTCGTGCGCGTTGATCTGTATGACAACGGAAGCAAAGTATATTTCGGCGAGCTGACCTCGACGCCGGGATGCGGTACCCAGCCATTCGAGCCGCGCTCGATCGATGCGCAGCTGGGCGCTTTATGGGTTTGAAGCACCACCGTGGTGGGCATGGCGTGACGGCCCTCTAATGATGATGGCCACCCGGACCATGCACATGGCCGTGCTCTAATTCCTCTTCGCTCGCATCTCGCACCTCGACGATCTCGATCTCGAAATTCAAGTTCGTATCCGCGAGCTCGTGATTGCCATCGAGCGTGATCATGTCGCCCAGCACGGCGGTCACGGTGAATACGCGCGTGCCTAAATCGGTATTCATCTGCAGCTGCGCGCCTTTCACGATGTTCGCATGCTTTCCCAACGCCCGCCGCGGCACTCGCTTGACCAGATTCGGATCCCGCTTGCCGTAGCCTTCGGCCGCCGTCACGCTGACTTCGAAGCGGTCGCCGGGCTGTTTGCCCTCGAGCGCTTTCTCCAATCCGGGAACCAGATTGCCGTTGCCGTGCAGATAAGCCAGGGGCTCGCTTCCGTGCGATGAGTCGATGACCTCGCCGTCATCCCGCTTCAGACGATAGTGGATGACGGCGACGCGGTCTTTCATGATTTCCATCGAGCGATTCCTTCGGATTGGCGATGAGTCGGGCGTGCAGGTCGTACGCGGATGAGGCGACGATGCGCACGTCGGCCCAAGCGCCCGGGCGCAGCGAGCGAGCCGCGGGAATGACCACATGGCCGTCGATTTCCGGTGCGTCCGCGTAGCTACGACCCACGGCGACATCCCCCTCGAGCCGGTCGATGAGGACTCGCATCTGGGTTCCGACGCGTTGCGCAAGACGCTTCTGACTGATGCGCGCGGCCGCCTCCATGAAGCGGGCGTAGCGCTGTCGCTTGATTTCATCCGGCACGATGTTCGGCAGTGTATTCGCGTCGGCACCCTCGACCGGCGAGTACTCGAAACAGCCGACGCGATCCAGTTGCGCTTCCTCCAGCCATTGCAACAGCTCGACGAATTCAGCTTCTGTTTCGCCCGGAAAACCGACGATGAACGTGCTGCGCAGCGCGAGCCGAGGCTGGATTTTGCGCCACGCTTTGATGCGCTCGAGCGTATCGACCGCGCCCGCCGGCCGCTTCATCAGCTTCAAGATGCGCGAGCTCGCATGCTGAAAGGGAATGTCGAGATACGGCAAGACGCGCTCCATGGACATGAGCGAGATGACCTCATCCACGTGCGGATAGGGATACACGTAGTGCAGCCGTGTCCACACGGGCAACTCGCTCAAGGCTTGCACCAGGTCGAGAAATTTCGTGCGCCGCTCGCGTCCGGCCCAAGCGCCCGGTGCGTATCGAAGGTCGCTGCCGTAGGCGCTCGTATCCTGCGAGATGACCAGAAGCTCCTTCACCCCGGCGCGCACCAGCGCTTCGGCTTCGCGCAATACGGCATCGATGGGTCGGCTGGCTAGTCGGCCGCGCATCGAAGGAATGATGCAGAAGCTGCAATGATGATTGCAGCCTTCGGAGATCTTGAGATAGGCGTAGTGACGCGGCGTGAGCTTGATGCCCTGGGGCGGCACGAGATCGTGGAATGGCTCGTGCCGCGCGGGTAGATGCTCGTGCACACATGCAAGTACCTCTTCGTAGCGCTGCGGGCCGGTGATTTTCAATACCTGCGGGTGACGGGCGAGAATTCGCTGCGGCTGCGCGCCGAGACATCCTGTGACGATGACCTTGCCGTTCTCGGCGAGCGCCTCGCCGATGGCATCGAGCGACTCGTCAATTGCACTGTCGATGAAGCCGCACGTGTTGACGATGACGAGATCTGCTGCGTCGTAAGTCGCCGAGACTTCATAGCCACGTGCCCGCAGCTGCGTCAGGATGCGTTCCGAATCAACCAGCGCCTTGGGACAGCCTAGACTGACGAAACCGATTTTTCTCGCCTCTGTGTGCATCTGAAAATTGTAATCGTGTCGCGGCGCTGTTGTCGTTCTTCGTGCCTTGAATGAATTCAAGCTGGCGAAGGTAGGCAGGTGCATGTCGGCCCTACCCAGGAAAGTAGCCACGAGCCATTTGACAATTTTCTAGATATTGTTCAATGCGTCAATTCCGTGATGCACGTTGGATTTCCGCAGTTTTACCGGTTCTCCTACACCTAAAGAAGCGCGCTTCTCCTCCGATACATTCGCAGGAGAGTGGAGACCGGCCGGCTCGCGGGATGCGAGAACCGGGCCACATCAGGATGGGCCCCTACGGTCCGGTGATTAAACTTTAGGAGTAGACAATGTCGCTGACAATCAATACGAATATCGCTTCGCTCAATGCGCAGCGAAATTTGACGGGCTCACAGTCGAGCCTCAACACCTCGTTGCAACGCTTGTCGTCGGGCCTGCGCATCAACAGCGCCAAGGACGATGCGGCCGGTCTCGCCATCGCCGAGCGTTTCACGACGCAGATCAATGGCCTCAACCAAGCCGTCAACAACGCGAATGATGCGATCTCCGAGTCGCAGACGGCGGAAAGCGCACTGTCGACGCTGACCGACAACTTGCAGCGCATTCGCCAGCTCGCCGTGGAAGCCGCGAACGGCACCAACAGCGCTTCCGACCGCGCTGCCCTCGATGCCGAAGTGCAACAGCGCTCGGCGGAAATCACGCGTATCGCGAGCCAGACGACGTTCAACGGCTTGCACGTTCTCGACGGCACCGCCGGCACGAGCACGTTCCAGGTCGGTGCGAACGTGGGCGACACCATTTCGGTGAACTACGCGCAGGGCGTGCGCGCCGATCAGATCGGCCAGGTCGCCTCGGCGACGGGCACTGCGGTGACCACCACCGCGCTGACCGGCAGTAATCTGACGATTCAAGTCGGCACGGGCACGGCTACCTCGGTGGGTGCGTCGGCTGCAGGCGCGGCGGCGGGACAGACGAATAGTTCCGCCTATGCGAAAGCCAAAGCCATCAACGCTGCGGGCGTTGCCGGATTGACTGCGATTGCAACCACCACGGCTACCGGAAGCGGCGCGTTCAGCACCATCACCGGCGGCAGCTCGGGTACGCAGTATGCGTTGAGCATCAACGGCGTCGCGGTGTACGCCGCCGGAACGGCGGTGGCCACTGGCCAGACCTTGACCGGAACCGCTGTGGCCTCCCAAATCAACTTGTATGCCTCGCAGACGGGCGTGACCGCTGCTTTGAATTCCAGCGGCGCGCTGGTTTTGACGGCCGCCGACGGCCGCGACATCGCGGTGGCGGAAACGGTGACCGCAGGCACCGGCGGCACGGGCTCAGGCTCGGGCTTGGCTGCTTCGACCAAGGGCACCATCGCATTGTCCGCGTCGAGCAACATCACGATCGGCGGTGCGGGCTCGGCGGACATCGGTTTTGCAGGGGGTGGGCAGACGATCTCGCTCAACTCCCAGACTTTGGCGAACGCCAACGTGTTGACCGTGTCGGCTGCGAATTCGACCATCGCCGCGGTGGATTCCGCGTTGACCACGGTCAGCGGTTTCCAGAGTCAGTTGGGTGCGATTCAAAACCGCTTCCAATCGACAGTGGAGAACCTACAGGCGGTGACCGAGAACTTGACTGCATCGCGCAGCACGATTCAGGACGCGGACTTCGCCGCGGAAACGGCCGCGTTGACCAAGCAGCAGGTGTTGCAGCAAGCCGGCATCTCGGTGCTCGCTCAAGCGAATGCCCAGCCTCAGGCCATCCTGAAGCTGCTCTCGTAGGAGCAGTTCGGGAATCGATGATTGACTGAAGATAAGGCGGCTCGGTAGGCGCGAAGCTCCGAGCCGCCGTTTTCAAGACCACGAATACAGACCAAAGGACCAGATCGAAAACATTTGCAGGGATTGATGCGGCCATGACCACTGAAGTTCGGCTGGGAAAAGTGCTGACACCGAGTTCCGCGCAGACACCGCGGGCATCCTCCGCGGTGAGCGGGAGCGGCAAGGTCTTGCCGTCTGCAACGCTGCCGTCTTCCGGCGGAAATTCTTTGCCGGGTCGGGAGAAAGCGCAGACGCCGCTGTCTCGGGCTGAAAACGAGCGCGAGCTGAACGAGCTGGCGCAACGCGCATCGCATTATTTACGCGAGTCAGGCCGCGCAATCTCGTTCAGAGTGCAATCGGCCGCAGGGCGTACCGTCATTCAAGAAGTGAATCCGGATACCGGCGAGATCATCGCCGAGCTCACCTCCGCACAATTATTGTCATTGGCCCACGGCCTGGGGCTTGCCGGCCACGTCGTCGACGAGCGCGCCTGACGTCCATTGGCCGGCGGCGCGCCGGTAAAGGCTCTTGCTCGAGCACGGCCTTTACTTCAGATCCGCATCGAGGAGCCGATAGCTAGCGCATGGCAGACAGCATTCAAGGGACGGCATCGGCTGCTTCGACGGCGGTGCAGTCGACATTGCAGGCGACCGGCATCGGTTCGGGCCTCGACATTTCCTCCATCGTTACGGCGCTCACCAACGCCAAGGGCGAGGCACGCACCAATCAGCTGACGAACCGCCAAACCACGCTCAAAGCGCAGGTCTCGGCCTATGGCACGTTTCGGGCTGCACTCGATGCGCTGCAGGCGACCTTGCCGGATTTGCGCAACGCCTCCAAGCTTCAGGGCCGTTCGGCCAGCGTGAGCGATGAGAAAATCGCCGCGGCCACGGCAAGCTCCAGTGCGACGCCGGCGCAATACTCCGTCTTGGTGACGAGCCTCGCGAGCGCGGCGTCCCTGGTCTCACAACCTCAACTGAGCGCCGCTTCCGCCGTCGGCACCGGCACCCTCAACATCACTGTCGCCGGCGTCACTGCGCAGGTGGCCATCGACTCGACCAACAACACGCTGGACGGCATCGCCGCCGCCATCAACTCGGCGCCCACCAATCCGGGCGTGAACGCGACCGTCATCAATACGGGTGGCGCGGCGCGGCTGATATTGAACGGCACGCGCACCGGGGCGGTGAATGGCATCACGGTGACGCAATCGGGCGGCGATGGCGGCCTCGCCGCACTGGTCTATGACCCGGCCAACGGCGCCACTGCGCTGACGCAGAGTCAGGCGGCGCTCGATGCGCAATTCTCAATCAACGGATTTGCGGCATCGAGCCCAAGCAATCAAGTGACCGGTGTCATCTCCGGCGTGACCCTGAACCTCCTGCAAGCCTCTCCCGCCAACACGCCATTCACGTTGACGGTGGGCTACGACCAGGACACGGCGCAATCCACGATCAAGAATTTCGTCACCGCATACAACGCGCTCGTCACGGCGTTGCGTCCGCTGACGAGCTACGACACCGCCACAAAAGTTGCGGGACCGTTGCTCGGCAACGGCACGGTCAATGGCGTCACGGCGAGACTACGAGATGTGCTGTCCTCGGTTCACTTGCAGGGCGCGCCGGGCGCGCAATCCCTCACAGACCTCGGCATCACCAAAAATCTAGACGGCACCCTGGCTCTCGATGCGAGCAAACTATCGGGCGGTCTCAAGGCCAATTTGCAGGGAATCACTCAATTTTTCTCCGGCCAGGACGGATTCGCCGCGCAACTGGACGCCGCATTGAACCCCTATACCCAGGCCGGCGGGGTGCTCGACGGCGTGACGCGCGACTTGCAATCGGGGCTATCGCAAGTCAGTGCGCAGCAACAGGCGCTCAATTTGCGGCTCGCCACGTACTCGGCCACCTTGAGCAAGCAGTTCAATGCCATGGACCGCGCCATCGCGTCGTTGAAGCAATCGCAGAGCTTCATCACGCAGGCATTCAAGGCGCTCGACACGGCGCAAAACAATTCCTCGGGCAGCTAGCCGCGTCAGCCATGAATTCGTTCGATCACGAGCGTATCGATGAATAGCCGTCACGCCATGTCCCAATATCGCGATGTCCGTGCCTGGGGCCGCATCGCCGATGCAAGTCCGACGCGGCTCATCCAACTCATGTATGAAGAGCTCTTGGCTCAGCTCATCGTGGCTCGCGGCTGCGTGCAACGCCTGGCAAGCCAGCGGCAGTTGCGCGATGTGACGGCCAAAGCGGCCGCGATCTCCAAAATCAATGGCATTCTCGGCGAGCTTCTCGGCTGCTTGAATCAAGATGCGGGCCGCGACATCGCGAAAAATCTATTGGCTCTCTACACCTACATGATGCGCCGCGTGACCTTCGCCAACTTGAATGACGACATTGCTGCGCTCGAAGAAGTGGAGCGTCTGGTGCGCCAGTTGAAAAGCGGCTGGGATCAGATCGTGAGCCCGGCGGCTTGAACGAGGAGATCTCACCGGATCTCATCGTTGCGCAGCGTCTGAGCCGTGAGCTCCTGCTCGCGGCCGAAGCAGGGCGCGTCGAGGACATGCCATCGCTCGATGCAGAGCGTCTGTCGGCCCTATGCAATTTCCTTGCGGGGCGCATGGCTCTGGCGCCGGCCGAGCGCGAATGCATGGAGAATATCGAGCGCTTGAACGAAGCGGCGATCGCCGCGCTGAGCGCCCGCGGCGCATCGTTGGCACAAGAAGTGCAAGCACTGGGCATTGCGCGGCGCGCGTTGGGCGCCTATGCCGCGGTGCGCGGGAGAGGCTAATGCAACGAACGACAACGACTCAATCCGGAGTGCAGCACCTCAAAGAATCCACGGGAGTGTTCGGCAACGCATTGGGCGTGAGCGGCGCGTACGCTCTGCGTTGGCATCCCGGCAAGGCGCTCGACCCGGCAGCCGCGGTGCTCGCCGATGCGGACAATGCACAACTGCTCTCGGCCGAAAGCTCGATGGATGAAGCCGTGAGCTCCGAAGCACTCAAGGATGAGTCCCCACAGCTTGCCCTTGAGTTGCATCGGCTCGAGCTGAAAATCAACGTCCTGTTGAAAATCACGGGTGAGCTGTTAGCCCGCGAGCATCGTCTGCCTCAACCGCGGCTTGCGCGGCTCTCAGCCACTGGTCTCGACTGCGTGGCGGATGAGAGCTTCAAGGTCGGCGAGCGGGGGTTGCTCGAGCTGTTCGTCAATCGGTCCTTGCCGTATGCACTCAAACTGGCGGCCCACGTCGAGTCCGAACAGATAGAAAAATCGCAGCGCATGGTGCGATTGACCTTCGTCGATCTGAGCGAGGCCGTGGGCGATCAACTGGCCAAGCTCATCTTTCGCAAGCATCGCCGGCTGGTTGCCCTCGCCAAGCACACCTGAGCTTCGAGTGTCCAAGCGCTGCAAGGATTCGCAGCGCGTCTCACTTCGTTCACGATGCGGTTGATCCGTCCGGCCGCGTTGAGAGTCCGTTCACCAATTTGAACTCGCGCTTTGCATTCGCAGACTTAACTTAGTATGCTTTTCCGAACTCGCTAAACGCTATGACTCAATGAGTTAGACGCGTTGTTTGATGCTGCGTGGGAGATGTAAACGCTCCCGTGCGACGGGGAAGGGAGCTGCAAGCCGACGTGGAAGCCAAAGTACTATTGGTCGGAGCCTTCGAGGAAAGCGCGCAATCTTTGGTGAGCGTCCTGCGCTTTCTGGATCTGGAACCGGTGTGCGTCGACACGGTGTCCGAGCTTCCCACAGCGACTCTCAATGACTGCCTGGCAATCCTGGTCACTGAAACGGGCGTAGCCGAGCAGGGCGAGGAACTGGTCAGCTTTCTACGCAATCTGCCACGGCCTGCCGCCATCATTTATCTGAGCAACGGCAGCCTGCCGCAGCTCGCGGACACGAGCGCGGATTTGGCGTGGCTGCCGCTCGATTTGCCGGTCAAGCACCGGCGCTTGTCGTACGCGCTCGATCAAGCCGAGCGCCTGCGCTCCGGGCATCCCGTGGAACCTGGGCGCTTTCGCTTTCGTCCGAGCGGCCATTCACGTCCCATGCGTGAGATTCACCTTCTTACTGAGCAGGTCGCCGCATCCGAAAGCACGGTGCTCGTGCTGGGCGAGTCCGGCACCGGCAAGGAGATGGTGGCGCGCCACATTCATGAGCTTTCGTTGCGCTCCAAGCATCCTTTTGTGCCGGTCAATTGCGGCGCGATCCCGGCCGATCTGCTTGAGAGCGAGTTGTTCGGGCATGAGAAGGGCGCATTTACAGGGGCGCTGACCGCGCGCCTCGGCAGGTTCGAGTTTGCGGAAGGCGGCACGCTGTTCCTTGATGAGATCGGCGATATGTCGCTGCAAATGCAGGTCAAGCTCCTGCGTGTGCTGCAGGAACGCACCTTCGAACGGGTGGGCAGCAACCGCACCATCCAATGCAACGTGCGCATCATCGCCGCAACCCATCGAGATCTCGAAGCGTGCATCGAGGCCGGCCGCTTTCGCGAGGACTTGTATTACCGGCTCAACGTTTTTCCGATCCAAATTCCCCCGCTGCGCGATCGGCTCGAGGACATGCCGGTGCTCATCGAGCACTTGGCCGAGCGGCAGCAACAGGACAATGGGCGGCGCGTCCGCTTGTCCAAAGAGGCGATCAACTGCCTGATGCGCTGCCGCTGGCCGGGCAATGTGCGCGAGCTGTCGAATTTGCTGGAGCGGCTCGCGATTTTGTATCCCAACCAACTGATCGCACCGAAGGATTTGCCCGAGCGTTATCGCATCACGGATTCGAGCGATTGGTTTGGCACCGGGCTGCAAGTGCAAGACGAGCCCGAGCCGGAGTTTCGGTTCGGCGGCGCGCAAGCCACGACCGAGATCGATGAAGAGCACGAGGACGAGCACGAAATCCTGCCCTTGGGCGGCTTGGACCTAAAAGATCATCTTTCCGCGATCGAAGTAGGGCTGATCCGCAAGGCGATGGAAGAGGCGGATGGCACGGTGGCAGAGGCTGCCCGTCTGTTGCGCATGCGGCGCACGACTCTCGTGGAAAAATTGCGCAAATACCGGCTGCAAGCCTGAATCGCAAACCCCCGGCTGCGACAAGCGCCGAGAATTTGACGCTTTCAATGGGCGTTTTCGCCAAGCATCGAACGAGGTGACCGGCTCGTAGGTAAGCCTCTGTTCCCGTTGAGCTATCAGGCCCGGGCATGAAAGTTGCTCGAGCTTGTCCATGCTTTCTAGCAAGCAAGCTGCGGGTCGCGAGCTCAAAACTGCATTTGCCGCGTTCAATCTTTCTTCGGCCGCTCTTGGCGATGCGTTTGATGCGCTGCGCCAACAAGTCGCGGTACTGACTGGCGAGCTCGAAGAGGCCCGAGCCAGCAAAGCGCATATGGCGCAGCATCTGGCGCAAGTCATCGAAGGACTTCCGGGAGGGGTGCTCGTGCTTCGCTCAGACCATGCCATCGCCGAGACCAATTCCACCGCACGTGCATTGCTCCCCGCCGCGTTACCCGGCGCGGACTTCGAAATCGTGCTCGCAGAAGCGCGGATCGGCACGGGTGAATGGCTCGGCGATGTGGAGCTGCGCGGCGGGCGCTGGGTGCGACTTGCGCGGCGCTCGAGCCCTGCCGGGGAAGTCGTGTTGCTAACCGATGTCACGGAAGCGCATTTGTTACAGACCTATTTGGCGCGCCAGCAGCGATTGCTGACGCTCGGCGAGCTGGCTGCGGGGCTTGCGCATCAAATCCGCACCCCGCTGGCCGCCGCGCTTCTTTATGCCTCGCAACTCGAAATGCCCGGCTTGCCGGCGCGCGACTATGCGGGCTGCGCAGCCAAGACCTGCGAGCGGCTGCGCGAGCTCGAAAAGCTAATCCATGACATGCTCGAATTCACCCGCGGCGCCGCGAGTGTCGATGTCGTCAGCGTCAGTGCAGTGCTCGAGCAGGTGGCTCAGTGGTTGCGTCCTGCGCTTGGCGCCGGCACGCGGCTCAGCATTCACACCGATGCGCCGGGTCTCAAGATCCGCGCGAATGCGCCGTCGCTCGTCTCGGCGCTCTTGAATCTCGCAACCAATGCCATGCAAGCCGCCGCCGGCGACTTGCGCATCGATATGCGGGCGCGTCGCTCGAATCCGGGCCCCGACGGCGCGCGTGCGGAAATCACGGTCAGCGATGATGGGCCCGGTATTGCGCCCGAGGCGCGTGAACGCATTTTCGAGCCGTTTTACACCACGCGCGCGCAAGGCAACGGCTTGGGTCTGTCCATCGTCAAGTCGGTCGTCGAAGCGCATGGCGGGAGTATCCGACTTGCGCCCACGTCTCAGCACGGCGCGACGTTCATCGTCGAGCTGCCTGCAGCCGAGTGAGCATGAGCGAATTTCAAGTTCTGTTGGTCGAGGATGATGCGGGCTTGCGCGAGGCGCTCCTCGATACTCTGCGCGCGGCGCAGGTTCCGGCCATCGCCTGCAGTGATGCCAAGAGCGCACTCGGCGCACTCGAGGCTGAGCGATGCGATCTCGTCATTTCCGATGTGCACATGCCAGGCATCAACGGCGTCGAGCTGTTGAGTGCCATCAAGCGCCGCAGGCCGGAAATCCCCGTCGTGCTGATGACGGCCTATGGAAACATCGACAAAGCCGTTGCCGCGATGCGCGAAGGCGCCACCGACTACATCGTCAAGCCGTTCGATGCCGGCCGGCTGCTCGATGTCGTTCGCCGACAGCAGGCGTCCTGCATGCCGCCCGACGAGGTCGTGGCGGAGGATCCCCTGTCGCGGCGCATGCTCGCCATGGCGGCGCGCATCGGACGGAGCGATGCCACGGTTCTGATCACGGGCGCAAGCGGCACGGGCAAGGAAGTCTATGCGCGTTACATCCGTGCGAATTCGCCGCGCGCGCGAGCGCCGTTCGTCGCGATCAATTGCGCCGCCATTCCAGACAACATGTTGGAAGCGACGCTGTTTGGCTACGAGCGCGGTGCGTTCACGGGCGCGGCAGCCGCGCATGCGGGCAAGTTCGAGCAGGCGCAGGGCGGCACCTTGTTGCTCGATGAGATTTCAGAAATGGATCTTGCGCTGCAAGCGAAGCTGTTGCGGGTTTTGCAAGAGCGCGAAGTCGAGCGCCTGGGCAGCAGCAAAACCGTCGTGCTGGATGTGCGGGTCATCGCCACCTCGAATCGTGATCTCGCAGCCGAGGTCAAAGCGGGGCGCTTTCGCAGCGACTTGTTCTACCGGCTGAATGTCATGTCGTTGCACTTGCCGGATCTCGCCGAGCGGCGCGGCGACATCCTAGCGCTCGCGCGCCGCGCATTGCTTGCTTGTCATTGCGGCCACATGCGCTTCAGTGCCGCCGCCGAGCGGGCGTTGCGTGGTCACGAGTGGGCCGGCAATGCTCGCGAGCTCACCAATCTCGTGCAGCGCGCAGCGCTTCTCACCGTCGGTGTCGAGATCGACGTCGAAGCGCTCGCGATCGATCATGCGGCCCACGCGATCGATCATGCCGCGCACGCGGTGATGGACGCGGCCCTTGGAGCATGCAGTGCGGCCGCCACCGATGCGCACTCGCCGAGCATCCACGAGACCGGCGCTTCGACTGCTGATGAAACAGACCCATCGGCCGGCGGCGATGTCCCGTTGGAAGAGAATTTGCGCGAGCGCGAACGCGACCTAATCCTGCGCACGCTCCGTTCGGCCGCGGGGAGCCGTAAGCTCACTGCGGAGCGTCTCGGCATCAGCGCCCGCACGCTCCGCCACAAGCTGCAGCAATTCAAGCAGGCTGGCATCAGCGTGCCGAGTGCCCATGGCGGCGAAGGCGTCGCCGGATGAGTAGCGTCGAGATCAGCCGCGTATTGAATGAAATGCGGGCGTTGCAAACGCGAGTCTCTTCCTCGGCGACTCCGCGGGACGAAACGGTCGCGGGCCCTTCCGAGTTCGCCGCGTTGATGAAAAATTCCGTCGAGCGCGTGGCGCAGATGCAGACCCAGGCACAGGCCCTTGCGAGCGCTTACGAAGCGGGCGACAAGAGCGTCGATCTCACCAAAGTCATGCTCGAGGTGCAAAAGGCCAGCCTCGCGTTTCGCGCCGTTGCCGAAGTACGCAACAAATTGGTTGAGGCCTATCAACAAGTCATGAACATGCAGGTGTAGCCATGTTGGGCAGACCCAGACGACTGAGATTCCCACGGGGGATGAATGGCTGAGAACACCATGCCGGTGCCTGCGAACCGCGGCGTGCTGGATGCAGTGCCGGGTTTGCGTCAAGTGGTCTTGATCGCGGCGGTGGCGGCTGCGGTGGCCGCCGCCGTATGGCTCGTACTGTGGTCGCAAGGCCAGAGCTACTCGGTGCTGTACGGTCAACTGTCCGAGCGCGAGACCGGTCAGGTCATGGACGCGCTAACGGCCGCCGGTATCGAGTTCAAATTGAATCCCGCAGGCGCGGTCACCGTGCCGGCCTCCAAGGTCCAGGAAGCGCGGATTCGACTTGCGAGCCAAGGCTTGCCTCAAACCGATGCGCTCGGCATCGAAATGATCCAGAAGGATTCCTCGCTTGGCGCCAGCTCTCTCATGGAGAGTGCGCGCTACCAATCGGTGTTGGAAACCGAGCTCGCGCGCACCATCGATAAAGTACAAGGCGTGCAGAGCTCGCGCGTGCACCTCGCATTGCCGAAACCCAGCGTGTTCGTGCGCGATGCGCGCCGCGCCACGGCTTCGGTCATGCTGCAGCTGTATCCCGGGCGGCGCCTGGATCCGGGGCAAGTGGCGGCCGTGGTGCACTTGGTCGCATCGAGCGTGCCCGACTTGGAATCCAAGGACGTCACGGTGATCGATCAGGCGGGCACGCTGCTGAGCTCGCCCGATGAAACAGGAGAAGGCGCTCTCGCGAGCAAAGAGCTCGACTATACGCACAAGCTCGAAGAGGGTTATCAGCGCCGTATCGTCGAGCTGCTCGAGCCCATGCTGGGTGCCGGCCGCGTGCGCGCCACCGTCACGGCCGACATGGACTTCACCGTCACAGAGCAGACGCGTGAGAACTACGACCCGCAAAAGACCGTGGTTCGCAGCGAGCAGACTAGCAACGACGAGCGCAAGGGCGGCGGTGATGCGGTGGGCATTCCGGGCGCGTTGAGCAACCAACCTCCGGGCACCGCGGGTGCGCCCGCCGTGCCGGGCGCGCCGAATTCGCAGACCGCATCAGCTACCCAGCCGAGCTCGAGCTCGACGCGTGCCACACGCAACTTCGAAGTGGACCGCGTGCTGTCGTATGTCAAGCAGCCGGTGGGGACCTTGAAGCGATTGAGCATTGGTGTCGTGCTCGATGATTGGCAAAAAGTCGGTGAGGACGGCAAGGTCACCAGCTCATCGATCAGCGAGGCGGATCTCAAGCGCTTCACGGATCTGGTGCGCGAATCGGTGGGTTTTCGCGCCGATCGAGGCGACCAGATCAGCGTCATCAATCAAGCATTCAAATCGGAACCCGCGGCCGCGGCGGACGATGGCGTCTCATTCTTTCAACAGCCGTGGCTCGCATCGTTGGGCAAGCAAGTCGTCGGCGTGGGGCTGGTCGTCTTGGTTGCCTTCATGGTGCTGCGGCCGCTCATGACGAATCTCACCAAAGCAACCGCCCGTCCGTCCGGCCAGCTCGGTCAGGCTGCTGACGGCGGTCCCAGTTCCCCAGCGCCCATCAAGCTCGCACCCAGTTTCGAGCAGCAGATCGCGGCGGCGCGCACGCTGGTCGGCCAAGATCCACGGCGCGCGGCACAGGTCGTAAAGGATTGGGTGGCCGCTGACAGCTAACGCGGCGAGCAGCGACGGCATGGCGAACAAGACCCTCGATATTCCCGGCACGCAACGCGCGGCCATTCTGCTCATGAGCCTGGGCGAGCAAGACGCCGCCGCGCTCTTGAAGCAACTGGATGCCCGCGACGTGCAGAAGGTCGGCGCCGCCATGGCGGAGCTGCAGGAAGTATCGCGTGATCAAATGAACGTGGTGCTCGATTCGTTCATCGGCTCGGCCGATGCGAAGGCGGGCATCGCGTCTGGCTCGCAGGACTACGTGCGCCGCGTGCTGACACAAGCCGTCGGCAAGACCAAGGCTGATCTGTTGCTGGATCGTTTGTCGACGGGAGCCGCGGGTCAAGGCATCGAGCAGCTCAAGTGGATGGATGCCAAAGCCGTGGCGCAAGTCATCGGGAGCGAGCATCCGCAAATCATTGCCATCGTGTTTTCTCATTTACCGCCCGAGCAGGCCGCGCAAGTCTTGCCTCTCCTGCCAGAGCAGGTTCGCACCGAGGTGCTGCTGCGCATCGCCAATTTGAGCGAGGTTCCGCAGACCGCGCTCAACGAGCTCGATCAACTGGTCGAGAAGCAGACCCACGCGATTCCGCCGAGCACGGTGCGAAGAGTGGGCGGGGCGAAAACCGTCGCCGGCATCTTGAATGCCATGGAGCGTGCGCAGAGCTCGGAAGAGCTCGGCAAGATTCAACAAGCGGATGGTGAGCTGCATCAACGCATCAAAGATTTGCTGTTCGTCTTCGACAATCTGCTCACGGTGGATGACCGCGGCATTCAAAGCTTGTTGCGCGAAGTGGGATCAGATGCGCTCGCCCTTGCGCTACGCGGCGCCGAGCCCGAGGTGCAAGAAAAAATCCTGAAGAACATGTCGAAGCGCGCGGCGGAGATTCTCAAGGACGACATGGAAGCGCGCGGGCCGGTGAAGCTCAGCGAGGTCGAGGCAGCGCAGAAGGAGATCATCACCATCGCGCAGCGCCTTGCCGAAGAAGGCACGATCAATCTGGGCGGCAAAGGCAACGAGTATGTCTGAGGCCGCGCGGAGCCAGCCCAAGGCATGGATTGCGCCGGACATGAGCGCTCCGAATTCCGCGGCGCTTCCCACGGTCGGCGGCCTCGCCGATCTGCAAGCTGAAGCGTATCGCGAGGCGTTTGCTCAAGGGTTGGCAGAGGGGCGCGCCGCGGGCCAGGAGGAAGCTCGCACGCAAGTCGAGCGCCTGTCCGGCATGTTGTACGACCTAGCGCGCCCGTTCGAGCAGCTGGATGCCGAAGTCGAACGCGAGCTCATCACGCTCGCGATGGCGCTGGCGCGACAGATTGTACGGCGCGAGCTCAAGGCGGACCCCACGCAAATCATCGGCATCATCCGCGAAGCCATCGCCGCGCTGCCCGTGGCAGCGCGCGAAGTGCGCGTGCACTTGCACCCGGAGGATGCGGCGGTGGTGCGTCAACACCTGGCGCCGACCGAGCGCGAGCGCGCGTGGAGCATCGTCGAGGACCCGGTGATGTCGCGCGGCGGCTGTCAGATCACGGCCTCGTCGTCGCGGATCGACGCGCGCTTGGAAACCCGGATCGGCGCCATCATCAGCGAGCTGTTGGGCGATGAGCGGCAAGTCGGCGCTCGCACGGCGTGAAGCCTGACGCTGTTTTCGCGCATGGCGAATGGGCGCAGGCGCTGCAGCGCGCGCGAGCGCGCGCGGGCAATGTGCGCGACATCGTGGTCGAGGGCACGCTGAGCCGCATGGTGGGCATGACGCTCGAGGCGGCAGGGTGCGAAGTGGCAGTGGGGGGGCGCTGCGCCATCGATGGCGCTGGCTCGAAACCGATCGAGGCGGAGGTCGTCGGCTTTTCCGGCGACAAGCTTTTTCTCATGCCCACCGGCCATGTGCGCGGCCTCATGCCTGGCGCGAGGGTCGTGCCTCTTCCCAACGTATCCGAGGTGCGCGCCGGCGATGCCCTGTTGGGCCGTGTGGTCGACGGAGCGGGACGTGCGCTCGATGGGCTCGGCGACATCGCATGCACTGAGCGCGTATCGCTCACCGGCGAGCCTTTGAATCCTTTGCGGCGCTGGGCGATTCGCGATCCGCTCGATGTCGGCGTGCGGTCCATCAATGCGCTCCTGACCGTGGGCGGCGGCCAACGCATCGGCTTGTTCGCAGGCTCGGGTGTGGGCAAGTCGGTGTTGCTCGGCATGATGACGCGCTACACGCAAGCCGACGTCACCGTCGTCGGTCTCATCGGCGAGCGCGGCCGCGAAGTACAGGAGTTCGTCAGCAACACGCTCGGACCGGATGGCATGCGGCGCGCCGTCGTAGTCGCAACTCCCGCCGATAACTCTCCGCTGATGCGCCTGCACGGCGCATGGCGCGCAACGGCCATCGCTGAGTATTTCCGCGATCGCGGCCTCAAAGTCTTGTTGCTGCTCGACTCGCTCACCCGCTTTGCGCAAGCGCAGCGCGAGATCGCACTCGCCATCGGCGAGCCACCCGCAACCAAAGGCTATCCGCCGTCCGTCTTCGCGCGCCTTCCGCAGTTGGTTGAGCGCGCCGGGAACAGCGACCGCGGCCCCGGCTCGATCACCGCGTTCTATACGGTGCTGGTCGAAGGCGATGACCAGAATGATCCGATCGCGGATGCCGCGCGAGCCATCCTCGATGGACACATCGTGCTGACTCGGCGGCTTGCTGAAAACGGCTTGTATCCAGCCGTAGATGTCGAGGCTTCCATTTCGCGCGCCATGCATCAGATCTGCTCGCGCGAGCAGCTGGACCTCGCGCTTCGCTTCAAGCAGCTGTACTCGACCTACCAGCAGAACCGCGATTTGGTCACGGTGGGCGCATATCGGCGCGGCGCCGATCCGCGTGTGGATTTGGCCGTCGAGCAATGGCCCAAGGTGGTCGAATTCTTGCGGCAGGACATGTACGAGCCCATCGGCATCGATCGCAGTCTGGCCGATCTTAAGCAACTCGTGACGCAGTTTTCCGCCGACGGCACGCCCAACGGAGCTTCAGGATGAAGTCGAAGCGATTCGAGCCCATTCACAACCTTGCCGACCATTCAGCCCAGCATGCGAGCCGTGAAGTTGCGCAGGCTGCGAGCCACGTGGAGGAGATGCAGCGGCAGCTGGCCCAGCTCGAGCAATACCGCCGCGAATATGCCGAGAAGCCAGCATGCGCTCCGGCGGCGATGGATGCCGTGCGGCTGCAAAATTTCCGCTCGTTTCTGGGCCGTCTGAACGAGGCCATCCGCACTCAGTCTCTTGCAGTGGATCAAGCGCAGAGCGCTTACGAGGTGAAGCGCGCAGAGTGGGCGCAAAAGCGCAGTGAGGCTGACTCGATCGGCAAGGTCGTCGAGCGCATTCGTTTTGATGAGCGGAAGGTGCAGGAGCGGCGCGAGCAAAGTGAGTTGGACGAAGTCTCGGCAAGGCGGATATCGCGAAACAAGCTCGAGTAGCTGGCACGCGGGGTGCATGACGCAAGAGCATGAGTATGGATTCGCCCCCAGTGTCCGCCAGCCTCCCGGTCCCCTCGAGCCGCAATATGGCGAGCCCGCGGGAGTCGAGCGACAAGCCGAGTGATGATTCGCATGGGTTTTCCGGGGAGTTGCGCAAGGCGCATGCGAACGAGAGCCGAGCAGACCACACCGCAGAGGATAAGAATTCCGGACAGCGCGGCGTTCAAGCGGCAACTCATCCCGCCGGCAAAGCGCATTCGCGGCTCGAGCCCAAGTCGAAGAACGCGCGACGAGCGACTTCTGCGCAAGACGCGCAATCCGCAACGCGAGCCGAGACGGTGTCGCCGAGTGGCGAAGACTCGCCGCCGCGCGGCAAGGATTTGCCGCCCAAGATAGCTGAGGCCGACGTCAACGCGCCTCCTGCAAATACCGTGGACCTGCCCGCCGCCGAGGTCGCCGCAATGCAGACCCTGGCGATGATCGCGGGATCCATCGGCGGCACGGCGGGGCAGGCCGCCAAACCCGCCGCAGCCGGTTCCCCGGCAATCATCGCTGTGTCAACCTCGACGCGCACACCGGTACAGGGCGCACCTTCTGCTGCGTCGGCCCTGGGCTCGGCGGCCGACTCAACACAAGCCCGAACTTTCGAACCCATGCCGGATCCATGGTTAATCGCGATCGACGCGGCGCAAGTCGAGCAAGGAGTGGGCGGGGCGAGCTCGAGTACCGGCGTTGCGGCCTCCTCCGGGACAACGCGAAATCCGGTGAATCCGAGCGACGCGGCGCCGATTGCATCAACGCAAGCCGTAGCCGACGCAGATGAGACGGCGTCACCTTCGAGCCCGCAAACCGATGCGTCGATTGCCAGGCTCGAGTCGATGAGGCTGCAGTCGATTTTGGGTACCGTGGCGCAGTCGACTGCACCGCCGGCGGCCGCATCGGATGCGGCAGGGTCCGGTGCGCCAGCAGCGAGTACGGGCGCAGCACTTCAAATGCAACCCAACGCGCAGGTGTTGGCGATGCAAGCCGACCCGAGCGGCGCAGCCGACTCGACAAGCGCCGCTCCGTTGCTTGCACTCGCCGCACATGCCGGGCAAGAAGCGGCGCAGAGCGGCGCTCGCGACGAGCGTGCCAGCGCGCCCGTCGGCGATGCAAAGCTCGGATTCGACGTGCCCGTCAACGGCATCGGTGCTCCGGCGAGCCATGTCAATGCGGATCCCGTCGCCATCAAGTTGAATTCGAGTCCCGGAACTCCGGAGTTCCCGCAAGCACTGGCGCAGCGGGTCTCCCTGCTCGCCGACCAGGGCACAAGTGTTGCGAAACTGCAGGTTGACCCGCCGCAATTGGGGCCCATTGATGTGCGCATCGAAGTGCAGGGAGATAAAGCGCAAGTGTGGATGAGTGCTCACAGCGTGGTGACACGTGAAGCATTGGAGGCCTCATCGCCTCGGCTGCGTGAGATGCTGAGCTCGCAAGGCTTCACGCAAGTCAACGTCGATATCTCGCAGCGTTCTTTTCAGGAGCGCACGCCGCCGCAACCTCGGCAGTGGTCCGACTTCGCCGTGCCGCAGGAGAGCGCCCGAGCGCACGAGCCGCACGTGCCTCACCGGCCGCGGGCCCTGGACGCTTACGCCTGACGAGCGGCAAGGCTGCGCGTTGATGCGCAGCGGCGCACTGCCGGCATGAACCCCGCATTGGCGCGCAGTACCATAGCGGCATGCGAATTCTTGTGGTCGAAGACGACGCCAAAGCCCGTGACTTCGTGGCGGCTGCCCTGCGTGATGCGGGCCACCAAGCCGACACGGCGGCCGATGGGCTCGAGGGTCTGAAGCTCGCCTCGTCCGATGTCTACGACTTGGCGGTGGTCGATCGCATGCTGCCCAAGCTCGATGGCGTATCGCTGATCCAGTCTTTGCGCGCGACCGGGCGCAAGTTGCCGGTATTGATCTTGAGCGCGCTCGGCGAGGTGGATGACCGCATCAGCGGGCTGCGCGGCGGCGGCGATGATTATCTCGCGAAGCCTTATCACGTGTCCGAGCTCCTGGCTCGGATCGATGCGCTGGCGCGGCGCGCGCAAGAACCCTCCGCCGACGGCCCGATCAAGTTGAGGGTGGCGGATCTCGAGCTCGACCGCATGAGCCGGCGAGTCACGCGCGCCGGAAAAAAAATCGAGCTCACGACGCGCGAGTTTCAACTGCTCGAATATCTCATGCAGCACAGCGGCCAGGTGGTCACGCGCACCATGCTGCTGGAAGGGGTGTGGGATTACCATTTCGATCCACAGACCAACGTGATCGATGTACACATCAGCCGGCTGCGGCACGCCATCGACAAGGACTTCGGCGCGCCGCTCCTGCATACGATTCGCGGCGCGGGCTACTCGCTGCGCGCCGAGCCTGCATGAATCTGGCGCGACGCTTCGGCCAGGTCCTCGCCACGTCGCGCTTTCGCATCGCGATCACTTATTCCGTGCTGTTTTCGGCCGGGTCGGTGCTGTTGTTGGGGGTCGTCTACTTCGCCGTCTCCAATGTCGTCGACGGCGGCACGGACAATCTGATCGAGGCCGAGGTGCAGGGCTTGCGCGAGCAGTATCGGGTGCTGTCGCGCGATGACTTCATCGAGCTGATCGAGCAGCGCTCGCAATCCCCCGACGTGCGCGGCGCCGTGTATCTCATGGTCGATCCGTCGTTGCGGCCGGTGGCAGGCAATGTGCCTTCGTGGCCGGAGGCGGGCGACTCGCATGGCAAGTGGATCGAGTTCGTGGTTGCCGTCCCATTCGGCGATGAGACTCGCGATCACGACATGCGAGCCCGCGTCTTCGTGCTGCCCGGCGGCTATCGCATGCTCGTTGGGCACGACGTGCAAGAGCGCCACGATGTCGAGCGCTTGATGCTGCAAGGGCTCGTGCTTGCCGTGTTGTCGACGTTGGTGCTCGGGCTCGGCGGCGGCTTTTGGATGGGCAGACGCATCTTGGCCCAGGCCTCGGCGGTATCGGCCGTCGTGCAACAAATCATGCATGGCGATTTGTCGCAGCGCTTGCCGGTGCGCGCGTCCGATGACGAGTTCGATACCCTGGCGCGCGACATCAATGGCATGCTCGACAAGATCGAGCAGCTCACGCTCGGCATGCGCACCGTGCTCGATAGCGCCGCGCACGATCTGCGCACGCCGCTGTCCCGGCTGCAGTTTCACGCCGACGCGGCGCTCAAGAGCCTCGAGCATGGCACGCTTGCGCACGCCGAGACCGAGCAGATCCACGCCGAGGTGGACCGCATGCGGATCACCTTGGATGCCTTGCTGCGAATCGCGCTGGCCGAGACCGGCAACGTTGCATTGGAGCATGTGGATCTTTCGGCGCTGGTTGCGAGCATGGCCGAGCTCTACGCGCCGGTCAGCGAGGAGCACGGCATCACCTTTTCGAGCGATATCGCGCCGGATGCCGCGGTACAAGGAAGCCGTCAATTGCTTGCGCAGGCTCTCGCCAATCTCCTCGACAATGCCATCAAGTTCAGCCGGCGAGGCGGCCGCATTTTGATGCGGCTGCGCAACGCGAGCGATGGTGCGGAGGTGAGCGTCGAAGACCGCGGCCCGGGTATTGCACCCGAAAAGCGGGATCAGGTGCTGCGAAGGCGTGTGCGGCTCGACGAGGCGCGCGATGTGCCAGGTTCCGGGCTTGGCTTGTCGCTGGTCGCGGCCGTCACCAAATTGCACAGCGCGCGGCTCACCTTGGCCGATGCCAACCCGGGCTTGCGCGTCATCTTGAAATTTGCGCCCTGAGCCGCGCCAAGAATTCACCGCCAAAATTCTGACGCTCGGGCGGAAGGGATGGCATCTAGCCTGACATCGAAAGGCAAGTCCCTGAATCGGATGGACTAACTTGCCCGCGCAAATCCTGGCCCGAAAATTGCTTCCATGCATGTGAAGACGTGCGGACGAGGATTTTCGTATGGCGGATGACGATGCCGAGGTGGTGACTCCGGCCGCGGAGAAAAAGCCCGGGATGGTGAGCAAGATCCTGGGTCTCGGCGGCGTGTTCGCCGCGGCGCTGGCCGCGGTGGTCGCCGGCGGATACATCAATGCATCGCTCCATCCGTTCCCGCAATTGAAAGTGGGCGCCGACGGCAAAATTACCGTAGTCGAGCCCGTCAAGAAGCACGGTGAAACAGGCGACACGGCCGGCAAGCCCGCCATTTATTTCGCCATCGACCCGCCGCTCGTCGTGAGCTTCGAAGAATCCTCCGCCGTGCGCTTTTTGCAGATCACGGTGGAAATCATGGCGCGCGATCAAAAGGCCATCGATGGCGTGCAAAAAAATGTGCCGCTCATTCGCAACAATCTGTTGCTGCTGATCAGCAACCGCGATTACCACGCGCTGATGACGCGTGAAGGCAAGGAGAAGCTGCGCCAGGAAGCGCTCGCCGAGGTGACCAATATCTGCAAAAAGGAAGGCACTCCGCCGCCGAGTGATTTGCTATTCACAAGTTTCGTGGTGCAGTGATGAGTTCCGGCAGCCCTGAGAGCGAGACCGAGGCGCAGGTGCCTGATGCAGGTGTGCAGGGGAGCGGGCGCGACGCATCGAGCGCGGCCGATGATGGGCATCGCGGCGTATTGTCCGAGCAGGAAACGGCCGCGCTGCTTGAAAGCTCGCCTCAAGGGCAAGTACGCGCGTTCGATATCACGGCGTGCAAGATCAGCCGCACACGCCTGCCCAATCTCGAGCACATCGCCAAGACCTTTGGTGTGCGCGCCTCGACCACGCTGTCTCAATTGGTTGGCCACGAGGTGCGCATCGCCTTTGATGGCCTCGATCGCGGCAAGAGCGCCGATCGTTTGGCGGCCTTGCCAAATCCGGCGTGCCTCGCCGTCGTTCGCCTGAAGCCGCTGCCGGAGCTTGCGATCTTTGCGACTCAACCCGCCTTGCTCCTCGCCATGTTGGATGGTTTTTTCGGTGGCGCATGCCGCGCTCCGGCCGACGCGGCCGCGGCCGCTTCCCCTGCCGCGCAGCGCTTTCTCGGTGTGATGACGCGCAACCTCGCGCCTGATTTCGTCGCGGCCTGGCAACCCATCGCGCCCGTGGAGTGCGAGCTCGTCAAGCAAGAGCACGACGCACGCTTCGTGCAGCTTGGCGCCGCGCACGACACCGTGATCATCGTGCGATTCATCGCACAGCTGGGCGAGCTGAACGGCGCGCTCGAATGGCTCTTGCCGGAGGCCGCGCTGGCGCCGGTGCGAGAGGCGTTGAGCGCGGACGGGAGCGTGCGCAGCCCGCGCGATCCGCACGCTTGGACGCCCGAGCTCAGTGCGGCGCTCATGCAAGCCCAGCTGGAAACGCGCGCCGTGTTGTCGGAAGCCACCATGAGCTTGCGCGAGCTGGTGAGTCTCGCACCAGGCGACATCGTGCCCATCGAAGCGCCGGAGCACGTGACGCTGCTGGCTGAGAATGTGCCGCTGTTTCGCGGCCGCTTCGGCGTCTCACAGGGCCGCAATGCACTGAAAATTCTGGACGGAGTATCGGTATGAGTATGGATTCGAAAGCCGGCAACGCTGCGCGCGCGCAGTTCGGCGAGCTGGGCGCGGACACCAAGGCGCGCAACGGCAAAGAGGTGAACCTGGGGCTGATCTTGGACGTGGCCGTGACGCTATCGCTCGAGGTCGGCCGCGCCCGCATGCCGGTGCGTGAGCTCATGCAGCTCTCGCCCGGCGCCATTGTCGAGCTCGATCGTCTGGCCGGTGAGCCGCTCGATGTGCTCGTCAACGGCGTGCGCATCGCGCGCGGCGAAGTGGTCGTCATCAACGACAAGTTCGGCATCCGCCTCACCGACGTCGTCAGCGCCAGCGAACGCATGGAACACGCCCAGTGATGCCGGCTGCGGCGCCGCCCGCGTCGCTGCCCGCGGGGGGGTTGCTGCAGCTCATGTTGAGCTTGGTTCTCGTGATCGGCGTCATTTTCGCGGTGAGCTGGTTGCTCAAGCGTTTGAATCTCGCCACTCCTCGCGCCAGCCGCGCCATGCAAGTGCTGGATGAGCTCGCGCTCGGGCCGCGCGAACGCATCCTGCTGGTGCGCATCGGCGATGCGCAGCTGCTGCTCGGCGTGGCGAGCAACGGAATTACCGCCCTGACCCCTCTCGCCCATTCCATTGATGTGCCGCATCGCGATCAGGATGCGAGCTTCGCCGCACGCTTGAAGTCCTTCATGCCGCGAACGAAGGACCCCACGTGAGAACGCATCGCACAGCGATTGTGATCGGCTGGCTATGCACGATGCTGCCGTGCGCCGCCGCCCTGGCTCAAGCCGCGCTGCCCGCTGTGGCCGTCAAGTCGGGCGCCGGCGGAGTGCAAACTTACTCGCTCACGTTTCAGGTATTGCTCTTGATGACAGCGCTTACGCTGTTGCCGGCCATTCTCTTGTCGATGACGGCGTTCACGCGCATCGTCATCGTGCTGTCCATTTTGCGGCAGGCTCTGGGCCTTGCGCAGACGCCGCCCAATCAAGTGATCACGGGCCTTGCGCTTTTTCTCACGCTGTTCGTCATGGGCGCTTCCCTCAATCGCTCGTATGACGAGGGCATCAAGCCCTATCTGGATGGACAGTTGAGCGGCGAGCTCGCCATCGATCGCGCCGTGGCCCCATTGAAGAATTTCATGCTGGCGCAGACGCGCGAGAACGACCTGGCCATGTTTGCGAAGCTGGCCGGCAAGAACAGCTTCAAGAGCACCGATGAGGTACCGATGACGGTGCTGATTCCGACCTTCATCAGCAGCGAATTGAAGACTGCGTTTCAAATCGGCTTCATGGTGTTCATTCCGTTTCTCGTCATCGATCTGGTGGTGGCGAGCGTGCTCATGTCCATGGGCATGATGATGCTCTCGCCCATGCTGGTGTCCCTCCCGTTCAAGATCATGCTGTTCGTGCTGGTGGATGGCTGGACTTTGTTGATCGGCACGTTGGCCGCGAGCTTTCGCTGATGTCTCCGGCCACCGTTCTGGATCTCGGCCATCAGGCGTTGATCGTCACGTCGACCATTGCCGCGCCCATGCTGCTGGTCGCGCTGATCGCAGGACTCGTCATTGGCATGCTGCAGGCCGCCACGCAGATCAACGAAGCCACATTGAGCTTCATTCCCAAGCTGTTGGCGTTGGTGTTGACGCTGTTCGTCGCCGGACCTTGGATGCTGCGCGTGCTCATCGACTACACCCATGATTTGTACGCCAACATTCCGAGCCTGATCGGCTAGGCGCAGCGCATGTGGAATTTCGACGCAGCGCAGATCAGCGCATGGGTGGCGCAGCTTTGGTGGCCGCTCTTGCGCATCGGCGGTTTCATCGCCGTGGCTCCGGTCATGGGCTCATCCAGCGTGCCCGCGCGGGGGCGTATCGGACTGTCGCTTGCGATTGCGCTGCTTCTTGCGCCGCTGGTTCAGCCCGCGGCGGCGATCGAGCCTTTATCCGCGGTCGGTTTGGTCGCGGCGATCAATCAAGTGCTCATCGGTCTGGCCATCGGCATGACGGTATCGCTCGTGTTCGATGCGCTTGCGCTGGCAGGACAGACGATTTCGATGACCATGGGCCTGGGGTACGCCACCCTGGTCGACCCACAGCGCGGCGCCAACACGGCTGTGCTCGGCCAAATGTTCACGATCCTCGGCACGCTCGTGTACTTGTCTCTCGACGGACACCTCGCCTTGCTCGCAGTCTTCGCGCGCAGCTTTCAAACCATACCGGTCGGTGCTCAATTGCTCGACCGTCATGTGTTCGGAACCGTGGCAAGTTGGGGCGCATCCGTGTTCGAGTCGGGGCTTCTCATCGCATTGCCCGCGACCGTCGCACTCTTGGTGGTCAATCTCGCGCTGGGCGTCGTCACGCGCGCCGCGCCGCAGCTCAACTTGTTCGGAGTCGGCTTTCCGATTGCGATGCTCGCGGGTTATTTCGTGCTCATTTCCGGGCTCGACTCGACCATCTCCGGCACCACGCATTTGCTCGAGCGCGCCTTGCTGGCGGCGGGCGATCTCATCTCGGCGCGGCCGTTGGTGCGTTGATGGCCGAGCAGGACACCTCTGACCGCACCGAGGAGCCATCCGCTCGCCGCCTGCAGCAAGCGCGCGAGCGCGGATTCGTGCCCAGATCGCGCGAGCTCACCAATTTTGCGAGCTTGATTGCCGGAAGCGTTGCGCTGGCCGTCATCGGCGCGGCCATTGCCGACACCGTGGCAAAGCTCATGCGCTTCTCGCTCCGCTTCGATGCAGCCGCGCTCGATGATCCACGCGCAATGATGGCGCCACTGGCGAGCGCAGGCGTTGGCGCCGTGCAGGCGCTGCTGCCTTTGTTCGCGCTCTTGATGGCGCTCGCCATCATCGCCTCGATCGCGCTCGGCGGTTGGAATGTGAGCACGTCCGCTCTCGTGCCGGATTTCTCACGTCTGAGCCCGGCAGCGGGATTGAAGCGCATTTTCGGACTGCAAGGGTTCAGCGAGCTCGCAAAAGCCTTGTTGAAGTGCGTGGTCGTGGGCGGGGTGGGAACGGG
>CAXTUB010000017.1:32645-53867 GCA_964247385.1 uncultured Steroidobacteraceae bacterium | reverse complement strand
CTCCTTGCGGGTAATACGCTTTAGAATAATGTCAGATCAAATCGTAGCTAAGACAGATCATCCAGTGCTGCTGTCATGTTTAAGCAGCTTCTTCAATCGCTTCCGCCACCCGTCGCGTGATCGACGTCTCGCGCGAACACGTCAGTTCCAAGTGTGTCATCGATCGCGTCATCGCGACGTACAGTAACCGAGCTTCCTCAGCAGTCTTACTGGCATCACCAAGCATCTGGCAGATGCCGGCAACAATGACTGCTGGAAATTCCAGCCCCTTGCTGCTGTGCATCGTCAGAAGTTTCACTGAGTCACTGGAGACATCCCAGTCGCGGTCCGCATGATTTGCAACGGGAACGCCGGCATTGCGCAACGCTTCTTCAATCTGCGCACCTTGATATTTGTTCCTATAGAGCACCGCGATATCGCTCCAAGCATGACCCGCGCGGTGAAACTCTTTAGCCCGCGTCACTACGTGCGCAATCTCGCGAGTCGAGCTTGAAAACCTTGTCAGCACCGGCATCGGCCCATGACGCCCTGCGGTCTCTGGGCCAACGATCGGCACTGAATCATCGTCCGCCGACGATGGCCGAATCGCCTCCTGCGCAAATCGATACGCAACCTCCAGGATCTCCGCCGTGTTCCGATAGTTGAGGCGCAAAATCGTGCTGCGGCCGCGCGCTTGGATTCCGACTTCTGAAAAGTGAAAGCTGCGGTTTCGAGTGCCATACAAGGACTGCGCGTCATCGTACAGCAGCAGAAAAGAATTCGTGTCTGGATCCACCATTTGAACCACCAGCTTCAACCACGCGGGTTCAAAATCGTGGCCCTCGTCGATCAAGATGGCTCCGTATTGCGCACGCGGAATCTGTCCGCGATCCACATTCGTAATCACGCGTTCCACCAGCTGCGTGGAAAACTCAGGACCGTCGGGTGGGAGCGTCACGTGATACGCCATGAGTTGATCGCGACACCATCGATGGAAATGTCGCACTGTCACTTTGTCTTGCAGGTGTTTCTCCGCAATCACGGCGTCCAATTTCGCAGCCAACGCTCTGTTGTAACAAAGAACGAGCACAGGCTTCGCGGTCAGGCGTGCGAGATGCTGACAGCGATAGCCGAGAATCATGGTCTTACCCGATCCTGCCACGCTATGAATGACGCGATGCCCATCGCCCAAACTTCGTGCGAGCTGCTCCTGCTGAAGATCCATCACCCGGACCAAGTCGGGAATTTGTTCTAGCGAGAACTTTCGTTCGGCTGCCTGATCGAATAAGCCCATCGTTCGATCCTGCACACGCACTTCCGGGTACAAATGCCATCGAATGCGATCAATTTGCGGCAAAGAGAGCTCGCAAGGAAACGCGGTCGTAAACATGCCCCAGAGTCGCAGTTGAAATAGCAAAGCGTCCCCCGACTCGAGCATGTCGTCTTTGCAGATGACCGAATCGGCGGGCAACGCTTCGCGAAAGATCCGTGGCTTCGAACTGTTTGCGCGTGATGTTGGGAAGAACAGCCCCATAGCCCCAGGGAAAGAGGAGCTTCCCGGCATACCTTGAGTCGGGTCCATAAATCAATTGCGGGTCGCGCTCGAATATGAGTTTGAGGAGGTGCACATACTGGCGCGACTGCTGGAGAGGGTTCGCTGCCGTCATCAGTCCTCTGGGCGCCATGAGCGTGACACTGGTCTTATTGATCGTTTGGATCGAGTCAACTTTCCAGTCTTTGACTTCGAGAACCAAAATGCCCCGCCTCGCACGAAGTCAGGATGCATCTTGGCCGTGCCGATCGGCACGTTGTACCAACAAAGGTAATCGTCTTCGACGTGAGAGATGAGCCGTTCGGCAAGGCGACGCTCACCGGACGTGTCCCATCGGCAGCTTCCGAAACTAGGGATTAGAACGGCCATCGAATTCTAGATTTGCCAAACGTCCATGCTCATGGAATTTTCCTATCGGTCGAGCGCCAGCATCCTGACAAAGACGGCGATCCGCTCCGCCTCGGCGTGGGTCAGATCATTCGGAATGTTGGCCAGCGTCACGACGAGGCCCGGTCGCACCGGAAATGAGGAGCGATATGTTCCCGCAACTTCGTCTTCGGGCTGCTCCGCGGCGTACCTTGCTGCGGGCTCGCCGACCACGACGCCCCTGCCCTCCTTGCGTGACGCACCGGTCGTGCGAGTCTTAGTCGTGAAGTTCGCAGGGTCCCGGCGCCAGGTGAGAAACAACTCGACCGCTCGACGAACCCGACGGCCGTACTCTTTCAGTGACGTCGGAGTGAAATCCTTGGCGCGCTTGTTGGTGAAGCGTTTGATGGCGGTGTCGAGATCCTGCTGACTCAGGTCCGCCCTCTCCGCATCAGACAGGATGGCGAGGACGTTTCTCGTTGCAACGGTCAAAGCCTGCGCGGTGGCTGCTGGCATGAGACCTTTGTCGCCGGCATGGTCGAGGAATTCGAGCAGATCATCCGCTGAGTATCCGTTTGCCACGAGAACATTCCTACGTTATATTCGCTGTCATATGGCAATATAGCGTATTGATATGGTCGAAGCAAACGCTCGCTTTCCACGGGTCATTCAGGCCCAGTTGAGCGCCGACCTGCGCTTGTACCCGGTAGTTGCCGTCATGGGCGCGCGGCAGGTGGGCAAGAGCACCCTCTGCCAAGAAATCGCTGAGACGCAGGGCTTCGCGAGGCGAACGCTTGACGACCGCGATGTGCGCGAACAGGCCATTGCCGACCCGGAAGGGTTCCTCGCCGACCTCGGTGATGGTGGGGCTTTCATCGACGAAGTGCAGCGGGCGCCGGACTTGATGTTTGCGATCAAGGCGGTCGTCGATCGCGACGGAAGGACCGGCCAATATCTGGTCAGTGGATCGAACCAACCCAAAGTTGGGCGATCGGTAAGTGATTCGTTGGTGGGACGCGCGACTTATCGCACGCTTCGCCCGCTCACATTGAGCGAACTGCGATTCGACGAGGAGCAACAAGGCTGGAGCTTTCTGTTTGGGCCAGACGAAGCGGCCGTCATCGCCGAACTCGAACGACGCGCTGCTTCCAATGGGGCATTAGATTGGAAAACCGTGGCTGGGACAGGAGGCTTTCCCCGGGCAGTGGCTGCCCCACCTGATGAGCGCCTGCGGATGCTCGATGACTACATAGAGATTTTTTCGCGTCGCGATATTCTCGAAATCCTTGAAGTCGAGTCGGCTCCGCGACTGGAGGCTTTCGTCCGTTTGACAGCCGCGCGAACGGGACAGGAACTCAACGTGACCGGTTTGGCGAACGACTTAGGAACACCCGCTACCACCATCCGGCGATGGCTTGAGGCGCTTCAAAGAAGCTACCTCATCGAACTCATTCCGCCGTATTCAAGAAATTCAGGTCAGCGCGTGATCAAAGCGCCCAAGCTGTACAGCGTCGATGCCGCTCTCGCAATCGCGGCATCGCGCGAAACGACACCGACGGGCTTCCACCTGGAAACCCTGATTGCCAGCGACTTGCTCGTCTGGCGGGATGGTTCATCGACCCGCGATCTCCACCACTGGCGACTGAGCTCAGGTCAGGAAGTCGATTTCATCCTGGAGGAGAACGGGCGGCTGCTACCCATCGAAGTTAAAGCAAGCAACGCAGTCGGTGCAGATGAAGCGCGGCATTTAGTCACTTTTCGCGAACGTCATGCCAGTACGCCACGGGGTGTATTGTTGAGCTGCGATCCGCAGATTAGAGTCATCCGGCCGGGAATGCTCGCGTGTCCGTGGTGGGCGGTCGTGTGACGCCGCTGAATGCCCTGAAAAATAAGGTGTGGGTTATGGTGCTGCCGCAGCTGATCGTGCGCCTCTACGCCACCGCGCTGTCGCTTCTCTTTGCCATCCCACTGCATGCAGCGGGCCTAGATTCCTCATTCGGCACTGCCGGTCGGTTCATTCTTGAGCTTCTGGGAGGTCAAAGCAGTCAAGCAGCGGGTGCCTTGCTGCAGCCTGATGGAAAGATCGTGGTTGTGGGAACAAGCCCTGGTGTCGATGACACTGCTGACCTCCCGATCACAGCGCTCGATGCTACGCGCGACTTCTTGATCGTGCGGTTCAACGCGGATGGATCACTCGATTCGACATTTGGCTCCGGCGGAATCGTAAGTGTCGACTTCGGTCATGGCGACGATCGTGCTACAGCGGTTGCTCGCCAACCCGACGGCAAGCTCATCGTGGTGGGACAAGCGCTATCAGAGCGTGGCACAGACTTTGATGTTGCTGTCGCGCGGCTAACTCCAGACGGTAACCTCGACTCATCGTTCAACGGCTCGGGCAAGACTACCGTCAACGTTAAATCGACGGTCGTTTACCCTTCTTTTGCTGTGGTTACCAATCTTGATGCGGACAACGAGCCTCGGTCGCTCGAACTGACGCCCGACGGGAAGCTATTAATCACCAGCTTGACTGGCGATTTACGAGTCCAGTCGCGACCTTCAACGTCCTTTCTTCAGGTGATAAGGTTGCTGGCTGACGGAACACTTGACCCGTCGTTCGGTACTCAGTCGGACGGCGTTTTGAACATGGGCGCTGGAACTCTCCCGGGACTCGTGACCCGGCCAAATGGCGAGCATCTTTTATTTGCGGGAGCTCAAGTCTGGGATATTGATCCTGACGGCCACGGCATTGTTGGGCACGAAATATATGGATCCGCTGCGCCTTGGTTTTCTACAGTAGGACTCTTGCAGCCCGATGGCCGCCTACTGTTAGGCGGGACCGCTTTCGACAGCACCAACTTCGCCAATCCGGTTGGCGCGGTCGGACGCATGAACTCTGACCTCACAATAGATTCAGCTTACGGGGTAAACGGGGGTATCTCGACCTTTGCGCCATCCTCGACGACCGGAAACACTGCCAATATTGACGCGTCGGTAACCGGCCTGTTAATGGAACCGGACGGCAAGGTCATTGCGACGCGGTACGACATCGATGGCTCGAACTATTTCCGGACATTCGTGAGTCGCTTGCTTCCGGATGGCCAAAACGACACAAACTTTGGAAACAGTGGGTCGCTAGGGATCGATTTCGGCTCGGTCGGCCAACAATACTCGTTCACGGCCGTTTCAACCTTGCGTGCGAATAGCGGCAAATTGCTTTTGGTCGGCACGCGCGGACAGCCTGCCACTTCGCAGTTTGGCGACATCATTCCGGGTTATATCGACGCTCGCTCCAAGCGTATTGTTCTCAGTCAGCTAACTTCAACTCCGGAATACGACATCGCGCAACCCGATGTAGTTGTATTAGAGAGTGCCGGCACGATCGCATTGACTGTGACTCGTTCTGGCGCCTCCACGGCTGCCGTCAAGGTGGACTACGCCACTGCAGATGGATCAGCCACCGCAGGAGCCGATTATGCGGCTACTTCTGGAACGCTAACCTGGCAACCCGGCGACGCTGACGCACAAGTGATCTCTATCCCTATTTATGGCGGACACCTCCACGATGGCTCGAAGCGGAGTTTCTCTCTCGAACTCTCCTCGCCTAGTGAAGGCTCAATAAAAACCCGCAAGGCCAATATTTCTATCGCGGAGGACGATCCTGTGCGAACTCAATCAGGCGGCGGCGGCTCGTTCGAATGGTTGAGCTTGAGCCTATTGGCTGCTTATACGTTTTGAAAAGCCCAGGTTCGGCGACGAAGCTGCAACTACTCACTGGCGTGATTAACAAGGAACGTGTTCTCTTCGCGCGACAGTCATTAGTGCGGCGTGCTGCCGTCAGACATCGCGTCGGAGCGGTCCGTGATGCGTGGTTGGGTGCGCGGTCGCTCAACACGCGATCGGCGGCATATTGATCTAAACGGTACGGCATGACGGCTCTTCGCAACATCGACATCGCGCAGGCGGCGCGTTTGCGACCCATCGTGGACCTTGCGGCCGATCGCTTAGGTCTAGAGGCCCAATTCCTGGAACCATACGGACGCTTCAAAGCAAAGATATCTCTCGACTACATCGACAGCCTTCGCGATCGGCCAGACGGAAAACTGATCTTGGTCACGGCGATCTCACCGACGCCGGCAGGAGAAGGCAAGACGACAACCACGGTGGGGCTCGGTGACGCGCTCAATCACATCGGCAAGAGGGCCATCATTTGTTTGCGCGAGCCGGCGATGGGCCCGGTGTTTGGCGTGAAGGGCGGCGCTGCGGGCGGCGGCTATTCGCAAATCGTGCCCATGGAAGAAATCAACCTGCATTTCACCGGGGACTTCTCCGCTATCGCGCTCGCACACAATTTGCTCGCCGCATTGATCGACAACCACATTCATCACGGCAACGAGCTGAATTTTGACTTGCGACGCATCGTGTGGAGGCGCGTCGTCGATGTCAACGATCGTGCTCTGCGCGAAATCGCAGTCGGGCTTGGCGGGCCATGGAACGGCTATCCGCGTGAGGATCGCTTTGACATCGTCGTGGCCTCGGAAATCATGGCCATCTTTTGCCTCGCGACGAATCTCGCCACGTTGAAGAAACGACTCAGTGAGATCGTGGTGGGCTATACGCGTACCCTGCAGCCCATTCGTGCACGCGATTTAAAAGCGCATGGCGCTTTGGCCGTGCTACTGAAGCAGGCGCTGGCACCGAACTTGGTGCAGACCATTGAGAACAACCCAGCGTTGGTGCACGGAGGGCCGTTCGCCAACATCGCGCACGGCTGCAATTCCGTCATTGCCACTCAGACTGCATTGAAGCTTGCAGACTATGTGGTTACCGAGGCCGGTTTTGGGGCAGATCTAGGGGCGGAAAAGTTTGTCGACATCAAATGTCGAAAATCCGGGCTGCGGCCCTCGGTCGCCGTGCTCGTTGCCACCGTGCGTGCACTGAAATATCACGGCGGCGTCGCGGTTGACGATCTCGGACGAGAAAACCTCGCCGCGCTCGAAGCAGGCATGGCGAATCTCCATCGTCACATCGACAATATTACGCAGCACTACGGTTTGCCTTGCGTGGTGTCGATCAATCATCGATCCGAAGATACGGAGGCGGAGGTTCGGTTCTTGATGCAGGCTGCAGCCGCTCGCGGTGTGAAAGTCATTTGCGCGCGGCACTTTGCTGAAGGGGGGAAAGGTGCGGTGGATGTAGCGCACGAAGCGGTGAAGTTGTGCGAGCGTGCCAGCACGTTCAAATTCGTTTACGAAGACCTTCTTAGTCTGTGGGACAAGCTAAAGACCGTTGCGATGAAAATCTACGGCGCTGCCGAAGTTCGGGCCGATAAACTCGTGCGCGCGGAAATTCAGAGACTGCAAGACGCCGGCTATGGGCACTACCCGATCTGCATCGCGAAGACACAATACTCTTTCTCGACCGATCTCACCCAGCTCGGCGCGCCGTCCGGACACGTGGTCAATGTGCGGGAGGTACGCCTTGCGGCGGGGGCAGAGTTCATCGTCGTGATCTGCGGCGATATCGTGACCATGCCCGGGCTGCCGAAAGAACCCGCGGCCAGCCGCATTGACCTCGACGACAATGGAAAGATTGTGGGATTGTTCTAAGTGAATCTAAGTAGCACTTGCGGGACGACGCGCTGATGCGATCCCTCGTGCCGTCTCTAACGAGCCAACAGCCGGCGCGATAATAGGGATTGCATGTCGCGTCGTGCATCGACGATCACGTAGATAACGACTTGACGGTTAGTGGGGCGATAGATCAGGCGGTACGGCTTGAAAAAGACCTGGCGGAACTCTCGAATGCCGAGGGCGGAAAGCTCTCGTAGGATGGATCCACGCTCCGCGGAGATTGATAGACCGTCGGCTACGTCGAGAACGCGATTGAGGACATGCTCAGCGCTCTGTCTAGAGTCATGCTCAGCGATGTAGGTGTAAATGTCTTCAAGGTCACGCTCCGCATCTTCCGTGAGCAGAACTTCGAAACGCATTAGTCAACGGTCGACCGGGTACGGAGTCGGTTTGCTACTTCAGCAAAGGATTTCACTTTGCCCTGAGCCACCTGTTGACTACCGAGCGCAAGGATCTTCAAGAGCGCCAGCGTTTCTTGTGTCTCCTCGTACGACGCCACATCTTGGATGACCGCCTTGGCCTCACCGTTTTGAGTAATCACCATAGGCTTGCGCTGGTCTGCCAACTCTTGCAACACCTCCGCTGCATTCGCCTTTAGATAACTGATCGGCCTGATTTGGGTGGAATAGCGCATAATTCAATCCGGATCGAATAGGGCCGAATATAGTCCGATAATGGTCCTGCTGCAAGTCCCAACCTTTCGGACCGTGGACCCGTAGTTGCACTGCAAATGCTCGATGAACTCGGCGAAGGCCCAGCCCGTCAAGCTGTTCTATGAAGACTGGGTGCGAAGTGCCTATGAAAAGCAGTCATGCCGGCAGTCGCTTCTCATAGGGCGACTCTATATGCAGGTCACGGCGAATGTGTATAGAAAACTGCATATTTATATACATGTCGTCCCTGACGTGTAAAGGCTTTGATGGTTTCGATGCGAATCAGAACGCTTGCGCTACTGCCGCGAGATGCATTAGCATCTGATGCGTGCGCACCACACTGGACATCGCAGATGACGTGTTGCTCGCCGCCCGAGAGCGCGCGCGCAGGGATCGTAAAACGTTGGGAGAGGCAATTTCAGAACTATGCAGACAGGCTCTCCTCTCCGTTCCGGCAATCGGCGGAACGAGGGAGCCAAAAGCGGTTTATGGGTTACGACCTTTTCCCTCGCGCGGTGGCATCGTGACGAACGAGTTGATCGATAAAATTAGAGAAGAAGACGCTTATTAGTTGATCGCAGGTAACAGCCGTAATGCGTGCATTACTCGACGTCAACGTCTTGATCGCGATGCTGGATGCGGATCATGTGTCTCACGCTGCGGCGACCGATTGGTTTTCCGAAAACGCACGCAACGGGTGGGCGACCTGCCCGATCACTCAAAACGGCTGTGTGCGTATCATGTCGAGCCGAGCTTATCCGAATCCCGTTCCGTGCGAAGCCATCGTTGTACGCCTTCGGGAAGCATGCGCACACCAATGGCACGAATTTTGGACTGATGGTGTCAGCGTCCTTGATGCAGACGTGTTCGACCCGTCCCGCATCCACGGGCCGCGACAGCTCACCGATGTGTATCTTCTCGCTCTAGCGCTCATGAAGAAAGGTAAGTTCGTTACCTTCGATGCGTCGATTGCAACTGGAGCCGTTCGAAAAGCGCGGCCATCGGACTTGATCGTGATCTAGTTGGCCAGCTATGGCATTGATGAGGGCGGAAAGTGTGCCGTCGCCTACCGAAGCAGCCGATTCATTGGCTAGGCAATTCGATTGCCGGTGATTTGGCGGAGCCGCCGCGACTAAAGCACTTGCCCCCAAACGTGCACTAAGTCGAAGCCTGCCGACTAGCGATGCCGCACCATCTCACGCGATGAGTCGGCTATTCACCATCTGCGCCTTGCTCTGGTCGTGCTGCATCTTCGCGGCAGACGGCGAGAGTCCGATCGTTTGGCTTAAGTCTGGCGACTACGCGCGAGTCGATGCCTACTACTCTGGTATTCAGCATGCCTACGAATCCGGACAAATCAACGATCGACGGCTATACGAGGAATTTCACAAGCTCTACGACAGCGATATCGACAACGAAGCGAGCTATGACCGCTGGGTGTTCTCTTACCCGAAGTCCTACGTGGCAATCCTGGCGCGCGGCACCTACCTCTATCGCATGGGCGTGGCTTCTCGCGGAGATCTTGCTCTTGACATGACAAGCTCCTTAAAGCTTGCGGGCATGGATAACTTCATGCGGCGCGCGCGCGTCGACCTACTCGCGTCGGTGCCGAAGACAGCGAAGCCGTACCTCAGTTACCTGCATCTAATGAACGTTGCGATCATGGACGGCCCACGCATCGAGGTTCGCCGCAGCTATAACGCCGGCAGGGCAATCGATCCTGACAACTGGTTTATCCGCCTCCGCTATATGTTCAGCTTGAGGCCGCGCTGGGGCGGTTCGTATGAACAGATGCGCGCCTTTCTTCAGGAGAATGAGGATCGCCACGCTAAGCCGGCGCTCCTAGCAAGACTTGCGATGCTCATTCACGCGGACCTCGCTGAAGATGCGATGAGTCGGAATCAAGCGCACAAAGACAAGCGCTACACGCCTGAAGTCTTTGAAGAATGGGGTCAAGTCCTGAGCCTCGCGAAAATAGCTGGCGAAAAGCCATCTACGGTGGCGCTAGTGAGCTATGCGCGGGCAGCGTGGGATCTCAAAAAGCCTGCCGAAGCCGACCAAGCGCTCGCAGCACTTTCAAAGCGGCGAGTGGACAATGCATGGGGTTTATCTCAAATGGGTTGGATCTACGCGCAACAAAACCGCGATGCGGAAGCATGGCCCCTGGTTCTGCGCGCGGCTGAGCTCGATGACCCATGGGCGCAGTTCGCCGCCGGCAGAGTGCTCTATCGGGGGTATCCTGATCTACACGTGACGCCAGATCGCGTCAGGAGCCTCCAATGGCTCAGGCGCGCAGCGGATCAATGCGAGCCCAACGCGATCAAATTTCTCGCGGAACACGAGAATCTCAAATACGAAACTTGCACCAACACGGCGTATCGAAGCAGATCGGAGAGGTCTTTTTTCGACAAAGCTCGTTCCTCTTCGGTGGTTCATCTGCACAGCGATCGTTGCCCTCGCGACGCGCTGGCTGAAGCAGGGGCGTTTTGCAGAGGCTCACAAGGTAGATACAGGCCGCCTCTATCATTCGAGACGTATCCTCATTATCGGCATTGTCTGTACATCGCTTTTTTTCATTGTCGCGGCACTTTCCATTATTTTTTCCAGCGCGATCCGCAATGTCTTCAGCATGACATCTCTAACATTCTTATTGGCCTTGGCGGGCCTTGGCGGGCCTTGGCGTTTTCATCATCGCCGAGTATTTACGAGCACGACACGTGGTTTCTCAACAGGGCATGCAGTTCGGTCGGACGCTGGGCTCGACCGGAAGTCTGCGCTGGGATGAAGTGCGCGAACTCCGCCATTCGTCTCGCATGCAATGGTTTCGAATCGAAACTCGCGAAGGCACCATCGCGCATATTTCCGATTGGCTGATCGGACTGGCATCCTTCGCATCTGTTGCGCTTGCCCATGTACCGGCGGCGTCAATCGACGAGCGTACCAGATCGATTTTGAAATCCGTGGCGGACAAAGGTGGGAACACCTTCGCAGCCATCGGCCGATCAGCGTCCCACTCAGGTGATTGCGATAACCAGTGAGGAAACGCTACTGCAAACGCCCCACGTTGATTGCTTCTCGCAGCGTCAACCATTCCCTCACTTATCCCGAAACGTCGCCTCGCCCGCTGCCGAGACACGATCCCACTCGGGATCGACGGGTGCGCCAGGCTGGTAGCTGTCGTGCCAATTCCACCATTTATAGCGCGGACCTTGCGGGTAACCCTTCGGCGAGTCTTCCCATTCTTCTTGTCGCCCAAGCGCAGTCATGTCGAGATAGCTCCACAGCGTGCCCAGAGTTTCATCACCGCGTGCGTTGATGAAATAGGTGCGGTAAATCGCGCCGCCATCGCGAATGAAGGCATTGTGACCGTGCCACTCATTCACGCCAAAATCGACATCGAATTGATCCGTGATGGTGTACCAGCGAATGTGTTGCCAGCCCATGCGTGCTTTGAGTTGGGCAATGGCGTTTTGCGGTGCACGCGATGCGTAGACGAGCGTCGTGTCGCGCGCATTCAGATGCGCAAGGTTTGACACTTGATCGGCGCCTAGCGAGCAGCCGATGCACGCATGGTCGGGCCAGCCATGCACACCGGATTCGAAAAATGCGCGATAGACGATGAGCTGACGCCGTCCCGCGAAGAGATCCGCGAGCTTGACTTGACCGGTGGGCCCTTCGAATACGTAGTCTTTTTCGACCTTGCACCAAGGCATACGGCGGCGCTCCGCTGCGAGCGCATCGTGCGCTCGCAGATGCGCCTTTTCCTTGATCAGTAGCTGCTCACGGGCGGCAAGCCACTCATCGGCACTGACGACCGAGGGTTTCTGCATGGAGTCTTTCCTTGGTGGATTCGAGAGTTGCATGATCGCCTGCCTACCACTTGCCCTGCGCCATCTCTTCCCGGCGCTGGAGCTCCGCTTTGCTCGGCTTGTCCCCTGCAAAGCTGCCAAGCTTCATATCACCCGCGGGTTCATAGGTTGCGATCAGGTTTCCGGCGGCCGTCACCTCATGGTCGGTCATGCGCATGCGCTGCGCCGACGTGTGGCTGCCGAATAAACGTTTGCCGCTGCCGAGAACGATGGGAAACGTCATCACGGTGAGTTGATCGAGCAACCGCCGCTCGATGAGTTGCGGGTACAACGTACTGCTGCCCTGGATGATGAGATGAGGTCCATTGGTTTTCTTCAGATCAGCGAGTGCATCCAGGCTCGGCAATCGATGGCTATTGGCCCAGCTGAGCGGCTTGGCCTGCGAAGTGATCACATGCTTGGCCGCACGGTCGAATTTGGTTCCGAGCGCTTTCTCCTCGCCTTGAACGAAGGGCCAGTACGCGGCAAAGATGTCGTAGGTGCGCCGGCCGAGCAGCAAATCGAACTCTTGATTGAACAGCGCGTCGATTCTCCGGCGCACCGCCTCATCGAAAAACTGCGGCAGCCAGCCGCCCCATTTGAAGTTGCCCGTGGGGTCCTCGGTCGGTCCACCCGGAGCCTGCATCACGCCATCCAGCGAAACGAACACACTGGCGATCACTTTTCGCATGGCCAATCCTCGTCAGTCGAATGAATCTGCATCGATGCATCCTTGAAGGAGCGGCAGCCGCACGCTACCACAGCTCGTTAATGGTCGCGCCTAGAGAGCCCAGCTCATTCCTGATGCTTCGTACTACGGCCCGTGGACTTCGAAATGCTGCCGAAATTTTACTCATTACACTGAGTATTTTTACTCAACACATTGAGTAAATGACCGCAGCTCAGCCCACTGCGTCGAGTCCGAAACAGAAGGCGCTGAAGAATTATCATTCCCGCGACATCAGCGCGCCTTCGCCACAGGAGTATTCGTGACTGCTCAAACCTGGAATGCCGCAGGCTACGATCAACATGCCCGCTTCGTCAGTGACCTGGGAGCACCTGTACTCGCGCTGCTGGCGCCCGCGCCGGGCGAGCGCATTCTGGACGTCGGCTGCGGCGACGGCGTTCTCTCTCAGAAGATTTCGCAGATCGGTTGTACGGTCGTTGGGCTCGATTCCAGTCCTGACTTTTGCGCATCGGCAACGCGTCTCGGCCTCGATGTCCTTGAAATAAGCGCATCCGACATGACGTTCCAGAACGAATTCGATGCGGTGTTCAGCAACGCCGCACTGCATTGGATGAAGGACGCCGATCGTGTCGTGAGAAACGTCGCGCGTGCGTTGCGTCCCGGCGGCCGGTTTGTCGCCGAGATGGGCGGTTACCGATGTGTCGAGACGATTCGCAGCGCATTGGTGGCTGAGCTGAATCGCCGCGGATATGACGGAGAAGCGGCCAGCCCTTGGTATTTTCCGTCGCCCGATCAGTACGGCGCCCATCTCACTGCCGCAGGCTTTGAGATTTCGTACATCGAGCTCATTCCGAGACCCACGCCGATTCCGGACATGATGGGTTGGCTCACCACGTTTTCACCCTGCTTTACCGCTGTGCTGCCCGTCGATGCGCGGCAGGAGTATCTGGAAGATGTTCAGGCTCGCATCAAACCAACGCTCTGCGACCGTTCCGGCCAGTGGACTGCGGATTACACGCGCCTACGATTTCGCGCCGTCATGACGCAGGATCCGTCGGTCTAGACGCTCCTTTTCTCTAGCCGTCCGCACTCTTGCTGGCGCAAAGGCAGTCCAGGCGCGCCGCCGTTTTAGCGGCTTCCACACGAAGCCACTGACGGAAACGTTCGACCTGCCGCATCCCGCGCGCGTTCGGGCGGTAGCGGGCGATGAATGCGTAAGACGTTTGCTGTCCGGGCCAATCGGGAAAGGCAAGCTCCACCGCGCCGCGATCGATCTGCGGCAAGAGCAACGCGACTCCGCAGAGCGCAACGCCGGCATCGGCGTTGATTGCATCGAGCGCTGAGGCGATACGGCGGTAGCGCATGCCGCGCTCGGGCGCCGTCCGTTGGATCCCATGACGAGAGAACCATTGCGGCCACGACGTTTTGGCTGGATCGTCTTTGTAGAAGTCCACGTGAAGCAACGGAAAGCCCTCCAGTCGTGTCGACTGCTTGAGCGCATGCGTTCGCTTCGCATTGGCTGGAGAGCAAAGCGGCAGCACCACATCGTGAAACAGTAAGTCGCCGTCGCCAACCGACTCGGGCGCCGCGAAAGCGATTTCGACATCGGGCTTACCGATCCGCATGCGGCCCTCACTCTCACCGTTGATCGAGAATCGCATGTTCGGAAACTCCGCTTGGAACGGTGCGAGTCGAGGCGCGAGCCACAAGTCCGCGAAATCTGGCAACGCGACCACGTGCAAGTGATGTGCGCGCTGTAGCTCCAACGCTGCCGCCGCCGTCTGGATCTCCGCGAATCCAGTGCGTAGGTGCGGCAATGCACGCAGCAATTCAGCGGAAGCGACCACGCCGAACCGGCCCCTGGTCAGCAGCTCGACCCCCAGAAAATCCTCGAGCGTCTTCACCCGCTGGCCCGCGGCGGCCGGTGTGATCTTGAGAATCTTGGCCGCCGCGACCATCGAGCCAGTCCGCACGGCGAGCTCGATCGCTTGCAAGGCTCTCAAGTGGCTGGGGGCAATCACACGTCGATCATAAAGGAAAACTTTAGTGTCTCTCCAAATCTTTAGATTGTGGAGCGCTCGCGTTGGCGCAATCATTTCGCCTAAGGAGGATGAAACTATGTCTACTTTGAAGCGTTACTTGATCGAGCGTGAAATCCCGGGCGTTGGCGGAATGTCGATCGTCGAGTTGTGTGGCGCCTCGCGCGCCTCGAACTGCGCCATCGAAAAACTACAGCCGAATATTCAGTGGCAACACAGCTACGTCGCGGCGGACCGCACTTTTTGTATTTATCTGGCTGACAGCGAGGCGACCATCCGATCCCATTCGGAGATCAGCGGCATCCCGGTGAGCGCCATCACCGAAATACCGCAGATCATCGATCCACTCACCGCGAATAACTGATTCGTATGCACGGGGAATGGCGCATGCGGACGCGTCGGACTCATGCCGTTCGGCGTTGCCGCTTGCGCCATCTTTCTTTCTGTCGAGTCGCGCGGTGATGCGCTCGTTCGAACAGCAGACCCCTTGTGCTTATCGCTTCGATCCAAGCGTGCCCAGATTCCCCGATGACCGGCCAATCATCTTTTTCGATGGACATTGCGTCCTGTGCTCCCGCTTCGCAAGGTTCGTTCTTCGCCATGACAAGCATGGCATCTTCCGACTGGCCGCGGCTCAAACCCCGGTCGGTCAGGCGCTCTATCGATACCTCGGCCTCGATCCGGTGAATTTCGAGACCAACATACTCTTGCAAGATGGCATAGCCTGGTTCAAGTCGGCTGGAACGATTCGCATGTTCGCTCAGCTCGGTTGGCCGTGGTCGCTTCTCAACGGGTTGAAGTGGATTCCAACGCAGCGGCTTGATCGAGTGTACGACCTCATCGCCCGAAATCGGCTCCGATGGTTCGGCTCGCAAGCATCGTGCTTCGTCATGGACGCTGCCCATCGAGACCGTTTTCTGGAGTGAGCGCCGAGCTACCCGTGTTGATCGTTGGCGGCTACGGAACATTCGGCGGCCGGCTAGTCGATCTGCTCGAAGACGAGCCGCGCTTGACACTGTTGGTCGGCGGCCGCTCGATCACCGCAGCGCGCGAGTATTGTGATGTGCGAAGGAGTTCGAAAGCGAAGCTCCTCCCCGTTCAGTTCGATCGAGACGCCGCGGATGAAAAGTCTTTGGAGTCGCTCAACCTCTCAATTTTGGTCGATGCGAGCGGCCCATTTCAGAGCTATGGAAATCGTCCTTACCATTTGATCGAGCTGTGTATTCGGTGTCGCGTCAATTATCTGGATCTCGCCGATGGCTCCGACTTCGTACGCGGAGTTAGCGCGTATCAAGACGCCGCTCAAGCGGCCGGTGTTTTTATCCTATCGGGCGTTTCCAGCTTTCCCGTGCTCACGGCTGCAGTCGTACGGTCATTGGCTAATGACATGGCTTCGATTCACACAATCCGCGGCGGGGTCGCGCCCTCGCCCTATGCGGGGGTCGGCCTCAACGTCATTCGTGCGATCGCAAGCTATGCAGGTCACGCTGTGGCGCTGAAGCGCGCCGCGAATTGGACTCGCGCGTTTCCATTCACTGAGTCCCGCCACTTCGTCATTGCCGTGCCCGGACAGATTCCGCTTCTGAATAGACGCTTCTCGCTCGTTGAAGTGCCGGATTTGCGGGCATTGGCCGATTTGTGGCCAGAGAGCGAAGAGGTTTGGATGGGCGCTGCTCCCGTACCCGCCCCGTCCCATCGCATGTTGACGGGGTTCGCATGGTTGGTTCGTTTGAAGATTCTTCCAAGTCTCAAGTGGCTGGCACGACCGATGCACTCCGTGACGAATTATTTGCGATGGGGCGAGCATCGCGGCGGCATGTTCGTTACCGTGTCCGGAGTCCGATCGAACGGGGATCGGGTAACGAGTGAGTGGCATCTGCTTGCCGAGGGTAACGACGGCCCGCTGATTCCGAGCATGGCGGCCGAGGCAGTGATCCGCCGTGCTCTCGACGGCAATCCAGCGCCTCCGGGAGCACGCAGTGCGATCGGCGACGTCACCTTAGCCGATTACGATGGATTGTTCGCTCGCCACCAGATTTCCACCGGAGTGCGTTTGCAAAATTCCACCTCGCCCTATTTATTCGAAAGGGTTCTCGGCTCGGCATGGAATCGATTGGCGCCGGAGATTCGACAACTCCATTCCGTCACTGGGCATTGCATCTATCGAGGCGACTGCACTGTCGAAGCCGGCGACAACGCCATCGCACGCATGATTGCTCGCGTGATCGGCTTTCCGTCCGCAGGTGGCAACAAAGACATGCGCGTGGATCTCAGCTCGCGTGGCAATTCCGAATGCTGGGTACGATCTTGTGCAGGACGCAGTTTCTCGAGCATCCTGACTGCCGAACGAGGACGCTCGCAGGGGCTCGTCCGCGAAAGATTCGGTCCGGTGAGTGTGGACATGGCTCTATTGCTCGATGGCGAGAATCTGCGCTATGTGATTAGACGCTGGGCGTTGTTTGGATGTCCTCTGCCGAAGCTGTTAGGTCCGCGTACAGATGCGTTCGAATCCTCACGCGATGGCAAGTTTCAATTCGACGTTTCTATCAGCCTACCCTTGCTCGGGCGAATCGTGCGCTATCAGGGTGCACTCTCGCCGGCATTAAGCTAAGCGCCGCCTCTAGGCTTGGTTGCCGCCATCCAGCGCTCACGCACCGTTGCGCTCCAGAAAGCTCGCGGGTCATAGAACTGCTCAAAAGCCGGGATGCCGGCGGGAAGCTCCACCCAGTTCTGTTTGGTCGAGACAAAGATGTGCACATCGGGCGGACAGAGATTCGGCACATCGAGCGTTCCCACGCGCACGAAACTCAAAGCGTCGCTCGTATAGTGACTCCAGAGCGCGATCTGACACGTGGGGCAACGCGCGATCAGCTGCCCCCGGCCGCTGAGCGACGGCGTACGGATCTTTTCCACGTGGCCACTCGTTGGTTCGAGACGCGTCGATTCGATCACGGCGTTGAGCACGAAGGCGCTGCCCGTTTCGCGCTGGCACCACGTGCAATGACAGCAGTTCACGATCATGGGCGCGGCGGTCAATCGATAGCGCACTGCGCGGCAGGTACAGCCGCCTTCGGCGAAAATGTTAATGGCGGCTGCATCCGCGCTCATGGGGTCAAGCCTACCTCATGAGAGGCAGGATCGCCGGTCCAAGTCTTCATCACTGTGAAATGCACCCGCGCGAACGCCTGGCGTGACGTTCATGCTTGATGGGATGAGACGTTACGCTGGCTCCCAGGATGCGGGAAGCGGAATCGAAGCGCCGCAAAAATTCGATCGCAGTCGATATCCGCGGTCGTATGGCATGTCGGGCGGTTGGAAGTTCGTCCTATGTATTCTCGGAACGGTGCTGATCGCGGGGACGTCATTTCTTTGTTACTCCCTGCTTCGAACAGAACCTCCGCAGGCGCATTCCGAACAGATCTTGATCACGCTCGCGACTTTTTTTGGTTTGATCGGCGCTTACCTCATCGCCAGAGCACTGACCTTTCGAATCGATGTTGCGGCAGACAGCATTGAAGTCGTTCAGCTCTTCAGCCGCCGTCGCTTGGCTCGCGACCAGATCGCTGGTTGGCGCATCACCAAAGCGGGGCGGCAGTCTCCGACGCTGAGACTGGAAACGAAAGAGCCAGCGAGCAAAGCGTTGCGAGTGCCGCTTGCGATCAAAGCGGACGAGGCATTTGAGCATTGGTATTCAACGCTTCCCAATTTGGATGCCGCCGAAGCGCGAGAAGCCGAACGAGCGCTCATCGAGCGGCGCTATGCCCATTTATCGGCGATCGAACAAAAGCAGAAAGTCGAACGATTGCGCGCGTTTGCCTCGAAGGCAAAGTTCTTGCCGTATGTACTGTTCGCTGCGGTGATCTTCCACTCGCTCAGTGTTCTCGCACTCTGGCTATTGGCGGTCACTCCATGGCTGAGCATTGTGTTCGTGCAGCGATACCGACCGCTTTTCCTCCTGAGCGGGAGGCAAGTCGATCTGCCCATGCTCGTGATCGTGCCTGGGTTATTGCTCATCGCGGCGAGCAGTCATCTTCATGTGCTCGATTGGCGCTCAATGATTTTCTTGACTGCCGCGGGCGCTGCGTTGCTCACAGGCGCCGGCGTGTACGCCGATCCGTCGCTTCGAGAGAAAAAAGCTTCGCTCGCGTTATTCGCTTTGATGAGTTGCGGCTATGGTTTCGGCGCGGGCATCGTGGTCAACGCGCTGGGGGACCGATCGGTGCCCACAATTTACCGCGTCGAGGTCTTGAGCAAGCACATCTCGAGCGGCCGCTCGAGGAGCCATTACATGACGTTAAGCGCATGGGGTCCTGTGCATGAGGCAAAGGATGTGATCGTCTCCTCGGATGTTTATTCCGCCGTGGCGCCGGGCGAGGTCGCCTGTGTTCATCTCAATAAAGGCGCGCTCGGTGTCGCCTGGTATAACGTCGAGGGCTGCGGTTCCGATCCATGTACAAGGCCTACCTAGCCGAGCTATCTTATCCACTATCGCTCAGCAGGCTGAAGCCGCCGTAAATCATCCGCTTGCCATCGAACGGCATATCGGACGAAGGCTGCATTCTCGGATCTTTCATCATCTTCGCATTGCCCGCGTCGCGAACTTCTTTGGAGGGCCAGAGGATCCAAGAAAATACGATGGCTTCGTCAGCCTTCGCCTGCACCGCGCGCTTGAAGTCCGTGACCTTGCCATCCGGCACGTCGTCGCCCCACGTCTCGACGACACGAAGCGCTCCATATTCTTTGAATATCGCCGACGCTTGGAGGCATAGCTTTTTATAAGCCTCTTTCTTGGCCAAAGGAACCGGAATCACAAATCCGTCGATGTAGCTCATCGCTATTTCCTCATGCTTGCTTATCTACATTAGAGCGAATCCAAGAACGCCATGATCTGGCGTTGCTCATCCGCTGACAGCGCATCGAATTTGACTGTCACTGTCTCCGCCTGCCCGGAGTGCCGCTCGATCGCCTCCTGCTTGGTCGAAGAAAGTCCATCATGCATGAGCCGGTTTCGAGTGCGCAATGCCCACAACGGCGCGGTGCGCATGAGCTTCGCGGTAGCTGCGTATTCGGCGCCCGGCAGCACTGGAATTCCATCACTCGTCCCAATGTCGTGCACCAAGTAATCGCTATAGGGATGGACGATTTTATTTCCGAGCGCATTGGGAACAGTGAATGCCCCAGCGTTGACCTTCGTGCCGGGCCGTGCCGTTCTGATGGTCGGGGTGTGGCAAGTCGAGCAACCAATCTGCGTAAACAACGCCTCACCTGCGATCACATCCGCCGTGATCGGCCCGCGCGAAGGGGCCTTCGTGGCACGCATGAAAGATGCGAATGCTCTGACGTCCGTCCCATCGTCTTCAGGGTCTGGAACCCGATCATACTTCGTGCCATAACTGACATCGCGCCCGCTCGATGTGTTCTCTTCCGGAAAAAGCGGAGACGTAATGCCCATCTCATTGAGATATGCGTCGGCGGCAAACGAAACAAGGCTCGCATGTTGACTCTTCCACCCGAAGCGTCCGATCCGCGCGCTCCCGTCTCCCTCGAGCACGGGCACCATGATCGCAGTGCCGCGGAGATCCGCCGGTTGGGCATCGCGAATCGCCAACAATGTTTCATCCGCAATGCACTCGACGAACCCATCGCCCAACGTGTTCGTTGAAATTCGAAACGTGCGGATATCATCTTCCACCGCTACGCGCTCGACGATCTCCGGATTGGTGGCTCGCGATTGAATCAACGACCCTCCCAGCGATTCGAAAAAACCGCCGCTCGCATCGAGGCGGCCTGTGCGATGCTCGGCCACTTGACTCGCTCCGCCGGTGACGACGTTTTGGTGGCATTCACGGCATGACTGAGCGTTATACGTAGGCCCCAGCCCGTCTGCGATCGTCTCGAACTCCTCGAAGATGAAGCGATCATCATTGAAGGAGCGTTGTGCAACGGCGGAGTCGCCGTTGATGCGACGGAATGGCATGCCTTGGGGAGTCAAGCCGTTCGTCTGATTATCGAACCCGGTCGGTGCTTCAGAGATCCGGTCTCGCGCACTGGGAGAAGGGTCTTCAGGGTTCATTCGGCCGGAATGCCTGAATCGCTGACCGTTATGCGCGAATACCGCGCTAGAAAAAGAAAACACCAAGAGTGCGGCGGAGAATGTGGTTACTGCAATCGCAGCCACGTGCCGAGTGTTCATGATCTCTCCCGATTGATTTCCGACTTGGGAGGCGCATCAGAAACCCAGTCTTTCGCTGAGACAAATTGTCTCCACTCTCGCACGTCGCCAAATACCGCCAGTCAAGTGGCCTCCAAGCAATCCGGATCGGACGGATCGAAGTTCAAACTTGGAATCGCTGATCGGATCATGAATTGAGCCGCGTCTCGACCGCTCGCCGCTCACCGCTGGCGAACCGCTGGCGGTGCGGCGTGAATCTTGGAATCAGCTTGGGCGTGCGGGCCCGATAGTCTGC
>CAXTUB010000017.1:0-32545 GCA_964247385.1 uncultured Steroidobacteraceae bacterium | reverse complement strand
GGCGGTGCGGCGTGAATCTTGGAATCAGCTTGGGCGTGCGGGCCCGATAGTCTGCGTAGACGTCTCCAAACGCGGACTCCAAATCGCGCTCTTCCCAGCGAATGGCCACCAAAATATAGGCGGTGCAAACCACCGCCAACAATAAGTGGGCAGAAGTCATCGTGGGCGCTGCCCAAAAAATCGTGAGCCAGCCGATGTAGAGCGGGTGGCGCACATATTTGTAAAGGCTGGGCGTGCGGAACAACGGCGCGCGATATGTCTGGTTACCGAAGCGCCGCCACGCCTGCTTGAGACCGAACAGATCGAAGTGATCGATGAGAAACGTCGTATACAGGAGCAGTGCCCAGCCGAACAAGTAAACGGCGATGATTGAGTTGCGCACTACACCCGCTGTCGCGTTCCACACGACTCCGCCGATGGGTTGCCAGAATAAAAAAAGTGCGGCGAGCGCGAGGGAGCTCAAAAGAACGTAAGTGCTACGCTCTGCCGCTTCAGGCACGATGCGAGTCCACCATCGCTTGAACGCCGGACGTGCCATGCCGCTATGCTGAAGCGCGAATGCGGCCAACAATCCAAGATCGATGAGGAGGGCCTGCGCGAGCGGGACGCGCGGCAGACCATCGATCCGCGTTGGGGTTGCGAACCCGCCGATGAAGCCGATCGCATACAGGAACACTCCAAAGAAAATGAGGTAAGCCAGAAGTCCGTAGAAAAACACCGCGAGTCGAGCCATGTGTGCGAGCCTCCCAAGTAAGATTGATTCAACCCGAATGGTGCCGACTCGGAGCTGCGCACACATCGGGAGTCCTCCCCCATCTTTGGCCGCTGCGACCCCTATTTCTTGCTCGGCTCCAAGAGCCCGGTGGAGCGCGCCAAGGCCGCGGCATCGCGGCGCGTTGCAACGCCCAAGCGTGCAATAACCGCCGATACATGATGCTCTGCCGTCTTCGCCGAGATGCACAAACGATCCCCGATTTCGAGGTTGCTCAAGCCTTCATCGACCAACCTCAACACTTGAGCTTGCCTTCGCGTCAACCCGGCTGCGTTGGTGCGAGTGCCGGCAATTGGACCGCGCGGGATCGCTCGCGCACCGCGAGCGCGCATTTGACGGCGCACTCGGGCGGCGGCGGGCCCTGCCCCGAGGCGATCGAAGATTTCAAGGCAAGCACGCTGCGCGGCATCATCCCCCTCGCTCAAAGCCAGAGCCTCTTCGTACGGGCGGCCTAACTTTTTCCAACCGGCCGCCGCGCCTTTCCAATCTCCCGCGCAATGCTCGCGAAATGGGGACGTGAGTGCGGGAGTATCGTCGACTTCTCGCCCCAAGAGATGGAGCCACAGCGCCGTATCCTCAACCGCCCAGCGCGCTTCGCATGCCGCAGCGACCTCATGCACCTCATTCAGTGCGGCCGTTGCCGCCTCAACTGAATACGCAGTGCCGAGCCATTGCTGCTCTGCGGTGAGAACAGCGATATAGGCGCTGCGCTGCAGCTCAGCCAACGTAGCAGACAGGCGGCGCGCCTCATCCAATGGAGTGTCGCTATCGGCATCGCCGCGCCGAAGCCGCAGCCGCGCCAAGGCAATGAGAGCCGGAAATCGATAGACGCCCGCCATCGAGACACGCGATAGAATCAAGCTGATCTCATCTTCGGCGCCATGCCAATCGCCTTGATCCAACAACACCATGGCGCGCCATCCGCGCAAATAATCTTCCCAATGCGTGAGTTGGTGATCGACTGCGTAAGCGACGCCGCGATTCGCGTAGGCCAACGTTTCGGCAGCTTGCCTTCGCAAGTAGTGTGTGCACGTGAGATTGCACGACGCGCGTTCGACGTGGTCGTAATAATGACCTTCGAGTGCGAGCTCAAAGCTTCGATGCAGCTCCGCCAAGCTTCCAAACCGCGTGTTATCGGCTTTCGCCGCTCCGATGTTGCCGAGCGCGTGAGCAACGATTTCTTTCTCATCCAGACGCTCTGCGAGGGACAGCGCGCGCTCGCCCCACTGCACCGCACTATTCGTGTGGGAAGCCAACATTTCGAGCTGTGACTTATGCGAGTACGCCCATGCAAGCTCCCTCCCCGGCGGACTTTTTTCCAAGACCTCGATGGCCTCTTCGACAAAGCTTTCTGCTTCTCGGCGCAGGCCGTGCATCCAAGCAAACCGCGTAAGGCGAGTGAGATCGTGGCCTAGCTTCAGTGTGTCTCCGGCGCGGCGGCGTAAGGCAGCGGCCTCTTTCATTGCCGTCATGGCGACATCGGACATGCCGATGAAGCAAGATTGGTCGGCGTATCGCTCGAGCGTGTCCGGCAAGATCGAGGCTTCGAGCCGGTCCCGGTGCTTCAACATGGCGCCGTAGTGCTTTGCTGCTTCCCGCGGCGCCCCGGCGCGCGCCGCTTCGTCGCCTGCAATTCTGCCGAATTTCAGTTGCATCTCGACGTTTGCCGCGCGCTCGGCATGGTGCGCAATCTCACTGGCGCGAGCATTCGTTCGCGCCACGAGTATTTCGACGACTGCTTGATGCAGAGCCCGCTGACGCGTCGGTGCGATCGAGGCCTCGATCGCGAGCCGCGCGAGCTCATGCCGAAACCGCAGCAGTGCACCGTTGAGCATCAGCATGCCTCTTTCTATGCAGGAATCCAGCCCCGACAGATCTTGCTTGACCAAGTCGGCGACGATCGCGGTTTCCGCGCGCCGCGGAAAAATCGACACCGCCTCCAGAACGACGCGGGCCTCTTTCGGAAGCCGCGAAGCGCGCGCAAGCGTTGCATCCCGCACCGCATGGGTCGGCAGGTCATCTCCCGCGGCGAGCGCTTCACTCACCAGGAAGGGGTTGCCTGCCGTGAGCGCATAAAGCTCGTCGGCGCGTCGTCCATGGGCCGCAGCGAGTGTCGCTACCGCGTTGATCGAAAGAGGCTCCAAGACCATTCGCTCCAGACTGCCGGCGGCGGTTTCACCCAACGCCGTGCGAACCGCCGAGCGCGCGTCTAATTCCTCATCACGATACGTGAGCAATACCATAGCTCGCATTCGGCCAATGCGCCGCGCAAGGAAGCGAACGAGATCGAGCGTGATCGTATCCGCCCAATGAAGATCCTCGATGATGAGTAGGGCGGGAGGGCTGGGCTTGTCGAGCAGGCGCAGCAACAGCTCGAACGATTGCAGGTGGCTGAGCCCAGAATCAAAAGACTCGCCGCTGGCTCGCATGATGTCTCGCAGAGGCAAGAGCGCTTCGGGAGTCGACAGGTTTTCGCATGCGCCGCGATGCACGCGCACCTGCTTCGCTTGGTCGGCGAGAAAGCGCTCCACCAATGAGGTCTTGCCAGCGCCTGCCTCACCTGCAATCGCGATGATGCGCCCCGAGCCATTGCTTGCGAGCTCGAGCGCTTTGTGCAGGCGTCGCAAAGGCGCCTCGCGTTCTAGCAGCTCGATGCTGTGGCTCCTGGCTTACGCACGCCGAAGCCAGCGAGCTGCAGCATCCGCCGTGTTTTCTGGTTGCGTATTGAAAGCAATCGAAGCGCCGCAGCCGAATTTGCACACCGTGTTGACGAGCGTCTCAAACAGCGTCAGGTTTTTTCGCGGCACGCGAAGCCCCCCGCCGAGAACGACACAGTCGTACGATTTTTCTGCAAGCTGACGCTCGAGCTCTGCACGCGCCCGGTCGTCTGGTTCCACCAAGCATAAATCCGCTTGCCAACCGCGCTCCGACATCTGCTGCATGGCAGCCTTGATCCCCGCACGAATTTTCTTTGCATCCAACCCAGGCGGCAAATCGGGATCCGAGAAGTCGACAGACTCCGGAATTTCGCCAACGAACAGAACAAGCGGCGGCTTATTTACCGTCATGATGGAACTCCTATGTTGATCACAGCTACCAGATTCGATCCGCTGGCGGTCGCTCTGACTGAGAGCGGCCGCGATTGAACCTCTCCATTTGTGTAACAGGTTCACGAATCGAAAAGGCCCATTTGACGGATTTTCCGCCACTCGCTACGTTTAGCCAAACAAGTCAAAGGGACGCCGACTATGAATAGAAACGGAGCTGTTTTCGCAATCGCTGCATTGGTCTCAATGTTCCTGCTCTTCGGCTGCGCGACAGAATCACACCGAGCATTGACGAGTGAAAAGCCCGCGACCGCAGGAATTAAGTATGCAGGCGTTCAAAGGCCGATTGCCGTCGGCAAATTTGATAATCGCTCGACATATCTTCGCGGTTTGTTTTCAGACGGCGTGGACCGACTTGGCGGTCAAGCAAAGACCATCCTGATCGGCCATTTGCAGGAAACCGGGCGTTTTCAAGTGCTGGATCGCGACAATCTGGATGAGATTCAACGCGAAGCGCAACTGAGCGGAAAACAAGCTCGGCTTATGGGCGCTGATTTCACCATTACTGGCGATGTTACGGAATTCGGACGGAAAGAAACTGGCGACACTGAGTTATTTGGAATCCTGGGCGAAGGCAAAAAGCAGACTGCTTATTCTAAAGTCACCCTAAACGTTGTGGACGTTTTGACATCGCAAGTGGTGTATTCCGTGTCAGGAAGCGGCGAGTATGCCTTGAGCAAACGAGAGGTCCTAGGTTTCGGCGGCACCGCAAGTTACGATTCGACGTTGAACGGGAAGGTATTAGATCTAGCAGTACGCGAGGCTGTTGATCGACTCGTCGAAAGTATGGAAGCCGGTAGCTGGTCGACGGTGAAAACTAGCCCGTGAATAAATGGGCTCTAGCGGTTGGCATGCTAGCCGCAATGGCTATTTCCGGGTGCGCATCACGACGCGCCGATCTCTACAACTGGGGTAACTACGAAGACGGTATTTACGCCGGATATTTGGCGCGATCCGATTATCCCATCGAGAAGGAAATTGGTCAGCTCGAGCAGGATTATCAGGAAACTCGATCAAGCAATGAACGTGTACCGCCGGGTTGGCATGCTCATCTGGGGTATCTGTACTATCAAGTAGGAAAGGTAGATCAAGCGCGGCAAGAGTTTGCGACAGAGAAGGCAAGCTTTCCAGAGTCTGCGGTTTTCATGGATCGGCTGCTGAACAATCTGGGAAAACCGTTGTGAGCTCGCTTTCAGTACGAGGTTCAGCTGAGCTGCTGATGTGTCTGGCCGCAGTTGCCATGAGCGGATGCAAGACCGTCAAACCATACGACTACACGAATTTTCGAGCTCACCCTCCTCGGTCGATTCTGGTTTTACCTCCGCTCAACGAAAGCACCTCGGTCGCTGGGACCTACGGCTATCTGTCGACGATCACCAGGCCTGTTGCCGAACGTGGCTACTATGTCTTTCCAGTGGCGGTGATCGATCAGTTCATGAGAGAGAATGGCTTGCCGGGCGCGCATGAAATGCAGGAAGCGCCTCTTGCCAAAATCTCCGAAGTCACTGGCGCGGACGCCGTGTTATACCTTGACCTCAAGCACTATGACACCAACTACCGCGTACTAGGCAGCGTGACGCATGTCGAGGTCATAGCCAAGCTCTTGGACACCCGCAGCGCATTAGTCCTTTGGGAAGGCAAAGGCGACATGACGCTGAACTCTGGGTCCACCGGAAACATCCTCGGCGATCTCGTCGCCGCCCTCGTCACGCAAATCATCAATAAAAAGACTGACAACGCACACCGCGTGAGCCAATTGGCAAACATCAAATTATTAGAAGAAAAGAAAGCAGGCTTGCCGTTCGGGCCATACAGTCCCAGGTATAACAAAGATCCGTAGAGCCCGACTCGCGGTTCGTCACACGCTCGATGACAATGCACTTCGAGCGTGGTCCGGCTTTAGCCGACGTGCGCGCCAACTTTCGCACTTCGCAGATCGTCCCATGTGCTAACGTGCATCGATGATCGCGCACACCTCGTTGCCTGTAAGCAACTACGCCAAGTCAAAAGCCTTTTATACCAAGGTGCTGGCCACACTCGGCTACAAGCAGAACATAGAGTACGGCGAAGCCGCCGGATTCAACGACGGAAAAAACACAGATTTTTGGATCACAGCGAAGGATGCGGTGATCCCGCTGCACCTCGCATTCCAGGCCAACAATCAAGAGCAGGTGGAGAGCTTCTACCGAACTGCGGTTAGCGCAGGTGGCAAAGACAATGGAGGTCCGGGCTATCGTGATTACTCCCCTGGTTATTTTGCAGCCTTCGTCATCGACGCGGACGGTCACAATATCGAAGCCGTTTGGTACGACCCCGCCAGAAGCAAGTAGGGCAGTGCGTTTTCACAGCCCAGGAACTACTTCAGCCGATGCCCATCCTGATGCTGTACGTGACCATGGGTATCATCGAAAGTAGCATGCATGGTGTCGCCGTCTGGAGTGATGTTCCAGCGAGAGATTTTCACTACCTGTCCCGCGTTCAGGCCTGTTTCTTCGATCGTCCGTGAGTCGATCAATTTCAGTTTGACGCTCGTTACCTCGGGATCACCCTGGTAAGGAGCTTCCGTCCCATCGAGCTTTGCAGAAAATGATCTCCCGAATTGATCAGACATGTTGAGCGTGTTGCCGCTCAGCGTGTAGGTCGTATCTTCTTCGTGATTGACGAGATCAGCTTGTATCTCCTTCCAGCTTCCGGACAACGCGTGCGATCCACGAGGTCCAGAGGATAGCCGCGAGAACTCTACTGCAAGGTTGAAGGCTCGAGGCCCCATCCCGCTGATCGACTGAATATCAGTGCGCCGTTTTCCATCGGTTGAGACGGTCTCGAGAGTCTTGCCAAAGGTCGCGCCGTGCATCTTTTGAATTTTGAGCACGGTATGCTCGTCGACGACCGCAACGCTCAACGTGTCGTAATAAGCAGCCTTCACTGGATGATCCTTGGCGTCGGTTGGAACTTCGATCGATGGATCGCACGACTTGCAGAAATACATACCTTGGCCAACCTCGAGCACATCCGGCTTTCCGTTGGGGTCAGCCTTTTGTGGTTCCGGGCGCCAGGTGCCGACGAACGCACTCTGAGCGAAACATGCCGCGGGCAGGAGCATTAAATTCATCATAAATCGCAAATGAATTCGATTCATGCTGTTTTGCCTCTGTTAAGTATTCGATTCAAAGAAAGGTTTTCGCTGAGATACTGTACATACAATCAGTCCACGCACGCTGCAAATAGCCCATAGATTATGACGATCGCCGAAACCACTCCAGCCGCTGAACAAATCGATCGCCACGGCCAGGCGTTTCTGGGTCATCCCAAAGGATTGAGGGTCCTCGGCTTCACCGAAGCATGCGAGCGCTTCTCGTATTACTCCATGCAGACACTGCTCGTGCTCTACATGGTCAACTATCTGCTGCTGCCGGAACACATCGGTAAGGTGGCGGGGCTTGCTTGGCTCCGGGGCTGGCACTATCCGGGGCTCGAGGGCCAGCCCCTGTCGTCGGCGATTTTTGGCGACTACACATCGCTCGTGTATCTGACGCCGATCCTGGGCGGCATCATCGCGGACCAACTCACTGGCCGCCGGATCGCGCTGATCGCTGGCGGCATCGTGATGTCGGTCGGACATTTTTTGATGGCCTTCGAAAGCGCATTTCTATTTGCGCTGCTCGCGCTCATCGCAGGAGTCGGTCTATTCAAAGGAAATATCGCGACGCAGGTCGGTGAGCTCTACTCCGAGAATGACCCACGCCGCGCGATGGCATTTCAAATCTTCTACATTTTCATCAATGTCAGCGTCATCGCCGCGCCGCTCATCTCCGGAACGCTCGGTCAGAAGGTTGGCTGGCACTATGGGTTTGGCGCGGCCGGCGTAGTGATGATCATCGGGCTCGCCATTTACCTTTCCGGCCAGCGCTGGCTGCCGGATGACCACCGCGATCTGATGCGCATCGAATCAAAACCACGCGAAAAGATGACGAAAGACGACTGGACTCGAGTCGTCTCCTTGCTGATCTTGGTTCCTATCCTTGCGATCTCGCTGCTCACCAACCAGGAGATCTTCAACGCATATCTCGTCTGGGGCGATCAGCACTTCAACCTGAATTTCATGGGCACGACCCTGCCGAGCAGTTGGCTCATCACGCTCGATGCCACTTTGAGCTTCTCTATGCTCGTCGGTGTCGCCGCGTTTTGGAAATGGCGCAGCTCGAAGCATGGCGAGCCAAGTGAGATCCACAAGATGATCATCGGCAGCGTGTTCACCGTGGCCGGCGGCTTGTGTCTGTTCACGGCAGCCGCGACGCAGCCCGTGGGCGGCAAGATCGGTCTATTCTGGCCGTGCATGTTTCATTTGCTGAACAGCATCGGCTTCGCGCATGTCTTGCCGATCAGCCTGGCCCTGTTCAGCAAGATCGCACCGAAGCAGATCACCGGAACCGTGATCGGCATTTACTACCTATCATTCTTCGCGGCGAACAAGATCGTCGGCTACGTCGGCGGTCTCTACTCGAGCCTGCCGACGACGACGTTCTGGCTACTCCATGTGGGCGCTGCGGCCATTGGTCTGGTTGGCTTCGCCGTGTTCAAACTCGTGATTGGCGAGCGCGTGAGCGCGAAGCACGTAGGTTGAGCGCACAAGCGAGCGAGCTACGGCGTCAGCCCGCTCCGAGCCGCGCGAGCACGCCATCGCGCATCTGCTCATCGTCGAACTCAATCACAATTCGGCCTCGGCCATCGACGTGCTGGTGAAGCTCGATCCGCAGGCCGTCTGACACTACGAATTTTCGAATCTCGACTACGGCGCACGCCGGTGGGCGATCGCTATGGCTTCTTGCCCGTTGCATTTTTCGCACTTGGGCTTCCGCATCGCGCACGCTCCATTGCCGCGTTGCGATCATCTGCGCGACACGCACCCGTTCCGCATCGTCCTCGATGCCAAGTAAGGCGCGCGCGTGCCCCATGCTCAGGGCTCGCGTATCCACCATGGTCGCGACTTCAGACGGCAAATCGAGCAGACGTAGAAGGTTGGTCACCGTGGCGCGCGAGCGGCCGATGGCACGCGCGACTTGTTCATGCGTAAGCGCGAAATCGTCGGTCAGCCGCCGCAGGGCGCGTGCTTCGTCCACGGGGCTCAACTCTTCTCGCTGGATGTTCTCGATCAGCGAGATCGCGACGGATTCCTGGTCGCTGAATTGATGAATGATGACCGGAACGTCCGAGAGCCCGGCGATCTGCGCGGCTCGGAGTCGGCGCTCCCCCGCTACCACCTCGAATTGATGCGGGAAGCCTTCCACGGGCCGCACGATGAGAGGCTGAATGATTCCTGTGATTCTGATCGACTCGACCAGCTCTTCGAGCCGCTCCGGGTCGGGGTCGCTGCGCATCGGCTGGGCGGCAGCGCGAATCGCCCGGATCGGAACGACACCCACGCCTTGCCGATATTGCCGGCGAGGGTGCGTGCTCAGGAAGGCCTGCAGCTCGGTCACGCCGGTCGCGTTCGCGCTCATGGGGGCTAGCCTATCGCAACGGCGCGCTTGCCGCAGCTCAAGATGTCATCGAGCTTTCGTGCGGCGGTTCAAGCAAATCGCCGATAGCACAACCTCCAAGCTTGTCTTAGAAAGCGCTTCAGGCTGGCTATGGGATTGCTTGAGATGCCGGAAGGGCCGTCGTTAGTAATTCTCGGAGACGAGGTCGAGCGCTTTCAGGGCAAGAAAATCCTGCGCGCACACGGCGACACGCGTATTGAGATCCGTGGTTTGATCGGCGAACGCGTCCGCTTTCGAACTTGGGGAAAGCACTTTCTCATCGAGGCCGGCGGTCTTGCGCTTCGCATTCATTTCCTCATGTTTGGCAGCTACGTCATCGACGGGCGCAAGGCTCGACCTGCGCGGCTCGGCCTCGAGTTTGCCAATGGCGAGATTAATTTCTACAGCTGCGCCATCCGCGAGCTCGAGCAGCCCATCGATTCTCTTTACGATTGGCGCGGCGACATCATGGCAGACGAATGGAGCCCATCGATTGCATTGCGCAAGCTTCGCGCCATGCCCAACACGCTCGCTTGCGACGCCTTGCTCGATCAGAACGTGTTCGCGGGCGTCGGCAATATCATCAAGAACGAGGTATTGTTCCGCATTCGACTACATCCGCTATCTCCCATCGGAAAAATTCCAGCTGCCAAGCTCCGGGAGCTCGTTAAAGAAGCGCGTAGCTACAGCTTCGATTTTCTGACGTGGAAAAAAGCGCACGTGCTCAAGAAGCACTGGCTTGCGCACACCAAACGCACTTGTCCGCGCTGCGACGTGCCTTTCATGAAAGCAAAGCTTGGCGAGACTGATCGCCGCAGTTTCTATTGCGAGAGCTGTCAGAAGCGCTATGCATCGACGCGCTCGCGCAAGGCGGCGTCGGCAGTCTCCCTGAGACGCCAAGCGAAACGGGTGAGCGCACAGCCATCGGCGCATCGACCGGCCAGATCGGCTCAACGCTGACCACCTTGACGACGTGCTTTAGCGCTAACGTGAACGCCGCCCACTTGCCATGCGATCAAACGGCTGCACGAGCCGCGAAAGCTTCTGCACCGTCGTCGGCGCCATCGCATCCGCGCTGGGTTTTGGCGGCGACGATTCTGGCATCGAGCCTCGCGTTCATCGATGGCTCGGTGGTGAACGTCGCCTTGCCCGCAATCAATCGAAGCTTCTCTTCCGACACCAGCTCGCTTCAGTGGGTCATCAACGGCTATCTTCTGCCGTTGAGTGCGTTGTTGTTACTCGGAGGCGCGGGCGGGGATCGCTTCGGCCGCAGACGATTGTTGGAAGCCGGCATCGTCCTGTTTGCATTGGCCTCCGTGGTGTGCGCCCTGGCGCCGACTCTTTCGATTTTGCTGGTGGGCCGGCTGATCCAAGGCGTGGGCGCCGCCATGCTCATGCCAAACAGCCTTGCGATTCTCGGTGGCACATTCCAAGGCGAAGCCAAGGGCCGAGCCATCGGCATCTGGGCGGCCGTCGGCGCGATGGCGGGCGCGGTGGGTCCCGTGCTCGGCGGCTGGCTCATCGACCTCGGCAGCTGGCGCGCCATTTTTCTGCTCAATCTTCCCATCGCGATCGGCGCGATATTCTGCGCGAGACGCGGCATTGCGCACGATGGAGCTCGTCAGGGCGCCCCGCTCGATTGGCTGGGCGGCGTGATCGCAACGGCTGCACTCGGCGCGCTGACATGGGCGCTGACCGTTGCGTCAGGCAGAGCCGGCTGGACGCCGTTGACCATCACGGCAACTGTGATTGCGATGGCGCTTGGCGTTGGTTTCTTGTGGGTTGAGCGGCAACGTGGGGAACGCGCGATGATGCCTCTCGCATTGTTCGGCTCTGCGAGCTTCGTCGGTTTATCGCTGCTGACCTTCACCTTATACGGAGCTCTTGGCGCCTTGATCGTGCTGATTCCGTATGTATTGATCGAGGCCTTGGGCTTCAAAGCAACGGCCGCGGGCGCCGCATTGTTGCCGTTCCCACTTGTGCTGGCCGTGACCTCGCCGGTTGTGGGCCGCATTGCGGGCCGCATTGGACCCCGTTGGCCGTTGACATTAGGTCCGCTCGGGGTCGCCGCCGGATTCTTGCTGATGCTGCGCGTCGATGCCCACACGAACTACTGGATGAGCGTATTTCCTGCGGTGCTCGTCATGTCGCTCGGTCTTTCTGGCGCCGTTGCGCCGCTGACCACGGCGGTCCTGAGCTCGGTTGATGCGCAGCATACGGGCTCGGCATCCGGCTTCAACAGTGCGATCGCCCGCACCGGAGGTCTGGTCGCCACTGCGCTCCTCGGCTCAGTACTCGCCGCACGCGGCGATTCGCTCATCGGCGGATTCCACACCGCGATGATGATCAGCGCGGCCGCGTGCATATTCGCCTCAGGCAGCGCGTTTTGGTTACTGCGAGCGAAGCGCAGCGTTTGATCCGCAACGCCTGATCCGCAACACTTGATCCGCGATGGATGGTCATGGCACTCATCGGGCACTGTCGGACATCGCGGCAGACAATGTCAGTCCTCGGTTGCTTGCAACTCGCTCGCTCGTTTGAGAACGTCACGGCATGTCAACCCAACCGCGCGCATTGGCGTCGCTCACCGTCTCTTTCGGCCTCGTCGCCATTCCCGTGAAGATGTATTCGGCCACGATGACTTCCGAGAAGATATCGTTTCATTGGCTGCGCGCGGGCGATCGCTCGCGTGTCAAGGAGCAGTTCATCGCTGTGAATGACGGCAAGGTCGTCGAACGCAGTCAGATGATCAAGGGGTACGAATTTTCCAAAGGGAAGTTCGTGACGTTTACTCCGGATGAGTTGAAGGCGCTCGAAGATATGACGACGCGCTCCATCGAGGTGCAGCAGTTCGTGCCGCTCGAATCGGTCGACCCGGTGTACTTCATGGAGACCTATTACCTGGCCCCCGATCAGGGCGGCTCCGAGCCCTACGCTCTGTTCGTCAATGCTCTGCAGCGCACCAAGCAGTGTGCGGTAGGGCGTTGGGTGTCACGCGGCAAGGAACACATCGTCGTTATTCGGTCGACGAGCGATGTGCTGGCTCTGCAGCAGTTGCACTTCGAGGCTGAGGTGCGGCCTGTCAGCGAAATCAAGCCGGAGGCGGTCAAGATTTCGGAAAGCGAGCTCAAGCTGGCCGAGCAGCTCATCAATCACTTGGCGGCAAACCGCTTTGATCCGCATGAATATCACGATGAGTTCAAAGCGCGTGTGCAAACTGCCATCAAGCGCAAAGTGCAGGGGAAGGACATCGCTCTCGAAGAACCCGCGGCGCCGAAAGCGGGCAATGTGGTGGACTTGATGTCTGCGCTCAAAGCCAGTCTTGCGGGCGGCAAGGGGAAAGCAGCCGAGAACGGCGAGCGCAAAGCGCCGAAGAAAGCGGGCCGCTCGGCACAGCATGGTTCTCAGACCGCCGGCGCACGATCGGGCAAGCGAACCAGCCGGCGCGCCTGAGACGCCAATCTCTGGCGTCCGAATTGATCGACAGCCACATACGCATCCATGAGAGTGGATGGGTAGTGCCAGAGACTCGCGGTTGAACATAAGCCCAGTGTGAGTCGCACCGCCGGCACATGTGACCCCACGCTTGCCCGGTTCCACGGTATAGATAATAATGATTCTTATTATCTTTCGTGTTCGTGTCACCGAGGGTGCTGCATGTCTGGTGTTTTCCGCGCCTCGAGGTGCGTGTCTGGCGTAGCGCTCCTTTGCGCAACGCCGTTGCTGTGGGCGGCCGAAGAAGCTGACCGGCAGAGCAATTCTCTCGAAACGGTGTTGGTCATGGGGCGAGCCGTCAAGGACAGCAGCACGGCTCTCCCATTCAATGTATCAGTCGCGGAAACACCCTTCTCGGTTCAATCCGTTACGAGCGAGTTATTGCGCGACCAGATGACCACCTCGTTGGCGGATGCCTTGCGAAATATTCCCGGCGTACAGCCGAACAAAGTGTCGGTGGGACGGCCCGACTACAACCTCATCATTCGGGGCTTTCCATCCAACGCATTTGGTAACTATCGGGATGGCTTGCGCGTGAGCAGCTTCGGCAGCTTTCCGGTCGAAGCGTATGAGCGAATCGATGTGCTACTCGGCCCGTCCGCGCTTCAAACGGGCTTTTCAAATATTGGCGGCGTCGTCAACTACGTTACCAAACGTCCTGGGCCCAACCCATTTTTTCGCGTGCTCGTGGGAGGCAATGACGAAGGCGGCGTATTGACCCAGCTCGACGCCAATCAGCCATTGACTGACCGCTTGGGTGTGCGCCTGGCAGGCGGATTCGAAACGCTCGATAACTATATCGACGGCTTTCATGGCAAGCGCTACTCGGCCCTTGCCTCCAGCGATTGGAGTGCGAACACGACGCGGCTGCACGTGGATGCGATGTACTACGCGCAGAACAATCCCTCGCAGCCGGCGATCTACTACTACTCGACGCCGACCTCGCTGCCCGAGTACCAGCGCTCGAATTTTTTCGGACAGACTTGGAATGCCTACGATACCCAGTCCCGCATGATCACCGCATCATTGGAGCAAGACTTGAGCTCATCGTGGACTTTCTCTCTCAAAGGCAACTATGAGCGCTTCAGCCGTTCGGGCAATGAGTTTTCGATCAACGATCCGGATCCAATCACAGGCGATGCGACGGCAGTCTCTTATTTCGACTCCAAGCCGCAACGCGAGAGATTTGCCTCGTCCGAGGCGCGATTCAGCGGCAAGATCGAGACCGGCCGGATCTCACACCAGCTTTCCCTGGGCTACTCTTTGTCGACCGTCCGCTACTGTCTCGATGATTGCCGGGACGGCGTGCGTCAAAGCGGCGTGGCGGTTGGCTCAGAATATGAAACCGTCAACTTGTTCAACCCCGTGCGCCTGCCGTACCCGAACCAGGTGAACTTTGATCCACCGCGGCCAGACTTCGGCTATTACCGTTATTCTGATCCTAGCTTCTATCTGGTCGACCGCATTGATCTTGCCTCGTCGTGGACACTTTGGGCCGGAGCGAAGCATCTCACCACGCGTTTTCATGGGTATGCCACCGGCGGTGGACTCAGCGCATCGCTCAAGGATTTCTCCGAGAGCGCGACCGTGCCCATAGGCGCTGTCGTTTACACCCCCGCACCGGCGCTGCATCTGTACGCAAGTTTCACGCGCGGTTTGGAAGAAGGCGGCAGTGCGCCGCTGGGTGCTTTGAATTATGGCCAGCAATTACCCACCGGACGCACGCGCCAAGAAGAAGTGGGTGCGAAATACCAGCTTGGGCAGGCGCTCTTTTCCGCTGCTCTATTTGAAATCGAGCGTCCGCGCGAATACCTGAACTCCGGCAACTACTATGTGCAAAACGGGCTGCAGCGGCATCGCGGCCTCGAGTTCTCGGTGAGCGGGAGTCCGACGGAGCGTTGGACTGTCGTGGGGGGCTTTCAGTTATTGAACGCGAAGGGGGTGAATGTCGGCGATCCCACCATCAACGGCCGCACGCCCGTTGGCGTGGTCGAGCGCAGCGCGAATCTCTACACCGAATATCGCATTGCGCCTCGTGCAAATTTGGCGTTGACGGCCAATCTCTCGATTGAAGGCCGGGCGCCTCTCTTGCCGGACGAGAGCTACTACATCCCGGGCTACGGCATGCTGAGTCTCGGTGCGCGGTACGGTTTCGATGTGAGCGGCCGGGCTTTGACCTTGCGCGCCCTCGTCAACAACGTGACCGACAAATATTATTGGCAGACTGACACCTACCAGGGCCTTTCGGCTGGTGCGCCCCGCACGTACCGCGTGAGCGTCGAAGCGGAGTTTTAGATTTCATGCGCGGCGAGGCGCACACCATTCGTCCTTTGGCCGTCAGACTGCATCGTTGGGCGGGCCTGGCCATTGCAGTGTTCGTCACCATCGCAGGTCTGACGGGAAGCTTCCTCGCGTATAAAGAGCCGATTCAGCGGTGGCTCAGCCCAGACCTCTACAACGCGCCGGGACGCGGCGCAGTTCTTTCCCTGGAACGATTGATCGCAGTCGTGGAACAAAGCGACGGACACGCGATGGTGAGCTTTGCGCAGATCCCATCGCGTGCGGGTCAGGGAGTGCGCTTCGATGTGACCCCCCGGCCTGGAATGAGCATCGATTATTCGACGGTGTTTCTCGATCCAGTCACCGGCCAAATTTTGGGTCGGTACGCGACCGATCGTTTCCCGCCGACGCGCCATAACCTCGTCGATTTTCTTTATGATTTGCACGAGGCGTTGGCCCTGCCCGGACGCGCTGGCTACACCATCATGGGCATTGCGGCTCTCGTGTGGTTCATCGATTGCTTCATCGGTGCGTATCTTACCTTCCCGCGCGGCAAGCCATTCGCGCGTAAATGGAAGCCCGCCTGGCTCCTGAAATATCGGCGTCTCAACTACGATCTGCATCGGGCTGGAGGCTTGTGGCTCTGGGTGCTGCTTGCTGCGGTCTCGCTCTCCGCCGTCAACATGAACTTGAATTCACAACTTAGGGCGGTGCTCGGGGCAGTCATTCCGTTATCGAGCGAGCCCCAAGGCCACGAAACCCCCGCCCACCGCCCCAGCTTGAGCTATTCGAAAGCCGTTGAGTTGGCGAGCGCGGACGCGGCGCGCAAGGGGTGGCCGATGCGCGCTTCATACGTCGCACATCGCGCCGATCTTGGGCAATACCAGGTGTATTTCGATTGGCTTCAAAAGCAACTGGCCAAACCTGGCGGCTATGCGATTTTCATCGACGATCGATCAGGTGTTGAGGCCTATGTGCGCAGTCCCGAACGGGCCGGCGTCACTGCGGGTGATCGATTCTTGATGTGGATCGACGCGCTGCACATGGGCGGCGTGTTCGGTTGGCCTTATAGAATTTTGCTGTGTTTGCTCGGTGCGGTCATCGCCACGTTGAGCGTTTCAGGCGTCATTATTTTCACGCGTAAGCGGCGGCATCGAAGAGCAGTTTCTACAGAAGGGCCCCACTTCAGCTTGAACTGGCATGGACGCTCGTCGCGAGCATTGCCAGGGCCATCGCGACCATCATCAGATTCTCGGTGAGAGAAACAAAGCCGAGCGGCACATGGCTGTTGCCGCCGACGCACGCGCACTTGAGATCTCGCTTGTCGACGTAGACAGCCTTGAAGACCGAAACGGCGCCAATCGAGCCCAACACCAACGCAACGGGCACCGAAAGCCAGCGGGCAACGCCTGCCAGCATGAGCACGCCTGCGCCAAGCTCGCCGAAGGGATATAGATAGGCATAGGGCAGATAGCGTCGCGCAAGCAGATCGTATCCAAGAAACATCGTCGCAAAGCGATCTACGTCCTGGAGCTTGAGCATCGCCAAGAGACACATGGAAATCGCAACGAATCTGCCCAAGCTCACCCAACCGACAAAGGGCATGTGAGTAACCGAACCCACCGCGAGTGCAATTGCCGCCGCGACCGCGAACACCACTATGACCGGAACGTAAGATGTGGCTTTCTGATCTCTTACGGTCAAGCCGAAAAAGCGGCGCAGATCGTCGTAGCCTCCGATGCGCTCGCCGGCGATGAAGATTTGCGGTGTGGTCATGACGCCGTGCTCACGCTTGAACGCATCTTGCTCAGCGCGGCTTTTCAGCCAATGATCGCTGACGCGGTAACCTCGATGTTTCAAGAGCCAGCGGGCTTTGAGGCCGAACGGGCAGATATGCTCGGCCATTACCATTCGATAAAGCTCCGCTGTTTTCGAAGCCTCCGCCGTATCGGCAAGCTCAGCGATATTCAGTTACCTCCCTTCGAGGCCGTGACCTCGCTTAGAGGCATTGGCCGCGAACTGCACTCACACTTGCGACTCAGTTTTCCATGTCGAAATAGCTGCACAGGTCATCGTATCCTCCAATGCGCTTGCCGCCGATGAAGGTCTGCGGCGTCGTCGAAACGCCCTGCTCGGCTTCGAACGCATCTTGCTCCGCGCGACTCTTCAACAAATGGTCGTTTACTCGATAGCCGTGTTGCTCGAGCAGCGCGCGTGATTTGACACCAAAAGGGCATGTCTCTTCAGGGGTGACCATTCGGTATAACTCGGCCGTTTTTGAGGACTGTGCCCCAGTGGATGGTTGTGTCATGGAAGTTACCTCGATTCGAGCCCAAGGCGATTACGAACGGCGGCATCGATCTCTTCATCCGTGATGCCAAGCTGGGCTTCTTCCGCCTGATCCAATCCGCCGCCCAGGCCTGCCTCTTGAGCATCGACGATTCGATCGGCTCCGATATCGTATTCGGTATCGAGATAGCCGTCCTCCCCAACACTCTCTCGCTCGCCGGTTCCATTGCGATCCGAGGTGCTATCCAATCCATCAATGCCCATCATGTCGGCCCCGCTGTCCGAACTGTCGCTCGGTCCTAAAGTGCGGATGTCATGCGGTTGGACGGAACCATAAAGTGGAGCGTCGACCAACGTATCAATATCAACCGAAGTCGGGTTCGGCATTTCGATTACCTCCAAGGTGAGTCCGAGGTGACTAAAGTTCGGGATCGCTCCCTTTCAAATTCTGATCGCTTGGGCGGTGACTACTTGGTCAGCGCACACCCTTCATTCATGTCAGAGCAAGGATCGAAGCATTGATTACTGAGAACTGCTTGGGAAGTGGCGCGGTGTTACTCGCGCATTGGCAGAATACCGAGCTCAAGGCGCTCGCGGGAGGCGAAGGGCTCCATGCGCCGGCGACCCTGGTGAGCGTCGAACGCGCATATGCCGCGGCGGCCGCGGCAATGCCCGACCGGGATGCGCAGTTCATTATTTATCCAGGCACCGAGTTTTCCAGCCCGCGGCATTTCACCTTTCTAATGTATGGCCGTAGGACCTATAACGAACATTTGTTCGACATCGTGCTGGTCGATGCCACCAACGGCGCGGTTGCCGCGGCAGTCGCGCTCCCGTGGTACTTACAAACCGTCGTGATATCCGGCCCGCTTCATTTCGGCAACTATGGCGGCTGGCCCTTAAAAGTCTTGTGGGTAAGCAGCGCTTTGGCCACGCTCTTTATTACGGCCAATGGCGCGTGGCTGTGGTGGATCAGGCGCCGAAGGCCGCGGACGGCGCTTGGGATGTGCTGTTCTTCGCGATTGCGCTGATCCCCCTCATTGCAGGGCTTGGAGCGGGCTGGCGACAGCGCGGGCGTGCGAAGAACGTCGGCTAGAAATCCCGCGTGACCGAAACGCATAGCCGCGCATGCAGTGCAACGGTCTTGATTCCAATAAAATGCTCTCATGCTGACCCACTCCATCGCATGACGCAGCCCGGCCGGTTGTTCGTCATCGCCGCGCCTTCCGGTGCGGGCAAGACCAGCTTGGTCAAGGCCATCATGCTGCGCCACCCGCAGCTCAAGTTCTCCGTTTCATACACGACCCGTGCCGCTCGCCCGAGCGAGGTGCATGGCCGAGACTATCACTTCGTGTCGAAGGAAGAATTTGCTCGCATGGTCGGAGCGGGCGAATTCTTGGAACATGCAAAAGTATTCGATCATGATTACGGCACGGGCTTGAACGTGGTGCGTCAGGCGCTCGAGCAAGGGCGGGACTTATTGCTCGAGATCGATTGGCAAGGTGCGCAGCAAGTACGCAAGCGCTTACCGCAAGCCGAAACTATTTTCATTCTGCCGCCCTCGCGCGCCGCGCTCGAGCAGCGTCTGCGCCGCCGCAGCACCGACTCGCCCGAAGTGATCGCGCGCCGATTGCAGGACTCGGTGCTCGAATTGTCGCACTGGCACGAATTCGATCACGTGGTCATCAACGATGATTTCGATCAGGCCATCGGTGAGCTCGAAGCCATCGTGCAGGGCCGGCCAATGCAGAACTCCGACCGGGTCGCGGTGCTGGCTAAACGGCTGTTGGCCTAGAATGCGCATTCCATGATCAACGAGCGCCTCATCATCCAGCAGCCGGTGACCGTCAAAGGCACGGGCATTGCGGATCTCGAAACCGACACCATGAGCAAGCTGAAGCCTGGAACGGTGCTCATGATGGGAGACAATCCCGCTCTGCCGCGCATGCCGGAACGCCCGCAGCTCTTGGATTTCTTCCGCTACCGTTTCGGCGAAGTCACATTCCGTCATTTGCTGACCAGCGCGAAGCGCGCACTCGACCAGGATCAGCCGGAAAAAGTGGTGCTCGCCTGCCTGTTACACGACATTTCCAATGGCTGTTTGCTGCGTTCGGACCACGGCTATTGGGGCGCGCAGATGATTAGCCCCTACGTCGATGAAGAGGTGGCGTGGGCAGTCGAGAACCATCAAGCGTTGCGCTACTTTGCGGACGAGTCCGTGGGCTACGAATATCCCAAGTCGTATATCAAGTTTTTTGGCGAGGGATACGAGCCGCCCGAGTACATTCGCGCGGCTGCGGCTGCTGCGCGAAAGCATCGCTGGTACATGACCTCGCGCCTGGTCACCCTGTTTGACTTGTACTTCTTCGATGTGTGGGAGCCGGTCGACCCGGACATCTTCACAGACCTCATCGGCCGCCACTTTCGTCAGCCCGAGGAGGGCCTGGGGTTCGATGGCTCGCCCGTAGCGCACATGTGGCGCACGGCCATCTGGCCGAATAACGCGCTTTAATCCGGCGGGCGGGGGCGGATGGCAGTGCCGCGCTCGAGCCATGATCGAGCCGCACTCGAGCCAGGCACGAACGGTGTGAGCGCTCGACCGGCGAGCATTCGCCTGATATTCTGCTGCATCCCTTGTTTGAAAGAGAGTGGCCCGATGGCACGTATTACCGTGGAAGATTGTCTGCAAAACGAGCCCAACCTGTTCAACCTGGTACTGCTCGCCACCAAGCGCGCGCGGCGCTTGGCGAACGGCGCCGAAGCGACGGTGGAATGGGAGAACGATAAGCCGACGGTGGTTGCATTACGTGAAATTGCCGCAGGTACCGTCACCATGGAAATGATGAAAGAGCCCGATGAGCCCATCGAAGCGCCAGTGAGCGAGCTCGACGTGCCTTCGGATTTCCGCGCGCCGCAGCTGGGCTTTGGCGCGGATTTGTAGCCGCCCTCCTTCCGTCGCGTGTAGCACTCGAATCGCGTGTCATCGCCGCTTCGCGTGTAGCAGTTCAGCCGGCAGCGCCCGCTCACCGTGACGTACGCTTCTTCCATTCTCGGAATATTGCCGGGTGGAAGGCGTGCCACGGGCATCAGTCAACTTCTCGATAAGCTCGAAAGCTACTTGCCGCCCGCGCAAGTCGAGCGCGTGCGCGATGCCTATGATTTCGGCGCCGAGCGGCATCGCGGCCAGAAGCGCGTTTCGGGCGAGCCGTACATCACGCATCCGGTGGCAGTCGCCGACATTCTCGCTGACTTGCGCCTCGATGCCGACACCATTGCCGCAGCAATTCTGCACGATGTCATCGAGGACACGCCGACCGCGAAGGCGGAAATCGCCAGCCTGTTCGGCGGCAAGGTGGCCGAGCTCGTCGATGGCGTCAGCAAGCTCGATCAGATTCAGTTCAAGAACCGGCAGGAAGCGCAGGCCGAAAGCTTTCGCAAAATGTTGCTCGCCATGGTGCGCGACATCCGCGTCATCATGGTGAAGCTCGCCGACCGCATGCACAACATGCGCACGCTCGGCGTCATGCCGCCGCCGAAGCGGCGCCGCACGGCGCGTGAAACGCTCGACATCTATGCGCCCATCGCCGAGCGGCTCGGCTTGTACACCGTGAAGCTCGAGCTGGAAGATCTGGGCTTTCGCGCCCTCTACCCACGGCGCTACCGGGTGCTCGAGCGCGAGCTGCGCCGAGCGCGCGGCAATCAAAAAGAATTCCTGACGAAAATTTCGGATGCGCTGAAAGCGGCGCTTGCGAAAAACTCACTCGACGCGCGCGTCGAAGCGCGTGAGAAGCATCTGTACAGCATCTACAAGAAGATGCTGACCAAGGGCATTTCCATCAATGAGATGGTGGATGTGTATGGCTTTCGCATCATCGTCGACTCGAAAGACACGTGCTATCGTGCGCTCGGCATCGTGCACGGCTTGTACAAGCCCATGCCGGGCCGCTTCAAAGATTACATCGCGATTCCGCGCATCAACGGTTATCAATCGCTGCACACGACTCTGTTTGGCCCGAATGGCATTCCGGTGGAGGTGCAGATTCGAACGGAAGACATGCACGGCGTGGCGGAGTCGGGAATCGCCGCGCATTGGAAGTACAAGACGGGCGAGACCACCGAAGGCGATGTCGAGCATGACCGCGCGCGCCAGTGGCTCACGGGTCTCGTGCAAATTCAGGAAGGCGGATCGAGTGAAGAATTCCTGGAGAGCGTCAAGGTCGATCTCTTCCCGGACAAGGTGTATGTGTTCACGCCGAAGGGCGCCATCTTGCGCTTGGCCAGCGGCGCCACGGCCGTTGATTTTGCGTACGCCATTCATACCGATGTGGGCAATCGCACGGTGGCGGCGAAGGTCGACCGGCGCTTGGTGCCGCTGCGCACACCTCTGCGCAATGGCCAGACCGTCGAGATAATCACCGCGAAAGGCGCGCATCCGAACCCAGCTTGGGCCTCGTTCGTCATGACGGCCAAGGCGCGTGCGGCGATTCGGCACTACGTGCGCAACTTGAAGCGCGGCGAAGCGGCCGAGCTTGGCCGGCGCCTGTTGAGCCAAGCGCTGGATGAATTTTCCATGAGCTTGAAGAAGATTCCCGCGCAGCGCATGCAGCACGTGTTGCATGAGCTGAACTTGGTGGACGCGAAGGAATTGTTCGAGAAGATCGGCTTGGGTGAGCGGCTCGCACCGCTCGTTGCACGCAGCCTGTTGCCGAGCGATGAGCCTTCGGAAGCTCGCCAGGAGCAGGCCGCTCACACCGCGGCGCGCACCGACTCTTCACTCGCTGGGGCAAGCACTTCCGTCCCGGGCACCGAAGCGGCGGATGGCGCTCAAGACTCGGCGCCTGCGGACGGTGCGGCCCCGGGCGAATCGCCTGCCGATGAGCCTTTGAGCATTGCGGGCACGGAAGGTTTGCTCGTCAACTATGCTCGCTGCTGCTTCCCCATTCCGAATGATCCCGTCATGGCTCAGCTGTCGGCGGGCCGCGGCATTCTCGTGCACCGGGAGAATTGCGGCAAACTCGCGGACTTTCGCAAGAACCCGGACCAATGGATTTCTGTGCAGTGGGTGGAAAATCCAGAGAAGTTGTTCGCCGCGGAAATCAAAGTGGACGTGAGCAATCGCATGGGCGTGCTCGCCGTGGTGGCGTCCGGCATCGCAGCCACCGAGACCAACATCGATCACGTGTCGTTGTTCGAGCGCGACGGCGACAGCTCATCGCTCAAATTCGAATTGCAAGTTCGCGATCGCGCGCACCTCGCGCGCATCATCAAGACGGTGCGCCGCATGCCCGATGTGCTGCGCGTTGCGCGCTCGCTCGCCGCGAAAACCAGCTAACATCGCGGCATGACTGAACGACCCGTTTTCCCCATGATCAAGCAGCCTAACCTCGCATGAGCAGGCAGTCGGTGTTTACTCGAGACGCGCCCGCGGCCATTGGCACTTATTCGCAGGCCATCCGCGCGGGCAACCTGCTATGGGTGTCGGGCCAAATTCCGATGGACCCGGCTACGGGACAACTGGTCGACGGCGACATCGAAGTTCAGATCCGTCGCGTGCTCGATAATTTGAAGGCCATCGTGACCGCGGCGTCCGCAAGTCTCGATCAAGTGGCCAAGGTCAGTGTGTTCTTGGTGGATCTTGCGCACTTTGCGAAGGTCAATCAGTGCATGAGCGAATATTTCCGCGAGCCGTATCCCGCCCGCGCTGCCATCGGCGTGGCCGCGCTGCCGCGCGGCGCGCAGGTTGAAATGGAGTGCATCGTCGCGCTTTGAGCCCGAGCGCGGCCGCTGAAGCGGCACGTGAGCCACGCCCGCTGACTTCGCTGCACGGCGTGGGGGATGCGCTGGCTGCTCGCCTTGCGGTGCTCGGCATTCAGCGCGCGCAAGATCTTCTCTTTCTCTTACCGCTGCGCTACGAGGACAGAACGCGCATCGTGCCCATGGGCGAGCTGCGCGCCGGCATGCGCGTCTCGGTCGAAGGCGAAGTGCTGCTCAGCGACGTCGCGTTTCGCGGTAGGCGACAACTCGTCTGCCGCATCGCGGATGGCTCGGGCAGCTTGAATCTGCGTTTTTTTTATTTCAACGCGCAGCAGCAGCAAGGGCTTGCGCGCGGTGTGCGTGTGCGCTGCTTCGGCCAGGCGCGCAAAGCGTCGGGCGGCCTCGAGTTCGTGCACCCGGAATATCGGCGCATCGCCGCCATCGAGCCTGCTGCCGCCGATGCGCTTCTGACGGCCATCTATCCTTCCACGGAAGGCGTGACTCAACCCAGACTGCGCATGCTCATCAAAGCGGCGCTGGATTCGGTCATGCGCGATGAAGTGCATGAATGCCTGCCGGCAGAGTTGCTGCGCACACTGCATTTTCCCGCCCTGCATGATGCGTTGAGGCTCGTGCATCGGCCGGCGGTGATCGCCGCGAATGAGGAGCTCGTGCGCAACCGGCATCCGGCCCAGCGCCGGCTGGCTTTCGAGGAATTACTCGCGCATCAACTGTCATTGCGACAACTGCGGCAGCACATTCAAAGTGCGCCAGCGCCGTCGCTCGCAAGCGATGGCTCGCTGCGTGCGCGGCTGCTCGCGTCGCTGCCGTTTCGGCTCACGGGCGCGCAAGAGCGTGTGATTGCGCAAATCGAAGAAGACATGAAGCGGCCCACACCCATGCTGCGATTGATTCAAGGCGATGTGGGATGCGGCAAGACCTTGGTGGCTGCGGTCGCGGCCACACGAGCCGTCGAAGCAGGAAAGCAAGTCGCGCTCATGGCGCCTACCGAGCTGCTGGCCGAGCAACACGCACAGAATTTCAAGCGATGGTTTCATGCGCTCGGGGTTCCCGTTACGCTCCTGACGGGAAGGTTTACGGGGCGCGCGCGCGAATCCCTGCTCACGGGCATTCGAGCAGGTCACGCCGCCATCGTAATCGGCACGCACGCGCTGTTCCAGGAAAGCGTCGAGTTTTCGGACCTTGCGTTGGTGATCGTTGATGAGCAACATCGCTTCGGCGTGGACCAACGCCTCTCTCTGCATCGCAAGGCGGGACGCCATGGCATGGAAGCACACACGCTCATCATGACGGCAACGCCCATCCCGCGCACGCTCGCGATGACGGCCTATGCAGACCTCGATGTGTCCATCATCGATGAGCTGCCTCCGGGACGTACCCCGGTCAAGACCGTGGCGCTGCCGCAATCTCGCCGCGCCGACGTGGTGCAGCGCATTCGCAGTGCGTGCCTTGCGGGACGGCAAGCCTATTGGGTGTGCCCGCTCATTGATGAATCCGAGGAGATGCCGTATCAAGCCGCGGAAATCACGGCCCGCGAGTTGAGTAACGCGTTGCCCGAGTTACGCGTGGGTTTGATCCATGGTCGGATGGCGGGACCTGCGAAAGATCGCATCATGAGCGAATTCAAACGCGGCACGATTCAACTGCTGGTTGCCACGACCGTCATCGAAGTGGGCGTGGATGTGCCGAATGCGAGCCTCATGGTGATTGAAAACGCCGAGCGCATGGGGCTTGCGCAGCTCCACCAACTCCGCGGCCGGGTCGGCCGCGGCGAATACGAAAGCTCATGTCTGTTGCTGTATCGCACCCCAATGTCCCGGCTCGCGCGAGAAAGACTGGCCGTCATGCGTGGCACGAACGACGGCTTCGAAGTCGCGCGCCGTGACTTGCAGTTGCGCGGGCCAGGCGAAGTGCTCGGCACTCGACAAACCGGCCTGACTCAAATGCGCGTCGCCGACTTATCGCGCGATGCCGATTTGCTCCCGGCGGTGCAAAGTGCGGCTGAGCAGATGCTGACACGCTGGCCAGAGTTCATCGCGCCGTTGATTCAGCGTTGGATTGGCGCTTCCGAGCAATACGGCCGCGTGGGCTGATGAGATTGGCGGCGGAGCTGAAGTAATGGCGGCACGCTCGGGCGATGAGCTGCTGCAGATGGTGGTGCAGCGCTGGCGTTGGTTTGCGTACCGCGTGCGCTTTCACCCCATCACCACGCAGCACGCGCCGCGCATTGCAGATACGCTGCACGACTATGCACGTCTGATGCGGCTCGATAAGCCGGCCGGCATCTGGCTGTTATTGTGGCCGACGTTGTGGGCGCTGTGGATTTCCGCCGCGGGCCAACCCGACGGACGGGTGTTTGCAATTTTTGTGCTGGGCGTCGTTCTGATGCGCTCGGCTGGCTGCGTCATCAACGATTTCGCCGATCGCGACATCGACCCGCACGTGGAGCGCACGCGCAACCGGCCCATTGCAGCACGCCGGATCTCGCCGGGCGAGGCCATCGCGCTATTTGCCGCGCTTTCCATTACTGCGCTCATGCTCGCACTCCACTTGAATCGATTGTCGATTCTGCTCGCCTGCGCGGGCGCGGCATTTACTGTCACGTATCCATTCTTCAAGCGATTTTTCGCGGTGCCCCAGCTGTACCTCGGGCTGTCGTTCGGCTGGGGCATTCCCATGGCCTTCGCTGCGCAAACCGAACACGTACCGCGGATCGCGTGGCTTTTGTTCATCGCGAACATCGCCTGGTGTGCGGTGTACGACACGTACTACGCCATGGTGGACCGCGAGGACGACATCGAGCTCGGTGTTCGCTCGAGCGCCATTCTCTTCGGTGAATCAGACCGCCACATCATTGCCGTCATGCAAGCCATGACCCTGCTTTCGCTTGCCTTCGTCGGCCGCGCCGCCGAGCTCGGGCGATGGTTTTGGCTGGGCTTGAGTGCCGGCGCCGCATTCTTTTTATACGAGCTGTATTTGATCAGGCGCCGCGACCGCGCTGGCTGCTTCGCGGCGTTCTTGCATAGCCACTACTTCGGCATGGCCGTGTTCATTGGCATTGCGCTGGATTACTTGTTCGGCACCACTTGAGTACGCAACGGCCCAAGCCTCCACCCGCACAGCGCCCGCCAACTTGAGCGCACGCGCCAGTGCGCGCACCGTCGCTCCCGTCGTCACCACATCATCAATAATGGCAACCCGCGCGCCGCCAACGTTGCCGCTGACACAAAACGCGTGATCGAGATTGCGGCGCCGCGCCGGCGCTGCCAGCAAAGTCTGCGGCTTGGTATTCAATACTCGCGCAGCGCAGCGCGCATTGACGGGGAGTGCAAGGGTGGCGCCCATGTATTTTGCGAGCTCATAGGCCTGATTGAAGCCGCGCGCTTTGAGACGTTTGCGGTGCAAAGGTACGGGCAGTAACCAGTCGACTTCGAGAGAAGAAAACGCGGCCTGAAGCCGCCGCGCACACACCACGCCCAGCACTCTGGCGTAATGAAGCTGGCTCGAGAACTTCAGGCCGCGAACGAGTTGCGCCACCGGAAAGGCATAGTCGAATGCAGCCCGGATGCGATCGAGGTGTGGCCCGGCCTCAGGACTCAACCCCAACCCGAGGTGCGAAAGCTCGGCCGGCGGAAACTCGCCCTCACAGTCCGCGCACAAATCCAAGCCCGGGCCTGAACCTCGAGCGCTGCAGACTACGCAGCGCGGCGGTAACGCCCAATCTCGGAGCGCTGCGAAAGGAAGCGCCGCCGCTCTTCTGACTCTCGTCAAGCGCAAGATCTTTTCGAAGCGCGCAAGTTCCATGCTTCGAGAATACGGATGCCGGCGCCGCGAGAAAGTCTCAAATCCGTTGAGTTAACTCAGATTCAAGTGAACTCGGTGCTGATATTGAAGGCTAGCTAATGGCTGGGCAGACCAATGGAATCGCATCGCGCTTGTTGCGGCGATAGATAGTGAAGGCTTCGCGATTGGTGGTGATTACGCTGTGTTTGGGATGCAGTTCACTCATGCGGATCAGACACAAGTCTGCGAGGTCTGGATTGCGGTCTTCATAGCGCTTTGCCAAGAATTGCAGTTGATGTGCATGATCACTGCAATTGAATGCGATCATGATCAACCGTTGATCAATCAAACTTAGCGCAGCGGACGCACTGCTCAAATGAAATGCGGCTTCCGATAAAACCGATTCGCAGGTCAGGAACGGTTCGTCTTGTTGAGCCGCAATGCTGACCGCCCAGTCATGATGCCGATCGTTCCGGCTCATAAAGGCGACCAGAAACCCGGCAACGCCTGAATCAATGCGCGTAATTAGCTATAAGCGATAGCTCATCCTGGTTTGGTCAACCCAAATTTGCGTGTCAGGTTGACGAGGGATGCAACACGAACAATACTTTCTCGCACAGCGTTTGAGAAAGATGCATCTTGCGAGTTAATTGAGATATGCCTAAAGAATTGTGCAATTCTGCAAGCGAGCTGCGCCATGATTGGCCGGTCGCCGAAGTTCTCACGCTCATGGACCGCCCTCTAGTTGAGCTCGTTGCCGATGCTCAATTTGTTCATCGCCGATATCACGCTGCCAACACCGTGCAGATCAGCACCCTGCTCAGTATCAAGACCGGCGCGTGTCCTGAGGATTGTGCTTATTGCCCGCAGAGCGCTCGCTACGACACGGGAGTCGAGGTTGAACGTTTGATGAAGGTGGATGAGGTCATTGCGCGAGCTCGAGACGCCAAGCGCCTGGGTGCGACGCGCTTTTGCATGGGCGCAGCCTATCGATCACCCAAGTCTAAGCAGCTGAGCGAGATTGCGCAGATGATCCGCGGCGTGAAGGCGCTCGGTTTGGAGACGTGCGCGACCTTGGGAATGCTCACGCCCGATCAAGCGCATGAGCTGAAAGACGCTGGGCTCGACTACTACAATCACAACCTCGATACGTCGCCCAAGTACTACGAGCGCATCATCACCACGCGTACTTTCGATGACCGGCTGCAAACGCTGAGTGCAGTGCGCGACGCAGGTATGAAGGTTTGCTGCGGCGGCATCGTCGGCATGGGTGAAACGCGCGAGGATCGCGCCGAGCTGTTGCAGGTGCTCGCTACTCTTCCCGCGCACCCTGAGAGCGTGCCGATCAATCAGCTCGTGGCCGTCAAGGGCACACCGCTCGGAGAGATGAAGCCCATGGATTCGTTTGAGTTCGTGCGCACCATCGCAACGGCACGAATATTGATGCCCGCATCGCAGGTGCGCCTGTCTGCCGGTCGTGACTCCATGAGCGATGAGTTGCAGGCATTGTGTTTCATGGCGGGCGCCAACTCGATTTTCTTCGGGGAGCGGTTGTTGACGACGCCGAATCCGTCCGCTGATCGCGATATGCGATTGCTCGAGCGGCTGGGGCTCGAGCCTGCGTAGGTGCCGTTACTCGAATCGGGCATCGATATCCGCGCTGCACGACGTGCGTTCAATCGCACTGCGCGTACGTATGAGACTGCCGCTGTCGTGCCGCGTGAGATCCGCAATCAACTTTTCGATCGTTTAGATCTGACGCCGATGAGTCCGCGCTGCGTGTTGGACATCGGCGCTGCGACCGGTGGATCAACAAGGGCACTGCAACAGCGATATCCACGAGCGCGTGTGATCGGCGTCGACTTCGCGTTCGAACGGCTGCGCCTTGCGCAGCGTACCCATTGGTTTCGACGGAAATTCGCGGTCGCCTGTGCGGACGCGCATCAACTGCCTCTCGCCGATGCATCCGTTGATGTGGTGTTCTCCAATCTGACGGCGACCTGGTGCGACGTCCCTGTGTTGTTCCGTGAGCTGCGACGTGTCATGGCGCCCGACGCGCTGCTCGCTCTGACATGTTTCGGTCCAGATACCTTGAGAGAGTTGCGCGCGGCATCGGCGACTGCGGACGCATCCACATCGCACGTTGATCCGTTCGTGGACATTCGCGACGTGGGCGATGCGCTCGTCCGCGCCGGATTCGCCCAGCCCGTACTCGATGTCGAACGCTATGACATCACCTATGCCAATGTGCGGGCTTTACTGAGCGAGCTCGGGCAACTCGGAATGCGAGCGGCATTTGATGGACGTCGGCGCACGCTCACTGGAGCCCGGCAATTTGCGGCGTTCGAGGTTGCATACCGCCGCGCTGCAGTCGACGGCCGCATTCCGGTGAGCGTCGAAGTCGTGTTCGCAAAGGCACGCGCGTTAGCGTCGACCGCGCGAAACGAAAGTCCCGAAGTGGCGGAAGCCGTTTTTCCACTCGGCAATCTCGAAGCGCAGCTTCCCACGCGCAGGCGCTGAGGCTAAGCAAGCATGCCCCCGCACCCACGCGGTTACTTCATTACCGGTACTGACACCGGCGTCGGCAAGACCTATGTCGCGGTGGCTCTATGTCATGCGCTCGTGCAGTACGGTTTGAAAGTGGGCGTCATGAAGCCCGTAGCCAGCGGGTGCATACGTACACCTGAGGGGTTACGAAGCGAAGACGCGCTCGCGTTGCAGGCAGCCTCAAACGTGCCGCTGGCCTATGAAGACATCAATCCCTATGCGTTCGAACCAGCAATCGCACCGCATATTGCGGCGAGGGAGGCGGGACAGACGATCGAGTTCAATCATTTGCATTCGGCTTTCAAGCGCGTGGCAAAGCAGAGCGATGTCGTAATCGTCGAAAGTGCGGGTGGATGGCTTACACCGATCGATAGCCATCACACGCTGGATGAGCTACCTAGGCGTTGGCAACTGGCTGTAATTCTCGTGGTGGGGTTGCGCCTTGGGTGCCTCAATCACGCGTTATTGACGGCGCGCGCGATCGAAGCGAATGGCTCCGAGCTCGCAGGGTGGGTGGCGAACTCGATCGATCCTACATTCGAGAGACCCGATGAAAATGTGGGCTATCTGCGAGCCAGTCTCCTGCCACCCTGTTTGGGATGGTTGCCTAATACGATCGCAGGCTTAGGCTTGCCGTGCGAGTCGCCGACAATCGATCTCGCGCCGTTAAGTTAGCCTATTTCCAGCACTCAGTCGGAAGGCCCGGGCTAGAAGTTTTGGCACCCTGATCGTTAACGCTAAGCGTTTGGCAGTTGGTGTCGTCGGTTTGACCTCCTATGGCCGAGGCGGTAGCGACGTATGAAGTTCCGATGCCACCCGCACCCGGCGCGATCGCGATGTTGTAATAACCACCGTTAGTTGTCGCGCTGGTGAGCACTCCGAGACCGGGGTTAGGTAAAACACTTGGACTTGTAATGAAATCCTGCGTATAGGTCTGGTTGGATAAAAAATGTTTCTCTTCCCCTACCTGAATGCGCAACAACGTCGTCGTCGCGTCGGTGCGATTTGCGCGTAGCCCATAACGCCTGTAACTCGCGACAGAGATGGAGCTCAAGATTGCGATGACCACGATCACCGTGAGCAGCTCGATCAAGGTGACGCCGGCGATTCGCCGGCGTTTGATTTTCACATCGTTCTTCATAGTTTTATCCTACGCGCACGGCCTATTGCGCGGTGAGATCGTGCCAGTAGGTCTTATAGAGTCCATTAGCATTTAGCGGCTTGCAAGTGGGGCCAACGCAAAGCTTCGCGCCGCCACCACCACCACCACTAGTGTTGTTGGGATCGTGGTTGGGGTCGTAATTCGGATCGTTCGGATCCGTTGGGTACGGACGATCGTATTGGTCGGTCTCGACGGTGTGTACAAAAATTCGCGCCTCGGGAGCGATGCCGCCCTGACTCAAATCGCTTGAGCTTTCATTGGCTGTCTTTACACCATCATTATTCGCATCCTCCGCAGACTTTCCATCGAAGGCACTGATTGCGTACAGACGATTGATTCCTGAGCCAATGCCTTGGCAAGGATCGGTTTGCGAAACCTGAACCGTGGGTTGAAAGGTCACGAAGTAGACAGTTCCCGCAAACGTAGTTGCGCCAACCAAGGACTTCTCACCCGAGCCATGCGAAGTCAAAAGAATTTTCCAACCGGGCGAGTTATTGGGAAGAGCAATCGTTTGCAAAGCGTCAGTGCTGACATCCTGAAAACTCGAATCAAGCTTTAGGTTACCAGGCGCCATCATCGTGTTGTAAGCCGCCTGAGTCATCGGCGTGAATGGAACGTAGTCCCGCACAGAATAGAACCGATCAGTCGTGTTGTTGTCCAGCGGGTGACCTCGGTAACCCGAACCAATAGCGATATTGATGAACACAGGTTGACCGGGGCGAGTCATGATGGCAACGCCAGGAGGACTGTAGAATCTGCGCGTATTTGCCGCGAGATGCGGGAATTCTTCCTTACTACCGAGCGAGGCCATGACACCGCCAGTCACCAGCGTCGACGCCGGTTGTCCGCTACGAATATCGAAGCGCCAGAGCTGACCGCCCATATCGCCGACATACATCCGGTCGGCAATGCCGTCGCCATTCAGATCCAGCACCGGGATCGAGCTCGGAATGGCATGCGTCATGCGGGGAATGTTCAATGTTGAACCGCTCGGGCCTACGGACCACAGCAATGTACCGAGTACGGCATCGACGAAATAGATGTGATTGCCTTTGCTGTCGTTTGGGACATAGTTGTAACCGTCTTCGGCCGGGTCGTAGCCGCCCCCAAAGACCAGCACCAACTTCTGTGGTCCCTGCGTCGCGCCATTAATGTCCATGCGTGCCAGCGTCGGTTGCGACCACGCTTGCCCCAAGCCAGGAAGGGTCGAACTGTCGATGTGCCACAGGAATTTCGGTTTCGTGCGGTCGGTCACATCGATGGCGTAGTAGCCGCTCGTCTGTGCGTTACGACCGGTTCCGAAAATCAATATGGCGGCGTCATTTGAGCCAGAATTGATGATGCCGTCCCCGTTAACATCGTACTTGAGCACTGTCACCTGTCCATCGAGGCCATAGTTCTTGACCGCGGATTGGGGATTTGCATAAAGCAGCTTGAGCTTCGGCAGAAGCTCCTGTGGCACGAACGACCAGTATTCCTTGCCAGTGATTGCGCTAGTCGCATGCAAGAAGCCATCGTTTGTGGGGGTATAGAGCACCACATCGTCCGTGCCGTTTCCGTAGATGACTACGCTCGGCTGGGTGTGCACGGGGTCTCCCATGGCATGGCGGGTATCGCTAGTCGAACCGTCACTGTTGTCGTCCAGCAGATCGAAGCCCTTGGCCCAGTTAATTAGATCGATGCGCGCCGGATCAGGAGGCAGGCCCGACAAATTGAAGGCTGCATCGGGCGCAGTGTCAAACAACACCAGGTCCACTGGAGAAGCAGGCGCTGGATTAGCACCAAGATGCGTGTAGATCTTGCGCGTCGTCGGATC
>CAXTUB010000016.1:0-71972 GCA_964247385.1 uncultured Steroidobacteraceae bacterium | reverse complement strand
CTCCCGGAACCCGCTCCCGCGCCGGAACCTGCTCCCGCACCCGCTCCCGCACCGGGGCCCGCACCGGGGCCCGCGCCCGCGCCCGCGCCACCATCCAAGCCATCGCCACTGCCATCGCCCACCCCGGCCGAACCGAAGTCCGCCAAGCCCGAGTCGAAGCCAGACTCGTCAGTGAAATTCACGCGCGATGAGCAAAAGGAAAATTACAAGAACTTTCGCGCCGAGTTCGATGCGAAAAAATATGCGCAAGCGCGTCCGCTGGCCGAGCGCGCGGTGTCGATCACCGAGCAACTCGACGGCAGCGACACGGTCGAGCTGGTCACACCGCTCAACAATCTGGCGCAGACGACGTATTCGTTGAAGGACTATGCGGCGGCCGAAGAGGCGTATCTTCGCAGCATCAAGATCATCGAGACGCATGCCGCGCGCAGCTCGCGCTTGCCGCACACCTTGTTTGGCCTCGGCCGCGTGTATGCCGCCGCCGGACAGGATGAGTTCGCAATCACCATGTACAAGCGAGCGGTCGACGTCACGCGTAAAGACGACGGCCTGTTCTCGACCAGCCAATTGCCGTTTCTGCTGCCGCTCATCGATCTTTACGCAAGAAGCAATCGCGCCAGCGATGCGGACCGGGAAGAGCAATACCTGATCAGCATCGCCGAGCGGAACTACGCCCCGCAAAGCGCGGAATACATCAGCGCCGTCGAGCGTCAGGCCGCATGGCAGGTCAAACAGGGCAAGTACATCGGAGCGCGGCGCCTGTACGGCCAAGCCGTCGAGTTGACCCGCCGCGCCACCGACGCGCATGACATCCGCCAAGTCAATCAGCTGCGCGGCATCGCGCGCGCCATGCGCGAGGAGTACCTGTACGGGGCGGCCGATGCGCCTGCTGCACCGGAGGTCAACGAGGGTTTTCAGTGGGGCGGTGCGCCCATGGCTGCGACGCCTTCGCAAGCGCGGCGGCTGGATCCGGAAGGGGAGAACCTGCTCAAGAATGCGTTGGCGCTCTTGCAAAACGCCAACGGACCCGCGGGACAGCATTTGAAGCGCGACACCGAGATCGACCTGGGAGACTGGTATTGGGTCGCCGGGAATCCGCGCGCGGCGCAAGAAAGCTATGCGACGGCGTGGGATCTTTCGACCGCCGGGGAGCGCGAGCCGGGGCCCGATAGTCCCCTCGCGGCGCCGTATCTACTGGCCTACGTCCCGCCACGCTCCGCCTCGAGAAATCCGAAGACCAAGGCCGAGGATCTCATCGAGAATTTCGTGGAAGTCGAATTTCCCGTCGATGCGGATGGGCGAGTGGGCGACATCAAGGTCGTGAAGAGCGACGCCTCCGAAGCGCAGCAGCGCTCGGTCACCTCGGCTCTGCACAAGGCGGCGTTTCGGCCGCGCATGACGGAGCGTAAGCTGGTGGCGACCAGCGGCGTGAAATTTCGCGAGACCTTATTCAGCAAGAAATAGCGGCGAACCGTCGGCCCCATCGCTGACGAGGCCCATGAATAACGCGCGTCGCGCGGCCGAGTTAATCCAGCATCGGCACCTCTTCGGCTTCGGTCGTCCCGCGGCCGCCTTCTCCGGCCGCAATGGCCTCGCCCCGGCTCAGTTTGACGACCGCGGGCTGATCCGGGAATTGCGTCAGAAATTTCGCCGCGCCGTCGCGCATGGCGGCCGCGATGGCCGCTGCCATCGGCTTGTCGGAGGACATGCCGCTCGCATCCGCGGTGCCGTAGCCCGTCATCTTGAACGAGTCGATCGACGCGCCGCTGGGCGAATCCAGATTCAATCGATAGCGGATGGTGACGGCGTAGAACTCCCCGCCCGTGTCGCGCGGCGTGATGAACGAGAATTGCTCGATGACCGGCTCGACGATGGCCTGCACCGGTGCGCGTTGGCCATCGTCTGGGAGCTTGTCGAGTGTCGTCACTTTGGCGAAAGCCTGCTCGAGGATTTTTTGCGTCATGCGCACATGCTCCGCGCCAAGATCGATTTTCCAGTCGGTGCCCCAGCGCGTCTCGCGATGCATGTACTCGCGGTACTCACGTGAATAAAACACGCCCACTTCGATCGAGGTGGGCTGGATCAGCGCCTTGGGAATGTGCACCTCGGGCTTGACGCGCGTCGGGCCGCACGCCGCGAGCAGCGCACAAGCTGAAACCGCGGCGGCGCCTATAACGCTGCGCGGCATGGCGCCCCTGCGCGTCACTTGCCGGATGATGCTCAACCGAACGGCAGCGCCGGCAATCGGCGATGACCCTGCGAAGGAGGCAAGCCGACGAACGCGCCGCCATTCTGCTCGCACATCAGCCGCATGAGCTCGGCGTAACGGCGTGCCGTTTCCTGCGGCTGATCGGCCGGCATGGGAAACCCCAGCGCGTGGATGCGCACGCGCCGGTCTTTGTTGAGCCGCGACACCTGATCCAGCGCCTCTTGAATGGATGTTCCCGTGAAATCGTCACCGAGATAATAAATGCTCACGCGCTTGTCGCGCGACCAAAAATCATCGATGGCGCGCACGATGCCCTCGATGGGATTGGAATTGCTGTAGGTCACCCAGTGCTCCAAGGCATCCATGATGACCTTGCGGCGCGCGGGGCTGTCGCTCATCCAACGCGCCGCCGTGCTCGGAAACAGATAGGCGCCTTCATCGTCCATGACTTGCAGGCCCAGCACCTTCGGATACAGATCCAGAATCTGCCGCATGTGCTGCTTCATGTTCTCCCAATGATTCTCTTGCATGCTGCCGGAGGTATCGATGACGAACACGACGTATTCGCTGTCGGCCGGGATTCCCGCCACCGGCGCAGTGGCGGGCCGCTTGTAGTTGGCGAGCATTTTTCGCTGCTCTTCGTTCAAGCGCTGGTACGTTGCGACGAGCTCATCGTTGAGCTTGTTGGTGAACTCGGCTTCTTTCTTGCTGGCCGAGAACTCGCCCTGTTTATTCGACAAGTCGCCGGCGAGGCGCGCAAGCCGGCTCTTGTCGTTCGACAATTGCTGTGTGCGGCCTTTCAACTCGCGGTTCAGCGTCTCGGTTTCGCCGCGAATCTCGTAGATCGCATCCTCGAGCTTCTCGACTTGCCCGCCGAGATTTTGCTCGGTCTTCTCCAACACCAAGGGCGTCTGTGTCTGCGTGAGCACCAGCAGCAAAATCATGGCGCCAAAGCCGCAGCAAATGCAGTCGAGGAACGACAGGCTGAACACTTCGGTCTCGCGGCGGCGGCGGCGCATCTAAACAGCCCGGGCTAACGGGAGGGCGCAGCGCATGTCAGCGGCGCCACGCAAGATCGTTTGGAGCCCATGGGCTTACGGCCAATCCGCCGAGGGCACGAGAAACGTACCGCTGGTCGAGTTGGCGAGTTGCCAAAACGCCCTCGGCGCGGAACTGTCTCCCTCCATGGGAAACAGCACGGTGCTCACCGGAACCTTGGCGGGCAACGCCTTGCGCGCAGCTTCGAACAGTGACAGGCGCTGTGCGGCGCGCACGGCGGCATTGCCGCTCGAGCTCTCGCCCTGCGTAGGCAGGCCATCGGTGAGCAAAATGATGCGATCAGGCTTGGGTTCGAGCTTGGCAGCGGCGGCAAAGGCATTGACGAGGCTGGTGCCGCTCTTTGGCACCAGCTCGCGCAGCGCATCGATCGCGCGATTGCGTGCGTTGGGGTCACTACCGGCCTGCCATGCCGGGCTCCCGTCACCGCCCAGAAATTGCGCGCGGGTATTGAATGCGATGACTTCGAACTTCGCATCGAGCGGCACTTGGGTGGTGATCCAGCGCACCGTGTCGATGGCCCGGCGCCACTTGGGCGAATTGCGCTGTTGATCGGCGGGTAAGTTGCGAATGCGCAGAACGTTCACGATGGTTTGATCGAGCATGCTGGCCGAAACATCGACCAGAATGGCGATGCGGTCGCCGTCCACCTTCAAGCCGTTGAAGTACAGCCGATCGCCCGTGCCGCGAAAAGAAGCCAGCTTCTGGCCCGGAGGGCCGGCGTTGACCGTGCCGCCTTCGAGCCGGCGCATGCCTTCATCGATCGAGCGCACGTCGGCGCGCAGTTTCTCGATGGATTCGCGTTTTGCGGTGCTGATGCCGTTGTATTCGGCGAGCTCCACTTGCATTTGCTTGATCTCGGCCAGCACGCGCGCGGCGCGCCCCGACGCCCGCGCCTTCTCCTCGTCAGTCTTCTCGAGCGTATTACGCAGCAACGCGAGATTTTCGTAGCCGTCGATGACCTGCTCTTCGAGCTTGCTCACTTCCGCGCTCAAGTCGCGCGAGCGGTGTGTGCGCCGCTCGTGCGATTGCGCCGCCATGACCATATAGACCAGCACCACCGCACCGAAACCGCAACAGATGCAGTCGAGAAACGACATGCTGAAGACTTCCAGCCGGCGGCGGCGTCTCGAAGCCATTCCTTACCGCGGCTCGATCGCGGCCCGGCGCGCATGTCGGCTCTTCACCGCGCCTAGTCCATCCGTAAGAACGACAACTCGAGCCCGGGATTGCCGAGCCGCAACGTATCGCCCACCCGCACCGGTGCGCGCCGCTCGATGCGCTCGCCATTCACGAAGCTGCCGAAGCGGCTGTGATCGAGCACGAACGCATGACCGAAGTCCGTGGAAAGCGTGCAATGCTCGCGCGAAACGCCGGGCGTCTTCTCGACTCGCAGCGAGCGCGGGAGCCGCGGCTCAGTCCCGATGAGCAAGGGCTCGGCGCTGATCGGCACGGCGCGTCCCGCGTACACGACGTGTGTGGGGGCCGGTGCGTCGACGTCCGCCACGGGCGCGCGCGCTGGCAACCATGTCTCATCGGGTCGATGCGGCATCGATCGCAGCAGCCGGTGTGGCGCGAGCTGCTCTTCGAGTGGCGTGCAGCTCAATGCGGTGCGTGCGGCGCGGCCGGGCGCTGCCAGGAACAGTGTCGAATCACGAAAATCCGCAAGCGCATCCACGAGCCCGGGCAGGCGGGCCGCGCTTGCGCTCAGCAGCAAGGCGTGCCGATCTTTTCCAGCCCCGTGAGCATGAAGACGCGCATTCATACGCGCGTAAGCGGCGGCCGCGTCATGCGCAGCGTCATCGGGACGGAAGGCGATGACGTGCGCGCCGGCCGAACCTGCGATCGCGGCTTGCCGCACCGACTCACCGCGCGTCAGAGTCTCGAGCCATCCGGGCAGCGCATCGAACAATGCCTGCTCGGAGGAAGCTGCGTGCAGTGGGTCGAAGCGCGTCTCGCGCACCATGCGCGCCGCGAAGCCGCGCATCCACGCATCCTGCATCGCACGCTGGCCCAGTTCGTTCAGAACGAAATGGCCCGCGAGCGACGCATGCTCTGCCAGATGCACCTCGGTCACGACCGCGCGCTCGAGCTCGACGTCGATGCAGTGCACGCTGCCTTCGAACGGCAACTCGCTCGCGAGTGCGACTGCGCGGTCGACCAAGCCGGCAATGCGCAACCCGGCGGCTTCCGCGATGCCGGTCAAGAGTGAAAGCTGATTGACGCCAAACGCCGCGCTCGTCAGCCAGATGCCTGGACGGTCGCCGAGAATGGCGGCCCATTCGCGCAATTGCGCATACACCAAGTCGGCGGCGATGAGCCGCATGGCGCCGAGCGAGCGCGACTCGAGATCGGCGAACTGCGATGTGAGCGCAGCTTGAGGCGCAAGGCGATTCCGCCGCGCAGCGGCGTCGCCGAATAGAAGGGTGCGCTCCACCCGCGCGGCATGCGCCGACGTGCTCAGCAGCTCACCTTCCGCACCGAGCGCAATCACTTGCGCATCATTGAGCTCGAGCGCATAGGAGCCCACGTGCGGACTTCAGCTCACGTACATGTGGCGAATCAGCCGATCATCGAGATAGCCTTCCGCATCCAACACGAACCTTTCCTGCGTGCGCTGAAACGCGTGCAACAGGAACATCACCATGATGCTGAAGAGCAGCGCGATGAGAGTGGAGTTGAATGTGATGCCGAGTCCGGAAGTCACACCGGAAATGTCGCCGGTCACCGCTTTCTGAGCTTGGCCGAGCGCGTTGCCGATACCGCGCACCGTGCCAATGAAGCCGATCGCGGGAATGGCCCAAGCGATATAGCGCAGCATTGAAAGCTCCGAGTCCAACCGGTCCGCCTCGGTCTGGCACACGGCGTGGGAAGCATTCGCGGCATCCTGAATATTTCTCGTGGCCGCAAACCGGTTGAGCGCGACCAGAAGTGCGCGCGGCAAGAGAAAGCCTCGACTCGTCTGCGCGAAACTCTCGATGTGCCGCGCATACTCCCGCGTATCGGCGGGCAGCACCTTGACGCCTTCGGGAATTTGCACGAGATCGACTTCCAGAGTGCGTTGCTCGCGGCGCAGGTGCACGGCTTTATACGCGAGGATCGAGACAGCCCACAGCAGCATGATCAGGCAAGACTCTTGCTCATAGTCTTTGACGATGACGTAGAGCGAGCGCTGCGGAATGAACGAAGGGTCCGCCTTTTGCTCCGCGCGCGAGTCGGTGAGCAAGGCATTGGCGGTCGGCCGTATCCACGTCGCATAAAGCCCCTGCACGAAAATGACGATGCATAGCAAGGCGAATGCGCTGAACAGAAATTCATTCGGGTAATGCCGCCTGAACGGCCCATGCGCGGTTGCGCGGCTCGATTCGGTGCGCACGGACTCGCCGCCGCCTGCGCGAAACCCGTGCGCGCGAAACCCGTCCGCGTCCGACGCCTGCGTCTGCCGGGCCGGATCAGATGTCCGCTGGAAAGGGAATATCTTCATCCGCTTTACCTTTGTCAGTGGGTTCGAATCTTTGCGGCGCTCTGCGCGGCGCATTGTCTTCATCATCCGTCGAATCCTTCGCCGCACTGCTGCCTTTGCTTTTCGGTTGGCCCGCGGCCGGCGGCGCTTCGGCCCTCTGCGCCGGCGCGTCTTGCGCATGGAGAGACGGCGACGGCAGCCCACACACGAGACACCATGCGCAGAGCCAACGCCATGCGCAGAGCCGATGCCGTGCGCAGAGCCGAAGCACGCTATGGGGCATATCGGCCCACTCTGAAACCCACATCGACGCGTCCGTCGATGCTGCTGTCGCGATAGGCAAGCCGCATCTCGGCGATGCTCGCGGTGCGAAAGCTCGCCCCGCGCACGACGTGCGATTTGCTCTGTGCAGGGCCCAACGGATCGGTGCTGACCTCGCCTTCATCCGCCGGTGCCGACGTGTAGCCATCATTGACCCATTCAGCGACATTGCCGCCCAAGTCATACAAGCCCAAGACCGAAGCCGGAAACTTTCCTGGCGGCGAGGACACTGGATAGCCATCAGAATAATTGGGCAGTATTGCATCGAGCACGGCATTGGCGGACGCATCGGCGTAATTACCGCTCGCGGGCGCAATCGGCAGCTCCATTCCCCACGGGTAGCGCAACACCGCGCTCTTGCCGTCGAAACGCGCGGCAAATTCCCACTCGGCTTCGGTCGGCAGCCGGTAGCTGGAGTTGACCGGCTCGCTCAGTTTCCAACCGGCGTCGGCCTTGACATAAGCCGGAGGAAGAGACTCCTGTGCGCTGAGCCAATTGCAAAACTCCACGGCATCGCTCCAAGATACGTTCACGGCAGGTTGATTGTCCAAATCCAATGTCTTGCCCTTGTAAGTGCCGGCAGCGAACTCCGCGCGGAATTTCCGAAACTGCGCATTGGTCACTTCGGTGGACGACAAGTAAAAGATTCGCGCAAGTTTGACGCGGCGTTGAACCTCGTTGGAGCGCCGCGCCGGCTCGCGCCGGTTGCTTCCCATTTCGAACTCTCCCGTCGGCATGAGTTTCATTTGCAGGCCAATCTTGGCGCTCGAAATGACGGATGCGGTCACCACAGGCTTTGCGCCGGCGACGGAGAGGCGATAAGTGATGGCTTGTGAGAAGCCCGCTTTCGGAGTGACGGTGGTGCGGTAGGTGTCGAATCCGGCCTTGCGAATCTCCAACGCCTGAGGCGCGGCGGGCAGCCGAAAAATCTGGCCTGCGGCGCCGAGATCAGCGCCCTCCAGCCACACGCGTGCATCGGCCGGATCGCCGCTCACCGAGACCTCGCCGAGCACCGGTGTGAGCTTGACCTCGATGCGGGCGGACGGCGCCGAACGCAAATCCACGCGGCGCAGCTCGGCGCCGAACCCGGCGCGCTGTAGCGAGACTTCGTATTCGAGCCCGGGCGGCAGCGCAAGGTGGAGCGGCGTGTGTCCACGATAAATGCTGCCGATCGAGACATCGGCGCCCGGCGGCACCGAGATCACTGCGAGCTGCGCATCCGGCGCGCTCAATCGCACGGGCCCCACGACCTGATCGACACCGCCACGCACGAGCACGCTGCCTCGCCACGTCTTGGCCTGCCTCGATTCGAGCGTGACTTGATGCAATCCCGCGTCGAGCTCGAGCGTTGCGGGCGTGGCGGCAGCGGCCGCCGCGGCGCCGTCGACATGCACTCCCGCCCCAGGCGGGTCGGAGATGAACTGCACGCGCGCGAAGCGCGGCACCAAGGAAACGGCGACGTTCTGCAACCGTCCCCCGCCCGTGATTTGCGCACGGCCTGCGTACGGCTCGTAACGCGGAGCGGAGATGCGCAGGCGATGGCCTCCGGCAGACAACATCGTCGCTTGCGCCGATGCGGGTTGATCGTCCCACAATACCTGAGCACCCCGCGGCAAGCCCACGACCCGCACGCGGTTCGGCAATGGGATCAGCACCAAGCGTACGGTCGCAGGCGATTGCGCGATGTCGACTCGCGCCGATGCGGGAAGATAGCCCGGCAAACTTGCGCGAAAGCCGTGCTCGCCCGGCAGCATCCAATAGCGCCCGGCGATTTTCGGCGCCAGCAAAGCATCTTCTATTTGAATCGCCGCGCCGGCCGGCACCGTGCGGACCTCGACACCCACCGCGCGCGAGCCGAGGATGAATGCGGTCACTGCGACGGCCGCAAGTCCGATGAGGAGCATCGCGAGCGCGGCGCGGCGCGTGCGTTGCCTCGCGGGCGGCGGCTGCGCAAGTCTCGCCGGCGTGTAAGCGAGCGGAGCCAGCGTGAGGGGATCGCCGCTGCCGGCGCCGATGTCGCCCGGCTCCAAGCTCAGCTCGGGCGGCGCGGTCCGATTGTCGGCATCGTGCATCAGCGTCAGTTGCATGGGCTCGCCGCCATGCACCAAAAGCGCCGCCTGATCGAATTCAAAACGCGCGCCCGGCGCAAGCCAGACCGATGAGTCGAGGATGCGCCCGTGCAGGCGCACCACGTGGTCGGGTAAAGCCTGCAAGTAGAGCCGATTCTCGTGTAGCCCGATCAACGCTGCGGCGGCGGAGGCTTCCACACCGGGAATCACCAGGCTCATGCCGGGCCCGCCGATGTAGAGCGGCAAAGACGAGGCGTCGAAGCTGCGCGGACCCAGCGGCTCGAAAATCTGCAGCAGTGGATTCATGCCGCCGGCCTGGAGCCGGCGTGCGCCCGGTTCAGATGGTTTCCTCGCAGCGAATCTGAAGATGCGGCGCAGGCGAGTTCGGTGCGACGATGAGGTCACGCCGCACATCGCGAAATCCCAGACGCGAGCCTACGACGACATATTTGCCGGGTTTCAGATTGACCACTCGATCATTGAACGTTCCGATCCGGCCGATGCGCAAGATGGTCACATCGGTCAGTCCGTCGGACTGCAATGCAACCTGCGCGGGCGAGTCGAATTGAGATAGCAACTGCGCCAGCTGCGACAGCTCCGAATCGAGATGCGGCCCGCGGGCCGGAAGATCGCGCCCGCGCGCCAGCGCAGAAGCAGCGGCGGCTCGCACCTCCGCTGCCGACAGCCGTTGCGGAGAAGCAATGTAGCCGGCAATTTCCGCATCGAGCTGCACACGGCTGTCCGCACGCGCTGCGCCTTCTTGAGCTGTGACCAACGTCGGGTCGATGCTCAGCATGGATCGGTAAGCGGCCAGCGCATCGCCCCATCGCTCGCCGCGCTCACTTGCGGAAGCTTCCTGCGCCAAAGACTGCAAGCGCTCGGTCCCGCGCACCTCATCCAACTGCGCGCTCAAGCGTTGCACCTCGGCGCTGCCCGGCCGCAACCGGTCGGCATCGGCAATGGCCGCGGCGGCCGCGCCGTACTTGCGCTCTCGCAGGCTTTGCAGCGCCAGCGCGATCTGTTTGCCGAAGCGCTCGTCGCTGTCGCGCGCATTGAGCGCATTGGCGGCCTGCTGGGCCGCGGGAGAATTCGGATCGAGCTGCAGAGCCGCCTGATAGCTGCGCTGCGCGGCATCACGCTCGCCTGCTTGCTCGGCGGTCGATCCCTCGTTCACACGGGCGATGACTGCATCGCACACGCGCGCGCGCAAGATGCCTTGCTGCGCGGCCTGATCGCCCGGCTGCAGCGCAAGAGCGTATTTGTACTGATCGATGGCTTGATCGCGCTGGCACTGCGCAAGCGCGGCATCGCCGGCCGCGACCGCCGCACGATGCAATCCCGGAAGCGCGGTGCGCGCCACATCGAATGCGCGCTCTGCGTCATTGAAGCCGCGTGCCGCCTTGTCGAAATCGCGCTGCTCGAATGCTTCGCTCGCCCCCCTGAACGCATCGGCGCCACTGAGATAGGACACCATGGGCCGGGCGGTGGCGCCGCCGTTGATCAGATCCGATTGCAAGCGCGATGCGCGATCGCGCGCCTGCTCGGCGGCGAGTTTTTTCTCGCCCATCGCACGCAGATCGGGCGGTTGCGATGCCGCGCCCGGCGGACTGGGCGCGGGCTTGAGGCCGCTGCGCTCCACGAGCTGCGATACCTGCGTCATCGCATCGTCTTTCACTTGCTGCGGCAGCCAGACGAAGGCCGCAACTGCCGCGATAAGCAAAATGACCACGGCCGGCCAAAACCAAATTCTCGTGCGCGACGGAAACGGAGAGACTCTGCTGAGCGGGTGGTCCGCGCGCTCGCGCTCCGATGGCCTCTCCCAACTGGGTGAGCCGGCGACCAGCGGCAGAAACTCAACCTGCGGAGCGGAAGTTCGCAGCTCCGCGCGCGGCGGCGGCGCGGGCACAGGAGCTGGCGCCAGCGTAGAAGTAGACGCTGAAGCGTGCGCCGTGGCCGGCACGGGGACCCTCGGTACGGCGGGCGCCGCGGGCGAGCGCACGATCTCCAACGGTACCTCGCGCGACGATGCGGGAGTTCGCGTCGGCGAGCTCGCGTTTGCCAGCGAGCTTGCGCGCACTTGCCTTGGCGAGTTCGCAGGTGCTTGCGTGGGCAGACTGGCCAGTGCTGCATTGCCTGCCGCGGTGGTCGCTCGCCGCCTGGCGTTTTGCGCCAAGGGACTCGGCGGGCTCTTGGGTGGCGCGGGACGCGGCGTGGTGATTGGCCCTGAGTCGTTATCCGCAGGTTGCCGGTCAGTTTCGTTGAGCGGCTCGAGCAGAACGAGCAACCGCTCCAACGATGGCCGCTTTTCCGCGGCACTGGACAACATCGCATTCATCGCCGCGCTCACCTCGACGGGCAGGCGGCCCTGCGTCTTGGCCGCGATCTCCTCGGCGCCGGGGTAGCGCGGAGGATAGCCGGTCGCAAGCTCGTGGATCAGCGCGCCGACGGCATATAAGTCGTCCTGTGCCGAAATTCCCGCGCCTTGCAGGCGCTCGGGACTTGCCGTGAACGGTGACTTGCCATCGCCCGGCATCCAGGGGTCTGCCAACACCGGCCGGCCGCTGGCGTCGCGGCGAATGTTGCTCAACTTCACATCGCCGTGAATGAATCCATCACGATGCAAGTTCGCAATGACGCCAACCACATGCTCGAGCCAGACCGACCAGCTGGGATAAGGCGCGCCGCGCAGCGCCGAGTTTTCGTCCGGCACGAACGGCAGCTCCAGCGCCATTTGATCTCCGGCCGTGTGCACGCCGAGCAACGGCATGAACCCGGGAATCCGGGTGGCGCGCCAATCGGCGAGCCGACGCACCAGAAGCGGCGATGGCGGGCCGGGACGCAAAAACTTGAGCACCACATGCAGGCCGGAATCTTGCTTCGCCGCGAGCCACACCCGCGGCCGCTGATCCTTACCGACCGCGATCTCTTTGATGAGACGAAATTGCGGCAGCCATTGTTGGCCCGGCTCGAGCGCGATCATGGATTCGTAGCAGCCGGCGCCGCTGCCGCCGAAGCCGCGGCGTTCGAATCCAGTGATGCTGCGGCGCTAGGCGCAACCACCGGGGCCGGCGTCACCGAATGAGATGATGCCGCAGCGTCGAGATCCGCTGCGCCCTCGCTTTCGCCGCGGTAAATATCATGCAAGGTGCGCCGCCACTCGACGTATTGCTGCTCGGCGCTTCCAGTCAATTTGAGGGAGCGCCCTTCCACATCGACCACTTGCGGCTTGACGTCGGCATCCAGAGAAGCAGCAAGCTCCTTGAGCGTTGCCGTGTGATTTTTCGCCTCGGCGTTTTTCTTCAATCCCGAGAGCACTGCATAGACTCCGCCAATGGCACCTGCGGCACGCGCCGCGCTTTCGACCCGCTCGCATCCATAGGACCCACAGTTATGCGGCACGAAAATGGCGCCGAGCACCGCTGCCGCACCCAAGATGGTGCGAGTTCGGGCTTGGCTCTTCAGCTTGTCCTCGGCAAGAACCTCGGTGTAGCTGTCGCGCCGCCAGCCATCATACGAATCGGCCACTTGATCGGAAAAGCTCGCATATTGTTCGCTCACGGTGTCGATGAGCGCGGCATCCCGCTCGCGAACCTTTCGAACGCGCATCAGCATGGCATCGTTTTCGGCAGGCAACCGCTGCACGCGGGTCGCGCCGTTCTTGCCATCTTGCAGATAGCCTGCAAACGCATCGGGCGCCAGGTCGCGCGCGAACTTGAGCTCAGTGGTTCGACGGATGGCGATGCGATCGGCGACCTTGAGCTTGTCCCGCGCCGCGACGAGATCATTGGCGATCGCTACATAGAGGTTGGCAAACGGATCGCGCTCCTTCGTCGCCGCGGCGTCCCGATAAGACGCCGAATCCGCATCGCCTGCATACCGCTTGGATAGCCACGTGCGGCCGGTGGAATCCCGCACGGTGATATCGAGTTTCAAGTGAGCGCCGTCCGACTCAACGATGGCGCCCGTCACGATCACATCGATGAATTGCAACGCATCCGGAACGACCCGAACCGCGCCCCACTGACCCGACCCCGTCAATGTATCGCGCAGCTGGTTTGCAAATATTCGCGCTTCGGTCTTGCGGACTTCCGGATAGAGCCGCTTTTTTTCGAGCGCCGCTGCATCGTTTTCGATTTCCTTGGGAATGCCGGCGCCGAACGGCCGTATGCCCACGTCGAGGAGTTGGGAGTCGGGGATCTGAGCGGTCGCGGCCGTAGCCGTCAATTTAGGCTGCGGCTTCGTATCCTGCACGACGCAGCTCGCGACCAGCATTGCGGCCAGCGGAGCAGCGCAAATGAGCTTGGCGAAACGCGGAATCAACGCTTCACGCTTTTCTTGTAGTCGAGATATTCCTTCCAGAGCTTGTCGCGCAGCTCCGGATCGGTTTCTTTCTCCGCGGCTTCGCGCAGCTGCCGTGCCACCAAGTCATCATTCTCGCCGCTGCCCGCCTCGGCCGGCGCCGTGCTGGGCCCCTTGCCCACGCCAGAGCCGGAGGAGCTTCGGTCCGAGCGAATATCTCCGCCGCGCCGCCCAGAACGGCCCTCCGAGTCGGAACGAACATCTCCGTCGCCGCGGCCGTTGCGATCGCCACGGCCGCTTCCATCACGTTTGGATCCGGCGCCGCCGGAGCTGCCTTCGCCGCTGCTACCGTTGCCCACGGTAGCGCCCCGCCCCGCCCGGTCCTCGCGCTCGCGCGCAATGCGCGCCTGCTCGCGTCGCAGATCACCATCAAAGGTGCCGAGCGATGCATCGAGGCGGCGATCGGCCTCGGCTTGACGCTCCTCCGGAGTGCGCGGCGGCGCGACGCTGGGGCCCGCGCCGCCGGCGGATGCATGGATGTCGCCTGCGGAAACAGCACCGGAAGAATTGTCTTGGCCGGCGGCAGCGCCTGCACCGCCCGGACTGCCGGCGCTTGCTGGAGATCCTGCCGAACCCGTGCTCGGCGCGCTGGGCCCCCGCGATGAGGGCGGCCCCGCGCTCGGTGCATTCGCGCTGCCCGATGACGGCGAGCTTGAGCTGGGCATGCTCGGGCCGCCCGAAGAAGTCGAACCCGTGCTCGGCGAGCTCGAGCCACTGGGCATGCTCGGGCTTGGAATCGATGGCGCCGAGCTGCCCGACCCACCGCTCGTGCTCGCGCAGCCTGCGAGCACGAGGCCCGCGCCCATGGCGAACAATGGAAACCGGAAAACTGCCACGAGACTAGTTGCGGCGCGCCACCGCGCGTGCCGCAGGCTCACCATGCAAGAAAGTCTTCAATTGAGCGGACAGCCGATCGCACGCGGTGCCTTGCACACGCGCGATGAAAGGCAGAGGAACGATGGCGCCCACGAGCGCCGATGTACCGGTGACATCGGTACTCACCGAGCCCGCAGAACGCGACTGCTTCAAATCCCACACCGTCGCTTGATAATCCGACTCCTTTTCCCACCAACCGAAGCCAATGCAACCGGCCGCCCCGGGCGCAGCTCCGCAAGCGATACTGCCGCCGCTATCGGTTTTCTTGGTTACGCCATTGAGCCAAACGATGTAGCGCACTCCTGTGCGCTCAAGACTTTGCGCAACGTCTTTGCGGGCCAGCAAGTCCGCTACGCCCTCGGCGCGAAGCGGCTCGGTGCTGGGCTCGAACCACGGAAACATGGCATCGACGAACGCCTCGTTGTCATGCACTTTGAAACCATTCGCGCCTGCCTTCAGGTTATCGCCGATGCAATCCAGAAATTTGGCCTCGGTGCCCGGGCCGTCGGTTTGCGCCTTCGCCAGCACGACGATGCCTTCGGTTCGGCTCACCGAAGTCGGCATTTCGCGTACCTCTTGGGTACGCGCTCGCATGCATCCTCCAGCCGTCACCATGACGCCGAGCGATGCCCCCAAAATAACGACCTTCATCTTCGCCATTGGGTCTCTCCTAGGGAATTTCTGCCCAGGTTACGCCAAGCGCGTTGCGATCCCCTAGCAGGATTTTTCGAGTATACGGCACCGGCGCGAGTTCCCTCGCGGCGCGGCAAAATCATTTCCGCTGGATAAAACTTGAAAAGCCGGCCGTGCGCCGCGAGACTCAAGCCGCGAGACGCTCGCCGTGAAACGCGGTGGTGTCAGGCCGTGCGCATCTCGCAGGCAAGCTCGCAGTCGCCGCTCTCGATCTGCAGCGTGGCATGGTCGATGCGAAAATCGCGCTGCAACGAGCCACGCAGCGTTCGCAGCAAAGCGCCGCGCGGATCACCCGCCGGCACCACCAGATGCGCCGTGAGCGCCACCGAGGTCGTGCTCAGGGCCCAGATGTGCAGATCATGCACATCCGCAACTCCTTGCTGCTTCGAAAGAAATTGCTTGATGGCGGCGGAATCGATGCCCCCCGGCACGCCGTCCAGCGACAAATGGAGCGAATCGCGCAGGAGCGACCAGCTGCCCAGCAAAACCACGCCGACCACGAGCAGACTCACTGCCGGATCGATCCACTCAGCGCCCGTGAGCACGATCAGGGCGCCCGCAGCCAGCACCCCCACGGATACCGCCAGGTCTGCGAGCATGTGCAGGAACGCCGCTCGCATGTTGAGATCGTGCGTGCGATGGCGATAAAGCATCAGCGCCGATAGGCCATTGACGAGAATGCCCGCGGCCGCGACGCTCATGACGACGCCCCCCGGGACTTCAGGCGCCGAGCGCAGCCGGCCCAGCGATTCCCAAGCGATCGCACCGCACGCAGCCAGGAGCAGCACGGAGTTTGCCAATGCCGCCAAAACCGAGGCTCGCCCCAGCCCGTAGGTAAATCGCGCACCGGACGGCCGTCGAGCCAGCATGAGTGCGCCCCAAGCGGCAAGGAGCGCCAATACATCGGACAAGTTGTGCCCCGCATCGGCGATCAACGCCATGGAGCCCGAGTGCCAGCCGTAGCTGGCCTCGACACCGACGAACGCAATGTTCAGGAAAATGGCGGCGGCGACACTGCGGCCGTCATGCGAGTCGGCGCTCGGCGTGCCGTGCGAATGTCCGTGCGGCTGGCGGCCGTGATGATGATGGTGCGACATCAATGGGCTCTCAAGAAGAGCGATATTGGTCGAAAGAATCCATTTTCCACAACATAGGGAACCACACTTTCGCCCAAAGCACCGTCACCGCCAAGGTGAGAATGCCACCGACCACCAGCGCCGGCACGAGGCCGAGCCAGGCGGCGGTCAAGCCGGATTCGAACTCGCCCAGCTCGTTCGATGCTCCGATGAAAACCGAATTCACGGCGCTGACCCGGCCGCGAATGGCATCGGGCGTTTCGAGCTGCACCAAAATGTGACGGATGAAAACGCTCAACATGTCACCCGCTCCGAGCACGACGAGTGCGGCGCCGGCGAGCCATGCATTGCGAGACAACGCATAGATGAGCGTCGCCATTCCGAAGACCGCAACGCCGCCGAACATCCAAGGACCCACGTGCCGGCGGATGGGCAGGAACACGAGCACCAGAGCAGTGATCGCGGCGCCCACGGCGGGCGCGGCGCGAAGCAATCCAAAGACACTGGGCCCGGCATGCAGCACATCGCGCGTGAATGCGGGTAGCAATGCCGTGGCGCCGCCAAACAAGACCGCGAATAGATCCAGCGAGATGGCGCCCAGCACGGGCTTCCGATGGAAGACGAAGCGGATGCCCTCGAGAAGACCGGCCGCCGCAAACGATGTGCGTTCGGGCTTGGTGAAACGCGTGCGAATCAGCGCGACAAGCGCTGTCGAGGCGATCAGCAGGATCACCGCCGCAGAATAAACCACCACCGCGCCTCGCCCGTGGCCCACTCCGTGTTCTGCGAGCGCATAGACGAGCCCTCCCAAGCTCGGGCCGGCCACGGCGCCGATTTGCCAGGAAGAGGAATTCACCGCGACCGCGCTATCGAAAGCGGCGGATGGCACGAGATTCGGCAACAGCGCTTGATTGGCGGGCGTCTGGAATGCGCGCGATACTCCGAGAAAGCCCAGCGCTGCGAAGATCGGCACGACGGAATCGACGCCCATCGACAGCGCGACGATGAGAGCGGCCGCGCCCAGACCCTGAGCCATGCCGCAAAAAATGATGATCTTGCGCCGGTCGAACTGATCGGCCGCGTGTCCCGCGAAGAGCGCAAGCGCAACGAAGGGCAAGAACTGCGACAACCCGATCAAGCCGAGATCGAGCAGCCGCCCGGTCATTTGATAGACCTGCCATCCCACGGCCACGATGATCATTTGGTCGGCCAGGGTTGCGCATAGCTTGCCGGCGATGAACAGCCGGAAATCGCGATAACGCAATGCGTTCGCGGGCGCAGCGCGCCGAGGCATGGGCGTCGCCGCGCTGGTCACGGCCTCAAGACAATTCGATACGCCGGATTCGCGGAGACATGGTCATCTTGCATGGAGCAGATACATTAGCGCATGCCGCGAGCACCTGGCGCAAATGCAAGACGATCGCCCGCGTGAACTTGTAGCGCAGCGAGTACTTGCAGCAACGAGCGCACGCCCCGAAGCAGGTTCGTACGGCAAACGCACATGGCCGCTCTAGCCTGTGATGCGCGCCACAGAGCATGGACGGCAAGGTGCCGCCGCAGCGCGAGGTGCGTAAAATGCAGGCGATGCGCATCGTTTTGCTTTTTGCCGCGTTGCTCTGTGGCGACATGGCCGCCGCCGCGGCGAGCGACTACGTGCGCACGCAAAACGTCGGCGCGCGTTTGTTGAGCGAGAGCCGCGGTGTGAAGCCCGGACAAGTTCTGCACATGGCGCTGCAGCTCGATATCCGGGACGGTTGGCACACCTATTGGAAAAATCCCGGCGATTCGGGACGCGCGACGCAGATCGCATGGCAGCTTCCGCAAGGCTTCACCGCAGAGCCCATCCAATGGACCACGCCGCACCGCTTCGACATTCCGCCGCTCGTCAATTATGGATACGACAAACAAGCGCTCCATCTGATCGACATCGCCGTGCCCGCCAAGCTCGAGGGCCGCGAGATCACGTTGGTGGCGAACGCCGATTGGCTGGTGTGCGCCGATCTGTGCATCCCGGAAAGTGCACGCCTCGAGTTGAAGTTGCCCGTGGGCGATGCATCGGTCGATCCGAGCGTGGCGCCGCTGTTCGCCGCGGCACGCGCCGCTTTGCCTGAGCAGGCATTGGGGCCGTTGAGCGCACAAAGCCGTGGAAATTCCATCGCGCTGATCTTCGGAGATGCCTGGGGAGATGCGCTGCAGCACGTCGAGCAGCTGGAGTTTTTTGGCAGCGGCGAAGGGCAAATTGAATACGCTGCGCCGCAGACCCTGCGTCGCAGCGGTCAATCGTTCGAGCTATTGATCAGATCGGGCTACCAGCCGCCGCGAGTCACGCTGGCTGGAGTGCTCGTGATTCACAAGGCCGGTGCGCCGCGGCCGACCGCCTTCGATGTCTCCGCTTCGCTCGCAGGTGTCGCCGCGGCCGGTGCGCGCTTCGCGCCTGCATCGGAAGTGAAATCAGCTCTCGAGTCGACCGCTCGAGCCACGGTGGATATACCCAAGCCCGCCGAGCCGGCTGGCCAGGCGGCCGCACGTGCCTCGATGGCCAGTTTGTTGTTGCTCGCGTTGGCGGGCGGGCTGATTTTGAATCTCATGCCCTGCGTGTTTCCCGTGCTTTCGATCAAGGCCATGAGCTTGGTGGAGCAGGCGAAGAAAAGCCCTGCCGCGGTGCGCGCAAAGGGCATCGTGTTCGCCGCCGGAGTCATCGCCTCGATGCTGACATTGGCCGGCGTGCTCCTTGCCTTGCGCTCCGGAGGCCAACAGCTCGGCTGGGGCTTTCAATTGCAATCGCCGTGGTTCGTTACGATGATGGCTTACTTGCTGTTTGCCGTCGGCCTCAATTTATCGGGCGTATTCGAGCTCGGCTCTTCGCTGGCTGGCGTCGGCGATTCGCTCGCGCGTGGCGAAGGCTTGCGAGCCTCGTTCTTTACCGGAGTTCTCACGACGCTCGTCGCGACGCCGTGCACCGCGCCTTTCATGGCAGCCGCCGTCGGCGCCGCGCTGACGCAGCCTCCGCTAGCGGCGCTATCGATTTTCGTAGCGCTCGGCGCCGGTCTTTCCCTGCCGTTCCTGGCGCTGTCTTTTGCGCCTGTGTTGCGCCGCATGCTGCCCAAACCCGGCGCCTGGATGGAGACGCTCAAGCAATTGTTTGCTTTTCCCATGTATGCCTCAGCGGCGTGGCTCGTCTGGGTGCTCGCCCAGCAGACTTCGCCCGAAGGGTTGGGCGCCGTGTTCGCAGGGCTGGTGCTGATCGCGCTGGTTGCATGGTTATGGCAGCGCGCGCATTCGTCTCGCGGTGTCCTGCGCGCGGTTGCGCTCGGTGCGGCGCTCGTTTGTGCGGTGCTGGCGCTCGCTCTGCCGGCCCGCATGGGCGGCGCGGTGTCATCGCCGTCACGCGCCGACTCCGAGTGGCAAAACTATGATCCTGCGCGGCTCGCCACGCTGGTCGCAGCCGGCAAGCCCGTATTGGTCAATTTCACGGCGTCTTGGTGCCTGACGTGCCTGATCAATGAGCGGAATGCGTTCGCGGACCCGCAAGTCAAGCAAGTATTCGAGCGCGCCGGGGTCACTCTCATCAAAGGGGATTGGACCAACCGCGACCCGGCGATCACCAACGCATTGGCCGAGTTCGGCCGTGCAGGCGTGCCGCTCTACGTGGCCTACAATGCAGCGGGCGCGCGCGGCTCGCAGGTGCTGCCGCAACTTCTCAGCGCATCGCTCGTGCGCGATACGTTCACGCCCCAAAGGTAGCTTGGAGCTTCCCAGTCGAGTGGTGCGCCATGCGCACAGCGCATGATTCATCACAGCGATATCATCACCGTCCTGGATTTCCGCAGGCGCCGGATGGCGGTGCGGTGGAACTTGGTCACCGGCACGTGGAGCGTGCATGAAGATTCGCCTGCCAAGGTTCAAGGCATCGCATTCATCCGGCCATTGCTGCCCGCGGTGTGCGTGTATGGATCGGGCGGACGCCTGCTCCTGCAAATCGGCGCCCGCACCCTGACCATCGATGTCGATCAGCCGAAGCTGTCATTCAAGGCCAATCTTTTCCTGTTGGGATACCGGCGCACTTTCCTCATCGAAGAGCACGGGCACGTGATCTATCGCGAGAGTTATTGGGCTTCCGCGGATGCGGACTTCTTCCGACGCTTGACGACGCGCTGCGCAGATCCGTCGTGGCGAATTTCTGCCGCGCGACGCTGGAGCGAGGGCGAGACCGCGGCCGAGCTGCGCGAGCGCTGGACTTCGCCGCCCTGAATGCCTTTGATCTCGGCCGGAGTGAGAAGTCGCCACTTGCCGGCGCGCAAATGTCCGAGATGAATGTCCATGATGCGAATTCGAGTGAGGCTTCGCACCTGAAATCCGACGCTTGCGCACATGCGGCGAATTTGGCGATTCAAGCCTTGCGTCAGCACGAAGCGCAGCGTGGTTCGGTTCACGCGGCGAATGACGCAAGGTTGAGTCAGGACGCCGAGTATGTGCACGCCGGCGGCCATGACGTCGATCGACCGTTGTGAGATCGGGCGATCGAGCTCCACCAGATATTCCTTTTCGTGTCGGTTCTCGGCGCGCAGGATGTGGTTGACGATGTCGCCGTCGTTGGTCAATAGAATGAGCCCTTGAGAATCCTTGTCCAAGCGGCCGACGGGAAACACCCGCTGCGGATGATCCACGAAGTCGACGATATTGCCCGGCACCCGGGGATCGGTCGTGCACTCGATTCCGACGGGCTTGTTCAGCGCCAGGTAAATGGCCCGACGGCGCCGCTCCACCACGTGCTGATCGAGGGTGACCGCATCGTTCTGTTCGACTTGCGTGCCGAGCTGCGCAATCCGGCCATTGACGCACACGCGGCCCTGCTCGATGAGACGGTCGGCCTCCCGCCTCGAGCAGGCGCCGCTTTCGGCGAGGAATTTATTGAGTCTCAATGGTCCAGAAAACGCAGCGCAGGCTCGCGCAGTTGCGCAACTCGCGACTCATCTTCCAAGGCCGCGCGCGAGGTCGAAATCACCGCGGCCGGGATGGCAAGCTGCGGCAAGCGAAATTCCTGCGAGGTGCTCAATACGAGGAGCCTGCGAAGCGGATTATTCGGCACTTGAAACCAACTCAGAGCGATTTGCGCACCCAGGTCGAGACCGACGACATCGAAGGATCGTAACCGCAACTCACGCGCAAAATCTTGCAGCGCCTGCAGCGCAAGCTCGGGGTTGAGCGGACCAACCGCTAAGTTGGAGGGCGCTCCGCGAATGGCGGACGCTTCGAATGAGGCGTCAGATTCGCCATAGCCGGGCAGATCGGGAGCATACATGGAGCGGCGGCCGGCCAGTTCGCGCATCAGCAATGTAAAGACTCGACTGGTTGATTCGGTCGAGTGAATGCAAAGCACGACCGGCTTTTCATCGAACCCGCCGGTCCCCGGAAACGCTGTGCGCACATGAAGCTGGCCGAACCGGCAATCGAAGTATGCGCGGCGCGCGCGAATCCCGGACACGTCAGAAGGGTTCTGTATCATTTGTACAACACTATTGACGAGATAAGAACATCAGCGTACTTTTCGCTTCGCATAGCGGCAACACGAGTTTTTCGGGTCGAGGGAAGTAGGGCAGACCAAAGACGCTTTAAAGCCGCCTGACGGCAGCAGCGAATGGCATGGGGAATCGAAAAGGCCGGGGCGCAAGCCCTGGCCTTTTTATTTGTGCCGCGCCTGATCTCACACGTTCTCACGTCACTCGTAATCGATCGAGATCGCGCAATGATCGGACAGACGGAACCGCGCCGCGTCGGTTTCGGAAAACCAGACTTGGCGAAATGAGTCCGGGCGCCAGTGCGCCGCCGCCTGCGCATCGGCGATCAGATGGTCGATGGCGCCGCGATGCGGCTCGGAAAAGTGACATTTACGATAACGCTGGCCGGCGCCGGCATCGACGAGCGTTTCGTGCGTTTGCTGCACGAGTTCGTCCCACCACGATGGCGCCGCGCGGCTTACCATGGGCCCACGCCGATTGAAATCGCCCGCGAGCATGAACGCGACGTGCGCGCGTCGTTGCGTCTCGATCCAGCGAGACAGCGGTTCGATCTGCGCCCTCAGCAAGGCGCAGGATTCCGCGCCGTCATCGATCGCTTGCGCGGCGCAACCCGATTTCAGATGCACGCTCAAGACGCGCAGCTCCGGACCACGCTCTGGATATAGCCGGAGCTCTGCGCCCCAGCGCAACTGGCTGTGTCCCATCGCCAGGGCAGGCCAGTCCGGTCCGCAGGCAAAGCGAATCCCACGATTCCTGCGTATCGCGAACCCGTTGTTCTGCACGCCGACGCGCCGCGTAAAGCAAAAATCGTAATCGGTGAAAACCAGCCGCGCCGCCTCGGACCCGTCCGTTTCCTGCAGCGAGACGACGTCGGCGTCCAGTATTCGAGCGTAGTAGCGCAGGCGCTCGAAATCCGCCGCAGTGCGCGCCGGCTGCGCTGCGACGTCGCAAGGAATACTGCGTGTGCCGCGCCGCGGCGCCTCGTCGATGCGGGTGCAAGTGCCGCGTAGCCGAGCGTGCGTTTGCGGAGTCATGAGCCATTCGAGATTCCACGTCGCGATGCGCAGGCGCGCTGCGGCCGGGACGGGCGCCGCGAAGGACAGTGCCGCGGCCCACACGAGCACGGATGATTCCGTGCAGAATCTAGCGCGGCGACGCCGCTTGAAGCTTGCGCTGCGCGCTCGGGTTGCGGCGCTGATCGTTCGGGCCGCTGATCCAGACGCGGCCCTGAAAAGGCTCGAAGCAGACGCAAATGCCTTCCTGACGCCGGACCAACTGCGAGCCACAATGCACTTTACCATCCGCAAAATCGGCTTGAATGAGGTCGACCATGGAGGCAGGCTCCGGGTCGGCGCCTGCCGCGGGCGGCAGGGCGTGCGCGATCACCCGCGCTTGCACTTCATCCTCGTGCGATTGATCGCCCATGACGGCGCGCTTGAATCGGTCCAGCAATACGAGCACTGAGCTCAACGTATTGTCGGTGACATCGCTCGGCCGGCCGTCTCCATTGGTAAAGTTCAAGTGCAGCAAACCGCCTACGCCGCGAGCCTCGTCATGCAAACACAGCGCAAGAGCGCCTGCCAGATTGGCAAGCAATATGACAGGCTCGGGCGACACACGGTAAGTGCCGGGATCGACGATGATTTCTGCGAGCACGGTGCTCAACGGGCGCTCCAAGTTGACGCTGCAAATAATGCCCAAAGCCGGCGCGCGGCGAATGCCGAACGAATCACGAATTGACGGTGAGCCTTGCTCGCGAAGCCGCACTTCGCGCAGCGGCTGCGCTCGATGTGAAACGCGTCTGCCGCACTCAGCGCGTTCGTGACGAGTTACCATAGGAGGCCGTTCACAGACAGGTCTTACGCTTTCCTCCGATGTACCGATACGACCTCCTCGATCAAACTCTCGTCGATGAGCGAGTGGCGCAATTCCGCGATCAGACGCGGCGCTTTCTCGAAGGCGAATTGAGCGAAGACGAGTTTCGCGGGCTGCGCTTGCGCAACGGTCTGTATATCCAGCGGCATGCGCCGATGTTGCGCGTCGCCATTCCCTATGGGCTGTTGTCTTCTGCGCAACTGCGCAAGCTTGCGCACATTGCACGGCGTTACGACCGCGGCTATGGCCACTTCACGACGCGGCAGAACATCCAGTACAACTGGCCACGGCTCGAAGAGGTGCCCGATATCCTCGCGGAGCTCGCGACGGTGGAGATGCATGCCATTCAAACCAGCGGCAATTGCATTCGAAACGTCACCTCGGATCATCTGGCGGGAGTGGCTGCGAACGAGCTCGATGACCCTCGCATCTGGTGCGAAGTCATCCGCCAGTGGTCGAGCTTTCATCCCGAGTTCACCTATTTGCCGCGCAAATTCAAGATTGCGGTGACGGCCACACCCGAGGATCGCGCCGCCTCGCAGGTGCATGACATCGGCTTGCACGTGGTACGGGATAGCAGCGGCGAGTTGGGCTTCGAGGTATTGGCGGGCGGTGGGCTCGGACGCACGCCCATCATCGGACCCGTGGTGCGCCGGTTCCTGCCGAGGCGTTATTTGCTGTCCTATCTCGAAGCGATCCTGCGCATTTACAATCGCGAAGGCCGTCGCGACAACATTCACAAAGCACGCATCAAGATTCTGGTGAAGGCGCTCGGCGTGGCTGAATTCACGCGCCGCGTGGAAGCCGAGTGGGAGTTGCTCAAAGACGACCCGAGTCTTGCGCTGCACGAAGAAGCAGTCGAGCGCATTCGCGGGTTCTTTGCGCCCCATCCGTACCTCGCGCTGCCGGAACTCGCGCCGGAGGGCGTGCCCGAGCCGGCGGGGGCCAGCCTGCCCTTCAAGGCCTGGTATCGCTACAACACGCGTCCGCACAAGATGCCTGGATATCGCGCAGTGGTTGTCTCGCTCAAGGCACCCGACGTGGCGCCGGGCGATGCCACCGACGCGCAGTTGGATTTGCTGGCCGACCTCGCCGATGAATTCAGTTTCGGCGAAGCGCGGGTCACGCACACTCAAAATCTCGTGCTGGCCGACGTTGAGCAGCGCCGCCTGCCCGAGTTGTGGCGAGCGCTCGCCGGCGCGAAGCTCGCGACACCCAACATCGGCACACTCACCGACATGATCTGCTGTCCCGGCCTGGACTTTTGCAGTCTGGCCAACGCGGGCTCGATCGAAGTGGCCAAGCAAATCAACGACCGCTTCGACGATTACGATTATCTGTACGACCTGGGAGAAATCGACGTCAAGATGTCGGGCTGCATGAATGCCTGCGGACATCACCACGTCGGGCAGATTGGAATTCTCGGAGTCGATAAGGGCGGCGAGGAGTGGTATCAAATCACCATCGGCGGCTCGGCTTCCGAGCACGCATCGCTGGGCTCGGTGATCGGTCCGTCCGTAGCCAAGCCCGAGGTGGCCGAGACCATCGCGCGTCTGCTCGCGGTCTACGTCGAGAACCGCCACGAAGACGAACGCTTCATCGACGTGGTGCGGCGAATCGGCGTAAAGCCGTTCAAAGAACGAGTGTATGCCTCGCCGCTTGCTGCTTGATGGACTCGTAATCGAGGACGCCTGGCACTACGCCGAGAGCGAGGCGCCCGCTGCGGCCGCACGCGGCCGTGTGATCGTGCCCTTCGATGTTTTTCGCGCCGGTCCCGACGGATGGCCTGCCGCGGAGGCGCTCGGCGTGGTGCTGGCGCCCGCTCATGCCGTCGAGGATCTCGCGCCTTTCCTGCCGACGCTGTCGCTCGTCGCATGCAATTTCCCGGGGCCCGGCGAAGGGCGCGGCTATACGCAAGCACGGCTCCTGCGCGAGCGCTATGGATTCGACCGGCAGTTGCGCGCCACGGGATACGTGCGCCGCGACCAGGTGTTTTTCATGGCGCGTTGCGGCTTCAATGCATTGGAGCTGAGTGAAGAGGAGCTCGAGGCCGGAGCTCGGGCACTGGCCACTTTTACCGCGGCGTATCAGAGCAGCAACGATGCGGGGCTGCGCTTTCCGCTGCCGCATCGATGATGTCTGCGCAAGGCGGCTAGTAAGCCTTCCAGCGCCGAAATTGCAGCGCTACCTGTTGGCCTGAGGTAAAACGCTCGCCCTCGAGCCGTTCTCGGCTCATTTCCGCCTCGAGCGGCGCAGCGGGTTCGCGCCCGCCTTGCAATTCCAGCTCGAGCCGCGCGACGGGCCCCATGACCCGAATCGAAAGGATCTTCGCCGGCCATCCACCCGTGTGACTCACTTCAATCTCATGCGGCCGCACGAGCGCGCGCGCATCGTCCGCCGCAGACGCACGGCCCGCATTCGCGCTGACGACTGACAGGGGCAGTTCGTTGACCTCGCCCAGAAATCGATGCACGAAGTCGGTTGCCGGCACGTCGTACACTTGCCCCGGCGCGCCCACCTGCTCGATGCGGCCGCGATTCAGCACGACGATGCGATCGGCCACCTCGAGCGCCTCTTGTTGATCATGAGTGACGAACACGCTCGTGAAATGGAGCTCATCGTGCAAGCGGCGCAGCCAGCGGCGCAGCTCGTGGCGAACTTGCGTATCCAGCGCGCCGAACGGCTCATCCAGTAGCAACACTTGCGGGTCCACCGCGAGCGCACGCGCAAGCGCGATGCGTTGCCGCTGACCGCCGGACAACTGCGCGGGAAAGCGCGGCCCTGCATCGCCCAGCTGCACGAGATCGAGGAGCTGCTGCACCTTTCGCTCGACCTGCACGGCGCTCGGCCGCTCTCGCCGGGGCTTGACCTTGAGCCCGAACGCCACGTTATCGCGCACCGTCATGTGTTTGAACAGCGCATATTGCTGAAACACGAAGCCGATCTTGCGCTCGCGTACCGGCCACGCCGTCGCATCGCGTTCGCCGAAATAGACGGCGCCCTGCTCCGGAGTCTCGAGGCCCGCGATGATGCGCAGAAGCGTGGTCTTGCCGCAGCCGGAGGGACCCAGCAGGGCGACGAGCTCACCGCTTGGAATCTCGAGATCGACATTTTCGACGGCCGCAAAGCGGCCAAATCGCTTGGTGACGCCGCGCAGGGCGATATTCATGCTGCGCAAACTGGCGTTCACGCGGCGCGCTCGAAATGCACTGCCGCCGCGGCATGCCGCAGCTCGGGCTCGCGGCGCTCGAGCAGACTCTTGGCCGCCAACGTCGCCAGGGCCAACAGCGCAAGAAGCGAAGCTACTGCAAATGCGGCGGCGAAGTTGTACTCGTTATAAAGAATCTCGACATGCAACGGCATGGTATTGGTCAGACCGCGGATGTGACCCGAGACGACCGACACGGCGCCGAACTCGCCCATGGCCCGCGCATTGCAGAGAAGCACTCCATACAGCAAGCCCCAGCGCACATTGGGCAGCGTGATGAACCAGAAAGTCCGCCAACCCGATGCGCCGAGCGAGATGCTGGCCTCTTCGTCTTCGCGCCCTTGCGCTTGCATCACCGGAATCAGCTCGCGTGCGACGAACGGGAACGTCACGAAGGTGGTTGCGAGCACGATGCCCGGCACGGCGAAGACCACTTGCACGTCATGCGCCGCGAGCCAGGGTCCGAACCAACCGCTCGCGCCGAACAGCAGCACATAGATCAACCCGGCAATGACCGGCGACACTGCAAAAGGCAGATCGATGAGCGTGATCAAGGCGCTCTTGCCACGGAAATCGAACTTGGCGATGCACCACGACGCGGCCAATCCGAACACGAGGTTGAGGGGCACGGCGATCAGCGCCACCAGCCCAGTGAGCTTGATGGCCGCGCGCGCGTTGGGCTCGGCGAGTGCCGACCAATACACCGCGAGCCCCTTCGAGAACGCTTCGGCAAAGACCACGATCAGCGGCAAGACCAAAAACGCCGCGAGATAGGCGAGCGCGAGCAACATCAGCAGCCAGCGGACGGTGCGCGCGGGCCAATGACGGAAGCGCCGATCGCGGAGCTGCGGCAAAGCCGCGTTGACGATTTCGGGGGCGGCGGCCGGAATCATTTTCGTTGATGCCGGCTACCGGCCCAATTTTGCAAGAGGTTGATGCCGAGCATCAATGCGAAAGACAATAAGAGCATCACCACCGCAATCGCCGTGGCGCCCGCGTAATCGTATTGCTCGAGCTTGGTGATGATGAGGAGCGGCGCAATCTCCGACACCATCGGCATGTTGCCGGCAATGAAAATCACTGAGCCATATTCGCCGACGCCGCGGGCGAACGCGAGCGCAAAACCCGTCAACAGCGCAGGCCAGAGCGCCGGCATGATGATTCGCCAGAACGTTTGCGACGGGCGCGCGCCCAATGTCGCGGCGGCCTGCTCCACGTCGCGGTCCAGCTCCTCCAATACGGGCTGGAGCGTGCGTACGACGAACGGCAGGCCGATGAAGGTCAAGGCCACAATGACGCCGAGCGGGGTGAACGCGACCTTGATGCCCAACGGCTCGAGGCGCGCACCAAGCCAGCCGTTCGGCGCATACAGCGCGGTCAGCGCGATCCCCGCCACCGCCGTTGGCAATGCGAACGGCAGATCGACCAATGCATCCACCAAACGGCGAAAGGGGAATTGATAGCGCACCAATACCCACGACACCAACAAGCCGAACGCGGCGTTGATCGAGGCGGCGAGCGCGGCCGCGCCAAAACTCAAGCGCAACGAGGCGAGCACTCGCGGCGAGCCGATGATCTGGAAGAAATGCGCAAAGCCCGCGCTGGCGCTGCGAAAGAAAGCCGCCGAAAGCGGCAGCAAGACGATCAGCGACAAATAGACAAGGGTGTAGCCCAAAGTCAGCCCAAACCCGGGCAATACCCGGCGGGTTGGTGCGCGGACGCTCGAACCGGCCGTCGCCGCTGTGCTCATGCAAACCCGCCGTGAGAGGTGAAGCGAACGGATTGCAAGCGCCTCCGCGAGGCGCTTGGCTCAAGCTTCGCGGAAGCTGCGCAGACGCACGCTAATGGCCCGAATCGTATCGCTGGTCAATGGATCGCTAGTGGGCGTAAATCTTATCGAATGTCCCGCCATCTGCAAAATGCGTGGCCTGCGCCTTGGTCCAGCCGCCGAAGACTTCACCCACGGTGACCAACGGCAAGCGCGGGAATTGCGCGGCATACTTCGCGGCGACGGCCGGATCGCGCGGGCGGTAAAAGTTCTTGGCGATGATTTCCTGCCCTTCAGGCGAATACAAATAACGCAAATACGCTTCCGCCACTTTGCGCGTGCCGCGCTTGTCCACCACTTTATCGACCACGCTCACGGGCGGCTCGGCCAGAATGCTGAGCGAAGGCACGACGATTTGCACCTTGCCCGGGCCCAGCTCACGCGTGGCCAGGAACGCCTCGTTCTCCCACGCGAGCAAAACATCGCCGATGCCTCGCTCGACGAACGTGACCGTCGAGCCGCGCGCGCCCGTGTCGAGCACCGGCACGTTCTTGTAGAGCTTTTGCACGAAGGCCTGCGCGCTCGCGTCACTGCCTTGCTTCTTGAGCGCCCAGGCCCATGCGGCCAGGTAATTCCAGCGGGCGCCGCCCGAGGTCTTCGGATTGGGCGTGATCACGGACACGCCCGGCTTGATCAGATCGCCCCAATCCTTGATGTTCTTCGGATTGCCGGTTCGCACCAGGAACACAATGGTGGAGGTATAAGGCGAGCTGTTGTTCGGCAGCCGCGATTGCCAATTAGAGGGCAATAGATGCGCTTGCTGCGACAACGCATCGACATCGTAGCCCAGCGCCAACGTGACGACGTCGGCCTGCAGCCCCTCGATTACCGAACGCGCTTGCTTTCCCGATCCTCCATGGCTTTGGTTGATGGTGACGGAATCGCCCGTTTGCTGCTTCCAGTGCGCTGAAAATGCCTTGTTGAACGAATCGTAGAGCTCGCGCGTCGGATCGTACGACACATTCAACAGAGTGATGTCGGCGGCATGACTCGGCACCGTGAGGCTCATCAGAGCCAACCAGCCCAGTGCGGCGCACACCCCTCGCACCGCTCTTCCCCAAACCGCAGACGCATTCTTCATATGGCTTCCCAGCGCAAAGCTTCGCACGTTAGGCAAACCGCGGCTCGACGGGAACGAACATCGCGGCCTTTCATTATGCGTTTCGAGCATATGCCGCACCGCGGGCCACCGCACCGCCTCTTAACGGCACCTCGATGTCCGAAAACGCCTCATCCACTGCCTCTTGCGTATCCAGTTTTTCGGTCTCGCGCACCATGCGCCGCGGCAAGTGCGGCGCCAACAGCTCGATGAACTCGTACATGTAGGCGCGCAACAGCGTGCCGCGGCGGAACCCAATCCACGTGCTGTGCGGCTCGAACAAGTGGGCGGCGTCCAGCACCGTCAGATCGGCATCGGCTTGCGCATCGATGGCAACGCTTGCAATGATGCCCACGCCGAGGCCAAGCCTCACATACGTCTTGATGACGTCGGAGTCGCGGGCGGTCAGCGCCACGTCGAGCGGCAAGCCGGCTTTGTCGAACATCGCCTGAAGAGATGAGCGGCCCGAAAAGCTGAACACATAAGTCACGATGGGATATTCGGCGAGCTTGCGCAGCGTGAGCTTGCCCGCATGCACGAGCGGGTGGTCGTGCGGCACCACGACCGAGCGGCGCCACCGATACACCGGCAAGCGCACGAGATGCGCGAACAGCTCCTCGGAGCCCGTGGCGATGGCGAAGTCCACACGGTCTTTGCTCACCATCTCGGCGATTTGCTCGGAGGTGCCCTGATGCAGATGAAGGCGCACCTTCGGATATTTTTGCCGAAACTCTCGAATGACCTCGGGCAGGATGTAGCGTGCCTGCGTGTGCGTGGTGGCAATGGACAGCGTGCCCCCGTCTGCCTTGCGCAGCTCCGCCGAGGTACGCTTGATGTTCTGCATTTCGCGCAAGATGCTGGCCGCACGGGCGATGATGTCCTCGCCGGCCGGCGTGGTCCGCGTCAAGGCGCGGCCCTCGCGCTCGAATAGTTGAAATCCCAGTTCTTCTTCCAGCATTTTGAGCTGGCGGCTGACGCCGGGCTGTGACGTGTGAAGTTGACGCGCCGCGGCCGTGATGTTCAAACCGTTCTCGTGGACCGACACGAGATAGCGCAATTGTTGCAACTTCATTCCATATCCAAATCGTATGAGTACATAAGCGTTTGTTTGTTTGTAGCCGCTAATCGCATCCCTATAGTGCCAGTGCATGGCAAAGGCGAAAACTCCCGTGTCCGATTTACCCGAAGACCTGCGTTCCAAAGCCGATCAGACCGTGCAGCAGCTGCGCTCGGGCGTGGCTGAGTTCGGCAAGGTCACGTATGCCAACAGCCTGGGCGCGGAATCCATGGTGCTCACCGATTTGATTTGGGAGCAAGTGCCAGAGATCGACATGTTCAGCGTGGACACGGGCAGGCTGTTTCCCGAGACCTACGATCTCATCGACCGCCTGGAACGGCGTTATGGCCGGAACCTCAAACTGTTGTATCCGGCGCGTGATGGCGTCGAAGATTGGGTGGCCAGGAACGGCATCAACGGCTTTCGCAACGGGTCCGAGCAGCGCCGTAGCTGCTGTGCAACGCGCAAGATCGAGCCGTTCAAGCGCGGCATCGAAGGTCAATCCGCTTGGGTGACGGGCATTCGCCGCGGGCAGTCCGCGAGCCGCGCGCTGGCATCGCCTGTGGAGTGGGATCGGGAATACGGACTTTATAAAATCAGCCCCTTGCTCGATTGGAGCGAGGACGACGTGTGGAATTACATCCGCAAGAAGCGCCTGCCGTACAACACGCTGCACGACTCCGGCTTTCCAAGCATCGGCTGCGCGCCGTGCACGCGCGCGGTCGCCGCGGGCGAGGACGCACGCTCGGGCCGTTGGTGGTGGGAGCGCTCCGACTCGCGCGAGTGCGGCCTGCATCCGCGCCGGCGCGTCGCCGAGCTGGCTGCGACCGGAGCCAACTGACGCATCGTTCACCGGAGAGCGCGTGAGGCACTTTCCCGCATTCTTCGATTTGCGCAATAGCCGGGTGCTCGTCGTCGGCGGCGGCGAGGTCGCGCTGCGCAAAATTCAACTGCTCGAGAAATGCGGCGCGCTCGTTCACGTCGTCGCCAAAACGGTGCTTGCCGAGATCGAAACGCGCGCGCGGCTCGGAGCTTTCGAAGTCAGCGTGCGTGAATTCGAGCCGGCCGATCTCGACGGCGTTCGCATGGCGTTCGCCGCGACACAGAAACGCGCGGTAAATCGATGGATCGCCAACCTCGCCGAGGCGCGACGCATTCCGATCAATGTGGTGGACGACCTCGAGCATTCTCGCTTCATCGTGCCTGCGCTCGTGGACCGCGACCCCGTGCTGATTGCGATCAGCACCGCGGGCGCCTCGCCGGTATTGGCGCGCAGGTTGCGCGAGCGCTTGGAAGCGTGGCTGCCCGCGCGCATCGGTGAGCTTGCCCTGTGGCTCCGTGAATTACGCAGCGCCGCGCTCGAGCGGTTGCGGGATCTTGGCGAAAGGCGGCGCTACTTCGAGAACATTCTCGATGGAAACGCCGGCGCTCGATTCTTATCAGGCGATCGGCAGGGAGCCGAGCGGACTGCGCGTCAACTCCTCGCCGTGCGCAGCGCCGCCGCGCCGCCGGAGGGTGAGGTGGTGCTGGTGGGCGCCGGGCCGGGCGATCCGGAGCTTTTGACGTTGAAGGCATTGCGCGCCTTGCAGGACGCCGATGTGATTTTGCACGATCGATTGGTGTCCGCTGCGGTGCTCGAACGCGCGCGGCGAGATGCCATTCTGATTTGCGTCGGTAAGGAGGCGCGCGGACCGCGCACCGAGCAAGATCAAATCAACGCGCTGATGATCGAGCACGCGCGGCTCGGGCGGCGGGTCGTGCGGCTCAAGGGCGGTGATCCCTTCATTTTCGGCCGTGGCGGCGAAGAGCTGCAGGCGTTGCGCGCCGCCGGCATTGCCTTTTCGGTGGTTCCCGGCGTGACGGCTGCGCTCGGCGCGGCCGCCTATGCCGGCATTCCGCTCACGCATCGCGATCACTCCCATGCGGTCACTTTTGTCACCGGGCACGAAGATCGCGCGGGACACGAGCCGGATTGGAGAGCGCTCGCGGGCGAAGGCCAGACCATCGTGTTCTACATGCCGCTCGCACGCATTGCGCAGATCGCCGCTCAGTTGATGGCGCACGGCGCGCCGCCGACGCGGCCCGCAGCCTTGATTGCGCGCGCCACCGATGAGACGCAGCGCGTGCTGATCTCCGAGTTGCTTCGCCTCGCGGACGATGCTGCGCGGGCTCAGCTCCGTTCGCCGGCGACATTGATCGTCGGCGACACCGCGGCGCTTGCGGCGGAGCTCGCGTGGTTCAAACCCGCCGCGGAAAATGCCTTCGAGCGGAGAGCTTGATCAGGCGGCAAACTCGAGCAGCTGTTTCTCCGCCAGCCAGGATCTGTTGTACAGCCGGGATTGATATTTGGCGCCGCTGTCGCACAGCACCGTGACGATGGTATGGCCCGGCCCCAACCGCCTCGCCATCTCCACCGCTGCCGCCACATTGATGCCCGAGGTACTGCCGAGCAGCAGGCCCTCCTCGCGCAGCAACCGATAGAGCATGCGAATCGTGTCGGCATCCGCAATATGCAGCGCCTCGTCGATCGGCGTGCCTTCGAGATTCGCAGTCATGCGGCCAGTACCAATGCCTTCGGTGATCGAGGTGCCTTCGGATTTCATCTCGCCGTGCTTGAAGTAATGGAACAGCGAGCTCCCCGGCGGGTCCACCAACACGATGCGAACGTCCGCGCGCTGCTGTTTGAGATAGCGCGCCACCCCCGCCAGAGTTCCGCCCGTACCGGTCGCCGCGACGAATGCATCCACCGTACCGTGCGTGTCACGCCAAATCTCCGGGCCTGTGCTTTCGAAATGCGCGTCGCGGTTCGCCGTGTTGTCGAATTGATTTGCCCATAGCGCATTGGGCATTTCGGCCGCAAGACGCTGGGCCACCTTTTGGTACTGGTTGGGATTGCTGTACGGAACGGGCGGCACTTTTTTCAGCTCCGCGCCGAGCGCTTCGATGATTTGATATTTCTCCGCCGCTTGATTGTCAGGCATGACGATGACGCAACGGTAACCACGAGCATTGCAAACGTGCGCGATGCCGATGCCGGTATTGCCGGCGGTGCCTTCGACGACGGTGCCGCCCGGGCGCAACGCCCCGCGCTTCTCGGCGTCGAGCACGATCCAGCGCGCTGCTCGATCTTTCACCGAGCCGCCGGGATTCATGAATTCCGCCTTGCCGAGAATCTCGCACCCGGTTTCTTCGCTCACGCCGCGCAGGCGGATCAGCGGCGTGTTGCCGATTGCGCCGACAAAGCCCTCCACCGCGCCGCGCGAGCGGCTTTCAGGATTTGAGACGTCTCTCGTCACGCGCACCTCAGGCGACGCCTCGTTGGCCGCGCGAAAGGCACGGCAGGGCTGAATTCAAATTGGCTTGCCTCAAGACTTGCCCGCTTCAAAACGTGCCCGGATTAAAAAAGAAAGCCCCGGGTAGGCCCGAGGCGGCAGTGGAACAGGTGGATGGTCGAAGCCAACCACGTCCAACGACGAGACGATGCTCTGGCGACTGGCGCCAGGCTCAACCTTCTGTCAGCAAACTGAGTCGCCGCGAACTCCCATGTGTTTTTCGCGCAACGCTCCTCTGGAACCGAGGCTATCAGAAACAAAGAGGAGTTCTACCGTTCAGCCCTGACATTTAAGCAAAATTCATACTATGTAAAAAACTGTCGCCAATTTGGAACACAAGTTGATGCTTATATCCAACAACTCGCCTCGGCGGTAAAATCAGCGCTTGCCGCGCGGATCACACAAAATCGATGACCGGTGGGTGCCTGCATGATGACCCAGGTGCGCACGGCTTCAATGCGTACCGCGCCCAGCGCTTCCAGCCGCTGCACTTCCGCCTCGATGCGGTCTCGATGTCGAGATGCACGCGGCTCGGATGCGCGACGCGTTGCACCTCGATGGCCAGTCCTCGGCTATTTTCGAGCTTGACGTACTTGTCGGGCTGCTCGTCGCCCGCAGAATTGATGCGCATGCCCAGCGCGGCTCCCCAGAAGTCGGCTGCGGCCCCTAACTGCCCTTTCTGAGAATCGATCCCATCCTGACAATCGATCATGAAGCCCGCCAATCTACTCTTGTGCATGCCGTCCCTCGCGAAGACCGCGCGTGCACGGCACTAAAACATTTCCGAGGCGCCCGGCGGCTTCGGCGTCACGTGACGGCGCGAGGCGATGAAATCGCCGGTGATCATTTCATCATAGGATTGTCCCGGTCCGACCATGGGGTACACACCCGCATCAGGATCGATCAGGACCTCAAGAAACGCGGGCCCGTTGAAACGGATGAACTCACCGATGACCCGCTCGACATCGCTCTTGCGTTCCAGCCGCACCGCATAGTCAAACCCGTCAGCGAGCGCCGTCTTGATGAAGTCTTTCTTATGCAGACTCTTGTCGCTCCCACTCAGGCGGCCCTTGAAGAACAGCTTCTGCCACTGCTTCACCATGCCATCACCGAAGTTATTGAGCACGACGACCTTGATGGGCAAGTCATATGTAGTGACCGTCTCCAGCTCGCCCAGATTCATGCGGACGCTGGCATCCCCGTCGATGTCGATGACCAACCGGCCGGGCTCGGCGAACTGCGCGCCGACCGCGGCGGGAAGGCCGAAACCCATGGTGCCCATGCTGCCGGAGGTGAGCCACTGGCGCGGATTCTTGAAGTCGAAGTATTGTGCAGCCCACATCTGGTGCTGCCCCACTCCCGTGGAAATGATGGCCTCGCCCCGCGTCAGCCGATTGATTTGCTCGATGACGTAGTGAGGTTGGATGGCTTCGCTGGCGCGATCGTAGTTCATGGCATGTGCGCGCTTGAGCCCGGTGCAATGCAAACGCCATGCGCCCGTGTCGATTTGAAAACCGGCTCGGTCGGCATGCTCGGTGAGAGCGCGCAGGGCCTCGGCCAGCTTGCCCACATAGTCCCACTGCACACGCTTCACTTTATTGATCTCAGAAGCATCGATGTCGATGTGCGCGATGAATTTGGCCTTGGGCGCAAAGCGAGCCGGCTTTCCCGCCACTCGATCATCGAAACGCGCGCCGAGCGCGATCAGAAAATCGCAGTCCTCGACCGCGTAGTTCGCATACGCGGCGCCATGCATGCCGAGCATTCCCAACGACAACTCGTCTTGCGTGTCGATGCCGCCCAATCCCATGAGCGTGGTCACGACGGGAATTTTGAAGCGATGCGCGAAATTTCGCAGCGCGGACGTGGCATCGCCCGCGATGACGCCGCCGCCGGCATAAATGAGCGGCCGTTGTGCGGCATGAAGCTGCTCAAAAAAACTCGCGCATTGAAGCGGCGTCAACGAGCTCGATTCGAGCTGGCTCATGCGCTGGCGAAATCCCGCGACGGGCAAGCGGCCGGAGCCGTGAAACACGCCTTGCCAATTCTGAATGTCTTTCGGCACATCCAGCACCACCGGCCCCGGGCGTCCGGTGCGCGCAATCTCGAATGCAGTGCGCACCGTCGCTTCGAGCTTGGCCGGGTCAGTAATCAAGAACACATGCTTCGCCACGGCCCCCATCAGGGAGGGGACCGGTGCTTCTTGAAAGGCATCCGTGCCGATCGCACTGGTGGGCACTTGACCGCACACGACGACGATGGGAACCGAGTCCGCCATGCAATCGCGCACCGGCGTGACCATGTTGGTGGCGCCCGGCCCTGAGGTGACGAGGGCGACGCCCACCTTGCCGCTAGCACGGGCGTAGCCCGCCGCCATGAACCCCGCGCCTTGCTCGTTCGCCGGGACGATCAGCGGCATGGCGCCGCCATGCCGCTCGTTGTAGCGGAACACCGCGTCGTAAATCGGCAGAATGGCGCCGCCGCTGTAGCCGAAGATGGTGCTGACGCCCTCATCGGCCAGAACTTGAACCAATAATTCTGCGCCGCTCATGGGCAGGCCACCGAGCGCATGCGCACGTTGATTCGCGGTGTCGTACCAGTCTTTCACGCATCGAGCCTAGCAGTTTTTTGTATGCTTGCGCGCATGCGTCATATCATCGCCATCAAGTTGCAGAACGAGTCAGGCGCACTGTCCCGGGTGGCCGGCCTGTTCTCCACTCGCGGTTACAACATCGAGAGCTTGTCGGTCGCGCCTACGCAAGACCCCGCTGTTTCACGCATCACACTGGTCACCAAGGGTTCTGAATCCGTCATTGCCCAAATCAACGCGCAACTCCTGAAGCTCGTCGATGTAGTCACGGTCGAGGACATGACCGGGGCGGAGCATCTGGCGCGCGAGCTACTGCTCGTGAAGTTACGCTCGGACGCCGACCGGAGCGATGAGATTCAAGGCCTCACGCGCTCCGCCGGCGGCCGCGTTCTCGCACAACAAGGCGCGCTCTCCTACATCGAGCTCACGGGCGCCGAGGCCCACCTGAATCAATTCATTACCGATCTTGGCCGCCTCGGCGAGATCGCCGAGGTGGTGCGCAGCGGTGTGCTTGGCATCGCGCACGCGGCACCGCGGTTGCATGCGGTCGGCTAGGGAAGCTACACAGGTTAGGCGATGAGTGAGATCGAGATTCACGCCCACCACCATCCGGATGACCCGCAGGCGCGGCGCGTGGGCATTTTGGTCGGCGCGATCGGCATTCTGTTGTCCGGAGCCACCATTTCTTCGCATCGCGCGCACACCGATGCCGTCATCCATCGCACCGAAGCGAACGATCAGTGGACGTACTTTCAAGCTAAGAAGACTCGCCAGTACATCGGCGATGTCGGCGCCTCGCTATTGAGTGCATCCGCCACGGGCAGCGCGCCCGTGCCCCAACTCGAAGCGGCGCTTCGCGAGCTACAGTCGGCGCATGCGCGTTATGGGCAGGATGCCGACGCCATCGAGAAGAAGGCGCGCGCCAAAGACGCAGAAACCGAGCACTCCGAGACGCGCGCACTGCGTTTCGACCTGGGCGAGGGCATGCTCGAGCTCGGACTCGTGCTGTGCTCGTTGTACTTCCTGGCGCGCAAGAAGTTTTTCACCACCTTCGGCATGGTGGCCGCCGCATTGGGCACGGTGGTGGCCGCCTCGGGTTACCTCGTGTGAGCGGGCGCGGCGTCCGATTGCACGGTCTGGCGCCCATCGCATGCACCTTGATTCTGTGCGGGGCACACGCTTTCGCCGGCGTTCGCGTCGAAGCGAGATCGAAGCACTATTTCGCCGTGGGCATCGTCGAGGGACGGCGCTTGGTCATTCACTTGAGTCAGGTGGCCGACAATGGACCGGTTCACGACGCCGCCGTGCGCGTCGCGTTGCGCGGAGCCAGCCTTCCCGCCGTGGCGCAACCGGACGGAAGTTATGCGGTCGAGACGCCGGAGTTGAGCGCGCCGGGAGAAGCGCGCATCGATTTTGCCGTGACGCGGCGCGGCGCGAGTGAAACCTTGAGCGGCGTGCTGAGGCAAAGCGAGCCTGCCGAAAAAGCCACCGGTACGGTGCGGCAGCTTGGCTGGTGGGTATTGAATTTCGCGGTGTGTATCGGCTTTTTGTGGCTGTTCTCGCGGCGCAGGAAAGCGCGGGCGGCGTAGGTCCTTGGCTGCGGACGCGCGCTGCGTTGCCCCCTTAGAAACTTTCCTTGGTCTGAATATTGACCTGCAGCTTGCTGACCGACGGCTCGTTGATGGGATAAGCGAAGTCGATATGCAGCACGTTGCCCAACCCGGTCCGGGTGTTGCCGAAGCGCAAGCCAAATCCCACATCGCGCAAGGCGCCGGGGTTGCTGTTCCCGATCGGCCCGCTGCCCCAGGTGCGCCCGACATCGGTGAAGATCGCGGCGCCAAATCGCGCCAGGCGAAACGGATACCAGGAAGTGTAGAAGCGTTGCTCGAGAGTCAACAACGCGCGCGAGTTGCCCGTCTCGAACCGCAGAGGATAGCCGCGCAAGCCGCTGTCGCCGCCGATGGTCAACTGTGCATCGGGGTCGAGCCGATGGGTCGTGGTTGCCCCCAAGAAAGCGAAGAACACCTTGTCTCGATGCCAGCGCCAGTAGTAGGCGGCCGTGCCGTCGAGATAGAGATTCCGCGCCTTGCCGCTTTCGAATCGCGAGGTGAAGGTCGAGGTCAAGAACAATTGCGTGAGGGGCGTGAGTTGCAGACCCTTTTGCCCGCTCGCATTGACGATGGGCGCATTGCGCGTGGCGCTGAATGCGGTGTTGGAGTAGCCGAGCTCCACGTTCAGCTGCGTGCCGAAATATAGATCCTCGGTGCGGCCGATCTGATCCTGATCGCCGACCTTGCGATAATCATCCTCGACGACGCTGAAACCCACGTAGGGGTAGGACACCGTCCGGTCCGGTGGCGGGTTGAGCGAAGGATGCAGCGTGCGCGCAGGGCTGAAGTTCTTGCGGTCGTAGCGCACGCCTGCGGTGAAGCGCCGGGTCCACCCGTCGATGAGCCCGCTCGATACGCCGCCGCTTGCCTCGTAATACGTTTCGTCGCGCTGAAATTCGTCGAAGATATTTCCCATGTAATAGCGCGGCACGGTGTGATCGATGCGGAAGGCCTTGAACGTCGTGCTCCATGGCGTGCTGAGCGCATAGAACGGCTGGCCGATCGACAAGATCTTTGCCGAGCCGTCGTCGGAATCTTCATACGCGGTGTCCATGGTCCAGCGCGTGCCGAACAAGTTGGCGTCGTAATAGTCAAGCGATGTGCTGGTGCGCTCGACGTCGCTCCCATGCGAGATCTGAATCTTCTTGCCCCAGCCAAACAAATTCGACTCTTCGAGGTCGAAGCGCGAAGTGTTCTTGCCGCCGGAGCGGCCGAACGAAATGCCGGGGCTCAAGGTCCATACGTCCTTGGTGCTCACGAGCACGGTCACACGCCCGTCTTGATATTTCACCGGCGTGACGTGGGCGTCGTACACATAGGACAGCAAGCGCAGGTTGCGCTCGGTTTCGGCGAGTTTCTGCGGATCGAACTTGTCGCCGGCGCGGAACAGCAACTGCCGCGCGATGGTGACTTGCTTGGTATTGATGTGCAGCGTGTTGGCGAGCCGGAACAGCCCGTTGTTCTCGCGCGGATCGCGGGTGTTGAAGATATCGTTGATGTCGATGAGCACATCTCCGATGATCGCGCCGGCGGCCACCATGTCCTCATCGCTTGGCACGCCGGGTGGACGAGGCTCGCCGATATGCGTGCGCTCCTTGTCCGTGAGCTTGGCCGCGAGCGCGCACGGCCCGAACACGCTGCCGAGCAATGCCAAAATCGAGCCCAAAACGACCGCGTCGCGCCGGTTCATGGCCGCAACTTACCGATTTTTTGTCAAGCAGCGCGTGGCGGCGTTCAAGGAATCAGAACAGTGCACCCCACCGTGCGCCGGGATTCGAGGTCACGATGTGCTTGTGCAGCATCATCGAGTGCATAGCGGCGCTCCACGGGAATGCGAATCTGGCCCGCGGCGACCAGGGCAAACAGCTCTCGAGCCCTGCGGCGCAAAATTTGCGACGTAGGCACGTAATTGAATAAGTTGGGCCGGGTCAAAAAGAGCGAGCCGCGCTGACTCAACTCGAGCGGGGCAATGGGCGGCACAGGTCCGCTGGAATTGCCGAACGTGACCATGGTGCCGAGCGGCGCGAGCGAATCGAGCGAGTCGAGGAACGTGTCCTTTCCGTTCGCGTCGTAGACCACGGCGACACCGCGGCCGGCGGTCACTTCGCGCACGCGTTCCGGCACCTTCTCACGCGTGCCGACGATGACATGATCGCAACCGAGCTCGCGCGCGCGCTCGGCCTTCGCCTCGCTTCCAACGACGCCGATCACCTGCGCTCCGAGCGACTTGCCCCATTGGACCACAATGGACCCCACGCCTCCTGCAGCCGCATGGATCAACAGGGAATCGCCGCGCTTGACGCGAAACGTGCTGCGCACCAGATACTGCGCGGTCAGGCCTTTCAACATGATGGCGGCGGCTTGTTCCAAAGGGATGCCTTGTGGCACCTCGACGAGCCGGTCGGCGGGCACGTTGCGATATTCGCAATAGGCGCCCGGATGATTGAGCGCATAGGCCACCCGATCGCCGACCTTCCACGGGTTCGCTCGCTTGCCCACCGCGATCACCTCGCCCGCCCCCTCGCGGCCCAACACCGCCGGAAGCCGATGAGGATAGAGGCCGGTGCGATCGTACACATCGATGAAATTCAGACCGGCCGCGCGTTGATGAATTTGCACCTCGCCCGAAGCCGGCGGCTCCACCGCGAGGCTCTCGACCCGCAGCTGTTCGGCTCCGCCGTGGTGCTCAATGACCACGGCCTTGCTCGACGAGGGAAGAGAGCTCATGCGCCACTTACTCCACGGCCTGACGATTCCATGCGCAAAACCCATGGACGGATTCAAAGCGCCGCGTGATCGGTCTCGCCAGTACGAATGCGCAAGACACGGGCGAGATCCGTAATAAAAATCTTACCATCGCCGACTTTGCCGGTTTTCGCGGCGCCTGCGATCGCCTCCACCACTTGCTCGGCGATATTGCTCTTGACCGCAACCTCGACTCGCGTTTTCGGCACGAAGTCCACGACGTATTCCGCCCCTCGATACAGTTCGGTGTGCCCGCGTTGGCGCCCGAACCCTTTGACTTCCGTGACCGTCATTCCCGACACGCCGATTTCGGACAAGGCGGAACGAACATCATCGAGCTTGAACGGCTTGATGATGGCAGTGATCAATTTCATCGCTGACCCCGTTTTTCTTGCTCCCTCTGAGGGCACAGTATCAAAGTGCAACGCCTCACACATCCCTGCAAGCCCCGTGCCCTGCACGAGCGGCGCCCGCACGCGTCGAGTGTCCTCACGCTGTGAAGTTCATTACACCGCGTACGCACGAGTCTTGTTATAACGCGCCGTGACGATCCAATCGCCCGAATCGACCGGTGTGCGCGCCCTCGTTGGCCTCGCGGTGCTTGCCGCCACATTGATTGCCGGGATTTCGCGCGCGCATGCCGGTCCACGAGGACCGGCGCAAATTCGGTATCTCGAGTCATGGACTGCGCAGCGGGCGCACGCTCAGGAAACCTCTGGATGGCGTGATGTGCGCGTCGGCGAGACGCTGAGCTTTGATTCGTTTGGCAGGCACTTCGAGCTGCAGCTTGAAGACAACCATCGAATGATCGCGGCGGCCGCGCGTGCAAACCCCGAGGCATGGAGCCGTTACAAACTCTATCGCGGCTCGGTGATCGGGCGAAGCGGCTCGTGGCTGAGGCTCATGCAGGTCGGAAGCGAATGGCGCGGCGTCCTGTGGGACGGCGATGAGCTGTATGTGATCGAGACTGCGCAAAGCGTTACGCCGGTCGCAATGCAGGCACTGTCCGCCGTGCCCGGTGCGCATGTCATCTATCGTTTGTCCGACACCACTTCACCGCTGAGCGGGGAATTCTGCGGAGCAGAAAAGCTGGAGGCGTCGCATTCGGTTTCCTTGTTGAGCGCATACCGCGGCCTCGCCGCAGAGCTTGCGCCGCCGATGGAGGGACAGGCCGCGAGCAAGGAGCTCACGGTCGCTGCCATCGAGGACTACGAGTTCACGAGCGCACTCGGCGCCGATGCCGATGCGCGCGCGTTGAGCTATCTGCAAGTGGTCGATGGCATCTTCAGTGCGCAGCTCGGCGTGCATATCGCGGTGACCACGATCCGCAGCTTTACATCGCCCACCGAGCCTTTTTCCGGCACGGTACCCGCAACTCTCTTGTGCCAGGTGGGAGCCTACAAAAATTCGCAGAGCGTGCTGCGCTCGCAGGGCATCGCGCATTTATTCACTGGGCGCTCGCTCGATGGCAGCACCGTAGGCATCGCCTATACCGCTTCCATCTGCGACCCACCCGGCCCGGATACCACCCACTGCGGCGCGCAGACCATCGACTTCGCGAGCTCTTTGAGCGAAGGTTCGCATCCAAACCCATTGCGCGGCTCGCTCTATCCCGCCAGCGCACTCATCGCCGCCCATGAAATCGGACACAACTTTGGCGCCGTGCATGACGGCGACGCGGGCGGTGCGTGTGCCAGTACACCGCCCAACCAATATCTGATGTCGACCACGCTGAACGGCAGCTCGACGCTCTCCCAGTGCAGCCTGGACAGCATCAACTCGAACCTGCGCAACGCTACGTGCGTCGCGCGTTACGACGGGAACGGCACCAACATCGCGGTACGTCAGCTAGCAGCCGCCGCGCCGCCTCTGGCACTGAGTGATTCGCGCACCGTCGATTTCACGGTCGACGCCGAGCGAGGGGCCAACGCGCAAGTGGCTTTCACCGTGAGCCTGACGGGCGGCGTGTCGCTCAGCAATTTGGTTGCCGCGGGCTCGACGTGCGATGTCAATGCCGGCCGTTGTGCCATCGGCACCATGCAGCTCGGCGACTCGGTTACGGTAAGCGCAACCATCAGTGCAGACACGGCGGGGCCTGCGTCCATCACCGGAGAAGTGCAGGCGGCCGTCGATTCGGATCGCACCGATGATTCGACGCAGAGTGATTTCAACGTCGGAACGGGAGCAGACTTATCCGTTTCCTTATCGAGCAACGCGCAAACACTGGCGCCGCAAGCATCCGCGTCGGTCCGCGCAACCGTCGTCAATCATTCGCAAATCGATGCCGTCGATGCAGCTTTGAGCATCACCGTGCCTGCGGGCTTGAGCGTGACGGCGCCCGCGGGCTGCATGGAATCCAGCGGCGTCTTCCATTGCAGCCTCGGAAATTTCGCCGCCGGCGCGAGCCGAGATTACGACTTCGATGCGCAGGCCGTGCAGAGCGGAGCGCACACCTTGCGCGCCAGCGTACGAGGCGCCGAGGCCGACCCCGCGCCGCAAAATGATTCGGCTGAGTTGACCTTCACGGTCGCTACCGCCAGCTCGAGCACGGGATCGAAAAAATCGGGCGGCGGGACGGTGCGCATCGAATGGTTGGGCGCGATGGGCCTCGCCGTGCTGCTGCGTTGGCTGCGCGAGCGCGCAGCGGCTCAAGCTCGCTCGCGCTTACGGTGAAATCGCCCTGTCTGCAAGTTGTGATACTCCGCCTCCATGACGACCTCACGATTGCGTCCCTGCTCTTTTGCGCTGTACAAGGCCTCATCGGCGAGCTGGATGATGCCTTGGCAGGTTCTTGACGCATCGGGCAGAACGTAGGCTGCTCCAATACTCACGGTGAGACGGCTCGATACGCTCGACGCCTCGTGCGCAATATTGAGCTCGCTCACCGCGCGCTGAATGCGCAGTAGCACCTCGGACAGATATTCCCGGGTCGCGTCGTACAAAACGAGCGCGAACTCCTCGCCGCCATAACGCGCAACCACGTCGAGGGGCCGCCGCGCGCACTGGCTCAGGCAATTCGCCACCGCGCGCAGTACCTCATCGCCCGCTTGATGACCGTACCGGTCGTTATAGCCCTTGAAGCAATCGATATCGATCAAGAACACCGCGAGTCGATGCTGCTCGCGCGTGGCGAACTCCCACGTGCGTTGAATGTGCTGATCGAACATGCGCCGATTGCGAATTCCGGTGAGACCGTCGCGGGCCACCATGTCGCGCAACAGGTTGGCCTCGAGAAATTGCACGCGCACGCCGCGCTCGTGAATGTACGCCACGTAGGCGCACATGAGGTTCACGGCCAAGAGGCAGAACCCGTCGTACGCCAAGACCTCCGCGGGAAATTGCAGCCGATTGGCGGCCGCGAAAAAGGCCGCGAACAGCAAGACGTTGACCGCCAACGCGTTGTAGAACACGAGGCCGACCATGAAATAAAGGAACACCGTCGTGAGCAGCATGCAAGCAAAAATGGAAGGCGCCCCACCGCTGATCGCCACGACTTGGGTCGTCACGGCGCACAACCCGAGCAGAATGCAGCCGAGCATGGTGATAGGCGCGAAATAGCGCTGTCCGCGCTGCATGAAGCTCGCTCCAAGAACGAGCAGGAGCAGAGGCGCCATCACGAATACATGCAAGAGCGTGGGCAATCGAGCAAGCTCGGCTCCGATGAGATGCTCGCCAATTGCCGAGAATGCAAGCGTGAGCACAAAGCCAAAGACGAGGCCGGCCCGCACATGGCGCAGATTTTCCTGGCGATGGTAATGGCGGAATTCGGCCTCGAGATCGGCGCTGAACCGCAGCCAGGGAAACCCGGCTCTCAGCTGGCGCGCGTGCGGAGCATCGGGCAAATTCTCGATTGAAAAACGGTGCGCGGCCCGCGATTCCGGTCTGTACGCCGACGCTGCGCTCATTGCGAGAAAAAACGTTTCAGATACGTGTCGAAGTCCACGGTGTCGGAAGCCTCGATGGCGTTGCGGGCGCGGATCGATTCCTGCGCGGAATCGGCAAACGCTTTCAGACGCTGCTCGTTGGGCGGGTAGAGCTCCAAGAAGTAGTCCTTGTGATATTTCGACATGCGCTGCGCCAAATCGAAAAAGCTCTCACCCTCGGTCTGCATTTCGGCCAGCAGGCGCGCCGAGGGCGTGCGCGCCACGTCGTCCACTTTGGCGCGCTGGTGATCGAGCGCATGCGTGTACGGAGCGCCCGTCTCGCCGTGATCGAGCAGTTCGCAGATGCCCTGCATGGAATCGAGCAGCTCATGAGCCCAGGTGGCCAGCGTGACCGGCCGGCCGTCGCGCAGCAGCTCAAGCCCGGGCTCGCGGCCGCGGCGCGCCACCGTGATGTGATTCTCGTCGAGCCGCGTCTGATCCGAATCGCTCAACGGCGCACTCTCTTTGAGCAGGCATAACGCCAAGAACGCCTCCAGGAATCTGAGTTTGTTCTGATTAACGCCGACGGGGTCGAATGCGCTGACATCGAGCGCCCTAACCTCCACATATTGCACGCCGGCGCGCTCGAGTGCGCGCGTCGGGCGCTCGCCGGAAGGCGCGACGCGCTTCGGCCGGATGAAGCTGTAGTACTCGTTCTCAATCTGCAGGATGTTGGCGTTGAGCTGCCGATACTCGCCGTCGACCTTCACGCCAAGTTCCGCATACGGCGCATAAGGCGTGTGAATGGCGCGCGACAGATCACGCACGTATTCCTCGACACCGTTCACCGAGACTTTGACGCTGGCCTGACTCTTGTTTCGATAACCGATGTCGCTCATGCGCAACGATGTCGCGTGGGGCTGGAACAACGTGTTCTCATCGAGGCGCTCGAGATCGCTCTTCCGGTCCCAGAAAAAACTTCGGTCCACGGCGGGCGACGTGCCAAACAAATACAGAACTATCCAGCCAAAACGGCGGTAATTGCGCAGCAGCGAAAAATATTGCGCGGAGATGAAGTCTTGCCGCGGCGCACGCGACGCGTTCAATTCCGCAAACACTTCCCACGCGCCCTCTGGAAACGAATAGTTGAAATGCACTCCGGAGATGGCTTGCATGATGCGGCCATAGCGCAATCCGAGCCCTTTGCGATAAACGGTTTTCATGCGCCCCACGTTCGAAGGTCCGAACTGCGCAATGGGAATGTCGTCATCCCCGTCGAGCTTGGCGGGCATGCTGGTCGCCCACAACAGCTCATCGCCAATGTGACGGTAGACGAACTGATGCATGTCGAGTAGGAATTGCAGCAATTCCCAGCTCTGCGTGAAGGGCGGCGTCACGAGCTCGATCAAGCTTTCTGAAAAGTCGACCGTAAAGATCTCATTGGTCAGAGCCGAGCCGAGCTCTTCCGGATGCGGAGTTTGCGCAATGCGCCCCTCGGGAGTAACGCGCAGAGATTCCTTCTCGACCCCTTTCTTGCCGCCGCGCAGGACGTCCCGCTCGCCGCAATTGACGAGACCCGCAAGGCGTCGTTCGAACACGCGATCCACGGCGCGGCGCATGAAGAGGCTAAGGAAGCTCGGCCACGGCTTCCACTTCGACGAGGAAGCCCGGATCTTCAAGTCGCGTCACTTGAACCCATGAAACCGCCGGCAAGCGCTCGCGGTCATAATATTCGAGGCGCAAATCCTTGTACTTGAGCAGCGCATCCATGTCGGTGGTGTAGATCGTCTCTTTGACGACTTGTTCGAACGACGCGCCATGCGCAGCCAGCGTCCGTTGCAAGTTGATGTATGCCGCCCGCAGTTGGCCTTCGAAATCTCCGGGCGCCACCAAGCGACCCTGCGCATCCGCCGCAACGGAGCCCGAGATATACAAGGTCTTGTCCATTTGCACGGCCTGCGAATAGCCGAATTGCCGCTCGAACGTATTGAGATGGAACACTTGCTTGATGCGCGGCGGCGGCGGCGGCCCGGACTCGCGGTCGCACGCACCCAAACAAGCCGCGGCACAAGCGCACGCCGGCAACCATCGCATGCGAGCAGCCCGTGAGATCATGTGCGGCATAATACCCGCCACATGGACCGCGTCGAGCGGTCAGGAGAATCGCCTTTATGTTAGTCGGATCCCAACTCCGGCGCGTTGCCATCGTCGGCGGCTCGAGAATTCCTTTCGCCCGGGGCAACTCCGCCTATGCAGAGCTCGGCAATCAGGAATTGTTGACGGCTGCGCTTGCCGGACTCGTTGCTCGATTTCATCTGCAGGGCGAGCGCATCGGCGATGTGGCGGCGGGCGCCGTGACCAAGCATACGAGCCAATGGAATCTGGCGCGCGAGAGCGTACTGGGCAGCGGCTTGTCCGCTCTTACTCCGGCTTTCGACTTGCAGCGTGCCTGCGGCACCAGTCTCGAAGCGGCCATTTTGCTCGGCAACAAAATTGCCCTCGGACAAATCGATTCGGGCATCGCGGCCGGCGTCGATTCGGTGAGCGATCCGCCCATCGTGTATCCGCGGAGCTATCAGCGCTTGCTGTTGAAGAGCTACCGCGCGCGAGGCGGCATGGAGCGCCTGAAGCCGTGGCTGCAATTGCGCCCCAAACATTTGAAACCCGTGCTCCCTGGCATCACCGAGCCGCGCACCGGCTTGTCCATGGGTCAGAGCACCGAGCTCATGGCGAAGCAATGGGGCATTGCACGCGCCGAACAAGATGAGCTCGCCTATGCGAGCCACAAGAATGCGGCTGCTGCGTACGCGCAAGGTTTTTTCGACGATCTCGTGGTCGAATATCAAGGGCTCAAGCAAGACAACAATATTCGCGCAGATACGAGCCTCGAGAAGCTTGCGCAGCTGCGTCCCGCCTTCGACCGGTCGAGCTCGGGCACGCTCACCGCGGGCAACTCCACTCCCATGACCGATGGCGCCGCGGCGGTTCTGCTTGCCAGCGAGGCTTGGGCCACCGCGCGCAATCTGCCGATCCTCGCCTATTTGACGTACGGAAAAACTGCCGCGGTGGATTTTGTCGAGCGTAAGGAAGGCTTGTTGATGGCTCCCGCGTATGCGGTGGCGGCCATGTTGAGAGATGCCAACCTTTCGTTGCAGGATTTCGATTTCTACGAGATCCACGAGGCGTTTGCGGCGCAAGTTCTTTGCACGCTGAAGGCCTGGAAAGACCCCGCATTTTGCCGCGACAAACTGGGGCTGGATGCGCCGCTCGGCGACATCGATCGGAGCAAGCTCAACGTCAAGGGCGGCAGCATTGCCATCGGACATCCTTTTGCGGCAACCGGAGCGCGCGTCGTCGCGACGCTTGCCAAACTGCTGTCGGAAAACAATGCGCAGCGCGGGCTCATCTCGGTGTGCACCGCGGGCGGCATGGGCGTTACCGCGATCTTGGAAAGAACCTGAGGCGATCCATGGCACACGATACGAAGGGCAGTGATATCACGTTGAAAGCCTCCGACGGGCACGAGCTGGCTGCATATCTTGCCGAGCCGAGCGGCAAGGCGCGCGGCGGCGTTGTCGTGATCCAGGAGATTTTCGGCGTGAACTCGCACATCCGCCGCGTCGTCGATCAATACGCCGGCGCCGGCTACGTCAGCATCGCGCCCGCGCTGTTCGACCGCATCGAGCGCGGCGTCACCGTGCCGTACACCGACATGCAAAAGGGCTTTGGTTATGTGCAGAAAATGCAGGAGAGCGACACTTTGAAAGATTTGCAAGCGGCCATCGATCGGGTGAAGTTCGCGGGCAAGGTGGCGGCCGTCGGCTACTGCTGGGGCGGCGGCATGGCGTTCGTCGCGGCGGCCGAGCTGCCGGTACAGGCTGCCATCGCATACTACGGCGGCTTCATCGCGAAGCGCCTCGAGATCAAGCCGAGGGTTCCGGTGATGTTCCATTTCGGCGAGAGGGATACGCACATTCCGCTGTCCGACGTGGAGAAAATCAAGGCCGCGAATCCGCAACAAACGTTTCACTTGTACGCCGCCGAGCACGGCTTCAATTGCGATGAGCGGGCGAGCTTCGATGCGCCCAGCGCCAAGGTTGCGTTCGATCGAAGCATCGCCTTTTTGCATAGTCATATCGGTTGAGGCTCGCGCACGCATGCAATTGAGAGACGCCTCGCTCCTGCGCCAGCAATGCTTGATCGATGGACGATGGAGCGACGCCATCGACTCCAAGACCTTGCCGGTCGAAAACCCGGCGAGCGGTGCAAAGCTTGGCACCGTGCCTGACATGGGAGCGGAGGATGCCAAGCGCGCGATCGAGTCCGCATCGAAGGCATTCCCCGCATGGGCATCGAAGACCGCCAAAGAGCGCGCAAATCTCATGCGCTGCTGGTTCGATGCCATCATGTCCAACGCGGACGATCTGGCGACGTTGATGACGGCCGAGCAAGGCAAACCGCTCGCCGAATCCAAGGGTGAAGTGACGTATGCGGCTTCCTTCATCGAATGGTTCGGCGAGGAAGCCAAGCGGATGTACGGCGACATCATCCCCACACATCAAGCGGACAAGCGCTTGATGGTGATTCGCCAGCCGGTGGGGGTGGTCGCGGCCATCACGCCGTGGAATTTTCCCGCCGCCATGATTACGCGAAAGGCGGGGCCCGCGCTCGCCGCAGGCTGCACCTTCGTATGCAAGCCCGCCACGCAGACGCCGTATTCTGCGCTCGCGCTCGCCGAGCTTGCGCAACGGGCGGGCATTCCTCCCGGTGTCTTCAACGTGATCACCGGGTCGGCTGCCGCGATTGGCGGTGAAATGACCTCGAACCCTTTGGTGCGCAAGCTGTCGTTCACGGGCTCAACCGAAATCGGCAAGAAGCTCCTCGTGCAGTCGGCTTCGACGTTGAAAAAAGTGTCGCTCGAGCTGGGCGGCAATGCGCCATTCATCGTGTTCGAGGACGCGGATCTCGATGCAGCGGTCGATGGCGCCATCGCGAGCAAGTTCCGCAACACCGGGCAGACCTGCGTGTGCGCGAATCGACTCTTGGTGCAGGCGAACGTGAGCGAGGAATTTGCGCGCAAGCTTGCGGTCGCCGTGGCCAAGCTGCGCGTCGGCGACGGCTTGCTCGGCGCGACGGACCAAGGCCCGTTGATCGATCAGAAGGCGTTGGCCAAAGTGGAGGAGCATATTGCGGATGCCGTGAAAAAGGGCGCGCGCGTGGTGGCGGGCGGCAAGCGCCATGCGCTCGGCGGTACATTTTTCGAGCCGACGGTCATTTCGGGCGTCACTCGAGACATGATGGTGGCTCGAGAGGAAACGTTCGGGCCGCTTGCGCCGCTGTTCATTTTCGGCAGTGAGCAAGAAGCCATCGAGATGGCGAACGACACGGAGTTTGGCCTCGCCAGTTATTTCTTCACTCGCGATCTGGCGCGCTCATGGCGAGTGGGCGAAAAGCTCGAGTACGGCATCGTCGGCATCAACACCGGCATCATTTCCACGGAAGTGGCTCCTTTCGGCGGAATCAAGGAATCCGGCAGCGGCCGCGAGGGCTCGCGCTACGGATTGCACGATTACACCGAGCTCAAATATCTCTGTGTCGGTGGAGTGGCCTGATCGGATCCGCAGTGAGCGATTCGAGCCGGCCATTCGCCATGCATGGTTGACGCCCAGCCCGTCTTGAACCTCGGCCGCTTTCTCGAAGTCTCGTTGCGCTGCGACGACGTGCTCGATTCGATCGCCTTCTATACGAAGCTCGGCTTCACTCAGGCTGCGACCGGTGATTCATGGAACTATCCCTACGCAGTGCTCACGGATGGACGCATTTGCCTGGGCCTGCACGCCGAACAAGCCGAAGACATGGTTCTGACGTTCGTGTTGCCGAATCTGTTGCGGCAGGCCGAAGCGCTCGAATCGCAGGGACATCGGCTCACTCTGCGGCGGCTCGGCGAATCGGTGTTCAACGAGATCGGCTTTGACGCACCGTGTGGAGCGCATCTGCGCTTGATCGAAGCGCGCAGCTTTTCGCCGGCGGCGCGCAGCGGTACGAGCGAGTCGTTGTGCGGATATTTCGATCAGATCGCGCTGCCATGCGAACGTACACCGCCCGCACAGGCATTCTGGGAGAGCGCCGGCTTCGTTGCTCTCGAAGAAGAGCTCGGCTCTTGGTCTTATGTCGCATTGACCAGCGATTTTCTCGACTTAGGGTTGCTCGATGCCGGCGCATTGCGCAGTCCGGCGTTATGGTTCGATGCGCACAACGTGCGCGAAAGCATGGCGCGCATCAAGACATTGGGACTGGATGCCGAAGCGCGCTTGCCGGGCCGGCTGCGCGGCGCGGCGCATGCCCTGTTGCTGGCGCCGGAGGGCACCCATTTGCTCTTGCGCGAGGAAGGCGCAGAAATCAGATCCTAGCGAAGCTCTGCCCGAGTTACGCGAGCGCGTAGCCTACGGGCGGAATCTGCATTGATACAATGGCAAAACTGTCTCGAGGTGCTGCCCCGCATGCCGCTCAAGTCGAATTCACAGCGTTACGGAAGCGTGGCGCAGACATTGCACTGGATCATCGCCGCCATGATCGTCGGCCAGTTCGTGCTGGCCTACATCGCTCACTATCTGCCGAACGGCATGGAGAAGCTTGCGGTGTTGGCAAGGCACAAGAGTGTTGGCATGACTATTCTCATGCTGGCCATCGTGCGCCTCGCATGGCGGTGGCTGAACCCGCCACCGCCGCTGCCGGCCGGCATGCCGAAATGGGAGCGTATTGGCGCGCACGTCTCGCATGCCTTGTTGTATTTGCTATTGTTCGCCATGCCGCTGTCCGGTTGGCTCATGTCGTCGGCGCGCGGCTACAGCGTCAGCTGGTTCAATCAATTCACCTGGCCGGATTTGATCCCGCGTAGTCCAACTGCGTTCGAGCAATTGCATGAGCTGCACGCTACGCTGGGGACCTTGTTATTCTTCGTCGCTGTATTGCACGTCGCCGCCGCTTTGAAACATCACTGGTGGAACAAGGACACGGTGTTGAAGCGCATGTTGCCTTTTACCAAGGTCGACAACGCATCGTTTAGGAATGCACGATGATCTCTTTCAAACCTGTAGCCGGAGTTTCCTCAAAGCGCGGCGCGGCGCCTTCCTCATTGCTCGCGTGGTGTTGCGTCCTGAATCTCCTGACGGCCGCCGTACTCGCTCAAACGCCCGCAGGCTTTGAGAGCGACCCGGCAAGAAGCCGACTGGAATTCTCCGGCACTCAAGCCGGCGCTACTTTCAAAGCCCTGGTGAAATCCTTCAACGCGAAAGTTCAACTCGATCCCGATCGCTTGGGTGACGGGCGGATCGAGGTCGATATGGATCTGCGCAGCGTCGATTCGCAGGATTCCGAACGCGACAACACCATGCGCGGTGGGGATTTTTTTGATGTGACTCGATTCCCGCGTGCGCATTACGTCAGCAGGCACATCGAAAAAACTTCCACCGGGTATTCGGCCATTGGCTCTTTGACCTTGCGCGGCGTTACACGCGATGTGCCCATTCAGTTCACTTTCGCCGCATCGGGAACAGCCGCTAACGATGCGGGCTCGGAAAGCAGGTCCGGCAGCAGCGGCGCCACGCTTTCAGGCACGGCGCTCGTGAAGCGGCTGGATTTTGGGGTGGGTCAGGGCGAATGGAAGAGCACCGCGTGGGTGGGTAACGATGTGCGGATCACGTTCAAACTGAGCTTGACGCCAGCGCAGCGATAGCTCGTCCGCGCGGCTGCAGTGGCATCCAAAACGTCCAGTGCCTTGCCCCCCGCCGTCTCGCGCGAAAGCGCCGAGGAGGCGGTACGCACGCTGCTGCGCTGGGCCGGCGAGAACCCGGAGCGCGAAGGTCTGCTCGATACGCCAAAGCGTGTGGTCGATGCATACCGCGATTGGTTTTCCGGCTACGCCTCGGACCCGCGCGAGTATCTGCAGCGAACCTTCGAGGAAGTCGAAGGGTATGATGAGATGGTGGTGCTGCGCGACATCTCGTTCGAGTCCTGCTGCGAGCACCACATGGCGCCCATCATTGGGTACGCGCACGTCGGCTATTTGCCGACCAAACGGGTGGTCGGCATCAGTAAGCTCGCTCGCGTGGTGGACAGTTTCGCGCGGCGATTTCAAGTGCAGGAAAAGTTGACGGCGCAAATCGCCGGCCTCATTCAGGAAGTTCTGCAGCCGCGGGGAGTAGGCGTCGTCATCGACGCCGTGCATCAGTGCATGACCACTCGCGGAGTGCATAAGCGGGGCGTCTCAATGGTCACGAGCAAAATGCTCGGCGTGTTTCGTGAAGATCAACGCACCCGCTCGGAATTTTTACGCTTCATCGGCATTGAAGGCGGCACGGTTCGCGGCCGCTAGGGAAGCTCTCGAGCGCCCGGCGGGTTGCGTGACGGTAAGGCGCGTGCTTTCTGCACCGTGCGCAGCGCAAAGCTCGAATGCACTCGCGCCACATTGGGCAGCCGCGTTAGGTGCTGCGAATGCAGACGCTCGAAATCCGCGGTGTCGGCGAGCACCACACGCAGCAGATAATCATAATCCCCCGACATGAGGTAGCACTCCATGACTTCGGGCACCTTGCGCACCGCCTCCTCGAATGCGCGCAGGTGCGCCTGTTCCTGCCGCTCGAGGGTGATGCTGACAAACACGTTCAAGGGGCAACCGGTCTTTTGTTGACTGACGATTGCCGTGTAGCCCTCGATGAAGTGCTCGACCTCGAGAGCACGAATGCGCCGGAGGCACGCGGACTCGGACAGATTCACCTTTTCCGCAAGCGCGCTGTTGGTCATCCGTCCGTCGTGCTGGAGTGCCCGCAGGATGGCGTGATCGAAGGCATCGAGAAGCATTCGGCAATATCTTGCGCGCAGGCTTGTTCCGGCGCAATTTCTTGCTAACCAATTGCCGTTATTGCGCTCTTTGCAGGTTTTCGCGAGTTGGCTCTGTTTATTCTGTCTGCGCACCACCCGCGAAGCCGCTTCGCGCATCGCGAGCGAAACTCAACTCGAGGCGTCCAGCATGAAAATCGGGGTTCCCAAGGAAATCAAGGTTCACGAATACCGCGTTGGGCTCGTACCCGCGGGCGTACAGGAGTTGGTGAATGCCGGCCATCGAGTGTTGATCCAGGCCGGCGCGGGCAAGGGAATTGGCTTCAACGATGAGGATTATCGAGCCGCCGGTGCGCAAATTGGCGCCAATGCTCAGGCGATCTTCGATGACTCCGAGCTCATCGTCAAAGTCAAAGAGCCGCAAGCTGCGGAATGCGCCTTGCTGAAAGCGGGCCAAGTGCTCTTCACCTATTTGCATCTTGCGGCGGACCGCGCGCAAGCCCAAGGGTTGATCAGCTCGAACGCAATTGCCATTGCATACGAAACAGTGACGGCAAGCGACGGGAGCCTGCCTTTGTTGACTCCCATGAGTGAAGTGGCGGGACGCATGTCGGTACAGGTCGGCGCGACGTTCTTGCAGAAGGCTAACGGCGGATTCGGCGTTCTGCTGGGCGGAGTGCCCGGCGTTGCGCCCGCGCGCGTGGTGATCCTGGGCGGCGGTGTGTCGGGCAGCCACGCGGCCGAGATGGCGGTGGGGCTTGGCGCTGACGTCACGGTGGTCGACCGCTCCGTCAAACGTTTGCGCGAGCTGTCCGCGCTGTATGGCAATCGCTTGAAAACGGCCTATTCGACCGCGCATGACATTGCCGAGCGGGTGCGGCATGCCGATCTCGTCATCGGAGCGGTGTTGATCGCGGGCGCCGCGGCGCCGAAGCTGGTGACGCGCGAAATGGTGGCGAGCATGAAGAAGGGCGCGGTGCTGGTCGACATCGCGATCGACCAGGGCGGCTGTTTCGAGACCAGCCGGCCGACCACACACTCAGAGCCCACGTACGTCGTGGACGGCGTGATCCACTATTGCGTCACCAACATGCCGGGCGCCGTGCCGCGCACTTCGACCTTTGCGCTCACCAACGCGACGCTACCCTATGTGCGCGCCATCGCTGACTTCGGTTGGCAGGCTGCGCTCGCGCGCGATGCGGGTCTTGCACAAGGGCTCAACGTGGATGGCGGCAAAATAAGGCACTCGGCGGTCGCGCGCGCTTTGCAATTGCCGTATACGGCGGCGCAACCGAGTTAGGCGGATTTTCGCCGGAGAACATTGGACGCGGTAGTTCTGGCCGAGGGCTGCGCTCGTCCGCGGCTTGCCTGCATACCGTAGCTTCGGCCGGAACGCGGCAAACCGCTAAAATTCAAACATGCGCAAGTCAGTCGCTTCGACCGTCGCGTTGCTCATTGCGTTTGGGTTTGCGCCCGGCGCGAGCGAAGCGGCGCAGGATGGGCCGGTGGGCCCTCGCCTCACGCTCGAAGCCATCATGGCCGATCCTGATTGGATCGGCCCCCCCATCCAGGCGCCCTATTGGTCGAGTGATGGGCTCAGTGTGTACTACTCGATCAAGCGCTCCGGCACACCCATCGTCGATCTGCACCGTATCGCCTTGGACACGGGCACGGACGCTCTGCTCGATGTCCATTCGCGCGGCGAAAGCGACGGCGCGCCGGTGTTTGATCGCGCCCATGTGCGCGCCGCGTTCCTGCGCGGCGGGGATGTATTCATACGCGACCTACGCTCGCGCTCGGTGGTGCAAGTAACTCGGAGCGATCGCGAAAGAACCTCTCTCCAGTGGTCCGATGATGGACGCTTACTCTCCTTCCGCGCCGGCAACGAGTGGTTCATCGATGAAGTCGAATCGAATCTCGTTTCACCTGCGGCGCGCTTGGAGTTGGCTGATGATCCCGACGCGACGCCCAAGCCCGACGACTTGCGCGATGTGCAGGATCGCTTGTTTTCGACGCTGCGCAAAGAACGCGAAGACAAGAAGGCTCTGCGCCGCCACGCCGATGCGCTGCGCGCCGCCGACGCGGCGCGCTCTGCAGCGCCCTTTGACCTCGGTACCGAGGTGGAGATCGTCGATACCGAGCTTGCGCCCAGTGGCCGCTGGCTTGCGGTGATCACGACTCCCAAGTCGCGCGAAAAAGGCCGCGAAGGCAAGTTGACTCGGTATGTCACCGAATCCGGCTTCGAGGAGTTCGAAACCGTGCGCACGCGCGTTGGCCGCAACGCGCCGGCGCCTCAAGCCATGCTGCTGATCGACTTGAGGACGCACTCCATTCACCCCATCACGTTCGATGCACTGCCCGGAATTCATGATGACCCGCTCCGCGCGATTCGCGCCGAGAACCACGTGGCGCCGCCTGTGACCATGGATGGGCCCAGAGATCAGCGCGCAGATCGAAAAGGCCATCAACCCGATCCCGGACCCGTTCCGCGTCCCGTGGTCCTCGCCTCAGAGGAAGCTGGCGGCGCAGCGACTTTGTACTGGACACCCTCCGGCGATGGGTTGGCCGTCGTTGCACGCGCCGTCGACAACAAAGACCGTTGGTTGGCCACCGTGGATCTGCAGCGGTTTTCAATGATCCCCGAATATCGCGCAACCGATGCGGCGTGGGTGAATTGGGATCATGCAGAGGCGGGATGGATCGACGAGCACACGTTGTGGTTCGTGTCCGAGCAATCCGGGTTTGCGCATTTGTATCGCAAACCTTTGACGGGCCAATGGGCCGCATTGACCTCCGGCCGCTTTGAAGTATCGCAGCCGGTGCTTTCGGAAGATCGCCGTTGGATCTATTTCATCGCAAACGTGAACTCCCCCGCCGAGTACGAAGTGTTTCGAGTGCCCACCGCAGGCGGCGGCATCCAACAATTGACTCGCATGCAAGGCGTCGAATCGTTCGTGCTATCGCCGGACCAAACCTCTCTCCTTGTGATGCATTCGAGCCCGTACATTCCTCCTCAGCTTGCAGTGGTCAAAATCGCCGCGGGAACGGGGCCCCGCCTCGCGGGAACCCGCGCGTCCGCGCCGAATTCACCGACGTCGAGCACGGCCGTGGAGGATGGACGGGCGCGCGAGCTCACGGACACGCGGACTTCCGAATACAAAGCCTTCATGTGGCAAGACCCGATGTTCGTGAACGTACCCTCGACGCACTTCGCCGGGACCTTGCCTGCGAAGCTGTACGTGCCGCGGACCGATTCCGCCGGGAAGGGCCATTCCGGCGCCACTGCGAACGGCGCCAATGCGACCGATGTCCCGCCGTTGCGTCCTGCCGTGCTGTTCGTGCATGGCGCGGGCTACTTGCAAAACGTGCATCGCCGATTTCCGGCGTATTTTCGCGAGCAGATGTTCCACAATCATCTTGCGCAACGCGGCTTTGTCGTGCTGGACATGGATTATCGCGGCTCTGAAGGCTATGGGCGCGATTGGCGCACGGCCATTTATCGCAACATGGGCGGCCCCGAAGTCGACGACCTGCTCGATGCCAAGCGTTGGCTCGTCGAAACGCAGCACGTCGATGCCCGGCGCATCGGCATTTACGGCGGATCCTATGGCGGCTTTTTAACGCTCATGATGCTGTTCAAGCATCCCGGCGAATTCGCGGCGGGCGCCGCGCTGCGCCCGGTGACTGACTGGATGCAGTACAACCATGAGTACACGAGCGACATCTTGAACGATCCGCAGAGCGATGCGCTCGCCTACCGCCGCTCCTCCCCCATCGAGCTCGCCGAAGGCCTCGCGGACCCTCTACTGATCTGTCATGGCGTCATGGATGACAACGTGCTGTTTCAAGATTCCATGCGTCTTTACCAACGCTTGATCGAGCTGCACAAGAATCATTTTTGGCTCGCGCCTTATCCGCTCGAGCGGCACACTTTCCAGAATGCCGACTCCTGGCTCGATGAGTACAAGCGCATCGATGCATTGTTCGATCAATACGTGCTTCGGCCTCGCTCATGAGGAGCGTGCGTAAGTTCCATTGCGCGAAAGCTCACGCACCGGCCGCCATTTCAGGCTCTCTGCCTGCTTCGCGCTCACCCGACTCCGCACTTTCGATGGCCGCCGCAACCACCTCGGCCATTTCCGCGGAGCTCGTGATGCCTTGCGCGAACGGATGCTGTCCCAGCAGATAGGGCAGACTCAAGCAAAACAGCCGATCAGAAGATTCAAACGCCGAGATCGGATGAAATTCTCCGTCGATTGCAATGCCGCGCTTGACTCCCGGCTCGCTCGGCAAGTCCTGGATGATGCCTTGACGCCGCAACGAGGGAAATGGGAACTCTTTGGCCGTCAATAGACGCTGGCCGATGGCCTCGATGAATACGGGAAAATGCGTTCTTGCGTTTTCACGCAACAGGGTGGCGCCTCGGGTGGCTTGATGCAGATCGATGCGCGCGCCATCGAGACTTTCGATGGCGAGCTTACCGGCGGCACGAAGAGCGAGCAGCCGCCGGATCGATTCGTGCGGCACCGTGGCGTAGTTGTCGACAAACACCGCTTTGAGCGAGCGCGTAAAACGCACGAAATCCACATCGCTCAAATGCGGCGCGACGAGGCCGAAGACCTCGTGCATCCTCAAGATCGCATATCGCCAAGGGACGGTGAACTCGCGGGAAAAATTCGCAGCGGCTTCCGCCAAGTTGCGCTGCGCCCATGCAAACGGATCTGTTCGCATCCGCGGTTCGAAATACCGCGTGGAAAATTCCTCGGGGGTGAGATTTTCGAGTGCAATTTCCTGGGCATACGCGGGGTCCGCCAAACTGAGCTCGCGACGGAAAAGCTCGAATGCATCATCGAGAAGCCCATTGGAATGGACGTCAATCAGGGCCTGCACAGCGCGCGGCGTGCACACGGCCAGAGGTGCATACGGCAAAGGATGGAAAAAATCGGCTTCCGGTAACAGCCCCCTGCGCGAGAGCATCGTCATCGAAAAGGCTTCGGCGCCCGAGGCCGGCGCGTACCGGAGCTCATCATGCTCTCCATGGATGAATTCGCCATGCCGATTGGCGAGCATCACCACGGCATCGATTGCGCTCAACGAAGTCCCGCGGATTCCCACCGAACAATTTGCAATGCGCGCCAATGCCGAGGCGGGCCATGGGCTCGTGAAGTATCCTGGGCGGAGCTCTGGATCAGCAGGCCATTGATGTCCCGTTGCGAGCACGACGTAGTCGAAGATGAGCTTCTTCTCTGCCTTGCGAAAGTCAACGGTGAGCTCAATCGACTCATCGACGACACGGACATCTGTCACGGCACTTTGTGTCTGCACGTCGATCTCGACGCCCGCGGATCTTCCCCGCTGGATGAGCTCGGCAAGTTGCGCCGCCAGGTACTCTCCCAACACCAGCCGCGGATAAAAAGTGCGATCGCCGATTTCATCGCGCGAGATCTCGAGCGCCCTCAAGGCCGCATCGCTCTGCTGCCGCAGCCAATCGACCAGGCGCTGCGGAAGCGGCGGTATCTCGATGCTTGCGATATTGGCAAGCATCACGGCATCGCTCCAATGAGCGCTGTATGGGGTGCCTTGTCCGGCACGATGCTGACGCTCGAACAGGGTAATGGCGCGCGGTAGGGATTTGCGCTTCAGCAACGCTTGCAGACAGTAAATCGCGGTCGGTCCCGCGCCGACCACGGCAATTCGATGATTCATGTTTGTTGACGAGTGGTGCCGCAGCAGCAGCCTGCGGATGGAGGGCTACCCTTCTACGCGGGCTGAAGGCTCTACGCGGCCTGAAGGCGGCTTGACGTCGGACGCCGCCAAGCTGTTGCCGATTCCTTTCAACACACCGATCGCTGCCGCCGAAATGCGCGCATGCGCATGCTCATCCAGCATGCGCTGTTGTGCATGCACGGTGCACTCGACCGCTTCAAGCAACTCATCGTGAGTGAACACCCTTCGCTCGGCCAAGAGAAGCAAGACTGATTCGAGCAGCATGATCGCCGCTTCGGCTTGAGCCAGATGACTCACCAGCGTGGACGGCCCGCAAGGTGCCGAGGTGTCCCCGGCGCCGCTCGATGTGGAGGGGCATTGCGGCGTCACGGGCGCATCATCGCTCTGGCGCGCCCACGTACGCCGGATGATTCGCCTCGTAAGGATCCAGCAGCGGCTGCGCAATCTGCGCCAGGGCTTTGAGGTTCGATATGCTCGCCCGGCCTTCGTGCAAGATCGCGATGCCCCGCTCGCGGAATGATTTCAACACCCGGCTCACGTGCACCGCGGTGATCCCCAAGTGATCTGCGAGCTGCGACTGCGTCAACGGCATGGGGTAAGTCAAAGCGCGCGGAACGATGCTGCCCGACAATCTCAAGCGGCCGCGAAAATCGATCAGCAGCCGCGCAAGCCGCTCCGCTGCGCTGCCCTGCCCAAGGCCAACTACCCAGCTATGAAGCCGGCGCTCTTCTTCCATCACCTGCCAGATGCAACGGCTCGCCACATCGCCGTCTTTTCTGAAGGCGGTGAGCAATGCGCGCGCAGAAATGCGCTCTACGTGCAAGTCCGTCAACGCGCGCACATCGTCCGGATGCTGCGACATGAACATGCTCTTGACCGCGAACAGATCGCCTGGAAGGAAAATCAAAATGAACTGATTGCGTCCGTCCGCGAGCTGGCGTGATCTCCCCGCCCATCCTTGCCGCAAGCGATAGACATATTCATGATCATGCCGCGCGCGAATCAAAGTTTGTCCGGCGCGGATGGTCACGGCACTGACGGGAAGTTGGCGCAAGATCTTTTCCTCGCCTCGCTCGAGAGTCTCGAGCAGCTCGGGGCGATGCAATGCGAAACGCGCCGAGTCGGACATGCTCAGGCGCCTTGCGATGCGCTGAGCTTGACCTGCGTCGGCATGATCGTAAGGCATCGAGAAGATAACGCCGGGCTGCATGCGAAAAGCGGGCAGTGTGTAAGCATTCGGGCGCCTTGCGATAACATAGGTTGTCTTGTGATGAGCCGCGCTGCGATACACTGCCGGCGCCTGGTTCATTCTACGGCTTAACCAGAGCGCACGAAGCGTGCGCTCTACCTTTTGGCTTTCACGCGCCGGCTCGTCGGGCTCACTCTTGGCTGTTCGCTGGTTGATCGGCCTTTGCGCCCGTGGCGATTGCCGACGTCAACTTGAGGATGTCCTTTGCCCAAGAAATCCATTCCCACTCGCGGGCCTTCGCGAGCGCAAGACGCACGTTTCGAAAGCCCGACGGCTGCAGGCACCACCTCGAGTGGACCGAGCCACCCGGCAGATCCGCAAACCGCGATGGCGGTGCATGGCGCTGCGCAGAATCGGTTGGCGGAGGCGATGCCGTTCAATGAGTCGAAGCCTCATGAGTACGGCTATGAGAACGCGGTCAGTCCGGTGGCAGGTGCCACGCGGCCTTCTTCTCCGCAGGACGGTGCCGGAACGATATCGGAAGACAATATATCGGAGAAGACCGGAGCACCCGCGCTCGAGACGACTTCCATGGATGGAGCGCTGACTGACAAGCGTGTGAATAGCACCGGCGAGCCGCTGACCACCAACCAAGGGGTGGCCATCTCCGATAACCAGAATTCTCTGAAGGCAGGGTTGCGCGGCCCGACGCTCTTGGAAGATTTCATTTTGCGCGAAAAGATCACGCACTTCGATCATGAGCGGATCCCCGAGCGCATCGTGCATGCGCGCGGCTCTGGAGCTCATGGATATTTCGAGTGCTACAAACCGCTCGGCCGATTGACCAAGGCTTCGCTGTTTGCCGAAGCAGGCAAGATCACCCCAGTATTCGTGCGGTTCTCCACCGTGGCCGGCGAGCGGGGCTCGGCCGATACGGCGCGCGATGTACGCGGATTTGCCGTGAAGTTTTACACCGATGAGGGCAATTGGGACTTGGTCGGCAACAACATCCCGGTATTTTTCATTCAGGACGCAATGAAGTTTCCTGATTTGATTCATGCCGCGAAGCCCGAGCCCAACAACGCCATACCGCAGGCGGCGACGGCGCACGACACGTTTTGGGATTTCGTATCGCTCATGCCCGAAAGCACCCATATGCTGTTGTGGATCATGTCGGATCGCAGCATTCCGCGCAGCTACCGCATGATGCAAGGCTTCGGGGTACACACGTTTCGACTCGTCACCGCCAAAGGCGAGTCCGTGTTTTGCAAATTCCACTGGAAGCCGGTACTCGGCACGCACTCCCTGGTGTGGGACGAAGCAGTGAAGATCTCAGGATGCGATGCGGACTTTCACCGCCGCGACCTGTGGGAAGCGATCGAGTCTGCGGCATATCCGGAGTGGGAGCTCGGCGTGCAGGTATTTACCGAGGAGCAGGCGGAAGAGTTCAGCTTCGATGTGCTCGATTCCACCAAGCTCGTGCCCGAGGAGATGGTGCCGGTGACTCCGGTCGGGCGGCTCATTTTGAATCGCAATCCTGATAATTTTTTCGCCGAGACCGAGCAAGTGGCCTTTTGTACGGCACATGTCGTCCCGGGCATCGACTTCAGCAACGATCCGCTGCTTGCCGGCCGACATCATTCGTACGTCGATACACAAATTTCGAGGCTCGGCGGCGCGAACTTTCATGAAATTCCCATCAATGCCTCCTTGGCGCCGGTGTACAACAACCAACGCGATGGCATGCATCGTCAGGCGATTGCGCGCGGGCGAGTGGCCTACGAGCCCAACTCGTTGGGCGGCGGCTGCCCGTTCCAAGCCGGGATGAAAGGATTTGTCTCGTTCCCGAAGTCGATTACGCCCGATAACGATCCGGTCGATCGCGTGCGCGGCAAGCCGGAAAAATTCGCCGAGCATTACAACCAAGCGAGCTTGTTCTTCAACAGCCAGAGCGCCGTCGAGAAGGCGCATATCATCGGCGCCTTCCGCTTCGAGCTGAGCAAGGTCACGGTGCCTGCCGTCAGACAACGGATGGTCTCGTCATTGCGCAACGTGTCGGATGATCTCGCAGGCGCCGTGGCGCGAGGTCTTGGCATCTCGTTGCCGGACGCCATGCCGCGCGCGATCGATGAAGTGCCGGCTCCGGAGCTGCAGTCCGCGCCCTCGCTTTCGCTGCTTGCGTTGCCAGGCGACGGCAAGATCACCACGCGCAAGATTGCAGTGCTTCTCGCCGATGGGGTGTACGCTGAATCGATTGAAGAGGTGGTCAACGAACTGACGGCGGCGGGGGCGGTGGTGCGGCTTCTCGGAAGCCGATTGGGCACCGTGACCAGCGCGGAAGGTCAGGCGATGGAGATCGACGCCACCATGGAAAATTCGCCCGCCGTGCTGTTCGACGCCTTGGTTTTGCCGGATGGCATCGATGCGGTCGAGAAATTGGCAAAGGATGGCCATTCGCTCGAGTTCTTGAAAGATCAGTATCGCCACGCCAAGTCGATTTTGGTGCTCGGCGCTTCCGCCAAGCTTCTGAAGAAAGCGGATATCTATGAAGTGCTGCCAACCGGCGAGCCCGATCCGGGACTGCTCGTGACGAGCACCGATCACTACGAAACGGCCATTGGCAGTTTCATTGCAGCCATCGCGAGGCATCGCCATCCTGAACGGGATTCCGACCCGCCGGCGATTTGACTCCACCGCTGAATTGCTCATTCGATCTCTGAGGAAAATGCCATGGCCGCGAAAGCTCAAACACCTTCCACCCCGACACCCGAAGCTCAAGACGCCATCGCGCTGTTGATGGGCGATCACCGGCGCGTTGCGCGATTGTTCGCTGAGTTCGATGAGCTGAAGAACAGCGGCAATGACGATGAAAAACTGCGTGTGGTGCAGCAGATCTGCGCCGAGCTTTCCGTGCACGCGGAAATCGAGGAAGAGATTTTCTACCCTGCGGTGCGCGAAGCCATCGACGATGATGATCTGATGGATGAGGCATGGGTTGAGCAAGCAGGCGCCAAGAATCTTATTGCACAGTTGAAGGGCGCGGCGCCGGAGGATGAGTTCTACGATGCCAAAGTAACCGTGCTCGCAGAGCAGATTGATCACCACGTCCAAGAAGAGGAAAAGGACATGTTTCCGCAAGCTCGGGCCGCCGATTTGGACACCTTCGCCCTGGGTGCGCAGATGCAACGGCGCAAGCGAGAGCTCATGGAGCAGAATGTGGCTTCAGCGCGGGGCGCGAGCACCTTGCATCGAGACGTGGACGTCTCGAAGCCCGACTCGAGCGCCTCGAATCGAGATGGAACCACTTCGAGCCGAGAGAAGACCGCTCCCAACAAGATTGCCAAGAAAAATCGCTAGGGCTGCGCCGCGTGTGATATTTCTTCGAGGAGCATGAGCCGCTCCTCGAGACGATCCAGCAAAGACGGCCGCAGCGTTGCGGTCGGATCGAACAAGCCGAGGCTATGGAACTTGCTCGGCGCGGGTCTCGTGACCGGCGCATCGGATGATGACCCGAGCGGCATCGCGACTTATTCACAAGCCGGTGCACGGTACGGCTTCGAGTTGGGTTGGACGTTGATCCTGACTTATCCACTGATGGTGGCGATTCAAGCCATTGCCGCGCGCATCGGCCGCACCACCGGCATGGGCATCGCAGGCGTATTGCGAAAATATTATTCGAGCACTTGGCTCCAACTCATCGTCTTGCTCTTGTTGATCGCCAATACCCTCAATATTGGCGCGGACCTGGGCGCCATGGCGGAAGCCGTACGCCTGATCGCACCGCACGCGCCGGCGTGGGCGCTGGTCATCGGCTTTGGGCTCATCTCGACGTTGGCCCAAGTGTTCTTGCAGCACACCCGATATGTTGCGGTGCTGAAGTGGCTCACTCTCAGTCTGCTGACGTACTTTGCGGCGCTCGCCATGGTGAAGGTTTCATGGCACGACTTTTTTGCGGGTCTCTTCTGGCCCCGGTTCGAAGCGAAGCGTGAATTTTGGATGATGATCATCGCGATCTTGGGCACCACCATCAGTCCCTATTTGTTTTTTTGGCAAGCGGCGCAAGAAGTGGAGGACACCAAAGAGAAGCCCAAACGGGCGCCTTTGCGTCGAGCACCGGCTCAAGCGCCGACCGCTCTGGCGAGAATTCGCGTGGACACCCTGGTCGGCATGGGGTTTTCAAACTTGGTTGCCCTCGCCATCCTAGCCACCGCGGCCTCCACCTTGCATGCAAATGGCACGCTGCAGATCAGCGATGCCGCTCAGGCAGCACAGGCCTTGAAGCCGGTCGGAGGCTCGCTCGCCTTCACTCTGTTCACTCTGGGGATCGTAGGGACGGGATTGCTCTCCATTCCAGTTCTGGCAGGCTCGGCTGCGTACGCCGTCGGCGAAGCGCGGCATTGGCCCGTGGGTCTTTCGAGAAACGTGCTGGAAGCCAAGGCGTTTTATTCGACCATTGCCTTGGCCACACTGGCCGGAGCTCTCGCCAATGCGCTATCGGTCAAGCCCATGGTGGCGCTCGTTTGGGTCGCCGTTCTCAACGGCATCGTCGCCGTACCCGTGATGATCCTCATGATGAAGATGTCCGTGCGCACCGACATCATGGGCAAATTTCCGATCGGTCGAAGTTGGCGGATTCTCGGCTGGAGCGCAACCGCCGTCATGGCACTGGCGACGCTCATTTTTATCGTGTCATTGATCCATCAATGAGAAACCTTGCGCGGCTCGCGAAAGGCGCCCTGATCCGGCGCGCCCTTCGGATAGTTGCGCAGGATTCAACGCTCAGCGGAGCTCATCGAGAATCGCCGGATTTTCCAGAGTCGACACATCCTGGGTGATGCTCTCGCCGCGCGCCAACGCGCGCAGGAGCCTGCGCATGATTTTTCCCGAGCGGGTCTTCGGCAGATTGTTGGCGAAGCGAATGTCATCCGGCCGCGCGATGGGGCTCAGCTCTTCGCTCACCCAGCGCCGCAACTCATCGGCGAGCTTTTTCGCTTCTTCGCCTTCTGGCCGTTGACCTTTGAGCACGACGTACGCGAAAACTGATTCACCCTTGACATCATGCTGACGGCCCACCACCGCGGCTTCGGCGACGCGCGCATGCGCTACCAGCGCAGACTCGATTTCCATGGTGCCCAAGCGGTGTCCCGCCACATTCAGCACATCGTCGATGCGGCCCATGATCCAGTAATAGCCCTCGGCATCCCGATGCGCCGAGTCGCCGGCGACGTAATGCTTGCCGCCGAACTTTTCCCAGTACGTGGAAAGGTAGCGCTCGTTATCGCCCCAAATGGTTCGCACCATCGAGGGCCATGGCTCCTTGATGATGAGGTATCCACCGCTGCCTCGAGCGACCGGCTGACCCTCATCGCCGACGATATCCACGAAAATTCCCGGCAGCGGCTGGGTGCATGAGCCCGGCTTCGTCGCTGTCGCTCCAGGCAGTGGAGCGATCATGATGGCGCCGGTCTCGGTCTGCCACCACGTGTCTACGATAGGGCAGCGTCCGCGACCGATGTTCTCGTGATACCACATCCAAGCTTCCGGATTGATGGGCTCGCCCACGCTGCCCAGAAGCCGCAGTGCCGACAAGTCATACTTCGCCGGAATATCGCTTCCCAGCTTCATCAGCGCGCGGATGGCGGTGGGCGCGGTATAGAAGATGGTTACGCCGTGCGCCTGACAGATTTTCCAGAATCGCCCGGCATCGGGTGTGGTTGGCGCGCCCTCGTACATGACGATGGTCGAGCCCGAGGAAAGCAGGCCATACACCACGTAGCTATGGCCTGTGATCCAACCGACATCGGCGGTGCACCAGAACACATCCTCATCGCGCAGATCGAACACCCACTGGCTCGTCACCTTGACGCCCAGTAGATAGCCGGCGCTCGAATGCTGGATGCCCTTGGGCTTCCCGGTCGATCCGGACGTGTACAAGAGAAACAACGGATGCTCGGCCTCCACCCATTCGGGCTCGCATGTTTCGCTCTGCCCCGCAGTGACCTCTTGCCATGGCACGTCGCGGCCCGGCGCCATCGGCACCTCACCGCCCAAGCGCGTAAGCACGATGACTTTTTCGATGCTCGATTCGCCGGAGCGCAGCGCCTTGTCCACGGCCGCCTTGAGCTCAATGCGTTGGCCGCCGCGCCAACCGCCATCGGCAGTGATCACCATGCGTGCCTGGGCGTCGCGAATTCGATCGGCCAGCGCACCTGCGGAAAATCCGCCGAATACAATGGAGTGAATGGCGCCGATCCGTGCGCACGCCAACATGGCAACCACCGCTTCGGGCACGAGCGGCATGTAGATCACGATGCGATCGCCTTTGCGCGCGCCCAATTTTTTCAGGCCATTCGCGAAGCGGCCCACTTGCGCGTGCAACTCGCGATAGGTGATTCGTCGGATCTCGCCGGGCTCTCCTTCCCACACGATGGCCGTCTTGCCACCCCGGTCATCCAAGTGCACATCGAGACAGTTGTGCGCGACGTTGAGCCGGCCCTCGACGAACCAACGGAAGTTCGGCGCTTGCGAATCGTCGAGCGCGGTCTCGAAGGGCTCGCGCCATCTGATCTCCTTGCGCGCAAGATCCGCCCAAAACTCGACGGGATCCTTTTCCGCGCGTGCACGGAGCGCCTCGGCCGCCTGCGCGTCGACGCGGGAGTGCCGCGCAAACTCTGCCGGCGGTGCGAAGCTGCGGCTCTCTTGAAGCACGGAATGAATGGCATCGCTCAATGGGTTGCCTCCTGCGTCGGGCGCGGCACCGTCTGCCGCAGCGCATCGATGCGACGCAACTGCTGCCGCAAGATCACGCCGAATCTCTGCCGGTCGAAAAATGCGCTCAAGGCGGATGCGTCGGGCGCGCGCGGCAGTAGATCATCCAGTTCGCACTGCAGCGGCACATCGCACACGATGCCCGTGAGCTTGCGCGACAAGTACACCCGTTCTTTGTGTTCGCGAAGCTTTGCGGCAATGATCGGCGCGTTGCGAAACTTCAACGCGGCCAGCCCGTCCAGCCCTTCGTACAACGCATCGAGATCGGCGAATCGGCTAAACAGCGCTGCCGCAGTCTTCTTGCCGATGCCCGGCACGCCCGGAATGTTGTCGACGGCATCGCCGGTGAGTGCAAGAAAATCGGCGAAACGCTCGGGCGCCGCGCCGAAGCGCGCGCCGATGTCGTGATAGCTATAACGCGCGTTGCCTGTGTAATCCCAGAACACATCGCCCTCGCGCAGCAGCTGCGACAAATCCTTGTCGCGCGTGATCAGCACGCAATTGAGCCCTGCGGCCCGCGCCCGCGCGACCCACGTGCCGATGATGTCATCGGCTTCGAACTCATCATGCGCCGATTCCGCCACCCCAAGACAACGGCAGAATTCGCGGCACAACGCGAGCTGGCGGCGCAGATCCGCCGGCGCATCCTCGCGATTGAGCTTGTAGGCAGGATAGAGACGGTTTCTGTACGACACCTCGGTGCGTAGGCTGGTATCGAATGCAATGCCGATGCGCTCGGGCCGCACGCGCTCGAGCACATCGCACACGAAACGCGCAAAGCCGTACAGCGCGTGGACGGCGTTCCCTTCGCCGTCCACCATGTCCGAGGGCATGGAGTGGTACGCGCGAAAGACAAAGTAGCTCGCGTCGATGAAGTACGCGGGGCGGGAGCGGCCCGCGCTCACATGCGGAAGCGTTGAATGCGCTCGTGCAGCGGGCTGCTGCGTGGAAAATGCGCCACGAGATAATCCATTTGATCGGCCAGCACGCGCCGGCCTTTCAGGAAAATGTACTCGGCATAGGTGGGCGTGAATGGCACGGCCAGGAGCTGCATGTGCGCCTGCTCGGGAGTTCGCGAAGCTTTCGCATTATTGCAGCGCCGGCACGCCGTGACCACGTTGTTCCAGGTGTCCTGGCCGCCTCGGCTGAACGGCGTCACGTGATCGCGCGACAGCAGCGTGTAGGGGAAATGCGAGCCACAGTACAGACATAGATAAGCATCGCGCCTGAACAACGTTTGATTATTGAGAGGCGGCGTGTATGCGCCGTCGCGCAAATTGCCCGGATTGCCGGTGTGCCCGCGCGTCGCGATGATGGAGTTGACCTCGACGATGGTGCGCCGGCCCGTGCGCGAGCTCGTGCCGCCATACAACCGGTAGATCAAGCTGCCGCAGGTATAAGCCACTTGCTCCGTGTGGTAGAGCCGCGCCGCCTCCTTGTAGTCGACCCACTCCAGCGGCATGCCTGACACATCGGTGCGCAAGATCTGCTGCGACAAAGGCATTTCGCACGCGGCCGCTGTGTGCGCGTGCCAATCACCTTCGGCGAAAGTGCAATCCATGATGTGCAAAGATAAGCGACCCATATGCAATAATTCAATGGCTTAACCGGGGATGGTGCATGAGCTTGGTCGTCGGCGTGGTTGCGGAACATGCGAAAAATGAGACGCGCGTCGCCATCGTCCCGGAAGTCGCATCCAAGTTCAAAGCGGCTGGCGCCCGGGTTCTCATCGAAAGCGGCGCCGGCGCGCACGCGCAGTTTCCCGATCAAGGCTTCAAAGACGTGGAGTTCGTCCCGGCTGCGGAGGTGCTCGCGCAAGCGGACGTTCTATTGAAAGTGCAGCCGCCAGCGCTCGAGGAAGTGGCTGCATTGAAACCAGGCGCGGTGGTGGTCGGGTTCATGCAAGCCTACGCCCGCCCCGATCTCGTCAAGGCGCTGCGCGATCGCAACGTCACGAGCTTCGCCATGGAGCTGGTGCCGCGCATTTCGCGTGCGCAATCCATGGATGCGCTGTCCTCGCAAGCTTCGATCGCGGGATATAAAGGCGTGCTCATCGCCGCCGGCACTTTGTCGAAATTTCTGCCGATGTTGACCACGGCTGCGGGGACCATTCGCCCGGGCTCCATGCTCATCATCGGCGCAGGCGTTGCGGGACTGCAAGCCATCGCTACGGCGCGGCGGCTCGGCGCCGTGGTCGAAGCCTACGATGTCCGTAGTGCCACCAAGGATCAGGTGAAATCCCTCGGCGCCAAGTTCGTGGAAACCGGCGTGTCGGCGGAAGGCGCGGGTGGATATGCGCGTGAGCTCACCGCTGAGGAAAGGAACAAGCAGCAAGAAGTGCTCGATGCACGGATCGCCGCGATGGATGCCGTCGTTTCGACCGCGTCCGTACCCGGCCGCGCCGCGCCGCGCATCATCTCGAGACAGGTGGTGGAGCGCATGCGCGCAGGCTCGGTCATCGTCGATCTCGCCGCCGAGCAAGGCGGGAATTGCGAGTTGACGCGCGCCGGTGAGACGGTGGTGCACCAAGGAGTGCGCATCGTGGGGCCCATCAACCTGCCGGCGGAGCTGCCGTATCACGCGAGCGAGATGTACGCGCGCAACGTGTTCAACCTCATCAAGCCGGCCATTCGCGATGGACAGCTCAGCATCGATTGGAACGACGAAGTGTTCGCAAGCGCTGCGCTCACGCATGCGGGCAAGATTCAAAACGAGGCTGCGCGAGCCAGCATCGAGAAGGATTCACCATGATCGATGGCATCATCGCCCTGTACATTTTCATGCTCGCTGCCTTCACGGGCTATGAGGTCATTTCGCGCGTGCCCGTCATCTTGCACACGCCGCTCATGTCGGGCTCCAACTTCGTTCACGGCATCGTGTTGGTCGGCGCCATGGTGGCGCTCGCTTCGGCGAGCACCAACGTGCAGCGAATCATTGGCTTCGTTGGCGTCGCGCTCGCCGCCGGCAATGCCATGGGCGGCTACGTGGTGACCGAGCGCATGCTGCAAATGTTTTTGGCCAGCGGGAAGAAAAAATCAGCCCCTTGAGACCGCAACCGGCGCCCATGAAATGAGCTGGCTCAGCGCGCAGACCGTCGTGCAGGCGAGCTATCTCGTCGTCGCGTTCTTGTTCATCATGGGCTTGAAGCGCATGAGCTCGCCCGTCACGGCGGCAAGCGGCATTCGTTGGGCAGGCTACGGCATGCTGCTTGCCACGCTGAGCACGTTCATTTTCACGGGCGCCTCCGCGGTCAACATGATTCTCATCGTCACCGCCATCGTATTGGGCGGTGCGCTCGCCTGGGTCACCGGTAAGCGCGTGGCCATGACCGACATGCCGCAGATGATTGCGCTGTACAACGGCATGGGCGGCGGCGCCGCAGCCGCCATCGCGGCCGTTGCGTTGCTTGGCCGCGAAAGTGCAAGCCCGACGCACCAAGGACTCGCCGTGCTGGGCGGCTTCATCGGCGCGGTTTCGTTCAGCGGCAGCCTCATCGCATTCGCAAAGCTTCAGGGCTTGATCAAGAAGTCGGTGCGGTTCGGAGCGCAGCGCGTTCTGAATTTGTTGGTTCTCGTCGTCACGCTTGCATTGGGAGCCATGATCGTTGCGGGCAGCTCGGGCGGCGCGCCGCTGGTGTGGAGCTTTTTCGCGCTTGCGCTCGTGCTTGGGGTCGCCATGACGCTGCCCATCGGCGGCGCCGACATGCCGGTGGTCATTTCTCTCTACAACGCGCTCACCGGCCTCGCCGTCGCGTTCGAAGGTTTCGTGCTCGACAACGCGGCGATGATCATCGCTGGCACCGTCGTGGGCTCGGCTGGCACGCTGCTCACGCAGCTGATGGCCAAGGCCATGAATCGCTCGCTCGGCAATGTGTTGTTCAGCAACTTCGGCGAAGGATCGGCCGCGAGCAGCGGCGGCGGCGTGACGGGCACGCAAAAGTCGATCGAGGCATCGGACGCCGGCGTCATGATGGCGTTCGCGCAAAAAGTCATCGTCGTGCCGGGTTACGGCATGGCCGTTGCGCAAGCTCAACACAAAGTGTGGGAGCTTTGCCAACTGCTCATCGACAAAGGCGTCAGCGTGAAGTTCGCCATCCATCCGGTGGCAGGCCGCATGCCGGGCCACATGAATGTTCTGCTGGCCGAGGCAGGCGTGCCGTACGACTTGATCGCCGACTTGGATGAGATCAACGCCGAATTTGAAACCGCCGATGTCGCTTTGATCATCGGCGCCAACGATGTGGTCAATCCGCTGGCGCGCACTGACCCTTCGAGCCCCATTTATGGCATGCCCATCTTGAATGCCGACAAGGCGAAGAACGTCATCGTCATCAAGCGCGGCCAAGGCCAGGGCTTCTCAGGCATCGACAACGCGTTGTTCGTGCTCGACCAGACGCGCATGCTGTACGGCGACGGGCAAGCGGCCGCGAGTCAGTTGATCCAGGCCGTCAAGTCGGTCTGACGCATTCGCTTTTCGCGCGCGTATTTTTAATGGAAGCGTGATACACCGCTCAGGGGATTGGCCGCTGGCCGACCATGATGTTCACTTCGTGTGACATATTTTATCCTTGAGCCTCGATAACGTTAGGAGACACCCATGGCC
>CAXTUB010000015.1:0-80313 GCA_964247385.1 uncultured Steroidobacteraceae bacterium | reverse complement strand
GCCCAACGCATAGACATCATCCGCCGTGGTGGCTTCTTCTCCAGACAACAGCTCAGGGCTCGCGTAACGCGGCGTCAATGCGGTCGGCTGCTTTTCAACATCCGCGCGTGGGACTGCGCCCGCGCTCGCCGCATCGGCGCGCTGCTGCGCGATGAACCGCGCCATGCCGAAATCGATGACCTTGACCGAGCCGTCGTCGCCCACGATCACATTGCCAGGCTTCAAATCGCCATGCACGATCTGGCTGCGATGCGCATAAGCCAGGGCATGGCCGATCGACGCAATGATGGCTTCCGCCTCGTTCATCGGCAGAGGCGCTCCCGCCAAATCACGAAGCCGCTTGTAGAGCGAGTGTCCTGCCAGGTACTCCATGGTCATGAAGACCGTCTGTCCGTCGCGATCGCAGTCGATGACACGAACGATGTTCGAATGCGACAGACTTTGCAGCTTGTGCGCTTCTCGCTGCAACGCGGCGATCGAGCCGAAGTAATGACTGAAAGGCACCGTGAGCACCTTGACGGCCACGTAAGGGTCGTGCGCGCCCGCTTCAACTTTACGCAAGTCGATCGCCTTGAAAACGCGGCTCATGCCGCCCTCGCCGATGACGGAAATCAGACTGAAGCGGCCCTGCAATACGCTGCCCACACTGACGCGCTCCAGACGCGGCGCGGCTTCGCTCACGCCATTTTCATTGAGCACGACGGTTGAGGGCGCTTTACCCTCAGCCGACGCGGCGCCGGACGAGTCACCCGAAATCGTGACTACCGTTGGATCGCGCGGCCAGGACTCAATGCGTGTGACGATGCATTCGAAGGTGTCATCCGCAAGCGGTCTGGTCGACTGCTCGGCGCGCAAAGCTTCGAGCAACGCCTCGGGCGTCGCACTGGCCGTCGATAACTCACGATAAACTTCCGACAGCAACTCGTCTTGCGTCAGAGAGCCTGAGCGATACGAATCGAGCGCGCGAGCAAATGCGGTCACTAACCTTGTCTCTCAACTTCGTGTAGGTTCTTTACCTACACTCTAACGCGGGCAGCCGGTATGATGGAAAGAGCTTGAGAAGCCGCATTATAAGTCAGCCGATTCCGAACACCTCAACTAAGAACGGGCAGTATGCACATCCGCTTCGGATACGAGTTGGTCTATCGATGCGCGCAGCCGACCCCCATGATTCTCATGTTGCATACGCATACATCACGTGTAGCCGATTTGGTCGTTGCGGATCGGCTCACCACGAGTCCCAGAGTGCCACTGAAGATGTACCGCGATGGTCCAGGCAACTTGTGCACACGCTTGACGGCGCCCGCCGGCAACATACGGATCACGAGCGATGCCGTCATTGAAGATTCCGGGTTGCCTGAGCCCGCGTTCCCCAAGGCGCGTGAACACCCCATAGAGCAGTTGCCCGAGGAGACTCTGGTGTATTTGCTGGGAAGCCGTTATTGCGACACGGAAGCGTTGATGGATCCGGCGTGGGAGCTTTTTGGAACGTTAGAGCCCGGCTCGACTCGCGTGCAAGCAATCTGCGATTACGTTCATACGCACGTCAAGTTTGGCTATGCGCATGCACGGCAAACCAGGACCGCGCTCGATGCGTTCAATGAGCAGCGCGGTGTGTGCCGCGATTTCGCTCACCTGGCCATCGCTTTTTGCAGGTGCCTCAACATTCCTGCGCGCTATTGCACTGGATATCTTGGCGACATCGGCGTGCCTGCATCGGATTCGCCCATGGACTTCGCGGGTTGGTTCGAAGCTTACTTGGGCGGCGCGTGGCACACATTCGATCCTCGAAACAATGCGCGCAGGATCGGCAGAGTGCTCGTCGCCCGCGGCCGTGACGCAGCCGACGTTGCAATCAGCACGACGTTTGGATCCAACCGGCTCGAAGTTTTCAAGGTTTGGAGCGAGCAAATCGATCACGTGTCGGCGCGGATCGACCCCTTGCGGCTGAAGACGGCTTAGACTTCTTGTCCATGGCCGATCCGTCCGTGCGGGCGCTGCAATCCGCTGTGGCTCGTAAGGTTCTTTATGTAGAGGACAATGCTCTGGTTCGGGAGATTACCGAGGAGCTCTTCTCCGAAGACGGACGGACAGTAATCGCCTTCGAAAATGCAGAACAGGCACTTGCCGCATTTGCGGCCGACCCCACCTATATGGTCATTACGGATTTGAGCCTGCCGGCCATGTCCGGGTTGGACTTGGCGCGGAGCATCGCCGCGATCGACCCTCACGCAGTGATCATCATCGCCAGCGGCTATGATCTCGACTTCGATCTCAACCAGATCGGAAAAAATGTACGCTGCGTGGTCAAGCCATTCGAAGCGCTCGAGGTGCTTGCGCTAGCAGACTCGCTTGGAGGCTGAAACCGCACGCAGCGCGAGCGAATTGCTTACGCTGTTAAATAGGGACTTACGCTGCAAGATAGGGAGAAGAGGCCAGCGTTGAACGCGGCGCAAGAGGCTCAACGCTGCGAATTTTCGGCGTCAGCGAATGGCCCAGACTCGCCAGAACATGATGCAGCTCGATCTGATTCCGCCCCAAGAGGGAGCTGATCTCCAACGAAAGCGTCGATGATCGCGCATCGGCTACAGCGCGACTCAACACTTGCAACTGCGACTGAAGCCATTGCTCCCGGGACCGGTCGCTGAAATGCGTCCATGAGATCAAAAACGCCGGCATCTGAATGCCCAAGCGCCAGCGACCGAGAGGCTTTGCGCGAAGGTACACGTTGGGATGACCATTCAGAATCCCTGCAACGGACCGCATGCATCTCCAAGCGGTCATCGACATCTGCTTTAGCGCCGCCACCTGCGGATGCCCGTGCCACCGGTTGATCACATCGTGCACGAGACTTGCACGATCGAGTATCGAATGTAATCTGCGTACTTCAGCTGACATGATCCTGCTCCGCACGACATAAAACAATTTCGACGCTTATCGTATAACTGATTGATTGTTAGGGATGTAGGGAGCCAAAAGCCATTCAAGGTCGGATATTTCCCACAACTTGGGAGCGGCCGCCTCCGCTCAAATGCGACGGTCTTATGGGCGTCATCAAGTCTTCTGAAGGCTTTGCAAGGCCGACAGATGATGCTGCAGCTTGGGCAGAACCTCTGCCGCAAACGCTTTCAAGTCGGGGTTCAACCCGTCAGCCGCTTCTTTTTTGAACAGCGCGATGGCGTCCTCGTGAGCTGAAACCTGCTGACTGAGATACGCGGCGTCCGAGTAGTCTCCAGGCGCCGGCATGGCATGTTGCATAGCCGCCGACTCAGGAATATTCCAGCCATATTTTTTGACGATCGACGCTAATTGGCGGTCTGCTTCGCGATGATCCTTTTCCACCATGCTCGCGACCTGCTTCACATCGGCCCGTGCTGACCGCTGCTGCGCCATTTTGGCATCCGCAATCTCTTGATGCCCGGCCTGAGAAGCTTTCACCACAAACCCTTTGTCCTGCTCTGCGCCCACTTGCGTCTGCGACATCGCGGACGGGTCGGCCGCGGCTGCTCCTGCTAGGGAATAACTCATGACAGGTGCGGTGACCAACAAAGCAAACTTCATCAGTTGGCTGATTCGTATGGCCTCCCCGTGCCATCGACCTGTATTTTTTTCGCGTCTTGATTTGATCATTTGCCCTCCGAACCATAGTGAATGCACCGCAAGCCTACGGCATCGGTCGGCAGGGTGCCGTAGGAGAACTCGCCGAGCCCACGTCTCTAGCGAGCGCACGGCTTGCGCTTCCGCAGGGGGTAGCTCTCGCAGCGCTTACGCGTTCGCAGAGCCTGCGCTCACATGTGTTGCACTTTCACGGTCTCTGCTGCCTACAATGAATCGCACTGAATCGGCTAAGCGGAATCGGCTTGGCAGCGCGTTTTAAGTACGCCGCGGCCGAGCCCGTGAAATGATCGAATAGTTAAGGGAGCACATCAAATGACCTCGAGCCGTACCGTCCGTTCGAAACTGCTAGGTCGCATCGGGATCGGCGTTGCGGTGTTTCTGCTCTTACTTTTGGCTCTGTACGCGTTCATTCCGGCAAGCATCTTCAAGGGTCCCATTACGAGCGCCATCCGCTCTTCGACGGGTCGCAGCGCACAAATTTCTGGTCCCATGGAGTTTCACCGCTGGAGCCTGAGTCCTGCGTTGGTGATCCACGGATTGAAAGTTGCGAATCCGACTTGGGCGAGACACCCCTTGATGCTCGACGTCGAGAGCATTCGAGTCTCGGTTCACTTGCCGCACTTGCTTCGCGGCGAAGTTCTGATCCCCGGGCTCGAGATTACGCGACCTCTGATCGCGTTGGAACGTACGCCTGATGGGCGCGCTTCTTGGGAACCTGACACCGGACCCAAGACGCCACCCGGCAAACCTACGCAGATGCCGGTGATACGCCGCTTGATCCTGACCCATGGCGGCCTAGACATTAGCGATGGAGTGCGCAAGCTTTCTTTCGATGGCGCGATCACGGTTGATGAGAACGCCGCCGCTGAAAATGGCACCGGCTTTTTCATGAACGGCACGGGTAAGCTCAATGACAAAGCGTTCAAGATGACAGTCAAGGGCGCGCCGCTTCTGAACGTTCAGAGAAGCCGCCCTTACACTTTCGATGCTGAAATCATCGCGGGCGATCTGCATCTGAGCGCAAGCAATACCATCGAGCACCCCTTCGATCTCGCGCAGGTCCGCTCGAAGTTTGCGATTTCCGGCAAAGACCTCGCGAATGTCTATTACCTCACCGGCCTTGCGCTTCCCAATACGCCGCCCTTCTCACTCGCCGGCACGGTCCAGCGACGCGATGCATTGTTTAGTGTCGATGATTTCGAAGGGCGTCTGGGCAACAGCGACATCCGCGGGCATTTAGATGTTCAGACGGATCGCGAGCGTCCGAAGCTCAGCGCTCGGCTCAGATCTCGGCGATTGGACCTCGGTGATCTCGCGGCGCCGCTGGGCGCCGGACCGAAGTCGAGCGATGAATTGTCGGCGAGCAAACCTCACGCGACTCCCTCGCCGGCGTCGGCCTCTCAAGAGCCGGCCAAGCCTACCGTCAAGGCGGCGCCAAAGACCGCGCCACCGAGTGGCAGCGGCGTGAAAGCGGAAGGGCTCTTGTTGCCCGACGCGAATTTGATCGTCGATCGCGTACGCGGCATGGATGCGGATGTGACCTACGAGGCGGGCTCGGTTCTGGCAGAAAAGCTGCCATTGAAGAATGTGTCGTTCCACTTGCTACTGGACAACGGTCTGCTGCAGCTAAAGCCCGTGAATTTTGTGCTGCCGCAGGGCAAATTGGCAGGCAACGTGGCCATCGACGCGCGCAAGAATACTCCGGTGACGCAAATGGACTGGCGCATCAGCGAAGTCGATTTGTCGCAGTTCAAGCCGAAATCCATGACCACTCCACCGCTCGGAGGCACGCTGCTCGGGAGAATTCAGCTGAAGGGAGCTGGCGCGTCGGTTCACAAGTTTGCATCGACCGCGGACGGCGACATCAGCATCATCATTCCTCACGGGGAGATGCGCTCGGCGTTTGCGGAACTAACGGGAATCAACCTTGATCGAGGTTTGGGCTTGTTGCTCGCGAAAAGCGAAAAGCCGGCGGCGATTCGCTGCGGAGTGATTCACCTCCAGTCCGCTTCGGGCGTGATGGACGGCAAGACCATTGTCGTCGACACCGAAAACGTGCTGATTTCCGCCAAGGGCAACCTCAATTTGCGCGATGAATCGATGGACCTCGAATTGCGAGGTCAACCCAAACACGTCCGGCTCGTGCGTCTCAGGTCGCCCATCACCATTGGTGGCACCCTGTCGAATCCAAAAATCGGTTTGCAGGCGCAAAGCTTATTGGCGCAAGCGGGCGCCGCGACGGCTCTGGGAATTTTGCTGACGCCGGTTGCCGCGGTGATCGCCTTTGTGGACCCCGGGCTTGCCAAGGACGCCAACTGCGCGGCCGTCATCGCTGATGCTGCGAGTCATCAATAAAAGCCGCATCGCTTAACCCTTATTGCGCTGTAGAACGTTACTTCTCTTGTCAGAGATCACTCACATTTAGACGGTTTTGCGCTTTGATCGCGATGCGGTTACGTTACGCGCCGGGAAGATCAACACTAACGAGGAGAATCGCATGAAGGTTTATCAAGTCGCACTGCTTGCGTGTATGTCGGCCATGTTTGCGGCCGGCTGCAACAAGGCCGAGTCACCGCAAAAAAACGCCAATGACGTGGCTGAGGCCCAAGCGGATGCAGCCAAGGACAACGCAGATGCGGCGAAGGACGCAGCGAAGGACAACGCGTCTGAGGGCAAGGATATGGCCCAAACTGAATCCAAAGGTGCCTACGACATGGCAATGACCAAGGCCGAGGGCGACCACAAAGTCGCGACGGAGAAATGCGATGCGCTTTCGGGGGATCAGCAGAAGTCATGCAAAGCCCAGGCTGATGCAGACTACGACTCTGCCAAAGCAGCAGCCAAAGCCGCTCATCCAGACCGGTAACTTAGCATGGAAAGCGCGCCTACTTGGGTAGGCGCGCTGTTCTCATAAGCCTCTTCGCCGCGGCAGCAGTGCTCTCGGCGTATTCAATCAGTCGGTAGATTTTCGGCAACCCACGCTGTCGAGCGCGGCTGCTGGAGCGGCCGAATCGGCACAGCCCCGCCTTCGTTTTCCCAGTTCGATTGAGCCTCGTGGTCGTGCGCCCGCTGCATTCGGCGCTGCTTGGTGTTCTGATAAAGCGCCCAGATGGTGACGCCAATCAAGCCCAGCATCAATCCCTTGCCTCGACTCATGATCTCTTGAACTCCCTTGCAATACTCTTAAGACTCTCGATTTTGCACGGTGTGATTACGCGCGGCAGATGAATTCGGCAGCTTGCCGATCCGGTACAGCCGCGTCGGCTTCGGCATCGCTGATCCTTCGAAGATTCCGTCATTAGTGGAGAATCGCGTGTTCTCCAAATCTAGAAGACGAGACAAGATGCGATGATACGCTGCAAAAATGAAAAGGGGCACTGCGTTCGTGTATCTCATACAGCTTTTCTCTCGCATGGGACATGCGCTGATCAATTCATTTTCCCGCGCGGTTGAGCGCATTCGGGTCGGAACGCAGCTTGAATACGGGTAGGACTTCATCCACTCGACAATTGGCGAGGCGGGTGCTGCCGCAACCTTCATTCTGTGAGCATACTGTGTCTTCTTCGAACTCGGGAGATCGATGTGGCGCGAAAATACAGCAAGGCGAGTGGCGAGAAAGTCAAACGAGCAACGGAAGAAATGAAGGCAGGTACGCTGCGCAGCGGAAACTCGAAGAAAAAAGTAACGAGCCGTAAGCAAGCGATTGCCATTGGCCTGTCGGAAGCTCGTAAAGAGGGCAAGAAGGTGCCCGCGAGTCCGGCAAAGACAAAGCGCGGCTCGCAGAAAAAATCGGCTAAAAAACCGGCCCGATGATCAAGCCTCGACGCCTTTGAGTCAACCGGCGACGATGACACTGAATCAACTGGCGACGTTGACTCGAGCATCGGCCGCACCCTGATTACGCCGCGAGCCGAATTCATGTGCATATACCCATGTGAATTCCGCGCCGAGCAAAAAAACCTGCGCAGAGTAGTACACCCAGAGCATGAGCACGGCGAGGCTCGCGGCTGCACCGAAAGCGCTGGTCACTCCGCTCTTGCCGAGATAGGCCCCGATCAACTCCTTGCCGACTTCGAACAAGACGGCGGTGACGACGGCGCCGACCCCGACGTCGCGCCATCCGATCGAGATGCGGGGCAGGAATCGATAAATCACTGCGAACAACACCGTGACCATGGCAAACCCAAATACGGCGTTGATGATTCGCAGCGTGACTCCCCATCCGCCAAAAACGGGTCCCCACCAAGTCCCGATGGCAGTCAGCGCCGCGCTCAGCAAGAGCGAGACGGCCAGCAGAAAGCCGATACCGAGAATCAACCCAAACGAAAGCAGGCGCGTGCGCGCCAGTTGCCACAGCCCGGATTGCTTGGCCGGCGGCACGTGCCAGACTCGATCGAGCGCGCTTTGCAGTTCGGCAAAAACGCTGGTCGCGCCGAGCAGCAGCGCGCCCACCCCAATCAAAGCAGCGAGCCCGCTTTTCGTGGGGTCCGCTGCGCTTTCGAGCAGTCCTTGAATGGCACGCGAGCCAGAGTCGCCCACCAAATCGCGAATTTGCGCGACGATCTGCGCGCGTGCGCGGGCTTGATCGAAGACGAGGCCCGCAACGCCAATGACGATGACGAGCAGCGGCGCGATCGAGAAAACCGTGTAAAAAGAAATAGCGGCGCCCATACTCGATGCGTAATCGTCTTGCCAGTTCGATATGGTGCGTTTCAGGAGTCTCCAGAAAGTTCTCAAACGTCTCCTCTCAGCTTCGGTGAGCCATGCGTAATCGGATATTAATCGCCTTTCCGGCATCCTTGGTCTTCACACTGTGCGCGCGGGCGGAGATCGCCCATACCGCGCAGCCGTCGGTGGAGCGCGGCGAGTACATTGCACGCGCGGCAGATTGCCTTTCCTGTCATACCTTGCAGGGCAAACCACCGTATTCCGGCGGCACCGAGCTCAAGACCAAGTTCGGCTCGCTGTTCGGCCCCAATATCACACCCGATGCGAGCACCGGCATCGGTGCCTGGACGCGCGATGATTTCGATCGCGCTGTACGCCGAGGCATTCGCAAGGACGGCGCTTATCTGTACCCCGGAATGCCGTTCGTCAACTACAGCAAGATGAGCGATGCCGACCTGAACGATCTTTGGGCCTACATGCGAACCATTCCACCCGTGTCGAATACTGCGCCGGCCAATACATTGATCTTCCCGATGAGCCTGCGGGCAAGCGCGGCGGTGTGGCAAGGGCTTTTCTTCAAGCCTGCCCGGTTTGCGTCGAACGCGGAAAAGGGCGCCGAGTGGAATCGGGGCGCCTATCTGGTCGAGGCCTTGGGTCACTGCGACGCATGCCACTCCCCGAGAAATGTGTTGCAGGCGCCGGAGCGATCTCGATACCTGACTGGAGCTCAAGTCGAGAATTGGTACGCGCCCGATATCGGCAGCGACCCCCTGTCGTCGGTTGGAAAATGGAATGTGGATGAGCTCGCCGGATTTTTGAAGACGGGCCGCGGCCCCGGCAACAAAAAAACTTTTGGTCCGATGCAAGCGGTGATTCACAACAGCTTGAGTTTTCTCACAGCCGCCGACTTGAGATCCATTGCGATCTTTCTCAAGGATCAGCCCGCCCGGCCAGAGCCTCCTGCAAAGCATCGCGCGACGTTCGATCAAGAACAAGCGAGCACGGGTGCCACCGTTTACGCCGACCATTGCGGTGCTTGCCATGGTGATCGGGGACAAGGCGTCAAGTCAGTAGTCCCTGCTCTCGCGGGAAACAGCGCAATCATCGCGGGCGATGCACAGAACGTCGTCTCTGCGGTTCTGCAGGGATTTGCGCCGCAAGGCACCTGGAGCGCGATGGGCTCATTCAAGGATGTGCTGAGCGACGAAGAGATCGCCTCGGTCGCAAACTACGTTCGAAGCTCGTGGGGAAATACGGCGAAATCCAATGTCACCGCCGTGGTCGTCGAGCGACTGCGCGCGCAGGTGCCTGCATCCTCGTCGGCGCAGTCGGTTGCCCTACTCTGCCCCAATCTACCCGCAAGGCTTCTCAAGCCTGCGCTCGAGATGGGGTCCCGGCCTCTGCTCGATGCCGCTGAAAATCCAAACAAGCTGCAACGCCTGGTTGATGCTTATGATCGCGCCAATCCGCGCGCAAAATCGGGTGAGAAGATCCAGGCCCTCAGCACTGCCTACTGCCGCGCTTTGGCGCAAACGCACGACTCGCCGGCGCAGGCGAGCGGCAAAATCGCGCGCTTCTCGCAGCGCGTCGCGGTGGCTCTCACGCGATGAATGCATTCAAAATCGTGGTGCGCATCTACGGCGTCGCGCAGGCGATCGTCGCCGTGCTGTTCGCAATCGCCGGAGTCATGCTGGTGATCATTGCGGCGCAAGAAGCATGGCAGGCTTTCATCACGGCGCGCAATGACAGCACCGCGCAGACCATCATCGAGTCGATCGGATTGCTGGCAGCTGCGGTCGTGGCGCTGCAAATCTCGCAAACCATCGCCGAGGAGGAAGTCATACGCGGCGCTCACGTGAGCGCTCCGACGCGAGTTCGCCGTTTTCTCTCGCGCTTCATCGTCGTGGTGGTGGTGGCCTTGGCCATCGAAGGATTGGTTGCGACGTTCAAGGCGCTGCACGAAGATCCAAAACACTTGACCGACGCCGCCAGTATTCTGGTTGGAGTCAGCCTGTTGCTCGCAGGCTGGGGCGTATTCATTTGGTGCAATCGGTCGGCCGAAGAGCTCGAGCCCGAGGCGATGGAAGAAGCGAAGCAGGAGGATCAAAAGCTCAAGTAGCGGCAGGTTGCAGGCCGCGACGCATGCGCGCTGATTGGCGTTCGCGCGCGCTTCCATGAGCCGCCACGGCCCGCAGCCAACATGCCCCGGGCAGGAATCGAACCTGCGACCTATCGCTTAGGAGGCAATCGCTCTATCCACTGAGCTACCGGGGCTTCGTGCCTGATGAAAAGAGTTTGGTGGAGAAGAGGAGGATCGAACTCCCGACCTTCGCATTGCGAACGCGACGCTCTCCCAGCTGAGCTACTTCCCCGACCGCACCGCAGTTTACAGGAGCGGCGGCCGCTTGCCGAGAGGCGCGAAGTTCACATCCAGTCTTTCGTCAGGTCAATAATTCATGCGCAAGACGCTTGCGTGGCCGATGCGCGGCACGGTGACGACATAAAGCGCGCCGTATTCGTCGTCCGCAATGGGCGCGGCCTTCTCGCCGCTCAGCGACTCGACGAGCGCCGGCATGGCATCGCGGCGAGTCACGATCAGTGCGGCACGTCCTTGCTGTTCCTGCAAAACTTGGCGCGCTAACTTCCTCGGGTCATTGTTGGGCGAGATCGTCAGCGCAAGCTGTAGGGCGCGTGCCAGAGGCAGCGCGGTTTGACGGCTGAGCTGAGTGGCTGATACGTAAATCGCTTGCAACGGTCGCGGGCTTTCGGGGGTGAACAGGCTTGCGAGCCGCTCTGCGCGGATATTTCCGCGGGCATCGAGCGGCGGATCGTCAGCCGCATCCGCTCGATTCTCCGCACTCCGCACGACCACGATGGTGGTCGAGTTTGCGGTGCCCCAGAGCCACGCCGCAAAGCTCACCACGACCACCGAGGCGACAGCGGCGAGCCAGATCGGGGTCAACAGTGGCCGACGGCCAAGTTTTGCATACTGCTTTTTCAAGATGGCGATGGCACTTCGATTTGAATCGCCGAACGCAACAATCGCGCGCGGTCGGCGTGCGGACCGACGAGCAGCTCGATCTCGCCCGCCTCCAGAACGCGCTCGTCCTGCAGACCCAAGAATTCGAGCTCGACGACCGGCAGCGTCAATTCAACTTCCATCGATGCGCCGGCATCCACATCCGCCTGCACGAATCCCTTCAATTCGAGCACCGGGCGAGCAACGCTGGCGACGGGATCATGCGTGAACAGGAAGACCGTCTCCCGCACGCCGCGCGCGCCGCGATTGGTCAGAGTGATGCGGACGCGAATGATATCGTCACGGCGTGCGCGTGCCGGTGTCGCGGTCAAGTTGGAGTATTCGATCTCGCCATAATGAAGTCCGAATCCAAATGGAAACTGCGGGCTGTTGGCGACATCGATGTACTTGCTGGTAAAGCGATCATCCGGATTGTCTGGCCGCCCACCCGGGCGCTCACCGAAGAAGATCGGCACTTGGCCCAATGCGCGCGGCCACGTCATCGTCAGGCGTCCGCTCGGAGATGCTCGGCCTAGGAGCACATCGGCAACGGCGTGGCCCGCTTCGGCTCCCAAAAACCACGCCGCGATCACCGCATCGGCCGTATCGATGAGCCAAGGCACGATGAGCGGCCGCCCTGAAAAGATCACGGCAATCACCCGCTTGTGAAGCGTATGCGCTCGCTCGATCATGCGCTGCGCGAATGCGCGCTGCTCGCCGGGCAAATCGAGATTGGAGCGGCTTGCCGCTTCGCCGCTCATCTCCGCCCCTTCGCCGAGGCACAGCACGATGACTTCGGCGTGCGCACATGCATCCACCGCGCGCGAATAATCCGCGCGGGATTTTGAACTGATTTCGACGCCGGCCTCGTGCACCACGTCCAGCCCCGCATCTTTCAACCCGCGTAGCACGCTGATGTGCCCTTCGGCAACGCCCGCGGCCCACCATGGTCCTCGCATTTCCTGCGCGGCATCGGCGAGCGGACCGGCCAGCAGCACGCTTCGCGGACGCGGATCAAGCGGCAGCGTCGCGCGCGAATTTTTGAGAAGCACCATGCTGCGCGTTGCAGCGTCGCGCGCAAGCGCTCGGCGCGCATCGAGTGCCGAGCGTAGCTCGGCGCGCGCTCCGCGCGCATAAGGGTCATCAAACAATCCCAAGCGTTCTTTGAGCGTCAACACGCGCCGGACCGCGGCGTCGATTTGCGCGACCTCGATGCGCCCTTGTTGCAAAGCGATGGGCAACCCTTGCTTGTATGCGTTGGCCATCATGTCGATGTCAACGCCGGCGTTCAGAGCCAGCACAGCGGCATCGGTGATATCGCCCGCCACTCCGTGCCGAATGAGTTCGGCAATGGCGTTGTAATCGCTGACGATGACGCCATCGAAGCGCATGCGCTGCCGCAGCCAGCCGCGCAACAGCGGCACGTGCGCCGTCAACGGAATTCCAGCCAGGTCCGTAAAAGCGGGCATGATTGCCGCCACCCCCGCGCGCACCGCTCCCTCGAACGGCGGCAAATGCACCTCGTGCAAGGTGCGCTTGGAGATATCGACGGATGCATATTCGCGGCCCGCCGTGACAGCGCCGTACGCACAAAAATGTTTCGCCGTAGCGGCAATCGCGTCGGTGCGCTCCAGCGATGCGCTCTGAAACCCGCGCACCTTGGCCATCGCCACTTGCCGCCCGAGCCAAGGATCTTCTCCGGCCCCTTCGGCCGTGCGGCCCCAACGCGGATCCCGCGATACATCTACCATGGGCGCGAAAGTCATTGCCAGGCCGTCGGCGGCCGCCTCGCGCGCGGCTTCCCGCGCAGTGCGTTCCCATAAGTCGCAATCGAACGCGCCAGCTTCGGCGATTGGAATCGGAAACAGCGTGCGGTGCCCGTGGACCACGTCGAGCCCGATCAAAAGCGGGACGCCAAGGCGCGATTCTTCCACGGCCAATCGCTGCATCTCGCGCACGGGCGCAGAGCCCACCATGTTCAACAGATTGCCGAGCGAGCCGTTCTTGATTGACTCGGTCGAATCACCCGCGATCACGGGCCCGGTGACGGTGAAGCTCGATGCCGTCATGGTCATCTGCCCGAGCTTCTCGGTCAGAGTCATGCGCGAGATCAGCGAATCGACGCGGCTCACCACGCGCAGCTCTCGCACCCCTTCGATGCGCGGCTCAAGTTCGACGCGCGGCTCAAGCGAGGCAACTCACGCGGCCCGAACTCAATTTCGGTAGGCTAGCGACAATGAATCGATTCGAAGGCGCCCGCTCATGAGCGCGAATGATACTCGACGCGCCGGCGCGCGCAGCAAATCCCCCAAGCCGCGCTCGCTCGATGCGGCGAAGCTGTCCAAGCTTGCGGATGCCGCGCTGCTCGATGCGGTACAGCGCAAGACCTTCGAGTTCTTTTGGGTGACGGCCGATGCGCGAAGCGGACTCGCGCTCGACCGGTGGAGCGACAGCGACCGTAGCCGAGACCACGTGCTTGCCACCGGCGGCAGCGGCTTTTCGATGATGACTCTGATCGTCGCCGTGGAGCGAGGGTGGATCACGCGGCGGCAAGCCCTCGAACGGCTGACTCGCATGCTCGAATTTCTCGGCTCCATTCCGTGCTATCACGGTGCGTTGCCGCACTTCATCGATTCCGCCGATGGCGCGCCGATTCCGTTGACGCGCAAGGATGATGGCGGCGATCTGGTCGAGACCGCATTCCTATGCATGGGCTTGCTGTGTGTCCGTCAGTACTTCGACCGCGATAGCGCGGCCGAGGCAGCGCTTCGGGCGAGGATCCAGATGCTTTGGAGCGAGGTGGAGTGGAGTTGGTACACGAAAGGAACGCGCGATACGCTGTATTGGCATTGGAGCGCGAACAATGGTTGGGCCATGGACCATCCAGTGCGCGGCTGGGATGAGTGCCTCGTCGTGTTCGTGCTCGCTGCAGGCGCCCCACGTTATTCCGTTGAGCCCTCGGTGTATCGCCGCGGCTACGCCTCGGGCCCGCAATTCAGAAATGGCCAATCGTATTACGGGATGGAGTTGCCGCTCGGTGCGCCGTATGGCGGGCCCCTGTTCTTTAGCCAATATTCGTTTTGCGGTTTGGATCCGCGCGGACTGAAGGATCGCTTTGCTGATTACTGGGTGCAGAACGTCAACCATTCGCGCATCAATCATGCCCACTGCAAGGCCAACCCCAATCGTTATCGCGGCATGTCGGCGCAATGTTGGGGCCTCACCGCAAGCGACGGACCAGACGGCTATCGCTCGCATTCGCCGGAAGACGACGATGGAACCATCACGCCGAGCGCAGCGCTTTCGAGCTTTCCTTACACCCAGGCCGCTTCCATGCAGGCTCTGCGGCATTTTTTGTCCCAGTATGGCGCTCGTCTCTGGGGTCGGTTCGGCTTCTTCGATGCGTTCAACCCCACTAGAAACTGGTATGCACGAACGTACCTCTCGATCGATCAGGCGCCCATCGTCCTCATGATCGAGAATTTTCGCAGCGCGCTGCTGTGGCGTTTGTTCATGAGCGCGCCAGAAGTCTTGAGGGGATTGGAGCGGCTCGGCTTCGCCACTCCGTACGCTGCGCGCGTTTGATGACCTCGCTCGAGCAGTGGATCGATGCGGAGCTGCCCCGCGCTGCGCTGTTCATGCAGCAAAGTATTTCGTGCGCCGTGGTGAAGCGCCGCGAAGGGTTCGGGCAGGTCATTAGATGCGCTCGTGGCTCGATCGTTGCCTCCCCCGTGCCGGCATCATACGATCCGGATCCGGATTATTTTTTCTGCTGGTTCCGCGATTCGGCCGTCATCGTCGAAGCATCGCGCCAGCTGCACGTGATGCAGCTCGCGGGTGGAGATGCGCTGCAAACCTTCGCCGATTTTTTGCTCTTCAATTCCAAGCTGCGCCATCTCGACGGCGGCGCATTGGTGACTGATTCCGCTTGGCGCGAGCGCGTTGCGCCGGATTTCGAGCAGTTCGTGCGTCCCTCGTCCGAGCTATTGCACGTGAGGGGCGCCGCGGTCTACGCCGACACGCGCGTCAATCCGGACGGAAGTCTTGATATCAGTCGCTGGGCGCGCCCGCAACACGACGGGCCCGCCTTACGGCTGCTCACCACTCTGCGCTGGCTGCACTCCGCCGCGCTTCCACTTCCGGTAAGGGATGCGGCCGTTGAGCTGGCCTACGAAGACACGAACTTCGTGCTCGAGCACTGGCCATTGCCGTGCTACGACATTTGGGAAGAAGAATTGGGGATGCACTTTTACACGATGCGTGTCGCCGCAAGCTCGCTCGAGGCCGCGGCGCGCTTCGCTCATCGATTGGACGATGCGAAGACCTCCGCACGATGCCGCGCGGCCGCGGCAGACATTACCCTTGCGCTCGAAGGCTTTTGGGATGAATCGAGCGAGTTCATTCGCTCTCGCACGCGAATCGGCGTCGAGGCCTCGCCGAAAGACCTCGACATCGCCGTCATTCTGGCGGCGATCCACGCGGACGATGCGCCTTGCTTCAGCCCGCGCGATGCACGAATGCACGCGACGCTGGATCGATTGGACGCGCTGTTCGATTCCGCTTATGTCATCAATGCCGAACGAGGCAAGCTCCGCGGGCCCGCGCTCGGCCGCTATGCAGGCGATGTGTATTACTCGGGCGGAGCATATTTTTTCTCGACGTTCGGCGCCGCCGAATATTGCTATCGCGCCGCACGCGACGCGGCGTGCCGCGATTCATGGATGGCCAGAGGCGATGGCTACATGGAGGCAGCACGAGCACATATTCCGGTCGGTGGCGACATGGCCGAGCAATTCGATCAGAGAACCGGTGCACCCTCCTCCGCTCGACATTTAGCTTGGAGCTACGCTGCATTCATCACGGCGGCGCTGGCAAGGGCGGCCGCTTTGCAGGCAGCGATCACTTAGCGTATTTCGCGCGCGATACTGTGATCAGAAGTTTCCCGTAGCGGATTTCGCCGCAACCCGATGCTCCCGGACGGCGCCAGACCGGCCAAATTCTTATTGCCTTAAAGCGCGAAGCTGTATATAAAAACAGTTCAAACATTCGGAGGAAGTTTCATGGCCAATGATCAGCGCTCGACTCAACCCGATCCGGCACCTTTCCGTGATCCGTCACAGTGGAAAACAGGCGATGAGCCCATCACGCCAGCGCAAAAGTCTTATCTGGAAACGCTGGCCAGCGAAGCCGGCGAACCTGCCGACGATGTGGATGAATTGACCAAGGCCGATGCATCGGTCCGCATCGATGAGCTTCAGGAGAAGACCGGACGAGGTCAGTAGTCATTCTGGCATCGGCGGTCAGCGGCCCGGAAAGCCGGGCCGTCCTATTTAGGCGGGTGTCACGGGAAGTGCCGTTGGAAGGGCTTCTCATCCCGCCCGTTGTTCAGTCCTTTTGAAACATCGCCGTATAACGACGCTGCATCTCCGCCGGGTCAACGTCTTCCAGGTGACCGCCAAGTAACCATTCATGGCCGAACGGATCGCGCACGGTGCCGGAACGTTCGCCGTAAAATTGATTCTGTAAAGGCCGGACGACGGTCGCGCCTGCGGCGATCGCCCTTGCGAACATCCCGTCCACATCTTCGACGTGAATGTGAATCGAGACGCTCGTAGCGCCGAGCGAGCGAGGCCCGCGAATGCCAAATTCGGGATACTCGTCGGAGAGAAGGATCGTCGCAGGTCCGATCTGGATTTCAGCGTGGCCAATGCGACCGCTCGGCTCGACCAGCCTGAAGAGCTCATTAGCGCCGAATGCACGCGCGTAAAAGTCGATTGCCGCCTTCGCATCGTGCAGCCGTAGATAGGCATACACCTCGTGGATAGCCGGCTTCTCCTGATCACTCATGATTGAAACTCCCGAAGCACGCACGTGAATTTTGCGAAGAACGCCGTCTAGTCTAGCGTCCAGCTCAGTCAGAACTCTTGAAGCTTTTTTACCTCGCCGCGACCGCGCCGCACGATTCACATGCTCTGTGATGATTCAAACCTGTGATGATTCCGACCCTGTGACGATTCACGGCCTGTGATGATGCGCGCTGAGCTCCGAACGAGGCCGATAGCATGAAGGAGGCGTTCCAGCCAACTCGCGAAATTCTCGCGCGAGATGGGCCTGGTCTGCATAGCCTGTCGCCAATGCCACTTCCGAGAGCTTTGCATCGCCGCGGGCGAGCCCGATCAGCGCGCTCGAAAATCGCCGTATCCGGAAGTACTGCTTGGGGCCGAGGCCGACGGCCGATCGGAATACATCAATAAAGTGACGCGGACTGTATCCGGTGCGGCTCTGGATATCCGAGATGCGGCGGCGATCTGAATGCGGTGGGCCGGCCGCTAACGCGTAGGCGACGGCCGGATGCAGCCGCCAAGAGTGCGCCATTCGAGAAATGAGCTCTCTTTCCAGCAAACGGAAAATGCCGGGCGCGTTAGGCTCGGCCCACAGTCGGTCCCGCAGTCCGCACCCTCGACCACCCCACAGCTCATCAAGAGATACATGACCGTCCCGCAGCTCGACCAGAGGAATGCCTAGAATCGCGCCCGCCATGCCGGGCCGAAATGAAACGCCGACTACAGTTCCCTTGGGCTTGGGAGCAGCAAGAAAGTATTTCGTTTGAGGCCCGTGCAGCACACCACGTTTCCACGAACGCCAATCGCCGGCGGCTCGAGCGCATGCCCATTGAATGGGGACATCGTGCAGCGCGATGACCAAGTGCGCTCTACCCGAAGGCAGCATATGCTCGAGCTCGGTCGAGCTTTCGCCTCGGCGGCTCAGCCAAATGCAATCGATGACCGCCTCCAGCGGACCGGTCGGTCGATACTGGATCAGCTTGCTCACATCAATCTGAAGGAGGGTTAGGGATTCGAACCCTAGAGGCCCGTAAGGACCTGCCGCGTTTCAAGCGCGGTGCATTAGACCACTCTGCCAACCCTCCGTTTCGGTGAGCGCTGAGAACGCGCTGAAGCACCTTACGCGACGAAGTAGAACACGCCAACACGCTATCTTCCAAGTGCCCTTGGACGTACCCACTCCTGGCGCTCCCACGCGCTCGACACGGCGGATCTAGGCCGCTCCGCCTGGAGCGAGGTACTCCGCGCCGCTCATCCAGGGACGAAGCGCCGCCGGGATACGTACGCTGCCGTCGGGCTCCTGAAAATTCTCCAGGATCGCCACGAGCGCGCGCCCCACGGCCAAGCCCGAGCCGTTGAGCGTATGCACAGGCTCTGGTTTTCCGGTCACGGGATTTCGCCAACGCGCTTGCATGCGCCGCGCCTGAAACGCCTCGCAATTGCTGCACGAAGAGATTTCTCGGAACCGCCGCTGACTCGGCAGCCACACTTCGAGATCGTACGTCTTCGCACTGGCGAATCCCGTGTCGCCCGCGCATAGCGCAAGCACCCGGTAAGGCAGCGCAAGTCCCTGCAAGATCTTTTCAGCGTTTGACGTGAGCTCTTCTAGCGCGGCGTATGAATCAGAGGGCTGAGTGACGTGCACGAGCTCCACTTTCTCGAATTGATGCTGACGAATCATGCCGCGAGTGTCCTTGCCGTGGGCGCCGGCCTCCGACCGAAAGCATGGGGTATGCGCCACGTACTTTAGCGGCAGCGCAGCGGCGTCGAAGATTTTGTCGCGCGCGAGATTCGTGACCGGCACTTCTGCGGTCGGAATCAAATAGCGGCGCGGCTCGCTTTCGATGACGAACAGGTCTTGCTCGAATTTGGGAAGTTGTCCCGTGCCGATGAGCGCGTCGGCGCCGACCAGATACGGCACGTAAACTTCGGTGTAGCCATGCTGACGCGTGTGAGCATCGAGCATGTACTGAATGAGCGCGCGATGCAGGGTTGCCAGGGCGCCCTGCATCACCGCGAATCGCGCACCCGCGATCATACTGGCTCGCTCGAAGTCCAAACCCAACTGTTCTCCGAGCGTCACATGATCTTTCGGCTCAAAATCGAATTCGCGCGGTGTGCCCCAACGCCGGACTTCCACGTTGGCGCTCTCATCGCGGCCTGCCGGCACCGACTCGCTGAGCAAATTCGGCAGGCTCAATTGCAAGTCGAGAAGCTCAGATTGCAAGCCGAGAAGCGCACTCTCGCTTTGCGCAAGTAGCGCATTCAGCCGTTCGCTTTGCTCCTTGAGCGCAGCCATATCCTCACCGCGCGCCTTGGCCGCGCCAAAATTCTTGGCTGCGGCATTCCTTTGCGCGCGCTGCCGATCGACTTCGACCTGCAACGTCTTGCGCCGCTCTTCCAGCTCGCGCACCTTGTCGATCTCGAGGACAAACCCGCGCCGCGCAAGGTTCTCGGCGGTTGCCATCAAGTCGGAGCGTAAACTTTTCGAATCGAGCAAAGCAGGCCCTCAGCGTTTGCGCGCCCGGCGCTCGGCAAGCGCCTCGCCGATTTTGATTTCGAGGCCGCGCGGCACCGGCTGATAGTAGACACGGTCCGCAAGCCCGTCCGGAAAATAACTCTCGCCCGCTGCAAATGCATCGGGCTCATCGTGCGCATACCGGTACTCGCGGCCGAAGCCGAGGTTCTTCATGAGACGGGTGGGCGCGTTGCGGAGCTTGAGAGGCACGGGGAGTGAACCTTCGGCTTTCGCGTCTTTCCAGGCTGCGTTGAAGGCCGTGTACATCGCGTTGCTCTTGGCGGCGCAAGCCATGAAAACGATGGCTTGCGCAATGGCGATCTCTCCCTCCGGGCTGCCGAGCCGCTCGTACACTTGCCATGCCTCGAGCGCAAGCGTGAGTGCGCGCGGGTCAGCGTTGCCAATATCTTCACTCGCCATGCGAATGGCGCGGCGTGCAATGTAGAGTGGATCACAGCCTGCGACGAGCATTCGGCACAACCAGTACAACGCGGCATCGGGGTCGCTGCCCCGGACGGCCTTATGCAGCGCCGAGATCTGGTCGTAGAAATGCTCGCCGTGGGAATCGAAGCGCAGATACGTCTCGCCGATCGCAAGGCGGGTTTGCTCGGCATCCAAACTCCGTTGGCCTTGCGAAGTTTGCGCGAAGTCGGCCGCGGTCTCCAGTAGGTTCAAGAGCCGGCGCGCATCGCCGTCGGCCGCATCCACCAGCAACTCTTGCGCATCTCGAGCAATCTCCAGGCGCATCGCGCCGAGACCGCGTTCCGCATCGGTGAGCGCACGCTGCAGCAGTCGTGCGAGATCCTCCCGTGCAAGGGCGCGCAGCACGTAGACGCGTGCGCGCGACAAGAGCGCGTTGTTGACTTCGAAAGAAGGATTTTCGGTCGTCGCACCGATGAAGATCAGCGTGCCGTCTTCGACGTACGGTAAGAACGTATCTTGTTGAGCCTTGTTGAAACGATGCACTTCATCGAGAAACAAGACGGTCATTCGCTCGCCCCTCAAAGCGCTCGCCTCATCCACGACGAGGCGAATGTCCTTGACCCCGGAGGCCACCGCGGAGAGCGTTACGAAATGCGCGTCGAGATCGCGGGCGAACAGTTGCGCAAGCGTGGTCTTGCCCGTGCCGGGAGGGCCCCACAAAACCATCGAGTGCGGCCTGCGGCTTTCGAGCGCTTTGCGCAAGGGGCCATCGACGCCGACCAAGTGCGGCTGCCCGACGAACTCGTCGAGACCGCACGGCCTCATTCGATCCGCGAGCGGGCGATACACCAGAGGCGTCGAGCGCTTTAGCTCCTTGGCCAGTGCCGGCTCCAGGCGAGTTCCAACCATCGGGCCCACTCCGACACGCCCGCTCGTGCGACCAGCGCGGCAGAGCCAATGCCGGCGGCATCGGCCATCCAGTCGCGCACGTCGGCGGCGCGCGTCGCCGTAAACTCGCCCTGAGCTACCTCGATGGCTGCGCCCAGCAAGAGGAAAAAAAATACGATCAGCGGCCAGCGGCGCCGCGGATAAACGCCGCAATACCATAACGTCATCCCAAAAAAGGCAATGGCGTGTTCCACTTTGTCCGGCAATAGCCGCGCCACGGGCTCGATGTCCGGCGCCGGCAACAGGCACAGACACAACACCGTCATCACCATGAGGACGCCGCCGATGGCCCATACCCAGCGGGCGCGCAGATCGGTTCTCACGGCGTGGCGACCGGCTGGCCAATCACATCCACCCCGGGCGGTGGAGTGAATTCGAACGTATCGGGAGAAAATTTGGTATTGCGCTGCACATTCGAGAACTCGAGACGCGTCACTTGATTCAACTTATCGGCGAGCAGCATGCGCCGCAGCTCGCCGCCGCGGAAACCGACGCGAACCGCAAGAAAATCGCCACGCTCGCCTTTCGGGCGCAATTGAAACCATTCGAGCCCTTCGCTCGCCGGCAGCGCGGTGACATCGAAATCTGCGCTTGGCAGAGCCTGCGCGGACAAAAGCATCGCCGGCGTATTGGCCAGCGCTGAATCTAGGTCGCGCACGTTGGCTTGAGCGAGGTCTTTATCGTAGAACCACAGCTGCCTCCCGTCGGCGAGAATGAGCTGCGCATGAGGCTCGCGGTAGTCCCAGCGGAATTTGCGCGGCTTTTGAATGGACAAGCGGCCCTTGGACACCTCACCCACCGCGCCTTTGCCGTCAATGACTCGCTGCTCGAAGTCGGCGGACCACGAGGTCAGGCCAGCTAGATGCCGGTCGAGATCAGGGGCGGCTGCGGAAGGAACAGCCGCTGCGGAAGCAGCCGCCGTGGAAGCAGCCAGCGTTGGGCCATCTGTGACCGGCGCGGCACCCGCAAGCGATGGGCACGCAGCGAACGCGCCGAGAAAAGCCACAAAAACGCTTGCGGCGCGTACGCCGTCCGGTTGAGCGCAACGCGCCGAGCCGCGCGCTTGCGGAGACCGCGCAACATTCGAGCGCAAGCGCATTATTCGGTGAGCGGCGCAGGAGCGAAAATCTCGCGGCTGCCGTTCGACTGCAATGGCCCGACGAGTCCGGCCGCCTCCATGGTCTCCACCAGCCGCGCAGCGCGGTTATAGCCAATCTTCAAGCGCCGCTGCACGCCCGAGATCGATGCCTTGCGCGATTCGACCACGATGCGCACGGCCTCGTCGTAAAGCGGATCCTGCTCGCCATCGGTTTCGGTCTCGCCTTCGTCATCCTCACTCGGGAAGCCAGGGATCGCCGCTTTGGGCCCCGTGATGATTTCCTCGATGTACGTGGGCGCGGCGCCCTTCTTCAGTGAGGCCACCACGCGATGCACCTCTTGATCCGACACGAACGCGCCATGCACACGCGTGGGAATGGACGTGCCGGGCGGCAAGTACAGCATGTCACCGTGACCCAAGAGCGACTCTGCGCCGCTCTGATCGAGAATGGTGCGCGAATCCACCTTGGCCGACACCTGAAAGGCGATGCGCGAGGGAATGTTGGCCTTGATGAGACCGGTGATCACATCCACCGACGGGCGCTGCGTGGCCAGAATGAGATGAATGCCTGCGGCGCGCGCTTTCTGCGCAAGCCTTGCGATGAGCTCCTCGACTTTCTTGCCAACGATCATCATGAGATCGGCCAGCTCATCGATGATGACCACGACGTAAGGAAGCGTCGACAAATCCTCGGCCTCGGCAGGCGTCACACCGGGCACGCCCTGCGCCGCCTTCTGCAACACGATCGGGTCCTTGATGGGCTTGCCTTCCGCTTCGGCATCCTTCACCTTGCGATTGAAGCTACTCATGTTGCGCACGCCGAGAAGCGACATGAGCAGGTAGCGGCGCTCCATCTCTGCGACACACCAACGCAACGCATTGGCCGCATGCTTCATGTCCGTGACGACCGGCGCCAGCAGATGCGGAATGCCTTCGTACACCGAGAGCTCGAGCATTTTCGGATCGATCATGATCATGCGCACGTGCTCTGGCGTCGCTTTGTAGATCAGGCTCAACACCATGGCGTTGATGCCGACCGACTTGCCCGAGCCCGTGGTGCCCGCGATGAGCAGATGCGGCATGCGCGCGAGGTCTGCGACCACCGGCACGCCGCCAATGTCCTTGCCCAACGCGAGCGCAAGCGGCGAGCTCACATCATCGTACGGTTTGGATTTGATGATTTCGCCGAGCGTGACAATTTCGCGCTTCTCATTTGGAATCTCGAGGCCCACCACGGACTTGCCGGGGATGACTTCCACCACGCGCACGCTGATCGCCGACAGCTCGCGCGCCAGATCCTTGGATAGATTGCTGATCTGACTGACCTTGACACCCGGCGCGGGCCGCAGCTCGAAACGTGTCACCACCGGCCCCGGTTGCACTGCGACCACTTCGGCCTCCACGCCGAAATTGCGCAGTTTGAGCTCGACCAAACGAGACATGGCCTCGAGCGCTTCATCCGAATACGTTGCCTCGCGCGGGCCGGGCTCATCGAGGAGCGACAACTGAGGCAGCTCGCTCGACTTGGCGGCGTCGAATAACGGCACTTGCCGCTCGCGCTCGGCGCGTTCGCTTTTCTCCAGCACGGGCGCCTGCGGCTCGATCCGCGGCGGCGGTCTGCGAGCGGATTTCTTTTGCTCCTCGCGCACGACTTCTTGCCGTGCCTGCTTGCGCATCTGCCCCGCCGCGAGCTCACGGCGCGCGATCCAGCGTGCGTGCGCCCACTCGAAGCCGCTCAAAGACCATGCGCCGAGCCGATCCATGACATCGAACCAGGAAATACCGAGGAACAGCGCGACGCTCGCAAGCCAGGCACCCAGCAGCAAAAGCGTGGCGCCGAGAAAACCAAACGCTCTCGCCGTACCTCGACCCACGAGATCACCGACGACACCGCCCGCGCTGTTCGGGAAAGCCGAACCGTCCCAATGCAAAGTCGCCATGCCGCAACTCGTCAACAGCACGAGCACGAATCCCCCGCCACGAAGCAGCGCGCCCAAGCGCGACTTCGACTCGATCGAATGCTCGCGATGCACCAGCCAGCCTGCCAGCCCCAACATGAGCGGAAACAAATACGCCGGCCGGCCGAACAAGAAAAAGAAAAATCCCGACAACCACGCACCCATGGGACCAACCCAATTGCCGACGGGGCCGGGCTCGCCGGTATCGGCAAAGCCCGGGTCGTGAGCCCGATATGAGAGCAAGGAGAGGAGCAGCACGAGAGCGATTGCGCCCAAGAGCCACAGCGTGCCTTCACGCAGCGAGCGCGACACGGCCGCAGAGAGCGCAGGCTTGCTCTTCGCACTCTTGTGATCGGCTGATTCAGCCAAAGAAAGCCTTTCCCGCACCGCTCAATTTACTTACCATGAGTCTTCGAGACATGACGCCGCGCCGAAAAAATTATACATGAGCACCACGCGTCAGAGCCGGCTGATCATCTTGGGTTCCGGCCCCGCGGGCTATAGCGCCGCCGTGTATGCAGCGCGCGCAAATCGTTCACCATTGTTGATCACGGGGCTTGCGCAAGGCGGTCAGCTGATGACGACCACCGAGGTGGATAATTGGCCGGGCGATGCGCATGGATTGCAAGGGCCCGCGCTCATGACGCGCATGCTCGAGCATGCACAGCGTTTCAAGACGGCCATCATTGCCGATCACATTCATCGCGTCGACTTGCACTCGCAACCGTTCCGCTTATCAGGCGAGCGGGGCGAATACACGGCCGATGCGCTGATCATTGCGACCGGGGCATCCGCAAAATATTTGGGGCTGCCTTCCGAGGAAGAGTTCAGGGGTAAGGGGGTTTCGGCCTGCGCGACTTGCGATGGATTTTTCTACAAGGGCAAACGCGTTGCGGTCATCGGCGGAGGCAATACGGCCGTCGAGGAAGCGCTGTATCTTGCGAATATCGCGGCGCACGTCACGCTCGTGCATCGGCGCGACAAGCTGCGCGCAGAAAAAATTCTGCAGGACCGGCTCTTCGCTTTGCGCGAGATGGGGAAAGTCTCGGTCGTATGGAATCATGAAGTCGTGCGGATCTTGGGCGATGACACGGGTGTGCACGGGGTGCGCATCGCTGATGCACGCGGCGGCGGCGCGCAGGACCTTGCCGTGCACGGCGTGTTCATCGCCGTCGGGCACCACCCCAACACCCAGTTGTTCGAAGGTCAGTTGAACATGAAAGGCGGCTACATTCGAGTGAAAGGCGGTCTGGAAGGCGACGCGACGGCCACGAGCGTTCCCGGCGTGTTCGCCGCGGGCGATGTGGCCGATCATGTGTATCGTCAGGCAGTGACTTCCGCAGGCACGGGCTGCATGGCGGCGCTCGATGCGGACCGTTATCTTGAGCGGCAAGACATCCCGCTTCACGCCGCGGTTTCTTAGCGGCATCGGCGAGATCGGCGCGGCGGAGTGGAATGCTCTTCTGCCGAGCTCGCAGCCGTTTCTACGCCACGAATTCTTGAGTGCGCTGGAAACCACCGGCTGCGTGTCGCGGGCCAGCGGCTGGATGCCGACCCATGCCATCCTTCGCGATGCATCGGGCTCGCTCGTTGCCGCGGCGCCTGCGTATTTCAAGCGTCACTCGCGCGGCGAGTTCGTGTTCGATTTCTCGTGGGCGCATGCGTACGAGCAGCACGGCCTCGCCTACTATCCGAAGCTCGTGTGCGCAGTGCCTTTCACACCGGTGACAGGCCCGCGGTTTCTCGTTGCAGGTGGCGCCGACCGCGCAGCGTGCGAAGCGGCGCTGATTGCCGCCCTGCGCGGGCTGCTTGCCCAGCAATCCGGCTCGTCATGGCACGTATTGTTCCCGAGTCGAGAGGAAGCGCAGCGCCTTGCAAGTCACGGTCTCATCTTGCGCAAAGATTGCCAATTTCATTGGTTCAACGCGGGGTTTGGCTCGTTCGATGAGTTTCTCGCGACTTTCACGGCGGAGAAGCGCAAGAAAGCCAAGCGCGAAAGGCGCCGTGTCGCCGAGGCGGGCATCGAATTCGAAACGCGGATGGGCGGTGAAATCGACGCCCGTTTGTGGAAAACGCTCTTCGCTTTCTATGCCGATACGTTTCATCGGCATGGCCACCATCCCTATCTCGATCTTGCGTTTTTCACGCAAATAGCTGCAAGCCTGCCAGAGCATTTGATGCTGAAGATTGCACGGCACGGCGCCACGCCCATTGCGGTAGCGATTTTTTTCCGCGACAGCGAGACGCTCTACGGCCGCTATTGGGGTGCGGGCGGTAATTTTCACAGTCTGCACTTCGAAGCATGCTATTACCAAGGCATCGATTACTGCATCGAGCATGGCCTCGCACGCTTCGAGCCCGGCACCCAGGGCGAGCACAAGGTACCGCGTGGGTTTGTTCCCACCATCACTCATTCCGCGCACGAAATTCGAGATGCGCGTTTCGCGGCTGCGATCCGCGACTTCGCGGCCCGCGAAGCACGCGGAGTGGACGAATACGCCGAAGCCGTGAATTCTCATCTTCCGTATCACCGCAAGGATGAACTCCTGCGGGTTGCGGAACCGTGATGCGAAACTTCGAATGAAGCTTGCGTGGCTGGGCGAGCATGCCGGCCCCGACTCCTTCCCGCCGCTCGAGCGCGCCTTGCAGATGCCTCAAGGCCTGCTCGCAGCCGGGGGGGATCTATCGCAGGAAAGAATTCTCGCAGCTTATCGGCGCGGTATCTTCCCCTGGTATTCGCACGAGCAGCCCATCCTGTGGTGGTCGCCCGACCCCCGCATGGTGCTCTGGCCGGATCGGTTCAAAGTGTCGCGCTCGCTCGGCAAATCCCTGCGCCGCGCCTTGTACGCGACGCGCCTCGATACGCAATTCGGTGCCGTCATCCGCGCGTGCGCCGCGCCGCGCCGCGGCTGTCCGGAAACCTGGCTGAATGCCGACATGATTTCGGCGTACGAGCATTTGCATCAACAGGGTTTCGCGCACTCGATCGAGGTGCTGCGGGGAGAGGAGTTGGTGGGAGGGCTCTATGGTCTGCAGCTCGGCGGCGTTTTCTTCGGCGAATCGATGTTCTCGACGGCGCGAGATGCCTCGAAATTCGCTTTGGAGCGCCTGGTCCGTGAATGCATGGCGCGCGAGATCCACCTCATCGACTGTCAAGTGGCGAGTGAGCACCTGCACAGCCTCGGGGGCGAAGAAGTGCCGCGCGCACGTTTCGTCGAATACCTCGATCGCTGGGCGCGAAGCGATCCGAGCACATGGCGCGGGATGCGGTAAAAAGCCTGGAAAATTGCATTGACCTAGGCGTTTATGCACAATGCGCGCGCGGTGACGGCCAGCGGAGCATCATGTCGAAAGAAGAGGCGATTCAATTGGAAGGTGAAGTGGTCGAAACACTTCCCAATACGACTTTTCGCGTCAAGCTCAAAACCGGCCACGTCGTGACCGCGCACATCTCCGGAAAGATGCGCAAGAATTACATTCGTATCCTGACGGGCGATCAAGTCACGGTCGAAATGACGCCCTACGATCTGAGCAAGGGCCGAATCATCTATCGCGGGCGGTGATGCTTCCCGCGGACGGCGCGCTATTCCGTCCGCGTGAGCATTGCGGGTGTGGGCTCGGAAGCTTTGCACTCGAAAGCGAGCGCATCGCCGTCCTCACTCACCGTGACCTCGACATGTCCTCCGTCGACCAGCTTGCCGAATAACAGCTCTTCGGCCAGCGGACGCTTGACATGCTCTTGAATGATTCGCGCCATGGGCCGCGCACCCATCTTCGGATCGTAGCCCCGCTTCGCAATCCAGGCGCGGGCCGCATCGTCCACCGACAGAGTGACGCGCTTCTGCTCTAGCTGCGCCTCCGCCTCGACCAGAAGCTTATCCACCACGCGCTCGATGGTCGCAGAATCGAGGCCTGCAAATTGAATCACCGAGTCCAGGCGATTGCGAAATTCCGGAGAGAACAAGCGGCGAATGGCCTCCGAGCCATCGGATGTGTTGTCGTGAGGCATGAAGCCGATGCCAGGACGGCTCATTTCAGCGGCGCCCGCGTTCGTCGTCATGACCAGAATGACATGGCGGAAATCTGCCTTGCGCCCATTGTTGTCCGTGAGCGTTCCGTGATCCATGACTTGCAGCAGTAGATTGAACACATCGGGGTGCGCTTTTTCGATCTCATCGAGCAAGAGCACGCAGTGCGGATGCTTGGCGATGGACTCGGTCAGCAGGCCGCCTTGATCGAAACCCACATAGCCCGGCGGCGCGCCGATGAGCCGCGAAACCGTGTGCCGCTCCATATACTCGGACATGTCGAAGCGCACGAACTCCACGCCCATGGCGAGCGCCAACTGGCGCGTCACTTCGGTTTTGCCCACCCCGGTCGGGCCTGCGAACAAAAACGAGCCCACGGGCTTGCGTTGATCGCCAAGGCCCGAGCGCGACATCTTGATGGCCGAGGCCAACGCCTCGATGGCGCGATCCTGGCCGAAAATCGTCAGCTTCAAATTGCGCTCGAGATTTTTCAGCAAATCACGGTCCGATAGAGAGACGTTCTTCGGTGGAATGCGGGCGATGCGCGCCACCACGTTTTCGATGTGGGACACGGTGACGGACGGGTCGCGTTGATCGACCGGCCGAAGCCGCAAATTCGCGCCTGCTTCGTCGACCACATCGATGGCTTTGTCCGGCATGTGCCGGTCATTGATGTGACGCGCCGCCAGCTCCGCTGCGGCTTGCAAAGCCTCATCCTCGTAAAGAATGCCGTGATGCTGCTCGAAGCGGGATTTGAGCCCTCGCAAAATGTCAACCGTATCGCTGACCGAAGGCTCGACGATGTCGATTTTTTGGAAGCGCCGCGCGAGCGCGTGGTCCTTTTCGAAAATGCCGCGGTACTCGCTGTAGGTGGTCGAGCCGATGCAGCGCAGATCTCCATTGGCCAGCGCCGGTTTGATCAAGTTGGACGCATCCATCACGCCGCCCGACGCCGCGCCGGCGCCGATGACGGTATGAATCTCATCGATGAACAGGACGGCGCCCGACTGCTTCTTGACCTCAGCCAGCACGGCTTTCAAGCGTTTTTCGAAGTCGCCGCGATATTTCGTTCCCGCAACCAGAGAGCCCATGTCGAGCGCGTAAATGGTGGCGTCGCTCAGTACGTCGGGCACGTTGCCTTCGACAATCATGCGCGCAAGCCCCTCGGCGATGGCCGTCTTGCCGACGCCTGCCTCCCCTACGTACAACGGATTGTTCTTGCGCCTACGGCAGAGAATCTCGATGGTGCGCTCCACTTCCAAACGGCGGCCGATGAGCGGATCAATTTTTCCGAGCCGAGCGGACTCGTTCAAGTTGGTCGCATATTTCTCGAGCGCCGATCCGCCCGAGTCGCCCTCGCGGTCGGTCTCGGCGGGGCTGCTCTCATCGCGCTCAGATCGCTCCTCGCCCGAGGACTTGGAGAGGCCATGTGCAATGAAATTGACCACATCCAGCCGCGACACGTCCTGCATGCTGAGCAAATACGCGGCGTGAGATTGCTTCTCACTGAAAATCGCCACCAGAACATTGGCGACGGTCACTTCTTTCTTGCCGCTCGACTGCACGTGAAACACGGCGCGCTGCAATACCCGTTGAAACCCGAGCGTCGGCTGCACATCGCGATCCTGCCCTGACGGCAGCCGCGGCGTCGTCTGATCGATGAATTGTTTCAGCTCGGTCTTGAGCTTGGCCGCATCGCCGCCACAGGATTTCAAGATCTCGCGGATCTTCGAAGTCTCGATGATGGCCAGCAACAAGTGCTCCACCGTCATGAATTCGTGGCGCGCCTCGCGCGCGCCCTGAAACGCATCATTCAAGCAATATTCAAGTTCCTGACTCAGCACCGGTTACGCCTCTTCTAACGTCGCCATCAAGGGATGTTGATGCTGGCGCGCATACGCCAGCACATGGGCCACCTTGGTCTCCGCGATCTCGAACGTGAAGACACCGCACACGCCCTTGCCCTTTGTGTGTACCTCCAACATGACGCGCGTGGCTTTGGTGCGGTCCATGGAGAAAAAGCGCTGCAAAATATCGACCACGAACTCCATGGGCGTGTAATCGTCATTGATCAACACCACTTGATAGAGCGGCGGACGCTTGAGCTTGGGCGCCGCTTCCTCGACGACCAGACTCGTGCTGTCCCTACCGTGCTCGATGTCGCGCATGAAGCTCTTTTATAGGGCGCGTGCATTCAGTTTACAAGCATGCGCGAAATGCGCGGATCGATTGCGCGTGTGCTGAGCTCGCATGCTGGCGGGTCGTGAATTGTGATGTCACTTCACTTTAACAAGCAAAAACAATTGCTTGAGGGTCAAAGTCGAAAGCACGTATGATGGCGCCATTGCGAGTGCGCCGTAGGCGATCTACGACACGCTTTAAATCCGGTTTCTTATCGCGCACGATGGCCATGCATGCTTGATCAAGGCTTCCGCAACGTCACGGCGCGTGCCGCCACGAACGCGCCGAGCTTGGTTTCCTGGGGTTGCGCGATGCTCATTGCGGTGGAGCTCGGCCGCATCGCGATCACGGCGCTGGGCTCCGCACCCCTTCAGTCCACGCAGGCGCCTGCGGCACCTTCCCGTTCTATCCCGCAGCAACCCCCAGTCGACGTGCAAGCCGTGGCCGATGCACATCTATTCGGCGTGGCAGGTGCCAATGCAAACGTGGATCCGAACAATGCACCCGTCACTGCGGCGAGTTTGGTGCTCGCCGGTACCATCGCGACGGACGATCCGAAGCGGGGCGTGGCCATCATCAGCGATGGCGGTCCCTCCAAGGTTTATTCGGTGGGTCAGCAAATAGGCGGGGCGCGCGTTCATTCGGTCTATCTGGATCGCGTATTGCTCGATCGGGCCGGAAGTCTGGAATCTCTGTTGTTACCGAGGCTCCTGCCCGGCGGCAGCTCTGCCGCACCGGCCCGCGGCAACTGGGTGCGCCCGGGGAGTGATGCGCGGACCGCCGCCGCCATCGATCACCTGCGCCGTCGTGTGCAAGCCGACCCTGGCATTCTGTATGAGGTCATGCGCACCGTTCCGTCGTACGACAACAAGGCAGGAAAGCTGCGCGGCTTTCGCGCCTATCCCGGCAAGAACCGAACTGCATTTGCCAATCTGGGTCTCAAACCTGGCGATTTGGTCACGGCAATCAACGGCACGCCGCTCGATGATCCGCAACGCAGTCAAGAGGTATTGAATACGATTCAAACGTCCGAGCATGCGACGGTGACGATCGAGCGCTCAGGTCAGCGTCAAGACTTGACGCTCAATGTGGCGCAAGTTGCTCAACAAGCAAGCAAAGATCTCGAGCTCGACTCGGCGGACACCACGCCGGCGGGCGCGCGCGAGCCGGCATCGTCCGGCGCCTCGGATTCGGAAGATTAGCTCGATGCGTTGCATTCACCGCGCCTTCATTCTTGCACTGGCTCTGTCTGCCGCGCAGACCGCGCTGCCGCAAGAGCAAGCAACCATCACGCCCAACTATAAAGATGCGGATTTAAGCCAGATCATTCAGGCGGTCGGCGAGGTCACCGGCAAGAATTTCATCATCGATCCGCGCGTGAACGCCAAAGTGACCATGTTGTCATCGACGCCGATGTCGCCACAGGCATTCTACGAAGCCTTCTTGTCGGTGCTGCAGGTGTACGGATACGTGGCTGTGCCTGCGGGCAAGGTCATCAAGATCATTCCGAACACCGATGCGAGGCAACTCCCGGCCAATGATTTGCCGGGCCAAGTGAGCTCGAGCTCCGATGAGATCGTGACGCAAATCATCAACATGAAAAACGTCAATGCGGCGCAGCTCGTGCCGCTCCTTCGGCCGCTCATTCCGCAATACGGACATCTGGCGGCGTACCCCGGCGGGAATATGCTGATCATCTCGGATCGCGCCAGCAACGTGAACCGCATCGTGCGCATCATTCGGCGCATGGATGAGAGCGGCGATGAGCCGGTGGATGTGGTGCTGCTGCAGAATGCGAGCGCGACCGAGATCGTGCGCATCGTAAATCAGCTCTATCAGGGACAAGGCGCGGAAGGCGGCGGGAGCCTCGTCAAGATGGTGGCGGACGAGCGCACCAACAGCATTTTGATCAGCGGTGAAAAAGCGCAGCGCCTGCGGCTCAAGGCGCTGATCGTCAATCTCGATACGCCGCTCGAGGCGGGCGGCGATACGCAAGTGCGCTATCTGCGCTACGCCGATGCGGAGAAAATCGCCGAGAAATTGAAATCGCAGGCCACCGCGACGGCCAAGGCGCAAGCCGGAGGCGGCGCCACGGCCAGCGCACAGGCGGCATCCAGCATCGAAGGCAGCGTGACGATTTGGGCCGATCCCGCCACCAATGCGCTCATCATCACGGCGCCGCCCAAGGTCATGAAATCGCTCATGGCCGTGGTCGATAAGCTCGACATCCGGCGCGCTCAGGTTCAGGTCGAAGCCATCATCGTCGAAGTCGATGCGAGCAAGAGCTCGAACCTCGGTGTGCAATGGGCGTTGTACGCGCCCGGCGTTACCGTGCCGGCATCGGTCACCAATTTTCCTGGCTCGAATGGCGCCAGCATCGTGGATCTCATCGGCGCCGGTGTGACGGGCAACGTGGCCGGTATCGGCAGCAGCACGCTCGGCGTCGGTATCACCGCCGCGGTCGGGCGCTTGAGCCGCGACGGCGGCACGAGCTTCGCGGCCATTCTGCAGGCGTTGCGCAGCGATGGCTCGAGCAATGTCATCTCGACGCCCTCCATCGTCACCATGGACAATCAAGAGGCCGAAGTGAAAGTCACGCAGGAGGTGCCGCTCATTACCGGCTCGTACGCGCAGACGGGCTCTTCGACACCCAGCACTCCGAATGGCATCAATCCTTTTCAAACCATTCAGCGCGAAGAGCTTGGCACCATTTTGAAAGTGACGCCGCAAATCAATTTGGGCGACTCAGTCATGCTCAAGCTCGAGCAGGAAGACTCATCCCCCGGTGTGAAACTGCGCGACTCGGCCGATATTTCCACCAACAAGCGCTCCATCAAGACCTCGGTCCTCATCGAGGATGGCGGCACGGTGGTGCTCGGCGGGCTCATTTCCGACACCGTCACCGAAAGTGAATCGCGCGTCCCTTTCCTGGGCCGCATTCCCGTGCTCGGCAACTTGTTCAAATCGCGCAGCGGATCGCGCGACAAAAAGAATCTCATGGTGTTCATTCGTCCCACCATCTTGCGCGATGCCAATCAAATGGCCATCGCCACGGGCGACAAGTACGACTTCATGCGTCAGCAGCAACGCAATCAGGGACAACGCGTGACGCTGCTCCCCGGCGAGCGTCAGCCGGTGTTGCCCGTTTTGCCGCCCGCGCCTGCGCCGACGGCGCCGCCGATCCCGCCCGCGCCCAATGACAAGACGTTGGATGAGCTGAAGGACCAGCAAGCGCAAAAGAAGCCATGAACGCCGCGCTCCAGCCTCCGCTCGAGCGCAAGCTGTCGTTTCCATTTGCGAAGCGCCATGGCGTGCTGGTGAGAAGCGTCGGCGATGCATCGGCCGACGTCGTCTGCCGGCCCGGGGTCTCTGCACAGACGCTCGCAGAGGTGCGCCGCTTCACGGGCGTGCCCTTGCGCGTCTCGCGGGTCAGTCTGGTCGAATTCGACGAGCTGCTGCGCCGCGCCTACGAAGCGGGCTCGGGCGTCGCCATGCAGATGCTCGAAGGGCTCGACGACAACACGGACTTGGCGCATCTCGCCGAAGAGATCCCCGAGTCGTCGGATTTGCTCGAAAGCGATGACGAGGCGCCCATCATCCGTCTCATCAATGCGCTGCTGACCCAGGCGGTCAAAGAGAACGGCTCCGACATTCACATCGAGCCCTACGAGAACCGCTTGGTGATTCGCTTTCGCGTCGATGGTGTGCTGCGCGAAGTGCTGCAGACTAAGCGTGCCGTCGCGCCACTCGTGGTGTCACGCATCAAGGTCATGTCGAAGCTCGACATTGCGGAGCGGCGATTGCCACAGGACGGCCGCATTTCCCTACGCATTGCCGGACGCGCCGTGGATGTTCGGGTCTCGACGCTGCCTTCGGGTCATGGCGAGCGCGTGGTGCTGCGGCTGCTGGATAAACAAGCAGGACGGCTCGAGCTCGAGGCGCTCGGCATGGATCCGCGCACACGCGACACCATGGATGAGATCATCCACAAACCGCACGGCATCATCCTGGTCACCGGACCGACCGGCTCCGGCAAGACCACCACGTTGTACGCGGCGCTCGAGCGAATCAACGACAACACGCGCAACATCATGACGGTGGAAGACCCGATCGAGTACTACATCGATGGCATTGGCCAGACTCAGGTCAACACCAAGGTGGAGATGACTTTCGCGCGCGGCTTGCGCGCGATTCTGCGGCAAGATCCGGACGTGGTCATGGTCGGAGAAATCCGCGATTTGGAGACCGCGCAGATCGCCGTGCAGGCGAGCTTGACCGGCCACTTGGTGCTGTCGACTCTACATACCAACACCGCGGTGGGCGCCGTGACGCGTCTACGCGATATGGGCATCGAGCCATTTTTGTTGTCATCGAGCTTGATCGGCGTATTGGCGCAGCGGCTGGTGCGTGTGCTCAATCCCGACACTCGAGAATCCTTCGTTGCGGGCGAATACGAGCGGCGCGTGCTCAACCTCGACACGCGCGATGGGCCCATCACGCTGTATCGTCCGAGTCTCGAGCCAGGCAGCGGCTATCGCGGCCGCACCGGCATCTACGAGCTCATCGCCGTGGACGACCATATGCGCACCATGATTCATGATGGCTCATCCGAACAAGAGCTCGAGCGCTATGCACGGACCGCAAGTCCCAGCATTCGGGACGACGGCCGCGCCAAAGTGCTTGCGGGTGAATCCACTCTCGAAGAGCTGCTGCGGGTCACTCGCGAAGACTGAGGCTGCGCGGGCGCCGGATGGCGGCGCCGCGTCCGCACACTCCTCAGCAATTTTCGCTTAAGGTTGGTCCATGGGTGCGTTCGAATACACGGCGCTCGACGCCGCGGGGCACGAGCGCAAAGGGCTGATCGAAGGCGATACGCCCAAACATGTGCGCCAGCTATTACGCGACCGGCAACTGTTGCCGGTCGATGTGCATGAAGCGGCCGCCAAGGAATCGAGGCGCATCAAGGGTCGGCGCGTCCTACGCCGCGGCGTCTCGACCCTGGATCTTGCTTTGCTCACGCGTCAAATTGCCACTCTTCTTCGCTCGGGGCTTCCGCTCGATGAGACGTTGCAGGCGGTCGGTGAGCAAACCGAAAAGCCGCGCGTGCAAGGCATCGTCATGGGCGTCCGCAGCAAGGTCGTCGAAGGGCATCCGCTCGCCGACGGCTTGCGTGATTTTCCACAGGCCTTCCCGGAAATCTACCGCGCGACGGTCGCCGCGGGCGAACAATCGGGCCGTCTCGACGACGTGCTGGAGAGATTGGCGGACTACACCGAATCGCGGCAGCACATTCGCCAGCAAGTCTCGAATGCCCTGGTTTACCCGATCGTGCTGGTCGTTCTTTCCATTGCCATCGTGTCTTTTCTGTTGGCTTACGTCGTGCCACAGGTCGTGGCGGTATTCGAATCCGGTAATCAGGAATTACCCTGGGCGACGCGGTTTTTGATCGGCATGAGCGGCCTCATTCGCCATGGTTGGTTCTATGGCGTGGCTTTCATCGCGGCATCGACTTGGGCGTTCGCACGCTGGCTCAAGACGGGAGATCACCACACACGATTCGATACGTTCATGTTGCGCGTGCCGCTGATCGGAAAAGTCATCCGCGGATTGAACACGGCGCGCTTTGCACGGACCTTGAGCATTCTCACCGCCAGCGCAGTGCCGGTGCTCGATGCGCTGCGCATTTCGGCCGACGTGGTCACCAACCTTCCCATGAAGGCGGCGGTGAGCGAGGCCGCTTCGCGCGTTCGAGAGGGTGCGCCCATTGGCCGCTCGCTCGCCGCGCGCAAATTATTTCCGCCGATGATGATCCATTTGATCTCGAGCGGCGAGAGCAGCGGCGAGCTCGAAAAAATGTTGGAACGCGCAGCCGCGAATCAAGAACGCGAAATGGACGGCCTGCTCTCGACACTGACGAGTCTGTTGGGCCCGCTGATGATCGTGCTCATGGGCGCCATCGTCATGTTTATCGTGATCGCATTGCTCCTGCCGATTTTCCAACTCAACGATCTCGTGAAGTAGCGCAAGAATTGAGCGCGTATCGCGGCGAGTGTGGTCGAATCCTATTGCAGGGGCCCGCGCACTTGTTTATAAGTCCGCGCTACCAGTACGTAAGCGGCGGCGCGTGATGGAAAAAGATGCGGATGATTTCGACGAGGAAGATGCCGAGGAATCGGTGGCAGATGATTCAGAGCTGGATCATCTCATCCGCGACGTGGAAAAGCAGCGGCGGCGCGCCAGCAAGAGCGGCGGCCAAGAGCCGCACTGGCGCAAGCTGGAACGGGTGATGGAAGACAAACGCACCGCCGAGCTGTTGAGCGATTTCGAAGATTACGACATCGGCGATGACGAGGCGGCGCATCAAAAGAAAGCGCGCGAAGAATAGCGGTTAGGCCGCCTCCACCTGCCTGCCGCAGCGTAGGACACCCACCACCACACCCTCGATAATCAGCGAGTCTTTTTTCAGATCGACTCGCATTGGCTCGAATTCCGGATTTTCCGGAAGCAGCCAAACGAGTTTGCCGTCTTGCTTGTAGCGCTTCACCGTGACTTCGCTTTCGAGCCGCGCCACGACGATCTGCCGATTACGCACCTCGGGCGTGCGGTGCACGGCGACCAAATCGCCATCGAGAATACCGGCGTTTTTCATGCTCATGCCGCGCACTCTGAGCAAGTAATGAGGCCGCGGCTGAAACAGCGCGGGATCGATTTGATAGCGAGACTCGACATGTTCTTCGGCCAGGATGGGGCGGCCCGCCGCCACGCGGCCGATGAGAGGCAACCCAAGCTGCTCGCGCAGAATATCCTTGAGCTGAATACCGCGCGATGCGCCCGGGATGATGTCGATGACGCCTTTGCGTTGGAGCGCCCGCAGATGCTCCTCCGCTGCGTTGGCTGAACGAAACCCCAAGGTACGCGCGATTTCCGCCCGAGTGGGCGGCATTCCGCTTTCGCTAATGGAGTCTTGAATGAGACGTAGAATTTGCGTCTGACGAGGCGTGAGATCCGTCATCAAGGTGCTGTACAGTTAACCAGCTGTCATTATATACAGCGAACTGACGAAAGCAAGCGCAGACGCCATGGCGAAAACCATCCAACGACGCATGACCTCCCCTTCGTTGATCTTCACCCCCAGGAGGCATTGGCCAAAACTATCGGGCTGCGAGCCTCGTTGTGCTGATCGCTGAGAATCAAACTAGCGCACCGCCGAACCAAAAGGCAATCACTACGCGCGCGAAGTGCCTCGCATGCAGCGCGTCAAAACACTCCTGAAATTGATGCGCACGCACGCGAAAACAGCCGCGGAAGACTTGCCTAAATCAAGGCTTTGCCTTATTTTTCGCGTCGGCACATGAGGTCATGATGCTTCGGCCTATGGTCGATGGTTTGTGTTGCAATCGCCGTGCAGTATCAAGCTGCCTTGCGATGCGAGGAAGTAGACTCGATGAGCCGTGGCTTGCTTGCAGCAACAGTTTTTAACAAGCGCAACAACCCAGGGGAATTTTTATGAAATTTGCAACCACTCTTAAGATCACGGCGGCCGCCGCGTGCTTCGCAGCACTGGCCGGATGCCAAGATCTGAAGCCCATCCAGCAACAAATCGACGATCTGAAAGCCCAAGTAAGCAAGCTCTCGAGCGACACCGCCAAGGCGTCGAGCGACGCGGCTGCCGCGAACAGCGCTGCCGCCTCGGCATCGCAAGCGGCCGCCGGCGCCCAGAGCACCGCCAATCAGGCTTTGTCGACTGCGCAGTCGCATCAGGCGGCCATCGACGCAATCAACGAGAAGATGGACCGCATGTTCAAGCGGTCAGTATCGAAGTAATCGTTCGTTTCTTGATATGAAAGGGCGCCGCGGTTTCGCGGCGCTTTTTTTCATAAGTGCCCCCGCCTCGCGCATTCTCGGGCATAGGTGAGCGGGGCTGAAACTCGCTCAAGATTTCTTGGGCGTTCGCGGGCGCTCCTCGGGCCGCCACCGGTCGATCGATATACGCACCGGCTCGCCCCGCTGCTCTTGAAATGCTTTTTCGGCCGAGTCCCAGTCGATGATGACCCGGCGGCGTGCCACCGCAGATTCCACCAGACGAGTCATGGCATTCAGATCCTCGACGTTGCTCGCCTCGGTGCCTTCGAGCGGATGATGCACCTCCAGGTACAGCGCGCCATCATCGGACCATCCGGTCAACATGCGCTGATTCACCACCCGCACCCCCGTGCCTACCGGGACTTCCTTGAACAACACCTCGATGTCTTCCGGATAGAGCCGAATGCACCCATTGGTAATTTGCAAGCCCACACTCACCGGCAAATTGGTGCCGTGAATGAGATACGCACCGCTCGGAATACCCAGCCGCAGAGCATACTCGCCCAGTGGATTCTCCGGACCCGGCGGCACCGACGCCGGTAGCGGATCGCCTTCGGCAATGTGCCGATCGCGAATGGATTTCGGCGGATACCACGTCGGCTTCTTTTGTTTCGCGACCACCTTGGTAAGGCCCAGCGGCATGGCGCGCCCCACCTGCCCTACGCTCACCGGATACGTTTGAACCGAGCCGTGGCCGGCCGCGTCGGCTAAGAAATAGAATAATCGACCTGCAGATAAATTGATGACAATGCCGGCGCGGGGCACGTCGGGCACGATGTGCTGAGTGGGCAAAATGACTTGCGTGCCTTCGCCCGGAAGCCACTTGTCGACGCCAGGATTGGAGGCAACGATTTCATCGAAGCCCAGGTGATGCAGCCGCGCCAGGTCGGGCAGCGTATCTTCGTGCCGCGCCTGGAGAGTGCCGCCGACTCCGATGATTTGCTGTTGCGGGCTCAAAGAAAAAACTTCCGCCCGCGCAGGTCCTGCAACCAATGCAAGCAGCGCGGCGACCGCGAAGAGCATGCGCACGGAGCACGCACGGATCGAGCGCGCGCGCATCAAGCACGCCGCCGCCGCACCGCAAGTTCTCCGGATCATCGCCAGCTCAATATCGAATGAGCGCCGAGCCCCAGGTGAGGCCGCCGCCAAAAGCTTCGAGCAGCATGAGCTGCCCACGCCGGATGCGTCCATCGCGAATCGCGTGATCCAAAGCGAGCGGCACCGATGCCGCCGAGGTGTTGCCGTGCGCATCCAGCGTCACGATCACCTTCTCCATCGGCAGATCGAGCTTTTTCGCAATGGACTCGATGATGCGCAAGTTCGCCTGATGTGGAATGAACCAATCGATGGCTCCCTTATCGAGATGGTTCGCTTCCAACGTCTCCAATGCAATGCGCCCCATGGTGTTGATCGCAAGCTTATAAACCTCGTTGCCTTTCATGCGCAACGCCGCTTCGCGCTTGCGCACCAGATCAAAGCCCGTGGACACCCCGTCGGGATAAAACAGCAGATCCTTGTGCCGGCCATCGGCATGCAAATGGGTGGAGATGATCCCAGGCCGCTGATCGGCCGTCAGCACCACTGCGCCGGCGCCGTCGCCGAACAATACGCACGTCGAGCGATCGGACCAATCCACGATGCGTGACAGAGTCTCGGCACCGATCACCAAGGCGCAGCGCGCCTCACCCAAGCGCACGAATTTTTCCGCAATGCTGATGGCATAGATGAAACCGGTGCATGCCGCCTCGACGCTGAACGCCGCGCACCCTCGAATGCCCAGACGTTCCTGCACCAACGTGCCGACATTTGGAAAAACAAAATCAGGCGTCGTCGTGCCCACACAGACGAAATCAATGTCGCCTGCTTGAACGCCGGCAGCCGCTAGCGCCGCACGCGCGGCGCCTTCTGCGAGATCGGTCGTCGTCTGATCCGGCGCGGCGATATGCCGCCGCTCGATGCCTGAGCGGCTCCGGATCCACTCATCGGATGTGTCGACCATCTTCTCCAGGTCCGCGTTGGTCAACACTTTTTCTGGCAGAAAGCTGCCGGTGCCGGCGATGCGTGCGTACATGGAGAGCTACAAGGTCGCGCCGATTTTTTCCGCGATTCGCGCCGGCACGCCTTTGCGCGCTTCGAGAATCGCAAGCTCGATCGCCCGTTGAAACGCGAACACGTCGGCTCCGCCGTGGCTCTTGATCACTACGCCATTCAAACCAATCATGCTGGCGCCATTGTAGCGCCGCGGATCGAGGCGCTTTCTCAGCGCATCGAGCGCCGGCCGCACCGCGAGCGCGCTGAGCTTACGAAACAGGTTGCGCGTGAGCTCCTCGCGCAGCGTGCTGGAAATGAGAGCCGCGGCGCCTTCCATGGTCTTGAGCGCCACATTTCCGGTGAAGCCGTCGGTCACGACGACATCCACGCGATCGGAAAAGATGTCGTTTCCTTCGACGAAACCCACATAATTGAGCTTTCGCTGCGCGATGAGCTCGTGCGCCTGTTGCACGGCGTCATGACCCTTGATGTCTTCGACGCCGATATTCAATAGTCCGATCCTGGGCCGCTCGTTTCCCGTGAGGTCCGCCGCAACGATGGCACCCATCTCGGCAAATTGCGCTAGTTGCACGGGCGTGGCCGTAGCGTTCGCTCCAGAATCCAGCATGAAGGTGTGCCCACCTTTGGACGGGATCATGGAGATGATGGCCGGACGCTCCACGCCCGACAACATTTTCAGCACAAAGTGCGCCGTGGCCATCAGCGCGCCGGTATTGCCCGCGCTCACGCACGCACGCGCATCGCCCGCTTTGACCAAATCGATCGCGCGGCGCATGGAGGAATCTTTCTTGCGCCGCAACGCATCGCGTGGATGATCCGACATCACAACGACGTCAGCCGCATGGCGAATGGTCAGGTTGTGGGGAATATCGCGCAGTTGGCTGCGCAACTCCGCTTCACGTCCCACCAAAATGAGCTCAACGTCCTTGAACTCGCTGATGACACGCAAGGCGGCAGGCACCGACACGGAAGCGCCGTGGTCGCCACTCATGGCATCGACCGCGATGGGGAGCGCCGCACTCATGCCCTACCGACCCTGGCTTGCCGACGCGCGGGTGCGCGCGAATTCCCTATTCGTCCTCGCCCTCTGAGTCTTCTTTGGTTTCGATGACCTTGCGCCCGCGGTAGTACCCATCGCGAGAAATCCGATGCCGCAAATGCGTCTCGCCGCTCTTGCGCTCGGTGGATAGCGCGGGCTGCGCAAGCGCAGCGTGCGAGCGGTGCATGCCGCGCTTGGAGGGTGTTTTTCGGCTTTTTTGAACTGCCATATGAATCCTAAGGGAGGACCGTGCGTACGCCTCGCAGGTGCGTTCCGGTCCGGTGAGTCGGGCCGCGTATAATAGTGAGCAGGTGTTCGGGTGTCAAAAAGAGTCGGGCGCAAGTCGTTGTTTTTGAAGTCCGATCAAACACTGATTCTCGCCTCCACATCGGCTTACCGGCGCGCCCTTCTGAGTCGGCTCGGCTTGGCATTCGAAGTCGCCGCACCGCATGTGGACGAAACGCCGCTCGCGTTGGAGCACCCTCGCGAGATGACGGTGAGACTCGCTCGCGCGAAAGCGCGAGCCATCGCAGAAAATCGAGTGGATGCGTGGGTGATCGGCTCGGATCAAGCTGCCGCGTGTGGAGCACGGTTGCTGGGCAAACCCGGCAATTCTGATCGCTGCATCGAGCAACTGCAGCTCTGCTCCGGCAACCGCGTCGAGTTTTTCACGGCGGTCAGCGTGATGAACCCAAGCCGCGGGTTTGCGCGGCATGGCCTCAATCGAACCCGGGTCACGTTCCGTCACTTGAGCGGCAGGGAAATCTCCCGTTACGTGGAGCGCGAGGCGCCGTTCGACTGTGCCGGCGGGTTCAAGTGCGAGGGACTGGGAATTTCGTTGTTCGAATCCATCGACAGCGATGATCCCACCGCGCTCATCGGCTTGCCGCTGATCGAGCTGTGCCGCCTGTTGCGGCACGCGGGTTTTGATCTGCCCTAACCGCCGGGGACAACGCGGGCCGTCAGGTCGCGCGTAAGCCTGCTAAGAAGCCGTCAAGCTCTGCCGGCAGCGGCGCCGTGATTTCGAATCGCTCGCCGGTGTCCGGCCATTCGAACGACAATGTGCTCGCATGCAAAAATGCGCGCTTGAGTCCCAGTGCCGCCACATCGGCGTTGCGAGCGGCATCTCCGTACTTCGCATCACCCAACACGGCGTGCCCCATGTGGGCTGCATGCACGCGAATCTGGTGCATGCGCCCGGTGGGAATTTCCGCCTCGACCAGCGTCGCTTGCGCGCCAAAATTCTCCAGTGCCCTGAACAGAGTCAACGATGCCTTGCCCTCGCCGCCCGGCCGTACATGACGCTCGCCTCGCACGCGCTCATCGACGATGAGCGGCACATCGACGCGCCGCTCGCCCGTCAATCTGCCGGCGAGCAGCGACGTATAGCACTTGCGAACCTTCCCTTCGCGGATCAGTGCGTGCAACTGCCGCAAGGCCGCGCGCTTGCGCGCGATGATGAGCAAGCCGCTCGTGTCGCGATCCAAGCGATGAACGAGCTCGATCGGCTCGCCGGGACGCGCGGCGCGCAGCACCTCGATGACCCCGAAGCTCAGCCCGCTGCCGCCATGTACTGCGATGCCGGCCGGCTTGTCGATCACGAGAATGCGCGCGTCCTCGAACACAATGGCGCGCTCGAGCGCGGTGCGAATCCAAATCGGCGGCGCACCCCGCTCGACTTCCTCATCCAGCCTCAGCGGCGGCAATCGCAGGTCATCTCCCTCGACCAGACGATAATCCGCATCCACCCGCTTTTTGTTGACTCGAACTTCGCCTTTGCGCAACAGGCGGTAGATGCGGCTGCGCGGCACGGATTTGAAATGGGCCAGAAGATAATTGTCGACGCGCCGGCCGGCGTGTTCGGCGGTAACGCGCCGGTGCTCGACCGGGGTGCGCAGATTGCTTCGCATCATGGTGGGTGATAGTCTCTCGCGCTACCGTGTCAACCGGGCCCGCGCTCGCGGCCGCCACAAGACAAGGGTTTTGTCGCTGGTGGGTTCTTTCGAACGCACCGCATATTAGTTGGTTCTGGCCATCCAGACCATCGCTCGGCCGGAAAGCCGCGTTGGCAACCCATGCCGGCGCACGCCGCTGCCGGGAACGAGGCCTCAAGGCGTGTTGTATTTGTTTCTGCAAATTTGGATCGTGCTCAAGCCGGCATTGGCTGCCGGAAGCGTCCGCTCCACCCCGCCGTTTGTGCGCGTTTCCGGCATCTCACCGGCCCCACAAGAATCAGTTGGACCCAATGAAAAGAATGCTTGTCAATGCAACTCAGGAAGAAGAGTTGCGCGTTGCCTTGGTCGATGGTCAGAAACTCTACGACTTATCCATCGAGATCCCTTCTCGCGAACAGAAAAAGTCGAATGTCTATAAGGGCCGCGTCACTCGCGTAGAGCCGAGCCTCGAAGCCGCGTTCGTCGATTACGGCGCGGTGCGCCACGGCTTCTTGCCGCTCAAGGAAGTGGCCAAGGAATATTTCGCAGCTCAGCCCGCCTCCGGCGCGCGGCTCAACATCAAGGAGCTGCTGCACGAGGGGCAGGAGCTCATCGTACAAGTCGAAAAGGAAGAGCGCGGCAATAAAGGCGCCGCGCTCACCACGTTCATCAGTTTGGCGGGCCGCTTTCTCGTGGTCATGCCGAACAATCCTCGTGCCGGCGGCGTGTCGCGCCGAATCGAAGGCGAGGATCGCGATCAGATGCGTGAGGCCATGTCTTCCCTGCAAATTCCGGAGGGGATGGGAGCCATCGTGCGCACCGCCGGCGTCGGCCGCTCGGCGGAGGAACTGCAATGGGATTTCGACAACTTGAAGACGGCCTGGGATGCCATCGAGGAGGCCAGCCGCAATCGTCCGGCGCCCTTTCTGATCTTTCAAGAAAGCGATGCGGTGACCCGAGGGCTGCGCGACTATTTCTCCGACGATATCGGGGAATGCGTCGTCGATCAGCCCGAGGCTTTTCAGAAAGCGCAGGAATACATGCAGCGCTTCATGCCTCCGGATGCGCAGCGCAAGCTCAAGCTGTACTCGGATCCCGTTCCCCTATTCACGCGCTATCAAATCGAGAGTCAGATCGAGACTGCGTATTCGCACAAGGTGAATCTGCCGTCGGGCGGGAGCCTCGTCATCGATCATTCCGAGGCGCTCGTTTCCATCGACATCAATTCGGCGCGCTCGACACGCGGTGGCGACATCGAGGCGACCGCGCTCAACACCAACCTCGAGGCCGCCGAGGAGATCGCCCGGCAATTGCGTCTGCGCGACATCGGCGGGCTGATCGTCATCGACTTCATCGACATGGAATCGCCGCGCAATCAGCGGGCGGTCGAAGATAAGCTGCGTGATGCGGTGCGTATGGATCGCGCGCGAATTCAGCTCGGCCGTCTGTCGCGTTTCGGTCTGCTCGAGCTCTCGCGACAACGGTTGCGGCCGGCGCTGAGTGAAGCCACGCACATCAACTGTCCGCGTTGCAGCGGCATGGGCACGATTCGCAGTGTGGAATCGATGGCGCTCGCAACGCTGCGTCTCATTGGCGAGGAGGCGCGCAAGGAAAAAACCGGCCGAGTCATTGCGCAAGTGCCGGTGGATGTAGCCACGTATCTGATGAACGAGAAGCGCGATGCGATGCGCCAGATCGAGACGCGCGATGCGGTGTCGCTCGTGATCGTGCCCAATCCGCATTTGCAGACGCCTGCGTATACGTTGCGGCGGATTCGCGACGAAGACAAGGAGCTGGCCGATTCCACGGTGAGTTACAAGATTCCGGAAGCGCCCGTGGTGGCGGACGAGGCCATCGGCGACCGGGATAAGAAACCGGTGGCCGAGGCTGCCGTGGTGCCGAGCGTCGTGCCGTCTGCCACACCCATGCCCATCATCGAGCGCGAGCCCGCTCCTGTTGCCTTAGTTTCGACACCCGTTCCATCGATCGGCATCTTCGTGAAGTTGTGGCGCTTCTTCTTCGGACGCGGCGAGTCGCCTCCGGTCAAGACAGAATCGCGCGAACCACGCACCGGGCGCCGCGACGGGTATGGTGATCGCGATCGATATCGCCAGGATCGCGGCCGTGGACGGCCGCGGGATATGTCGCGCGACAAACCGCGCGAAGGCTCCGGCACTCGCGGTCATGAGGCGCGACGCGACGGTGCGCGCGAGGCAGCGCGCGATGAATCGCGTGAAGGGCGGCGCGATGGGCGCGACGTACGCGATGGGCGCGAGGGGCGCGATGGGCGGCGCGACGAGCATCGCCGCGATCAGAGGCCGCGCAGTGAGCCACGCGGTGAAGTGCGCCGCGAGCCAAGACCTTCTGCGCCAGCCGCCATTCCTTCCGATGCTGCGACTCCCACGGCGGCGGCCGATCCGCAAGCCAACGCGGCGCGCCGCCCCGACCCTCAGGGTCGTGAGCACGGCGAGCGTTCCGGCCGCGGACGCCGTCGCCGCGGCGGACGCGGTCGACGCGATCCGTCCGAGGTCGGGAAAGAGGCGGGCGCTGAGCGCGGCGGCGCATCCGTGTCGGGCGGTTGGTCTGAATCAAGTCCGGCGAGCCCAGCGTCTGGAGCCAGCGCATCGAGCAGCTTGAGCGACGGCGGCGCTGGCCGTGGCGCGAGCGCTGGCAGCGGTTCCAACTCGCGCGCAGGCTCGTACTCGAGCGAGGCCGCGGGCTTTGGCGGCGCCGGCAGCGCGGGTTTTGGCGGAGGAAGCGCGAGTTCGGGCATTGGAGCGGCGACGCCTTCGAGCCCCTCCCCTGCGAATGCGTCGCCTCCAAACGTGGCGCCCGCGAACGCTTCTCCTGAAAGCGCAGCCTCCAACAGCCGTGGCCCGAAGGAAGTTTCCGAGCCGCGCCAGGAACCGGATGCGGGAGCCAAATACGTAGTCTGGTCTTCGAGCCCGGAGAGCGCCCGTCAGGATGATCGCTGACGTAGCCTCAGCAAGAGCGGAATGCTGACGAGGATGAGCGAGGCGGCCGCGCCTCGCAAACTTCCGATGGCCAGATACTCCGCGATCGTCGAGATCGAGCGGCTCGGCCAATCCTGCATATCGCTTCGGTAGGATGCAAAGATCACCGGCAGCGAGACGAGTCCATAGAGAATGGTCCACCCGCGTCTCTCGCTCCGCGACAGACGTCGGCACGCAGGGGGCGGCGCGGGCTCGCGCATGGCAAAGGCAACGATTCCCGCAACGATGACCAGTCCGAATAAGGACCCGGCCTGTTGCGCGACCCGATAAGCGTAGATGGTGTGGCCGCCGATACCGAACGAATCATCGAGCGCGGGAAACATGCGCACGCCGCGTGCTCCTTCATGCGTGAATGCATCCCACACCAAATGGGTGATCGCACCCAGAATCACGCCGAGGCCTGCGAGCAGCCACTGAGTCGCATTGCCGACGTGGGCAGCCGGTGAGTAGACCTGCGCGCGAACATAGGCGCGGTCCGGCAATAACTCGGACGTGGCCGGCTTCACCAGCAGCTCGAACAGCCAATATGCGCCGAGCCCGACCGGCAGGCAAAACTGCACCAATGCCTCCAAGCTGTGTGTCTCGGCTCGCTGCCAATGGCCCGGAAGAAAGAATCCGAAATCCGGAACCATGCTGCCGATCACGGCGGCGGAGAGCATATGCCAACGTCTCAAGTAATGTGCGAATGGCAACACCGCGGCGGCATGTGAAACGGTGAAGGGCACCGGACTAGAACGCCTTAAGCAACAGTGAGACGGATCCCTTGGCATGCGCATCCGCGAGCAGTGTTTCAAGGAGCCCCGCAATGCCGAGCGCGCAGAGGTCCAACACGTCATCGAACGCCCGGGGTCCGAGTGTGTAAGGATCCGGAACTGCGCGCATACCCGTCCGACGAGCGTAATCCATCAGCAATGCCAGCCGCGCCTTCGCACCCTCGGGACGCAAGACTTCGAGCGCCGCCAGATTCGACTCATCCATGGCGAGAACCCGATCGAAACGATGAAAATCCTCGGCGCGAATCTGTCGGGCTCTGAAGCGACTGATGTCGATGCCGCGCGCAGCGGCGGCGCGCTGGCTGCGCGCATCAGGAGCGCTGCCGACGTGATAGTCGCCAATCCCCGCGGAATCGACTTGCAAGTTGCCCAGAGTCTCGCGTTCAGCCTGAGGCAAAGCGGCGACTTGAGCGAGCATCACGCCTTGCGCGGTCGGGCTGCGGCAAATATTCCCCAGGCAGACAAATAAAATTTTCATGTTCGGCGGCAGCGCACATGCGATGACTGACTACAATTCTCGCATGAAAATTATCGATGCCTCGTCGCCTGGCGGCCCCGATCGACTCGAGGTCGCTGAACGTCCGATTCCTGAGCCGCTCGATGCCGAGGTATTGATTCGAGTCGCCGCCGCGGGAGTCAATCGTGCGGATGTGTTGCAACGACGCGGCAGTTATCCCGCTCCTCCCGGAGCGCCGACGTGGCCGGGCCTCGAAGTGTCCGGCACCATCGTTCGATTGGGTCCGAGCGTGCGCGAACTTGCCGTGGGCGATGAAGTTTGCGCGCTGCTTCAAGGCGGCGGCTACGCGCAATACGCTGCGGCGGCTGAAGGCGCCACCTTGAAGCTGCCGCGCGGCATGGACTTGCTGCACGGCGCTGCAATCGCCGAAAGCTACTTCACGGTGTACAGCAACGTGTTCATGTTCGGCCGCCTCATGCCGGGAGAATCATTTCTCGTGCACGGCGGCTCGAGCGGCATCGGGGTCGCTGCCATTCAGTTGGCACGCGCGCTCGGGTCCACGGTATTCGCCACCGCGGGATCGGATGAAAAATGCCGCGCATGCGAGTCGCTTGGAGCGCAAGCGGCCTTCAATTATCGGGGTGAGGATTTCGTTGCTCGCGTGCGCGAAACGACAAACGGCCGCGGCGTCGACGTAATTCTCGACATGGTGGCGGGTGACTACACGGCGCGCAATATCGAAGCGCTCGCACCCGAGGGCCGACTGGTCATCATCGCCACCCAAGGTGGCGCCGATTCGACTGTGAACATCGGCAAGATCATGGCGAAGCGCATCACGCTGACGGGCTCGACTTTGCGTTCGCGCGATGTGGCTTTCAAGCGCCTGGTGAAAGAAAAATTATTGCGGATCGTATGGCCGCTGTTCGAAAGCGGCGAGTTGCGCGTGCTCATCGATCGCGTATTTCCCCTTGAACAGGCTGCAGAGGCGCAGCGGCGCATGGAGAGCAGCGAGCACATCGGCAAGATCGTGCTGCGTGTGCCTCAAGCCGATACTTGAGCTCGTTACGCTGGCAACGAAACAGTCGAGCTGCCTTGATCATTCTCATCCGTACCTAGCTTCGGGCATTTCCCGCCGCTTGGCTGGTACTTCCCGCCGCTCGCGCAATCGCCGTGAAGCGCTGCAAATCTTGCTCGGTATCGATACCGAAACTGGATGACTGCGGCAGCGGATGCAAGTAGATCGACATGCCGTTCTCGAGCGCGCGAAGCTGCTCCAAGCGCTCGGTCAGCTCGAGCGCGGACGGCGCAAGCTGCGCAAAGCGCTGCAGCGCATGCGAGCGAAACGCATACAAACCCAAGTGCCGCCATGCATGCCCGAAGCTCACGGGGTCCACGCCGTTGGCAGCGTCACGCGGCCACGGGATCGGCGCGCGCGAAAAATACAGCGCACGGCCGTCGGCAGCCCGCGCCGCCTTCACGCAGTTTGGATCGATGAATCCCTCGATGGATTCCATGGCCACGACAGGCGTTGCCATGTCGTACTGCGGCCTTGCATGAATGGCCTCGGCAAGAACGCGAATGTGCTCCGGATCGACGCCGGGCTCATCGCCTTGCACATTGAGCACGATCTCCGAGTCCGCGAAACCGCGCGCGCCGGCCACCGCCGCAACTCGGTCCGTGCCCGAAGCGATCTCCGGCGCCGTCATCTCGACGTCTGCGCCAAAGTTTCGACATGCATTCGCGATCTCTGCATCGTCCGTCGCCACGATCACGCGCTGCGCGCCGCTCGCGCAAGCGCGTTGCCAAACCCACTGGATCATGGGCCGATCGATGATCTCGCGCAGCACTTTGCGAGCCAGCCGGGTGGATCCGAGGCGCGCCGGAACGATGACGCTAAACTGTGGAGAGACTCCGCCGCCGCGAATCACGCGGACCGCAACGCCGGATCATCGCTCGGCAACGCGCGAGCCTCTTCGGGCAACATGATGGGAATGTCGTCTCGCACCGCATAAGCCAGCCGGTCGGCGCGGCAGATGAGCTCGAGCGCGCCTTCTTGCTGCAACCGGAGCGGCCCCTTGCACAACGGGCAAACCAACAAATCGAGCAGTCGCTTATCCAATTCGATCTCTCCGTGCGCGCGCGCATGCGGCTTCGATCGTGCCGAGCAATCGCTCGATCGCCGCGGGCGCTATCTCGACCCCGACCGGCACGTACCAAAACCGCGAACCAATGCCCGGCCAACATTTTACTGCATCCTTCTCTGTCATCAGCACCGGCAGAGCGTCTGCGAATTCGAGGCGTCTCGAGTCGAGGCGAGCGTGATCATCGTATGCATGCGCGATCACGCGCAAGCCATACGCGCGCAATGAGTTGAAGAAGCGCTGCGGATGACCGATGGCCGCAACGCCGTGCACTTGCGCGCCCGCGAAAGAGCGCAGCGGCAGGCGCTCGCCCGTGCCCACGTTGACGACGAACTCGCCTACGAGATGCATGGGAATGGCATCGGGCCACGCGCTGTTCTCCCCGTTGCTCACGACGGCATCCACGCTGCCTAGGCGTGACTCGGGCTCGCGCAACGGGCCGGCCGGCAAGGGCCAGCCATTGCCCAAGCCCCGCTCGGAGTCGATCACTGCAATCTCGCAATCGCGCTGCAACGCGTAATGCTGCATGCCATCGTCGCTCAGAATGACGTCGGCGCCCTGCTCGATCAGCAGCTGTGCGGCGGCGGGGCGATCCCGCCCCACGGCGACCGGCACGCCGGCGCGGCGTGCCATGAGCACGGGCTCGTCGCCAAACTTGGCGGGATCCGATGTCGCATCGATGAGCTGCGGCGCAGCCTCAGAGCCGCCATGGCCGCGAGTGACGATACCCGGGCGAAATCCCCGCTGCGTGAGCTGTTGCGCAAGCCACCATGTGAGCGGCGTCTTGCCCGTCCCGCCCACCGTGATGTTGCCCACCACGATGACGGGCGCCCGCAATGCGACCGAATGCAGCCATCCGCGGCGATAAGCCTCGCGGCGCAGCGCCACGATTGCACCGAACAGAGCCGCCAGAGGAATGAGCGCGACAGGCGGCCTGCGCTTGCCATACCACGCGCGATTGGCCCATGCATGTAACGACACGGCGCGTTCCGCTACGCGATCAGCTGGGTTCCATAGAGAGAAGCATACGCGCCGCGATGCGCCAGGAGCTCGCGATGGGTACCTTGCTCGACGACGCGCCCTCGATCGAGCACGATGATCCGATCCGCATTCTCCACGGTCGAAAGACGGTGCGCGATGATGAGCGTGGTGCGGCCCTGCATGAGCACGCCCAGCTCCTGCTGCACCAAGCGCTCGGACTCATTGTCGAGCGATGCCGTGGCCTCATCGAGAATCAGGATCGGAGCATCTTTCAGCAGCGCCCGCGCGATCGAGATGCGTTGCCGCTGGCCGCCCGAAAGATTTTGCCCGCGGTCCGTCAACACGCCGTCCAGTCCGCCCGGCTGAGCTTGCAAAAACTCCAGCACGTGTGCAGCTCGCGCGGCTTGCTCGATTTGAGTGTCGCTGGCACCGCGCGTGTTGAAGGCAATGTTCGCGCGGATGGTATCGTTGAACAACACCACCTCCTGGCTCACCAAGCTGATCTGATTTCGCAGGTCGGCGAGTTGATAGTCGCGCACGTCGACGCCATCGACGAGCACTGCGCCGCTCCCCACATCGTAAAAGCGCGGCAATAGCGCGGCCAGCGTGGACTTGCCGCTGCCCGATCGCCCCACCAGCGCAACGCTCTCTCCGCTGCTCACCCGGAAACTGACATCGCGCAGCACGGTCCCTCCCGCTGAATAGCCGAATGAGACATGCCGGAACTCGATATCGCCTCGGGCGCGTGCGAGCCGACGTGAGCCGCCGGCGTTTTCCGCGGGCGTATCGAGCAACTCGAAGACACTTTGCCCGGCGCTGATTCCCTGTTGCAGCGGACCACTGACGTTGATGAGTCGGCGCAAGGGGGAGCTGACCAGCATCAGCGCAGTGAGGAATCCCAGAAATTCATCGACCCGCAGATCGTGCGCGAACACTTGCCGAATGGCCACGTAGAGCACGCTGGCGAGACCCGCGGCCGCAATGAGCTGCACGACCGGATTGCTCACGGCTTGAGCGCGCACCAGCTTCATGTTCATGAAACGATTGTGCTCATTCACTTTCTCGAACCGTGCTGCTTGGTGCGCCTGCGCATTGAAGATCTTGACCAGTCGGTGCGCTTCGATGGCTTCCTTGGCCACGCGCGTCACTTCGCCCATCGAGCTTTGAATACGCGCGCTGTAGCGGCGGAACAGCTGGTTCGCGATGCGCATGAGCCACGCGATGACGGGAGCGGCGATGAGGCTGAAGATGGCGAGCCGCCAGTTCATCACGAACAACGTGATCAGGAGCCCGACGATGGTGAGCGTGTCGCGGATCATTGAAATGGCGGCATTGGTCGCCGCAGCGGCAACCAACTCGATGTTGTACGTGAGCTTCGACAACAGCAGTCCCGCGGACTGTGCATCGTGGTAGGCGCTCGGCAGCGACAAATAATGAGCAAAGGTTTCTTGCCGCAAATTCTTAACGACATGCCGGCCCACGAGCGCCGGAAAATAATTGGCGACGAAATCAGCGCAGCCGCGGAACGAGAACAAGCCGATCACGCTCAGCGGAATCAGCCAGGCAATGCGCGCGTCATAACGCACAAAGGCGCCGCGCAAGAACACTTGCACTAGCCATGCGAGTGCAGACTCGGTGGCCGCGAATGCCAGCATGCCGACCACACCGATGATAAAAGCGCCGAGGTACGGCCGCGCATAGCTCAATAGCCGCCGGTAAACCGTCCAAGCGTCCGCCGAACTGCTCGCGGATTCAGAGGCATGGGCGGGCGAAGGCGCGGCCCCATGCGAAGGCGCGGCCCCATGCGAAGGCGTGGGCGGTGCGGCCGGCGGCGCAGCTTGCGCGCTCATCGCCTCAACCGCCGTTGTCCGGCTGGATGGTCGCGATGTTCAACTGCGAAAATCCGAGCTTGCCCGCCACGTCCATCGCAGTCACCACCGCCTGGTGCGTGGAGCGCGCATCGGCGCGAATGGTGAGCGGCCCGCGCTGTGAGCCCGCCTCTTTCAAAATGGCAGCTCGCAGGGTATCGGCGCCCCGGTTGATGAGCGAGCGCTCGTTGACTCGATAGCCACCTTCCGCGGTCACGGTAATGACGACGGGTTCTGCGACGCCTTTCGGAATCGCAACGTCGCGCGATTCGGGCAAACGCACGATCATGCGCCCCTCCTGTTGAAACGTGCTCGACACCATGAAAAAAACCAGCAGCACCAGCAATACATCGATCAGCGAAATCAGATTGATCTCTGGCTCGTCGCGCTGGCGCGGCCGCAAATTCATGCAGCGCTCCGCTGCGCGAGGGCGCGGTCATCGAGCGCATCGACGAGCTTGGTGGCCTCTTTTTCCATCTGCACCACCAAACGCTCGACCTTGCCGCGCAAGTAGCGGTACGAAATGAGCGAAGGAATGGCCACCGTGAGACCGGCAGCGGTGGAAATCAACGCTTCGCCGATGCCGCCGGACAATACTCGCGGATCTCCGATGCCGTGCGAGGTGATGGCGTTGAAGGCATGAATGATGCCGAGCACCGTGCCGAGAAGACCCAACAGCGGCGTGACCGCGGCAACGGTTCCGAGAGTATTGAGGAAACGCTCGAGATCATGGATCACGTGCCGGCCGCTATCTTCCAGCCGCTCCATCAAGACTTGGCGAGGGCGGTGCCGGTTGTGCAGGCCCACCGCAAGAAGTTTGCCGAGCGGCGAATTGCGCTCGATCGCGATCACCAGCTTTTCCGTTAGCTGGTCAGCCTCGACCCATTTCCATACTTTGTCGGCCAAGTCCGGTGGGATCACCCGCTTGCTCTGCAGAGTCCAGAGCCGCTCGAGCACGATGGCGACCGCCGCGACCGAGCACAGCACGATGGGCCACATGAAGTTGCCGCCCGCGCGAATGATTTCCCACATGCTTCCCGATCCTCGACTCTTTCTCGAAGCGCTGCATGATACTAGGGAGCGCTAGCGCATCGTCCAGTAGCGCATGCGCAGCACCCGCTCGCCGGGCGGCACAGCCGGCGCGGCGCCATTGCGCACGCGGAGAACCACCGCGCCTTCGACCGCTGTCCGTCGCACATGCGCACCGCTCTCCCACCAGCGCCGCAGAACTTCGGCGCGCGGATATCCAAAGCGATTATCGAATGATGCGCAGACAATGGCCCAATGCGCCCGCACCGCGCGGATGAATTCCGGCGAAGACGCATGATGACTGCCGTGGTCGGGCACAACGACCAAAGTTGCAGGACCGAGGCGCCCGGCTTCGAGCATGCCGGCTTCGGTCTGTGAGTTGATCTCGCCGGCGAGAAGCGCCTTGGCCTGTGAGTTTCCCAGCTCGATGACGCACGAGGCGTCGTGTCCTTGCGCGCTTTCGCTCGACGGGTTCAAGACGTTCAGACTGACGCCGTCGAAGCGCCAGCGCTGATCGCTCGAACACGGCGCGATCGAGTCTGCCCCGCCGATGACCTGGCGCACTTCGAATTCACGAAACAGGGAGCTCGCGCCGCTCGAATGCGCGCCGTCGGCCCGGCTCACGACGAGCAAGTCGATTCGATTCCGGCCCGCCGCCCGCAAATAGGGAATGACCGCGGATTCCATCACATCGCCCGCGCGAGCAAGACCCGAGCTTGCGTAATAAATCATCGAGTGGCGGCGCGTCAGCAGCGCAGCGATCATGGCATCGCCGGTGTCGAACACCGCGAGATCGAACTCGCTCGCGGCCATCTGGCGCGGAAACCAGAAAAAGAGATTTGCCAGCATCGCCGCTGCGAGCACGCGCAAAGGCCAAAGCGGCAGGATGTGCTGCGCGACGATGGCGCTGACCGCGAGCGCCACGGCGGCCAGTGGCAACGGCGTCCACCACAGTGGTGCGCCCGCCCAGTGGCTTGCATTCGTCAGGAGTGCGAGAGCCCAATCGAGTCCGCTCGCCGCATGCTCGATGAGCCAGCGAGACAGCATGGGCGTTACGGGAGTGAGCGCCAACGCACTCAAGATCAACGGCACGATCAACAGCTCGGTGGCGGGTACTGCGAGGCAGTTGATGAGGGGCGCGACGCTCGATGCCTGCCCAAAGCACGCGATGCCGATGGGCAGCAAAAAGAGCGAAGTGCTCCACTGGGTCAGCAGGCTTCGCCACCACGCACGCCCGGAGTCTTGTGAAAGAAACAGCCATGCCACGGTGCCGAATGAAAGCCAGAATCCGGGTTGGAGCGGCGCCGTGGGATCCCAGATCAGGACCGCGATCAAGGCAATGCACAGCAGTTGGACGGCGGATAGGCTGCGCGCGGCCATGCGCGCAACACCCGCAACCGCAATCATGAGAACCGTGCGCTGCGTGGGAACCGAGAAGCCCGCGAGCAGCGCATACGAGGCCGATGCGAGAATGGCGGCCACTGAGCACGCGACGTGAATGCCGCGCTGCGCGCGAGGCGGCCATACCATGCGCCACCCCGCACGTACTACAGAAGCAGCCAACAAGCCAAAAAAGCCCACGTGTGCGCCGGAGATGGCGAGCAAATGCGTGATGCCCACGGCGCGAAAGACGCGCCATTGATCTTGCGAGATCTGGCTGCTGTCACCGACCGCGAGGCCCTGCAGAATGCCGAGCGATGGATGGCCCGCCGCCCATTCATCCAGCTGCCGCACGATTCGCTGGCGCAACCACAAAACCGGTGCGCGGCTGCGCGGAGTCGCCTCGCACTTCGATGGCGCATCGCTCTGTACACTCGCAAGCGCATCGATGGACGCGCGCATCCAGGCCAGCTCGGGATCGAAGCTCGATGGGTTACGCTGGCCGTGCGGCGCGCGGAGTTTCAGAGCCAGCTCGCACGTCTGCGTCGCTTGCAAGCCTCGCGGCGCCGCGAACCAACGCACGCGCAGGCGGCGCACGCGCACAGCGGGCGTGCTGGTCATTACGAGCGCATCGAACGTCACGGTGTCCTCGCGCCGGGCGAGCAACGAATCGATTTGAATCCGCGCACGCACAAGCAACGGACTCTGATTCAACGGCAAACGCGAAGACAGCGCGCGATCGGCGTGCCAGCTCGCAAGACTCAGGCCCACCAACACCAAGGCGACGCGGCGCCGCTTCCAATGCCAAGTCATCCACAATGCGGCCAATGCCGCTGCAGCACACGCCCAGCCGGCCGGCGGCACAACGGGTGCGAACTGAATCGCAGTTACGCCTGCCAGCAGGGCCAGTGCGTCTTGAAGCACAGCGAGTCCTACGCCGGACGCGGCATAATCGGCTTTCGTGAAACCTCAGTCGTTCGACATGCGACGATGGATCGAGAAAATCTCTCCGTCGCGCGCCCTGCTCGAGAAGCGGTGGTTCCTGCGCCCTTTCGCCTTCTGGCTCGCGCGTCCTTGTGCTTGGTCATTCAGCCGACGCAACGTTGCGCGGTCGTTTGCCGCCGGTTTATTCATTGCTTTCATTCCGCCGACTCCACTCGTGCCCGTGCATTTCGTGATGTGCGCTCTGGTCGGACTCATGCTGAGGCTCAATCTGCCGGTGTTGTTTGCGACGGTGTTCATCAGTAATCCTTTGACCTGGGTGCCGCAGGTGATCGCTTCGATCTGGGTGGGTGCGAAGCTCATGGGTGTGGATCTTGCGCCTTTCGTGCAGTCGATTCGCGACCGACATTTCACGAACGAGCTGCAGGCGTTGTGGAGCCCGCTGCTTCTCGGCGCCTTCGTGCTCGGCACGGCGAGCGCCGCGCTCGGTTACGCCCTGGCTCAAGGAGTGTGGCGGGTGCGCGTGAGCTATCTTCTGCGCCGGCGGCGCCACCTGGCAATGCGCAAATCGCGCCTATTCGACTAGAAAGCCGTCCCGCAGCGTCAACACGCGATCCAGTCGCGCAGCCATTCGCTCATCGTGGGTGACAATGACGAGGGCGGTGCCGCGCTCGCGATTCAGCTCGAGCAGCAAATCGAAAACCTGAGCTGCATTGCCGCCATCGAGGTTGCCGGTGGGCTCATCGGCGAGAAGCAGGCCGGGGCGGGTGACGAGCGCACGCGCTACCGCGGCGCGCTGACGCTCGCCGCCCGATAACTCACCCGGCCGATGCCTCAGGCGATGCGCGAGCCCCACACGATCCAGAATTTGCTCGGCCTCGCGCCGCGCGGCGCGAGGCTCGGTGCGGCGCACGAGCAGCGGCATGGCGACGTTTTCGCATGCCGAAAACTCAGGCAGCAAATGATGGAACTGATATACAAAGCCCACGGCGCGGTTGCGCAGTTCGCCGCGCTGAGCATCATTGAGTGCGCTCATGCGTTGACCCATGATCGAGACGGTGCCGCGCGTCGGAAGATCGAGGCCGCCGAGCACCTGCAGCAGAGTGGTCTTGCCGGAACCCGATGCGCCGACGATGGCCGTGCGTTCCGCGCGGCGCACACGAATGTTGGCGCCATTCAGCACGGGAACGCGGATTCCGGCCTGGAAAAACTCTTTGCCAAGGTCGCTTCCTTCGAGCACCACGTCCGCGTCGTTGGCGGCCGGCGCGCGTTCGAACGCCGGGTCAGTCATTGCGCAGCGATTCGGCAGGGGGTAAGCGCGCCGCGGACCACGCAGGATAGAGCGTGGACACGCTCGCAAGAAGAAACGCAACGCCGCAGATTCGCAGCAAGTCCTGCGTCTCGAGCCGGGCCGGCAAATCGCTCATGAAATAGACCTTGGCATCCAGAAACTTGAATCCGAGCAAGTGCTCGAGCCCGTGCACGCCCGATTGCAGATTGAGCGCGATGAGCACGCCGAGCAACACGCCGGCGATGATTCCGACCGCGCCAATCAAGGTGCCTTGCACGACGAACACGCGCAGGATGTTGACGGGCGCACTGCCCAGCGTGCGCAGAATGGCGATATCGCGGCGTTTGTCTTTGACCACCATCACCATGGTCGAGACGATATTGAACGCGGCGACGGCTACCACCAACGACAAGATCACGAACAAAATGCGCTTGGTGATTTCAATGGAGCGGAAAAAATTGACATGCCGCCCGGTCCAATCCTCCACGTAGAAGCCGCCGCCCCAAGCGGTTGCCAGCGCACGCACCACGTTCGGCGCGGCGTATGGATCGCTCACCGCGATGCGAATGCCGGTGACCGCTCCTCCCAAACGCAGCAACTGCGCCGCATCGGCCAACGCGACCAATGCGATGCGATGGTCGTATTCATACATGCCGATGGACAAAATGCCCGTCACCTTGAAGCGGCGCATTCGGGGAATCACTCCGAGCGGCGTGGTGTCGCCTTGAGGCACCAACACGATCACGGCATCGCCCACGCGAGCGCCGATCTCTTGCGCAAGCGCTTGTCCGAGCACGATGCCGTAGCGGCCCGCGGATAAATCTCGCAGCGAGCCTTGAATCATGTGGCTCTCGATGGCTGAGACCCGCGCTTCCGAGGGCGTGTCGATTCCACGGATCAAAATGCCGGCCGAGCGCTCCTTGAAAAGCGCCATGCCTTGCTCTTCGATATAAGGCGCTGCCGCGCTGACGCCCTTGAACTTCTGCGCGGACGCAACTTTGTTCCACCACTCCGTGACCCGGCCTTCGAGTCCGGACACCGTGGCGTGAGCCGTCAGGCTCAAGATGCGCGTGCGCAACTCTTGCTCGAAGCCGTTCATCACCGACAACACCACGATGAGCACCGCAACGCCCAGCGCCAGGCCCATCATGGCGATGCCTGCGATCATCGACACGAAGCCGCGGCGCGAGGCGGCGCGTAAATAGCGCGCACCGATACGAATTTCGTAGGACCACTTCACTGGTAGCGCAGTGCTTCCGCGGGCGCGGTGCGCGCGGCGCGCGCCGCGGGATACAACGTCGCGAGCGCGGTGAGCACGAGCGCCGCCGCCGTGATCCAGCACACATCGCGCGCGTGCAGCTCGCTCGGTATTCCGGAAACGTAATAGACGTCGGGATCCATGATGTGAAAATGCAAGAGATTCTCTAGAAACGGCACGATGACATCGACGTTGAGCGCAAGCGCAAGCCCGAGCAGCACGCCGAGCGCCGTGCCGAGCCAGCCGATCAGCAAGCCTTGTGCCGTAAATATCGCGAGCACGCCGCGCGGCGACAGGCCGAGAGTGCGCAAGATGGCGATATCGGTGCGCTTGTCGGTGACCACCATGACGAGCGCCGCGACGATATTGAAGACGGCCACCGCCACGATCAACAGCAAGATCAATCCCATCATGCCCTTCTCGATGCGGATGGCGCGAAAATATGCGGCGTTGTCTTCAGTCCAATCCCGAGCCTCGAGGTTCGAGTGAAGCGCGCGCACGATGACGGGCGCGCGCAAAATGTCATCGAATCGAAGCCGGATGCCCGTGGGGCCTGCGATGCCCTTGAGACTTTGCGCATCTTCGAGACTGACCAGCGCGAGCACACTGTCATGCTCCTGCAGCCCGACTTCGAAGATTCCCGCCACTTCGAAGTCGCGCAGCCGCGGTACGACCTCATCGTGCGCGCCGCGCGCCGGAATCATCACGCTCACGTGATCGCCCAGCCCGGCCTCGAGCTGGTAGGCCAGCATGCGGCCCAGCACGATGCGCATCGATCCCGGCTGCAACGACGCCAATGAGCCCTCGCGCATATTTTCGCCGATGGATGACACCTTCGCTTCCAACTCTGCATCGATGCCTCTGACCACCGCGCCGCTCATGGCCGGGTGATGCGTCAGCATGGCGTCGATCTCGAGGTAAGGCGCCGCGCCGCGCACATGCGCGTTACGCATCACTTCACGCACTTGCTCGCGCCAATTCGCGATGGGCGCGCCGCGGGACTGCAACGTGGCATGCGCGGAAAGACTCAGTAAGCGCGTTCGCAGCTCCGACTCGAAGCCATTCATCACCGACAAGATGGTGATGAGCGCAGCGACGCCCACCGCCACGCCGGCCAATGAAACCCAGGTGATGAACGAGACGAAAAAACTGTTCTCGCGGGCCCACGAATAGCGCAGGCCCACGAACAACGGCAGGGGCAGGAACATCGCGCGCGATTATAGTGTTAACTGCGTCATGGCCGCACCGCCATGCGGCAATGGTATAGTCGCGCCATGCTTCGCTCGAGGAGGCCCGTCATGTTGAGGAATCTCGCGCTCGCGCTCGCGCTCGCCGCACCGTTCGCGTGCATGGCGGATGTCATCGCGGTGGACAATGGCATCGCGGTCAGGGACGCAGGCACCGCCGCCCCGAGCCGCGGCATGTCGATGAGCCAGGTCGAATCAAGATTCGGGGCTCCAACGAGCAAGATTCCCGCCGTCGGCAGACCGCCGATTTCGCGTTGGGACTACTCCGGCTTCGTCGTGTATTTCGAATACGATCACGTCATCCACAGCGTAATCGCCAGCTCCTGATCGGCATGCCTCGCGCGTGAGCGGCAGCGCCCTCGGCGGCGCTCGCGCATAATATCCGGCCCGAAATCCAGTGTGCGCCTGCGCGCGCCAGGGCCAACCATTGATGCAAGAAGTTTTGGAATCGCCGCGGCTGCCCTACGAGCACTCACGCGTCGTCCACTGGGGCCAGCTGTACGGCTCTGCGCCGGCGCTCGCGCTTGCGCAAGCCGCACGCGCCGGCCGCGTGCTGCTGGTGCTTGCACCGACGCCGCGCGAAGCGGAAGGCTTGCTCGACGAGGTTCGCTTCTTTGGCGGTGCAGCGCTCGAGACGCAACTGTTTCCCGATCTGGAGACCCTACCCTACGATGCGTTCTCGGCGCACCCGGATATCACCTCCGCGCGTTTGTCGATGCTGGCGCGCTTGCCGCGCGCAACGCAAGGTGTGTACATCGCATCCATCGATGCCTTGCTGCAGCGCCTTCCGCCGCGCAGTTATCTCGAGTCCCGCGCATTCGACCTGCATGTCGGCGAGCGGCTCGACTTGAATGCGTTTCGCGCGCAATTGAGCGCCGGCGGCTATGCGAGCGTCACGCAAGTCGCGGCGCATGGCGAGTTTGCTTTGCGCGGCTCGCTCGTCGATGTGTTTCCCATGGGCTCGGAGCTGCCGTTTCGCATCGATTTATTGGATGAAGACGTCGAAGCCATCCGCTACTTCGATGTCGAGACGCAGCGTTCGCGCGAAGCAGTCGAATTCATCCATCTTCTGCCGGCGCGTGAAACGCCGCTCGATACCCAGAGCGTGCGTGAATTCAGACGCCGTTACCGCGCGCGGTTCAGCGGCGATTTGCAGGACCACGCGGTGTATCGCGAAGTCAGCAACGGCAACGCGCCCGGAGGCATCGAATATTTCCTGCCGCTGTTCTTCGAGCGCACGTCGAATTTGTTCGAGTACTTGCCCTCCCGATCCGTCATCGTGAATTTCGCCGCGGCCTTGAACGCGGTGCCGCGGGATTTGGATTCGATGCGCGCGCGGCACGAGCAACTCGCACACGATCGTCACCGTCCGATTCTCGAGCCTGCCGAGGTTTTCCTGACACAGCGCGAGCTCGACGAGGCCATCGCGGTGCTGCCGCGCGTCGAGTTGCAGGCTTTCGAGTGGCCTCCGGAGACGCCGGGGGTCGTGCAGAATTTTTCGAGCGCCGCGCCTGCGCAGCTGCACATCGATCCCCGCGGCGAGGCGCCGGCGAAGCCGCTAGCCGCGCACCTGCACGATGCCGGCGAGCGCCGCACGCTGCTCGTGGCTGAATCAGCCGGACGGCGCGAGCTCTTGCTCGAGCTGTTGCGCAGCGCCGATTTGCACGCAGACGTGTGCTCGGGATTCGATGATTTCATGCGCGGCACGACGCTGGGTGTCGCCGTGTCGAGCGCAGCGCCCGCACTGCGCCTGTCCTCGCCGCCTCTGGAGGTGTTGAGTGAAGCGCAGATATTCGGCGAGCGCGTGCGTCAAGAGCGAAGGCGCCGCCGCGCCGAGCGCGATCCGGCCAAGCTGCTGCAAGAGCTCACCGATCTCAATCTGGGCTCGCCCGTGGTTCACGAAAGCTACGGCGTGGGGCGCTATCGGGGACTCGTGACCATGGAGATCGCCGGATATCCGGGCGAATTCTTGGTGCTGGAATATGCCGATGCCGACAAACTCTACGTGCCCGTGCAGAGTCTGCACTGGGTCTCCCGCTACACCGGCGCACCCGCCGAGAGCGCGCCGTTGCATAAGCTCGGAAGCGATCAATGGGCGAAAGCGCGCCGCAAGGCCGCACAACGCATTCGCGACGTCGCGGCTGAGTTACTGGATTTGTATTCGCGACGCGCAGCGCGCGAAGGTGCGAGCTTGACCGCGAGTGATGCCGAATACCGAGCCTTCCGCGCGGCCTTCCCTTTCGAGGAAACCGTGGATCAGTCGGCCGCCATCGAGCAAGTGCTCGATGATCTGCGCGCGTCGCGGCCCATGGATCGCGTCATTTGCGGCGACGTCGGCTTCGGCAAGACGGAGGTGGCGCTGAGAGCCGCGTTCGTCGCGGTCTCGGCCGGCAAACAAGTTGCGGTGCTGGTTCCGACCACCCTGCTCGCGCAACAGCATGCCAACAGTTTTGCAGACCGTTTTGCCGATTGGCCGGTGCGCATCGAAACCCTGTCGAGATTCCGCACGGGCAAGGAATCGCAGGCGGCCCTGAATGGCATCGCGCAAGGCTCGGTCGACATTCTCATCGCCACGCAGAAGCTGCTGCACAGTGCCGCAAAGTTCAAGAATCTCGGCCTCATCATCGTCGATGAGGAGCACCGCTTCGGCGTCCGCGACAAGGAGAAGCTCAAAGCGCTGCGTGCCGAAGTGGATGTGCTGACGCTCACCGCGACTCCGATTCCGCGCACGCTCAACATGGCCATGGGCGGGCTGCGCGACTTATCGCTCATTACCACGCCGCCCGCAGAACGCGTGTCCGTCAAGACGTTCGTCACCGAATGGAACGAGCAGATCGTGCGCGAGGCCTGCCAGCGCGAGCTGCGCCGCGGCGGTCAAATTTACTACGTACACAACGCCATCGACAGCATCGAGAAGACCGCCAACGTTGTGCGCGGTCTGCTGCCGAGCGCTCAAGTGCGCGTGGGGCATGGCCAGATGCGCGAACGCGACCTGGAATCCTTGATGCTCGATTTTTACCATCGGCGCTTCGACGTGCTCGTGTGCACGACCATCATCGAAAGCGGCATCGACGTGCCCACGGCCAATACCATTGTGATCGATCGGGCTGACCGCTTCGGGCTCGCGCAGCTCCATCAGCTGCGCGGCCGAGTGGGACGCTCGCATCACCGCGCATACGCCTACCTCATCACCCCGCCGCGCAATGCCATGACGGGGGATGCCGTTAAACGACTCGAGGCTCTCGAATCGCTGGAGGATCTCGGCGCGGGCTTCGTGCTCGCAACCCACGATCTCGAGATTCGCGGCGCCGGAGAATTATTGGGCGATGAGCAGAGCGGACAGATTCATGAGATCGGCTTCAGTCTTTACACCGAGCTCTTGAACCGCGCCGTCGCCGCGCTCAAGGAGGGAAAGAGCGCGGATCTGGAAGCGCCTCCCGATGCGGGAACCGAGCTCGAGCTGCCCCTCCCTGCGCTCATTCCGGAAGACTACGTGAGCGATGTGCACTTGAGGCTCGTGCTGTACAAGCGCATCGCAAGCTTGCCGAGCGATGTCGAGCTGGATGAGCTGCGAGTCGAGCTCATCGACCGCTTCGGCCCCTTGCCGGCGCCCGCCCAAACTCTGTTTCGCGCAGCGCAAATCAAGCTCCGCGCTGCCACGCTCGGCATCCGCAAGATTCACTTGGGGGCCAGCAGCGGCTACGTTTCATTCGATGCGCAGCACCGCGCAGACGCGGCCAAGGTGCTGCGCTTGGTGCAATCGAAGCCGAAAGAGTACCGGCTCGAGGGTGAATCGAAGTTGCGCTTCGCCCACGCTGCAGCCAGCGCCGATGCGATGTTTGCGAAGCTTCGCCAGTTGCTGGAGTCGATCGCCTGAGGCGCGCGCTAGGTAGCCCTAGAGCGCGCGGTTGCGCCCGGCGCTCTTCGCCATGCGCAGCTGTGTGCGCGAGCGCTCGATGATGTGCTCGCAGCGATCCGCATTTGCCGGCACCCACGCCGCAACGCCAGCGCTCACGGTCACGTAGCGCAGCACCGCGCAGCGCGGATGATGAATGCGAAGCTCCCGCACGCGCTCGACCATGGTATTGGCCACGCCGAGCGCATGTTCACGGTCGATGCCCGGAGCGAACGCCAATAGATTTCCGCCATCCAGCCGCGCCGTCACATCGCTTGCGCGCCGCAGACATCCGGCGATGCAATGCGCCACGCGGCGAATCGCCGAGTCGCCGGCGGCGCGTCCGAACGTCGTATTGTATAAATCGAGCGCGTCGATATCGACGTTGAAGACCGCAATGCTGCGCTTCTCGCGCTGCGCGATGGCCCAATCGCGTTTCAGCAGCTCTTCCAGATAGCCCTGCGTGTACAGCCCGGTCAGGCGATCGTCGCGGATGGCGAACGCCGTGGGCTGATGCGCGCCGCTCAACGTGTCGCGCGCGCGCGGATCCATGCGCAAGCGCTCGCCCGCGTCGCGATGGAACCCCGCGAAGTGCGTGGGCGGGCCCTCGCCTTCGACGATGGGAACGATGCTCATCTCGTTCCAGAACAAGCTTCCGTCTTTGCGGTAATTGCGCAGCAGCGCGCGATGACTCTGCGCGAGCGCGAGCGATTCGCGCAGCCGCTGCCGGGCATCCTGATCCCGGTCCTGACCCTGCAGAAAACGCAGATTCTTGCCGAGAATTTCCTGCGCCGCGTAACCCGTGAGCGCGCAGTACGCCTCGTTGACGTAAACGGCCGGCATTTGAGGCTCACGCGCATCCACCAGCACGATGCCGACCGGAGATGAATCAGAGACCAGCCGGTGCAGCGCGATGGCGTCCATCATGCGTCCTTGGCGAGCTCGAGCGGCGGCGGCGCGGTGAGTTGCGCAAGCCGCGCAATCGCCGTGTGCCACGCGGCGCTGCTGCGCAGGGCGCCCGACTCGCTGGCCCGGCCGCGCATGCGCACGCGACGCGCCGCGGCTGCCGCATCGGGCGCCGCGCCGGCGAGTTTTTGCGCCGCGCGCACGGCCGCCGGCCGATCGTTGCAAACCGGCAGCACGTCGCAACCGGCGGCGAGCGCGCGGCTCACGCGCTCGTGGATCCCGCCGAATGCGGCGGCACCGGCCATGCTCAGATCGTCTGCGAATACGCAGCCATGGAAATGCAGCTCATCTCGCAGCACGCCTTGGATCCAGCGTCGCGACAGGCTGGCCGGCAGCTCGTCCACCTCCGGAAACACCACGTGCGCCGCCATCACGCCCGCGAGCCGATTCTCGAACAGCAAACGATAGGGCCCGAGATCCACGCTCAAGTCCGCAGAGCTGCGTCGATCCACCGGCAGCGCGACGTGCGAATCGGCAACGACGGCGCCGTGGCCTGGAAAATGCTTTGCGGTGGCCGCCATGCCAGCCTCGCGCATGCCGCCGATGTAAGCCACGGCGAGCGCACTGACCGCGGCGGCATCGGCATGCAGCGCACGGTCGCCGATGATTTCGCTGACGCCGTAGTCGAGGTCGACGCAGGGCGCAAAGCTGAAGTCCACGCCGCTCGCACGCACCTCGCTCGCCATCAGCCAGCCGTGCAGGTGCGCAAGCTCGAGCGCCTCGCGCCGATCGGCATCATAGCGGCGCCCCAGGCTTCGCAAAGGCGGCAGCGGCGTAAACCCGCTCCTGAAGCGCTGCACGCGTCCGCCCTCTTGATCCACCGCAAGCAGCAGCGAGGGCGAGCGCAGCGCCTGGATACTCTTGACGAGCGCATCGAGCTGCGCCGGGTCGCGATAATTGCGGCTGAAAAGAATGACGCTGCCCACGGCCGGCTCGAGCAGCAACTCGCGGTCTTCGAACGAAAGCTCGAGTCCGGCGATATCGACCATCAAGGGACCTAAGCTCACATGCGCCTTTCGAAAACCGCCATCGATTCGACGTGCATCGTCTGCGCAAACATATCCATCACCCCGGCCGCGGCCAGCTCGAACCCGTGGGTGCGAGTCAGAAGGCCAGCATCGCGCGCCAAAGTCCCAGGGTGGCAGGAAATATACACGACGCGCCGCGGCTGCCATTGAGACATACATTCCATCAATTCAACGGCGCCCGCACGCGGCGGGTCGAGCAGCACCCAGTCATAGCGCTGCTGAGCCCACGCGCCGAAGGCCGACGGCTGAAACAGGTCTTGCGCGTGAAAGTGCACATTGGTGCAGCCATTCAGCGCGGCATTGTGCTCGGCGCGTCGAATCGCGGCGCGGCTCAATTCGATCGCGGTGACCTGCGCGGCGCGCCGGGCCAACGGCACGCTGAAATTGCCGATGCCGCAAAATAGCTCCAGCGCGCGATCCTGCGGCGACGGACCCAGCTCATCACACACGCGGCGGACCATCGCCGCGTTGACCGATGCGTTCACTTGCACGAAATCGAGCGCATCGAATTCCAAACGCACGCCAGGCTCGGGTGCATCGGCGAGTTGAGCGCCATGGGGATCGCCCGGAAGCGGTGCGAGGCTCTCGGGGCCTTCGCGCTGCAGCCGGAGATCATAGTCATGCGTCGAGGCAAACGCGCGCAAGCGCTCGAAGTCGGTCGGAGTGGGCTCGCGCAATATTCGAAAGACGAGAACCCGCGCCTCATCGCCCGCCGCAAGCTCGATCTGCGGCACGTGTGCGGCGATGTCCAATGATTGAATCAGCGCGGCAAGCTGCGCCGGCAAGTCTTGCATCGATGCGGCCAGCACTTCGCAGCGTTCCAGATCCGCCACGTATCGGCCGGCACGCTCGTGAAAACCAACCAGCACCCGGGCCTTTTTCTGCACGAATTTCGCGCTCAACCGCGCGCGCCTGCGATAAGCCCAAGCAAGTCCGCGCAACGGTGCGAGCACGGCGCGCGGCCGTACGCCGCCGATGCGCTCGAGTGCATCGAGCAGATGCTTCTCCTTGGCAATGACCTGCGCATCGCTCGAGAGGTGTTGCAAAGAGCAGCCGCCGCACACGCCGAAGTGGCGGCACCGGGGCGTAACGCGTTGCGCCGATGGCTGCTCGATCTCGACGAGCTTGGCTTCGTCGAACGATGAGCGAGTCTTGACGACCTGGCAGCGCACCCGCTCGCCCGGAAGCGCGCCGGCGATGAACGTGGCTTTGCCATGAATGTGTGCAACGCCCCGGCCGTCCTGCGCGAGGTCCGTCACCGTGACGGATGCGAACGCTCCGCTATGATGCCCACGCAAGATCGAATTCCTGGAGGTGGGCAGGCGGGGATGCTCGCAACAGCGCACGTACCCGCGCTTCTTCCTGCGCGTGCGCCGCCGCGTCGAGCTTGCCGCGGATGAGCTCGAACCGCAGATAGATCAGGTAAGTATTCAACACGTCGGTTTCGCAATAAGCGCGAATTCGATCGATCTCGCCGCGCTGGTGCGCCTCCCACACCGCACCGCCGTGCATGCCGAGCTTGCCGGGGAAGCCCAGCAACACTGCGACATCGTGCAAGCTCGCGCGGCCGCGATGCTGGTAGCCGCTCAAGATATCCATGAGATCCATATGCCGCCAGTGATAACGGCTCAAGTAGCTGTTATAGCGAAAGCTCGCATCTTGATTCCCAGTCTCCCAGTACCTGGCCGCGGACACGCCGTGCAGCAAGCTTCGATATTGCAGCACGGGCAGATCGAAACCTCCCCCATTCCAGGACACGAGGTCCGGAGTGAATCGCTCCAAGCCATCGAAAAAACGCTCGATCAACCGCTTCTCGGAATCGCCGGGCTCTCCCAAGCTCCATACCGAGAGCTGATCGCGCGCGCGCAGCGCGACGGCTATGGCGACGATGCGCTGCTGCTCGAACGGCAGAAAATCAGCGCCCGTGCGCTGGCGCTGCCGCGCGAACATGACGTCCGCGACGTCGGCATCGGGCAAGTCTGGCAGGTCGAACAAGCGGCGGCCGAGCGCGGTGTCGGGCACCGTCTCGATGTCGAACACCAGCACGTTCATCGGCGCATCAACACGGCCACCGCCACGACGAGACCAGCTTCATCGGAGAGTGTCACGTGGCCCTCGCCCGCGCCGAGCTCATCGCTCCTGGCGCGCCCGCGCGCTGAGTAGATGACCTCTGGTCTGCCCCACGGATTTTGCGCAACCCCGACATCTCGAATCCAAACGCCATGCGCAAAGCCCGTGCCGAGCGCTTTGACGATGGCTTCCTTGGCCGCGAAGCGCATGGCGAGAAAGCGCACCTTGCGCTCGGTGCGGGCAAACTGCGTGGCCTCCTCCGGCATGAGCAAATGCCTCACGAAGCGCTCGCCGAACTTTTGAAAGGTATTCTCGATGCGTTCGATCTCGAGAATGTCCGTGCCGATTCCGAAGATCACGAGCGGGCGCGGAGCATCAATTCTTTCATGTCGCGCACCGCGCGCTCGATGCCGTCGAATACCGCACGCGCAATGATGGCGTGACCGATGTTCAGCTCGACGAGCGGCTCGATGGCGGCCACGGGCATGACATTGTGATAGTCGAGGCCGTGGCCCGCGTGCACGATGAGCCCTAAGGAATCGGCGAGTTGAGCCGCGCTGCGCAGGCGCTCGAGCTCCCGCGCTCGATGCGCTCCTGATTTTTCCGCGTACGCGCCGGTGTGCAACTCGATCACCGGCGCGTTACAGCGGCGCGCCGCATTGACTTGAGCTTCATCCGGATCGATGAACAGCGAAACGCGCACGCCCGCTTCGCTCAATCGAGCGCAAGCATCGCGCACGCGCGGCTCGTGCAGCACGAGATCGAGGCCGCCCTCGGTGGTGATCTCATCGCGATTTTCCGGCACGAGGCAACAATCCGCAGGCCGTACGCGGGCCGCGAACTCGAGCATTTGCGCAGTCGCGGCAAGCTCCAGGTTCATGTGCGTCTGCAGCGCCTCTCGCATGACGAGCACGTCGCGCTCCTGAATGTGCCTGCGATCTTCGCGCAAGTGCAGGGTGATGCTGTCGGCGCCGGCCTGCTCGCAGCGCAGTGCCGCCTGCAATGGATCGGGAAAACGCGCCCGCCTGACTTGCCGCAAGGTGGCCACGTGGTCGATATTGACGCCCAGATGAAGATTGGAATACATGCGTGGCGCCCTCATGCGGATCGTGCCGCCACCAGTGCGCTCAACACCTCGCGGGTACGCAATGGGCGCCCTTCGAGACAGACATCGATCGAAGCCCGCAAAATATGCTTGGCGTCGCGCAGCGTCTGCGCCTCGTCAAACATCTCGCGGCTGATCCGCAGCAAGGAGCGACCCGACACACCTGCGCCGCCTTGCAAGCAGAGTGAGACGCCGCGATGCGGCTTCACCCAATACGATTGAGTTTCCGACACGGGTTCGCCCGATTCGGTCACCGCGTAGTCGGTGCCGTAACCCAAAATCTCGAGCATGCGTTTTTCGAAGCGCCGCAAGGGTGCTGCCTCGACGCCGCCACGGCTCAAATCAACAATGGCCTGAGCCAGCGCATCGAATAATTCGGCATTGGCATCCCACCGCTCGGTCAACTTCATGATGAGCTCATTGAGATAAAACCCGCTCATGAGCGCAGACGTCGGCAGCGGGAGGTGCGGACCATCGGGTTCCGCCGCCGTCAGCTGACCCGCCTCACCCCGCCCGCTCCAGGAGATCAAGAGACGCTGAAAAGGCCTGAGACCCCGATGCAGGCTCGATTTCGACACGCGCGCGCCGCGCGCGAACAGCGAGATGCGGCCGTGCTCGCGAGTGAAGAACTCGACGATCCGGCTGGTATCGCGGTAGGCGTGTTGATGCAGCAGAAATGCGGGCGTCAGCCAGATGCGCTGTGGGCGTTTCATGAACTCGAACTCGTGTCATTTCGCAAGGAAATCAAGCCTGATAGCCGAACTGCCGCAGCGCGACCTCGCTATCAGCCCAATTTTCCTTCACTTTGACCCAAAGCGACAAATGCACGGGGCGCTGCCATAAATCGGCGAGCTCGATGCGCGCCAAGCGACCGATCTCCTTGAGCCGCTGCCCCCCCTGGCCAATCACGATGGCTTTTTGTCCGCCGCGCTCCACCCAGATGACCGCATCGATGATCAAGCGCCCTTCATCGTCGTTGATCCGCTCGATTTGCACCGCAATGCCATAGGGCAATTCTTCGCGCAGCTTGAGCGTCAATTTTTCACGCACCACCTCGGCCGCGTGAAAGGCATCGTCCCGATCGGTTTGCATGTCCAACGGAAACAGCGGCGGTGAGGCGGGCAAGCGCGCGCTGAGCACTTCGCCCAGGCTCGACAGGTTTTCACCGGTGGTCGCGCTGATCGGCACGATCTCGGAAGCCGCGACCCGGCTCGCCACATTCTCGATGGCGGGCAGCAGAGCTGCGCGCGGGCGCACCAGATCAATCTTGTTGAGAGCGACGATGAGCGGTTGACGCAAGCCGCGCAAGCGCGCCCAGGCGAACTCGTCGGCTTCATCGAAGTGCCCCGCTTCGAGCACGAATAAGATGACGTCGGCATCGTGCGAAGAGCTCATCGCCGCGCGGTTCATGTGCTGATTCATCACGCGCCGGGCCGAGGCGTGCAGGCCGGGAGTGTCCAGCAGCACGATTTGCGCGGCCTCGCGGTTCGCAACGCCGAGAATACGATGCCGCGTGGTTTGCGGCTTGGGCGCAACGATGCTGACCTTGCGGCCAACCAGCGCGTTGACGAGCGTGGACTTGCCCACGTTGGGGCGTCCCACTACTGCGACTTGCCCGGCCCGAAAGACTGCAGACGTCAAGTGCGCGGGCCGGCGGCCGAGAGCGAAGTCAACATCAGGGCCGCAGCGCTCTGCTCGGCGCGCCGGCGGCTCGTTCCTGCGCCGGCGGTCTTCAATTCGAGCGAGGGCACTTCGCAAGTGACCGCGAAATCCTGCGCGTGCTGCCGGCCGAGAATGGCCGAGGTCGCATAGGTGGGCGGCGGCAAGCCGCGGGCTTGGAGCTGCTCTTGCAGCTGCGATTTGGGATCTTTCAACTCGGCCGCCGCGCTCACCGAGGCGATGCGTCGCATGAACAATCGTTGCACGAGCATCGAGGCGGCATCGAATCCCGCATCGAGAAATAGGGCGCCAAGGATCGCCTCCAGGGTATTGGCCAAAATGGATGCGCGGCGCCGTCCGCCGCTCGTTGCCTCGCCCATTCCGAGCTGAACGCTCTCACCGATTCCAAGCTCGGTCGCAAGCTCGGCGAGTGCTGCGCCGCTCACGAGAGATGCACGCATGCGCGACAAGCGGCCTTCGTCCGCCGCGGGACATGCCTCGTACAAGGCTTGCGCCACGACACAGTTGAGACACGCATCGCCCAAGAATTCAAGCCGCTCGTTGTGCGCGGCAGCGGCGCTACGATGAGTGAGGGCTTCGATGCAAAGCGACGGATTTCCGAATCGGACGCCGAGGATGCGCTCGATGCGTTCCACGCGGACGTCGCGTTCGTCACTGCGCGCCGCCTTCACGGCGGCGCATGCGGCGCGCCCCGATCGAGCCTCGGCGCCGCAGCGCTCACTCGACCTTGACGGTCTTGTCGAAGTGCACCAAGAGAAATACATTGCCGATGTAATCGACCTTGTGGTCGTACTCGGCGTGCATGCTGAGACCGTTCTCGTCCTTGACGATCTCGATATCTTTCGGCGAGATCTCGGTGATGTCCTCGATGGTCCAATGCCGGTCGAGCGCCACGAGCATTCGCGCGGGGTCCGCTTGATCGCCTTTGAATTCGGTCGCAACCTGCTCCATGGTGCGCGTGACTTTCATGTAATTGAGATATACGGGAACGAGCCGGATGACGCCGTACCCGATGAGACCCACGACCCCCAGCAGGATCAAGAGCCCAATGAATGTCATGCCTTGTTGTCGATTTCGCACTTGAACCTCCGCTACTGCAGTGCTCGCCCGCCTCGTGCGCGGCGCACGGCTCGCCCAACCTAACTTCACGCACCGAATTCCGCCCGCTACTGGATCGCATTCCCGATGCGCCGCCAGAGAGGTCCGTCACGAGTATCGAGATTGAGCCAGATCCGCACCGCCTTGCCGACCAAATTTTCCGCGGGCACGAAACCCGGCGCGCTCGCATCGTCGAAGCGGCTATCCTGACTATTATTGCGGTTATCGCCCATGAAGAAGTAGTGGCCCGCAGGCACCGTCCACTCGCCCGTTTTCACCGGGTTTCCCGCGAACATGACGCGATGCGATGCGCGGTCCAGCTGTTCACGTGCGGTAGGTGCGCCGGCGTAAATCCAAAGATCCTCTTTCGGCCCGCGATAGACGCCTTGCGGCTCCTGTGCCATGAGCACGCCGTTCACGAACAGATGATTTTTCTCATCCACCCGGATCCGGTCGCCGGGCAGGCCGATGAGCCGTTTGATGTAATTGATTTTTGGGTTCGGCGGCAGGCGGAACACGATGACATCTCCTCGCTGCGGCGCGCCGGTCGGGACCAGCAGATAGTTGAATACCGGAACACGCAGTCCGTAGGAATACTTGCTGACAAAAATAAAATCGCCGTCGAACAACGTCGGCATCATGGAATCGGAAGGGATTCGAAATGGCTCGAACACGAACGAGCGGATCACCAAGACCAGAAAAATCACCGGAAAAAACGAGCGCGCGTATTCCACCGCCACCGGCTCACGCACCGTCTCCGCAGTGCCGCCCGCGCGGCTGGCCCGTTCGATGCGCCCACGCGCGAACAGCGCCGCATCGATGGCCCAGATGAGCCCAGCCAGACCACCCACGACCATCAGCATCAAACTGAAGTCGACGGCCTCGTGGCGAAACAAACGCCACATCATGGCCACGGCGAGCCCGACGAGCAGATAGGTGCACACGCGCAAGTAGGACGGCTCGTTGGCGCCGCTCGATGTGGGATCGCGACGCGGCCGCAAGAACCAGCCGTCGATGAGCACCACTGCGAGCACGCCGAGCGCGCACCACCATAACCCCACGAACAGTGGATCAGTATCGCCGATCGTGCTCAATTTCTCTTACCTACCTGCAGCACCGCGAGAAATGCTTCCTGCGGAATTTCCACCTGTCCCAACTGCTTCATGCGCTTCTTGCCCGCCTTTTGCTTTTCCAGGAGCTTGCGCTTACGCGACACGTCACCGCCGTAGCATTTGGCGAGCACGTTCTTGCGCAGCGCCTTGACGCTGGCGCGCGCGATGACGTGGCTGCCGATGGCGGCCTGCACGGCCACCTCGAACATCTGACGCGGAATCAACTCCTGCATCTTGTCGACCAGATCCCGGCCGCGCGTATACGCATTGTCCTTGTGCACGATCAACGACAATGCATCGACACGCTCGCCGTTGATGAGCACATCGAGCTTGACGAGCGGCGCGGCCTGAAAATGGCTGAACTCGTAATCGAAGGATGCGTAGCCGCGGCTCACCGATTTCAAGCGGTCGAAAAAATCGAGCACGACCTCGGCGAGCGGCAGCTCGTATTGAAGCGACACCTGGCTGCTCACGAACAACATTTTTTTCTGCACGCCGCGTTTTTCCGAGCACAGCGCCAGCACCGCGCCGACGTGATCGGGGGGCACGAGAATGTTGGCCACGATGATCGGCTCACGCAGTTCCTGAATGCGGTCGGGCGGCGGAAGCTTCGATGGATTGTCGACGAATTGGACTTCGCCGTCGGTCAGCGAAATTTCGTAGATCACGGTGGGCGCGCTGGTGATCAGATCCAGATCGTACTCGCGCTCCAACCGCTCCTGCACGATATCCATGTGCAGCAGGCCGAGGAAACCACAGCGAAACCCGAAGCCCAGCGCCGAGGACACCTCGGGCTCGAACTGCAGCGCGGAATCGTTCAGCTTCAATTTCTGCAGCGCCTCGCGGAACTGCTCGTAATCATCGGAGCTGACCGGAAACAATCCGGCGAACACCCGTGGTTTGATCTGGCGGAATCCGGCGAGGGCTTCGGGCGCCGGACGCGCCTCGGAGGTGATGGTATCGCCTACCGGCGCGCCATCGATCTCCTTGATCCCGGCGATCACGAAGCCGACCTCGCCGGTCCGCAGCGCATCGCGCGCCACGGACTTCGGCGTGAATCGGCCGAGCTTGTCGATGCCGTGCGTGCGCCCGGTCGACATGACTCGAATCTTGCTGCCCGAGCGCAGCTCACCGTTCATGACTCGCACCAGCGACACGACGCCGACGTAATTGTCGAACCACGAGTCGATGATGAGCGCCTGGAGCGGCGCCGCCGGATCGCCGCGCGGCGCGGGGATGCGCTCGATGAGCTGCTCGAGCAAGTCATCGACGCCCTCACCTGTCTTGGCGCTGACCCGCGCGGCATCTTGCGCCGGTATCCCGATGATCTCCTCGATCTCGTTGATCACTTGCTCGGGATCGGCCGAAGGCAGATCGATCTTGTTGATGACCGGCAACACTTCGAGCCCTTGCTCGAGTGCGGTATAGCAGTTGGCGACGCTTTGCGCTTCGACGCCCTGCGCGGCGTCGACCACGAGCAACGCGCCTTCGCACGCCGCGAGCGAGCGGGATACTTCGTAGGAAAAATCCACGTGCCCCGGCGTGTCGATGAAGTTCAGCTGAAACTCGTCGCCGCTCCGCGCGCGGTATTGGAGCGTAACGCTCTGCGCCTTGATGGTAATGCCCCGCTCACGCTCGAGGTCCATGGAATCCAGGACCTGCGCCTGCATCTCGCGCGCATCGAGCCCGCCGCACATTTGAATGAGCCGGTCCGCAAGGGTCGACTTGCCATGATCGACGTGCGCGATGATGGAGAAGTTGCGGATGTGATGCATGCGGGCGGACAAAGCCGCGCAGTATAGCGCTCAGCGGCTGAATGAGAGGGCTTTTGCGAGCTCCTCGGAATCGAGCCGCCCGTGGCAGACGAGCTCTCCACCCAACATGAGAACGGGCACCTTGTGGCCAAAGCGCGCGCGCAAATGCGGATCCGAATCCACATCGATCACGTCGACTCGCAACCCCTGCACACCATGCAGCCGCGCGGCGAGCTTGGCCTTCATCTCATCGCACAACCCGCACGCTGCACGAGAATACAGCGTGAACGCGAGCGGCGGCGCAACGCTCAATGCGAGACGGCTGCCGGAGTGACCGAATGCGCGATGAATTCCACCGTCTGCGCCGGGACTTCACCCACCGCGGTGACCTGATGTCCATCGACGACGGTTGAAAATGCATACCCTGCGCCAATACGCGAAAGCCCCTGGACCGGCGGCCCGCCGCCCTGTGCGCCGCGCACTTCGTGCTCCTGCTCGACGAAAACCGAGACACTCGCGAGGCCATCCGAGTAGACGAGATGCGCCGCCGGACGGCTGCCCTCATCCAGCGTCTGCGCACCACTGACCATCAAACGAAACCCGGGAGGCAACCGGCTGACGCGAAACGCGGAGAGCTCACCGTCAATCAATTCGCGCGATGGCGTTTGCCGCACCCAGCGCAAGCCGTCGGTCTTGATTCCCGGCTGCACCGCAGCTTCCGGAATGCTTTCGGGCAAGTCGAGGCTTGCGAACACGATCTGCTCGACGACACGGCCGCGCGCGTCGCAAAGCTCCGTTTTCAGCGGCATGGCGCTCTGCTCGTCGAGCCAGAGCCGATAGCCAAATCTAAACTGATCCTTCGGGCTCACACTGATGACTTTGGCGGAGCGGCCCAACATCCGCGCGGCCGATAGAAGGCGAATGTCGTAAAACTGATCGACTGCGGAATTGAATTGCGGGAGGGAGCCCAAGAACGGAGCTGTGCCATCGCGCGGCGCCACCCACACGGTGCGCTGATCGGGCAGATAACAAGTCAGCGCTTGAGTGGTGCGGATGAACTCACGCTGCGAGCCATCCAGTGAAATCAACCGTTCGGTGACCTGGCCCGCATGCACGCGGTGCACGATGCGCAGAGTCTCGACCTCACCGCGGCTCAAATGAAAAAACGTTCCGTCATAGTTGCGCTCCGACAACGCGCGATTCATTTTCTCCAGCCATTCGCGCGGCTGGTCTTGCGCGGCGCAATGGACGTTCCCCGCTGCGAACAAGCCGGCCAGAGTGCAGCCGAGCGCCGCGACACGCGCGCGCACGCGAATCGATTGCGGCGCGTTGCGCGATTGCGCGATGCGGATCGATCGCTGAACACCGGCCGATGGCAGTGCGCCGTTCATGGCGCGGAGTTCGCGGCGTCTCGATCTTCGACATTCTTCGGCGTGGGCGCATCGAGCATGACACCGGACCACGCGCCGCGCTGCCCGAGAGTCGAGCTGTACTTGCTGTGCGCAAACACGTAGCTGGTCAACCGCGCCGAAGGAGACACGGCCGCAGGAGCGCTGCCGACATAAGGCACCGTATAAGCCGCAGCCTCGCCTGGCACTGCGGTGAGCGCTCGGGACACGCGCTGCGAGGTCGTCGAAACCGCGGGCGCGGGCAGCGCTGCGAGCCGCGCGGTCACCGGAGCTTCGGCGCGCCGCTGCAAAGCGAACATGGCCAAGCCGGCAACACTCGCGGCAAGCGCCACGCTCGCCGCGGGACGCCACCAACGTCGAGGCGAAGTCCTCACGGCGGGTGCAACCGCCGGTTCACCATCGATGCGGGCATTCACGCGCGCCGCGAAACCTTGGCTGATGGAGCGGCCCGGCAGGTTGCGCACCACCTCACCCACCATGCAATAACGCGAGAAACACTCGCGCAACTGAGCATCGCGCATCAAGCGTTTGAGCAACAGCTCGGTTTCCGCCGCCGGCAGCTCCCCATCCAGAAAAACTGAGACTTGCTCGCGTATTTGTTCGCTCATGTTTCCTCGGGCCGACCCAGGCCCCCTTCAAATATCGGGCGCAACTTCTTATCGATGGCTTCGCGCGCTCGAAAAATTCGTGATCGCACCGTCCCGACGGGGCAGTCCATGGTTTGAGCAATTTCCTCATAGCTCAAGCCGTCGAGCTCACGCAACACGATGGCGGTACGAAGATCTTCCGGGAGACGCTCGATGGCCTGATTGACGGTGTCGCGAATTTCGTCGGTCAGCAGCAGAGCTTCCGGCGTCTCGCCTTCGGCCAACCGCGCATTGCGCTCGTATTGCTCGGGATCTTGCAAATCGAGATCGTAATCCATGGGCCGGCGCTTGTTGGCGACCAGCGCATTCTTCGCGGTATTGATGGCGATGCGATACAGCCAAGTATAAAAGGCGCTGTCGCCGCGGAAAGAGCCCAACGCCCGATAGGCTTTCACGAACGCTTCCTGTGCAATGTCCTCGGCCTCATGAGCATCGTGCACATATCGCATGATCAGCTTCAATACCTTGTGCTGATAGCGCAGCACCAACAGATCGAACGCGGCCCGCTCACCCCGCTGAACCCGCTCGACCAGCTTCAGGTCGGTGTCTTCAGCGACCATGCCCGCTGGGCCTTGCGCCGCTGAATGCCCCGCACCTGTCGCCGTAGACCGACCGGCCAAAGAAAAGTTCGAGGAAAACCAGAGTCGGCCGCCTCCGGCCTTCGAGCCATGAGAACCCGTTCACGAGCCCTGCGCACACAAGGACTGAGCGTCGAGATTCAGCCGGGCTCGGAGCCTGCGCAGCTCGCGCTGCCGCCTGGCTCCGGGCGCCAGCCAGATCCATACGCGCCGCCGCGCTTGGGCCAATTGGAAAACCAGCAACACGCTCGAGCCCACCACACGGCTCGATGGCAGCAGCTGCGCAGCCTGCGAGCCACTGCGTGAATGTAATGACCAGCCGGCATCGGCTTGCCATTCGACCCGGCGCCACACCGCGAGATCCGCAAGGCAGGCGGCGCTCGCAAGGCCGATGCACACGCAAGCCGCAACGCACGATGCGACATTCGCATCCGAGGTGAGCCATGCCGCCATCGCGCACAGCGCGAACCCCGCGACCGCGCACATCGCACGCGCTTGCGGACAATCCAGCGCCAGATGGTCCGCGCGACGTTGCTCATGCATCGTAGGCGGCCTTGCACATCTCTTCGAGCAGGGCTGACTCCTCGGCGTCGGCACCGCGCAAGGTCTGCGCGACGAGCAACGCATGCAGCTCGGGGTCCGCGCGCTCCAAGAGCCGGCGAAATTGCGCTTGTCGAGCGCTCGAAGCGGCGTCAAAGCAACGACTCAAATACGCGCCGAGAATGAGATCGAGCTCCTTCATGCCGCGCCGGCAGCGCCAGCGCAGCTCGCCCTGCGCGGCGGGCACGCTCACATGCGGCGCTCGGCCATCATCTGCTTGATTGCAGCAATGGCTTTGGCGGGGTTCAAGTCCTTGGGACACGCCTCGGTGCAGTTCATGATGGTATGACAGCGATATAATCTGAACGGGTCTTCCAGCTGATCCAACCTTTCCCCCGTGCTCTCGTCGCGTGTGTCGACGATCCAGCGATATGCCGCCAGCAGCGCCGCAGGCCCCAGAAAGCGCTCGCCGTTCCACCAGTAACTCGGACACGCCGTCGAACAGCAGGCGCACAGGATGCACGCCGACGGACGATCCACCTTCTCCTGATCGGCCTTGCTTTGCAGCCGTTCCGCATCGGGCGGAGCCGGCGTTTGCGTGCGCAGCCACGGCTGAACCGACGCGTACTGCGCGTAGAAGTGCGTCAAGTCCGGCACGAGATCCTTGATGACGGGCAGGTGCGGCAAAGGATAGACGCGAACCTCGCCCGCGACCGCATCGCACGCGGTGATGCACGCAAGCCCGTTGCGCCCATCGATATTCATCGCGCATGAGCCGCAAATGCCTTCACGGCACGATCGTCGAAAGGTCAAGGTCGGATCGATGTCGCTCTTGATCTTGATGAGCGCATCGAGAACCATGGGACCGCACTCATCCATGTCCACGTCGTACGCATCGATGCGCGGGTTCCGTTCGTCGTCCGGATCGTAGCGATAGATCTTGAACGTGCGCACGTGCTTGGCGCCGGGCGCGGCGGCATGGTGCTTGCCATCGCGGCTGATCTTCGAGTTTTTCGGCAGAGTGAACTCAGCCACCGAGAGCCCTCGCGAAATGGGCATTCCGAACGTTATTGGTCATACAAATTAGCTCAATAAGTGCGCGCCTTGGGCGCAATGGAATCGATCTCGTTGCTGCCGGTTTGCAGATGCACCGCGCGGTAATCAATGCGGCTCTCGCCGCGCGCATCCACCCAGCATAAAGAATGCTTGAGCCAATGCACGTCGTCGCGCTCGGGAAAATCCTCGCGTGCTTGCGCGCCCCGGCTCTCCTTGCGGTTCTCCGCGGAATGCATGGTGGCGACCGCCTGCGCCAGTAAATTCTCGAGCTCGAGCGTCTCGATGAGATCGGAATTCCAGATGAGCGATCGGTCGGAGATGCCGACATCGGCGAATGAATCGAGCACCTGCGCCAACTTTCGCTTGCCTTCGTTCAAGGTTTCGCCGGTTCGGAACACCGCCGCGTCCTGCTGCATGACGATTTGCATGCGGCCGCGAATTTGAGCGGTCGGCAAGCTGCCCTTGGCGTAGCGAACGCGGTCCAAATGCGCCAGCGCGGCATCCGCGCTATCGGTGCGCAGCGGGCGATGCGCGGCATGCGGCTTGAGCGTGGCAGCGCAATATCGCGCCGCCTCGCGGCCAAATACGACCAGGTCCAACAGCGAGTTCGAGCCCAAGCGATTTGCGCCATGCACCGAGACACAGGCCGCTTCGCCAATGGCCATGAGACCGGGAACGATGCTCTCCTGTCGCTGTGCATCGAGCGTCACCGCCTCACCGCGCACGGTGCACGGCACTCCGCCCATGTTGTAGTGCACCGTGGGCAATACCGGAATGGGCTCCCGGTTGACATCCACATTGGCAAAAATGCGCGCCGTCTCCGCAATGCCCGGAAGACGCTCTTGAATCACCGCCGCGCCGAGGTGCTCCAAGTGCAAATGAATATGATCGCGCTGCTTGCCAACGCCGCGGCCTTCGCGCACTTCGATGGTCATCGACCGGCTCACCACGTCGCGTGAGGCGAGATCCTTGGCATTGGGCGCGTAGCGCTCCATGAATCGCTCGCCGTCGGCATTGGTCAAATATCCGCCTTCGCCGCGCGAGCCTTCGGTGATGAGGCAGCCGGCGCCATAGATGCCCGTGGGATGGAACTGCACGAATTCCATGTCCTGCAGCGGCAGCCCGGCGCGCAGCACCATTCCGCCTCCATCGCCCGTGCACGTGTGTGCGGAGGTGCATGCGAACCAGGCGCGCCCGTAACCGCCCGTAGCGAGAATGGTGCGGTGAGCGCGAAACCGGTGCAGCTTGCCCGTAGCCAGCTCGAGCGCGATGACGCCGCGGCACTCGCCGTCTTCCATCAATAAATCGAGCGCAAAGAACTCGATGAAGAACGTCGCACGATGCCGCAGCGACTGCTGATACAGCGTGTGCAGCATGGCGTGGCCTGTGCGGTCCGCCGCCGCGCACGTGCGCTGCGCAATGCCTTTGCCGAAGTGCGTAGTCATGCCGCCGAATGGCCGTTGATAAATTCGGCCTTCATCGGTGCGTGAGAAGGGCACGCCGTAGTGCTCGAGCTCGATGACCGCGGACGGCGCTTCCTTGCACATGAAGGCGATGGCGTCTTGATCGCCGAGCCAATCGGACCCTTTGACGGTGTCGTACATGTGCCAGCGCCAGTCATCCTCGCCCATGTTGCCGAGCGCGGCCGAGATTCCGCCCTGCGCAGCCACGGTATGACTGCGCGTGGGAAAAACTTTGGTGATGCAAGCGGTCTCGAGGCCTGCTTGCGCCAAACCAAACGTGGCCCGCAAACCGGCGCCGCCCGCCCCCACCAGCGTGTGCAGCTCGTCGATGAACAGGATG
>CAXTUB010000014.1:0-80742 GCA_964247385.1 uncultured Steroidobacteraceae bacterium | reverse complement strand
GGCAACGAGATGGTGCTCGCTTATCTCAACAAGGGCCAGTTCTTCGGTGAGATGGGGCTGTTCTACGAGCAACCCACGCGGAGCGCGTGGGTACGCACCCGCCAGCAATGCGAGCTCGCCGAGATGACCTATCCACGCTTCCGGCAGATCGCCGCCGAAAGCCCCGGCCTCGTGTTCGAGCTGGCCACTCAGCTCGCGACACGTTTGGATCGCACCAACCGCAAGCTCGGCGACCTCGCATTCGTGGATGTCACGGGACGTGTTGCGCACGCCATCATGGATTTGTGCGGCGAGCCGGATGCGATGACCCACCCCGAAGGCATGCAAATCAAGGTCAGCCGCCAGGAGCTATCGCGTCTGGTCGGTTGTTCGCGTGAAATGGCGGGCCGCGTGCTCAAGGTGCTCGAAGAGCAAGGCCTGTTGCGGGCCACCGGCAAGACCATCGTCGTCTATAACGCGCGGCCCAAGGTGAAAACGCGGCCACTGGTGGTGCCTGTGAAGAGCGCCGGCGCTACCCCCGCGACCTCCAAGACGGCTAGCACCATCGATGACGAAGACGATGAGGATGACGACGACGACGAATAGCGGGACCGCTGACTAGATCCGCTCGCCGCCGCCGAGCGCGATTTCATTGCGCAGCTGGGTGATGGTGTCACGGTAGCTTTTGCTGCCAAAAATCGCCGAGCCGGCGACGAACGTATCGGCGCCGGCGCGCGCCACTCGGGCCGCGTTGTCGATCTTCACGCCGCCGTCCACCTCGAGGCGAATATCGCGGCCGCTTTCCTTGATGCGCGCGCGCACCTCAGCAATCTTCTCGAGCGCGCCCGAGATGAACTTCTGGCCGCCGAAACCGGGATTCACCGACATGATCAACACCAAATCGATTTGACCCATCACATAGTCGAGCCAGTTGAGCGGCGTCGCCGGGTTGAACACGAGTCCCGCCGTGCAACCCGAGTCATGGATCAATTGGATCGTGCGGTCGACATGCTCGGTCGCCTCTGGATGAAAGCTGATGTGACTCGCACCCGCTGCCGCGAAATCCGGAATCAGCCGATCCACCGGCTTCACCATGAGATGCACGTCAATGGGCGCCCGAATGCCCGCCTTGCGAAGCGCCTCGCACACCAAGGGACCAATGGTGAGATTCGGCACGTAGTGATTGTCCATGACATCGAAGTGCACCCAATCGGCTCCCGCTTCCAGAACGTTGCGGACTTCCTCGCCGAGGCGCGAAAAATCCGCCGACAGAATGGAAGGTGCGATCACGGCGTTCACTCGAGCGAGTATTACCGGATGCCGCGAGCGGCGCAAATGGCCTCGTACGCTTCCTGAATGCGCTGCGTCTTCTCCTTCGCGACTTCAGCCATCGACTCAGGTAGGCCATTGGCCACGAGCTTGTCCGGATGGTGCCGATTCATCTGCCGCCGATAGGCTTTCTTGACTTCCTGATCGCTTGCCGTCGCCGTAATCTCCAGCTCGCGGTACGCATTTTCGAGGCTCGAAGGCCGCGAATACGTGCCGGCGCGAGACTGGCTCCCCGCGCCGGAGCGAGCGCGATACTGCGTGCGCACCATTGCTTCCAGATGCAGAAATTCCGCGCCCGACAAGCCGAGCCGCTCCGCACAACGCACGAGCAAGGTATGCGCCGCGCCGGTAGCGCCGTTGCCGAGCACGGCGGCGCGCAATTGCAGCTCCACGAAGACGCGCAGCAAATCCTGGCGGTAGCCACACGCCCGGCGCAATTGTTCGAGGCTCGCTTGCGCGTCAAACCCCGGCGCCTTGCCGGCCTGAAAAAAATCGATGGCGCGCGCCACCTGATCCGCTCCCAGCTTGAGCTCTTGCATGAGGTGCCGCGCCGCCTGAATTTCCGATTCCGAAACCCGGCCGTCGGCTTTGGCCACGTGTCCCATGAAGTTGAACGTGCTGCGGAAAAATACCTCGGCAATGGCAGGCGATGCGGGCTGGTTGAAAGCAGTGGATGAGCGCGAGAAGTAATAGCCGATGAGGCCGCCGACCAGCAGCCCGTAAATCGAGTGCGTGAGAACGAAGCCGATGACGGCGCCAAAGAACGCAGCCGAGAATTTCACGTCGGCCGTCTAAAGCGCAAGTGTCTGCATTGACCATGTCGGCATGCATGCTCACAATACCGAGACTTCATCGAACGAATGTTAACTCACGCGGCGCATTGCTCCATGGCAGAGAATTTGAGCCCGCCGCTGTTCGAGTCAACCTTACGCAACCTGAAGCGCGTGCATCGAGGCAAGGTGCGCGATCTCTACGAGATCGACGCCGAGCATTGGCTGATCGTTGCGACCGACCGCTTGTCCGCATTCGATGTGGTCATGCGCGAGCCTATTCCCGATAAGGGCGCGGTGCTCACGCAGATCTCCACGTTTTGGTTTGCGCGCACGCGGCATTTGATCGGCAATCACTTGACCTCGTTGCGCATCGAGGATGTGATCAGCGATGCGCACGAAAGAAGCTTGCTCGCCGGCCGATCCATGATCGTGCGCAAGCTCCGAGCATTGCCGCTCGAAGCAGTGGTCCGCGGCTATTTGATCGGGTCAGGCTGGCGCGACTATCAGAAGTCGGGCGAAGTGTGCGGCGTGCACCTGCCGCGAGGTCTGGCGCTCGCGGCCCAACTACCCGAGCCAATTTTCACTCCGGCTTCCAAGGCGCCGGCCGGCCAGCATGATGAGAACATCACGTTCGCCGACATCGAAAAACTCATTGGCGCGAGCCTGGCCGCGCAAGTGCGCGACGCATCCCTCGCGTTGTATGCATTCGCCGCCGAGCACGCAAGCCGCCGCGGCATTCTCATCGCTGATACCAAGTTCGAGTTTGGCATCGACGAGCATGGCGCGCTGCTGCTGATCGATGAGGTACTGACTCCCGACTCATCGCGCTTCTGGCCCGCGGCGAGCTACACACCGGGAGCCAATCCGCCAAGCTTCGACAAGCAGTTCGTGCGCGACTATCTGGAGTCGATCTCTTGGAACAAGCAGCCGCCGCCGCCGCCCCTCCCGCCTGAAATCATCGCCAAGACGCGCGAAAATTATTTGCACGCACTTCGCCTGGTGACACAGTAGCGGATCAGGTCGCCGCGGCACGCCGCGGCGAGCGCGCGCTGACCGCCCACGCTTCGATTCGCGCATGCAAGGCTTGCAGGCCGTCGGTGAGCGCAGCCGGTCCCGGCTGCAGAATGATGGCCGACTTGATTTCATGCACCTCGCCGTTGCGCACCGCGGGCACACCCTCCCAACCCGTGCGGGCAGCAACGGCATCCGGCTTGAATTTCTTGCCGCACCACGAGCCGAAGATGATGTCCGGCGCGCGCCGGGGCACTTCCAGGGCATCGGCGATGATGCGATTTTTTCCCAAGGATTCGCGTGCGAGCTCCGGAAAACAGTCGATGCCGCCGGCCGCTTCCACGAGTTCGGAGACCCACTGAATGCCGGAGATTTGCGGCGCGTCCCATTCTTCGAAATACACGCGTGGATGAGCCGGCAACCGGTGCGCGGCGGCGCGCACACGCTCGAGATTGCCGGCCAGTTGCTCGCACAGCGCCTGCGCCTTGCCTGCGACCCCTGCCAGCGCCCCCACTGTGCGAATCATGCGCAAGATTTGTGCGACGCTGCGGTGATTGAACACATGCACCTCGACGCCGCGGCGCACGAGCTCGGCGGCGATATCCGCCTGCAAATCCGAAAAGGCGAGCACCAGATCGGGTTGGAGCCCGATGATCTTCTCGATCTTCGCGCTCGTGAAAGCGCTCACGCGGGGTTTCTCCCGGCGCGCCCGCGGCGGGCGAACCGTGAAACCCGAGATGCCGACGATGCGGTGCTCCTCGCCCAGCAGATACAACGTTTCCGTCGTCTCCTCGGTCAAGCACACGATGCGTTCGGCATACGACATGTGCAGATGTTGCCACACGGGCGCGAAGCGCCTTCAATTCCGCAACGACTCGGATGAGAAGCCACTGCGCGCGCCGTGATCTTGATATTCTTTTGCGGTATGGCTTCGATCACATGACGGCTTGGATCATGCGCATGGAGCGCGCGATTTTCATCGACTCGCGGCCGATGCACGGCGTCCGCGGCGCCTTGATGCGGGTTGCGCGCTTTCCTGCCGCTCTGCTGCGTGATTTGCTGGATGGCGATCTCAACATGCGCGCCATGAGTCTCGTGTACACGACGCTGTTGTCCATCGTGCCGCTGATGGCATTCAGCTTTTCGATCTTGAAGGGGCTCGGCGAGCAGGGTGGGCTCGAGTCGTTTCTGATGCAATTCTTCCGGCCCATGGGCCCGGCTGCCGTGGAGCTCACGAGCCGGGTCATGGGATTCGTCGACAACGTGCGGGGCGGCGTGCTGGGCTCGCTCGGCGTGGCATTCCTCTTGTACACCGTCATCACCACCATTCAAAAAGTCGAGTCGAGCTTCAACTTCGTGTGGCGCGTGGAAAAGCCACGCAGCTGGGGACGGCGGCTGAGCGAATACATCAGTGTGATGATCATCGCGCCGATCGTGCTGTTCAGCGTTGTGGGCCTGTTCGCCACGGCGCAAAGCACCGCGCTATCGCAGTGGCTGCAACGCACCGCGGGCTTGGGCCCGGCGTTCGACTTGATCGCGCAAGTTGGGCCGTACGTCATCGTCGCCGCGTTTTTCTCCTTCGCCTATTCGTTCATTCCGAACACGCGTGTGAGAATCCTGCCGGCCCTGCTCGGCGGCGTATTCGCGGGAGTGCTATGGGCTTTGGTCGGGCGTGTGTTCGCAACGTTCATTGCGTACTCCACGCAAATGACGGCCATCTATACGGGCTTTGCCATCGTGCTCAGCGTGCTCGTGTGGATTTATCTGAATTGGCTGATTCTGCTCACGGGTGCGCAGCTGTCTTTTTACGCGCAATATCCGCAGTACCTTCCGCACGGCCATCACCCGGTGGAGTTGACCGGGCGGGCGCGTGAGTATCTCGGCGTCTCGGCAATGCATTTGATCGGCCGGGATTACGCGCAGGGCCGCACCCGCTGGACCACGAGCGCTCTGGCGAGTGAGCTCGATGTGCCCGGCGTCGCTCTCGCTTCGGTGCTTTCTTCACTCGAGTCCGCCGAGCTTCTGCTTGCGACCGAGAAGGAATTTTGGGTGCCCGCACGAGCCATGGAAAATATCCATGTGCTCGAGATCATCGACGCATCTCGATCGGCAGGAGCCGGCCGAGTCGCCGTGAACGTGCACGCGACCAGCGCGGTGAGCGCCATGATGGACGATATCGATCAAGCCATTCGTGAGCGGGTTGGCCGCCGCACATTGAGTGATCTGATACAAACATCTTGATGCGCTCATGTGCTTGCGACTCCGAGGGAGCGCTACCCTGGCCGCAAGTGGTCGCGCGGTAAGGCGCCTTCGCCGTCGCTGGCCGCTCGGAACGCTCCACTCGGCGCTCTGATCGGGACGCGTCGAGCGGCCGGACGCTCCGGCTCGGCGCGCTCCAACACTTGCGGCCAGGGTAGCGCTCCCTCGGGGTCGTTGGACGCAAGCTCTGGCTCGGTTCGATTCGTGTCGAGTTAATCACTGCGGACGCCTAACAGCTCGAAATCGTCTGCGAGTCACCAAGCAAAAGACATGGAAGACCGGCGGAACTTCCTACGCAATATCAGAGATCGCGTCGATCTCATCATTTCCGATTGCTGACGTTCCCGGCGCGTGGTGTACGAGGGATTTTTCGGATCTTAAGTTTTAGACGTTGACCTTAGCCTGAAAGTCGGTGCGAACGATGAGCCGATCCACCGAGTGCTTGATTACGAAATCGATGGCGCCTTCGTGTGAGGACCCGTGGGGCACCCTCAGCTCCAAAGTAGCGTCGTGTTCCGGGAAGAGTTTGTAATCGCCTCGCCAGCCATCGTCTTCCTTGCTGAACACTGGCGGCTGGCTGCAAGATTCTGGAAGGATTCGAACTGGCCGCGCCGCGAAAGCCAACGAAGCTAGACTAGACTTCCGCGCCCTGATGCGAGCGGTCGAAGGCCCGCTTGTAACCGGCGCGGGCCGTGGTGCGAGCGACGTAGGCCTGTTCGGCGTCGCTGAGAACGAACCGGGCGTGATTGGCGCCTAGGTTCAGCGCGTAGGTCACCGAGATGTCGGCAGCCGTGAACCTGTCGCCCGCCATGTAAAGCGCGCCCGCGAGCTGACGCCTGATGAGCAGCAGCCGTCGCTCGACGCACGCGCGCGCCCAGCGGGCACCCCAGTTGTCCCGTTCCGTCTCCGGCGCGATGAAGTCGCTCACCAGCGGAACCATGATCAACGTTGCCAGCCCCGCTTCGCCCATGTGGAGGAACTGCTGGTAGGTGGGGAAGGCAGGATCGTCAGGGGATGGCTGCAGCGTTGTGGGCCCGTAGCGGCCCATCAAATACTCCATGATCGCCACGGACTCGACCATGGTGACGTCGCCGTCTTGGATCGCGGGCAGAAAGTCGCCAGGATTGACGGCGAGCCACGCCGGATCCTTCTCCGCGGCCAGCATGTTCACCTGCCGCAAGCGGTAGGGCAGGCCCATCTCCTCCAATACCCAGACAGCCCGGATCGATCGAGAGGTCTGTCCGCCCCACACGGTGATCATCGCCTTGGCTCTCCATCAGATCGCAATTTGATGGCGCACCGCCTTCGCATCATTCCACTGCGCCATCTCTGGGCCGCTGCAATGGTGCCGGAGAAGTGATCATTCCACATTGCCAAGGCTTCGTGTTTTCCGGATCTCCGGTCGTACACCACCTCACGGGACACGATTTTTCCGATTCGACTTTGCCTGAGGTTCGTCGCGCGAGGGCTTTTGGGACTCGGCAGTGTACGCGCACGTGGTGCTTGTTCTTGGCGGAGAGTGTTGGAGCGCGCCGAGCCGGAGCGTCCGGCCGCTCGACGCGTCCCGATCAGAGCGCCGAGTGGAGCGTGTCGAGCGGCCAGCGACGGCGAGGGCGCCTTGCCGCGCGACCACTCTCCGCCAAGAACAAGCACCACGTGAGCGGGCAGTCGTCAGGATCCTGCGATGGTCATCTCCTCGATCAGAATCGAGCCCGAGCGAATGCCGCCGCGCACATCGACATCATCGCCGATGGCGGCGATGCGCATGAGCATGTCTTTCAAGTTGCCAGCAATGGTGATCTCGGCGACCGGAAACTGGAGCACTCCGCTGTCGACCCAAAAGCCAGCGGCGCCGCGCGAATAATCTCCGGTGATGCCGTTCACGCCCTGCCCCATGAGCTCGCCCACCACGAGACCCGTGCCGAGGCGCTGCAACTGAGCCTCGAACCCGCCGGTGTGCGTGGGAGCGACGATGAGATTATGCGCGCCGCCCGCATTCGCCGTGGTTTGCAGGCCAAGCTTGCGCGCCGAGTAGCTCGATAGAATGTAATTCTGCAGCACGCCATCCACGACGAGCTCGCGGTCGCGCGTTGCCACGCCCTCATCATCGAATGGCGCGCTCCCCAAAGCCTTTTTCAAATGCGGACGCTCGCTGATGCGTACATCGCGCGGCAGCACTTGCTGACCCATCGAGTTCAAGAGAAATGAGGATTGCCGATATTGGCTGCTGCCGCGAATCGCGCCGATGAAGTGCCCGATCAAGCCGCGAGCAAGCTCGGGTACGAACAGCACCGGCGCGCGCCGCGTCGACAGCTTGCGCGGCTCGAGGCGCGCTACCGTGCGCTCGGCAGCCTTGCGGCCGATGGCCTCGGCCGCTTCGAGATCGCGCCAGTCGCGGCTGGTGCTGTACCAATAGTCGCGCTGCATTTCATCGCCGGCCCCTGCGAGCACCACGCAGCTCAGCGAATGCGAGCTGGTGGGATAGCCGCCCATGAAGCCGTGCGAGTTGCCGTACATGTGCAAGCCTCGATGCGTGGCAAGAGAGGCGCCTTCCGAATTGTTGATGCGTGAATCGAAAGCGAGCGCCGTCGCCTCGCATTGCCTGGCGAGGTCGATACCGCGATCGGCATCGAGGTTCCACGGATGGAACAAGTCGAGATCCAGCTCCGCCGTCTGCATGAGATCCGCCTCGGCCAGCCCTGCGCACGGGTCCGCTGCCGTGAAGCGCGCAATGCTGCAGGCCTTGGCGGCCGTTGCACGCACCGCCTCCATTGAAAAATCCGACGTGCTTGCCGAACCTTTGCGAGTATCAAAGTAGACCGTGAGGCCGAGACTTCGATCGCGCTGATGCTCGAGAGTCTCCACTTCGCCCATGCGCACGGCAAGAGACAGGCCAGCGTTTTGACTCACCGCCGCCTCGGCCTGGCTGGCTCCCAGCAAGCGAGCCTCGCGCAAGCACGCCTCGATCAAATTTCGTAAATCAGACTGGTTGAGCGGCGCGGGCGTGGGCACTGAGGCCATCGAATCTCCAATTCATGCGAATGATCTAGTTTCTCAGAGCACGGATTTTACCGGCACACGGCCTGCGAAGTGGTATCCGCACGACTGCTGCCCGCCAGCCTTGCATCCAGAGATATTGATCAGGACTCCATGATGCAAGCGTCTTGGCTAAATTTTTGGCATGTTCCTAAAATACCGAATGGAACCTCCAAACGAGCTCAAGCCAAGTAAGAGTGCGAACAAGCGCAGGGCGGCGGAGCTGCAGGATTTGGGCGTCGAGCTTGCCGAGCTGCCCGCAAGAGTGCTCGATTCACTGCCGCTTTCCGATGCGTTGCGCACCGCGCTGGCAGACTTGAAGGAAATGTCGGCGCGCGGTGCGCTGCTGCGCCAACGACAGTACATCGGCAAACTCATGCGCCGCGTCGACCCCGCGCCCATCCGTGCCGCACTGGCAGCGCGTAAATTACGTCACGACAGCGATGTGCGCGCATTGCAACGCGTCGAGAAATGGCGGGACGCCCTGCTGCAGGATGATGCGGCGCTCGCTCGGCTGAGTGAAAGCTACCCTCAAATCGACGAGCCGCGCATTCGCGCGATTCTTGCCCGGGCGGCGCAAGAGCGCGAGCAGGCAAGTGCACCGCGTGCGGCGCGCGAGCTCTACGCAGCGCTGCGCGAGCTGATTGCACCGATTTGATACGATGCCCAGATGACGGTTCTCGTCGGCATCATCATGGGCTCGGTTTCCGATTGGGAAACCATGCAGTGCGCTGCGGACCAGTTACAGTCACTTGGAATTGCGCACGAGGTCAAAATCGTATCGGCGCATCGCACACCCGATCTGTTGTTCGAGTACGCTGAAGGCGCCGCCGCGCGCGGACTCAGGATCATCATCGCAGGCGCGGGCGGCGCGGCGCATTTACCCGGCATGACGGCCGCCAAGACTGGGCTGCCGGTACTCGGCGTGCCGGTGCAATCCAAGGCGCTCGGAGGCATGGATTCACTCCTGTCGATTGCGCAAATGCCGGCGGGCGTGCCGGTGGCGACATTCGCTATCGGGCCTCCTGGTGCTAAAAATGCTGCCTTGTTCGCGGCCGCCGTTCTGGCGCTGAACAACGATGCGTTGCGCAAGAGCCTCGATGAGTATCGGCGCGCGCAGCGGGACGCCGTGTTGTCCAGGCCCGACCCGCGCGTTTCTTGAGCTCTGAGCCGGGCGTAAGAAACCCCGTGCCGCGCATTGGGGTCATCGGCGGCGGGCAACTGGGACAGATGCTCGCGCTCGCGGGCGTGCCCCTCGGTCTGCAATGTCATTTTCTCGATGCGAGCGAATCGGCACCGGCCGCGCGCGTTGGCGTGGTCGAGCGCGGTGCGCTGGATGATGCCAAGGCGATCGCGGCACTGGCGCGCACGAGCAATGTGCTGACCTTTGATTGGGAGAACGTTCCGGCAAGCGCACTTGAAGGGCTGCGCGGTGTGCACGTACGTCCATCGCCGCGCGCCTTGTCGATGGCGCAGGACCGGCTCATCGAGAAGCGCTTGTTCGCGCGGCTCGGCATTCCGGTGGCGGCGCACGCTCCCGTGGATTCGCTCGATGATTTGCGTGAGGCGATGCAGAGCGTGGGACCGCGCGGCATTTTAAAAACGCGCCGCTTGGGATATGACGGTAAAGGTCAGGTGCAAATTCGGCGGCCGTGGGATCTCGAGCCGGCGTGGCACCGCTTGCGCGGCGTGCCGCTCATTTATGAGCGTTGGGTGCCGTTTAGCAGCGAAGTCTCCCTGATCGCTGCGCGCTCTGCCGCGGGCGAAGTTGCGTTCTATCCTTTGGCGCGCAACGTGCATCGCGACGGCATTCTGCATTACTCGGTCGCACCGCTCGAAAATCCGCTGCTGCAGCGGCAGGCACGAAGACACATGTCGAAGCTGCTGCTGGCGTTGCGTTACGTTGGTGTGTTGGCGCTCGAGTGCTTCGTGGTCGATGGACGTCTCATTGCGAATGAGATGGCGCCGCGGGTGCACAACTCCGGGCATTGGACCATCGAGGGATGCAGCACGAGTCAGTTCGAAAATCATCTGCGCGCGATTTGCGGTTGGCCCCTCGGCTCGACTCGGCCGCGCGGACACGCCGCAATGGTCAACCTGATCGGTCGAATGCCTGAGCGTGATGAATTGCTGCGGGTTGCGGACGCAAGCTTGCATGACTATGGCAAATCGCCGCGCCCCGGTAGAAAGCTCGGACATTGCACGGTGCTGAAGTCAACCGCTGCGGAGCGCGACCGCGCATTGCGTCAGCTGTTGCGCTTGATCCCCTGGACGTGAGCCGCCGGCAGCGTTTTGTCTCGTCTGAATCTACCGATGCTGTGCAGCCAGCTTGCGCGCTTCTTCGCCCACGTAGGCGCGAATTTGCTCGGCCTCATCGGCGCTCAACCAATCAGGCGCCATGCCCTTTGCCTTGAGCGCTTGATCCACGACAATGGATTTCCATGCGGACGCATCAGCCAGAGCGCCGGAGCGTCGTAGATCAGGCAACACATGCCCTCCGTGACAGCTCCAACATCCTTCGAAGTACAGCTTTTCACCTGCTGAGACTTGCTCGGCGGAATACGGCTGGGCCGGTGGATTCGGCGGCGGAAGCGGACGTTCGGCTGGGGCGAATCGAGCGTGGCCACCGAGCTTGAACGTCAGCAATCGGCCGGGCGGCGGCATATGTTCCGTGGGGAGCTCGCGTTTTTCGAACAGGCCATAGAAACCACCGCTCCCAGCCATCACGGCCACATACTGGGTGCCATCAATCGAGTAGCTGATCGGTCCGGCAAGAATGGCCGTATCCGCAACGAACCCCCAACGCTTTTTCCCGCTATACGCATCGTAGGCAGCGAACTCGCCCGCCGCGCTCCCTTCGAACACCAAATTGCCCGCGGTCGCCAAGGTGCCGCCGTTCCAATAGTCCTTGTGCGGCACTCTCCAGATCTCTTTCTGCGCCACTGGATCCCAGGCGATGAGCGCGCCCCAGCGTGGCGGCAGCTCGAATCCGCTTGGCCCGGGAAATTTCGCGCCGAGATTCCAACCTCTCTCGTTAAAATGAAACTGAGGATTGGGCGCCATCACCGTCGGGGACTGCATCGCCGGAAAATAGACTAGCCCGGTCAACGGGCTATAAGACATCGGCGGCCAATTGTGCGCACCCGTCGTATTCGGAAGCATGAGAAACGGTTTGTCGAAGTAGCGCGCCTCGGCACGCACTCGCATCCGTCCGGTCGATGCATCGACTCCGTCGGCCCATGTCACGGGGACATAATTCTTAGCCGAGATCAGCTGACCCGAGCGGCGGTCCAGCACATAAAAAAATCCGTTTTTCGGAGCATGCAGAATGACTCGGCGTGGCACGCCCCCAATCTTCAGCGTGGCGAGCGTCATTTGCTGTGAGCTCGTAAAATCCCAACTATCACCCGGCGTCTCTTGATAGTGCCAGAGGTAACGGCCCGTATCCGGATCGAGCGCGACGATCGAGCCCAGAAAAAGATTGTCGCCGCGGCCTTCGGAACGCAGGGCGAGTGGCCAAGGTGATCCGTTACCCACACCCAAATAAAGTTGGTTTAGCTCGGCATCGTAAACAATCGAGTCCCACACCGAGCCGCCGCCGCCGTAGTCATACCAGCGCCCCGCCCACGTCGAAACCACCTTGGCAAGAATCGCGTCCGAGGCTGCGCCGTCCGGTTTTTTTTTCGGATCGCCAGGCACGGTGTAGAAGCGCCATACCAACTTGCCCGTCGCCGCATCGTAGGCTGTTGCATAGCCACGCACTCCGAATTCAGCACCGCCATTTCCGATGATTACCTTGTCTTTGAACACGCGCGGCGCGCCCGTGATCGTGTAAGGCTTGGTGGTGTCGACGGTTTGCACGGACCACAACTCGCGGCCACTGGCCGCATCGATTGCAATCAAGCGACCGTCGATAGTGCCGACATATACACGGCCCTTCCATACCGCGACACCGCGATTGACCACGTCGCAACATGCGTACATCGCATGTCCAGGCTCCACTCGCGGATCAAACTTCCACAGAAGTTTGCCGGTGCGGCCATTGATGGCGAAGACCTTTGACCAGGCCGTCGAGACATAGAGCACGCCGTCCACCGCGAGAGGAGTAGCCTCTTGACCGCGAGTGGTATCGAATTCATAAAACCAGGCCAAACCCAAATCAGCGACGTTGGCCGCGCTGATTTGCTCCAGGGCACTGAACCGTTGTTCTGCATACGTGCCGCCATGCGTCATCCAATTGGCGGGATCGGCAGCCGCCGCGTCGAGGCGAGCCTGGTCGACTCGTCCGGCGACTTCAGCCGAAGCCACCACTCGCGGCGCGGCCGACGCTAATTCGAGCGAGGCAAGACAGGCCAAAGTAAAACATATTCTTCTGTACCCGCGACTCGGAGAAAAATTAATCGGCATATCGGACGGAAATTCCTTCTCGAACGCTAGCGGCGGACAACTATATCGCCTGATGCAACTCGCGGCCCCGACGACGCAGATCAGCCGAGTGAGTGCGGCAGCCTGTAAAGTAAACTTCGGCGGGAAAAGCCTCCGCGCCGTGATCGAGGCCGCGCTTCGACTCGCCTTAAGTCATTTCCGGATTCTTGCGCCGCAAAACTTAATCGGTCGCGCTCAATCAGCCGCCGAATCTCGTAGAATGACCGCGCAATGGTGCCGGGCGGAGTGCGAATCAAGTCGTGTATCTAGAGCTTTTCAAGCTCAACGAGCTGCCGTTCCGCTTGAGCCCCGACCCTCAGTTTTTGTATCTGAGCAAGCATCACGCGCGGGCCAAGGCCTACATGGAATCGACCATCTGGTTCACGGATGGGTTCGTGGTGATCACCGGCGACATTGGCGCAGGCAAGACCACGCTGATCGAGACATTTCTGCGCGAGCTGCAGAAGGATGTCATCGTCGCGCAAATCAATCAGACGCAGCTCTCGCCCACCGAATTTCTGCAATCCGTGCTGGTGCAATTCGGATTCTCGCCGTTCAAGATGAAAAAGCCCGAAGTTCTGGCGACCCTGAATCAGTTCCTGATCGAGCAGTATGCGAGCGGCCGGAAGGTGCTGCTCATCATCGACGAGGCGCAGAATCTGAACCACAAGGTGTTGGAGGAAGTGCGCATGCTGTCCGGCATCGAGACCACGAAGGACAAGGTACTGCGCATCATTCTGGCAGGTCAGCCGGAGCTCAATGAGAAGCTCGATTCGCCCGAGCTCATTCAGCTGGTGCAGCGCGTTCGTCTGCGCTTCCACTTGTCCGCCCTGTCGCCGAGCGACATGCACTCCTACGTCGAGCACCGCTTGGAAGTGGCCGGCTCACAAGGCCGCAGAATATTCGAGGAAGAAACTTTTCCCATCATTTACCGCTACACGGGGGGCGTGCCGCGGCTCGTCAATACGTTGTGCGATACCGCGATGATGGCGGCGTTCGGCCATGAGCGCGATGTCGTGGATGTCGCCGATGTGCGGGCGGCGCTTGAAGAGCTGCAGTGGGGCGAGTTTTCCGAACGGCCCAAGGCTCTGCTACAGCCCACGCACGAAGCCACTGCGCCATCGATGGTCTACGATGCGGCGGTGGCGCGCGTGCTCATCGCGCACGAAGGCAAGACTGTGGTGGAGCGCGAGCTTCGCCCGGGACGTCTCATCATCGGGCGCACGCCCGACAACGATATTCCGATCGACAGCAAATTCATCAGCCGCCATCACTGTCAGATCGTCACGACCTACGATTCATGCGTCATCGAGGATCTGAACAGCACGAACGGGATCTACGTGAAATCCAAGCGCGTGCGCAAACACAATTTCAATGACGGCGACGTCGTGATGGTCGGCCAACACGAAGTCATGTACATGGACGAGCGTGCTCCGCGCATGCGCGCAGGGCTCGAGCCGCAGACGACTCAAGTATTGGATGAAGACGCCGCGGCGATTTGACTGTCGGGCTAATCCTCGCCGATCAGTTTTTCGAGCAGCCGGCCCAGCCACGAAGCCTTCCATTGGTTGACTTCGAGCTGTGTGCGCTGCGCATTGCTGCGTTGCTTCGCGTAGGCCACGAGCTCAGCGGAGAATTGCAGCGAGGGTTGGCGCTTCAGAGTTGTTTCCGACATAAAGCCTCACGAAGAATTGTTGCAACGTGAGATTACGGTTCGCAGTCGCCTTGCAACTGCGAACCGCCGCACGGCTTGATTTGCCGCGAAACGCCCGCGCACACCGTGTCGCCGCTTGCCTACACCCGCGGGCCGGCGGATTATGCAAAAGACTTGCACCCGGCGCCCGCACGAAACTTCGTCGATCAACCTTCGTGCAAGCGCCGGGACCAGCCGCGGCAGACCGTCCTCGCCTCGCGCTCCATCCATGAAGCAGCCGCAGGCGAATTCTGCGCACTGACTCGTCCGCAATGAAGAGATGATCGCGATGCGTTCGCGCAGATTTGCATGACGCGAAAATCGCGTGTGCGCGCAATTCTCCGCGCGCACATGAGCTACCCAGTTCCTCCAACCGTCATGTCATCGATTCGCAACGTCGGCTGGCCGACACCCACGGGTACCGACTGGCCCTCCTTCCCGCAGGTGCCCACGCCGGCATCGAGCTTCAAGTCATTGCCGATCATGCTGACGCGTGTCAGTACATCGGGACCATTACCGATCAGGGTTGCGCCCTTGACGGGCGCTCCGATGCGGCCGTTCTCGATGAGATACGCCTCGCTCGCGGAGAACACGAACTTGCCCGAGGTGATGTCCACCTGGCCGCCTCCGAAATTCACCGCATACAAGCCCTTCTTTACTGAAGCGAGAATCTCCTCGGGCGCATCGCGGCCTGCGCGCATGTACGTGTTGGTCATGCGCGGCAGCGTCATGTGCGCGAACGATTCACGCCGCCCGTTCCCAGTCGCCTGCATCCCCATCAAGCGAGCGTTCATCTTGTCTTGAATATACCCACACAAGATGCCGTCCTCGATGAGCACGGTGCATTGCGTGGGCGTGCCCTCATCGTCGACGTTGAGCGACCCGCGCCGCGCATCGAGGGTGCCGTCATCGACCACCGTGATTCCCTTGGCCGCCACTTGCTGACCGATGCGATTGGAAAAAGCGGAGGTGCCTTTTCGATTGAAGTCTCCCTCGAGTCCATGACCGATCGCTTCGTGCAGCAGAATGCCGGGCCAGCCTGGGCCCAACACCACGGTCATCGGACCCGCCGGCGCTGCGACGGCCTCGAGATTGATCAAAGCCTGGCGCACGGCCTCGCGGCCGTGCTCGAACGGCACTTCACCGCGCAACAGTTGATCGAGCCCGAACCGCCCGCCGCCGCCGCTGTAGCCTTGCTCGCGGCGTCCGTCCTGCTCGACGATGACGGAGACGTTCACGCGCACCAGCGGCCGCACATCGGCCGCGAGCGTGCCATCGCTGGCCGCGATCAACACCACTTCATGCACCGCGGTGAGCGAGGCCATGACTTGCTTTACCCGCGGGTCGATGCGCCGCGTCTGTGCATCGATGCGCATCAACCATTGCACCTTGACATCGTCATCGACCGTGGCGAGCGGATCGATCGGCGCGTATAAACGGCGCTCAGCCGGACTTTGCCAGGCTTTCGCGACGAAAGAGCCGCCTGAGCGCGCGATGGCGCGCGCATGCTCGGAGGCTTCGAGCAATGCAGGCAGCACGACTTCGTCGGTGTAAGCAAATCCGGTTTTCTCCGCGCTCATGGCGCGCACGCCCACGCCTTGTTCGATGTGATGAGTGCCGTCCTTGACGATCCCGTCCTCGAGTGACCACGATTCCTCACGCGATAATTGAAAATATAAGTCCGCGTGCTCGATGCCGCGGCTCATGACAGCCGACAACACGGTTTGCAAACGATTGGCGTCCAGTCCAGACGGACGCAAGATGACTTGATTCGCAATGTCGAGCGGTGCCTGTTCAGCGCTCATGCGTCGGCTCCGGCAGTGCGCGCGCGGGCGCGCGCAGCGGTGTTCGAGGGGGATGGCGATTCCGCCGCCGGCCACCTTCGATTATTCAACGCGGGAAATCGCGCGCGGGCGTCGGCCAGCTCACCCAGCTCAAATTCTGACGTGATCACTCCCTCCTCGCCCGGCAACCGCGCCAATACTTTTCCCCAATAGTCCACGATGAGCGAATGACCATACGTCGAGCGGCCATTGGAGTGCTGGCCGCCTTGCGCGGGCGCGACGACATAGCACAGATTCTCGATGGCGCGAGCGCGCAGCAAAGTTTCCCAATGCGCCTGCCCCGTGGGGACCGTGAATGCGGCCGGCATGGCGAGCCATTGCGCACCGCGCTCGACGAGCGACCGGTAGAGCTCGGGAAATCGCATGTCGTAGCACACCGACATGCCCAGCTTGCCCGCGGGCGTATCGGCTACCACGGCTTGCGAGCCCGGCTCGACATGCGCCGACTCGCGGTAGGATTCATCGCGGCCGGGAACGTCAACGTCGAACAAGTGAATCTTGTCATAGCGCGCAACACGCTTGCCTTGTTCATCGAACAGGAGCGATGCGTTGGCGACGCGCGCGCCGTGCGCCGATTTCAAGTTGATCGTTCCTGCCAAGATCCACAGCCCAAGCTCGCGCGCCGAGCGTGCAAGAAAATCCTGCACCGGGCCCGCACCGTCCGCTTCCGCCACGTCGCACTTGTCCGCATCTTTCAAACCCATGAAAGAAAAATTCTCCGGCAAACACGCAACTGCAGCGCCGCGATCTTTCGCAGCACGCAATAACCGAGATGCGCTGGCCAGATTCTCCTCGACCACGTGACCCGATCTCATTTGGATCGCCGCGATGCGCGCCATTATGTTCGGCCTTGCGCCGCCGGCACGGCTCGCATGATCCATTCCCGCCGCTCACTCTCGAACACTACAACCATGGCGATCGCTCCAATAGATTCCGCCGCTGCGCGTGGCGTCTCACCGCCTCGCATCACGGCCTCTTGCCTGTCCCTTCCGAATCCTGTTTTTTCGCAGCCTCGGCTTCATTGCTCTTGATACGCTCCACCGCTGGATTATCCCAGGTGCCGCCGATTCGATAATAGCCTCGCGCCAAGCCCTTCAAGGGTTGCTTGAAGATTTGCGAGAACACCAGCACGGCTGCGCCCACCACGGGCCCCGCTGCAAGGGCTGAGGCCAGCGGCAGCGAATTGCCCAGGCTTCCCGTGACCACCGCAATCTGGTCGAAATCATGCTTTGCAAGCCCGACTCGGCCGACGATGCCGATTTCAGCAGCCGGACCTTTGAGCAGCGCATCCTCGGTGACGGCATCACCATCACGAATATCAAAAGTTGCGTGCAATTGATCGAAGGCCAGGCCTTTGTCTGTCAGGTCGCTGAAATCGAGCGCCAGCCGGCGCGGCAGAGTCGCCACGCTTGCAAGGCCCAGCACGCGTCCGGCGCCCGGATGCAATGCCACGATCTGGCCTTTTTGCGCATCCAGAGCCAAGGTTCCGTTGAGCGCCGGCACTGCGTCCAACGAAGGCGGCCCGAGCCAATTCAAGTCGAACTCCAGCACTCCGGATTTGGCCTGGATGATATCGGCGTAGCCAAATTGCGCGAGCGTGGCCTGCACATCGTTCGAGCGCAGCGCACCGCTCAATCGGCATTGGCCCGCCTTGAGGCCGCGCCAACTGCCTTGCGCGCGAAAATCGAAACTCGGGCTTTGCAGCGTGATGTGATCGAGCGTGACCCCATCGCCGGCCTTGAGTAGCTGCGCGCTCAATGTCCCTTGCGGCCTGCCTTTCCAGATCAGTTGGTCGATGAGCACGCTGAGCGCCGGAAGCGAGCTCGGCTCGGTGAGCAATTTGTCATCGCTCGCTTGCGGGGAATTCGGTGCCGCGTCTGCGGTGAAGTCGGCGGTCAACTCACTGAATTTCAGCTCGATGGGAGAGGCCTCTGCGCGGCGAGGTAGGGTCACCGTGCCGTGAATGCCGGGTCCTTCGGCCTCGGCGTGCCAATGATCCGCATCGCGGCTCAAGTTGACGACCGGTTCGCGAAACTCAAAGCCATGAAACCGAAGACGTCCGATTTGCACCTGTCCACCATCGAGCATCTCGGCGAGATCCGGCGCTGCTCCAGCGGCGCCGCTTGCATCGCTCGCGGCGCTCGCGAGCCACCCCGACAAATCGAGCTGCTCCAAACGCCCGGCTATCGAAATGCCTGGCTCATCCGGCAGCGACTGCGGCTCATCGCCGCCGAAAATGACGGCTGCGCGCCGTAGCCGCGTTTGCGCACCGCTGATGTCGAGGTCGGCATAGCCGCGCGCGATGGAAGACAAGCCGGCCTTCACGAACAGGCCCCCGCCTCTCGGCCAGTCGAAGTTGACGTACGACGGCAACGCTTGCGTTTCGGTCTTGGCCAACGGCTGCGGCAACTTGATCTCGATGCCCGTCAGATTGGAGGTGACGCGCACGGTGCGCTCGAGCGCGGGCTCTGGCGCAACTCGCGTCACCGCGCGCCATTCGATGCGCCCGGTTCCGAGCACATGCTCGGGCAGCCCGATCAATCCCTTGAGCGCATCCGCCGTCATGGAGCCGCGCGCTTCGAGATGCGTGGCCAGGTCGGATTGATTGCGCGGCGGCTGCTCGCGAATTTGCAGGGGGCCTCCGAACGCGGCGCCTTGCAAGCGCGCGGCGGATACTTGCGGCCCATCGAGATTCAAAATGCCTCTCAATTCTGTGGCGGCCAGCGCCGTGTCCTTGTACGAAGCCGACACTCCATTCAGCTGCGTCTCGACCAATACCCGGCGCTGATCGAATCGCGTGAACGGAAAAAACAGCATGAGTTTCGCATCGAGCGGTCCCGCCGCGCGTGTCACCGAGAACGCATCGCCCGTCATCTCGTTGAGCGGTGTGGCCGCAAGATAGTCGAGCACCGCAGCGGCCTCTGCTCGCGCGCGCGCGTGGATGGTCAACTCACCGGACGCGAGGTCGGCGAATGAAGCGGTGGCATCGTGTACCACCAGATCGCGCAGCCGCGCATTGCGCAAGCGGATGGACAGGCCGGCATTGAGAAACTCGACATCAGCCTCGCCTTGCTCGAGCGCAGGCCACCCCGGCTGATAGTCGAGCGTCAAACGCTCCACCGGAAATCGCACCAGAAAATAGCCGCTGCCGCCTCGATACGGGAAATCAGCGAGTGGCCCGCGTAGCGCAAACTCCGCACGCGGAATGTTGCCGGCGGTGATGGCTTGACCAACCCACGCGAGCGCGCTCGGGGCGATGTTCTGGCGCGGGAGGTAGCGCCGCACGCTCGGCGCATGCACGCCGGTTGCGGTGCCCGCCAGCGTGAACTCCGCGGACCGGTCCGAATTGAATTTTGTGAATGCGAATTTGGCCGCAAGCCGAGCGTCGGGATTGGAAATCGACACGTCTTGACTCGATACCAACAATTCTTGCGCCGTGGATTTCCAAGCAATCGAGGCATGGAGCGATGTCACCGGTAATTGTTCCGGCCATTGCCACGGCCAGGAAATCGCACCGCCCGTACTCGCAATGTTTGCTCGGCCGCCGGCATCATCGCCGTGGACCTCGCCGTCGAGGCCCTGCCATCCGGGTAATTTTCCATAAGGCGCGACGCCAAAATTCTGCGCGCGCGCGGCGATGCGCCAATGCGGGCTTGCGTAGGCGAAATGCGCATCCGATAGCTCGCCGCGTGGACTCCATTGCACGATCCGCTGCCTCGCTTCCGAATCGGGCACGTAGGGCAGGGCCGCATTCAAGACGGCGAGCGCGAGATAATCGGCATCGATCTGCACGTCACTCACGTTGCGTCCCGCCACTCGGCCGCGCGCCGCGATGTGCGACTCGCGCCCTTCGATCCCGTCCAACGCTGCACGCGCCCGGCTCAGATCGATTCGCCAGGAGTGGGCATCGAGCGAAAAATCCACATGGCCGCTCAACGCCGTGAGCGCGGGTTGCGAACGCGGCGCGAGGTTCGACGCCAGGCGATTGGCCGCGAACTCTCCGCTCAATGCGAATGCGCCGCCCCGCCCGCTGGCTTTGATGTCGGCGCGCACCAAGCCATCGCTCGCCCGAGGCCAGCTCTTGGCCGATAGACGCTGCCAACCCGGCAACCAGGCGTTGCGCACACGCACGTCGCCGCGCCATTGCAACTCCCCGGCCGTGCTCAAGTGATTCGCCGTGACCTCCAGGCTGAGTCCGCCGTGCAGCGGCTCGGGCACCCGCGTCACCGCCTCGAATTCGAAGCGGTCCAGCGCGCGTCGCGCCTGCATGTCGAGCCCGGCGAAATGCAAGTGAGGCAACTCCTCGCTCCAGCGCTCCAGGGTGATGGAGGCGCCGCGGATCACGATGCGCCCGTGCGGTAAATTCAACAGACGCAGACGCGGATCGGATGCCGTACCGCCAAACTCGAGCCCGCCGCCCAGGCTAAAGCGCCGCTCGCCAATGCGCGTCAACGTAGCTTCCGGCGCATCGATTCTCACTCGCCCGGGCACGATGCGCCCGCTGATCAAGACTCGCCAAGGATTGAAGCCAATGCGCACACCGCGTGCCCTGGCAAGCACCCGCGCATCGTCGCGCGTGCGCAGCTCGGGCTTCGAGAAGAACAACTCGGGTCCGGACCAGCGCAACGACGGCGCCAGCGAATCGAAGCGCACATAGAAACCCGTCTGCGTATGCACCCACGCTTTGATCTCTTGCTGATACTCAGGCAAGCGCCACCACAGCACCGCAAGCCCCGCCGCCGCCGTGAGAATCAGTGTGACCACGCCGTAAAGAATCCAACGGCCGGCCTGCCGCAGTCGGCTAGCAGAATCCTTGATCAAGTGACGACGACGTCGTACTGATCGACTGAGTACAAAGCCTCGGTTTGCAGCCTCACCGGCTTGCCCGTCACGAGCTCGAGCTCGGCGAGCACGGAGGACTCTTCATCGAGCAATCGCTCGATGACGTCTTGATGCGCGAGCACCATCAGCTGCTGAAATTCAAATTGACGTGAATGGCGCAGGATTTCGCGAAAGATCTCATGACATACCGTTTCCGCGGTCTTGACGAAACCGCGGCCTTCGCAAGTCGGACACGGTTGACACAGCAGATGTTCCAGGCTTTCCCGCGTTCTCTTGCGCGTCATTTCGACGAGGCCGAGCGGCGACACCGAGGAAATGGTGGTCTTGGCGTGATCGCCCGACAGGCTCTTCTCGAGGGATTGCAGGACTTGACGCCGATGCTCGGCCTGCGTCATGTCGATGAAATCGATGATGATGATTCCGCCCAGATTGCGCAGCCGCAATTGGCGCGCGATGGCCACCGACGCTTCGAGATTGGTGCGAAAGATAGTCTCCTCCAGATTGCGGTGCCCGACGAAGGCACCGGTGTTGACGTCGATGGTGGTCATGGCTTCGGTCTGATCGATGATGAGATGACCACCCGATTTGAGCGCGACCTTGCGCTCCAGCGCTTTTTGGATCTCTTCCTCGACATGATGCAGCTCGAACAGGGGCCGATCCTGATACAGCTCGATGCGCATCAAGCTGTCCGGCATGAAGGTGCGCGCGAATTCCTGCATCTCGCGGAATGCCGCCGCTTGATCGACCAGCACGCGCTCGACGCCCGCCGTCAACAAGTCGCGCAATACGCGCAGGCGCAACGGCAAGTCGGCATGCACGAGCTGCCCCGCCTGCGCACGCAATCCCGCATCGCGGGTCACCTCCCACAATTTGCGCAAATACAGCATGTCCGCGCGCAGAGCCTCGTGCGGCGCATCTTCCGCGGCGGTGCGCACCACGAACCCCTCGCGCGCGTCTTTCTCAGACAACGACTGAAGAATGGACTTGAGCCGGGCGCGCTCCGCCTCGCTTTCAATGCGCGCCGAAATGCCGATGCCTCGACCATGCGGCATGTACACGAGAAAGCGGGATGCGAGCGTGACGTACGTGGTGAGCCGGGCCCCCTTGGTGCCCATCGGGTCCTTGAGCACTTGCACTAAGATTTCGCTCCCCTCAGACACCAGAGAGCGAATGTTTTCGGACTGCGGGGTCTCGATGCCGGTGTCGGCATGCGGCGCATTGAAGATATCCGAAGCGTGCAGGAACGCCGTACGCTCCATGCCGATTTCGATGAAGGCCGCCTGCATGCCGGGCAAGACGCGCGATACGCGGCCCTTGTAAATGTTGCCGATGAGACCTCGCCGGCTCGCCCGCTCCAAAAAAATTTCTTGCAGCACGCCGTTCTCAACGACCGCTGCGCGTGATTCGTGTACGCCGGCATTGACCAGAATTTCGATGCTCATGCGCGCCCGCGCGCTGCGCGCCATCGGGGCACGCGAGCCCGATCCAACATCTGTGCGGTTTCGAACAACGGCAAACCCACGATTCCTGAGTAGCTCCCGGCCACGTGTGCGATGAAACAGGCGCCAAAGCCCTGGATTGCGTAGCCGCCGGCCTTATCGCGCGGCTCGCCAGTATCCCAGTATGACAGCGCCTCTTCGCGCTCGATGCGACGAAACGTGACCTCACTCCGGCTCATTCGCTCGTCCAAACGTTGCGCATCTTGCAGAGCAACCGCGGTATACACGGCGTGCGTGCGGCCGCTCAAGTGCAACAGCATCTCGACGGAATGCTCGATGTCGTGCGGTTTGCCCAGGATCTTGCCGTCGATATCGACGGCCGTGTCGGCGCCCAGAACACATCGCTCCAACGTCTCTCGCAGTTGCATTCGGCGCCAGACATCGGCTGCCTTTTCCCGGGCCAAACGCCGCACGTAGTCCTGCGCCGGCTCACCCGGCAGCACTTGCTCGTTCACATGCGGAACCATGACATCGAATTCGACGCCGAGTTGCCGCAACAATTCCTGGCGGCGCTGCGATGCGGAGGCGAGGCGGAGAGCAGCACTCTGCACGCCCGTGCCCGCGTACTCTCTCATTCTCGCGCCTCTCGCATGCTCGGAGTTCTCGCATTCATTGCAGTCACGCTCGATGATACGGATGACCCGCGAGCAAGCTCGCGGCGCGGTACAACTGCTCAGCCAACACTACGCGTGCCAGGCCGTGAGCCAGGGTCAAAGGCGACAAGGACCAGGCGAACGCAGCGCGCTCAAGACACGCCGGCGCAAGTCCATCCGGGCCCCCGATCAACAATGCGATGGCGGAGCCTTCTCGCATCCGCAGTGAAAGCCATGCCGCGGTCTGCTCGGTGCTCATCGCGCGCCCGGTCACCTCGAGCACAACCACATAGTCGCTCCGACCGAGGGCCGCCAACATGGCGCGGCCTTCACGCTCACGGGCTCGACTCGCCCCGAGTTGGCTTCGCGAAGCGACACTGATCTCGACGAGCTCGATCTCGAGCGGCGCGCGAAGTCTGCGGCGATAGTCTTCGAACCCGGCGTCGATCCAGCTCGGCAGCCGCGTGCCGGCGGCGATCACTCGGCATTTCACCGGATCGGCGCGGGTTGCGAGGCTGCAGCGACTGACCGTTTAGAGGACACTAACCCAACGCGCGCACACCTTGCGCCGGGGGAGGCGAGTCAGCCTCAGCCATATCCCACAGTTTCTCGAGCGCGTAGAACTCGCGCGCGCGCGGCAGCATGACGTGAACGATGCATTCGGAGAGGTCGATCAACACCCAGTCCGAATCCTCTTTGCCCTCGACTCCGAATGGACGAAAGCCTGCTTGCTTGGTGCGCTCGACCACGCGCTCTGCGACGCTGCGGACATGCCGATCCGACGTGCCGCTCGCAATGATCATGAAGTCAGCCACCTGCGTCAGGCCGCGCACGTCCAGCAACTTGATATCGAAAGCCTTCATGTCCTCCAAGGCCTTGACGACGACATCGCGCAATACGGGCTTGGCGGGAGCCGCTGTTTTGCTTTTCTTTTTCGCGGCGGTTTTTTTTACGGGAGCTTGGCGTGCCGAAGCAGAGCGCGGTCGCCGGGTCATATCGAAGCGGATTTCACGTGAGTGTCGGTCGGGTCCAGGTAGCAGCCGGTGTCGCGGATGATTTTACGCACCGAATCCGGCATCAGGAAGCGCGGATCGCGCTGTGAGGCAATCAGCAAGCGAATCTCGGTCGAGGAAATTTCCAGCTGCGTCACGGCGTGGATGAAAATGCTGCCGTTCGGCGCATCGTGCAGATCGGCGATCCGCCCGGTGCCGCGATCGACCATCAGCTCGCCGAGCGGACCGCTCGCCGGAGCGCGCCAGCCCGGCCGGTGCGCGACGATGAGATGCGCGAGGCTCAACAGATCTTGCCACTGATGCCACTTGGGTAGGCTCAAGAACGCATCCATGCCGACGATGAGACAGAGGCTGCGCGCGGGATACTCGGCGCGCAGTTCCGCCAGGGTTTCCACCGAGTAGGCCGGACCCTGCTTGCGGATCTCGCGATCATCGACCACGAAGCCGCGGTGGCCTTCGATGGCCGCGCGCACCATGCTGAGCCGCAACGCCGCGTCGGCCTCGGGCTCCTGCCGGTGCGGGGGATTACCCGCGGGCAAGAAACGGATCTCCTGCAAGCGCAGCGCCTGCTGCAGCTCGAACGCGGTGCGCAGGTGCGCATAATGAATCGGATCGAAGGTGCCTCCGAACACGCCCATGGGCCCCATCATGCGACGCGCCGCTCCAGCATCTGCGTCGGCAAGGCGCCGGCGAGTGCCGCCGTCAGCGCGCGCAGCGCCTCCCATCGATCGGCGCCGTACTCGAAACCCTTGATTACCCGATCCACCCGCGCACATTCACACAATAACTGTGCCAGTTGGGCCGACGTGGTGCGCTGCATGGCAGCCGGCGTCGGGGACGCGGCGAGATTCCAACGGCTGCCGCGCTCGCTCGAATGTCGGCGTCGATTCTCATGAGCCTGCCACAGCCCTCGTATCTCGCGCGTTAGGGCCCACAGCAATAGAGTCGCCTCGGTGCCCGCCGCATGGAGTGTATCGAGCACATGCAGCGCGCGCGATGCATCGCCTGCGCTGGCCGCCGAGGCCATGTCGAAAATATCGTACTGCGCGTTGTCAGCGACTGCGCCGGTGGCAAGCTCGAGTGTGACCGGTGCTCCCTCGGCGAGCAGCGCGAGCTTCGTCAGCTCCTGAGCTGCCGCCAGCAAATTGCCCTCGGCCCGCTCGGCGATGAATGCCGCTGCGCGGCTCTCGAGCGAGCACCCGAGCCGCTTTGCGCGCGTTTGCAGCCATGCGGGCAAGGCAGCACGCTCAACCCCGCGCACGGCGATCCATACACCACGGTTGGCCACTGCGCGCACCCAAGGCGCATCGGCTGCTTTCTGATCCAGCTTTCCCGTCACGATGATGGACAGGATGTCAGGCGAGCCCTGCTCAATCAGCTCGAGCAATGCTTCCGCACCACGCTCCGGCTTGCCCGAAGGCATGCGCAGCTCAATGACCTGGCGCGCGGAGAACAAGCTCAGGGCGCGCGCCGAATGACGCACACCACTCCAATCGAAGCCGCGCTCGATATGAAATACTTGGCGCTCCGTAAAATTTGCAGCTCGCGCCCGTTCGCGAATCAAATCCGCCGCCTCGCCGGCTTGCAGCGGCTCATCTCCCGACACGAGATAGCACCGCGCCAGCTCCTTCGCGAGAAGCCCCGGCAATGAATCCGCCGTCGCGCGCATCAGGAAATTGCGCGCATCACGATGTGTGCATCACGATGTGTGCATCACGCGGCCGATTTCCGACGCGTGCCAATGGAGCGCGCCGCAACGCGCACTTCGCGAGCCGAAGAAGTGCTGTCACCTCTTGTTTGCGATGAGCACGAGCCGCATGCGCCGCATGCACGCTCGCGGCTTGCGAGCAAACGCTGCGACCAGGCCTCACCCCATCCGATCCTGCGGGCCAATCCAAGCAATCGGTCGATGACCCACAGACGCAGGCTCCGCGGACCCAACGCCGTGGCCGCGTAGACGAGGCTCACCAATAAAATCGCGCCGACGCAGGCCATGTCCAAAAAGTGCTTCATTGCAACGCCAACGCTACTCGATACGTGATGAACGATGCAATGTAAGCAAGGCCAAACAAGTAGCCCGCCATGATGAGGGGAATGCGCCAGGAATTCGTCTCGCGCCGCACCGTGGCGAGAGTCGAAAGGCATTGCGGTGCGAACACATACCAGGCCAGAAGTGACAGTCCGGTCGCGAGGCTCCACGACTGCGCGATGAGCGGCGTCAATGCCGCCTGCACGTCATGCGCCCCAGAAAGCGCATACACCGTGCCGAGCGCGCCCACGGCCACCTCGCGCGCTGCGAGCCCGGGCACCAACGCAATCGAGATCTGCCAGTTGAAGCCGATGGGCGCAAAAATCACCGCAAGCCACGCACCGATATGTCCCGCGATACTGTATTGAATGGCGGGACCCACGGCGCCGGCGGGCGGCGGCGGAAAAGAGCTGAGCGCCCATAGAATCACCATGAGCGACAAGATGATGGTGCCGACGCGGCTCAAGAAAATTTCCACACGCTGCCACAGTCCGATCAACAGATTGCGCGCGTTGGGCCAATGGTATGCGGGCAACTCGAGCATCAAGGGATGCGGCGTGGAATGGCCGCTCAAAAGCTTCATGACGTAGGCGACGACCATGGCAGAGACGACACTCGCCGCATACAAAACGAAGAGCACGATTCCTTGCAGCTGCAGCCCACCCACTTGGCGGTGCGGGATGAATGCGCCGATGATGAGAGCGTACACGGGAAGCCGCGCCGAACAGGTCATGAGCGGTGCAATGAGTATGGTGATCAGGCGATCGCGCGGATTTTGAATGGTGCGTGTCGCCATGATGCCCGGAATGGCGCAAGCGAAACTCGAAAGAAGGGGAATGAAGGCCCGGCCCGACAATCCCACGCCACCCATGACGCGATCGAGCAAGAACGCAGCACGCGGTAAGTAGCCCGACTCCTCGAGTACCAGGATGAAAAAAAACAAGATGATGATCTGCGGCAGGAACACGAGGACGCTTCCAACGCCCGCGAGAACACCATCCACCAGCAAACTCTTGAAAACCGAATCCGGCCACGCACCGGTGAGCCACGTTCCAAGCGAAGCCACCGCCGCCTTGATGGCATCCATGGGCCACTGCGCCCAAGCAAACACCGCCTGGAACATGAGAAACAGCATGACCGACAAGATGATCGGTCCGGCGATGGGATGCAGCACGATGGCGTCGATGCGATCGCTCGGCGTGCTGACATCGACTCGATCAGCGCCGATGAGCCGCAAGATGTGGCGCACGCGCTCTTGATCCGATACGAGGTCGAAGGCCGCCGTGGACGCCGCCTCCGGCACCGCTTGCGAGCGCGGCACGCGCTCGAGCAAAGGCATGAGCTCGCGCAGCCCATCGCTTCGCACGCCCACGGTTTCGATGACCGGCACGCCGAGCTCCCGCTCGAGCGCCTGCGCATCGATCTTCAGGCCCTTGCGCCGCGCAAGGTCGCTCATGTTGAGCGCCACCGCCATCGGCAGACGGAGGCGCTGCAGGCTCAGTACGAGACGCAAGTTCTGGCGCAGGTTGGTGGCATCGGTTACGCAGACGAGAAAATCCGGCCGCGGCTCATGCGCACGTCGTCCCAGCAATACATCGGCGGTAATGCGCTCATCGGGAGTGAGCGGCTCGAGACTATAGGCGCCGGGGAGGTCGAGCACGCGAATGCGTTGACCTGCCGGGGTCGAGAACGACCCTTCTTTGCGCTCGACCGTGACCCCAGCGTAATTGGCAACTTTTTGCCGGCTGCCCGTCAGCCGATTAAACAACGCAGTCTTGCCGCAGTTGGGATTGCCAACCAACGCGATCAAAGGCGAGAACGCAGACGCGGCGTTGGCTGCTTGCATGCGGTCAGCGGATAAAGGGCTCCGCGCGAACGCTAATCTTCTCCGCCTCGTGACGGCGCAAAGCGAACGTGCCGGTGCCGATGCGTACCGCGATCGGCTCGCGCGACAGGAGCCCGCGCGCCACGACTCGCAGAGCCTCGCCCGGCAAGAAGCCCAGCTCGCTCAAACGGCGCGTTACATCCGACGCTGCGCCGGAATTCGCCATGGAAACGACCCGGGCCGACGCTCCCACGGGAAGATCCGCAAGCGACAAATCCTGCGCGGGCGCAAATAGTACGGGAGACTCGATCACGGCTGACATGAGGCGAAGTCTACATGAGAATCGTTCCTATTACCATTTCGTACGTGTAATGTGAGGCTCACGCACCTGGGACGCCTGTTCCATTCGAGTCATCTGGGCAGATGTGAGGCAGCACGATAAGATGGCGCGCTTCGAGCGTGCTTTGTGGGTTAGTTGGAAATGGCCAGCATTTTTGAGCGGATCATCGCCGGCGAACTGCCTGGCGACATCGTATACCGCGACGAAAAAGTGGTTGCATTCAAAGACCTACATCCGGCCGCCCCGGTGCATCTGTTGATCGTGCCAAGAAAGCTCATTGCCAGCACGGACGACATCGAAGACTCGGATGAAGCGCTGATTGGACATATGATCATCGTCGCCCGCGATCTGGCGCGCAAACAGGGCGTCGACCGGAGCGGCTATCGGCTGGTAATCAATTGCAACGCAGATAGCGGTCAGCAGGTCTATCACCTGCACGTACATTTGATTGGAGGCCGGCATTTGGGGCCCATGGTGAACCTTGGCTAAGAAAAAAACGCAGCAGAAAGTGGTTGCTCCTCCCCGCCGCAAGACGGCGCGCACGGCGCCGCGCGCAAAAGTTCGCGCGGCCGCTAAAACGAAGTTGCCGCGCTCGCGCTCGCTGCGCGACCGCACGCGCATCGAGCCGCCGGCGAAAGCGGCGCCGCGGCGTGAGCTTTACCCGCCCATCGAGCCCTTCAATCAAGATTACCTGCGCGTTTCGGAGCTGCACGAAATCTACTTCGAGGAGAGCGGCAATCCGAAGGGCAAACCTGCCATCTTTTTGCATGGCGGCCCCGGCGCGGGCGCGGGCCCTCGATCACGCCGGTTCTTTGACCCGCGTCACTATCGCATCGTGGTGTTCGATCAGCGCGGCTGCGGAAGAAGCCGTCCGCACGCGAGCCTCGTGGAAAATACGACGTGGCATCTCGTGGCGGACATCGAGCGCTTGCGCAAACGCCTGGGGATCGAGAAATGGCTGGTGTTCGGCGGTTCGTGGGGCTCGACACTCGCGCTCGCCTATGCGCAGGCGCATCCCGAGCGCGTGACCGAGCTGGTCCTGCGCGGCATTTTCATGGTGCGCTACGGAGAGTTGCGCTGGTTTTATCAATCGGGCGCATCGGCCATCTACCCGGATGCATGGGAACAATACCGTGACTTCATCCCGGTCGAGGAACGCGATGACTTTCTGAGCGCCTATCACAAGCGGCTGATGGGAAGCGATCAACGCACCGCGCTGGCCGCCGCGCGCATCTGGTCGGTGTGGGAAGGCGCCACGAGCTTTCTGCACTCGGATGCCGAACACATCAAGCTGTCGGGCGAGGACGCATTTGCCTTGGCGCTGGCGCGCATCGAAAGTCATTATTTTTCCAACCGCGGCTTTTTGCGCCATGAGAATCAGTTGGTCGATGACGTGCAGAAGATCCGCCACATTCCGACCACCATCGTGCAGGGCCGCTATGATGTGGTGTGTCCGCCCATGAGTGCATGGGATCTGCACCGGGCTTGGCCCGAGGCGGATTTTCGCTTGATCGTCGAGGCCGGCCACTCCGCGTTCGATCCCGGCAACTTGCACGAGCTGGTGAGCGCGACCGACCGCTATCGGGATTTGTAGCAAAAACGCAGCACGCCGCCGTGCCTGTTCTTGCCAGCCTGCAGCTCGCCTCGCGCGCCGATGCGCACGGAATCGCCTGCCTGTCGCGCGATCAAATCGAGCAAGGCTTGCGTTGGTCTTGGACGCCGGCGCGAGTGCTGCGCTCCATCGAAGAGCGCGACGCGTGCGTGCTGGTCGCTCGATCCGAGGGTGCGGGCGATAGCGGAGTCGCGGGTTTCGCCATCCTGCATTTCGGTGAAAAGCGTGCTCACCTCAATTTGCTTGCGGTGGCGCCGGCATGGCGGCGTCATGGCATCGGGCGCCGTCTCATCGACTGGTTGACGGTCACCGCGGAAGTGGCCGGCATCCGCCGCATCGAGCTCGAGCTGCGCGAAGCCAACACAAGCGCTCGCGCGTTCTACGAAGCCCTAGGATTCAAGGTGGGCGGGGTGAAAGCGCGCTACTACGATGGCCGCGAAGCCGCTCTGAGCATGTGGCGCTCACTGGGCCCCACTTCATAGCGAGCAAGCCGGGTCTGCAAGACCTGACGGCGAGCAAGCCTGTTCTGCAAGACCTGCGAGTGTAGGCGTGACGGCTTCAGGCGCCGGGCTCTTTGATCTCGCCGCAGGCTGATTGCGAATAGTTCTGCAAGCCCATCGCCTCGATGAGGCGCAGCTGCTCTTCAATGAAGTCGATGTGGGTCTCCTCGCTTTGCTGGATTTGCACCAGGATTTCGCGAGTTACGAAATCACGCACGCTATCGCAATACGCAATCGCCGCCGTATACATGGGGTGAGCGGCCTGCTCGCGCCGCAAATCGCACTCGAGCACTTCCCTCACATTTTCGCCGATGAATAGCTTGCCGAGATCCTGCAAATTCGGCAAACCATCGAGAAAGAGAATGCGCTTGACCAAACGGTCGGCGTGCTTCATCTCATCGATGGATTCGTCATACTCGAGCTTCCCGAGCCGCCGCATTCCCCAGTTGTCCAGCATGCGCGCATGCAGAAAATACTGATTGATGGACGTGAGCTCGTTCTTCAGAGCCTGATTCAAAAACTCGAGAACTTTCTCATCACCCTTCACGGCAGGCCTCTCACAGTCTCAGCATGGCGCCGATGATAGCGCACGCCGAGAATCAGTGAGCCAGAGCCGAAGGAAAAGTCAGGCAAACTTTGGTGTGGCGGAAAACTGCAACGCCTGAGCGTCGATGCGCGTCAGCGCATCGCCGAGCACCGCACGGGCCTCTGGAACACACTTGCCGCAGCATGACCCGAGCCCGGACAATTGCGTGAGATCTCGCACGCAATTGGCGCCGTCGCGAACAGCCGCGCGAATTTCGCGCTCCGACACCGCTTTACAGACGCAAATGATCATGCCGACATTGGAATGTAAATGAGAATGATTGTCAATACCAGCCGCAGCGTGGCCGCGCTTTGTGTGCGCGAGCGCACGGAGCTGTCGCTCTAGCCGCCGGCTCGGCTCGCCGCCACGAATTCGCGAATCTGCTCGCGCACCGGTGCGCGCCCCTTCGCCAGCGGACTGAGCGCCGCGACGGTGTCGGCATGCTTGCGCTTGGGATATAGATACAACGTCACCGGCACGCCGGCCGCTTTCAATGCCGCGGCGAGATGGATGCTGTTCTTGGGATACACGGTTCGGTCATCGGCGCCGTGAACCAACAACATCCGCGGCGCTCCGGCGTGAACGAAGTGAATGGGTTGACTCGACTGATAGTTCTCGGGCGGTCCGAACATGTCGCGCGTATCGTCTTCGGTCAGCGGCAGAAAATCGTATACGCCGGACAAGCCGATGACGCCTGCCAAGGGCACGGGCTCGGGGCTTGCGGCCTGCAGATAACGGTCATCCAGCGCGAGCAGCGCGGCCAGATGCGCGCCGGCCGAGTGCCCCATCACGTAAATCTGCGCGGGGTCCGCTCCGAGCTCGCGCGCATGCGTATGCGCCCACACCACCGCGGCCGCAGCGTCTTGCATGAAGCCTGCCATTTTCACTTGCGGGTAATGCCGATAATTTGGCAGCACCGCCACGTATCCGAGCTCGCACAGGGCGGAGGCGACGAAGCGATATTGGGACTTGTCGCCAAACTCCCAACGCCCGCCATGCCAGAACACGATCAGCGGCGCATTGGGCCGCGCGCGCTTCGGCCGGTACACATCTAGCCGTTGCTGAGGATCGGCGCCGTACGGCACGTCTTTCGTGCGTGTATAGGCGCCGAAGTAGGCAGGCACATTGACCACGGCGAAACTGGCGCGCAGGCAACCGCCAAGCATGGCTGCGCTCATGGAGGTGATGGCCAGGCAACTGACCCAGGGCCACAGGCGCATCGATGGCCTCACACACGTCCCATGCCGGCGAGCGCGAATGTGGGCGCAGCGTCGGCATCGATGATGCCGCGCTGCATGAGCCAGCCTTTCGCATCTTCGGCATCTTGCGCAAACCACCGCGATGCCGTGCCGAGCCGAAAGCTATACCCCCAAGCGTCCATGTCGTTGAACAGTCGCTCGCGGGCGCCTGTGAGCAGCCAATCTCCCAGTAAAATCTGCAAATAGCACACCGCCGCTTCTTCGGCGTCATCCCCTTCGGCATTCGTATGCAGGTGCGCCCTGCGCTCGGGCGCCATGCAGATGTAGTGCGCCACCTCATGCAGCACGGAATGGAGCGGCGTATCCGCGCGCGCATGCACCGTGCTGCCGATGAGGCCCGCTTCCGGATCGCCCCAAAAAGAGCCGGGGATGGACTGCGCCGGCGCCGTCCACTGCAGTTCGAGGCCGTAGCCGCGCATCAGACGGCCCAATCGACTCTGATCGATTCGATGCGCAAGCAACATCGACACTACTTGAGCGACGACAACCGGCGCGTGGCGATCACCGCGAGCTGCCGCGCCAGGTCGGCGCGCAGCACATCTTCCTCATGCTCTTTGGCGAGCAGCGCGTTTTCATCGAAGCTGTAGTCACGCTCGAGGCTCAAGGTCTGCGGGCTGAGCACTTCGCGCCCTCCCGCATGCACGGCGAGTGTGATCGTGTACGTGATTTCGTATTCGGTGGGAATATTGCGGCCCGACACCGCGATCACGCGTTGCTCGACGTCGTCGCGCGTTACCTCGATCGTGGCGCTCGCGCCGCGATCGCTCGGTTGCAGCCTGGCGCCGGAGTCCTTCAAGGACTGCTCGAAAGCGCGCGCGAATTCGGTGTAGGAATCGTGCAAGGAGAGATATGGCGTGCGCAGCAGCTGCGGCATGGGCTCCGAGCCCGCGAGCCGAAACCCGCACCCTGCAAGCTCCGCAAGAAAGAGCCATAAGACCGCATGCCCGACGCGCACTCCGATGCCGCCGCGCGAGCGGGGCATTACGCCACCACCACGTTGACCAGCTTTCCGGGAACCACAATCACCTTGCGAATGGTGGCCGCGGCGATGAACTTCTTGACGGCATCGTCGGCGAGCGCCGCGGAGCGCAGCTGCTCGTCATCGGCCGCGCTCGGCACGTTGACGCGCCCGCGCAATTTGCCGTTCACCTGCACGACGATCTCAAGCGTCGCAGAAGCCAGCGCCGACTCATCGACCGCCGGCCATGGCTCATCGATCACCGCGCGCTCGTGACCGAGAGCGCGCCACAAGGCGTGTGTGATGTGCGGCACCATGGGAGACAAGCAGATCACGGCGATCTCCAGCGCCTCCTGCGTGACCGCGCGTCCCTGCGGCGCATCGCTGTCGAGCTTCGACACGGCATTCAGTAATTCCATGGTCGCTGCGATGGCCGTATTGAACGTGCGCCGCCTTCCGATGTCATCGGTGATCTTGGCCAGGGTCTGATGCGCCTGTCTGCGCAACTCGAAAGCCGCTCCATCGAGCCGGGCCTTGTCGAGAGCGGGCGAAGATCCCGCCGAGATGTGTACGTAAACGGCGCGCCACAGCCGCTTGAGGAAACGATACGCGCCTAGCACCCCTTCATCGGACCATTCCAGAGTCTGCTCCGGCGGCGCTGCGAACAGCGTGAACAAGCGCGCCGTGTCCGCGCCGAATTCATCGACCAGACGCTGCGGATCGACGCCGTTGTTCTTGGATTTCGACATGGTGACGACGCCGCCCGATTCGACCGGCTGACCATCGCTTCGCAGCGCGAAGCTCGTGCGGGCGCCGTTCGCGTCACGCATCACCGTGACATCGGCAGGATTGAAGTATTCGATGCGGCCCGATGCGGGCTTGCGAAAAAACACCTCATTCAAGACCATGCCTTGCGTGAACAAATGCGCGAACGGCTCGCGCACCTTGACCAAACCGAGATCATGCATGGCGCGCACCCAAAAGCGCGCGTACAGCAAATGCAAAATGGCATGCTCGATGCCGCCGATGTACTGATCGACAGGCATCCAATAGTCGCAGCGCTCATCCACCATGGCGGCCTCGTCGCCGCTGCTCGCAAAACGCAAGAAATACCAACTCGAATCCACGAACGTGTCCATGGTGTCGGTTTCGCGGCGAGCCGGGGCGCCGCATCGCGGGCATACGCAGCTCACGAACGATTCGAGCTTTGCCAGCGGATTGCCGCTGCCGTCGGGCACCAGATCGGGCGGCAAAATCACCGGCAAATCCTTCTCCGGCACCGGCACATCGCCACATGCGGCGCAATGAATCAACGGAATGGGGCAACCCCAGTAACGCTGTCTCGAAATACCCCAATCGCGCAGTCGCCACGTGGTTTGCGTTTCGCCGAGGCCAAGCGCGGTGAGATCGCGCGCCACCGCTTGCACCGCGGCTTCGAACCCGAGCCCATCGTAGGGACCGGAGTGAATACAGCGGCCGTGATCGGCATACCAGGGGTGCCATGCCTGCAGCGAGTAGTCACGGCCCGTGTCGATCACCTGCTTGATGGGCAGTCCATATTTCTTCGCGAACTCGAAATCCCGCTCGTCATGCGCCGGCACGCCCATGACGGCGCCCTCGCCATAGCTCATGAGCACGTAGTTGCCGACCCACACCGGGATGGATTGGCCGGTGAGCGGGTGCGATACCGTCAGGTGCGTGTCTCTGCCGACTTTTTCGCGTGTGGCGAGCTCGGCTTCGGTCGCGGTGCCGCGTGAGCACTCGGCAATGAAAGTGCGCAACGATGCATCGTGCTCGGCCGCATGCAGCGCGAGCACGTGCTCGGGCGCCACGACGCAAAACGTCACGCCCATGAGAGTGTCGGCGCGCGTCGTGAACACGCGCAGCATGCGCTGCTCACCTGAAAGCTCGTACGGAAAGCTCACGTTGACGCCTTCGCTTCGGCCAATCCAGTGAGCTTGCATGGTGCGCACGCGCTCGGGCCAACCGGGCATGGCGTCGAGAGCTGCGAGGAGCTCGGGCGCATAGCGTGTGATATTCAAGTAGTACATGGGAATATCGCGCTTCTCGACCAAGGCGCCGGTGCGCCAGCCGCGCCCGTCGATGACTTGCTCGTTCGCGAGCACCGTGCGATCCACTGGATCCCAATTCACCACGCCGCTCTTTTTGTACGCAATGCCCGCCTCGAGCATGCGCAGGAAGAACCACTGATTCCAGCGGTAATATTCCGGCTCGCACGTGGCCAGCTCACGCGACCAGTCGAGCGCAAACCCGAGGGCCTGAAGTTGTTCCTTCATCGCGGCAATGTTGGCGCGCGTCCACAGCGCCGGCGCGATGCCGTTGGCGATGGCGGCATTCTCGGCCGGCAAACCGAACGCATCCCACCCCATGGGCTGCAGCACGTTCTTGCCATGCATGCGGGCAAAGCGAGACAGCACATCGCCGATGGCGTAGTTGCGCACGTGCCCCATGTGCAACTTGCCGCTCGGGTACGGAAACATCGACAGGCAATAATATTTTTCGAGTGCGGTATCGTCGCTTGCCTTGAAGCACGCGGCATCGCGCCAGTAGGCCTGCGCTTCGGCTTCCACCGCGCGCGGTTCGTATCGCTCCTGCATCGAGTATGTTCCCTGTGGCAGTCTGTGCATTGTGCCGAATTACGGCAGCAAGCGCCGCGCGCGCCGTCTGCGCAGCGCCAGCGCAAGCGCCAGCAGCGCCGAAGCCGCACACAGTACGGGATAATTGCCTGCGCGCGCATACGGCGTGAGTCCGCGCCGCGGCTCCACCTGCACGCGCAGCACCCCGGGCACGAATTGCGGCAGTCGGGCGGCTACCTGCCCGCGCGCATCGATGAGCGCGCTGATTCCATCGTTGGCGCTGCGGATGAGATTGCGCTGCGCCTCGAGCGCGCGCATGCGCGAGATCTGCAGATGTTGATGAGGCGCGGTCGAATCCCCATACCATGCGTTGTTGGTCACGTTGATGAGCACGGTCGCCTGCCGCAACACATCGAGCTGTTGCGAGCCGTAGGCGTCTTCGTAGCAAATCGTGACGCCGAGCGGCTGGCCCGCCGCGTGCAGTAGAGGCTGCCGCTCGCTGCCCGGGGTCATGTCCGTGTACGGAAGGCTCATCAACCGCATCCAAGAACGCACGAACGCCGGCACCGGAAAAAATTCGCCGAACGGCACCAGGCGCCGCTTGTAGTACCAGCCCTCGCCGCCCTCGCTCAGCACCAGCAGACCATTGCGATAGCTGTCATTTTGCGGCTCGTAGCGCACCAGGCCGATGGCGAAGTCCGCCGCATGTTTGCGGCCGGCGGCGGCAAGCGCGCCCAAATAATCCCCGAGATCGTTGGCGAGCACAGGGAGTGCGGCTTCGGGCCAAACGATCAAGCGCGCGCCCCATGCGCGCTCGGCCGTGAGATGCGCGTATCGAATCAATGTCGCATCGCGGTTCGAGTCCAGCCATTTTTCATCTTGTGGAATGGCGCCTTGCACGATGGCGGCGGGGAAGCGCGCACCTGCGCTCACCGTGAAATCCACGCGCCGCAACGCAGCCGGCAATCCGCACAGAGCGATGGCGAGACCCAGTGCCAGCGCACGCTGCGAACCGGCCTGTCGCGGCGATAGCAACACCGCGATGCAGACCGCGACATAGGCCGCCGCCCAAGTGACTCCATAGACACCGAGCAACGGCGCAAAGCCTGCGAGCGGCGCATCGATGAACGCATAGCCGAGACTCAGCCATGGAAAGCCGCTCAATGCCCAGCCGCGCACCCATTCGAGCAATACCCAGAGTCCCGGCAACACCAACCAGTGACGCACCGCGCCGTCGCGCGGCCAAAAGCGATTGGCGAGGAGTGCGAGCACCGCGGAGTAAAACGCCATGATGGCCACGAGCGCGGCTTGCAATAGGAGCGTGAGCCAAATGGGCGCGGCGCCGAAGTGATGGATGCTGGTGTAGAGCCAATAGGTGCCGAAGCTGAATAGGCCGGCCCCGAATCCCGCACCGATCAGTGCCGCGCCCCGCGCGGGAACATTGCGAAGCAGCAGAAAGAACGCTGCAGGCGCGGCCAAGCCAAGAGGCCACAGACCAAACGGCGCGAACGCTAGGTTGAGCAAAGCGCCCGCAATGAATGCGGCCGCTGGCCTGAAGAATCGTTGCACGGTGTGAAAGAAGCGCGCCGCGCGTCTAGGGAAGCTCTGCGCCGAAGTGTACGCCGCGAATCGCGATGGGCTCACTCACGGCATTACACGGACGCGTCTGGGCTCGGCGCGTTCGGCGTGGTCACCCGCAGCGAATCGATGCGCCGCCGGTCGGCGCGCAGAATCCTGAAATCCAGCTGGCCGACTTGAATCGCCTCGCCGCGGCGCGGCAGCCGGCCGAACTCGTGCATCAGCAGGCCGCCAATCGTATCGTACTCATCATCGGCAAACGCCGTGCCAAAGTAGGTGTTGAACTCCTCGATGGGCGTGAGCGCGCGCACGTTGAATTCGCGTTCACGTTCGCGCCGGATATTCTGATCTTCATCGATATCATGCTCATCGTCGATGTCGCCGACGATTTGTTCGATGACGTCTTCGATGGTGACCAGACCGGCGACGCCGCCGTATTCGTCCGCGACCAGGGCAATGTGGCTGTGACTGCGGCGAAATTCTTTGAGCAATACGTTGAGCCGCTTGCTTTCAGGAACGAACGTGGCGGGACGCATGAATTCGCGGATGTCGAACTGCTCGGCGTTGGGGCTTTGCAAACGCAGCAAGTCTTTCGCCAGCAACACGCCAACCACCTTGTCGCGGTCATCGCCGATCACGGGAAAGCGCGAATGACCCGACTCGACCACGGTACGCAAAACCCCTTCCGCTGAATCGTCACGCGCCACCACCACCATTTGCGAGCGCGGCACCATGATGTCCCGCACTTGCATTTCAGCCACCGACAGCACGCCTTCGAGCATGACCTGGGCGTCGCCGTCGAACAGGCCGCGCTCACTCGCCGCGCGCAAGTCCTCGACCAGCTCAGGCACATCGCGCGCCTCGCCAGTCATGGACTGCGTGATTCGCTTCAGCCAACGGCCGGTGCTTCCGGTATCGCGCGATTCGGGCACTCAGGCCGCCTTTTTTCGCAGCGCCGCTTTCGAGCACGGCCGATACGGATTCGCAAACCCGGCCTTCGACAACAGGCGCACCTCACGCGCTTCCATGTGTCGCGCGTCCCTCTCATTCAAGTGGTCGAAACCCAGCAAGTGAAGCACGCCGTGCACCGTCATGTGCGCCCAATGCGCGTGGATGTCCTTACGCTGCGCTCGCGCCTCGCGTGCCACCACGGGGGCGCAGATCACGACATCGCCGAGCCAGCGCGTGCCATCGGGGGTAAGGCCCGCGCCGGGAAACGACAGCACGTTGGTCGCGTAATCGCGCCCGCGAAAGCGCGCATTCAAGCGCCGCGCGGCGCATGCACCGACCACGCGGATGGATAGCATCGAGCTGGGCTCGGCCGACAGCGCAGACAGCGCCCATGCGCGCAGCCGTGCGGGCGCAGGCGCCCAAGGCCGTCTGGCATGCACGTGGACATCGATCGAAGCCCGCATCAACTCCTCACCTCGCCCACATCTTGCGCCGGCGCGCCATCTCCATGAGCCTCATAAGCCTGCACGATGCGCTGCACGAGCGGATGGCGCACCACATCTCGGGACGTGAACCAGGAAAACGCGATGCCCGACACGCCTCTCACGATGTCGATCACGTTGCGCAAGCCGGATTGGCGCGAGTTGGGTAAATCGATCTGGGTGATATCTCCAGTCACCACGGCCTTCGAGCCAAAGCCGATGCGCGTCAAGAACATTTTCATCTGCTCGTTGGTGCTGTTTTGCGCTTCGTCCAAGATCACGAACGAGTCATTGAGAGAGCGCCCGCGCATGAACGCGAGCGGCGCCACCTCGATGACGTTGCGCTCGATCAGACGCGCCACTCGTTCGAAGCCCAGCATTTCATACAAGGCGTCATACATGGGACGCAGATACGGATCGACTTTCTGCGATAAATCACCGGGCAAAAAGCCGAGACGTTCGCCCGCCTCCACTGCCGGGCGCACCAACACGATGCGGCGCACGGTCTCGCTCTGCAAGGCCTCGACGGCGCACGCGACCGCGAGGTAGGTCTTGCCCGTGCCGGCGGGCCCGATGCCAAAGGTCAGATCGTGCGTGCGGATATTGTGCAAATACTCGCTCTGATTCGCGCCGCGCGCCCGCAACTCACCGCGCGCGGTTCGCACCTTGAGGGCGGCTTGCGGCTCTTCGGGCTCCATGCCGAGCTCTTGCAAGGCCAAGTGGACTTGATGCGAATCGATGTCCTCGCGCTGCGAACGCGAATACAGGTCATTGAGCAACTGCGCGGAACGCTGGGTGGCGGGAGCGCTGCCACTCAGTTGAAAGCGATTGCCGCGCCGCTTGATGCCGACACCCAGGCGCGATTCGATCAAATGCAAATGCTCATCGAGCGGGCCGCATAGTCGGTTGAGCCGCGCATTCTCCGGCGGCTCGAGCACGACGTCTCGGGTTGTCGTTTCCGCGCTCAAGCGCACTCGGACTCGAGCTGCGAGCCCGGCCAGCGGCCGCGCAGGGAATTGGCGCGCGTGTCGACGATCAGCACATCGGCAAACTGCCCGATCAAATCGCGCGGCCCGGCGAAATTCACCCAACGATTGTTTTCAGTGCGGCCGGCAAGCTCCAGCGGATTGCGCTTTGCATGCCGTTCGACGAGCACCCGCTGCCGGCTGCCCACCATTCGCCGTGAAATGGATGCGGCCTGCATCGACAGCAGGGACTGCAATTCGCTCAAGCGGCGATGCCGTATTTGTGCGGGCACTTCGTCCGGAAGCGAAGCCGCGGGTGTGCCGGGCCGGGGGCTGTACAAGAAAGAGAATGACTGATCGAAACCTACTTCGCGCACGAGCTTGAGCGTCGCCGCGAAATCCTCTTCCGTCTCGCCGGGAAACCCCACGATGAAGTCGGAGGACACGTCGATGTCGGGACGAACGGCCTTGAGCGCACGAATTTTCTGCTTGAACTCGAGCACGGTATAGCCCCGCTTCATGCGCGCAAGCACCCGATCGGAGCCGCTTTGCACGGGCAAATGCAAAAAATTCGCAAGCTTCGGCTGCGTCGCAAACGCTTCGATGAGACTTGCGCTGAAGTCGAGCGGGTGCGACGTGGTGAACCGGATGCGCTCAATGGCTTCGATGCGTGCGATCGCGTGAACGAGCACCGCGAGATCCGCGACGGCGCCGCCCGCCATTCGGCCTGCATAGGCATTGACGTTCTGGCCGAGCAATGTCAACTCGCGCGCGCCCCCATCGGCATACGCTCGAGCCTCGGCAACCACATCTTCGAGCGGCCGGCTCACCTCCTCGCCGCGGGTGTACGGCACCACGCAGAAACTGCAATACTTGCTGCAGCCCTCCATGATGGAAATGAACTGCGTCACCTTGGAGCTGCGTGGCCGGGGCAGCGCATCGAACTTTTCGATTTCCGGAAAACTGACGTCGATCTGCGGCCTGCCTCCGGCGCGCACGGCTTGCAACATCGCCGGCAGGCGATGCAGGGTTTGAGGACCGAATACGAGATCGACAAACGGTGCGCGCGTGGTGATGCCCGCTCCTTCTTGCGATGCGACGCATCCGCCCACGCCGATGATGACGTGCGGGCGCTGCGCCTTGAGCGCGCGCCACTCGCCCAGAAGTGAAAACACCTTCTCCTGTGCCTTCTCCCGGATGGAGCAAGTGTTGACCAGCAGCACGTCAGCCTCGTCAGCATTTGCAACGGCCTCCAGCCCTTCAGCTTGCGCGAGCACGTCGAGCATCTTGCTCGAATCGTATTCATTCATCTGACAACCGAAAGTTTTGATATATAGACGCTGAGGCATCGAGCGAGCGGAAGCGGATATGGCAGTCAGAGAAGTCTTAAAGATGGGCGATGCGCGCCTGCTCGGCATATCGCGCCCGGTCGAGGCGTTCGGCACACCCGAGCTTGCCGCGCTTCTCACGGATATGAAAGACACCATGCAGCACTTGAACGGCGCCGGCTTGGCCGCGCCGCAAATCGGCGTGCCCTGGCGCGTGGTCATTTTCGGGGTCGGCTCCAACCCGCGCTATCCGCAAGCCGAGGAAGTGCCCTTCACCGTGCTCGTCAATCCCGAGCTGTCGGGTTTCAGCGAAGAGCTGGTCGACGGCTGGGAGGGATGCCTTTCGGTGCCTGGAATGCGCGGCATCGTGCCTCGTCACCGCGGGCTGGCCTATTCCGGGTTTGATGAGAACGGCAAGCCAATTCGTAGAGAAGCGGTCAATTTTCACGCCCGAGTCGTGCAACACGAAGTCGATCATCTCGATGGCATTTTATACCCTCGGCGCATTCGCGACTTAGCGCAATTCGGATTTAACGATGCGCTATTCCCCGGTGAGGAAATTGCCGACGATTGAAGCCTAAAAGCCGCCGGATGGGCTGCTAAAACGGAATGTCGTCGTCAAATTCGTCTTTTCCGCCGGCAGACACCGGCGCTTGATCGTATTCATCGCGCGGTGCAGATTGGGCACCGCCCCCGCGCTCCGAGCCCATGCCACCCCCCATGCCGCCGCCGCCACCGCGGCCGCCAAGCATTTGCATATTGTCGGCGATGATTTCCGTGGTGTAGCGGTCGTTGCCTTGCTTGTCCTGCCACTTGCGCGTGCGCAACTTTCCTTCGATGAACACCTGCGAGCCTTTGCGCAAATATTCCGCGGCAACTTCGCCGAGCCGGCCGAACAGCGCGATGCTGTGCCACTCGGTGCGTTCCTGCTGGGCGCCGGACGCCTTGTCCTTCCACGATTCGCTGGTGGCGATGCGGATATTGGTGACGGACGTGCCGCTCGGCATGGAACGAGTTTCCGGATCTCCGCCGAGATTGCCTACGAGAATGACCTTGTTGACGCCGCGAGCCATGGGAAACTCCTGCCGAGGTTTGCGTTTGAATTGTACACCGCAGCGGCGAGCGCACCGCGCGACTATTCGGCGCGTTTCTGCAGATAATGAAAGCTTGCGAGCCAGCCGCATACCACCAAGGCGGCAATGCCAAACACGCCATGCACACCGGCGCGGGAGTTGACGATGAGACCGGCTGCCGCGCCGCCCACCCCCGCCCCGATGAATTGCGCGGTTGCAAAAATTCCCATGGCAGAGCCGCGCGATTCAGCCGGCGCTACCAGCGACAGCCGCGCGGGCAGCTGCGCCTCGAGAAAATTGAACGCCCCGAAAAAACCCACCAGACTCGCAACCGCCGCGTAGGCGCGCTCCGGAACGATCGCGAGCACGATCAGCGCCGCCGCGAGCATGGCAATGCCCATGCGCGTGATGCGTTCCGGTGCACTCGACCGCTCGAACCCGCGCAATAGAGGAACCGTAATGAGGAGAGAGGCGGCAAACACGATGGCATACACGCGCCAATGCAACGGAAGCGGTAGTGCAAGCTCATCGCGCAGAATCTGCGGCACCACAATGAAGATGGAAGTGAGTGAGAAATGCACGCTGAATATACCGATGTAGGTCTGCAGCAACGGGGCGCGCCAGAGCGAGGCGTGCAATAACGGCGTGCCCGCGCCGCGATTGGACAAAGGTTGCACGGGCACCCACCAAAGTGAGAACGCCGCGGCTACACCGAGCAATGCCATGCTCATGAAAATTCCCTGGACGCCGAAAGCGCCATCGAGCGGCGGCCCGGCAAGCAGGGAGACCACGAAGCACAGCCCGATGCTGATGCCGATGATGGCCATGGCGCGTGTGCGCACCGTCGGCCGGGTGACATCGGCGAGGAGCGCCGTGACCGCCGATGAAATCGCACCGGCGCCCTGTAGAAGGCGCGCTGCCACGACGGCCGCAACGCTGTGCGCAGCGGCGCCAAGTAGCGAGCCCAACACGAACAACGCGAGACCGCCGAGAATGACGGGCCGGCGGCCGATGCGATCCGATAATCGGCCCGCCGGTATCTGCAATAGGCCTTGCGCGAGCGCGTACGCGCCCACGGCGAGCCCTGCCCACTGTTGCGACCCTCCGGGAAGCGAACGCACGTAGAGATCGAGAACGGGCAGCAGCAAGAACAACCCGAGAATGCGAGTCGCGTAAATGCCGGTCAGAGCGGCGGTGGCGCGGCGCTCGTGCGCGCTCATTCGGAGCTGGGCGGGAATTTCTACGCTGGCGGACATTGCACTTCGTGTGGGCGGGTATCATAACTCGCGTACCCATGCAGAATTCCTAATTCCATGCAGAGCATACGCATTCGCGGCGCGCGCACGCACAACCTCAAGAATTTCGATCTCGAGTTGCCGCGCGACCGGCTGATCGTGTTCACCGGGCCGTCCGGCTCGGGCAAATCCTCGCTTGCATTCGATACCATTTATGCCGAAGGCCAGCGCCGCTACGTGGAATCACTGTCGGCCTATGCGCGGCAGTTTCTCTCCATGATGGAAAAGCCCGATGTCGATTCCATCGAGGGCCTGTCGCCCGCAATCTCCATCGAGCAGAAGGCGACTTCGCACAATCCGCGCTCGACCGTGGGCACCGTGACCGAGATTCATGATTATCTGCGGCTGCTGTTCGCTCGCGCAGGTCAGCCGCGCTGTCCGACGCACGGCAGCGACTTGACCGCACAAACGGTGAGCCAAATGGTCGATGCGACGCTAGCCTTGAAGGAAGAGTCCGCGCTCATGTTGCTCGCGCCGGTCGTGGTAGACCGCAAAGGCGAGCATGGCGATGTGCTGCGCGACCTGCAGTCGCGGGGCTTCGTGCGGGCGCGGATCGATGACAAAGTCGTCGAGCTCGACGCGGCACCGGCTCTCGACAAGAGGCGCAAGCACACCATCGAGGCCGTCATCGACCGCTTCAAGGTGCGCGCCGACATCGCTCAGCGCCTGGCCGAGTCATTCGAGACTGCGCTCAAGCTTGGCAATGGCGTCGCCCGCCTCGCCCCGCTTCAGGGGCAGGGCGAAGAGCGCATCTTCTCCAATAAGTTTGCCTGTCCGATTTGCAACTTTTCGATCGGCGAGCTGACGCCGCGTCTCTTCTCATTCAACAGTCCCGCCGGCGCGTGTCCGAGTTGCGACGGCCTCGGCACGCAAGAATTTTTCGATCCCGAGAAAATCATCGGTAACGCGGAGTTGTCGCTTGCGGGCGGCGCGGTGCGCGGCTGGGACCGGCGCAGCACCTATTACTTCCAGCTCATCCAGTCGCTTGCCAAGCACTACGGCTTCGACATCGAGGCGCCATTCGAGACTCTCTCGGAGCGCGCTCAGCGGGTCATTCTGTATGGCAGCGCCGGCGAGGAAATCGAGTTCAAGTATCTCGACGGCAAGGGCAGCACGGTGCGCAAGCGTCACGCGTTCGAGGGCATTGTCCGCAATCTCGAGCGGCGCTACGAAGAAACCGAGTCTGCTGCGGTGCGCGAAGAGCTCGGAAAGTATCGCGGCGTCCGCGCCTGCCCGGAATGTCTGGGATCGCGTCTCAACGAGGCGGCGCGCAATGTATTCGTGGGTGATCTCACCGTGCCGCAGGTTTCGGCATTTTCCGTGGCGCACGCGGCCGCCTGGTTCGGCGGACTCGAATTGCCCGGGTGGCGCGGCGAAATTGCCTCCAAAGTCATCGCGGAGATTCAAAGCCGGCTCGGATTTCTGGCGAACGTGGGCCTTCGCTATCTCACTTTGGACCGGAGCGCCGAGACGTTGTCGGGCGGCGAATCGCAGCGAATTCGCCTCGCAAGTCAAATCGGCTCCGGCCTCGTCGGAGTCATGTACATTCTGGATGAGCCTTCCATCGGCTTGCATCAGCGCGACAATCAGCGGCTCCTCGACACGCTGGTGCGGTTGCGCAACTTGGGGAACACCGTCATCGTGGTGGAGCATGACGAGGACGCCATTCGGCAAGCCGATCACGTCGTCGATTTAGGACCGGGCGCGGGAGTGCACGGCGGCGAAGTCATTGCGCAGGGCACGCCCGCCGAGGTGGCGGCGAACCCGCGCTCGATCACCGGTCAATTCTTGAATGGTGATCGCCGCATCGAAGTGCCCGCGAAGCGGCGCCCGGTCGATGTATCGCGTGGTTTGCGCGTGATTGGCGCGAGTGCGAACAACTTACGTAACGTCACCGCGGAATTTCCTCTCGGAGCACTGACCTGCGTCACGGGCGTGTCGGGTTCCGGAAAGTCCACTTTGGTCAATGACACATTGTTTCGCGCGATTGCAACTCAGTTGAACCGTGCGCAGCCAGGCAACGCGCCCTTCGAGCGCATCACCGGACTGGATGCCATCGATCGTGTGATCGATATCGATCAAAGCCCCATCGGCCGCACGCCGCGCTCCAATCCCGCGACCTACACCGGTTTGTTCGCGCCGATCCGCGAAATGTTTGCGGCGGTTCCCGAAGCACGAGCGCGCGGCTATGGCGCGGGACGCTTCAGCTTCAACGTCAAAGGCGGGCGCTGTGAAGCATGCCAGGGTGACGGCGTCATCCAGGTGGAGATGCACTTTCTCGCCGACGTCTATGTGCCTTGCGATGTGTGCAAGGGCCGGCGTTACAACCGCGAGACCCTCGAGATCCGCTTCAAAGGACTCAATATTTTCGAAGTGCTGAACATGACCGTGGAAGAAGCGTTGCCGTTCTTCGAAGCGGTGCCGACCGTTGCACCCAAGCTCAAGACTCTCTCGGATGTCGGTCTTTCGTATGTGCGGCTCGGACAAAGCGCGACCACTCTTTCAGGCGGCGAGGCGCAGCGCGTCAAGCTGGCCAAGGAGCTTTCGAAACGCGCCACTGGCCGCACGCTGTATATTCTCGATGAACCGACCACCGGTCTGCATTTCACCGACATTCAGCAGCTTCTCAAAGTTCTGCAGCGGCTGCGCGATGAGGGCAACACCTTGATCGTCATCGAGCACAACTTGGACGTGATCAAGACCGCGGATTGGGTCATCGACCTGGGGCCCGAGGGCGGCGTGGATGGCGGCCGCATTATTGCGACGGGCACCCCCGAGGAAATCGCGGCCAATCCGGCCTCACACACCGGCCGGTACTTGCGCGCGACTCTCGCGCGAGCCCGCGGCGAGGCCGAACCTTTTCCGGTGCGCAAGCGTGCTTGAGACACGGCGCGGCATTTTCACTGGTCTTCAGCTGCTGACCGCTGATTCCATCCTGGGCTTGATGGTGAAATTCCGTGCAGATCCGTCCAAGCACAAGGTCGATCTGGGGGTCGGCGTTTTTCGCGACGCGCAAGGACACACTCCAGTCTTGCGCAGCGTTCGTCATGCCGAAGCGCAAGTGCTGGCGGCTCAGGACAGTAAATCTTATGTGGGGCCGGCGGGCCGGCCCGAGTACAACACACTGGTGAGCGAGTTGGTGCTCGGCGCGGATCATCCGGCGCTGCGCGCCAATCGAGTGTGCACTCTGCAAACGCCGGGAGGCTGCGGCGCGTTGCGAGTCGGCGCCGAGCTTCTGCGCCTGGCCTCACCATCGACGCGCGTGCATGTGAGCGAACCGACTTGGAGCAACCACATCCCGCTCTTGTCGGGCAGCGGTTTGGCTTTGCAACGGTACCGCTACTACGATACGCAGGCGGCGCGCGTGGATTTCGATGCCATGCTGGCGCAGTTGCAAGCAGTGCCTGCCGGGGAGGTCGTGCTGTTGCAAGCCAGTTGCCACAACCCGACCGGCGCGGATCTCAGTGATGCGCAATGGGATGAGGTGCTGCGAGTGCTGCAGGGAAGCGGCGCGCTGCCCTTCGTCGATCTGGCGTATCAAGGATTCGGCGAAAGCCTGGAAGCCGACGCCTACGGCGCGCGGTTGCTTGCCCGCGAATTGCCGGAGGTGCTCATCGCGGTCTCGCATTCGAAGAACTTCGGCTTGTATCGCGAGCGCGTCGGTGCGCTCGTCACGGTCAGTGAAACCCCGCGCGTTGCCGACGCCATTCGCTCGCAACTCATACAGACGGCGCGCGGCATCTACTCCATGCCGCCGGATCATGGCGCCGCGATTGTCGCGCACGTTCTCGCCGACCCCGCGCAACGCACCGCTTGGATCGAGGAATTGAGCCAGATGGCCACGCGCATTCGCGACATGCGCGCTCTTCTTGCGGACGAGCTGCGCTCGCGCACGCGCTCGAGCGCTTTCGATTTCATCGGGGTGCAGCACGGCATGTTCTCGCTCTTGGGTGCGAGCGCTGCGCAAGTTGCGCAGCTGCGCGAGCGGGATCATGTCTACATGACGACCGATAGCCGCATGAATCTTGCAGGGGTCACGCCATCCAATGTGCACCACTTGGCCGACGCCATCGTGCAAACCATGGGAGCGGGAAAAGGCTAGGCGGATTGCACAGAATCGAGCGGCCGCGGTTCAAACCGCGGCATGGGGCGGAGCGGCGAACGTTCGCACGCCGCGCTTGGGCAGCACGATGGCTGGCGCAAGGGCCTCGGGCGAATGAATCTCAAACGCGTCGCACATGATCATCCAGGTGCGCCGCTCGCATTTCGCGCCGGCCGTCTTGCAGCTCACCAACATATCTTCAAGCCGCCGCGCCGCAACCCGCAGCTCGGCCGCTTGCGAGGTATCCTCGTGAAGTCGCAGTAAATAGGTGGACAAATCGTGGTGTCGATAGCGCCGGGCGGGAAAGCGATGTAAGCGGAAATAGTCCACTGCGCGTTGCACCGCGGCGCGGCGCACGAACAAGCGCCAATGCAAATCCTCGAGACTTGCTTCCGTGAGCCCGATCGCAAGGCGCGCTGCCACGAGCGCGCCCAGACACACGACGAATGAGACGGGTATCCAACGAGCGATGTACCACGCTGCGACCGGATACAAGATCGACGCCATCGCGCACGACGCGAGCACCCGCGATTTTGTGCGCATGAAATCTTGCAGTGGCGTGCTGAGAGCTGACACGAGCTCAATCTAAACCTCGGAGGCGCGAAGACTACGTGCGGCAGCGCACGTTCGGCACCACTGCCAGCGCTCGAGGGTCCGTACTGTTGCCGGGTGACGACGCGGTAGTTCGCATTTTGTGAAGGCAAGCACGCAGGGGGAGCAGTGCACGGCGCGCCCGGCGGCGCGGCAATCTCCGCCCAAAACGGTTTCAGGCGGTCAATGCCTGCCGCAAAGATGCGATCTCACTGGCGGATTCACTTAAAATCGCGGCGCTTTTCACCGCATCGATTCGCAGCCGCTTTGCCGCAGCCGAACACTGCAATGCGGCCTCCAACGCAGCGGCATCGGCGGCGAGCGACACCAGCATGATGGCGACATGGATCACGTCGGCCAGCGTCATCTCGGCATCCTCCACGGCATCGACTTCATCCTGCCGCGCGACGGCGTCGCACATGACTTGATCGAACTCCCAGCTTTCCAAGATCGCCTTACCGATGGCGGCGTGCCAGTGGCCGATGATGTCATTGAGCGAGTTCGGCTCGAGAAAAAGCATGGGGTGGCGCTCTGCACGAGTCACGATATAGAGTTTGCCAATGCCATGTAACAGTCCGGTCAGCATGGCCTCATCGGCATTCAGTCGCGTCACGCGCGATGCAAGCAGGAAAGAGACCGCTGCGACGTGCGTGCTGCGTTCCCACAAATCGCCGAGAAATTTTTCCAGTCCGACCAGTTTGCTTGCGCCGCGAATTTGCGCCATGGCGAACGACACCGCCGCGCTGCGCACCATGTTGTGGCCCATGCGATTGACTGCCGTACGCAATTCGGTGACGCGCTTGCCCGATCGATTCAATGCCACCGAGTTCGCCATTTTCAAAAGTCGCGCCGCGAGCGCAGGCTCGGAGCCCACGATGCGAACGACCTGGTCGACGGTGGAGCGATCATCGGAAAGCACACGCCGTACGCGCACTGCGACTTCAGGAAACGAAGGCAAGTCGACCTTCCCCGCTGCCAGCTCGACCGACAGCTCGCGCAAGAATTCGAGTCCCGCGGAGGCTGTCGTGTTTTCTCTGGCCTGCGGCGAGCCTGAGCTCATAAGGTCAATGGAGTCGAGTCAAAGGGATTGCCTCTGGCCATCGGCATATCCCGGGAAAACTTGAGCGCTCGTTTGACAGAATGTCTACAAAATGCGGCGCGCCGAGACGCTGCGTCCTCCGCGTGTGGACGGACGATTTCGACGGGGAGAAAATATCAAAAGGGCTTACGAAGCGAGGCCGTCTTCGAGCTGAATCGCTGACGGACTTCGCCGTGGCGAACCCTCTCCTCGAACTTTGCGCCCGCGTACGATCTCAGCACGCCGCGCCAGAAAGCCACGGCGCTGGGGTTGCGCTCGTATTCGACAATTTCCCACTCGCCGGCAAAGCGATCGAAAATCAAGGTGGCGGCATTCCGGCCGATGCCGATGCGGCGGAAAGGCTTGGAGATGAAAAACTCCGACAGCAAAAAATCCGCGGGGCGCGCCGTCGCGGAAAATTCCGCAGGCTGATGCGTGCTCGAATCCGCAGTTCGCTGCGACTCCGATGAACGTACGGCGCTTGTCGTGCCCGACGCGCGTCTCGGCCGAGTCACGAGCGCGAAGCCCACGGGCTCGCTGCCCTTCAAGACGATGAGCGGATGCGCCGCCTCGTTCGCGAACCAGTGGACGAAGATTTCTTGTTTGCGCGGCGAGTCGTCGATGAGGACTGGGAACACACCCGTGTTGAGTTGTGCGAGATCCTCGAGATATTCGTCATAAGCCCGTTCGATCCAGCGACGGTCCTCGGGCCGCTGTCTGCAGTCGCGAATGGAAACGAGCACGACGACTCCCCATTCTGCATGCCGTACCCACCGGCGAGCCGCCGGCGGGCACGGATGCATTCAATGGCGGCGAGCTTAAGGCTTGGTCGAATCCGCGGGCGGCGGATTCTGCGTGGCGGCCGCAGCGTCCTTGGCGGAATCGGCCGAGCTCTTGGCCGCATCGGCAGCCGAATTGGCGGCAGCAGCCGATGACGCGGCGGAATCCGCGGCAGGTGCCATCGCGGAATCCGAAGGCGCGGTCGTCGCGGGCGCAGTGGTGTCCGTCGCAGGCGGCGGCGGCGCTTCGGTCTTGGCGCAGGCGCCCAAAATCAACATGGCGGCTAGCGCACCCAATGCAAATTTGATCTTCATTAATCGATACCCCAGAAAAATTAAAATGCGGGATTGAAAGCTTCGCGGTCCGTGACTACGAATACGCCGGGCAATCTTAGAAGGTTTTGGTAAAATTTCCTATGACTTTCGGGCACGTACGCGCGGTCTCGCGCAGCTTAAACGCACCACGTTCGAATTTGGGTTAGCTCACGTGCACGAGCAAGCGCCGGATGATCTTTATCCTGCCCATTTGAAAACGCTCGCTGCCCGGGCGAGTGAGGCGTTGTCCGAGTCCGGCTTCGAGCATTTGGTGGTGCATTCGGGAGAGCCGCCGGTTCAGTTTCTCGACGATCAGTCGCTGCCCTACAAGGTCAATCCGCATTTCAAGCATTGGGTGCCGGTCACCGACAATCCCGGCAGCGTGCTCATCTTCACTCCGAGCTCGAAACCGCGTTTGCTGTTTCACCGCCAAGACGACTATTGGCACAAACCGCTCGATGTGCCGAACGAACCCTGGACGGCCGCGGTGGACGTCGTCCCCATAGCGAACGCTGGGCAAGCAGCGCAATTTTGGCAAGACCTCCCGCGCGCAGCGCTCATCGGCTCGGCTGCGGCATTCCCCTCAGCCGATGCGGCCAGCTTGAACCCTCCGGCATTGCTGGCGAAATTGCACTTCAACCGTGCGGTGAAGACGGCCTATGAGCTGGAATGCATGCGGCTCGCAAACGATCTCGCGGCGCGCGGCCACCGTGCAGCGCTCGCTGCATTTCGCGCGGGGGCTTCAGAATACGATGCGCACATGCGCTATCTGCAAGCCTGCATGCAACGCGAAGAGGAGATGCCTTACAACAATATCGTGGCATACAACGAGAACGCCGCCGTGTTGCACTACCAGCATCTGCAGCGCGTGGCGCCAGCCGATATGCGCTCATTTCTCATCGACGCCGGGGCGCAGTATCGAGGTTATGCCAGCGACGTGACGCGCACTTACGCGGGCGCGCCGGGCCGGTTCGCAGATTTGCTCGCCGGCATGGAACGCGCGCAGCAGGCACTATGCGCCGAAGTGCAATGCGGCCAGGATTTTCGCGACGTGCACTTGAGCGCGCACCGCGCCCTCGGCGATGTCTTGCACGCGGCGGGTGTGATCGAGCTCGGCGGGCAGGAAGCGCTCGAGAGCGGGCTGACCAGCGTATTTTTTCCGCATGGCATCGGCCATTTGATCGGACTGCAAGTGCACGATGTGGGAGGCGTCATGAACGATGCGCGAGGCGCCGAGCGAGAACGGCCCGCCGGACATCCTTACTTGCGCTTGACGCGCATTCTCGAACCGGGTGTCGTGGTCACCATCGAGCCCGGCATTTATTGGATTGATTCGCTGTTGCGTCAAGCGCATGCGGATGAGCGCCGTCGACTCATCGATTGGGACATCGTCGACGCGCTGCGACCCTTCGGAGGCATTCGGATCGAAGACAATGTCGCAGCTTCGAACGAAGGGCCAGAAAATCTCACGCGCGATGCATTCGCGCGAGCCGCCTGACCTCCGGCAGAAATTTCAAGCGAAGGCATGAATTGCCTTCCTAGCGCCCGTCTCTTCTCTCAGCGCCCGCCGCTTCAGCAGCGGCAGCCTTCTTTAGCGCTGCCTGCGCAATGCGTCTCGAATTTCTTCCAGCAATAATTCCTGACGGGGGACGGCCGGCGCCGCTTCCGGAGGTGCCGGCGCAGGCTTTTTAAGGCGATTGAGACCGCGCAGCGCGAGAAACAATACGAATGCAATGATGAAAAAATCAAAAATCGATTGCAGGAACACGCCATATTTCACCAGCACCGGCGCGCCTTTTGGATCGCTGCCCAGACTCACCGCGAGGTCGGAGAAATTGACGCCGCCAATGAGCTTTCCGAGAAATGGGGTAATGACGTCGGCAACCAGAGATGACACGATTTTGCCGAAAGCCGCCCCGACGATGACGCCGACCGCCATGTCGACAACATTGCCCTTCATGGCAAATTCTTTGAACTCAGTCGCGAGTCCCACGTGTCCCGGCTCCCTGAATGATCCCGGCGCGGCTAAGCGGCCGCCGCGCGCCTACGTTTGGGCTTTGCCGGAGCCGCGGCCTCGGAGACCGGCGATTCTTCGCCGCCCTTGCTTTTCTTGACACGAGTTTTCTTGGCGCCCGTGGCCGGCGATTCATTAGAGGTTTGCGCCCGAGCTTGGTCGACGAGCGACACCAGCGCCATATCGGCCGAGTCGCCCGGGCGCGCCTCCATGCGCAGAATGCGGGTGTAGCCGCCAGCGCGCGTTTTGAAGCGCGGCCCCAGATCACCAAATAGCTTTTCCACCACGTCCGCATCGCGCAGGCGCGCATACGCAAGACGCCGTTTCGCGAGCGAATCGGCCTTGGCCAAAGTGATCAACGGCTCGACGACCCGGCGCAGCTCCTTGGCCTTCGGCACGGTCGTTCGAATGGTCTCGTGCCGCAAGAGCGATGCCGCCATGTTGCGCAGCATGGAGTGCCGATGGGCGGTGTTGCGCGACAGTTGCCGGCCGACGTTGCGATGACGCATGAGGTCAAATTCCGTTCAGATGCCGTCGCGATCGTCGTCGCGCTTCAACCCGGGCGGGGGCCAGTTGTCAACACGCATGCCGAGCGTCAGGCCGTGGCTCTCCAAAACCTCCTTGATTTCGGTCAGAGACTTTTTGCCCAGGTTCGGCGTGCGCAATAACTCGACCTCCGTGCGTTGCACCAGATCGCCGATGTAGTGGATGTTCTCCGCCTTGAGGCAGTTTGCGCTGCGCACGGTGAGCTCGAGCTCATCGACCGGGCGCAACAAAATGGGATCGAACTGAGTCTCGGTCGATTTCGAGATGGCTTCATCCTGGCCCTGCAAATCGACGAATACGGAAAGCTGATCTTTCAAAATTCCGCCGGCGCGCCGAATGGCTTCCTCTGGATCGATGGTGCCATTGGTCTCGATATCGAGAATGAGCTTGTCGAGATCAGTGCGCTGTTCGACGCGGGCGCTTTCGACGTTGTAGGTCACTTTTCGCACCGGGCTGAACGATGCATCGAGCTGCAAGCGGCCGATGGGGCGCGACTGTTCCTCGAAGCCTGCACGCTGCAGCGCGGGACGATAGCCGCGGCCCCGCTCGACCTTCAGCGACATGCTGAGCTCACCCGCCTTGGTCAAGTTTGCAATGACGAGATCCGGATTCAAAATCTCCAGATCATGGTCGCCCGCGATGTCTCCCGCGGTAACGGGCCCTGGCCCTTTCTTTTGCAACCGCACTTCCGCCACGTCGCGTGAGTGCATGCGAATGGCCACCGCCTTGAGATTGAGGAGCACATCGACCACGTCTTCCTGCACGCCCTCGATCGCGGTGTATTCGTGCAACACTCCGTCGATTTCGATCTCGGTGATGGCGGCGCCCGGCAGCGAGGACAACAAGACGCGCCGTAGCGCGTTGCCCAGCGTGTGGCCAAAACCGCGCTCGAACGGCTCGATGACGATGCGCGCATGACGTGGCGATACGGGCTGTACCTTGACGACGCGCGGCTTCAAAAATTCGCTGATTGAACCCTGCATATGACCTCTCGAGACAAGGCCGGAGCGACGCGCGCCGGCGAGAAAATTACTTGGAGTACAACTCGACCACGAGGCTTTCGTTGATATCGGGCAAGATGTCTTGCCGGTCGGGCACCGACTTGAAAACGCCCGACAACTTCTTGTCGTCCACCTCGACCCAGTCAGGAAAGCCCACTTGTGCGGCGATGGCGAGGGCCGACTGGATTCGCGTTTGCTGCTTCGCCTTTTCGCGAATCTGCACCGCATCCCCGGCTTTGCACTGAAATGAGGCGATGTTGACGAGCTTGTCGTTGACCGTCACCGCCTTGTGACTGACGAGCTGACGAGCCTCGGCTCGGGTCGTGGCGAAACCCATGCGATACACCACGTTATCTAGGCGGCACTCGAGCATTTTCAAGAGAGTTTCGCCGGTTGCGCCGGGCCGGCCCGCCGCCTTTTGATAATAATTTCGAAACTGCCGCTCGAGCACGCCGTACATACGACGAAGCTTTTGCTTCTCGCGCAGCTGCAAGCCATATTCGGACAAACGCTGCTTGCGCTCGCTCTTCACGCCGCCGGGCGGTGTCTCGAGCTTGCATTTCGACTCGAGCGGCTTGATGCCGCTCTTCAAGAAAAGATCAGTGCCCTCGCGGCGGGATAGCTTGCACTTGGGACCGAGATACTTTGCCATTGAAAACCTGTGTTAGGAAAACCTGTGAGGCATGCGCAGCGCGTAGGCGCTAGACGCGGCGCTTCTTTGGAGGGCGGCACCCGTTGTGAGGAATCGGCGTGACATCTTCGATGTTGGTGATTTTCAAGCCACAGCCATTCAAAGCACGTACCGCAGACTCACGCCCCGGGCCGGGGCCCATGACGCGCACTTCGACGTTCTTGACTCCGTGCTCCTGCGCCGCAGTGCCCGCACGCTCGGCCGCCACTTGTGCGGCAAAAGGCGTCGACTTGCGCGACCCACGAAATCCACAGCCTCCCGATGTCGCCCAAGACAACGTGTTGCCTTGGCGATCCGTGATGGTGATGATGGTGTTGTTGAAGGAGGCATGCACGTGAGCGATGGCATCGAGCACGTTCTTGCGCGTCTTTTTACGAGCGGGCTTCCCACCTTGAGCGCCCGTCTGAGGATTGGCTTGCTTGTTATCGGCCATGAGTTACCTGTTACACCTTGCCCGGAGGCGCGTTCATTTTGACGGCCTGCTTGCGCGGGCCCTTTCGCGTGCGGGCATTGGTGCGGGTGCGTTGGCCGCGCAAAGGAAGCCCTTTGCGATGCCGAATGCCGCGATAGCAACCAAGATCCATCAAGCGCTTGATGTTCATCGACACTTCGCGCCGCAGGTCGCCCTCGACCGCGAACTTCGCCACTTGCGAGCGTAGCGACGCCACTTCCGCATCGGTCAGATCTTTGACTTTCACCTGCGGTTTGACGCCCGATGCGCCGCAAATTGCGGCGGCCCGCGATTTGCCGATGCCATAAATGTGAGTCAGGCCGATGAGAACGTGCTTGTTCATCGGTATGTTGATGCCGGCGATACGCGCCATGAATCCCTCGAATTAAGTAATGATGCGGGCAGTCGATACTGCCGCGAACGGCGTCAAAAAAGCACGCCAGTATATCGGCACCTCGGCTACCGTTCAATCCACCTGCGGTTCAATAGGCCGCGCGCAGCGCTCAACCTTGACGCTGCTTATGGCGCGGATCCGTGCAAATGACGTAGACCACGCCACGCCGGCGCACCACCTTGCAGTTCTTACAGATTTTCTTGACCGATGGTCGAACCTTCATGTTTGCTCCCGATATTCCGTAGCGCCGCGACTTTTCCGCGCGCTACTTCCTGGTCCCGATGCCGCGCAGGCTGGCCTTTTTCATGAGCCCCTCGTATTGATGCGACATCGAGTGGGAATGCAACTGCGCAATGAAATCCATGACGCCTACCACGATGATGAGGAGCGATGTGCCGCCAAACTGAAAAGGAATACTCGGATTCACCATGCGAATGATCTCGGGAAGCAGGCAAACGGACATGATGTACAAGCCGCCCCACAGCGTCAGACGCGACAGCACCTTGTCGAGATATTCACCGGTTTGTAATCCAGGCCGGATGCCGGGGATGAACGCACCCGCCTTCTTCAGATTTTCCGCCGTATCACGTGCGTCATACACCAGCGCCACATAGAAAAATGCGAAGCCGACGATGAGTACGGCATACAGCAGTACGTGCAAGGGTTGCCCGTAGTTCAATGTCGCCGCCACTTGCTGCAAGCCGCGCTGCCACGCGTTGGGATTGGGCGTGTTGCCGAAGAATTGCGCGATGGTGGCGGGAAACACCAACAAGCTCGAGGCAAAAATGGGCGGAATGACGCCCGCCATGTTGAGCTTGAAAGGCAGATGCGTGGACTGCCCTTGCATCATGCGGCGGCCCACTTGGCGCTTGGCGTAATTCACTTGAATCTTGCGCAGGGCACGCTCGACGAAGACGCAGAACAACGTCACCAAGACGACCACGACCACGATCAACAGAACGATGAGCGGGTTCATCTCGCCCGAGCGCACCATCTCCAGCGTATTGCCGATGGCGCGCGGCAGCCCAGCGACGATCCCGGCCACGATGATCATCGTGATCCCGTTGCCAATGCCGCGCTCGGTGATCTGCTCGCCCAGCCACATCAAAAACAACGTGCCCGTGGTGATGGAAAGCGTCGCAACCAGCAAAAACTGGGGTCCGGGATTCGGCACCAGGTTGCCGCCCGAGTGTTGAATCGCAAGCGCGGCGCCAAACCCTTGAAACGCGGCCAGCGCCACCGTGCCATAGCGCGTGTATTGCATGAGCTTGCGCCGGCCCGATTCACCTTCCTTGCGAATTTGGGCCCACGACGGCACGGCCATCGACATCATCTGCACGATGATCGAAGCGGTGATGTAGGGCATGACATTCAAGGCCAAAATACTGAAGCGCTGCAGCGCCCCACCCGAAAACATGTTGAAAATGCCGAGAAGCGTTCCCTGCTGCGTCGAGAAGAAGGTAGCGAAGCGCGCGGCGTCAATGCCGGGCACGGGGATGAACGTGCCCACCCGATACACGACCAAAGCGCCAAGCAAGAACCACAGCCGCTTGCGCATCTCGGCGAAGCGAGTCATATCGCCAAGCGCGGAGGTTGCGCTGGGGCTTGCTACGGTTGCCATGAGATGCGTACCTACCCGTGAGCCGACAAGAATTCGCGTCCGCCCGAGGCTAGGCCTCGAAGCGCCCGCCGGCCGCCTCGATGGCGCGCTTTGCGCCAGCCGTTGCGACGAGATCCGCGCCTTTGATGGCGATCGGCTTCGAGAGTTTGCCGGACAGAATGATCTTCACGCGCTCAGCCCCTGCATGCACCACGCTGGCTTTCTTCAATGCCTCCAACGTGATCTCAGCCGTGTCAAGCTTCGCCAGCTGTGACAAATTGATTTCAGCACGAGCGCGTTTGACCGCAGAGCGGAAGCCCACCTTGGGCAACCGTCGCTGCAAAGGCATCTGACCGCCTTCGAAACCCACCTTGTGATAACCGCCCTTGCGCGCGCGCTGCCCCTTGACGCCGCGGCCGCAGGTTTTCCCCTGACCTGCCGATGCGCCTCGCCCGACACGCAGATGCTCGCGCTTCGCGCCCTTCGCCGGCTTGAGATCGTTCAAGCGCACTACCGTTTCTCCGTCGAGACGTGCTCGACTCTCAACAAATGATTCGCTGCCGCCACCATGCCGCGATTGGCAGGGGTGTCGATGATCACGACCGAGTGACGAATGCGGCGCAGGCCCAAGCCACGCACCGAATTCCGGATGTGCCGCAACTGGCCCGCAGTGCTGCGCACTTGCGTCACGCGTAACTTGGAATCAGCCATGCCCGTTCCTCTTGACTCTTGATGCGCGCGTTAAGCGCTCAGCTCTTCGACGCTCTTGCCGCGCTTCGCCGCAAATTCCTGAGGCGAGCGGAGCTTACCGAGCGCATCCATGGTGGCGCGCACCACATTGATGGGATTGCGCGAGCCATAACTCTTCGCAAGCACATTGCGTACGCCGACACACTCGAATACCGCGCGCATGCCCCCGCCCGCGATGACGCCGGTGCCGTCCGCCGCCGGCTGCATATAGACGCGCGTGGTTCCATGCCGGCCTTTGACCGCGTAGTACAGGGTATCGTTCTTCAAGGACACATTGACCAAACTCTTGCGCGCCTGTTGCATGGCTTTCGAGATGGCCACCGGCACTTCGCGCGCCTTGCCATAGCCGAACCCGACTCGCCCTGCGCCATCGCCCACCACGGTGAGCGCGGTGAAACCAAACTGCTTGCCGCCCTTGACGACCTTGGCGACCCGATTGACGGCCACCAATTTTTCCAGAAGGTCATCGCCGGACACCGGCTTTTCAACTCTCGCCATAGGCCGTGAATGCTCCTGTTAAAACTCGAGTCCGGCTTCGCGCGCGCTGTCCGCCAACGCTTTCACGCGTCCGTGATACAAATATCCCGAGCGGTCGAATGCCACCTTGCCAATGCCTTTGGCTTTGGCGCGCTCGGCGATGGCGCGTCCGACGGCTTTCGCCGCCTCGATATTGCCTGTGTTCTTCAATTCGCCGCGCACGCTCTTCTGCAGCGTCGAGGCCGCGGCCAACACCTCGCCACCGCCGGCCGCGAGGACTTGCGCATAGATGTGCTGCGCGGTGCGATGCACGGACAGGCGCACTTCGCCCAGCTCGTGAATTTTCTTGCGGCCGCGGCGCGCCCGGCGTTGCCGTATATCGTTCTTGTGCAGCTTCATGGCTACTTCTTTTTGGCCTCTTTCAACGAGATCTTCTCGTCCGAATATTTGACTCCCTTGCCTTTGTACGGCTCGGGCGGCCGGAAACTACGGATCTCGGAGGCGATCTGGCCTACGCGCTGCCGGTCGATGCCCTTGACCACGATCTCGGTCTGGCTTGGCGTTTCGATGGTGATGCCATCCGGAATAGGAAACAGCACGGCGTGCGAAAAACCGAGCGTGAGGTTCAGAGTTTTTGCCTGCACTGCGGCGCGGTAGCCAACACCCACGAGCTCCAGCTTTTTCTCGTAGCCCTTGCTCACGCCTTCGACCATGTTGGCGAGATGCGCACGCATCGAGCCCGCGAGCGCGTCCGCGTTCTCTCCCGCGCCACGCTCCACCTGCAACTCCTTTTCCTTCTGCACGACTTTGATGCCGTGCTCGAGCGCCCGCGACAGCGAGCCCTTGGCGCCCTTGACTGTGATCGAATCCGCCGCGATGGCGGCGCTCACACCCTGCGGCAGCTCCACCGGCTTTTTTGCAACTCGAGACATAAACCCTCTCAGCGCAACTATTGAACGACGAAGAGCACTTCGCCGCCGGTGCCGGCAGCTCGCGCCTTGGCATCCGTCATGACGCCGCGCGGCGTGGACACGACGGCCACTCCCAGGCCTCCCAGGACCTTGGGCAATGCATCCTTGCCGCGATAGATGCGCAGCCCGGGCCGGCTCACCCGCTCGATGCGATCGATGACCGGGCGGCCCTCGAAATATTTGAGCTCGACCGACACCACCGACTTGCCGCCATCATTCGATACATCGAATGACGCGATATAGCCTTCTTCCTTGAGCACGCCCAAGATGGCGAGCTTCAGCCTGGATGCGCCCATGGTGACGTCCGGCTTGCCCGAGGCTTGCGCGTTGCGGATACGGGTCAACAGATCGGCGATCGGGTCGGTCATGCTCATGCGTGAAACCTCACCAGCTCGCCTTCGACAAGCCCGGAATCTCACCACGGTGCGCATGCTCGCGCAGCTTGGCGCGCGCGAGGCCAAACTTACGATACACGCCGCGCGGGCGGCCCGTCACGGCACAGCGGCGGCGCTGACGCGTGGGGCTCGCGTCCCGCGGCAGGGCTTGAAGCTTGGCCTGCGCATCGGCGCGCACTTCGGCGCTGTTCTTCGGATCGCGCACGGCTTCCTTGAGCTCAGTGCGCTTGGCCGCGTACTTCTTCGCGATTTTCACGCGCTTTTTCTCGCGCATGATCATGTTCGTCTTTGCCATACCGTGAGCCTTACCTAGTGAGCCTGAACCGTTGAGTCTTACTTGCGGAACGGGAAATTGAACGCCTCGAGCAGAGCACGCCCGCTGGCATCATCGCGCGCCGTCGTGGAAATGGTGATATCCATGCCGCGAATCTGATCGATCTGGTCGTATTGAATTTCCGGAAAAATGATTTGCTCTTTGACGCCCATGCTGTAGTTACCGCGGCCGTCGAATGAACGCGCGGAAAGACCGCGAAAATCTCGAATCCGCGGCACCGCGATGCTCACCAGTCGATCGAGGAACTCATACATGCGCGCACCGCGCAGCGTGACCATGCATCCGATGGCTTGGCCATCGCGCACCTTGAAGGTCGCCACGGATTTCTTGGCCTTGGTGACTTTCGGTTTCTGGCCGCTGATCTTCGTCAGATCTGCGACGGCCGCATCGATCACCTTCTTGTCCGCAACCGCCTCGCCAACCCCCATATTGATGGTGATCTTGGTGATGCGAGGCACTTGCATGGTGTTGGAGAAGCCGAGCGACTTCGCCAGGTCGGGCATGATTTTTTCGCGAAAATGCTGCTGTAGTCTTGCCATGCCAGACCCCTAAACGTCCACCTGTTCTTTGTTGGACCTGAAGATGCGGACCTTCTTGCCGTTTTGCAGCAACTTGAAGCCCACGCGATCGCCTTTCTGCGTCGCGGGGTTGTAAAGAAGCACGTTGGAAATATGCAGCGGCGCTTCGCTTTCGATGATGCCGCCCTGCACGCCGGCTTGCGGATTCGGGCGCGTATGCTTCTTCATCAGATTGATGCCCTCGACGCGAATGCGGTCGTCGGCAAGAACCTGCGAAACCGCGCCGCGACGCCCCTTGTTGCGCCCCGCGATGACAATGACCTGATCGCCTTTGCGAATTTTTTTCACCGCCGTTCCTTCACAGCACTTCAGGGGCGAGCGAGATGATCTTCATGAACTGGACGTTGCGCAGCTCACGCGTGACGGGCCCGAAGATGCGTGTACCAATCGGCTCGAGCTTGTTGGTGAGCAGTACCGCGGCATTGGAATCGAAACGGATGAGAGAGCCATCTGCGCGCCGCACCCCATGACGGGTGCGCACCACGACGGCGTCATACACCTCGCCCTTTTTCACTTTGCCGCGCGGAATGGCGTCTTTCACACTCACCTTGATGACGTCACCCACGGCTGCATAACGGCGTTTGGAGCCGCCCAGCACCTTGATGCACATCAGACTTTTCGCGCCGCTGTTGTCGGCGACATTCAATAAACTTCGCAGCTGAATCATGGTTTCGGCTCAACCTTGGGCGCGCTCGACAATGCGCACCAATGTCCAGGACTTGCGGCGCGACATGGGACGGCACGGCTCGATGGACACGAGGTCGCCTTCCTTGCTTTCGTTGTTCGCATCGTGCGCCAACAACTTGGTCGTGCGGCGAATGTACTTGCCGTAGATTTCATGCTTGACCATGCGCTCGATGGACACCGCAATGGTCTTGTCCATTTTGGCACTCAATACCCTGCCGGTGAGCACCCTCTTGCCAGCGCTCTGCGCGGCGTCTGCGGCTTCGCCCTGAGTTGCGGCGTCCGGCAGCGCGGTTGATTGCGCTGACTCTTGCGCTGCGTCTTGATGTGCGGCCATCACCCTTTACCTCCAGCCCGTTGCGCCGCGACCAGCGCCGTTTTGACGCGCGCGATGTTCTTGCGCACCTTCGCAAATTGATCCGGCTTCGCTGCCTGGCCCGTGGCGCGCGCCATGCGCAGGTTGAACTGTTCGCGGCGCAGTTTGAACAGCTCCTCGTTCAGCCCCGCGCGCGTTTTTGGTGGCGCTTGCTTGCTCTTCATCCGCGCACCTGCCGCTTGACGAATGCGGTAGACACGGACAGCTTGGCCGCCGCCAATCTAAACGCCTCGCGAGCGATGCTTTCGCTGATTCCTTCCATCTCGAACAGCACCTTGCCGGGCAGCACTTTGGCCACCCAGTACTCGACATTGCCCTTACCGCTTCCCATGCGAACCTCCAGAGGTTTCTGGGTGATCGGCACGTCGGGAAAGACGCGAATCCAAATGCGTCCGCCGCGCTTCACATAGCGCGAGATTGCGCGCCGCGCCGCTTCGATCTCGCGCGCTGTCATGCGGGCACGATCCGTCGCCTTGAGGCCAAAATCTCCGAACGCCACGGAGTTCCCGCGCAGTGCGTTGCCGCCGAGCCTTCCTTTGAACTGCTTGCGGAACTTGGTCCGCTTGGGTTGCATCATGAGAAATTATTCCGCGCCTGCCGCCGCCGAGGCAGCAGAAGCCGATGCATTGGCCGCTGCGGGCGGCGCCGCGGCGCTCGCGCCCTCGGCGGGCTTGCTCGACTCGCTCTCAGCCGGCTCGATCGCCTCGACCTCGGGCTCATCGAAGATCTCGCCTTTGAAGATCCACACCTTGATGCCAATGACACCGTAGGTCGTGCGCGCCTCGGCGAGGCCGTAGTCGATGTCCGCGCGGAAAGTATGCAAAGGCACGCGGCCCTCGCGATTGGTTTCGGTGCGGGCAATCTCGGAGCCATTCAAGCGGCCCGAGATACGCACTTTGATACCCAGCGCTCCGGAACGGATGGTATTGGTGATGGCGCGCTTCATGGCGCGGCGGAACATCACCCGCTTTTCCAATTGCTGCGCGATGCCTTCGGCCACCAACTGCGCGTCGAGCTCGGGCTTGCGGATCTCGGCGATATTGATGCGCACGTCCTGCATGGTCATGCCCAGCGTCTTCGCCACTTGCTGGCGGAGCTTCTCGATGTCCTCGCCCTTCTTGCCGATGACAATGCCGGGGCGCGCCGTATGGATGGTGATGTTTGCGCGGCGCGCGGCCCGCTCGATATGAATGCGGCTGACCGAGGCGTCGGCCAGCTTCTTCTTCAGGAGCGAGCGCACCACCTCATCCGCCTGGATGTTCTGCGCGAAAGTTTTGGAGTTCGCGTACCACTTGGAGGACCACTCCCGAGTGATACCCAAGCGAATGCCCACCGGATTGACTTTTTGACCCATGAAATTTCCTGCTGAGCTCGGCCGCTTACGCTTTGCCGTCCGACACGTGCACCGTGATATGACTGTTGCGCTTGGCGATGCGAACGCCGCGGCCCTTCGCCCGCGCGTGGAAGCGCTTGAACATGGGCGCGACGTCGACCTGCACGCGCGTCACCTTGAGCTCATCCACATCTGCGTTGAAATTGTTGTAAGCGTTGGCGATCGCGGAATCGAGCACCTTGAGCACGATGCGCGCGCCTTTCTGCGGCATGAATTTCAAAGTGTTGACCGCAAGCGTGGCGGATTTACCGCGGATGGCATCAACCACCAATCGGCATTTTTGCGGCGAGATGCGCGCGTAGCGCAGGATGGCTTCGGTCTGCATGCCTACTCCGCGGACGACACTTTCTTATCGCCGGAATGCGCTTTGAATGTGCGCGTGGGCGCAAACTCGCCGAGCTTGTGACCCACCATGTTCTCCGAGACGAGCACCGGAACGTGCAGCCGGCCGTTGTGAACTGCGATGGTCAAGCCCACCATATCGGGCACCACCATGGAGCGGCGCGACCAAGTCTTGATGGGGCGGCGGTCATTTTTCTGCGAAGCCGTCTGTACCTTGTTCGCAAGGTGCAGATCGACGAACGGGCCTTTTTTCAACGAGCGGGGCATTTGAATTAAGACTCCTGCTATTTCTTGCGCCGTTGAAGGATCATGCTGTCAGTGCGTTTGTTGCGGCGGGTCTTCTTTCCCTTGGTTTGCAAACCCCAGGGACTGACCGGATGCGGATTGCCTTGCCCGGACTTGCCCTCGCCGCCGCCGTGCGGGTGGTCGACCGGATTCATGACGACGCCGCGCACGGTCGGGCGCACGCCTTGCCAACGCACCGCGCCGGCTTTGCCGAACACGCGCAAGTTATGCTCATCGTTGCCGATTTCGCCGATGGTGGCGCGGCAATCCACATGCACCTTGCGCATCTCACCGGATTTCAAGCGCACCGTGCCGTAGAGGCCTTCGCGCGCGGCGAACTGCGCCGAGGCGCCGGCGCTGCGCGCCAACTGCCCACCGCGGCCCACTTTGAGCTCGATGTTGTGAATCGTGCTGCCGACCGGGATATGGCGCAACGCCATGGCGTTGCCCGGCTTGATCGGCGCATCGGAGCCCGAGCGAATTTCATCGCCCGCTTTCACGCCCTTGGGCGCCAGGATGTAGCGCCGCTCGCCGTCCTTGTATAGAACGAGCGCCAAGTGCGCGGTACGGTTGGGATCATATTCCAACCGTTCGACCACACCGGGCACGCCGTCCTTGTCGCGCTTGAAATCGATGAGCCGGTACCGCTGCTTGTGCCCGCCGCCAATATGACGTGTCGTTTGCCGGCCCGCGTTATTGCGCGCACCGCTGCGATTTTTCTTGGTCGTCAGCGCAATCAGCGGGCCGCCCTTGTGCAAATGCGAGCGGTCAATTTTCACGACGAAGCGTGTGCCGGGAGACGTGGGCCGAAGCTTGATGAGTGCCATGGCGCTTTCCTAAGCCGCGCCGCCGGCGAAATCGATGCTCTGGCCGCTGACGAGACGCACATACGCCTTTTTAAAGCCTTTGCGCTGACCCGTGACGTTGCGGAACTTGCGCGCCTTGCCCACGCGGTTCAATACGTTCACATCGTCCACCTTGACTTCGAACATGAGCTCGACGGCGGCCTTGATCTCAGGCTTGGTCGCATCCGAGCGCACGCGAAATACGTATTGATTCGACTTTTCAGAGGCTGTCGCGCTTTTCTCCGACACGTGCGGCGCGAGCAAAATATTCATCAAGCGTTCCCGGCTCATGGCACCCTCTGCGCTACGCCGCGCTCAAACGTTGCTCGAGCAATTTGAGCGCAGCCGCCGTTGCCAGCACCTTGTCGTGTTTGGCCAAGCTCAAAGGATCGAGTGACGCTGCGGCAAGTATTTCCACATGCGGCAAATTGCGCGCGGCAAGGAACAAGTTCTCATCGAACGCTTCCACCACGATCAACGCCTTGGTCAGCCCGTGTTCGGCAAGTTTCTTCACCAAGAGCTTGGTCTTCGGCTGATCGAGCGCAAGCGCTTCCACCGCAAGCAACCGATTCTGCCGAATCAATTCCGACACCATGGATTGCATGGCCGCGCGGTACATCTTGCGATTGACCTTCTGGGAGTAATCACGCGGCTTGGCCGCAAAGGCACGGCCGCCGCCTACCCAGATCGGGCTGCGGATGGAGCCGGAGCGGGCCTGACCCGTGCCTTTTTGATTCCAGGGCTTGCGTCCGCCGCCACGCACCTCGGCCCGCGTCTTTTGCGCCTTGGTACCGGCTCGGCCTGCCGCCATATACGCGGTGACGACTTGGTGCACGAGCGCCTCGTTATACGCGCGGCCGAAGGCGGCATCGCTCAACTCGAGCGCGCCCGCGGAACCTGCGTTTTTCAACTCGAGCTTCATGAATCGTTTTCCAATGATCCGGCTTGCAAAGATCCGATGCGCCGCAACGTGCTATTTCTTGGCCGGCTTCGCCGCGGACTTACCGGGCGCGCCCGCCGCCGCGGCTGCCTTGTTGGGCGCCAGCTTGTTGCGCTTGGCCTGACCCACGCGCTTGACGGAAGGACGGATCGTGACATGCCCGCCTTCTGCCCCGGGTACCGCGCCCGAGATCAAGATCAAATTACGCTCGGCATCGATTCGCACCACGCGCAAATTCTCGACCGTGCGGTTACGCACGCCCATGTGGCCGGACATGCGCTTGCCCTTGAAAACGCGGCCCGGCGTCTGCCGTTGGCCGATCGAGCCAGGCGAGCGGTGCGATACCGAGTTGCCGTGGGTCTTGCGCCCACCCTTGAAATTATGTCGCTTCATGGTGCCGGCAAAACCCTTGCCGATGGTGGTGCCGGTCACATCGACCACTTGACCGGCCTCAAACGAGTCCACTTTGATCTCGCCGCCGGCACTCAAATCTTTGCCTTCATCGGCGCGCAGGCGAAACTCTTTGGATAGGAAGCCAGGCAATACATTCGACTTGGCAAAATGGCCCGCAAGCGCCTTGTTCACCCGCGAAGGCTTACGGCTGCCGACGGTAATTTGGATCGCACGATAGCCATCGCGCTCACCCTTGACCTGCGAAATGCGGTTCGGGAGCGCCTCGATGACAGTCACAGGAATTGCTGCGCCCGCGTCATTGAAAACGCGGGTCATGCCGCATTTGCGGCCGACCAAGCCCAACGCCATTGCCTAACCCTTCGTGCGAAAGCGCCTCGAGCGCTTTGATGTGCAAACAGCCGGCGGTTTGGACACCGCGACCCCAGCACCCCATTGAGATGACTGGCGCCGACGCCCACCTACTCCGACCGAAAAAACGGAGCGCGGAGTATACGCGACGGTGAAAATTCGTCAAATCAAAGCTGACCGTCAGTGCGGCTGCTCAATGCGGCTGCTGAGCGTGGCTGCTGAACGTGGCTGCTCTGCGATCGCCCTGCGCCACTCAAGCCAAGATTGCGCCGGCGCGGCCAGACTCGACCACAAAGCTTCGCAACGTCGACACGGTGGCGTGCGGATCCGCCGCGTCGGATACCGCTCGATAATTCGCTCGTAAGAGTTGCTCGGTCAGCTCCACCAACACGTAGCCGCGCTTGCGGCTTTCGAAGTAGCGCACATGCGGCAGCTGCGGCAGAAATCGCGCGAACGCTTGATACGGTGGCGCGTGCGATGTCACTGACGTGCCGACGAATTCCGTGGCCACGACTTTCGAGCTCTCGCGCTCGAAGTCGAGCTTCAAGTCATTGCACCAATAAGAATGAATGTCGCCGCTGATCACGACGGGATTGGCCACGCGTGCATCGGCCACATGTTGCAACAGCCTGCTGCGCGCCTCCGGATATCCATTCCAATCATCGCTCCAGTAGGCACGTTCGCCGCTCGGCAAGATGCGAAAAAATTGCGCCATGAGCATGTCCTGCGCGAGTACGTTCCAGCGGGCGCTGGATGCCGCAAGGGCGCCGTAAAGCCAAGCCTCCTGCGCACTGCCCAGCAGAGATCGATCGGCTCGCCGCCGCTCTGCGCATTCGCTGTCAGGCTGCGCACGCGCACCGCGCTCACCGCTCGAAGCATCGCAGGCTGCACGCGAGCGGTATTGCCTGCCGTCGAGCACAAACATCTGCGCGAGGTTTCCGAAGCTGACGCCTCGGTAGATTTGCAGAGCGTTGCCTGCAGGCGCGTCGCCCAGAGGCATGTGCTCGTAAAATGCCTGATACGCAGCGGCGCGCCGCGCGGCGAAAGCGCTTGGGCCCGATTGACTCGCGGGCCATTCCCCCGCGTAGTCGTTCTGCACTTCATGATCATCCCACGTCAGCAATGCGGGCACTTCGGCATGCAGCCGCTGCAAATCGGGGTCGAGCCGGTATTGAGCATATCGATTGCGGTAGCCACGCAGAGTGGCCGCCTCTTCGCCGTCGCTGTGTTGCCGCACCGTGTGTTTCTTGGTGATGTGCTCGTAGATGTAATCGCCCAAAAAAACGACGAAGTCCGGATGGTCATCCGCCAAGTGTCGGTACGCGGAGAAATAGCCATGCTCGTAATTCGAGCACGATACGAAACCGAACCGAAGAGAATCGATGGCGCGGCCCGGCTGCGCGAAGGTGCGGGCGCGTCCGATGCGGCTCACGGCGTCGCCGCTTGCGAAGCGATACCAATATTCTTGCCCGGCGGGCATCCCGCGAATGGGCGCGTGGACCGAATATGCACGCGATGCCTCAGCGAAACACATGCCGTGTCTGACGATGTGTTGCATGGATTCATCGAGCGCGATCTCATAGCGCACGGGAATGGATGCTCCGCTCAATCCGCCCGGTGTGGCCGGGTCCGCGCAAAGGGGATCGGGCGCGAGCCGCGTCCATAATACAAAGCCGTCTGCGGAAGGGTTTCCACACGCCACGCCGAGCGAAAACGGGAAACCGCGGCGCCACGAAGCTCGCTGCGCACCGCGACCGGTGCGCGAGCTCAGGGCGCCAAGCGCCGCGAAGCTTACTTGCGTAAGGAATGCGCGCCGCTTCATGAAAGCAAAGCTAACATTCGCCCATGACAAACTCGGTGCTCGTCAGTGCGCACTCACTCGCCGCAGTGCCTTGCCGCGAAATCAGGCAAATGCGGCACGAACCTTCGCTTCATTGTGGGAAGAAGCGAAGATTCGGGCCGCTTGATCGGGCCGCTTTATAAGTTAGCGGTACAAGGCGATTTAAAGTCAGCGATTCGTGTTTTCGCGATCGCGCGAAGTTGAGCCCGCGTTCGTGCTCGAACTGCCCGACGCCGAGCCGGACGCCGCCGAGTCCAACCCGGCAGCACCGCTCGATGCGCTGGAGGCGCCTGAAAGCAGCAGTTGAGTTCCGCTGTCCAAATGTACGTTGCGCGTCGCTGAGCGAATCACGGAAGCACCATCGGCTCCGCTGACATTCGACAGCTCAGTACCTTCCACGCCGAAGACACCTCGACTACCCGAGGTGAGTGCGCCGGCGGACGAAAAACCGCCGATTGCATCTGTCGAACGCGAACCGAGATTTCCGGCAGCGCTCGCAGTCGAACCCAGGGTTCCACCGATACCGCCCGCGCTGCGGCCTATGCCACCCGCCGTACCGGTGACTCCGGCCACGGTGCCGGTAGCGCCGCCCACGGATCCCGTGACACCGCCCACCCCGCCCACCGCGCCGCGCGTCGCTCCCATACCACCGGAGAGGCCGGCATCGGCCGCGCTCATTCCCGTCGCACTGCTGTCGATGCCGCGACCGAGAGCGGACTTCGGTGCGCCGATGGCCTGGATCGTCGACTGGATGGGCAGCTCTTTTCCATCCCTGGTAATCGCCTTGTCGAACACCACACCGAGTGTCGAGTCGGCATTGCCGGCGGAAGACGCACTACCCGTCCCCTTGGGCTGAGCTTCAGTCACGTGGCCCATGAGCGTGGAGCCGCGCTTAAGCACACTGCCATCGCTCATCGTCGAGTCTTTGTCAGTCTTGGCGCTGACCGGATCGCCGGGCTTTGCCTTCTTCGCGTCGAGCGGTTTACTCAACGTAGCGCTCATCTCCGAGCCGCCATGGGCATCCGCGCTCGCTCGCTTGGCCGTGGCCGAGCCCGCGGCGTTGCTGGAGTTGCTCGCATTCGCGCCCTGCTTGCTTGCATTCACTGAAGTGCTTGAGTTGGCACTCGCCGTCCCTTGGGATTGCGCAAACGCAGCGCCGGCCGCACCTAAAAGCCCCATCAACATCCATGAATATTTCATTTGAGCTCCTCGACTCCCGTAAGAAGGATCCCACACGTTCTAACTTCCGGTCGAATCCTACGCAAATATCCCACCGTGCGCGATACCGGATGATGCTCTCCCAACCGAAGGTGGCGCCCGACAACAACACCAAGTCAGGCTTGATGCGTATGAACACCTCTACCCTTCCATCGAACGTATTTCGTTTGACGTCCTCCGCTGTCCTGCAAGCATTGAAATCGTTAACGATCGCGGTGCTAGTGAGCTTGGCCGCTCAGAGCGCTTTTGCGCAGCAAGGCGATGGAACCGACGTGCCGATTCGCGCGCATGTGGAGAAGCCTCGGAAGGTCCCGCCTACTGCCGAGCGCATCGCAGCTCTAAGAATTCCGACGGGCTTCAAGGTCAGCGTGTTCGCAGAAGGGTTGAAGGGACCACGCATCATCGCAGTCGGCGACAGCGGCATTGTGTATGTCAGCCGTCGCGAGCAAGGCGATGTGCTCATGTTGAAAGATGCCGATGGCGATGGGCGGGCCGACGGCCCTGCCATCCCTGTCATGGGGCGGCCAGGAGCGCATGGGTTGGCCGTGCATGATGGCAAGCTCTATGTCGCAACCGTCAAGCAGGTGTTCGTGGCCCCGATTCAAGCGGGAGGTTTGCTCGGTCCCGCGACGATGATCATTCACGATCTGCCTGATGCTGGGCAACATCCGGACCGCACCCTTGCCTTTGGTCCGGATGGAATGCTCTATATCAGCGTGGGCTCGACCTGCAATGCGTGTAATGAGGACAACCCCGAAAACGCGACTATTCTGCGCGCATCGCCCGACGGTAAGAGCCGCACCATTTTCGCCACGGGCTTGCGCAACACGATTGGTTTTGATTGGGAACTCAAAACGGGTGAGCTATGGGGCTTCGATGAGGGGATCGACTTTTTGGGCGACGACATTCAGCCGGAGGAGCTGGATCACATTCGCCTCGGCAAGCGTTACGGATGGCCGCATATCTGGGGCGCCGGCGGCGTCAACCCGCAGAGCACACCGGTCGGGGAGATCACCAAGGAAGATTGGAAGGCCGGAAGCGAGCCCATGGTGTTGGGCTATACGGCGCACGCAGCGCCCATGCAGTTGCTGTTTTATAACGGTGAGCAATTTCCCAGCGAGTACCGCGGCGATGCGTTCGCAACCATGCGCGGATCGTGGAACCGAGAGTCTCCCTCAGGCTATGAAATCGTGCGCATCCATTTCGAGCGAGGGCAAGCTCAGCGCATCGAGCCGTTCGTCTCCGGCTTCGTAGACACTGCGACGAAAACTCATTTTGCCCGGCCAGTGGGCTTGGCCGTAGCGCAGGACGGCGCGTTGCTGATGGCGGACGACGGTAACGGGTCGATCTATCGCATCAGTTACGGTCCGGCTCGAAAGGCAGGCAACGGGGCGATGAGCAATTCTGCGGCTCACCACACCGTTGCTCCGGCGGACTCCATGCTGACTCAGGCCGATCAAGGCAATAATGTTCCATTGGCGCTCGAGCGTTGGGGCGCTCAAACACCCGGCATGCAACTGAGCGCGGCCGATTTTCAGAATGCGTCCGCAATGCCTTTGAAATTGAGCTCGTACGGCGAGAGCGTTTCGCCTGCGCTCAGATGGAACGCCGTCCGGGGCGCCGGCTCATACGCCATCATTCTGGAAGATCCTGATTCCAAGGACGGCAAACCGTTCGTGCATTGGGTGATTTGGAATATCCCCGCAAACACCTTGGCGCTGCGTGAAGGCCTTCCGACCGCGCCGCGATTGACGGACCCCGAAGGGGTGTTACAGGGCCGTACGCGGCGTGGAGTTCCCGGGTATTACGGCCCGCGACCGCCGATCGGGGATCCGCCGCATCATTATCATTTCCAAATTTTCGCGCTCGACCGCATGCTCGATGTTCCCTTTGGCAGCACCCGAGATGAAGTGATGACGACGGCGCAGGGACACGTGCTGGCCGCGGGCGAGTTGGTGGGATTGTTCTCCCAGCAACAAAACCCGCCCCCGTGAGTTGGGAGTTTGCGTTTGCTTTCAGCCCTGTTGTTCGACATCGATGGCACTCTCGTCGACAGCAATGAGTTTCATGTGCTTGCGTGGCATTACGCGCTGTCGAGCGCCGGCCTGAATGTGCCGTTGGCTGCGATTCGCAAGCAAATCGGCAAAGGCGCCGATCAACTCCTGCCCGCACTCGCGCCGAAAACAGATGAGGCCGAACGAAAGCGCATCGCGCAACTGCACGACGAACGCTTCAAGTCGCATTACCTGCATCGGGTCGCAGCGTTCCCGGGCGCAGCGCGCGTCATTCGAGATTTATACGGCGAGGGGCTGCATCTCGTCTTGGCGTCCTCGGCCAAGCGTGAAGAAGTGGATTTTTACGTGCGGCTGCTCAACATCGCCGGGCTCTTGGATGCCACCACTTGTGCGGATGACGTCGCACGCTCCAAGCCTGCGGGCGACATTTTCGTCAGTGCGCTCGCGCGCATCGCGCCAATTGGCGCCAATTCGGCGCTTGCGGTCGGCGACACCGCGTACGATATGATTTCCGCAGCCAAGGCCGGTGTGCGGTCTGTGGGTGTACTAACCGGGCCGTTCAATGCGCAAGAGCTCACGAGCGCCGGGGCACTCGCGACTTTCGGTCAGGTGGCCTCGTTGACCGCATCGCGCTTACGCGAAATCGTCGCGCGGCGGTCTGCATGAGGCCGCCCATGTAGAGTAGGCTCAGTTGCATGCAGGGATCGCATCACCGAGCTGCCCGCATCATTGCCGGCACTTTCATTTTGCTCGCGCTGTGTCTCGTGGCCCTCGTGGCTTGGACACGAACGAAAAATTTCCAGTCGACCCTGCTCGAGATTGCATCGAAATACGTCGCGCACGATATTTCCGTCGACACGCTCGACGTGCATTTATTCTCGCTCCATCCCGAGATTCTCGCGACCGGCTTGAGAATCCGCAATCCGCCTTGGATTCGCAATTCCGCCTGGGCTCAAGACGTGCAGCGGATTCGCAGCGCTACACGCCCTGTTGAAGAACTCATGGCGGACATTGCGTCCGCGCGGGTCGTGTTCGACTGGCCGAATATGTTCGCGGGAAACCGTGTTCGTGCCGTTTCATTGAGCGGAGCAAAACTTTTTTTCTTACGTGATGAGCAAGGGCGCGCCAATTGGCGCCGAACCGATGCGAAGCGCGGGCTTGGAAAGGGCCCGCCAATCTTGCAGAAATTGTCCATCCAAGACAGTCAAGTGTGGTTGTGGGATGCACGGCGACATTTGCAATTCGCCGGCAGCTGCAGCGTCGGCGACGATTCCCAAAGACAGTTGCAAATGGTCTTGACGGGCCGGTTGAACGGTCGTGCAACGCAACTGCATTTGCGTGCAGATCCTCTTGCGAGCGCTCAACGCGGTCAACCCTATCGGTTTGAATTTCGCGAAACCTCCGCGCGCGCTCAACTTCAGGGCACGGGCACAATCTTGCGGCCTTTTGACTTTCGCTCATTGGACGTGCGATTTGCCTCGCACGGTGAGGATCTGCGGGATTTTTACTTTTTGACGGGTCTTACGTTACCGCATTCGAGAAACTACCATTTGCGAGGATTGCTCGAACGGCGCGGCTTGCAATATGACTTTCGCGAGCTCGAAGCGACCTCCGGCCAGAGTGACATGCATGGCTCGGTGCACGTGGATAGTTCGCACGACCGTCCTTTCCTTGCCTATCGGCTGCGTTCGAACACGTTGCGTCTCGCTGACCTCAATTCGCGTTTGGATGCGCCGGAGAACGCCGCGATCCAAACCGTATTCGCACGTGGCAAAGCTCAATTGGAAGGCTTGCGTCGAATCGATGGCACGATCGGCTTCGATGCCGAAAAGCTCATGATTGGACGCAGCACTCTGGAGAATGTCTCCATGAAGGCGCAACTGCGCGGCGGAGTGCTCGAATTGCAGGGGCTCAACGCCGCCGTGTGGCACGGCAGGCTCAATGCCAGCGGACGCTTCGATGCGTCGGGCCACGCAGTACGCTCACGCTGGAGCGCCGCGATCGACAATGCGCAAGTGGGCGAGCTCGACCCGAAAAGACCGCCGCGGATCACCGGATTGATGAGTCTCCGCACGAGCTTCTCCGGCAACGGAACATCCGTGCATGACATTGCGGCCTCCGCCAACGGCGCGGTCAGCATCGAGCTACGGCGCGCAGCCGTGAGCAAGACCTTGGCTGATCTCGCCGCGTTGCATGTCGGCCGCGCCTTGTGGTCCAAGTGGCGCGATCAACCGGATCTTCCTGTGCAATGCGGCCGCGCTCAGTTGACGCTGCGCGTTGGGACGGCCAACATCGACTCGCTGGAATTGATTGCGCGACCGTTCGGCTTCACGGGCGAGGGCGCCTTGGATTTGAACGATGAGAAAGCGCTCCTCCATGGGACGACTTTCGAGCAAACAACGCGCGGCATGCAGCCGCGAGCCTCCATCGGCCTACGCGGTCCGTTGCTGCACCCTTCAGTCACTATTTCTTCACGCGTCGCGAGCAGCGCTCAGCCTACCTGTGCGGCGCAGCCGATCAAAGACGTGGGTAACCCAGCTCACTGACCATTGGCTTCGACCTCACTGATCATCGACACCCCACCCCACTGATCAAGCGAGTCGGCCGTAACGAAACGCGGGCGAATGTCCACGGGTAGCTCAGCGAGCTCTTCGATGACACGCTCAACTTGCGGACGGATCACCATCATTCGCTCGCTCAGCAACTTCGCGCCCGCGTAGTCTCCGGTGGCCTGAATGTTCATGATCTGATGCGTCAGCGCAGTGACTGCCCTTTTGGTTTTGAGCAAATTCACCGACAGTTTGCCGCGGTCGAGCAGCCGCACCGCATCTGCATCGAGCAGCGTGTTCAACTGCAGCGCCATGCCCTTGGCGTGCGCCTCGGTGAGTCCAAAACGCAACGTACGAAAGGACGATGCGAGAAAAGTCACGTAGATGGCGCGCTCCTCGCTGCGCGGCAAGGCGCCAGAATCAATGAGCTGTTGCAGCGCCCACAAACCCGAGATATCTGCTTTGGCCTCCTCGAGTGCCCCATTCAGCTCCTTGAGCTCTTGCCTCACGGTGGTTGACCTACCTCGAACGACCAACGTTTGAGGACCGAGCCCGTGCATCAACTCGTGCATCAAAATGTGGTCGAAGAAAGCTGTGAACGAAACCGATCGCGCATCATCGGTATCCAGCACGCGTGCCGCAATGGGCTGCAGCACCTTCGTAAACTTCGCTTCTTGAAAGTTCTTCAGCATGATGCGCTTGGAGCCTTTTGCGGCTACGACGCGCTCATCATTGGGCAAATTGAACGCGGCGGTCTGCACGCCGCGGTTGCCGTCGCCCGCGGCAAAAAGCACATTGACCACCCTGATCGGCGCCGCCGCGCCGAGGTGGCGGCGAAACTTTGCATCGATCGGTAAGCGGTTTTCCAGACCTTGGAGTTGTCCGGAGAAGCGGGCGAGCTTCGCCGTTTCTTTGGCGTCCTTGAGCGCAATGAACGCTTCGAACGCCGCCTTGTAATTGAACAGCCCATCTTCGTAAACCTCATAGGGGCCGATGGTGGGCTCGATCACCGCATCGAGATCCATCCACGCTGCATCGCTCGGTGCGTAATCGTTGCTTGCGAATGCCTGCGCCCTCGATTCGAGAAAGCGCTTCAGGCTCGGCTCGGAAGTCTGGCTCGCGGCATCGCGCAGCCGCCGCGCCGCGACCTGCAACTGATCTTGATATTCGGCGCTGTAGGGCACCGAGATCAAGGCGCCGCGCGCATCACGGCGTATGGTGCTGTAGAAGCCCGTAGCAATTTCTCGTTGCTTGCCATCGAGGCTCGCGAACCACTCCTCGAGCGACTTCTTGTCGGCATCCACAGGATAGAAATTTGCGGCATCCGGCTTTGGAGATTCATCGGGCAGAAACGGCGCGTCCGCATCGATTCTCGACCAAGGGCCCCGGTTCAGAAGAAAATAGTCGAGCCGCGCCCGGCCGAGCTCACTTGAATCGGAACTCAAGCGCATCAGCAATGCCTCATTGCGGGGCGAGACCTGGCGCAGATAAATGGCATCCATGATGCGCGCGGCGCGCACCAAATCGGTCAGCACGCCGCGCTCGCCATGAGACAGCGGCTGTAAATCCACGCGAATATCCACGGGCGCAAACCGTGCACTCATGCGCGCCAACGCGTGAGCATCGGGAATCTCTGCGGCATGTGCGTAAGCACGGATGATCAAGGCGATGCAGCCGAGCGTGATCTGCCGATGCATGAGTCATTATGCAGCGGATCAATCGCTGGCGTGAAATTGTTCCTGGCGACTCCGCGCGTTTCAAAGCATCAATGGAAAGCTTCAACGCGCGGTTCGGCTAAGATGCCGCCTCGCTCATGCCTTGCCGATGACAAAGGATTTTCTTGTTCACTTCTCAGGTCCGGTCCATTCGGGCTCCCGGCTTCGTCGAATTCATTGCGCTCATTGCCTCGCTCATGTCCATTCAGGCGCTGGCGGTGGATGCCATGCTGCCGGCTTTCCCTGCGATCATCGAAGCGTTGCACGTTCGCGATGCGAATCGCGTGCAGTGGGTCTTGAGCGCGTACATGATTGGCCTAGGCTTCGGTCAGCTTTTGTGGGGCACGCTGTCTGACCGGTTTGGCCGCCGCGCCATCTTGCTCGTTGGCATCGCAGCATATTTTGCGGCCGCCTTGGCCTGCGCGCTCGCCGCCACCCTACCTGCATTGATGTTCTGGCGGTTTCTTCACGGCATCGCCGCGGCGAGCGTGACGGTATGCCGCTCGGTGATCCGCGATCTCTATCAGGGCCGCCAAATGGCCCGAGTCCTCTCTCTCACCTTCGTCGTGTTCCTGCTCATGCCCATGCTGGCCCCGAGCCTGGGCGCGGCCATTCTCCTGGCCGCGGGATGGCGGACGATTTTCAGCGTGTGCGCAATGCTGGCTGCCGCCGTATTTTTCTGGGCATTGGTGCGTTTGCCTGAAACCCTGCATGCGGAGTATCGAAGCGCGTTGAGCGCATCGCAAATCAAGTCAGCGGCGCGCCTGGTGCTCACCAATCGCTCATCGCTGTGCTACAGCCTCGCAGTCACGGCGATCTTCGGCTCACTCCTCACCTACGTCGCCACGGTGCAGCAGATTTTCTCCGTGACCTTCGCGCGAGCGTCGCTCATGCCGCGAATCTTTGCACTATGCGCCGGCATGATGGGTCTCGCGGCGTTTCTGAATTCGCGCATCGTCGAGCGGCTCGGAATGCGCATGATTTCGCACTCGGCCCTGTTGGCGCTCATTTTCATCAGTGGCGTGCACGTGCTCGTCGTGCTGGCTGGATTGGAAAATTTGTGGACCTTCGCGATCTTGCAGGCGGCGACGATGGCGTGCACAGGCCTTGCAAGCTCGAACTTCGGCGCCATGGCGATGGAACCGCTCGGGTCCGTGGCCGGCATTGCCGCATCACTCCAGGGTTTCATCTCCATTCTCGGCGCCGCAGTCATTGGGGCAGCTCTCGGCCGTTTATTTCATGGCACCACGCTGCCATTGGCGGGGGGCACATTCGTTTGCGCCTTGTGCGCCTTGGCGCTCGTTCTATTGGCTGAGAAAGGGAAACTGTTCCAGCCGCATCATCCTGAGAAATGCAAACAGGGCGAGGCGCATGCGGTGCCGCATTGAGGGTCTGCGCACAAGATTTCTCACGCAGCGTCACCGCGATACCGAATTGGCGCGCCGCGAAGACACTCTCGATTTCAGCGTGCTGCGACTTCACGTTGGTCTGACAGCCGGGCGACGCTATAATCCGGCAAGCCCAGCATCTTCAAGAGGTTTCCATGTGCGATCAAGATGATCTCGGGGCCTTTGCTCGGCGCATTTCGCGTCGCACGTTCGGCGCCATGACCTTGAGCGCGGGGGTCATGGCCGCGCTGCCATACCGTGTCGATGCAGCCGATGTGAACGGCGCCAGTGTATCGATCAAGACAGCCGACGGAGAAGCCGATGCGTTCTTTGCGCATCCGCGCTCCGGCACTCATCCAGCGGTGCTGATGTGGCCAGATGCTTTCAGCCTCAGGCCCGCGTTCGAGCAGATGGCGACACGGCTTGCCGCGTCGGGCTACGCGGTGTTGGTCGTCAATCCCTTCTATCGCGCGATCAAAGCTCCGGTGGTGCCACCACATTCTGATTTCAACGATCCCGCAATCCGGCGCAAATTGATGGACCTGATGCAGAGCCTGACGCCGGCGACGGCAGTGACGGACGCCACGGCTTTTGTGAATTTTCTGGATCATCAACAAGCCGTCGATACCAGGCGAAAGTTGGGCACCATGGGGTATTGCATGGGCGGAGCGCTGGTATTTCGAACCGCAGCGGCCATGCCGCATCGCGTGGGCGCATGCGCGACTTTTCACGGCGGCGCGCTCGTAACAGATAAGCCGGACAGCCCGCATCGGCTGATTCCGAAAATGAAAGCCAGCTTTTTGATTGCGATCGCCGAGAGCGATGATCAGAAAGAGCCGCAAACGAAGAACGTGCTGCGCGAGAGTTTTGCACAAGCGAATCTTCCGGCAGAAATTGAGGTCTACGCGGGCACGCAGCACGGTTGGTGCCCCACCGATTCACCCGTGTACGATCACGATGCCGCTGAGAAAGCATGGGGCCGTTGTATCGCGCTATTTCAGCGCAGCCTGGCTTGAGCGGAACGCTCCGCATCGGCTTGTACTTCACCTGATTGGCTGAGCCGCTGTGGCCGCGCGATCGCCGAACTTTCTCATTTTCATGCTCGATCAGCTGGCGCCGCACTACATGCCGAGCTACGGCAACCGAATCGCGCTGATGCCGGCCGTTTCGGCGATTGCGGATCAATCCGTGATCTTCGACTCGGCCTATTGCAACTATCCTTTGTGCGCACCGGCGCGCTACTCCTTCATGACGGGAAAGCTGCCGACCAAGATCGGCGCCTGGGACAATGCAGCCGAGTTTCGCGCGGAGATTCCGACCTTCGCGCATCATCTCGCGGCGCTCGGTTACGACACCACACTGTCGGGCAAGATGCATTTTTGCGGGCCGGATCAGCTGCACGGGTTTCATCGGCGTCTGACTACGGATGTCTACCCGTCCGATTTCGCGTGGGTGCCGGATTGGGACCGTCCCACTGCTCGGCTCGACTGGTTTCACAACATGGATGTTGTACGGCAAGCCGGAATCTGCACACGCTCGGCGTATCTGGATTTCGACGATGAGGTGGTGTTTCAGGCGAAGCGGCACTTGTTCGATCTCGCGCGCCGCGGCGCGCAGCCTTTCTGTCTGGTCGTGTCTCTCATCAGTCCGCACGATCCATACCTTGCGCGCCGCGAACATTGGGACCGCTACCGGCATGACGACATCGACATGCCGGCGGTGCGCATCGGCGATGTCGAGACCGACCCGCACAGCCTACGGCTGATGCAGGCAATCGGCATGCAAGATCCGCCGCCGAGCGAAGATGAAGTTCGCAACGCGCGTCACGCGTACTACGGCACGCTCAACTACATCGACGAGCGTTTTTCGGAGCTCATGCAAGCCTTAAACGAGAGCGGCTTGGCGCAGGATACGGTCACTCTCATCACCAGCGACCATGGCGATATGCTGGGTGAGCGCGGCTTGTGGTTCAAGATGAACTGGTTCGAGCAATCAGCGCGCGTGCCGCTCATCGTGCATGCGCCTTCGCACTTCCGCGCGCAACGCGTAGCCGCCTCTGTCTCTCACGTCGACTTACTGCCCACATTTCTCGAGATGGCTAGCGACGGCAAAGACGTGCCCAAAGAAATCGCGACCGATGGGCGCTCGCTCCTGCCGCACTTGAGCGGCGGGGCCGGGCACGACGAAGCCGTTGGTGAGTACACGGGCGAAAGTGCGCTTGCGCCGATCATCATGATCCGCCGCGGACGCTATAAGTTCGTTCACTCTCCCACTGATCCAGACCAGCTGTACGACCTTCATGCCGACTCGCTCGAGACCCGCAATCTTGCGGAGTTGCCCGAGCATGCCGCTCAAGTCATGCAGTTTCGCGCGGAGATTTCGCGCGGCTGGGATTTGGAAGGAGTTCGCGAATCGGTCATCTCGAGTCAGCGCCGCCGCCGCTACCTCAACGAGGTTCTCCGCACGCAAGGCGTCAGCTGGGACTACCAACCTCTTGCCGATGCGCGCAATGCCTACATCCGCAACACCATTCCCATCTTCGAGCTCGAACAGCGCTCGCGGTTTCCGTTATACAACCCAAAGCAGTGATCTGACGCTGCTGCAGTCCGATTCATGATTCTCTGCGTGCATGACCTCGTTCAGGAATAGCGTCTCCTCGTTACCAGTCGAGTGCGCGTGGCAAGTATCGGAGATGACGAGCTGCGCGCCCTTGAGGCCGCGATCGTTGAGATGACATAGGAAGTTACGCAAGCATTCCAAACCTTTCTTCTCGCTCCTCACACACTCCAGGAATTCGCCGATAGCCATCGGCACCGATGCCGATCGCAACAACACCGAGAAATTGTTCTCCAGCCGCATCTGTCGAGGCCGCACGCATAGAACACAGCGGGTTAGGTGAGATCAAGAACGTCTCGGTGCTTATCGCGATCGGGATTGGAACCCTGGTCACCGCCGGATCCTGGGCGTTCGCGAAGGCGAGACGGAAGATCAAGAAGGCAACTCGCAGCGTGCTTGAGGCGGGTAAGCCACCGAGCGCCACACGTCAGCGGGCATCAGGAGCGCGGGCCCGCCGGCGAGCGGGTCACGCTAAGTAAGACGGATGACTTTGACCACAGCCGACTCGAGCGCTAGTGACCCAGAGCCGGTGGGATGCCTTTCCCGCGCTACAGCCCGCAGACGTGTGGCGCTCGGTGGTTCAGACGAGTAATCAGTTCAGCTTGATCTGAACATCAACCCCTGCGGGCAGTTCGAGTTTCATGAGCGCATCGACGGTCTTGTCGGTGGGATTCAAAATATCCATGAGCCGCTTGTGAGTGCGAATCTCGAATTGATCGCGCGCGTCTTTGTCGCCGTGCGGTGCAACCAGCACGGTGAAGCGTTCCATCTTGATCGGCAGCGGCACGGGGCCTTTAACCGTCGCGCCCGTGCGCTTGGCCGTGTCGACGATTTCGCGCGCAGACTTGTCGATCAATCGATGATCGAAAGCTTTCAAGCGGATACGGATATTTTGATTCGCCATGATTTGATTCCAGCGCTCGCGCGCAAAAGACCTCTGAACTAATGCGCTCTCAAGTAATGACTTTCGCAACGACGCCTGCGCCGACGGTTTTGCCGCCTTCGCGGATGGCAAAGCGCAGGCCCTGCTCCA
>CAXTUB010000013.1:0-82688 GCA_964247385.1 uncultured Steroidobacteraceae bacterium | reverse complement strand
GCGCGGCAGCGCGCTCGATCAAGTTTGACACGATCCACACCCCGCATCGGCGCGACGATAGGCCACGCATCGGTGCGAGCGCAGTACCGCGAATCGGCGTAAGCAGCCCCGCGCATAGCGCGGCAGCGCGCTCGATCAAGTTTGACACGATCCACACCCCGCATCGGCGCGACGATAGGCCACGCATCGGTGCGAGCGCAGTACCGCGAATCGGCGTAAGCAGCCCCGCGCATAGCGCGGCAGCGCGCTCGATCAAGTTTGACACGATCCACACCCCGCATCGGCGCGAGCGCATTAGCCCTTGCCGCGCGACAAATACTCGCCGGTGCGGGTATCAATGCGCAGCACCTCGCCCTCATTGATGAACAGCGGCACGCGCACCATGGCGCCGGTCTCGAGCTTGGCGGGCTTGGAGCCGCCGGTGGCGGTATCGCCGCGCACGCCAGGATCGGTCTCGACCACCTTCAACTCCATGTGTGCGGGCGGCACGACTTGCAGGGGTACACCGTTCCATAGCGTGACGATGCACACCGTGCCGTCCTTCAGCCACTGCGCCGCATCGCCCACCGCGGACTTGGGCGCGGCCACTTGCTCGAAGGTGTCCGGCACCATGAAATGAAAAAAGCTGTCATCGCTGTACAAGTACTGCATGTCGGTATCGACCACATCGGCGGCTTCCACCGTATCGCCCGACTTCCACGTGCGCTCGATGGTGCGGTTGGTCTTCAAGTTGCGCACGCGGACTCGATTGAACGCCTGGCCCTTGCCGGGTTTGACCATCTCGTTTTCCACGATGGTGTACGGATCGCCGTCGATGAGAATTTTCAACCCGGCTTTGAATTCGTTGGTGCTGTACGACGCCATGACTGAGGAGACTTTAGCGGCCTTGCGGACGCACATCATAGCGAATCGCGGCCGAAGCGTGGTCAGTACGACGTACGTCGCATTTGCCGCGGGGTGAGCAGCCCGCGCCGCGCCGCGTTGCTACACTGCGCGCTGTTTCGACTCTTCGGCGCTATGAACGCATGGTGAATGACGGCGCGGTCCCCCTGATCGTCATGACGCGATCTCAAGATCACGTCGAGGCCGTCAATAGTCTTCTGCGCAAAGCCGGCCATCCCGCTCACTGCACCTGGCTTCCCGATGCGCGCGACTTGGCGGATGCGCTCACGCAATTGAATCCCGAAATGCTCATCGTGTTCATCGAGGAGCTCTCGACCGATCTTCAGGCGCTCATGAAATCGAAAACTTCGAGCGCTCCCGGCGTGCCGGTGCTCATCGCGCGCAGCCAAGTCGATGAACCCATCATCGCCGAAGCCATGGCGCTCGGCGCTGCGGACGTGGTGACGCTCGAAAACCGCGCGCGCTTTCAGTTCGTTGCGAGCCGTGAGCTGCGCGCTCATCGACTCGAACGCGCGCTCAACACCACGGTTTCGTCGGCCCGCGAGAGCCGCGAGCAGCTGCAGCAGTTCCTCGAGGGCTCGGCCGACGCCATCACGCACGTGCAGGAAGGGATTGTCGTCGACGCCAACAAGGCGTGGCTCGAGCTGTTCGGATACTCGGGCGATGATGCGCTGACCGGAACGCCGCTCATGGACTTGTTCGAGCACGAAAGTCACGTGGCGTTGAAAGGCGCGCTGGTGGCGAGTCTGCAAGGCAAGTGGTCGGATCACGCGCTCAAAGTCGCGGCGACACTGTCGGACGGCTCGACGCTGCCGCTCGAGATCACGTTGCAGCGCACGGATTTCGAGAACGAGCCGGCGGTGCGAGTTTGCGTTCCTTCGCAGCAGAAAAAAGATCGTGACCTCGAAGGCGCGTTGGCCGATGCGGTGAAGAACGATCCATCCACCGGCTTTCTGCAGCAGCGTCACTTGATCGCCGCCGTGCGCGAGCGCTGCGCGACGCCGGTCAAGGGCGGCGTGCGCCAATTCGCATTCGTCAAGCCCGATCGCTTTTTGGACATTCAGGCGGCGATTGGAGTGGTGTCGAGCGAAGACTTCATGGTGCAGTTCGCCGAGCTCATCCGGGATCAACTGACGCCCAACGATATTTGCGGCCGCTTCGCCGGCAACGGCCTCATGATTCTGCTCGAGCGCGGCAACTCGCGCGACATCGAGGCGTGGGCCGAAAGCGTAGTCGGCCGCATTCGACAGCACACCTTCAGCTTCGACAAGAAATCGCTCACCGTCACAGCCACCGTGGGCCTCGGGCTCCTGTCCGCGGCGGCGCCCGATGTCCCCGCTTCCATCGCCGATGCCGTGGCCGCCAACCTGCGCGGGCGCGAGCTCGGCGGCAATCAAATGTACAGCGTCGATAAGTCGGACACCGACTCGCGCGTTCAGGCCTACGACAAGATTTGGGTGCGGCACATCAAGTCCGCTTTGATGGAGAACCGCTTTCGCTTGGTGCAGCAACCCATTGCGAGTCTGCTCGGCGAGGACAAGGGCATGTTCGACGTGCTGGTGCGCATGCTCGATGAGCAAAGCAATGAGGTATTGCCGTCGGAGTTCATCGCGGCCGCCGAACGCAACGATTTGATGAAAAACATCGACCGTTGGGTGATGGGCGCCTCGATGGCATTTTGCGCGAGCCGCAAACCCGAGTGCATTTTCGTGCGCGTATCCAAGGATACGTTGGTAGATAAGACCATCGCCGCGTGGCTTGCCACGCAGATCAAGGCGCTGAAGGTCGAGCCCCAACGCCTGTGCGTTCAGATCTCCGAGGAGCTCGGCACCCAGTATGTCAAACAGACCAAGGACTTCACGCAACGTTTGAAGAAGCTGGGCTTCCGCTTTGCGATCGAGCATTTCGGCACGGGGCGCGATCCGCTGCAGCTATTGAAAGATGTCGACATGAGCTTCATCAAGATCGATGGCTCGCTGATGCAAGGTTTGTCCACCAGTCACAGCCAGCAGCAAAAAGTGAAGGGCTTGGTGGAAGCCGCGAAGAAGCGCAACATCGAAACCATCGCAGAGCGCGTCGAGGATGCCAATACCATGGCGGTGCTATGGCAGCTGGGCATCGAGTTCATTCAAGGCTACTTCGTCAATGCACCGGAAGAGGTGACGATCGCCGGGGACCGGTGAAGCTTTCCATGCGTCGTGCACGTGTGGCGGATTTTATCTGTGCGCATCGGTGAGTCATCAATCAGCGTTCACCTCCAGCCGATCGATTTGCTTGTACGCGCGCGAGAAGCGCTGCCGGCGCTGGCCTTTCCGGTCTTGAAATTGCGCAAGCTCGGCATGGCGCAGCACCATGGGCGAGCTCTTACCGCTGAATACCGTCAGTGAGCTTCCGGGTGGAACGACGGCCATCGCAACGATCCATTCTTTTCGCTCCGCCGATTTTTTTCCGGCGATGCCAAATAAATTCTGCCCCTTGCCGCTCGACATCTCCTCGATCTGCGCCGCCGGAATGGACATGACGCTCCCGGCGTGATCGACCAGCACCACCCAGCTTTCGGGGTGGACGATGGGCTGGGCCGGCAGCACCTGCGCATTCTCGGGAACCCGCAGCACACTCTTGCCTTTCTTATTGCGTGCGTAGAGCTCCGCGAGTTTGACTTTGAAGCCATAGCCCGCATCGCTTGCGAGCATCCAAAGGTCGTCGGGTTCGCCGATGAGCACGGCGGCAAAGGTGGCGCCGTCCGGCGGATCGACCGTCCCGGACAAGGGCTCGCCGTAGCCGCGCGCAGCGGGCAGTGCGTGCGCATCGATGCTGTACGCTCGCCCGGTCGAGTCGATGAACACGGCCTGCTGCAAGTTGCGCCCCTTCGCCGCCGCTTGGAACTCATCGCCCGTTTTGTAGCTGAGCGCGCGTGCATCGATGTCGTGACCCTTCGCGGCGCGCACCCAGCCGAGCCGCGACAGCACCACGGTGGTCGGCTCGCTGGAGAGCAAGTCGGTCGCGGATATGGCCTGAGCGGCTTCGCGCTCGATGAGCTTGGTGCGCCGCTCATCGCCGTATTCTTCCGCGTCGTTGTTCAGCTCATCGCGCACGAGCTTCGTGAGACGCGCCTTGCTCTTCAGGATTTTTTCGATCTCGCCGCGCTCTTCGGCGAGCTCGCGCTGCTCTTCCCGGATCTTCATCTCCTCGAGCCGCGCCAGATGCCGAAGCTTGGTCTCGAGAATGGCTTCGGCCTGGATGTCGGTGATCTTGAAGCGCTGCATGAGCTTCGGCTTGGGCTTCTCCTCCGTGCGCACGATGCGTATCACTTCATCCAGATTCAAATAAGCGATGAGCAGCGCATCGAGAATGTGCAAGCGCGCATTCAACTTCTCCAATCGATGCTGCAGCCGTCGCGTGACCGTAGCCAGGCGGAACGTCAGCCATTCCTGCAGCAACTCCTTGAGGCCCATCACGCGCGGCCGGCCATCCAGGCCGATGACATTGAGATTCACTCGATAGCTGCGCTCCAGATCGGTGGTGGCGAACAAGTGCGCCATGAGAGCGGGGATATCGACTCGATTGGATTTGGGCACGATGACCAGGCGCGTCGGATTCTCGTGATCCGACTCATCGCGGAAGTCCTCGATCATGGGCAGCTTTTTCTGCCGGTACTGCGCTTCGATCTGCTCGAGCACCTTGCTGCCCGAGACTTGAAACGGCAGCGCATCGATGACGATGTCGCCATCGATCACGGAGAACGTGGCGCGGGCGCGAAAGGCCCCATTGCCCGTCTCATACATTTGCGTAAGATCCGCGCGCGGCGAGACGATCTCAGCGCCGGTGGGCAGGTCCGGCCCCTTGATGAAGCCCATGAGCTTGCGTGTGGAAAGCTCCGGATCTTCGAGCAGCGCAATGCACGCCTTCACCACTTCGCGTAAGTTGTGCGGCGGAATGTCTGTCGCCATGCCCACCGCAATCCCAGAGCCGCCGTTCAGCAGCAAGTTGGGAACGCGCGCGGGCAACAGCGTGGGCTCCTCCAGTGAGCCGTCGAAATTCAACTGCCATTCGACCGTGCCCTGCTCGAGCTCTTGCAACAGAAGCGCTGCGTAGCGCGTGAGACGCGACTCGGTGTAGCGCATGGCGGCAAAGGACTTGGGGTCATCGGCCGAGCCCCAATTGCCTTGACCGTCGACAATCGGATATCGATAAGCAAACTCTTGCGCCATGTGCACCATGGCGTCATAGCAGGCGGAGTCGCCATGCGGATGGAACTTGCCGATGACATCGCCCACGGTGCGTGCGGACTTCTTGTGCTTCGAGCCCGCCGACAACCCGAGCTCGCTCATGGCGTACACGATGCGCCGTTGCACGGGCTTCAACCCGTCGCTCAGATGCGGCAAGGCCCGATCCAGAATCACGTACATCGAGTAGTCGAGATACGCGCGCTCGGTGAACACGCGCAGCGTCTGCTTCTCGACGCCCTCGAAGTTGAGCGGCTGAGGCTTCACGGGCAGTAAATCTCGCTAAAGACGCGCGCCGCTACACTTGCGCAAGATTGCCGTTGGTCTCGAGCCACTGGCGCCGGTCCGCGGCGCGCTTCTTCGCAAGCAGCATGTCGATGAGCTGATCCGTCTCATCGGCCGGCGCCACCGTGAGCTGCACCAAACGGCGCGTATCGGGCGCCATGGTGGTCTCGCGTAGCTGCTGTGGATTCATCTCTCCCAAGCCTTTGAAGCGCGTGACCACGGGCTTCACGCGCGCGTTGTCTGCCGCGATGCGCGCGAGAGTCTTGCCGCGTTCCTTTTCATCGAGCGCGTAGAAAGTTTCCTTGCCGGCGTCGATGCGGAACAAAGGCGGCATGCAGACGTGCACGTGGCCTGCGAGCACGAGCGGCCGATAGTGCCGAAGGAACAAAGCGCACAATAGCGTGGCAATGTGCTGACCGTCGCTGTCCGCATCCGCGAGAATGCAGATCTTGTGATAGCGCAGCGCGCCCAGATCGCTCGCGCCCGGATCGACTCCGAGCGCGACGCTGATGTCGTGCACTTCCTGGGATTGCAGCACGGCGGCGGGCTCCACTTCCCAGGTGTTCAAAATCTTGCCGCGCAGCGGCATGATGGCCTGAAAGTTCCGGTCACGCGCCTGCTTGGCGGAGCCGCCCGCCGAATCTCCTTCCACCAAAAACAATTCGCCGCGCGCCGGATCCTGCGATACGCAGTCGGCGAGCTTTCCGGGCAGCGCGGGTCCTGCGACGATGCGCTTGCGCGCGACTTTCTGACTTTCTTTGAGCCTTGCTTGCGCACTGGCGATCGCGAGCTGCGCGATCTGCTCACCCTGATCGGGATGCTGATTGAGCCAAAGCGCAAATGCATCTTTCACCACGCCCTGAACCGCGGCCGCCGCTTCGCGCGAAGACAGGCGCTCTTTGGTCTGTCCGGCGAACTGCGGCTCGCGCATTTTCAGGGACAGCACGAAACTCACACCGTCCCAGACATCCTCAGCCGAAAGCTTGAGACCGCGCGGCAACAAATTTCGAAATTCACAGAACGCGCGCAGACTTTCCGCGGCCCCGGTACGCAAGCCGTTCACGTGCGTGCCGCCTTCGATCGTCGGGATGAGGTTGACATAGCTTTCGGTGACCGGCTGTGCAGACTCCAGCACCCACGCGATGGCCCAATCCACCACGCCGCCTTCGATGGGGCGGCTGCCATAAAAAGTCTCCGCCGGCATCCAGCGGCCTTGACCCAGCTCCTCGGCCAAGTACTGATGCAGCCCCCCGGTATAGAACCACTCTTCTTTTTCGTTGCTCGTTTCATTCACGAGTGTGACGCGCAGTCCAGGGCAAAGCACGGCCTTGGCGCGCAGCACTTGCTTGAGCCGGGGCATGGCAAATTTATCGCTGTCGAAATATTGCGCGTCGGGCCAGAAGCGCACCGTGGTGCCGGTGCGCGACTTGGGCGCATCGCCCACCACCGCAAGTTTCGATTTGAGCCGCCCGCCTTCGAAGCCGATGTGATATTCCTTGCCGCCGCGGCGCACCCAGCATTCGAGCTTCTTCGACAACGCGTTCACGACGGACACCCCGACGCCATGCAAGCCGCCCGAGTGCTGGTAAGTCTGATCGTTGAACTTTCCTCCCGCATGCAGCCGCGTCAAAATCAGTTCGACGCCGCTGATCTTTTCTTGCGGGTGAATATCCACGGGCATGCCGCGGCCGTCGTCTTCGACGGCGAGCGAGCCATCTTTGTACAGAGTGACTTTGATGTTTTCGCAGTGGCCCGCAATCGCCTCATCGACGCTGTTGTCGATAACCTCGTGCGCAAGATGATTGGGCCGCGTCGTATCCGTGTACATGCCCGGCCGACGGCGCACGGGGTCGAGCCCGCTCAGAACTTCGATATCGGATGCTGTGTAGGCGGAAGCCATGAATCGCGGCGCAGTCTATACGCGCGATTACGATTCGTCTAAGGTTGACGCATGGGCATTGCCAACGCGCAAAACATGACGCGCGCCATCCCCGAGGCGCCCAAGCCTTACGGAGTGCGCGTGCGCCTGAAGCCGGGTGATCCGTTCGCGCCGCTCTTGGGGCGCGATTGGCAAACCACTCACTGGTACTTCAGCGTTGCCGAGCGCGATGAGGCGCTCGAGGACATGGCGCGGCGGCATGAATACTCACGAGTCGGCGATGAGCCGGCGCTCGTGTTCGAAAAAGTCGAGAATCTCGCGCAGAGCCGCTGGCTTTAGACGCGCCCCGCGCGAGTTGCGCGTTGCTGCGCGCCCGCTCGCGGCCGGCGGCGCTAAAACGTTCGGCCCAAAAACAAATAAAAGGCGCTGAAGCCTTGGCTGTCATACCCCGCGCCCAGGTACAAAGGTCCGAGGAACGTATCCAGGCCGAGAAATAGTGCGCCATCCTTGTGGGCGGAGCCGAGACTCAAATCGCCGCGGTGAGCCCAGGTATTGCCGATCTCGAGTGAAGCGCCGAGGTACGCGGGAAAATCCAGGAAGCTTTCTCCGCCGTGGCCGATTTTCCGGAAGCCGATGAGCCTCGAGATTGCATAGTGAGGGCCGAATTGCGATTGCACGGGCAGGCCCGATAAATTGAAAAAGCCGCCAAGCGAATACAAGTCCTGAATGCGGCTCGCGGTGCGGCCGTCCAAAGTCGTGCCTGCGGTCGTCCACGAGATCAACGTGTTGCGCCCGCGAGAGCCTGCGATGAGCCAGTCGGCTCGCACGCGGTCCGAATTGATGTCGGAGGCAAGCCCGGTGCGGTCGGCATCCCATTGAACCGAAAATGTCTGACCCTGCCGCGGAAAGTCCACGTTATCCAAGCGGTCATAGCTGAACTTGAAGAACATCTCGCCGGATTGAAATGGCGTGGTGGGCAGGAGCGGCTCTCCCAGTCGAAGCCGCGCCGCACCGCTGCGAAAGTGGACGCCAATGCGCGTCTCGCCCCAGTTGCTCAGGTTGCGCCCCACGTCGAGATCTTCCTCGGTCTCACGCACGCGATATTCGGCGATCCGAGTGTCGCCCGAATACAGATCCAGGTTGCGCACTTCCGCGCGTGCGCTGGGCGCAATGAACCAACGCCGCTCGTAGGTGAGGGGCTGGTAGAACTCGGTGACGGCCTTTGGATTTTCACCGATCTGCAAATCCGTGAGCCATTCTCCGCCGAGCGCATTCAACTCGGTCACGATGAAACGCACCGCGGCGTTGTAGTTGCTGTCGCCCTGGAAGTCGTCTTGGAGATTGAGACCGAAGCGAACGTAGTTGGGCCCCCAGGACTTGCGCCGTGCATGCACCTCGAGCCCGGTCTCGTGAGCCGCATTCTCGACGATCGAATAGTCGAGCGATTCGAAGTTATCGAGGCCGTACAACTCGGTGAATGCGGACTCGAGAGCAACGGGGTCGAGCGGCTTGCCCACCAGCGGCTTCATGGCCGCGGTGATGGTCGGGCCATAGCGCGCCGACACGGGATTGATGCTGACGAAATTGACTTGCGGCCGGTTCACCGCACGCGAGCTGCGCAGCGCCGCGTAGCGAAGATATTCATCATCGCTGACCGAAAGTTGCGCAAGCCTTGGGCGCAGCTGCTCGGCGGCCGCGCGCCCCGTATCGATGGCGTGCGCCGCCGAAGTGAAATCCGTGGACGAGGTATCGCCCAGCGCGGGCTCGACCAAGACATCCCGCGTCGATAGCGCGGCCTTTTGCCGCTCGGTGTCGTGGCGCACGAGAATCGCCAGCATTTGATTCGAAACCGCGAGCGCGGTGTCCAGCTCGCTGCGCGCCTGCAGCTGAAAACTCACGTCGACGACGATGAGCACATCGGCGCCCATGGAGTGCGCGACATCGACCGGAAGATTCTCCGACAGTCCGCCATCCACCAACAGCGCATGATCGAGCTCGACCGGAGCGAACACTCCGGGCGCCGACATGCTCGAGCGCATCGCCGCCGCCAAGTCGCCGCGCTCCAACAGGACACGCGCACCCGTCTCCAAATTCGTCGCCACGGCACGGAATGGAGTCGGCAAATCATTGAACGAGGCGCGGTCCATGACGGGCACGGTGAGAGTGCGCATGATTTGCTGCAGCTTCTGGCCCTGGATCAAGCCGCGCGGCAGCAGGACGCGGCCCGAGCGCAACCCCAAGGGCAACCGCACCAAAAAATTCCGATCATCTTGCTTGCGGCGAAACGCGAGGTCGCGGCGCGAGGGCCGGTCCCGGAATGCATCCTGCCAGTCGAGCGAGCGCAGGCGCGTCTCGATGTCGCGCGGCGACATCCCCGAAGCATACAGACCGCCCACCACCGCGCCCACGCTGGTGCCGGCGATGCAGTCGATGGGAACGCGCAGTTCCTCGAGCACACGCAGCACGCCCACATGCGCAAGCCCGCGCGCTCCGCCGCCCGATAACACGAGGCCAATCGCGGGACGCCCCGGAGGATGCGGACACATGGGGCTTGCTTCACTCGGCGGGCCGGCATTCGCAAGGCCCGCCCCTGCGGTGAACAAGAAGACGAGGCAGCGGAACCTAAGCACGCGCGGCATGAAGCAATCGACCTCTACGAAATCACTCACGCGCGCACCGCGCGAAATTTCGTCGGGACGCGAAGCACGACCGATGGGTGCCGATAAAGCTTATCATGCGCTCCACACATGCTTAATCCATCGCACTCGCGCTCGATGCGGCGCATCGTCTTGTACCCGGCCCTCCTTCTCGTCGCATACGCTGCGCGCGCGGCGGAACCCAACGATTCGCAAGGCACGGAGTCTCTCGACGAGATCACCATCACCGGCGCGCGGCAATCGACGCGGCTGCTCGATTCGACCTTGAGCGTGTCGCGCATCGACGCTCAGCAGATACAAGACTTGGCCGCGCAGCATTACAGCGCTGTTCTCAACGAGGCCGCGGGCGTGTTTGCTCAACGCAACAGCGGGCAAGAAGGCTTGATCGCGATTCGCTCGCCGGTGCTCACGGGCGCAGGCGCGTGCGGCGCCTTCTTGTTTCTCGAAGATGGTTTTCCGCTGCGCCCGCCCGGGTTCTGCAATGTGAACGAGCTGTTCGAGCTCAACACCGAGCAGGCGCAGGCTGTCGAGGTGGTGCGGGGGCCGGATAGCGCGCTGTACGGCGCCAATGCATTGCATGGCGCCGTACAAGTACTGGGCCCTGATCCTGCTCAATTGCCGCAGTTCGATGGCGCGCTCGAAAGCGGGAGCGATCAGTTCGTGCGCGCCAAATTGGCGAGCCGCTTGTCGGAGGACTGGGGCGCCTATCTCGTGGCGACGCATGACGGGGGCTTTCGCTTCCATTCGGACACGGACGAAGCGAAAGCCAATCTTCGTTATCTGGGCACGCTCGGCGCCGGCACGCTGCGCTTCAATTTCGCGGGTTCGGCGCTCGATCAGAACACCGCGAGTTTCATTCAGGGGCTGGATGCCTATCGCTCTTCGAGCTTGCGCGATTCCAATCCGAACCCGGAAGCGTATCGCCGTGCGCAGAGCGCGCGCGCCAACATTGAATGGTCATTGCCGATGGGCAACGCCCAGACATTCGATGCACGCGCCATCGTGCGTTGGTCCAACATGAACTTCTTGCAGCACTTTTTGCTGGGCGAGCCGCAGGAGCGCAATGGTCAGCGCAGCATCGGCACTCAGTTTGGCTGGTCATTGGACGCATCGGCAGTGCGCATCAACACGGGCATCGATGCGGATTTTTCGCAAACTCGCTTGATCGAATTTCAGTCCTCACCCACCACCGGCGGAGCTCCCGCGGCGGTCGCGATCCGCCCGGAGGGGTTTCACTATGACTACGATGTCGATACGGTGTCTGCGGGCGTTTTCGCGCGTATCGAGTGGGACGTGAGCTCGCGCTGGCTCGCGAGCGCGGCCGTGCGCGCCGATCGCATTCACTACGACTACGACAATCACACGCTCACCGGCAACACGGACGATCAAGGCGTGCCGTGCGGGAGCGGCGGTTGCTTGTACTCGCGGCCCGCCGACCGGCGCGATGCATTCGATGCGTTCTCGCCGCAAGTCTCGTTGCTCTATCGGTTGGGTGAGCAGAGCAGCCTCTACGCCACGGCAAGCCGCGGATTTCGCCCGCCGGAGTCGAGCGAGCTGTATCGATTGCAACGGCAGCAGAGCATTGCGGACTTGCATGATGAGCGCCTCGACATGGCGGAAGTTGGCGCGCGCGCCGCGGCGCGCTGGGGAAGCATTTCCCTCGCCGGCTATCTCGGCCGCAAGACTCATTTCATCTTTCGCGACGCGAATGGATTCGACGTGAGCGACGGTGTCACGCGGCACCGCGGCGTGGAGCTCGAGGGCTTGCTCTTTCCGCACGCGGGCTGGGAGCTGCGAGGCAGCGCCAGCATCGCGCGGCATACCTACGATTTCAGCCGCTCCGCCGATCAGGGCGAGCGCATCGCGGTCGGCAATGAAGTCGATACCGCGCCGCGCCGCTTGTATTGGGCGTCACTGACCCGCCGCTGGAGCGCCGTGACGCTGGGCGGCGAGTGGCGTCACGTCGGACAGTATTATTTGGACGCGGCCAACACCGCGCTCTACTCGGGTCACAACGTATTCGATGCACGCGCCACGTGGCGCATCACCGCGAATTGGAGCGGCACCGTTCGCATCGACAATGTGTTCGACCGCGCGTACGCAGATCGTGCAGATTTCGCATTCGGCAACTATCGCTATCTTCCGGGGCGGCCGCGCACCGCGTATGCGGAAGTCAGGTATCGCGTCGAATAGCTCCGCGAACGATCGATACCCGAACCGCCTCTAGAGCAACGCAACGAAGAGTCGCCTGGCCGTGAACGTATGGGTTGCTGCATCGTAGCGGCCAACGGCGGTGATCTTGCGCACCGCCTTACCGCCGGTCGAGGCGGCGCTCAATTGGGCGGTCAACGCGCCGAAGTCGCTGTAGACACTGATGCCCGATGCGGCATTGCCGATGGCCCACTCGTCACGCGCCTGGCTGTCCGGAACGATGCTGAGGCTCGACCCGAGACCCAGGTCGGTGTTGAAAGGCCCGACCGTGACGGCGTGCTTGGCGCCGAGCGCGGGATCGCTGAGATTCACGATCAATGCGCTCGAAGACACAGTTGAAAACGGCATCGTGGTGCCGTCGCCGGAAAACTCCACGGCCAACGTTGCGTCTTGCGCGTCCACGGACGACACCAGGCTTGCAAGAAAATCCGGCGGCGCCGCGCCGAACGGGGCAACGCGGCCTTGCGCAACGGCATTGCCTGTCACCGTAGAAGCGTCGAAGGTTCCGGTGTCGATGAGATAGTTGGAGGCGACGGCGTCTTGACCCGCGCTTGCGCCTGTACCCGCAAAATTGAATACGCTCGCCGGCCATTGATCAAACCCGCGCAAATCGAGCGCGATGCTGCCCGCCGCGGCGCTCGTGATGGCGCCGAATGCCCGTGTTTCGACCAGACGCGCGCGGCCCGCGGTTGCATCCATGCTGACCACATTATTGGTCACGCTCGCCTGCCCAAGCACCACTAAATGCTGGCCGACCGAAATGGAATTGCGATCGATGCCGGTATTGTCTGCGCTGCCATCCACGCTCACCACAGTGTTCGGACCGAGAGTCACCGCGGCATCTGCGACGTAGAACGCAAAGCTTCCGCTGCGCAAATTGAGCGTTGCGCCGCGCACCGTCAGCGCATCGCCGCTGCGCGAGATGACGGTGCCTTCGAGCCGATCCGCAGCGCCGCTTTCGTTTGACGCGCCGATATAGGCTTGCTGCAATTCAAACCTGCCGGCTTTTGCATCCGGCTCGTAGCGGGTCAGCGCGGTGGTGATCGCACCCGTTCCAAGCTTCGTTACTGCGTCCGCGCCCGCGCTGCCGGCCAGGGAGACATTGTCGATGACGTAGACGGTGTCGGCGCCGCCGAACAGAGTCAATGTCCCGAGATTGTTGCTCTCATCGAGAAACGGCCGCACGACGACGCTGTAGGTCTGTTGCGTCGAGTTGAAGCTGACCAGCGGGCCTCGAATGCGCACGGTGGCGCCCGTGTCCGGATCGTTGCTGGCCGAAGCGAAGATGCGCTCGGTCACGATCGCGGGCGAGGCGGCCGCATTGATGGTGCTCGAGGCCTCGAGATCGAAATGAATGTCGAGCCGCTCGCCCTCGCTCTGGCCGATCACCACGGGATTGTTGGGATCGAGCGTGACGACGACCGAGACGGCCTTGGGTGCTGCACCCGTGGCATCGACGACACTCGCCGTAGTGGGCACGCCATTCACGTTCGCCACGAGCAACGCATTGGTGTAATCGAGATTCACGGTGGCTGACACGTACGTGCCGATGGGGATGGCGGTGTTGCCCACCAGTTCTTGCATGTCTCCAAGTGCCGCAAGATCCGCGATTTGCGCGGCCGAAATGGCATTGACCGAAACGCCATCGCTGCGCGTCAGCGTCACCGAGGTGATCTGCACGCGATAACTCGCGAACGAGCTGCGCGCGGCGCTGTAGCTGACGAAGAGATTTCCGTAGCCACTGCGGAAATTATTGTGCCCGCCACAGGCCGTGGTGAGCGCCGCGGCCATGAGGCCGAGGCTCAACCAGCCTCGAAATGCTCGCTTGATTTTCGATGTCATGATGCCTTTGAGTGCTGGAAATGGCCCGAGCCGGTCGATTGCCCCAAGCCCCCTTGGGGCATGAGAACGAAGTCTTGGAAGGCGCTGCGAACCATTCGTTCCATGCCGAGGCACAGGTGTCGGGTCACGGTCATGGTCTTGGTCTTGGGTCCGTGCGGCGGCTTGCGCGGTGTGGCCGGCGCATTCCACTCGCACGGCGCGGGCCCGCCATGCGGTGCGTGCGGCTTGCGCCGCGTGCAATGCTCGCGGGAATCTGCTGAGTAATGCAATGAATGTTTCCTCCGCCCAAAAGTATTTCGCGCGTTTCGACCGGCTTGATTTTGCGCGTGGGGAACAATCGCGCGAGCACTCTCGCCGCGGCTGCATCTTGCGGCCGATTAAATTTCGGCATGACCACAACGCCGTTGCCCACGTAAAAGTTGACATACGAGCCTGCCAAGCGATCGCCCGCGCACCGCGGCCGGCTTCCCTCGCGCAAGTCGATGCCGGCGGCTTCCTTCGACGTCATATGCATGGGGTCGGGCTGCGGGATCTTGTGCACGACGAGCGCGCGGCCACGCGCATCGCGCGCCGAGCTCAACCGCTGCAGTGCATCGCGCGAGATGGCGTACTGCGGATCACGTGGGTTGTCGGTCCACGTCAGGAGCACATGACCCGGTCTGACAAAACACGCCAACTCATCGATGTGACCGCCGGTTTCATCCAGATACACTCCGCGTGCCAGCCAGATCACACGTTGCACACCGAGATACCTGCACAGCAACTCTTCGATCTCGCTGCGAGTCATGCCGGCATTGCGATTGGGATTTAGCAAGCACTCTTCGGTGGTGAGACACGTGCCTTGCCCGTCGACGTGAACGGCGCCGCCTTCCAGGACGAGCGGCGCGCGGTAGCGATCCACGCCTTCGACTTCGGCCATCTTGCGCGCCACCTCGTCATCTCGATTCCAGGGCCAAAACAGCCCGCCCGCCTGTCCACCCCAGGCGTTGAACATCCAATCCACGGCGCGCCGCCGACCTGCGGAGTTGACGACGAATGTCGCGCCCGTATCGCGAGCCCAGGCATCGTCGGTGGACAGCTCCAACACTCGAATGCGCGAATCGAGCCGCGCCCGCGCATGCAGGTACTGCTGCGCCGACACGCCCACCGTCACAGGCTCTCCCGCCGCGATGGCATGCGCCACCGCCGTGAACGCGGCTTGCGCAGGTTTGGCGCCATCGCGCCAGGTATCGCAGCGCTCCGGCCACAGCATCCAGCACCCTGCGTGCCGCTCGAATTCGGCCGGCATCCAGAAGCGGTCGCGCGCGGGCCATGAATCGAGCGTTCGAATAGCGGTCTCTGTGTTGAAAAAACTTTGCGTGTCTTCGCTGCGCTTGCGCGGTTCCGCGGCGTGGTTTGGTCCACGGCCGCACGCGCAATGCTAGCATTGCCCGCCCGATCTTAAGAGAGTCCCCGCATGTCTGCAGTGCCTGCCATTCGATTCGAAGTGCCGCGCGACGGTGAAAAAATCACCATTGCGGAGGGTCAGTTGCGCGTGCCCGCCCAACCCATCGTGCCATTCATCGAAGGCGATGGAACGGGCCCGGACATTTGGCGCGCGACGGTGCGAGTGCTCGACGCCGCGGTTGCGAAGGCTTATGGCGGCCAGCGCAAGATTCAATGGATGGAGGTGTACGCGGGCGAGAAATCGAACAAGCTGTTCAACACTTGGCTGCCCGATGAGACCGTTGCCGCCTGCCGAGAATACTTGGTGTCATTGAAGGGGCCGCTCACGACTCCGGTCGGCGGCGGCATTCGCTCGCTCAACGTCGCCTTGCGGCAGATGCTCGATCTGTATGTGTGTTTGCGGCCGGTGCGCTGGTTCAAAGGCGTGCCTTCACCCGTGCGCACCCCGGAAAAGGTCGACATGGTGATTTTTCGCGAGAACACCGAAGACATCTATGTCGGCATCGAATTCGAAGCCGAGAGCGCGGATGCGAAGAAGTTTCTGGATTTGTTCAAGCAGGCCTTTCCGAAGCAGTTCAACAAGATTCGCTTTCCGCAAACTTCCGGGCTAGGCCTCAAGCCCATCTCGCGCGAAGGGACCGAGCGCTTGTTCCGCGCCGCCGTGCAGTACGCCATCGCCAACCGGCGCAAGAGCGTGACCATCGTGCACAAGGGCAACATCATGAAGTTCACGGAAGGTGCGTTCCGCAACTGGTCCTATGCCTTGGCGGAGAGCGAATTCGCCGAACAGGTCTACACGTGGGAACAGTGGGAGCGCACCAAAGCCGAGCGCGGCGAGAAGGCCGCGAATGCCGAGATGGACGCCGCGAAATCCGCCGGCAAAGTCATCATCAAGGATGCCATTGCGGACATCACGCTGCAGCAAGTGCTCACACGGCCCGATGAGTTCGACGTGGTCGCGACCATGAATTTGAATGGAGATTATCTATCCGATGCGCTCGCCGCACAGGTGGGCGGCATCGGCATCGCTCCAGGCGGCAACATCAATTATTTGACCGGACACGCGCTGTTCGAAGCCACCCATGGCACCGCGCCCAAGTACGCGAACCTCGACCGCGTGAATCCCGGCTCGTTGATTTTGTCGGGCGAGATGATGCTGCGCTACATGGGCTGGGTCGAGGCCGCCGATGCCATCATCGCAGCCATGGACAAGACCATCGGCCAGAAAATCGTGACGTACGACTTCGCGCGGCTCATGCAAGGCGCCACCGAAGTGAAGTGCAGCGAGTTTGCGGATGCGCTGATCGGGAATTTGTAGACCGACCGTCAAAACGCGCGATGACTCAGCTGCACTCGCAAAATCGCGGCGAAATTGTTGCGCGAGGGCTGCGAACCCACCTTCAGAAAGTCATCCGAATCAATGGACGCGGCGTGGCAGTCATCGCAACGCTACGCGATCCGCCCCGCTTCCCTTGACCACCGCCGAAGAAGTCGCGCGAGCCATCATCGGCGCGTTTGCGCAGTACAACGCGGATTTTCGCGCCATCACGCGCCGCGCGCCTCACCGCTTCGAGGCGCGTGATTGGGTGGGCGCGCAGCTGGATGCGGTCGAGCGCATCGAGCTGTACGACCATCGAGTGAAGCAAAATGTCACGGCGCTCGAGGCGCGTTTCGGCGCGGCGATTCACGAGCGTGCTCTTTGGATGAACGCCAAACGATGTTTCAGCGAGCTCATCGAGCGCATGCCCGACAACGAGTTCATGAAGACGTTCTTCAGCTCGACCTCGCGCGATCTGTTCGGCACCGTCGGCGTCGATTCACACATCGAATTCGTTGCGCTCGATCTGGATGCGCTGCGCGGAGTCGATCCGCACGTCGAGACCGCGACGTATGTGAACCGCGGCTCGCTCGAGCTGTTGTTCGAGGAAGTCTTGAGCGACTTCCGCTTCAAGGCCCCGTATCGCAATTTCGATCAATCGGTGGCTGTGATCGCGAGCGAGATCGCCTCACAGTGCATATCGCAAGCCGGCGAGCGGCGAAACGACGAGGGCCGCATCGAGCGCGTGGAAATCATTCGGCCGCTTTTCTTTCAGATCACGCGCGCGTACCTCGTCGGAAAGCTGAGCGGACCGGATTGGAACTGCCCCCTCGTCATCGCGTTGAAGCACAGCGATGCAGGAGTGCTGGTCGATGCCGTGATCACGCGCGAAGACCCGGTCAGCGTCGTGTTCAGCTTCACGCGCAGCTACTACCACGTGGATCTCGAGCATGTCGGCGAAGCGGTGCTGTTCTTGCACTCCATGCTGCCGCGCAAGCCCATCAGCGAATTGTTCACCGTGCTGGGCCGTGCACGTCAAGGCAAGACCGAGCGCTACCGCGAATTGTTCCGGCACCTCGGTCAATCGACTGACGAGTTTGTCATCGCGCCCGGCGAGCGCGGGCTCGTCATGGTGGTGTTCACCTTGCCCTCCTTCGATGTGGTCTTCAAAGTGATCCGCGATCGATTCGCCTACCCGAAAAATATTTTGCGCGAGGAGGTGCTGGAGAAGTATGACCTCGTGTTCAAGCACGATCGCGCCGGGCGGCTCGTGGATGCGCAGGAGTTCAAGCGCCTGCGCTTTCCCCTGGCGCGCTTCTCACGAGCGCTGCTCGAGGAACTGTTGCACGAGGCGGCGGTCACCGTGCACATCGAAGGCGATGATCTCATCATCGGTCATTGCTATATCGAGCGGCGCATGGTGCCGCTGAACCTCTATTTGAGATCGGCGGATCGCGCGCAGGCGCGCGGCGCGGTGCTGGATTACGGCCAGGCCATTCGGGATCTGGCCTATACCAATATTTTCGCCGGCGACCTGCTGTTGAAGAATTTTGGGGTGACCCGGCATGGCCGCGTCATCTTTTATGACTACGACGAGTTATGCGCCGTCACCGACTGCCGTTTCCGTGATGTGCCTCAGGCAGCGACCGAGGATGACGAGCTGCGCGCCGAGGCTTGGTACTACGTGGCCGACAACGATGTGTTTCCCGAGACCTTCATCAATTTCTTGGGGTTCGATGACGAGCTGCGCGAACTGTTCTTGAAGTTTCACGGCGAGGTGCTCACAGCGGCATTCTGGCGCTCGGTGCAAGCGCGCGTACGGCAAGGTGAGTTCTTGGAAGTGCTGCCCTATCAGCCAACGCGGGTGCGCGGCATCACCAGCGCGTGAGCTCCGGCTGCTGGCGCCTGGGTATCCGCCGCTGGCGCCTGAGCGCCGCCCGCTTCTTGCTTGATGGCATCGAACGCGGCGATCCGGTAAGCCTCGGTCAAAGTCGGGAAGTTGAACACTTGCTCGACGAAAAAATTGGCGGTGGCTGAAGAGGCGATGGCGCACTGGCCGAGATGCACGAGCTCCGCCGCGCCCTCGCCCACCACCTGCGCACCGAGAACTCGCAACGAACCGCGCTCGCAGATCAAGCGCAGCAGTCCGCCCTGCTGCCCGACGATATGCGCGCGCGCCACTTCGGCAAATGCGGCGCGGCCGACGATGACGGGAATTCGGCGCTTCCCGGCTTCGGTAAGCGTGAGACCGACGCAGGCAATTTCCGGAATCGTATACACGCCGGTGGGAATCAGCTCGTTGATCAAGCTCGAGCTCAAGCCGAGCGCCGCGCGTGCGGCCTGCCGGCCCTGATCCGCCGCTGCGCACGCAAGCGCCGGCGGTCCGATCACATCCCCCGCGGCATACATACCGGCGATGTTGGTTGCGAAGTGCCCGTCGACTTGCACGTGGCCGCGTGGGGTCATGGCGATCTTGAGCGCATCGAGTCCGATGCCTTCGACGTTCGCGATTCGCCCCATGGCGGCGAGCACAATGTCCGCTTGCAAGGGCTCCCGGTCTTTCAAATGCACTCTGACCGATGAGAACCCGTCGAACTCCGCTCCCTGCACCTCAACTCCGCCGCAATACACGCCGCCAGCACGGGAAAATTCCTGCACGAACGCGTGCCGTAGTTCTGCATCCAAGAAACTCAGCGGCTCGGGAGATTTGTCCACCATGGTCACGGCACAGCCGAGCGCTGCAAAGATGGAGGCGTATTCGCACGCGATGACACCGCTCCCCAAGACAACGAGCGATCGCGGCACGTAGCTCAGACTCAGGATGGAATCGCTATCCAGAATGCGCTCATGATCCACGGGCACGGAATCGACATGCCGTGGCCGGGAGCCGGTGGCAATGAGGATCTTGCTCGCGGAGAGAGATCTCGTATGTCCGCTCAACAGCTCGACCGCGAGCTTTCCCGACCCGACGAAGGATGCTCGGCCGCGCATGAGCTCGATCTCGTTTCTCTTGAGCTGCGCTCGCAGATACTGGTCTTGCGCACTTACCACCTGCTCCACTCCGTGCAGGAGCGCAGAGAGCGGGGCCGTGGAATCCAGCTCCACAGCCATGGCGGAAGCGGTGTTGCGCATTCGGCTGAAACGCAGCGCCTGCTCCCGCAACGCCTTGCTCGGAATGGTGCCGGTCAGCAAGCATGCTCCGCCGACCTGTGCGGAGTCCTCGATGACGGCCACTCGAAAGCCGGCCTTCGCCGCCTGCACCGCGGCTTTCATTCCGGCCGGGCCGGAGCCGATGCTCACGAAATCGAATGCGCGATCGCTCACGCGCTCAAGCCCGCCTGCTCGGAAATCGCCTGCCGCTTTTCGAGCAACGCCGCCCGTTGATGGGGGAAAAGGCCAAGCGACTCGAGCGCGGGGCATTCCAGAACCATTTCTTCCGTCACCACGTCGCCATGCAGCGTGTGCAATGCACACACGTGCGACGCAAACGCCGTCGCCGCGAGCTCGAGTTGCTCAGACGCCGCATAATTCCGCCAATCCATGACGGCGCGCTGCACGTCGGCCGGCACGCGCCAACTGCGCATCAAGAGAGGCCCGAAGATGGGCTCGAACTCGGCGATGAGCGCATCGAATGACTCGGCTGCGAGTGAGCGCTTTTGATCTTGCTCATAGCGCGACAAGATTTTCAGGGCGAGCGCCGCGCCGGCGCGATGCATGAGCGCCGTCAAGAAAGCGGACTCGACATGCCGGCGGCGCATGCGTGCAAGCTCTTTGGCCCACAGCCCCGCGACCGACGCCTCGCGCCAAAACTCTTCCGACTCCCGTTCGTGTCCGGGCGCGTTGAATACCTCGCCGCGCAGCATGATGGCGGACGTCGTATTGCGGACTTCGGCGATGCCCAGCCATGACACGGCTTGTTGGAGCGAGGTCACGGGGTTACGCGGGCGGAGCGCCGGCGAATTCGCATAGCGCAAGATCTCACCGGCCAGCGCAGGATCAGTCTGAATCAGCTTCGCATATTGAGACGCGTCGGTCGAATCCTTGGCGGCGAGCGCTGCGAGCTCCGTGCAGACGCGGGGCATGGGCGCGATGGATTGCGGGGCGCGTGCTGCGCTCGACAGATGCGCGCGCGCTTGCTCCATTTCGGAGTTCTCTGCAACGACCGCCATGGAACTCAACGCCATAAGAACCCGCATCCCGCCGCTGCATGCGCTCGACGCGCGTGCGACATTTTCCATCAATCGGCGGCGGCGGCTCAGCCTTGAGAGCGGAATGCGAAGCGGATCACAAACGGCGCAATGCTTGCGCCAGGTCAGCGATCAGATCATCGGCGTGCTCGAGTCCGATGGATAGCCGCACCGTACCTTCACTCAGCCACGCCGCGGCCCGCTCGGCTTCGTTGAGATCCAACGGCATCAATAAGGCCGACGGCATCACCAGGGATTCCGTCGAGCCGATGCTGGCGGAGATCGCAAACAGCTGCAATGCATCGGCCAATGCGCTACTCCGGTCCGCACCCGCGCCCGCGCCAGCGCTCGCGCCCGCACCCGCGCCCGCGCCCGCACCCGCGCGCAGCTCGAATGCGACCACGGTGCCAAAGTCAGACATTTGCCGCGCGGCCAACGCATGCTGCGGATGATCCGGCAGGCCTGGATAGAAGACTCGCGCGACTTGCGCTTGCTGCCGCAAGAATCGCGCAACGCCCAGCGCGCTCTCGCATTGCCGCGCATAGCGCACGAAGTACGTGCGCATTCCTCGCTGAATCAAGAAAGCCGCGTGCGGATCGAGTGTGTTGCCGAGCACGCTCAAATCCTTACGCATGCCGCGCGCGATGCGGCTCGAGGTCAGGATGGCGCCGCCCATGACATCGCCATGGCCCGAAGCATATTTGGTCAAGCTGTGCACGTGCACGTCGATGCCGAGACGTCCGTGATTGTGAAACCCCGCGAACGTGTTATCCATGATGGTGAGCGCGCCTGCGCTCTGTGCCGCAGCGATCAAGTGCTCGAGGTCAGCGATCTTGGTGATGGGATTGGTGGGGCTTTCGAACACCACGGCGCGCGTGGCCCGCGCCGCCAGCGCGCGCTCGATGGCGCTGCGATCCTCGATGGACACCCATTCGTGCGTGACGCCGTAGCGCCCGAGAATTCTCGCGATGAAATGCCGCGTGGGCGCATAGGATTCGATGAACCCCAGAATGTGGTCGCCCGCCTTGCACAGCGCGGTGAGGCACGCCGCCATCGCGCCTGCGCCCGATGAGACGAGGAGCCCCTCTTCCTGCTGCTGAAGCTCAGCGAGCGTGAGCTCGAGCTGGCGCAGCGTCGGGTTCGATGTGCGCTGGTAGAAATAGCCATCACGCGCGCCGCGCAATAGGGCTTGCGTTTCCGCCGTGGTGTCCAACTCAAACTTGACCGACTGATAGATGGGCGCGACCAGCGGCCGATTGTCCGCGGGCACTTGCACCTGCGGCGGATGAACGATGCGGGTGGATTTATCCATGGCTTTCACGCGCGAGCCGCGCCTGCCGCGCCATGGCCATCGCCACGCCGAGCATGATGAGGGTGACGGCGCCCACCGTCAGGGTTGCGAGCACGTTGACTTCCGGACTCACGCCCAAGCGAACTTTGGAAAAAACCACCATGGGCAGCGTGCTGCTGCCCGGCCCCGAGGTAAAGCTCGAGATGACCAAATCATCCCACGACATGGTGAAAGCCAGGAGCCAGCCCGACAAGATGGCGGGAAAAATAATGGGCAGCGTAATCACGAAAAAAACCTTGAAAGGATGCGCGCCCAGATCCATGGCGGCCTCTTCGAGCGCCCGATCGAACGAGGCCAGGCGCGATTGGATGACCACGCTCACGAACGCCAATGAGAAGGTGATGTGCGCAATGGTGATGGTGGTGAGGCCTCGCCCTTCCGGCCACCCGGTCCACTGTTCCAGGGCCACGAAAGTCAGCAATAAAGACAGGCCGGTGATGACTTCCGGCATCACCAGCGGCGCCGTGGTCATAGCGTTGAGCGCAAAGCGGCCGCGAAATTTACCGAAGCGCGCCAGCGCGATGCCCGCCATGGTGCCGAGCAGGGTGGCGCCGGTCGCATTGATGAGCGCAACTTTCAGCGAGATCCATGCCGCATCCAGAATCTCATCGTTATTGAATAGAGAGTAATACCACTTGAGCGTGGGGGAATTCACCGAGTCCCACACGGTGACGAGACGCGATGCATTGAAGGAAAACACCACCATCGACAAGATGGGCAGATAAAGAAACGCGAAGCCGAATCCCAGGCTACACAGAATGAAATAGGAGCGGCGCGCGCTCACCTGGGATCTTTGGTTCGGGTCACTTTTGCTCTGCCGCCTCGCGCGTTTGCACGTTTTGATACCACATCATGAGAGGAACGAGCACGAGCAGCAGAAGGATCGCTACGGCGCTCGCGGTCGGCCATGCCCGGTTCGCAAAGAACTCATCCCACAAAATGCGGCCGATCATGAGCGCGTTCGGTCCGCCGAGCAGTGCGGGAATGGTGTACTCACCGACCGCGGGGATGAACACCAACATGCAGCCGGCGAAAATGCCGTTGCGCGACAGCGGAAGCGTGACTTTGTAAAACGCCTGCCATGGTCGGCAGCCAAGGTCTTCCGCCGCCTCGAGCAGCTGCCAATCCATCTTCTCGAGATTGGAATACAGCGGCAAGATCATGAATGGCAAATACGAATACACGATGCCCACCAACATGGCGAACTGGTTGTACAGCATAGGGAGGGGCTCGTGGATGAGCCCGAGCGCCAGCAAAATATTGTTGATGATTCCGTTGGCCTTCAACAAGCCAATCCACGCGTACACGCGCAGCAACAGTGAGGTCCAAAACGGCAGCACCACGAGGAATAGCAACAGGCTCCGGCGCGCGGGCGCCGCGCGCGCGATGCCGTAGGCCATCGGGTAGCCAATCAACAAACAGCAAAGCGTGGAAAAGAACGCGACCTCCACGGAATTCAAGAACGCATTGGCATAGAGCGCATCGGTGAACAAGAACGCGTAGTTGTTGAGGTTCAACTTGATGGCGAGCATGTGCTCGCCGGCCCATTCGACCAGCGGCTTGTAGGGCGGAATCGCCAGATCGACGTCCGAGAAGGAAATCTTCAGGACGATCAAGAACGGCACCGCGAAGAACAGCAGCAGCCAGACATAGGGCACGGCCGCGATCCACATGCGCTCCGGGATGCGCCAACGCGATCTCATCAGCGCATCACGACCACGGGGCTCGATGCATCCCAGCTCAAGTACACGCGCTCGTCCCAGGCCACGCTTTCCGCCTGCCGAGTGGCGTTGGGGTGCGTCACCCTCACCACCTTGCCCGTCTCGAGCCGGATGAGGAAAACCGACAGGTCGCCCAAATACGCGATGTCCTGCACGATGCCACGTACTTGATTATCCGTTGGTCCCGCTGCACTGGGCGGCTCGCGACTCATGAGGATTTTCTCCGGCCGGATGGCCGCCCACAGCACCGCCGCGGGTGGCGCACTGATGCCGTGCCCGACCAGAATGGTGCCGCCCAGCTCGTCGGAATGAATGCGCACGAAGCCCGGTTCGTCGTCGACGAGCTTGCCCTCGAACAGGTTCACCGAGCCGATGAAATCTGCGACGAATCTGGAATTCGGAAACTCGTAAATCTCCGCCGGCGTTCCCGCTTGCGCGATCTCGCCGTGGTTCATGACGCCGATGCGGCTCGCGAGCGTCATGGCCTCTTCCTGATCGTGCGTCACGACAATGAATGTCACCCCGAGTTGGGCTTGCAAGCTCAGCAGCTCGAACTGGGTGTGCTCACGCAGCTTCTTGTCGAGCGCGCCCAGTGGCTCGTCGAGCAACAGAAGTTTTGGCCGCTTGACGAGAGATCGAGCGAGCGCAACGCGCTGCCGCTGGCCGCCGGAAAGCTGGTGCGGTTTGCGCTTGGCGAACGCGCTCATCTTGGTGAGCTCCAGCATGTTCGCGACCCGCTCGGCGATTTCCGCTTTCCTCACGCCATCCTGCTTCAATCCGAAGCCCACATTCTGTTCGACGTTCATGTGCGGGAAAATTGCGTACGACTGAAACATCATGTTGACGGGCCGCTGGTACGGCGGCACGCCCGTCATGTCTTCGCCATCGATGAGAATCTTGCCGGAGGTTGGCACTTCGAAACCGCCGAGCATGCGCAACAGCGTCGTCTTGCCGCAGCCGGATGCGCCGAGCAAGCAAAAAATCTCGCCTTGATAGATGTTCAGCGAGATGTCATCGACCGCGGTGAACTCGCCGAATTTCTTGGTCACGCGCTCGAGCCGCACGTAGGGACGCGCGTTGACATCCTTCCAAGGTTCGGGCTCGACCCCACGCGCATCCGCGCCCGCGGCGCCTGCCGCCGCCGGCGCCCTATTCACTGACCGGTCTTGAATCGTTGCCAGACGCGCGTGATGGCGCGCGTTTGCTCGGCGGAATCGGCAAGCTGCACCGACAAGCGCTTGCGCACTTCGGGCGGCGGATAGATGGCGGGATCCTGAGTGACGCTCGGATCGACCCACCGGAGCGATGCGACATTCGGATTCGCGTAGCCTTTGAAATTGGATACGGCCGCGATCACTTGCGGCTCGAGCATGTAATCGATGAACTGGTAAGCGCTGTCGACATCGGGCGCGTCTTTCGGAATCGCGAGCATGTCAAACCACAAAATACTGCCTTCCTTGGGCACACTGTATTTGATCGCGTTGCCTTTGTTGGCCTCTTTCGCGCGGTCGCGCGACTGCATGATATCTCCGTTGTACGCCACCGAGACGCACAGATCTCCGTTGGCGAGTGCTTCGATGTATTCCGATGAATTGATGTTGCGAACGTAAGGCCGGATGCCGCGCAACACCGCCTCGGCCTTCTTCAAGTCTTCGGCGCTCTGCGAGTTGGGATCTTTGCCTAGATAGCTGTACACCGCGCGGATAATCTCCGCCGGCGAATCCAAGAAGCTGATGCCGCACTTCGACAGCTTGGAAGCGTACGCCGGGTCGAACACCAGCTTCCAGCTATCCACCGGCGCATTCGGCAGCGCCTCATCGACAAGCTTCTCGTTGTAACCGATTCCGTTGGTGCCCCACAGGTAAATCACGCCGTGCGCATTGTCCGGATCGTGCCGAGCCACTTGCGCCATGAGTTGAGGGTCTAAATTCTTGAGATTCTTGAGCCTGCTCTTGTCGAGTGTCGCATACACCCCGGCTTTGATCTGGCGCTCGAAGTACGACGCGGTGGGCACCACGATGTCGAAACCGCTACTGCCCGCGAGTAGCTTCGTTTCCAGTGTCTCGTTGGTGTCGAAGTAGGCGGCATGGACTTTGATGCCGGTCTTTTTTTCGAAATCAGCGACTGTGTCGGGCGCAAGATAATCCGACCAAATGTAAAGATTCAGCACTCGATGCGAGCCGTCTTCGCCTTGGGCGGCGCTCGCCGAGTGGCGTCCGCCGCACGCAGTCAGCGAGGCGAGCGCCAAAATGAGGAGTGCGAGCTTCAGCCCCTTCGACATCGAATCCCCTATGCACGCACCGCGAGGCGTGCAACTACACGTTCAATAACAAGTGCTCTCGCTCCCAGGAGCTGATGACCTGTGCGAAAGTTTCGAACTCGGCTTCCTTGACGGCGGTGAAGGCATGCACGAACCGGTCACCAAACAAATCCACCAGCGGTTTCGACTCGCGCAGCAGGCGCAGTGCTTCGGCAAGAGTCCGCGGCAGCGCAATGGCCATGTCATACGCACTGCCGGAGATGGGCTCGGACGGCTTCAGGCCCTCAACCATGCCAAGAAATCCGCACGCGAGCGAAGCCGAGAATGCGAGATACGGATTGGCGTCGGCGCCGCCGACGCGATTCTCGACGCGCCGCGAGTCCGGGCTCGACATCGGCACGCGTAGGCCCGCGGTTCGATTGTCGTAGCCCCAATGCACGTTGATGGGCGCCGCGGAGTAGCGGCTGATCCGCCGATAGCTGTTGACGTTGGGCGCAAACAGCGACATGGCGGCCGGCAGATATTTCTGCAGGCCTGCGATGTGCGCGAAGAACAAGCCGGAGGGCGAGCCGTCGGCGTTGGAAAAAATATTCTTGCGCGTGGTCTTGTCGAGGATGCTCTGGTGCAGATGCATGGCGCTGCCCGGCTCCTTAGCCATGGGCTTCGCCATGAACGTGGCGTACATCTTGTGGCGCAGCGCCGCTTCGCGCGCGGTGCGCTTGAACAAGAAGGCTTGGTCGGCCAGGCTCAACGGCTTGCCATGCAGCAGATTGATTTCCATCTGCGCAGCGCCCGCTTCGTGAATCAGCGTATCGATCTCGATGTCCTGCGCTTCGCAAAACGAATACATGTCATCGAACAAGGGATCGAATTCATTCACAGCCGCAATGCTGTACGCCTGACGGGCAATCTCCGGACGGCCCGATCGGCCCACCGGCGGCTTCAACGGATAATCCGAGTCGATGTTGGGCTCGACCAAAAAAAACTCGAGCTCGGGCGCAATCACCGGCTCCCAGCCGCGCGACTCGTACAACTCGAGGACGCGGCGCAAGACGTAGCGCGGCGACATGGTGACCGGACGGCCATCGCCATAAAAGCAGTCGTGAATGACTTGCGCCGTCGGCTCCGCCGCCCAGGGCACGACGCGCACCGTGGCCGGATCGGCTTTCAGCACGATGTCGATGTCCGAAGGATTCATCGCGCTTTGATCGTCCGGGTAATCGCCGGTCACGGTCTGCAAAAAGATCGCTTCGGGCAGCCGCATGCCCTCTTCTTCAGCAAATTTTTGCGCTGGCATGAGCTTGCCGCGCGGCACGCCGGCCATGTCGGGAATGATGGCCTCGACTTCCGAGATGCCATGCTCCTTCAAGAATTGTTGGATGCTGCTAGTCACGGCGGGTCGAGCCTTTTGGCGAACGTTGAGCATCAACGATCCGCATGCCGGCGGCTCGCTGCCTGACGGCTCGCAGCGCCGAATTCGGCAAATAGCGCGCGCGAGAATGCATTGCGGGCGAATTCCCATTCGGGATGCCACTGAATGCCGACCGCGAACCGGTCGGCGCGGGTGTCGCGAAACGCCTCGATGATGCCATCGGGCGCGCGCGCCTCGACGGTGAGCCCGCTGCCCAGGTCTCGCACGCCTTGCCAGTGCAGCGAATTCACTTGAATCTCGTCTTGCCCCGCCAAGCGCCGCAACAAGCCAAGGGGCTCGAAGGTCACGGTGTGCGCAGGCGCATACTGATCCTCGAGCGTCGAGGTCGCGTCCTCGCGATGATCGAGGTGGCCGTCAACTTCGTGAATGCGTTGCCACAGCGTCCCGCCGTAGGCCACATTCATTTCCTGAAAGCCACGGCAAATTGCAAGCAAAGGCACGCCCTGCGCAACCGCCTGCGGAATCAGTGGAAGCGTCGTCGCGTCCCGGGCTGGGTCATGCAGCGTTCCCGGCTCACTGGCCGGGCCCCCATAGTGTGAAGGCTCGACATTGGAAGGGCTGCCGGAAAGCAGCACTCCATCCACTGCACCGAGCAATGACTGAAGATCAGATGCGCTCAGCATGGCCGGCACGATCAACGGGATCGCATCGGCGCCCTCCGCGACTGCGCTCAAATATTTTTCGCCCGCCATGTGAAAAAAATAATCACCGCTCAATCGGCGGTCGGCGGGTACGGCAATGACAGGCTTGCGAGACATGTTGAGAATGTTGAACACCCGCTCGATGGCGGGCGCTCGATCCTTGACGCCATTAGAGCATAGAATCCTGGTGGCCGGCGCAGAGATCTGTGCCTTACCTCGAATGTCTCGCTTGTTCAATGAGATACCGTAGGCGGCTTGCATGCGCTAGAGGCCTGAACCCGTCGCAGCGCATCCGGAATGAGCCGGAGCACCGGATTACAAGTATCAATATAAATTAAACAGTGCGTTCCGCCTTGATGACATAACACTGGAACCGGCCGGCGTCGCGCGCGAAGTCCAGGGGCAGCACCGATGCTGCGATCGACTCGATTTGCAACGGCTCGAGCGAAGGACGATCGAGAGCGAAGCGCTCAGCGTGAGTGGAGAAAATCAATTCGCCCCCGCTGCTCAATAACCTTGCTGCGCGGCGGATCAAGCCCACGTGATCGCGTTGCACATCCCACACGTGTGACGTGCGGTGCGAATTGGAAAACGTCGGCGGATCGAGGTAGATCAAATCGAAGTGCTCGCTTCCAGCGGCGGCTTCCAGCCAATCGAGACAATCGGCGCGGTGCAGCTCATTCCGAAGCCGGTCGCACTCATTCAACTCAAGATTAGCGCGAGCCCACTCCAAATACGTATTGGATGCATCCACGCCCACGGTACGAGTCGCGCCTCCCGCTGCGGCGTACACATTCGCGCTGCCGGTGTAGCAAAACAGATTGAGAAAACTCTTGCCGCGGGCGCGCGACTTGATGAGCGCGCGCGTGCCGCGCTGCTCCAAAAACAGACCCGTATCGAGGTAGTCATCGAAATTCACGAGGAAGCGCACGCCGCCTTCAATCACGGTATGTCGATCGCTCCGCCGTGCGAGCGGCGTGTATTGCGAATCGCGCTTTTGCGGGCGTCTTTCGCGTAAATGAATATGCGCTCCGGGGGCGAACACCTGCGGCAGGACGGCGAGCGCCTCGCGGCGCCGGTCGCGTGCAGCTTGCGGCGCTACGGTTTTCGGCGCCCGATATTCCTGCACCATCCAATGCTCATCCGGCACGCTGTAGCAGTCGATGGCGAAGGCGTACTCGGGCATGTCGGCGTCATACACTCGATACGCATGAATCCCGTTGGCTTTGGCCCAGGTTCGCCGCGCGCGCAAATTCTTGCGCAGCCGGTTGGCGAACATCTGCGCTCCCGGCCGCGCCGACCAGTCCGCAGGCGCTGCCGAGCGCGCGCTCGCGGCGCGATCGAAACGCAGCAAGCGGCAGTCGATGCTGCCGTTCTTGAATCGGTGAGAGCGTGTCGCCAGCGCGCCCATCGCCCGCGCGAGCGGCAGATTTCCCGTCAGCACTCCAGCCGACCACGCGGAGAAATCTTCGCGCAAACGCGCGCCGAGTTGCACATAGGCCTCACGCACCTGCGACTCCTCGCCCATCCGCTCGCCATACGGCGGATTGACGATGACGAGCCCGGACTCGGCCGGGGCAGGTGCTCGCTCGTCGATCGGGCGCCGCTCGACATGAATCCAACCCTGTACTCCCGCCGAGTGCGCATTGGTCAGGCTGGCAGCCACCGCCGCAGCGTCCGCATCCCACCCTGTGATGATGCGGCGCGCGGCCGCCGCGCCGCGTTCCGCGCGCAACTTGGCTTCGGCGCGCAAGCCTTGCCAAAGAACGGGATCGTAGCCACGCCAGCCGACAAAGCCGAAATATTCCCGCCGCAGCGCAGGCGCGCGGTCGGCGCACATCAACGCCGCCTCGATGAGGAGTGTTCCGGAACCGCACATTGGATCGATCAGAGCGCCTCCCGCCGAGAAGATCGACGGCCAGCCGCAGCGAAGCAGCAGAGCAGCCGCCAAATTTTCTTTCAGCGGCGCTCGCTGCGAGTCGCGGCGGTAGCCGCGCTCATGCAGGCTTGCGCCGGCAAAATCGATCGAGAGCCAACCGCGGGCTCGCTCGATATGCAAATGCAGCCGCACCGACGGGCGCGATCCTTCAATGTTGGGCCGCTCTCCAGTGGAATCGCGCAAGCTGTCGCACACCGCATCCTTCAGCCGCTGCGCGCCGAACAGGCTATTGCGGATCGCATCATTGCGGCCGCTGCAATCACAGGACAAGGTGGCGCCCGGCGCCAGATGCTCGCGCCAATCGATGCCGCGCGCGGTTTGATAGAGCGCATCAGCGCTCGATACATCGAGCACGCCGAGCGACAGATAAACTCGCGCCGCCGTGCGCGACCACAAGCAGGCGCGATACCCGAGCTCGAGCGGGCCGTGGAAGCGCACATCCGTATCGCGCTCTTTCACCCGCTCCGCGCCCAACTGCGTCAGCTCTTCGGCCAATAATGCGGCCGCCCCCACGGGCGCGGTGGCCACCCAATCGTGGCTCGTGGCGATCATGTGGAGTGGACTTGCTACGCCGTGCCGTCGAGCGACAAGAGCGGCGCATACAAATCGGGCCGTCGATCCCTGAACACACCCCAGGCGCGGCGGTAGCGGCGCACCGCGTCGAGATCGAAGCTTGCGCAGATGACGCTTTGTGTATGCCGGTCGGCCTCGACCACCTTCTCGCCCGTGTGATCGGCGATGAACGAGGAGCCGTAAAAAGTCAGCGGGTATTTCTCGCCTTGCTCCGTACCGATGCGGTTCGAGGCGATGAGCGGCATGATGTTGGCGGCTGCGTGGCCCTGCATGGTGCGCTGCCAGTGCCCAGACGAATCGATGCTCGAATCGTGCGGCTCCGAACCGATTGCGGTCGGATACATGAGCAGCTCCGCCCCCTCGAGCGCCATGACGCGCGCGCTTTCGGGGAACCATTGATCCCAGCACACGGCGACCCCGATCTTTGCGTACTGCGTGTCGAACACCTTGAAACCCGTGTCGCCCGGCGAGAAATAATATTTCTCGTGATAGCCCGGGCCTTCCGGGATGTGCGATTTTCGATAGAAACCGGCGATGCGGCCCGCATCGATCATGACCAGCGAGTTGTAGTACGCATTGTTGGCGCGCTCGAACACGCTGATGGGCAACACCAGCGACAGCTCGCGCGCAACACCGCGAAAGTGCTCGACCGCCGGATGCGCCTCCAAGGGGTGCGCCAGATCAAAATGGCGGGCGTCATGATCCTTGCAAAAGTAGGGAGTTTCGAACAACTCCTGCAGCAGAACGATGTGCGCGCCGCGCGCCGCGGCCTCGCGCACCAAAGCCTCCGCGCGCGCGATGTTCGCATCGCGATTCCAATCGCACGCCATTTGCGTCGCAGCCACCGTCACGCAAGTCATATCCGTCATGCTACGACAAACATCGCGGTCAGAATGTGGGCGGCGAGCTTGCGCTGACGATTTCGCAGAACTCGAGCGAGGTGTTGCGAAACCGGTGCGGCATGTTGCTGCGGAAGTAATACGCATCCCCCGCGCTCAGAGAGCGGGTTTCACTCCCGACGGTGAGCTCGATTCGTCCGCTGACCACCACGCCGCCTTCCTCGCCAGCGTGCGCCAGCATCTCAACGCCGGTGTCGGCGCCGGCCGGATAGCGTTCATGCAGGATCGACATGCTGCGGCGGGTGAGTCGGCTTCCGACGAGCCTCAGCTGCACATTGCCCATGCCGATCTCGGTCAACTCGGCGCTGCCGAAAAAAACTTGCGGCTTGCCCGACGGATCGAATGTGAAAAAATCCGCCAACGTCATTGGAATGCCGTCGAGCACTTTCTTGAGCGAGCCTACCGAGGGAGACACGCGATTCTGCTCGATCAAGGAGATGAGTCCGTTGGTCACGCCCGCGCGCTTCGCAAGCTCGCGCTGCGACAATGCGTGAAGTTGGCGCACGGCCCGTAGATGACTGCCAACATCCGTCTTCATGTGTTCACTATATTAAACATTTGGCGGTAGAACTCACCTTAAGTTTGTAGGCCCTGTCGATTTTATTTATCATCGCCGCGCTCCCTTTGATCTCTCGCCCAAGGTGCTCCACATGAATGCCGTTCTCCATCCGCAAACCCAAGCCGAGTCGCTGCAAGAGTTTTGGATGCCGTTCACCGCCAACCGCCAGTTCAAGGCATCGCCGCGATTGCTTGCGCGAGCCAAGGGCATGAGCTACTGGACTCCGGAGGGCCGCGAGATTCTCGATGCCGTGGCGGGCCTGTGGTGTGTGAATGCGGGCCACGGCCGCGCAGAGATTTCCGCTGCCGTTGCTCGGCAGGCGGAGACCATGGAGTTCGCACCGGTTTTTCAGATGGGGCACCCCGGCGCATTCGAGCTTGCGCATCGTCTCGCGCCACTCGCACCGCCCGGCATGGATCGAATTTTCTTTACCAATTCCGGCTCGGAAGCCGTGGATACGGCGTTAAAAATCGCCATCGCCTACCATCGCGCGCGCGGCGAAGGCGCGCGCACGCGCTTGATCGGCCGCGAGCGCGGCTACCATGGCGTCGGATTCGGCGGCATTTCCGTCGGCGGCATGGTGAACAACCGGAAACATTTCGGCTCGATGCTGCCGGGTGTGGATCATCTGCCGCACACTCACGATCTCGAGCACAACGCATTCTCGCGCGGGCTTCCGGCGTGGGGCGCGCATCTTGCCGATGAGCTGGAGCGCATCGTCGCGCTGCATGATGCCTCCACGATTGCCGCCGTCATCGTCGAGCCCATTGCAGGCTCCACCGGCGTGCTGCTGCCTCCCAAAGGGTATTTACAGCGCCTGCGTGAGATTTGCTCGAAGCACGGCATCCTGCTCATTCTCGATGAGGTCATCACTGGGTTTGGCCGCACGGGAAAAGCTTTCGCAGCGCAATCGCTGGACGTGCTGCCCGATCTCATGACGACGGCCAAGGGTTTGACGAATGGCGCGGTTCCCATGGGCGCCGTGTTTGCGCAGCGTTCTGTGTACGATGCTTTCATGCAAGGCGCGGATAACGCCATCGAGCTGTTTCACGGCTATACCTATTCCGCGCATCCGCTCGCATGCGCGGCGGCGCTCGCCAGCCTCGAGCTCTACGAGCGCGAAGGTTTGTTCGATCGCGCAGCGAGCCTGGCTCCGCAATGGGAGCGCATGCTGCATTCTCTCAAGTCCAGCCCGCACGTCATCGACATCCGCAACTACGGGCTGATCGGCGCGATCGAGTTTGCGCCGCGGGCCGGCAAGCCCGGCGCACGCGCTTATGAAGTTTTCACCCGATGTTTCGAGCGCGGCGTGCTCGTGCGCCAAAGCGGCGGCGACATCATTGCCATGTCACCGCCGCTCATCGTGGAAGAGCGCCACTTCGACCGCATCGCCACGACCTTGCGCGAGGTCATGGCGGAGATCGCATAGCGGCCATTGCGCTGCGCGTTTCAGCGCTGGCTCGAACACCCAGCGCTGCCTGCCGACAACCCAAGTGCACGCTCGCGTTCCCACGTGCTTACTTGTACTCCCAATGGCCCGGCACCAGCACCCACTGGTTGCCGCGCGCGACCCAGGCATCGGAGATCCAAACGGCCGAAGTGGCCGGACGTTTCTCGTAGTGACCCTTGACCCACACGTAATCGCGGCCGTTCCAGCGCCAATACCCGTGCTTCCAGGCGTAAACTTCCGCACGGCCGCGCGGGGGCGGAGGAATGTATTCCTCGCGGATCGCAGGCGGCGGACGCGACGTGACGACCTCGACGGCCACGGGTGCTCGCCGCGCAGGCTCGACCACGCAGCCTGAATACCACACGACCATGCTCACTGCGAGCAGGGCCCCTTTCGCACGCAGGTGCTGCATAAGAACTCCCTTGGTTCGTAGACTTCGATTTGTTCGCGGACCGCGAGCTTACCGCAGCACGCGGTGCCGCAACCAGATCATGTTTTCAAAGAGAACGGCGTGAAGTCGGTGTGACGATCGAAATAGTCTTCGTTCTCGGCACGCTTTAAGAACGCAATGACGCGGTACGTGAGCGGCGTTGCGAGAATCTCCCATCCGCTCTTCAACAGATATTGCGTGAGGGTCACTTGCACGAGCTGCGCGTGCGGCCACGATCCATAGAAAGCGATGCTATAGAACAAGACCGAATCGATCAGCTCGCCGCACAGCGTGGAGCCGACGATGCGAGTCCACAGCCAACGGCCGCCGGTCCACACTTTCATCTTCGCCAGCACGAAACTGTTGATGAACGTTCCGCACCAAAAGGCGACGATGGAAGCGGCGACGATACGCGGCGTATTGCCGAAGATCGCCTCGACCGCAGGCTGCCGGTCGCGCCAGAATTCGGCGACCGGTAAGTGCACGACCACCGCAGCCATGAACGAGGCGAACACTAAAGCGCCGAAACCCGCCCACACCACGCGCCGGTCGCGCGCGTACCCATACACTTCCGTCAACACATCCCCGAACACATACGAAACCGGAAAGAACAACACACCGGCCAGGAACGTGACCGTGCCGACATAGGGCAGATGGACCGCCGCAACTTTTGCCGGCCCGATGAGATTGGAGCACAGCAGCACGCAGACATATGCGGCCATGATCAGATCGTAGTAGCGGTATTGGCGGTTCGAAATGGCCGTGATGCGCGCAAGAGAATGTGAAGCCGGTCCGCATGATAGCCGACATATGTCATTGCCGCGGGCACGCGCTGCTGGCCGCGCCGAGAGTGCGGTTCGCGGTGCCCTCAATTGGCGACAACCATCACATCGGGTCATGGGTGGTTACGGTAAAAAGTTAAGTCATCGCCATCCGCCCAACGGTATTACCGCCCTAGAACCATGGAGCAAAGCAAGAAATCCGCTGCCGAAAACCCTCGTGCCGTAGGATTCGCCGCCGTTTGCCAGCAAGTGCGCAGTGCACTCGAGCCCACGCGCACTCATTGCGTTTCGCTGCACGATGCCGGCGGCGACGTGTTGTGGATGAGTGAGGGTTCGATGGGGCCCGATGAGCATAGCGCCGTGCATGAGGCCGCCGCCGCGTTCCGCTCCGCCCAATCTCCGCCGATTCGGGCGTATGACTTGGGCGATGCACGCACCGCGGTCATCATTCGCTGCGTCGGCGCGCAACGCGCGACGCTCGGCATGGTGATGCTGGTAATCGATTCGCGCGGCTTCCAAAAAAATCCGGCGGCTTTGTCGAAGATCATTACTCCCGGTATGCAGCGCGCGGTGGCTGAATTCACGAAGCTGCAAATCGCGGCGAGCACTCTGCCCGCGGCGCCCGCGTTGCCCAAGCGGATCGAGCCGCCCGTCAACGCCGAGCTCGACCGGCTCAATGCGGCGCTTCGCCGCAGCCCCATCGCCTTGCACGTGCAGCGGCTCGTGCCGCTGGCCAAGGGCAGCAAGCTGCGACGCTATGAAGTCTTGTTGCGCTCGAAAGTCGATGCCCCAGGACAAGCCGCTCCACAAGACATGTTGAAAACCGCGGTGCAACACGGTCTGGGCTCGATGATTGACCGGCGCGTGCTCACGGAACTCATCGGCTGGCTGATTCGCAATCGAGACGTCTGGACGGATCAACGCGCAAGTTTCTCGGTCAATTTGACCACGACGGCCTTGCACGATGAGCACTTCGTGAAATTCGTGGAGCTGTGCATGACCAAGGCAAGCTTGCCTCAAGGTCTCGTCAGTTTCGAAGTGGACGCCCCGACCGCGCATAAGATGAAAAAAATGATGCCGGCCATTGCAGCGGCGCTGCAAAAAGTAGGCTGCCCATTGGTATTGGACGACTTCGATTTGCGCGCCGAGTGTTTCGAGCTGCTCCGCGTGCCCGGAGTTTCGTTGCTGAAGCTCGCGCCTTCCGTGACCGCCAAGCTACGCACCGATAAGATTTCACAAGCCTCCATTACGGCCGTGGCGCAAATGGCGCGAGTGCTTGGCATCCACACCGTTGCGAAGCGCACCGAATCCCCCGCAGAACAGGAATGGCTGACCGCCCTCGGCGTCGACTTCGTGCAGTCGAACGCGTTCTCTCCTCCAGTCGCCATCGAGCGCCTCGCCGCGCAGGCCTCATCGCCCAAAACCACGCCCGTACCAGCCTAGAAAAGCTGGTTTCCTTGCGTGCACGGAGCCGACCCGGCACCGCTGTCACTGCCACGGCGGTGGGGGTGGAGGCGGCGTCGGCTGAAGGGTTCGCGCTAAGATCACACGACTCGTGGTCATCCGTGAAAGTTGTTCAGGCGGCGCTCTGCAGCCGTCCCTGCAGCAGGCGCCTTCGTACTATGCGTTGAGCGCGCCGGAATTGCACGGCCGCGCGCTCGAAGACGATTGCGTCGCGGATGTGTGTGTCGTCGGCGGCGGTTACACCGGTCTCAGCACGGCGCTGCATTTGGCGCGCCGCGGCCTGGACGTGAGGTTGCTCGAGCAATCCCAGATTGGATGGGGCGCCAGCGGCCGCAACGGCGGCCAAGTTCACGTGGGAATGCGGCGTGAGCAGCCATGGCTCGAAGCGCAGATGGGAAAAGAGGATGCACGAGCTTTGTGGCGGCTGGCGCTGGATGCACGCGACTATCTCGATGAGCTGCTGGCGACTCACGAAATCGAATGCGAGTTGCGGCTGGGCCTCCTGTATGCGGATCACAAGCCGAGATATACGGCGGCTACCCGCCGGCACGTGGACTTTATGCGAACGCGCTACGCCTACTCGGCGCTGCGTTTCGTCGATCGAACGGAGCTACGCGAAATGCTGGCGGGCGACGCCTATTGCAGCGGCGCGCTCGACTCACGCGGCGGCCATCTGCACCCGCTCAAGTATGCGCGCGGTCTTGCGCGGGCGGCGCAATCGAGCGGCGCACAGCTGTACGAAAACAGTGAAGTCATTTCGGTGCGAAGAGACGCGAGCCGCTGGAGGGTGCAGACTCGCACGGCCGCCGTGCTCGCTCGATACGTGGTGCTCGCTTGCAATGGATATCTTCGGGGTCTGGCGCCGAAGGTTGCGAGCCGCGTCCTGCCGATCAATAACTTCATCGCAACGACGCGCGTGCTCGGCGCAGACGGCGCGCGCGCGCTGATTCGCGATGGCATCGCCGTCTCCGATTCTCGCTTCGTCGTCAACTACTTTCGCATCACCGCCGATCACCGCTTGCTGTTCGGCGGCGGGGAAAGCTACGGCTATCGTTTTCCGCGGGATATTCAGGGCTTCGTGCGTCCCCATCTCCTCAAAGTATTCCCGCAGCTCGCGCGCGAGCCGCTCGAATTCGCCTGGGGAGGAACGCTTGCCATCACGCCGACGCGCATGCCCTATGTATGCGAGCTCGAGGCGGGCTTTTATAACGCGAGCGGCTTTTCCGGCCTCGGCGTCGTGCTCGCGCCCTATGTCGGCAAAATTCTTGCCGACGCCATGACCGGTGAGCGCGCCGAATTCGATCTGCTCGCGCGTGTGCCGGTGCCGCGTTTTCCGGGTGGACGTGCATTGCGGCGGCCCACGCTCATCGCAGCCATGCTGTGGTATGCATTGCGGGACCGCCTCTAAAAACCTTCACCTCGCCGTTAAAGATTCCTCACCTCGCTGCGAGCCGCACGGGGGTGTCCCGGTACAGCGACGGAAAGGTGGCCTTCAAGTGCTCGACTTTCGGCAAATCGTTAAACACGATGTAGGGGTGCTGCGGATGTAACAGCAGGAAGTCCTGATGGTAGTCTTCGGCCGGGTAGAAGGCGCGCAGCGGTTCGACCTGCGTCACGATGCGCTTCGAGTAGACATGCGCCGCGTCCAATTGCGCCACATAACGCCGCGCGATGTTTTGCTGCTCCTCATTGACCGTGAAGATTTCCGAGCGGTATTGCGTACCCACATCGGGACCTTGCCGGTTGAGTTGCGTCGGGTCGTGCGCGACCGAGAAGAAGACCTGCAGAATCTCGCCGTATGAGATGAGCGCCGGGTCGAATCGAATTTGCACGGACTCGGCGTGTCCGGTGGCGCCGGTTGCAACTTCCTCATATTGCGCGGTGGAGCGCGCACCGCCGGCGTAGCCAGAAATGACTTCGCGCACCCCTTTGACGTGGGAGAATACGCCTTGCACTCCCCAAAAGCAGCCTCCCGAGAGCACTGCGACTTGCTCCGCTCCGCGGGATTTTTCCGCATCGATCACGGGCTGCGGAATGTCCACTACGGGCTCGGCCGAGAGTTTCGCCGCCGCAATGGCGAGACATGAGACGGCCATTGCCGCCGCCACCGGCCGCGCCAGGCGCATTGATCGTTTCGAAACCTTATTCATCGTCTCTCCTCAAGCGGACAAGAATGTGAGTGCCACGGAATTCATGCAGTAGCGCAGCCCGGTAGGCGCAGGGCCATCCTCGAACACGTGGCCCAAGTGTGCATCGCAACGCGCACACAAGACTTCGGTGCGGGGGATGAACAAAGTTCGGTCTTCCTTCTGCGCCACGTTGAGCCGCGAGATCGATTGCCAGAAACTCGGCCAGCCCGTGCCGCTCTCAAATTTGGTGCGCGAAGTGAATAGCGCGGTGTCGCAACACACGCACCGATACAGACCCTTGGCATGATTGTTGAGAAGTGCTCCGGTGAACGGGGATTCGGTACCGGCCTGGCGAGTCACCGCGAAGGCGCCGGCCGGTAATTGTGTGCGCCATTCTTGCAACGATTTCGACACCTTGGGCACCATGTGCTCGCCCAGGCTCACGCCATCTGCGCTGAAATTCTCGATGCGCACCTGCGCATTCTCCGCACTGGCGCCGCGTGATCCCGCCATCGCGACTGCGCCCAGCGCCAAAACTGACCGCAGACATTGCCGGCGGTTGATGCCATGCCCATTCGAATGCGTGGATAATGCGCTCCGTTTCATGCTCACCTCGTGTCGATCCACCAGGAATAAGACCCGCCCATGGCCAAAAATGTTTCAGTCGGGACGCGCGATGTCAGGCGCGTAGCGAAAAAACCCCGCCCCGCGAAGGCGCCGGCTGAGCCGCAGCGTAAAGCCTCTCCGCAAATCCGCGCTCGTTCCGCGGCGCGGTCCGCATTATCTTCAACGGATCGCTCGGCCGGGCCAACTGCTGCCCAGCCGGTGACTCGACCCGCGGCGCGGTCCGACGCGCTGGTCCTGTTCGGCGCGACCGGCGATCTGGCGTACAAGAAAATCTTCCCGGCGCTGCAGACGATGTCGCTCCGCGGCGAGCTGAACATGCCCGTCATCGGCATGGGCCGCTCCGGCGACCTGCCCTCGCTCATCGAAAGAGCACGGCAAAGCGTCACCGAGAACGGCGGCCTGGAACCGCAAGCTTTCAAGCGCATGCAAGCGCATCTTCGGTATGTCCGCGGCGATTACACCGATGCGCAAACTTTCGTGGATTTGAAAGAGGCGCTGGGCGCCAGCAAACATCCCCTGTATTACCTCGCCATCCCGCCCAGTCTGTTCGAAGGCGTGGTGCAGGCGCTGGGGGAATCGGGTTGCGCGCGCAATGCACGCATCGTGCTGGAGAAGCCCTTCGGCCGCGACCTCGCATCGGCGCAGGCGCTGAATCGCACCTTGCACTCAGTGTTCGGCGAACACTCCATTTTCCGAATCGATCATTATCTTGGAAAGGAGGCGGTGCAGAACCTATTGTATTTCCGCTTCGCCAACTCTTTCCTCGAGCCCATCTGGAATCGCAACTGCGTGGACAGCATGCAGATCACCATGGCCGAGGATTTCGGCGTGCAGGAGCGCGGTAAATTCTACGAGGAGGTTGGCGCCATTCGCGATGTGGTGCAAAACCACTTGCTGCAAGTGATCGCGCTGCTCGCCATGGATGCGCCCGGGCACGACTCCGAGAGCGTGCGTACCGAGCGGCTGCGCGTACTGCGCGCCATGCGTCCCGTGGAAACCACCTCGACGGTGCGTGGGCAGTTCGACGGATATCGCGCCGAGGACGGCGTGGACAGACATTCGCAAGTCGAGACTTTCGCAGCCATGCGATTGCACATCGATACGTGGCGCTGGGAAGGCGTGCCCTTCTACATCCGCGCCGGCAAGTGCTTGCCGCTGACCACCACGGAGGTCATCGTCGACTTGAAGCCGCCGCCCTTGGCCGTATTCGATGCCGTGCCGCCCCAGGATTCGAACTACTTGCGCTTCCGCCTGAGTCCGGAAGTCATCATTGCAATTGGCACACGCGTCAAGAAGCCCGGCGAACCCATGCGGGGCGAGTGCGCGGAACTGATCGCTCGCCACCAGGAAAAGCGCGACAAAGCGCCGTATGAGCGTCTGTTGGGCGATGCGATCCGGGGAGATGCGGCGCTGTTCGTGCGGGATGATGCGGTCGAGGCGGCATGGCGCGTGGTGGATCCCGTGTTGCGCGCGGGCTCCGGCTCGAAACTTTACGCGTACCCGCGAGGCTCCTGGGGGCCTGCCGAGGCGCGCAGTGTCGTGACATCGGCGGAGGGCTGGCACAACCCGAAAAAAGAAGCCTTGCAAGCGCGCTGATGTCAGCCGATGCGCGTTGCGTGGTGATGTTCGATGTCGATAACACGTTGCTCGACAATGATCGCTTCGCGGCAGACTTGGACGCCGAGCTCGTGCTTCGCTTCGGCGCCGGCGAACGAGCCCGTTATTGGCAGCTGTACGAGCAATCAAGGGCCCAGCATGGCTACGCCGATTATCTGGGCGCGCTGCAACTTTTTCGCTGCGGCCTTGCGAATCACCCGGACATCGTGCAAATGTCGGCCTTTTTTCTCGACTACCCTTTCGCCGATCGGCTCTATCCAGGCGCATTGGATGTGCTGAAAGCGGCAAATGCTCACAACCGCGCGGCGATCTTGTCCGACGGCGATATCGTCTACCAACCGCTCAAGGTGCGTGCATCAGGTTTATGGAAGGCGGTGGAGGGTCGAGTGCTCATCGAAGTTCACAAGGAACGGGCCATTGAGTCCGTTCGCCGCCGCCTGCGCGCAACGCGCTACATCATGGTGGACGACAAGCTCGCACTTCTCGCCAAGATGAAACTGCACATGGGCGCAGAATTAACGACGGTCTATGTCGAGCAAGGACACTACGCGGCGCGCCTCGCGCAAGGGCTGGAACCCATGCCGAATCCGCCGGCTGATGTCAAAATCAGGCACATTGCCGATCTCCTCTCATCCGGTCTGCTACAGGAAACCCTATGAAACCGACGCAACAACTGCACGACTTGGGCCAAAGCCTCTGGCTCGACAACATTACCCGCGACATGCTGGATGACGGCACGTTGCAGCGCTACATCCGCGAGCTCTCGGTTACCGGACTCACCTCGAACCCCACGATTTTCGATGAGGCCATCAGCAAGGGGCGCGTCTACGAAAAATCCATTCGCGAGAAAGCCTCGCGCAAGCTGAACAACGAATCGATTTTTTTCGAGCTTGCGATCGAGGATTTACAGCGCGCCGCGGATTTGTTCGAGCCGGTGTTCGAGCGCACTCAGGAAGTGGATGGCTGGGTGTCCATGGAGGTCTCACCGCTTCTCGCGAGCGATACCCAAGGCACGGTGAGATCCGCGCAGGAGATCTGGACTCTTGCGGAGCGGAAGAATCTGTACGTGAAGATTCCGGGCACTGCGCAAGGCTTGCCGGCCATCGAGGAAGCCACCTTTCTCGGCATCCCGGTGAACGTCACGCTGCTGTTCTCGCGCGAGCAATACCTCGCTGCGGCGACGAGTTACATGAAGGGTTTGGAGCGGCGCCTGCAAACCAAGCAGCCGCTCGATGTCAGCTCGGTGGCCTCGGTCTTCATCAGCCGCTGGGATCGCGCCGTCGCGGACAAGGTGCCCAAGGAATTGCAAATGCAGCTCGGCATCGCCATGGGAAAGCGCTGCTACCGCGCTTATCGCGAGCTCATCGCCTCGCCTCGTTGGCAAAAGCTGGCGGCAGCCGGCGCCCGCCCACAGCGGCTCCTGTTTGCCAGCACCGGCGTGAAAGATCCGCAGGCTTCGCAAACGTTATACGTCGAGGCATTTGCCGCGCCCGATACGGTGGACACCATGCCGGAGAAGACGTTGCTGGCGCTCGCGAGCAAAGGCAAGATCGGCGATGTCATACCGGAAGATGGCGGGAACGCGGAAGAGATCTTGAAAAAATTCAAGGATGCGGGAATCGATGTCGAAGCCTTGGCCGCGCAATTACAGACCGAGGGTGCGCAGTCCTTCGTGAAGTCGTGGGGCTCGCTGATGCAGGCCATCGCGGATCAAAGCCGTGCCGCAGCCAAAGCCTCATGAGCCGAAGGTGACGCGCGTGAGTGCGCTCGCGGGACGGCGGGCCACCGATGCGCCGCTCGTCGACGTGCGCGCGCTCATCGACGCGTACTACGAGCTCGTGCCGGATCCGGCCGATGTGTCACAGCGTGTGGCGTTCGGCACGTCGGGCCATCGGGGTGTATCGCTCCTCGCGAGCTTCAACGAAGCGCACGTGCTCGCGATCACGCAAGCGATTTGCGCGTATCGCGCGCGTCGGGGTGTCAGCGGGCCGCTATTCATCGGCTGCGATACGCATGCGCTGTCCGCGCCCGCGTTCGACAGCGCGCTCGAGGTGCTCGCTGCGAACGGCGTAACCACGCTCGTGTCGGCTGGCGGTGAGTTCACGCCCACGCCGGCCGTTTCGCACGCCATCTTGTGTTACAACCGGGGCCGCAATGACGCGCTTGCCGATGGCATCGTCGTCAGTCCATCGCACAATCCGCCGGACAGCGGCGGCTTCAAATATAATCCGCCGAACGGGGGCCCTGCGGATTCGGCCATCACGCAGCGCATCGAAGCCGACGCCAATGCGTTGCTCGCCGCGCGTTTGCAAGGCGTTGCGCGCATGCCGCTCGAGCAAGCGCGCAAGGCGGCCACCAACCGAGTGCATGATTACTTGGGCGAATACGTCGCCGACCTTCAGGCCGCCATCGATTTCGATTGCATTCGCGCCGCGCATTTGCGCATCGGCGTCGATCCGCTCGGCGGCGCCGGCGTGCACTATTGGAAGCGCATTGCCGAGCGCTACGGCATCGAGTTGAATGTGGTGAACGAGCGCGTCGATCCCACTTTTTCTTTCATGTCATTGGATTGGGACGGCAAGGTGCGCATGGACCCGTCTTCCGCGTATGCCATGCAATCCTTGCTGGCTCTCAAGGATTCCTTCGACCTGGCGCTCGCTTGCGACACCGATCACGATCGCCATGGCATCGTCACGCCGCAAGGCTTGATGCTGCCGAACGAATACCTCTCCGTGTGCATCGATTATCTTTTTCGCCATCGGCCGCAGTGGAGCGAACGAGCTGCGGTGGGCAAGACGGTGGTCAGCAGCTCGATGATCGATCGCGTGACGGCGGCAGCGGGCCGCTCGCTGTATGAAGTACCCACCGGGTTCAAGTGGTTTGCCGAAGGCTTGTACGCGGGCCGGCTTGGATTCGCCGGCGAGGAAAGCGCGGGCTCGACTTTTCTGCGCCGCGACGGCAGCGTTTGGACCACGGACAAAGACGGCATCGTGGCTGCGCTTCTCGCGGCAGAGATGACGGCTCGCCGCGAGCGCGACCCACAGCTTCTGTACGACGACCTGACTCACCAGTACGGGAAACCTTATTCCACGCGCATCGATGCGCCCGCGACGACCGTGCAAAAGCAAAAACTCGCAAAGCTTGCACCCTCGTCGCTGAACATCGCCGAGCTCGCGGGCGCCCCTATTCAAGCCGTGCTCGACAAAGCACCGTCCAATCAAGCGCCCATCGGCGGCATTAAAGTGGTGACGGGCGAGGGCTGGTTCGCGGCTCGCCCTTCCGGCACCGAGGACATCTACAAGATTTATGCAGAGAGCTTTCGCGGCGAAGAGCATTTGCAGCGCATCGTGCTTGAAGCTCAAGCCGTGGTGGATTCCGCCATTGCCTGACCTTGGCGCTTGCGCTCCCCGTCTGGCTCATCCCTCGAGGCGCGAAACCTGAGGAGCTAGGGTGCTTGGGGCAGCGCGCCGAGGAGATCGCCGCGCGGCGCAATCCACGGGCTCGTCAGTACGCAGTGTGTGCCGGGCACATCGGCGCGCACGGAAAGCTCGGCGAATTCGATTGTCGGCGCGCGATCGAATCTCAGATCGCCGATGATCTCGCCGCGCGTGATGAATGGCGCGTGCGCAGTGAATGGCATGGATGCGATCGGCGCATCTGCGATGAATGGCACGCGCGCAAACTGCATGAACTTGCGCGCATCGCAGTCGGATCTCACGGCCGAGATGAGACGCGTGCGCAACATGGCATAGTCCCCGAGCCACGCGATTCCGGCGGAGTCCGTTCGAGTCGGCGCAGAGCGCTCCGCGGTCGTGGCATGTGCGAGGCTTCGGCCACAGCGGCGGGCGTCGATCCAGCGCGGCGCCAGCGACAAGGCCGTGTGCCGCACGCGATACGCATCCGCCGCAATGCTCAAGCTGAGCACATCCCAACAAACCGGCGTCATGGCCAGCGGTGTGAGCGCGTGATCGATGAATCGCTCCGATGGGAACAACGATGCGGTTTCTTGCTCGATGGCTCGAGCCGCTGCGCGGTGTGCCGCAAGCCCCGCCAACGTGATGAGCACGCACGCCGCCACGCTGCAGATGGCGGCTTGCGATGCGCGCATCGAGCGCCCGAGCGCGAGCAAGACCCCCGCCGTGATGGCCGCCAGAATCACGACAGGCCAAGGCACTTGGTCACTGACGCTCGCCGCGACGAGCGCCGCCGCAATCACAAGACCCAAGAGAAAGCGGCTCACCCGTGCTCGCAGCTGAAAGAAAAGCGGCGCAGCCGCAATCCAATACCACGGCTCGACGATAAAAATCGAATCTCCATAGAACCAGTGATCATCGAAAGGCCAGAACGCATGCACCCCATAGCTGTTCAGAGAGTCCATGAGCAAGTGCAGTGCGACGGCAAGCAGCGCCATCGCGAGGATGGCCATTCGGTCTGCCGGGCTGTAAGCGAGCTTGCGGCGCTTGAGCCAGAGCATGGCTCCCAGAAACAGGATCGCTGCCAGCAGCAGCACGCCAATCATGGTGTGGGTGTAGCCGCGATGAAACAACAAGTAGCCGAGCTTGCCCGTGGCACTCCGAAACAACAGCGCCAAATCCAAGTCCGGCAAGTTGCCGCCGATCATTCCCATGGCAATGAAGAGGCTGCGCCGCTCATTGGGCGACAGCCTGCGCCGTCCGCTGGAGGGCGGCTCGTAGCGCACACTCGCCGCGGCTTGACCGGCAATGAAGCCGATCATCGTGTGCGTGAGGTTATCCATGCGCGCGCGCATACTTCGCGGCGCGCCGTAGGTCCTCGCTGAGCGCGGCCCGCAACGATGTACGCCGCTCGTCTTCCGCGCGCAGAATTGCCGAAGGATGGTAGGTGGCGATGATCATCGCGCCGCTCGGGTAGCGCAACTCCGCGCCGCGGGCGGACTCGATGGAGGTCGACCGGCCCGTGAGCGCTCGCAGCGCCGTAGCGCCCAATGCCACCGCGACGCGCGGATTCTCACGCGTCATTTCCTGAACGAGCCACACATTGCACGCGTCGATTTCGCCCGCCGAGGGCTTCTTGTGCAAGCGGAATTTGCCGCGCGGCTCCCACTTGAAATGCTTGACCGCATTGGTGATGAACACATCGTCGCGGGCGATTCCGCATTCTTCCAAAAGCTCATCGAGCACGCGGCCCGCGGGCCCGACGAAAGGCTTGCCGCGCTTGTCCTCTTCGTCGCCCGGCTGCTCACCGACCAGCACGATCTGCGCACGCCGGGGGCCCTCGCCGGTCACGGCCTGGGATGCATTGCGCCACAAGTCGCAACGGCGGCAAGTTTGCGGGGTCTCATCGACGCCGATGGCGGGAGCCGGGGCGCGAGTTCGCGAAGACATGCTTCAACCGATCGGCATTTCCAGGTAACTCGAACTATACAGCCGAATCTTCAGCGTGCTGGCATCGGCAATGGACTCTTCGCTCACGTCATTGCCCGTGCCGTAATTCACTTCGCGATCCGGCCGCTTCATGACGCCGAAAACCAGCACCAGCCGGCTGCCGGCGCGGAACTGACGCGCCACGATGCGGTCGGAGCGGACGGTGAGGCTTTGCCGCACGCCGGCCTGCAACAGGCGCCGATGAACCGGATCGTGCGCATAACTCGCGCGCATTTCAATCGCCGGATTGAACAGGTGAACATACTCGCCGCTCGACAATTGTTCGAACAGCATCGCGTACAAGTCGACGTCCATGGCGCTCACGCGCCAGTCGAGTTTCAGGGAAAATGCGCCGCTGAAACGGGTGTCCGCCGCGAAGGGCGGCGAGGCGAACAACAAGCCATCCGGCGCCGCCAAGCTCCCGTTGACGAGGTCGGTCGCCTGGGTCCAGGATGAATTGCGGCGGTCAGCCAGCTTTACATTGAGCGGCGCGAAGGAAGTATTCACAGGCTTGCGTTGCTCGAGCGCACCGGGCGCAGAGCGCGTCGAAGGTAGAAGATAATATCGCTGCGACCTGCGCGCCATGGCGTCGATCGACGCCGCGTGGCCCCATTCGTTTGCGCCCATGACTTGAAAGTTCACGCGGTCTTTGATCTCGGCGGGCTGCGGCTTGCCCGCCAGCAAATGATCGAACCATGCAAAGCGCAACTCTTTCAGATCGACATAAGCCGCCGAGTCGATGCTGTAGCCGCGCAAGGTGCGCAACACCCCGCGACGCATCACGCCATCGTCATAAGGTCCGATGAGCAATGCGTGTTCGGCATTGGGACGGTATCTCACGTGCTCCTCAAAATAATGCAGAGCCGCAGGCTCGGTGCCCGCAAAATATCCGGTCACGGTCAATGCAGGAATGTCGATGCGCGCGAATTCGCCGCGAAACGGCAGCATCGCCTGCCAGAACCGGTCGTAGCTGGGGTGATTGAGCCAGCGGATGAAAATGGGATTGTGCGTGCCATACACACGGCCAAAGTCTCGATACCGGCTGCCTTTCGTGTACCACTTCTGATCCAAAGCGCGCCAGCGTTCATCATCGTAGAACTGCGGTGTGCGCGCGGCATCCGTGTTGGCGACATACAAGGACCAGCGATAACTCGAGTTTTGGAATACGTGTCCATTCATCGGCACATTGATGCCGGGCGCATCGGCGGCGAATGTGGCAATGCCCTTGAGCGCACGCGGCGGCTTCTTGGCCGCGGCCCAGGCGGCAAACCCGCTATAACCGCCGCCTAACATCGCGACACGTCCGTCGCTCCAAGGCTGTCTCGCGATCCACTCGATCACGGCGCGCGCATCGTCCCCATCGTGCTGGAACGGCGCAACGCTCAATGAACTCTTGCTCTGTTGAGATACGCCCGTTCGGCCTCGGCTCATCGGGCCGATGCCGCGCGTGTACGCAACCACGCCCGCAAAACCGCGCGCCGCGCATTCCAGCGCGGAATTTCTTTCGCGATCAATGGTGAATTCGAGCAATGCCGGCAGGGAATGCGTCGCGGCGCGCGGCCTGACCACGACGAGATGCACGGGCGCATGTTGCGCGCCTTCGATGGTCAACTCGCCGGACGACTCGTAGCGGCGCTCGCCTTCGGCAGCCAATAGCGGCGGCAGCAGAGGCTCGAGGTTTCGATACGCGTCGTAAGCCACATATGCCGAGATGAGATCGACCGCATCGCCCGCGCCGATGGAATCACGCGCACGATGCCGGTCGAGCGCATCCTGCAAAGCGCTTTGCGCGGCCGCGGTGGGCGCCGCCGCAAATTCGGCCAAAACGTAAGCCGAGTGATCATCGAGCGGAACCGCAATTTCCTTGAAAGCCTGGCGCACCGTCTGCGCGAACGGCGCACGCGTGTCGTTGCTGAGCTCGCGCGCGCGCACGAAGAGATCGAAAAGGACCGCTCGCGCATCGATGTCGTGATTCTTGGCGCGCCGCTCGCGCAAGGTACGGCGCGAGGCCGCGGCCGCCGAAGCATTGCCCGCCGCCATTTGCAGCGCGGAAACGTTCGCAAGATAACGGCTGCCATCGGCCTCTTGATACACGGGCAGCATCCGCTCTGCCAAATCCCGCATGGCGCGGTCCGTCGCCGGCGCCTCGGCCTTTGCAGGCGCATTGAAATCGAGCGCCGGCATGGCCGCGCGTGCACACGTCATCCAGATCGCCATGGCGAGCACCGCCGTGTGCGCGATCCCGGCTCGACATCGCAATGAAGATTGCAATGCGCTGCTCATGAGCGAAAGCTTCGCGGACCCGGCGGAGCCGTGATGCGCTGCGGCTCGACGGCCGCGGTATCGTGCGCGGAGAGCGCCGAAGTCATTGCGCCCGGTGCGGGGATGGGCGCCTTGATCAAATGCAGCACGCGTTGATAGAGCGGATCGCGGGCGTGCGCTGCGGTGCCAATATGAATGAGCCCGCTTTGCGCCAGATCGCTTGAAAAGATCTCGAGCACGCGCACCGCCAGGTCGTCGTCGAACGTTGCGAACGTGCCGTCCATCACGAGCCAGGCGGGCCGCTGCGCCAGAGCGCGCGCGAACACCAGCCGCAATTGCTCATCCTGCGACAGCTCTCGATCCCAGCGATGCGTTTCCTCGAGCAGCGCGCCCAAGCGCGCAAGTCCCATGCGGGTCAGGGCGTGTTGCAGTGCTTGCGCATCGTAGGCATCGCTCTTGAAAGGGTAGGCAAGCACCTCGCGCAAGGTGCCGCGAGGCAAATACGGCGTACCGCTGGGCAAGTAGAGAATCTGCTCGTGCGCGGGGCGCTCGATGCGGCCGTACCCCCAGGGCCACAGGCCCGCGAGCGCGCGAAACAGCTGCGTGCGGTTCGTGAACGGCGCGCACTGCACGAGCACCCGCTCGCCCGCCGCCATTCTCACTCGGGTCTCGCGCAGCACGTCGAGACCTGAATTGTTGCCGACTTTCAGATCATCGAGCGCGAACGAGCCGTCGGTGGAGCGAACGTACTCGATACGGCTGTCGAGCGCTGGCGCATCCTCCGCGCTCACGAGGAGGGCGCGGCGGAATGACGCCACTCGATCGAGGGTCGCGCTCCAATCGGCGATGGTGCTGAAATTGTCCACGAACCAACGGAGCGACGACTGCGCCTGTGTGAACGCACCCGCGGCCATCATCAGACCTCCGAAGGAGATCTTGCCCGTGAAATACAGCGGAGCCGCCACCAAAATAGGCGCAACGATGGTCACCCAGCCGAAACCCGCGGTCACCCAAGTGAGATTGGTCAGCCCCGTCACCAATCGACGTGTGGCCGCAAGCACGTTACGCAAGTGCATCTCGATGCGACGACGCTCGTCTTGTTCGCCGGAAGCGAGCGCGATGTCATCCAAATGCTCATTCACCCGCACCAAAGAAAATCGCAAATCTGCTTCCCGCGCATAGCGCTCGGCATTGCGTGCAATCAGCGTGCGGCCCACCAGGAAACTCAGAACAGAACCCACGATGGCGTAAGCGATGGCGGCCCACAGCATGAATCCCGGCACCGCGTAGTCTTGATCGCCGAAGCGAAACACGAAATCAGTGGACAGCGTCCAAAGGATTCCGGCGAAGGTCACGAACAGAATCGAAGCCTGGAACAGACCCACACCCAGATCGGCGGTGAGCTCGCACAGCTTGCGCGCATCCTCGTGCATGCGCTGATCCGGGTTCACGCCCATGCTGCCGGCATTTGCGAGCCAGAAGGCGCGCCGTGGCAGCATCCAATCGCCAATGAGGTCGTGCATCAAGCCTTCGCGTAAGCGAATTTTCAGCATCTCGACCAGCCATTTTTGCGCCACTTGAAAAATGAGCAGGACGGCAACGATGAGAAAAAACACGCCGAGTTGAAAGAAGAAATCACGCAAGTCGCGGCGCGACAACGCATCGAAGAAGGGCTTGTTCCAGCGATTCAGCCGGATCTGTCCATAGGCCGTAGCGACCACGACGAACACGATGCCGGCGATGAGCCAATACAAGGCGCGGCGCACGGGGGATGAATCAATGGCGCGGCGCACCGAACTGAATTGGCGCCATACTCCGCCCGGCGGGCGGTCCGCGGCGGCGGCCTCCGCGCTCCCGCCGCGCGCCTCGCTCGAACTAGCTTCGCGGGCCATGAATGCGCGGTGTCCAACTCATGCGGCCGACACTGTGCCACGCTTTGAACGCGCCCGACACCCGCCGGCGTCACGCTTCAAGCGATGCCGCCTGGGCGCCTGATGCCCGCTTCAAATTTTTTCGTCTATGTGTCGCGCCGCTTGCCCGCTTGCTTGCGCAGAAAGGCAAGCACCATCGTCTCGGCGCGGCGCGGGCGCGCCCCCCGAAGCTTGTCCATGAACGTGTGATGGATCAGACCCGCGCGCCAGTGATCGAACACTTGGGGGTCGATATAGGATTTACGGCACACGGCCGGTGTGTTGCGCAAGCTTTTTGCGACTTCTCGAATGACTTCCAAAATATGGCCCTTCAAGGCGCGCTCGCTCGCCGGTTGCGGGAGCGGCGTGCATGCAAGCAAGGTGATGGCGTGCAGAGTGGCATGCCAAGTGCGGAAATCCTTGGCAGTGAACTCGTCGCCCATCGAGGCGCGCAGATAATCGTTGACCTGACCCGAGTCGACGGGGCAGCGCTGGCCCGCATCATCGACGTACTGGAATAGATCCTGGCCCGGCAACTCCTGGCAGCGCCGCACGATGCGCGCAATGTGCTGGTCATCGATCGAGATCTCATGCTGCACGCCGCCCTTGCCTCGAAAATTCAAGATGGCTCGCCCACGGATGAAATGCGCGTGACGAGCTCGCAGCGTCGTCAGGCCAAAGCTGTGGTTGTCTCGCGCATATTCTTCGTTTCCGACGCGCGCGCGAGTCGAGTCGAGGAGACTGACGATGACGGCGAGCACCTTGTCGCGCGGCAGGCCGTCGAGCTTCAGATCACGCTTGAGCTTGGCGCGCAGCGCCGGCAGCCCGCGCGCGAACGCGATGATGCGTTCGAATTTTGCGCCGTCACGAAGCGTGCGCCAATCGGCGTGATAACGATATTGCTTGCGACCGCGCGCATCGCGTCCAGTCGCCTGCAAATGACCGCGGGGCTGCACGCAAATCCACACATCGCGGTAAGCCGGCGGAATCGCCAACATGCGAATGCGATCCAGCGCCTTGGCCTCGCGCAACGCGCTGTGATCGGGACTCACATACTTGAAGCCTCGACCGGATTTCAGCCGGCGTATGCCGGGCTGACAATCGGAAACATAGATAAGGCCGGCATCCTTGGCCATTGACTGAGCTTCGGCGACGGAATCCGGCACAGCGGCCGCGGAGTCTTGCGCAAACATTGCGTATTGTCTAACCAGAAAAGCAAATCAAGCCAGTGCCATGCCGGTGATCCACCGTAGGAAACGGCACCGCCCGCGCCCACAAGCTTCATCCGCCGCAGGCTCGGCTCACCCATGTCTTCAGCGTTTGGCCATTCCCACCCGCTTGGCCGCGGTGCTCGTTCGCGGCCGCGTGGGTTGAGTTGGTTGCTCAGAGCTTACCGGTGCGGCGCCATCCGGCGCGGCGGTTGCAGCGGCCGGAGCCGAGGTGCCCGCAGCCGGGACCGCCTTAGCGGGCTCCGGGTCGGGATTTGTCGCGGATGCGCGCGAGGCGATCAGCTGCCGCTCGGCTTCGACCCAGTCGTCCGCTTCGCGCCCGGACGCGCGCCCGCGCATTTCCCATAGCTCATAGGCGCGTTTGCGAATGGCTTCCTGGTCGGGCTGATAATTCATTGACACTCCTTGGGCTCGCTTTTTTCAATTTCCTGGATGAAGATGCAACATACTCGCCGCGCCGGCCGCGCGTATGTCAGATAGCAAGAACAAAAGTATGCGAACAACTGCACCCGGCTCGGGCGGCACTCACATAGTAAATGCCGCCGTGAAGGAAAGCGCAATAGAGTGTCCAGCTTGAATACCGCCAGCGCGGCTTTTGAATTTCTCGCGCTGCTGGCGCGCGAACTGTCGGAAGGCAAGGTCGAGTTGCCGGGTTTTCCGCATATTTTCGCGCGTGTGTGCCGGGCGCTCAACGATCCGCAGATCACGGCGCACAAAATGGCGGCAATGATCGGCGCCGAGCCCGGCCTCGCAGCGCGCATCATGGCGCGCGCGAACTCGGTGGCTTTCAATCCGTCCAGTCAGCCGGTGGGCGAATTACCGGCTGCAATCGTCCGATTGGGCGATGTGAATGTGCGCAGCGTGGCCTGTGCATTCGCAGTCGCGCAAATGCGGCATGGGGAATCGCTTCGCAGCGTCGCCAGCGACCTCGGCGCGCTCTGGGAGATCAGCACCCAGGTCGCCGCCGTGGCGTATGTGGTCGCGACCACCTCACGTCTGAATCCGGACCAAGCTTTCCTGGCCGGGCTCATGCATGGGATCGGCAAGCTCTACATCTTCGCGCGCATGGCGCAGCAAGGCGAGGCCTTCACTTCCGCGGCGCAGATTCGAGACGTCACTGACGGTTGGCAGGCGGGAATCGGCAAATCACTCTTGGAGAATTGGGACTTCCCCGCCAACATCGTCGAAGCGGTCGACGAGCAAGATCATCAGTCGCGTCGTCCACACGCGCCGGCGGACATTGCGGACGCCATCATCTGTGCCAAACAAATCTCGCTGAACGCGAAGGATGCTGAGGCCTTGGGTTGGCATATACAAAACAACCGCGCTTTTGCGCAACTCGGGCTGGATGCGCCGCGCTGCGCCGCCATTGTGCTCGAGGCCAATGCCGAGCTCGGAGCCATGCGCGCTGCGCTGGGGGCATGATGCGCGGAGTTCTCGCCGCGGCCTCGCCGCAATGCCGGACGGGGCGCGCAGTGACGATCGCCGACCCTGACGGTCGTCCTCGTCTTACAGATCGGGATTGCCTGGGCAACTACAGTGCAGCGTTCGGTCGCGATCAATTCATCATAACAAGGAGGAACGTCCATGCCCACACCGCAAGAACTTGAAACTCAATTTTGGAAAGCGCTTACGTCGGATCGGACGATGATGCTGGGGCTCGATGGGGTGGAAGACGGACATACGCGGCCAATGACGGCTCAAGTGGAAAACGATCGCTCTCCCATCTGGTTTTTCACTTCTACGGACAACGCACTCGTGCACAAGGTTGGAGCGGCAAGCCGCGCGATCGCCACATTCACATCGAAAGGCCATGATTTGTTCGCGACCGTGCACGGCTCGTTGAGTGTTCATAAAGATCGTGCAACGGTGGATCGTCTGTGGAACAAATATGTTGCCGCGTGGTTCGAGGGCGGCAAGGACGATCCGAAATTGGTTCTTCTGCGGCTCGATGCACAACGCGCTGAGATATGGCAGAACGAATCTTCGATGTTGGCCGGTATCAAATTGCTGCTCGGCGCCGACCCCAAGCAGGATGCCAAAGACAAGGTCGCAAACGTTTCGTTGCGATAAGTTCGTGAAGCGCCGCGCGCGCATCGTGTCGTGGAATCGACAGACGGGGGAATGCAGTGGCCATTGAGATTTACGATATTTCGGTCGCGGCAACGAAAAGTGCGCTGCAGAGCCTGAAACATATTTTGACCAAAGGCGAGACCTACGCGGCGGCTAAGAAATTCGACCCTTCCGTGTTGGCTCAAACCCGGCTATTCCCCGACATGATTCCTTTGGCAGGCCAGGTACGCATCGCTTGCGACATCTCGAAATTTGGCGCGGCTCGTCTGAGCATGACTGAAGCCCCAAAATTCGAAGATGACGAAACGACAATCGCACAGCTCATTCAGCGCGTGCAGATGACTCTCGATTATTTGAATGGTATGGACCGATCCAAGTTTACGGGTGCCGAAACGCGAGAGGTCATCATCAAGACACCGGTGCGCGAACTCCGATTTGACGATGGTTTGAGTTACGTCATGCGCTTCGTGCTTCCCAACGTGCACTTTCATTGTTCGATGACCTATGCCTTGCTTCGCCACAACGGAGTGGAACTCGGGAAAGCGGATTATCTAGGAGATGTCTGACAGATCGAGCGCGCGCTGGTCGAGCGACATTGCTCACGCGTAACTAAAAACCATGACCACAATCACTGCCTTGGCGAATTCGCGTAGGTCGCACGCGGTGAAGCACGGCCCGCCTTTCGGCGGGCCTTTGCGGCTCAGTTAGCCGTCTTCAAACAGTCGACTTCGAAGTCATGAGTTTCTGCGATCAGGATTAGTGATCGACGATTGAGTCCCGCCCTCGCCGGCGACCCGTTCGACGTCAACGTCAGTGCGGCGCACCGAATCCGCGATGGTTTCAGCGCGATTGGTGACTTCGCGTCCGATGGATACTTCTTCGACGACCCGCGCCGTCTTACCAACCACTGCTTCTTCAGCAGTCTCGCGAACCTCGAAAGTGCCCTCTCTGAAATTCTGAAAGTCCGCTTCAGTCGCCTGGCGATTCGCGGGAGTGCGCTGCACCGTCGCACGTTCCTGACGTAAGTTCACGATTTCCGAAACTGGAGTCTCCGTGACTCGTTTGACTACTCTAAGTCCGCCCACATCCACTTCGCGCTTCCCGACGACCAACTCCTCCTGAATCACCGGCAAAGAATCGCGCTCGAATGCAAGCTCGTCTTCGTCCATGAGCGACGAATCCGGGTCAAACCCGTTCCACCCGCGGCTTCTCCATTGCTCAGCGCGGTCATCCAAGTTGACCGTGCCAAACCTTTGCATCAAGGCCTGCGCTCGCTCTAGATCTTCGTCCGTTTCGGTGTCCACAACGACCACCGTGCTGCCACGGCGGACCGCCTCTGCATAGTTGCCCGCGCTCGCCTCGTCCCGTGATTCAAAAATCCTGTCAAAAAAGTGGCCCACGCTCGCCATCAGCCCCTTGCTCCGAGCGGCACCGCCGGAGTCTATATCTTCCGATCCGCTTTCCAAATGCACGTTAGAGCGAGGAAACCCTGCACTCACCAGCTCATCGATCGCATCCTGCGCAAGCTTCCGATCGTCGAATGTCGCTAAAACCGTTTGCATACCATGTCCTCTATTGAGAAATAATAATGGCCCTCCATAGCCTTCCGAAAACTCGCCTAAATGGCTCGCCAGGTATCCGAGCCCGGGTCTTGCCGCTCGATGATCATTTCTTCCCGTCGAACCGTAACCGTTTGAGGTCTGCGGTACGTGTGACTCGTGCGTTCCAAATGAAGCTCTTCCACGAGCACGAGCTGCCGCTTGATCACGAGACGTTCTTCAACCACCGGAAAGATCGTCGCGTTATTCTCATACCGCACCTCCACCGGCCCCTCGACTTCGCGCCCAATGGGCACGCGCCGAATGGAGACAGAATGCGCATTCAACTCCTCATCAACCAGCACCGCGTCTTCGTGCACGATCTTTCGAAGCCGCAAGCCGCCGTTGTCGGCAACCGTCTTGTGGACGGTGACAGCTTCTCGAATCACGGGGAACGAGACACTTGCGCCTGGCTCGGGCTCCCCGGCGGCACAAGAGGAACCTTGCTTGTCTACATCCATCTGCGGGGGTGGCCGTCGGTCGATCTATGATCGCGCGATGTTGAAGATTCTAAGTGCTCACCACAATCGCCACAGACGCGACTTCATGTCGGACTACCGGTTAGGGCGAGGTGAGACATTCAATCAGAAAAGCTCTCGATGGAATCTTGCCAGATCAACGTTGGTGTGATGGCTTAGTCGCCTCACCGCTCGATTCGTCCTCACCGCCAGCCAATTCGTTGTCATTCGAATGATCGGAGGAAACCTGACCAGGCTGTTTCGATCGCCGTTGACTGGCGTCGTTTGACTTGTGGTCAGACTGATCGCTTCCCTCATGCCGGCCGTCGCGTTGGGCGGGCCCGGATGGCCGGTTCGTGTTTTCAATCTTGTCTCTCTGATTTTGCGATGCCATTTTTCCTCCACGGTCTGCTATAGAGTAGAGAGCATCGCGGCTCTGCTTCCTTGCCGCGATCAGCGGGTGGCTGTTGAGCAATGTCAGAAGCGCCCCACAGGCGGTCTACTGTGGAGATCGCAGTACAATTGAAACGCCACAGGAATTCGCGATCAACATGGCGGTCGAACGTGCTGTGCAGGAGCTTGCGACGCCTGAACCAGAAATTATCACGGGCTCGCGCGAACAGCTTCTTCACCTGCTCGCGGAGGCGGCGGAGATCGAGCACACGCTGATGTGTAGCTATCTCTACGCTGCATTCAGCCTCAAGCGCCCCGGTCAAGATGAAGTCACCGAGTTGCAGAGTGAAGCGCTGGCGCGCTGGCGCAAAACAATCATTGACGTGGCGGTCCAAGAAATGGGGCACTTGATGATTGTCGCCAATCTGACGGTAGCGATTGGTGGGCGGCCACACTTCGCGCGTCCCAATTTTCCGGTTTCGTCCGGGTACTTTCCTTCCGGCGTCGTCGCACGGCTGACGCCATTCAATGCTGAAACGCTCGAGCACTTCGTTTTCCTCGAGCGGCCTCACGGTGCGACGAAGCAGGACAGCGAGGCTTTTGAGCAAACCGACTACAGTCGCGGCCAAGCACAGACGGGCCTGATGCCCAGCGCGCAGGATTACGCAACCATCGGCCACCTGTACGAGGCTATCCGCGCCAATCTTCGATCCTTACACTGCAAGCTAGGGGCCGATCGGCTTTTTCTAGGTCACACTGAGTTTCAGGTGGACCATGACCTCATCGACCTCGATGGGGTGAGCGTCATTAGCGATCTGGAATCTGCAACTGCCGCAATCGATCGGGTGATCGAACAAGGCGAGGGTGCTTCTTTCGATCAAAAGGATTCGCACTACAGTCAATTTATTGCCATCCAAGACGAGCTGGCGACACTCATGCGGGAAGCTCCAGACTTTGCCCCAGCGTGGCCTGCCGCCACCAGCCCCGTGCTGCGTCGACCTCCACCCGACAGCGAAACCATCTTTGTAGATCGTCCTCATACCGCCGCCCTGCTCGACTTTGCATGCGCCAGCTACGGTTTGCTGTTGCGATGTCTCGTACAATGCTTTGGCCGATCCGGGTCAGAGCGCCACTCACAGCAAGAGGCGCTCATTTTCGCGGCACTGGAAATGATGCACATTGTGGGCGAGGCCTCATCAGCGCTCGTCCGCTTGCCGGCAACAATTACCGACCCGTCTGTTCACGCCGGAATGACTTTCACGATGCTGCGCGGGATCGAACCTTTGCTCACGGGCGAGGCCGAGCGGCGCATCCTACGCGAACGAGCTGCTGATCTTCTTGACGTTTGTAAACAAGTTTTTCCGAGCGTAAACAGTCGCCTGCACAAAGTGCGCGATGCGATCGCTCAACTGTAGCGATGATGAAAGCAAGTCTTGTAGGCCAAACCTCGATCCGGTTATGAGCCTGTTGCACCTCGATGTTCTTAACACGTGATACTGCCCGAGGCCCGGCACCGTGCAATCCTCCTTTCGGTATCAAACCTCACGGGATTCTTTAATGCGCAATCGACAGCTTTTTCTCGGCTTTGTAGCAGTAGCGGCCATCGCTGCTTGTGCTCGATCGAACAACCCATCGTCATCCGATTCATCCGGCGGTGCTTCTACTTATCCAAACGCGCCTGCTTCGGATTCATCGTCCTCGGGTTCAACGACGGGTTCGAGCGGACAAACCGGCTCTGGTTCCGTCCCTTCTGGAACCGGGCCTTCGGACATGGGCGGTTCGGGCACGAGCAACTCCGGCTCGACGAACAACTCTGGGTCCACCAGCAGCTCCGGTTCCACGAGCGACTCTGGTTCGCCGTCTACGGGCTCGACCGGCGACATGAGCAACGGCAGTTCGACATCGACGCCCAGGAAATGATTCTTTCCGCTCGACCATCAGCGCAACCCACCTGCTACTACAGAGGGCTCTATGTCCGTACTCGATAAAGTCATTGCCGCGGTCACGCCGCCGGAAACCGAAAAGGCTCGCATGGAGGCCCGTCAAAAAGCACGCGCCGCGGCCGGGTCCAACGATTGGCTGGCGATGGTGCTCAATCACCACCTGCTCATTGAGGATGCGTTCGCGCGCGTTAAAGATGCCCCAGACAAGCGCTCGCAGCGCGATGCGCAGAAGCAATTGGCGACGCTTCTGACCGGTCATTCGATTGCCGAGGAAGTGGTTCTCTACCCCGCACTCGTGGAAGCCGACGAAAAGGCACATTCCACGATGGCTTACACCGAGCAATCAGCGGCCAAAGTGCAGCTTGCATTACTGGAAAACCTCGAGCCCATGTCTCAAGACTATCGCGACAAGCTAGAGCATCTGCGCGGCGCCGTCGCGCATCACGTCTACGAGGAAGAAGGCACTTGGTTCATCGAATTGAAGCAAAGGTTAGCGGCAGACAAACAAGCCAAGTTGACGCAGCGGTACTCTGAGCAATTCGAACGATACATGGGAGGCGATGCAGACATTGATCGCGATTCCGAAATGTCGTTGCGCCAGCCGGCCGGCAGCTCGCAGACAACGATCGACGTTGAAGTGCGATGAGGAAAGTGTGGCGGTTGGCCTAGGAAGTTATCCGGACCTACGCGAGGCATTCGAATGATCCGCGCTTGGCATGTGCATGCCATGGACGGCGATCGATTGAATCTCCTCCATCCCCACTTGGAACTGCTCATCCGCTCCGTCGTTCAGAATGGCATTGAGCTCGGTTGAGTCAATTTCGAAGTGGCGCAGCAGCTCACGCGCATCTTCCTGCGCAAACGTCGGCAGCAAGCGTTCGCCACGAATATTCGGATCACACAACGGCGCGAATTTTGCGAGCATGAACTTGATGGCAAAGCGAATGATCTCAGAATCGCCAACGCCAATGCGCGCCGCGAGATGCCGCGCGCGTCGCAAATCGCCGACACCCACGCGAAGAGAGACCGCTAACTTTCTGGCTGGTGTCGGCATTCGGCAGTGAGAATACCGGCAGAGCGCGACCATGGAAAGTTGGCGCCGCAAAAAACTTCGCGGGGCGCGCGTCGGTGCGGTTGCACGTCAGCGTGAAAATGTGCGCATCAGCGGCGTCCACCGCAAGCGGACTGATGCTTGCCAACCGTTGGCCCGGTCGTAGGACCCTGCTCCGCCCACATAGCGAACAGTGCTGCCGCGCAGTTGCGTACTCAATGTCCATCGCTCCGTCATGTGCCAAAATAAACCGATGGTGCCCGTGAAGTAGCGACGGTTCGTCTCGGCGAGATGAAAAAAATCGTCATGATTAGAGACTGCCAGCGCGGTCGCCGAAATGTCCGTGCGTTCCGTGAGCTTGCGTTGCGCAGTGACATTGATTTGATCGCGACGCGTGAGAAACCCAACGCTGTTCGGCACCACGTCGCGAGTTAGCGACACCCGCCAAATTCCTCGCTCGCGAGTCTGCTCTGCTTGTATGGACCACACATTGCCGTTCTCGCGCTCGCCGCCGAAAGATGTACGGCTCAAGCCGCCGGTTGCCGCCAGCTTGGTTCGTTCCGAGATCGTCCAGTCAATTCCCGCTTGGCCGCCGACATCACTACTGGTGAATCCTGTATCCGGCGCGGACTCATGCCCGGCGAAGGCAAACACGTTGAGATCCAAGCGCGGCGAGTATCCAAAAGTGTAGCCGCCGGATCCACCAACATGGCGGTAGTCGGTCAGGCCTAACCCTTCGTTTCGAGTGTAATTGACGTTTGTATAGGCAGCTTGAACGCCGAGACGATGACGTTCCGCGAATTGATCCTCAAACGTGAAGTTGCCGCTGGTCAGTTGCTGGCGCACGCCGGATGCGATGATTCCGGTGTCCGCCAGCTCCGACCTCAGCGTGCTGAGATCAGAAAAAGTTGCATCGCCGGAATAGCTGTACACCTCGCCAACGTGCCGTCCAGACGCTTGCAAATAGCCGTTCGTTGAATCAAAGCCGGAATCTCCGATGAACTGCTGACGCTCGAGCCTTGGACGAAAGACGATCTCGTCTGTCTCCGTGCTGCGCCGGAGATCGGCCTCTGCTGTCAACCAAGCGGCCTCGTCGGATCGTTCAGCACCCGGAACGACCGTCAGCAACCGGTTGCTGTCGTGATCGAGATACGTCTCAGCACTCGGCTGGAATGACCACTCAGCCGCAAAGGAGATCTGCGGACTGAATGCAGCTGCCGCCAAAACAAACATCTGCACGCGGAGGCATTGCGCCTGCAAGCGAAGACATCGCGCAACCCTATAAAGCAAGCCCATTTCAGGGCACAACTACCGTGTCGCCGCTCCGTAATATAATGTTTTGCTGAAGCTCCTTGCCGCGCGCTACGTCCGCATAGTGAAACTGAAGCACTGACTCGCGGCCGCCTTCCCGGCGCAAAATCACGATGTCGTTGACCGCCGCGTACGGAGTCGCGCCGCCTGCCAGGCTCAAGGCCTGCATCACGTCAACGGGAGTGACGAACTGGAATTCACCGGGCTTATTGACTTTCCCAAGTACATAGACATGGTTGCCGCCGATCTGCTTGACCGCCACCGTCACCACCGGCCGGGGAATGTAACTCTTCAGGTGCTCGGCAATTTCCGTGCGAAGCTGCTCGATCGACTTTCCGCTCGCCGCGACATCGCCCGCGAGTGGAAATGAAAGGCCGCCATCCGGCCGTACGAAGACATCCGCCGTCAGCCCGTCTTCCTTCCAAACAGACACAGTCAGCAAGTCGCCAGGCTGAATCAGATAAGGTCCTGACAGCTGATCTGCCGCAAAGGCGGCGTCAGCACACCCAAAGATCCAGAGAGTGACTACAAGAAATCGCTTCATGGCCGAATGATGGCATCAGCGACTGTCGCGCTCAACCGCTGTCTCATCTAGACTGTGAGGGAAGTGAACAGCGCAGACGTTTCCGATTTCGACTCGCCTTCTTCTGCCGCGCCAGTGGCCGAGACCAGCTTTGCGGAGATGTTCGCGCGTCAGCGTCGTGCGCTGCGGCGGCGTTTGTGGCCGATGGCGGCCACCTTCGCGGGCATCGTCGCGCTCGCCATCGCGGTCGCGCTGTTGTGGCCGCCGACCTATCAATCCACAGGCACCATTCTCATCGAACAACAGGAAATCCCGCAGGATTTCGTGCGCTCGGCCATCACGAGCTATGCCGATCAGCGTGTGCAGATGATCAGTCAGCGCGTGACGAATTCGGCGAACCTGCTGGAAATCATCAGCAAGTACAACCTCTACCCGCAGGAACGATTGACCACGGCGCGCGAGGCTGTCGTGGCGAGAATGCGCGACGACATCAAGCTCGAAATGATCAGCGCGGACGTCGTCGATCCGCGACAGGGGCGTGCCACCAAGGCGACCATTGCATTTTCCATCAGCTATAAAAACCGCTCACCCACTTTGGCGGTCGCCGTGGCCAATGAGCTGACAAGTTTGTACTTGCGCGAAAATCTTGAAAGCCGCCGCGAGCAAGCGAGCGGAACCGCGGATTTCCTAACGGCGGAATCTACGCGAATCGGAACACAGGTTTCCGCGCTGGAGCAGAAGATCGCGGACTTCAAAGGTCAGCACGAGAAAAGTTTGCCGGAGTACGCTCAACTCAATGTCCAGCTCTCGAATCGCGCCCAGGATGACTTGCGCGATGTCAGCGCTCGCATCCGAGCCCTCGATCAGCAGATCGTCTATCTCGATTCGCAGCTGGCGCAGATCAACCCTACGTCCTCCGTCTACGGCGAGAACGGCGCGCGGGTGATGGGCGCCGCCGACCAATTGAAGTTTCTGCAGAGCGAATACAGCAAGGCGCAGTCCAGTTATTCACCGACGCATCCTGACGTCATCAAGCTCAAGAGCCAGATCGAAGGCCTGCAGAAGGAAGTCGGTGCGCAAACCAGCTCCCGTGACGTTCAACGCGCGTTGGAGCAGGCAACGGCGGATCTCGCCGCGGCTCGACAAAATCACACGGAAAATCATCCGGACGTGATCAAGCTTCGAGATGAGGTCAGCTTCTTAAGACAGGAGTTGCAGAATAGGCCCGAGGCGACGATGGGAATCACCCCGCAGCAGCCCGATAATCCTGCGTATATTCAAATTCAAGCCAACCGCAAGGCTGCGGAAACAGAGCGTCAGTCGCTGATGCAACAGCAGGCTCAACTGCGTGCGCATCTCGATGAGCTTGATAAGGCGAGCTCCGCAATGCCGCTGGTGGAAAAGGATTACAACTCGCTCGTAAGCGATCTCGATAACGCGCGCCGCAAATACGCGGATGTGCAACAGAAGCAAATGGAAGCGCAATTGGCCTCTAACCTCGAAAGCGAGCGTAAGGGCGAACGCTTTACGCTTATCGAGCCGCCGGTGACACCGGAGAAGCCGGTAAGCCCGAATCGGTTACTCATTGCTGTTGCGGGATTCTTATTGGGCCTCGGTGCCGCCTTTGCCATGATGCAATTGCTTGAGGCGATGGATACTCGAGTTCGCGGGCGCGACGACTTGATTTCTCTCTTATCCACGCCGCCGCTGGTTGTGATTCCCTGGGTCAAGCTCGCGAGGCGTTGATGGAACGCCTGGAGAAAGCACTTGCCCGAGCGCGCGCAGATCGTGTGGAGGGAATGATCGATGCGAGCGCAGGTCTTCCCCCTCAGCCGGGGCCAGATAAGGTAATAGAAATTAGCGGGCGGCCGCCATTGCGCGTCACGCCTGTGAGACCGCAGTGGGACGCTCAGGATACTATAGTCACCGGCAGCACGCGCACGATTGCGATCGATCCCCGTGTGTTGCGCAGCAACGGCATTCTAACCCCTGAAGTCGAGGGTCCGGCGGGACACGCCTTTAAGATGTTGCGCACTCAAGTCTTGCAGCGCATGCATCAACGGCAGTGGACCACACTAGCCGTCATCAGCCCTACCCCCCAGGATGGTAAGACGTTCACGGCGATCAATCTCACAATCGCGATCGCGAGCGATACGAAGCACAGCACACTTCTTGTTGACCTGGACCTTCGAAATCCATCGATTCACAAGCGCTTTGGCTTTGAACCCGAGGTTGGTGTCGAACAGTGCCTCAGGAACGAGGTTGAAGTATCTTCGGCCTTAGTAAATCCGGTCGGATATGCAAAGGTAGTGTTGCTTCCCGCGCGGGACCGCGTGCCCAACTCATCAGACCTGCTGTCCAGCGATCAGACTCGTGCGACGATTCGTGAACTGAAGAACCGCTATCCAAATCGTATCGTCATCTTTGATCTTCCGCCGATGCTAGGCGCTGACGACGCGCTCGCATTTGCGCCGCACGTCGATGCCACGCTAGTTGTCATAGGCGAGGAACGCACCCGCAAGCCCGATGTGATGCGCTGTTTTGAGTTAATGCAGGACCTCCCGATTCTCGGAACTGTCTTGAATGGCTCCCGCACTGATAAAGCTTCTCGCTACGCATACTGAGAATGTACGAAGCTTTCTACGGCTTTCGGGAGAAACCCTTCGCGCTCACACCCGATCCTCGATTCTTATATCTGGCGCCCCCACATCGAAAGGCGCTAGCGATGTTGGAATACAGTATTGGCAATCACGCCGCGTTTTGTCTCGTCAGCGGTGAGATCGGTGCGGGCAAAACTACTCTAATCTGTCACCTTTTGAAGAGCGTCGAATCGACGGCCAAGGTCGGGTTAATCACTAATACAAGTCCCAGTCTGGGTGGAATCTTGCGGTGGATCTGTTCTAGTTTTGGGCTCGACTATAAAGCTAAGGGCGATGTGGAGCTATATGAGTTGTTTACAGAGTTCTTGCGTAACGAAGGAGGTCATGGGCGCAAAGTAATTTTGATCGTGGACGAAGCCCAGAATCTTGGACAGACGGGACTCGAAGAACTACGCGTGCTTTCCAATGTTAATGTAGGAGAGCAATTCCTATTGCAGGTTGTATTGGTAGGTCAGCCTGAACTGCGCAACCTAATTCGGATTCCTGAGCTGCGACAGCTAGCGCAGCGCGTGGGTGCTGATCACCATATAGGACCATTATCCATGGAAGAAGCCAGACGTTACATTTTGCATCGACTTCGTGTCGCCGGTGCGAAGCTTAATTTATTTACTCATTCGGCGGTGATATTGGCTTGTCAGGGCAGTAGCGGAATTCCACGATTGATTAATCAGTTTTGCGATCAGGCACTGGTTTATGGATACGCCGAACGCCATGAACGAATCGATTACGAGCTTATGGCCCATGCAATCGAAGATCGTAGGAAAAGCGGCCTAATTTCACCTTGAGGCTCGTGATCAACGCCCTCTCCGCAAAAATTGGAGGCGGTCAAACCTATCTCAAGAATCTGCTGGCGCATATTCCACCTGATCTTAGAGTTCAGATCGCCGTTCTGGCGCCTCCAACCCTTTGGCTTCCAATCGACCCCCGTATTACGCGATTGCAAACCCGGTGGCCGACTCGCAATCCGATCATGCGAGCGATGTGGGAAAGTCTTTTTCTACCGTCAATCTTGAAGAGGATGAACACGCAAATATTCTTTGCGCCGGGTGGATTGCTTCTTTCGTCTGTGCCCGACGGATGTCGCACGGTCACGATGTTCCGCAACATGCTACCATTCGATGACAAGCTCGCAAGTTCAATTCCAGGATTCGCGCAACGTTGTAGAAACACATACTTGCGCCACCAATTGCTTCGAAGCATGATCAAAGCAGATTTGACGATCTTCATTTCGGAGTATGCAAGAGAGCGGATCTTTGCCCTATGCAGTCCAAAGAACTCGATAACAATTCCGCATGGCGTAAGTTCTATCTTTCGAGGCGTTGATCCAATTGCTTCCCGCCCGCTGGCCCTGCCACACAGATTCTTGCTGTACGTATCTCGCTTCGAACATTACAAATGTCATTTAGAAGTTGTCACCGCGTACGCAACGTTGCCCGCTGAAATTCGCGCCGCTGTCAAGCTCGTGCTGATAGGTGAAACCGACTACTCCGCCGCGGAAGAGGTTGTTGCCAAAGTCGCAGCTCTCGGCTTATCTGAGGATGTTCGAATACTGGGGGCGATTCCTTATGAGACGTTGCCTGCGTACTACGCAGCCTCGGATGCGGTGATATTTGCATCTGCGTGCGAGAACTGTCCAAACATATTGCTGGAAGCGATGGCAAGCGGAAAACCCGTGCTCTCTTCAAACATCCAACCGATGCCCGAATTCGGTGGGCCTGACCTGCAATACTTTGATCCCCACAATCCTGATGATATAGCCCGTGCAATCATGGAAATTCTTGGGAGTCGAGAACTCGCTGATAGAGTCGCCAAGGCTGCTTTGGAACGAAGCGCATCCTATAATTGGGCTATTACCGCGACGAAAACGTGGGCGGCGTTGACGCAACTGGTCAACTCAGGCTAGATCTGATACCCGCATTTATTAATTTGCCAACGCGGTCGACCGATACAGATCGCAATATCGTTGGGCCATGGTTCTCGGAGAATGGCGCCTTGCAAGTACAAGCCCAGCACGCGAGAACTTCCGAGTGCCTTCCGGATTGTTTACCACGTCAGCGAGCGCATCTGCGAGCGCGCGGGACGAAGTCGGAGCGAACATGCGAAAGCACGCAGCGTTCGCCTCTATGGCGCGATGACTGGGAATGTCTGAGACGACACAAGGGGTACCAATTGCGAGAGCCTCAAGTAATGCATTCGATGTGCCCTCATAAAGGGAAGGCAGAACGAACACGTCCGCATCTCGCATGCGTTCAGGCAGATTTGCTTGAAAACCGGCCCAAGTTATGCGCGACGAAGCCAAGCTCGTTGTGATCTCGGTCAACAATTCTTCGCGTTGGTTTCCATCGCCGCAGATTGTCAGATGCCAATCCAACGTGTGCGGAAGCAGCACCACCGCATCAATAAGCGTCCGCCAATTTTTTTCTTTGACGATCCTTCCAGCAAAGAGGATCTTGAGCCGATCAGGACGGTAAGCAAATCCTTGATGCGAACCCGCTAGCAATCCCATGTCGACCCCATTTTCTATTACAACTCCTCGCTTTACCCGATAGAGATATCGATAGGGAGCAGTACATTGACGGACGTCGTTATTCGCCGCGATTCTTGCGGCGCTAACTAGTGCGCATAGATATTCGGGAATCTGTCGGAAACGGCGGATTGACATCGCGCTTCGATAAGAAAAGACGCAGGGGATGCCGAATATTCTTGCCAACAACATCGCGGGTATCGTCACGACTGGCGGTAACCACACGTGAATTAAGTCCGGTTTGAAGGCCTTGATCGCTTTCGTCAAGTATCGTGCGCTGCCGATGTTGATGCGAGCCTTGCTTTTAGATTCGAAAAGCTTGCAATTCCAGGGGGTGGGAGCTTCGTTTCGTTTTACGAAAAACACTGCCATTTCGCAATGGCTACTATCTGCATATGCGACCAGAAGTTTGAGCTGCCTCTCGGCTCCCCCGCCTGATAGAGAATGAATTACATGAAGAACTCGGAGGGGTCGCACTAGCGAACTCGCTCCCACAGACACCCCGCCTAGCGCCCAGTCTTTGGGCAGGCATCGTATCCAAGTGTCAGCCCCACTTTCCGCGACACGAATAGAGTCAACATTGAACCGAGTAACCATGCGATTGAAGAAGCGAGCGCTAGGCCAATACCGCCATAGATGGGTATTAGCCCAAAGGCAGCCACGACAAAGAGGCAATCTCTAGGTAATACGATTGAAAATAGCGCAAGCCACATTCGACCTCGACTCATAAGAGATTGAAACACACTTGCCGCTGCCCCTTCTAATGCCGCCGAAACCAAAAGAATGTTAAGAATTGGAAACGCTCCTTCGAAACCTTTTCCGTACAGATTAAGTAGCGGCCGGCCTAACAGCGCCATGATAATGGCTCCGATCAGCGTGGTAGCCACACCAATCTTGACATTAACCCAATAAGCCCGGCGATAGCCAAGTTCGTCTCTTAGACCTTGGTGAAAATTTAGCAGGGATATTCCAACGCCGTTGAAGAGCATCGGCAAGAGAATTACCGCCAATCTGAGCTGGAAAGCAGCAGCATACAACGCCACCAGATCAAAGCCATGTGCTTGGCGAGCCAGCAAAACATTCCCAAGCCACATAGATATCATGGATGAGATTCCGCAGAGTGCTGCAGGCAAGGCAAATGTCATGATTACCGTACGCTGGGTTCCGCTTTTCGCGCGACCAATCACGATTCCATGCTGTCGAGCCGCGCGCCGCAATACGTAGCGAAATATGGCCCACCGAAGCAAGGAACTAGCAAGCAATCCGAGAAAAGCGCCCTGTAAACCGAACCTCCTCGCTCCGGCCACGCACAACAACACATGACTTACACCAGTAAGAAGCGCGCTGGTTCCGGAGGCCCTGAACGCCTCTAGACCAGCAAGAGCGCCTAGCTGGCTCGCGTTCATCGTTAAGAAGACTGCGGCTCCGGCTGCCACAACGAATCCGGAGCTGAGTTCCGGCGCGCCAAGCGTCGTATGCGATAACTCCCGACTCGCTAAAATTAGCGTGCAACCGCCAACCAGACCTGTGAAAAAGGTAAAGGACTGACAGAGTCGAATGATGTCTGCCGCAGCCTCCTTTTGATTGACACGATTCTGAGCAACAAACTTCGCGGCTGTGATGCCAGTAGCAACCTGCGCGATCCCAGAAATGGTGACAAGAGTGCTTTGTACAACCGCGAACTGTCCGAATGTCCGGCGACCTAGCTCGCTTGCCAGAAGGATGCTTACGACAAACGAGCTACCTTGGTTTGCGAGCGCCAGAACAACATTCCAACTTACACCTCTTGCAAACCTTTGAGTCAAGCTAGGCGCTGACAGCTTCGCGCCTTTCTCAATGGCCACTTCCTTGTTGTATCGCGACATCTTCAGATAGATAAAACCAGATCATTAATAGCACTTCCTCCACCACAACTCTCAAGAAGTCTCAGTCCCCTATTGGTCTTCAAATAGAAACCCGCGGCGTTCTCTCCGGCGCTTAAAGTGCTGCCCAAGAGCAAGATCCCGTCAGTCCGCAAGCCGGAAATCAGATTCTTAAGAGCCTTCCGAATCTCAGCCTCAGAAAAATAGCTAACATTAAGTAGATTCATGCACCTGATGAATGAAAACTCCTCGGACAGCGGTGTCATTATGTCGTAGTCGATGAAACGAATGGCACCGCAGTTGATTCGTTTGAGCACCTCTGCATGCAGCAATGCAAACCGACGCTCTTCTCCAGCCCGGCGCACCCGGCTTGACAAAAATCGGTATAAGAGTTTTGAGAGAGGAAAACTTCTGGAGACTTTATTCTTTGCCAGAACGCCGCAGAAATAATATTCGATAGCTTCGCCTTCCGCATCCCAAATGCAAATCGGGAGCGATCCCGTTGCGTAATAAACGGAGTACTTGTCAGAAATAGTGAGTCTTACGGGAACCCGTAAGGCACGAAGCTCATCGTGGAACTCCAAAGAAGTGATGCCACTTGAAACGCCCACGTCATGAATGTCGAAAGCGGCATGCTTCGCGATTAGTGAACAGGCCAGTCGATCAAGGCTAGCGAAACGCTTCGAATTAGTTTGCTTCGAGGTCCAATTTCCGTTGCTAACTCGCGACAAGGCATAGTCCCGCACTGAGGGATCTTTAAGAGTGTCAATTCGATCCGTTCGAAAAACAAAGAATTCACAGACAAGCGGTAAACGAGAGATACCGGAGAAGAAAACCTCATTCCCAGTGACAAATTTAAGAACGGCATTGCCCCTTATTCAAACGACTTCTTACACTAAGCCACGAGCGCACTCCGATTTTCACGCTGAGGTGGTCGAAAGGTCGCTAGAATAGTCTGCCCCCAGCAAAGAGTGCGCGCTATGGTAGCTATATCCCGCCGACGATTTGTGAGTTCGCTCGGAGGTTTAGCTGTCTCAGGCGCGGTGCCCGCCCGATCTTCGCCCGCGCCGTGGGGGACAACGAAAGCCAGCAAGTTGCAAAATCCACGGCTGCCAGTCGCCCCGCTGTATTGCGTGGCCTATATTACTCCGAACGCGCCGGGCCAAGAGGGGCAGGAAGCGATGGTCGCTCGATACCCATTAGCAATTGTTCCACAAGATGATCGAAGAATTTTCAAAGCCTGGCGAGATAGCGTTACTCAGTTGAATTCGGCGATTGTTCTTTTAGGCTATCAGGCGGTACATGAAGAGAGTTTTGTCCCAGGCCCCGGGCATGATTTGCTGCGTAAGGCAACCAACTCGTGGTGCCGCTTACCTAATGGTAGCGACGCAGTTATCACCGAGGGGCGAGTGCGCCGTCGCCTCTATGATCCTCGCACGTCAGAGTTCGCCGACCGTTTTACGGACGCCTGTAGAGCAGTTTTGTCTTCATATCCATTTGACGGAATTTTTCTCGATAATTGCACAATTTTTCCTAAGGCAAGCGCAGATCCCGACACGCGCGAGAAAATGCGAGAGGGTTTGCAGCGAGTCTTACTTGACGTTCGCAGAGAGTTGCCGAAAGCGATACTAATCGGAAATTGCCGCGAGAATTGGGCAGGGCTTAATGGGGAAATGAACGAAGGCCGTCCTGAAGAAATCTTGACTGAACTCGCATCGTTTGCAGGGCATAGTCAGCCAAGCATGGATATGTACTTGGCAAAGCTGGCGAATCCGACAGATCAGGATACGGTTCGACGCAATCTGAATCAAGTTCTCGCTCTGGGTTCTTACTATGGCGCGAGCGTGGATTACACCCACGTGGTGTGGTTCGAGGAATTTGATCGCGTCATACAGGACTACGCCAGGCGACCTCAGACGCCCTCAAGTGTAGAGATTCAAGGAACGAGTTGAACTGACTTAATGCGACGTTCCTCGCCAAAAATTCCGGCGAGACTTGTGGCTGCTTCAGAGTTCCTTCGGCGGACAGGTCACGCGCCCGCCCGCGGCGCAACGAGCACGGCACGATTCATTCTCCTATCGAGTAGCGTTGCGCTGATGGCGCTCTCGTTGTTTGAGCTCAACTCGGTCAGCAGCTACACCTCTGCATGGGAATCAGAAATTGCTTACGCATTTGGCATCTGGTTTACATGCTACTTTGCCGGTTCCTATTTGTATTTTAGAACCCTTTATCTTTTTACATCCACGTACATTGTCACGCTGGCACTTTTTCACCTTGGGATCATAGTTCCGGACGCATTTGGGTTTTTCGCGGACTCCGGTTTACAAGTTCCCGCTAAGCAAGAATGGTTTAGGCAGGCAGGCTGGTGCACGCTGCTTGCGCTTGGGAGTTTCGGGCTTGGATTTTCGTGGCCTCTCCGTACTTCGCCTCGAGAACGCGCTCTCAGTCAACTTCGGCCCGAGTCGAGAAAGAATCTCAAGCTGCTCTTTCAAGATGGCGTTGGCCTTCTTATTGCGTCGCTGGCATGCTTAGGGCTGGCAATCGCAAGCTTTGGCAATCTTCTGAATTACTCGCGCGTCGACTTTTTTCGGGGAGTCGGGGACACTCGTGGGCTCGGGGTTTTGCTCATGGTCTTTCCGTCCGCCATTATAGCCATGGTGGTAGGGGCGGGGACCAGAAGTCAAAGGTGGTACGCTGCAGGGATCGCCCTGGTAGGCTGCGGATTGATTCTGCTTTCCGGGTATCGTTCAGCCGCTTTGTTCCCGATGCTAGTGGGGGCAATCGTTTGGACGAAGACTGGCCGAAGAATCCCGCATTCGCTTGCGCTCGGCTCGATAATATTGGTCTTGATCGCGATATCTGCGGCCGGAAGTCTCCGAAATGTCGACTCCTATAAGGACATCGACTCGACGGCAATTGCGGAGTCAGTTCACCACGCTACTGTGCAGGACTCACTTTGGACGATGGGGCAGACCGGAGCGCTCCTTGGTGAAGTAATCCGCCTTGTCCCTCGCCAAGACAGCTACCGTCTCGGGCAATCGTATTGGCTCGCGGTGAGATCATGCTTGCCAAATCTCCTTCCGACAATGCGACGGTCGGACCGCGCGAGTGGCACGCAGAACTCCTTAACGAACGTCGAATCCATTCAAAACCTTCGGCCAGCCGATTGGCTTACCTACAGAGTCGCTCCCGAAAAATTTGACGTCGGCGAGGGGGTGGGTTTCACGGCCATTGGCGAACCCTATTTGAATTTCGGCTATGTAGGTGTAGTCATATTCTTCGTGTTACTGGGGTATGGATTCGCGAGGCTTGACTCTCTTTCGCTCCCGCAGAATCGCTGGGCGCTTGTGTTTTGTAGCACGATGCTGTGGCCATTGGTTACGACGGTGCGACAGGAAATTGGAAATTTCCTAAAGCCCGCGTTCTTTACACTACTGATTCTAGTGTGTTGGAGAGGGGCGGGTGGTTTTTGGAGCAAGCGCAGACGCCAAATCTATGGAGGGGATCGAATACAATCAAGATCGCGTAATAAATGAATCACGCCTTCAACATCGAGTCGCTGAGTTGAATGAGAGGTATAGTCCGAGAACTCCGCTATCCTCGGCTCCCCCTCCACAAAATACTTGTTGTAGTTCAAGTCTCGATTATCCGAGGGGATGCGGTAATAGCGCCCGAGATCCTGAGCTTTGGCCATTTCTTCCCGCGAGATGAGCGATTCGTAGAGTTTCTCCCCATGTCGAGTACCGATAACTCGAATCGAAGCATCGGACTTTAGAATTTTCTTCAGTGCATTTGCGAGCACATCAAGCGTGGACGCAGGCGCCTTTTGAACAAAAATGTCACCTTGATTAGCGTGCTCGAATGCATAAATTACGAGCTCCACCGATTCCTCAAGTGACATAAGAAACCGTGTCATATGGGGATCAGTGACCGTAATTGGCCTACCTTGCCTCATTTGATCGACAAAAAGAGGAATCACAGAACCGCGAGAACCCATCACATTTCCATATCGAGTAACGCAAAGAACAGTTTCGTTGCTTTCCCTGCCGCGCGACTTTGCGATAACCAGTTTCTCCATCATAGACTTGGAAATCCCCATCGCATTGATCGGATAAACTGCTTTGTCTGTACTAAGGAAAACCGCCCTCTCAACCCTATTGGCAATCGCGGCGTTCATTACGTTCTCCGTCCCTAGGCAGTTTGTTCTGATCGCCTCCATAGGATAAAACTCGCACGATGGCACTTGTTTCAACGCAGCAGCGTGAAAAATGTAGTTCACGCCCTTCATTGCCCCAAAAACACTGTCGTAGTCTCGCACGTCGCCGATATAGAACTTCAGCTTCGGCTCGCCGAACGATACGCGCATTTGCTCTTGTTTCAGCTCGTCACGACTAAAGATCCGAATTTCTGCAAGTTCGCTCTTAAGAAAGCGCTTGAGAACGGCATTACCAAATGAACCTGTTCCGCCTGTGATCAGCAAGCATTTGTCAGTAAACATCCCAGTCATTATTTGCGATTCCGTGCAACGTACATGCGACGAACAAGCTCCGTCCAAGCTGGCGGCTTGTAGCCCGCCGCAGTATTGAACTTGGCCGCATTCAGCGACCTGTCTATCTTCAGGGTGTCGTCCGGCTCGATTCTGATCTTCTTCTCGTATTGTTCTGCAACTAACTTTAATAGCTCGTATTTGTTGATGGGGCTAGCTGCCACGTGATAGACCCCCGAAAGCATCCGATTCGACAGAACATGTTCACCAATCACCCGTGCCAACTCAACGGTGGGTAGCCCTGAAAATATTGCTTGGCGAAATCCCTTTACCTCGCCTGATTGCGACAGGAACCAGTCGATCAGACCATGCGCGCCACTCAATTCATGCCCGATAATTGAGGTGCGCATTGTAATGACATCGTCTTCGCAGATTTCTCCGAGAAACTTCGATCTTCCATACAGATCGTCCGCGTCTGCAAAATCACTTTCCACGTAGTTTCCCTTCCTGCCCGAGAACACGCAATCCGTACTCACATGAATCAGCCTGGCACCTCCGAGCCGGCAAAGATTGGCGAGCTCGTGCGGAAATAAAGCGTTAACCGGAATAGCGGTTTCTGGTCGCTTTGCCTCCGACAGTTGTTTGACGATACCAATACAATTGATGACGACGTCCGGGCGAGTTGACGCAAGAGTGCGCACCAGGGATGAAGGTTCCAAGATATCGACGCCGACGTGTATACGCTGGCGAGACTCTAAATCGAAGAACTCACGATTCGAAGAGCTTCTGGCGGTCCCGAAAACTTCGTGATCGCGATCACTGGAAAAAAACCGAAATACGGTGCTTCCGAGCATTCCCCCTGTGCCTAGTATAAGAATCCTCATGTCGGCTGCGTGAGGGCGGCGTGTATCTGCGAAGCGGCTATAGCGGCCGAGAACTTTCGCCTCGAAAGCTCGCGTGCTTTTTCCGCCATTACGTCGTGCATCACGGGGTCGTCACACAAACGCGCGGCATATGCGCGCAACTCCTCAATTTCGTTGCCGACGTATGCTAGCCCCACCCCGCTTTCATTGATCAAAGTGGTCAGGTCGTTACCCGCATTCAGTCGAGCCAATACTGGTATGCCTGCCTGCATGTACGCTAGAAACTTGCCTGGAAAGTTATGAGTCTTATGTCGTGGATCCAACGCAATCATCCCTACGTAGCATTGCGATAACAGTCCCGGTATCTCATGAGGATCTATCTCTTCATGAAATAACGTGTTGTCGAGCCCGCGGGTTTCCACAAGCTCCTTCAAATGCAGCACTGCACTCCCGCGACCCACGAATAAAAAACCGACGTCGGTCCGTGTCTTAAAACGCGTGGCGAGGTCGACTAAAAACTCGGCACCTTGCGCAACTCCCATGTTCCCGGTGTACACGAACACCTTACGCCCCGCCAATCTCGTCTTCGACATCACAATCCTGCAACCTGATAATGGCGACTCCGCTAACCAGTTATTAAGAATTTCTACCCGTCTTCCTTGGCGTCCCGACCATGCGGCCAGATAGTCTAGATTCGAAGCCGACTGCACACCGATAATATCGGCCACGGAATACTGGTATCTCTCGACGAGCTTGAAATATCCATAGGCTAGACCTTTTCGGAGCAAACCCATATCAACAGCCCATTTTGGAAAAATATCTCGCAGAATAAGGTAGCCTTTGCACCTGCCTTTCGATTTGATGAATTTCGCGACTGGTCCGAGAAAAATCGAGGGCGAATACCAGATTGCCGCATCCCATCGCTCGGCTCGCAGCGGGCTCTTGTTGAGCCGAGACCTCATTATGAACGGCATTCTGCTTTCATTGATAGTTCGCTTCAAATAGCCTAGATCTTTGGTAGATGGGATCTTCAGGCGCAGTACCCTTACGGAATCGGTGCTTTCCAGATTCCAAGATTCTGCGCAAGACTGCGATGGAACGATGACCGTGACCGCATGGCCTTGAGACGATAGTTCCATTGCAAGGTCTCGCATTTGAATGGCACCAGACGTGCGCAGAGGCGGATAAGTGTCTGCGATCAAAGCCATCTTCATTGGCTCACCTTGACCACACCGTTCGATTGACGTAGTCGATGTAGCTAAGAACCACGCGAACAACCTGTTGCGACACCTGAGGATTTTCGTACTCCCGAACAACTGGCGGTTGCCAGCCCGCCAATTGCTGAGCATTGATCACGCGAACCGCATCAAGCACCCGGGCTCTCTTAAGGCCGCTCATAAGAACAACACCGCCATCCATACCTTCCGGCCGCTCATGGGCATTACGAATGGCAACAGCAGGAAAACCAAGCAAAGAAGCTTCCTCGGTGAGCGTCCCGCTATCCGATAGCACGCAAAACGCGTTGAGCTGCAGACGAATATAGTCGATGAGGCCGAAAGGCTTGCTGAATACAATTCGATCTGATAATTCAGACAGCCGTTTTCCTTCGAGTCTTTTTCTAGTCCTCGGATGGGTCGAAACGATGATCGGAAAACAGTACTCCGCGGCAAGGCCATCCAACGAATCCAAGAGGTCTGCCAAACTCTCTTCGCTATCCACGTTCTCTTCGCGGTGAGCGCTTACTAGAAAATACCGACTTGGAGCCAGGCCTAATTTATTAAGTACCTCCGACCGCTCAATTCGCGGCATGTAATAGTTCAGTACCTCCTGCATGTGCGAGCCGGTTTTAATGATTGTCTCTGGTCGAATTCCTTCGGCAACCAAATAACGTCGCGCGTGCTCGGTCAGGACCAAATTAATATCGGACAAGTGATCCACGATCTTGCGATTGATTTCCTCTGGAACTCGCTGGTCAAAGCATCGATTGCCTGCTTCCATATGAAATACGGGAATCTTCCGTCGTTTGGCCGCAATCACTGCCAAACAGGAATTTGTATCTCCATAGAGCAATACTGCGTCCGGCCGGGCCGCTTCCATTGCTTGGTCACTTTTGGCAATAATCTGTGCAACTGCCTCCATGACTTGCTGGTCCGCCGCCTCCAAAAAATAATCTGGTCTCCTTATTTCGAGCTCCTCAAAGAAGATTTGATTTAGCTCGTAGTCATAGTTCTGCCCAGTATGGACAAGCACATGCTTGGTGTGCTTCTCAAGTTCTGCGATGACGCGGCTCATTTTGATGAGCTCGGGCCGGGTCCCGAGAATCGTCATAACTGTTCGCATCACAATGTCCTTGATAGATTGTCGCGGCTTAAAGTTACACAAGTGTACTTACGATTTTCCCCGCAGGCTCGTTTGCGTGTTCTCTCGCGGATGCTTAGGTGAGCCCCTTACAATCGAGCAGGCAAAAGTTCAAGAAAAAGGTTGACGCTCTTATGGAGGCAAAATTTCGACTTCGAATGCGCGCATGGTTGCTCTTTGCGGTAAGTGTCGTCGCGATAGTAGTTCTAGCCAAAGATGCATTGATCCAAATGGCAAGCTGGCTCGTCACACGGCCTGAGTACAGTCACGGGATCGCAATACCCGCAATCAGCGCCTTTTTAATTTGGCAGCGCCGCGATCAATTCGAGCGAGCGCCGTTTACGTCCGCATGGTCTGGCCTGGCTATCGCGACGTTGGGAACAGCGCTCTGCATGATCGGAAAGTTGTCTTCCATTTTTACGCTGCAGCACTACTCTGTGATCATTATTCTGTATGGGCTAGCGCTCAGCCTCACAGGATGGAGAGCGTTCAGGCTTCTGTGGCTTCCCCTGCTCGTCATGCTTTTCATGGTGCCATTGCCAAACTTTCTATATTTTAATTTCTCTGCTGACCTGCAGCTCCTTTCTTCCGCTATCGGTGTCGCATTCATGCGACTTTTCGGCATCCCCGTCTTTCTCGAAGGCAACGTCATCGATCTTGGAGCCTACAAGTTGCAAGTTGCCGAGGCTTGCGATGGATTGCGGTATTTATTTCCCCTCATGACCATTGGTTTTTTGATCGCTTATTTTTTCAAGGCGGCATTGTGGAAACGTGCATTGGTATTTTTTTCAAGTATTCCAATTACGATCCTGATGAACAGCTTTCGCGTCGGCACGATTGGCCTCATGGTCGAACATTGGGGAGTGCGAATGGCGGAAGGCTTTCTGCACGAATTTCAGGGTTGGGCAATGTTCATGCTCTGTGCAGCGCTATTGCTCGGAGAAAGCATGATCCTCGCGGGTGTCGGCGATCAGCGACGTCCATGGCGTCAGGTGTTCGGAATCGAGATGCCGCCGCCGGTCGCACGCAACCGGCCCACCATCACGAGGCCGATCCCTGCCAGTTTCTACGCGACTGTCGCGCTGCTCGTCATTGTAGCGAGTGTCTCGGTGCTAATTCCGGAAAGGATGGAACGCGCACCTTCGCGTACTTCGCTTGTGCAATTTCCGGTGACTGTCGCAGACTGGACAGCGCACCCCGAAACATTGGAACAGATTTATCTCGACACCCTAAAGCTCGATGACTACTACCTCGCTAACTTTTCGAGTGCGTCATCATCCCCGATCAATCTCTACATCGCATGGTACGACTCGCAACGTGCGGGCCGCTCGGCGCATTCTCCTCGAAGTTGCCTACCTGGCGGCGGATGGGAAATCAAGAGCCTCAGACAAATGGCGCTGCCGCATGTTGCGATCGAAGGTGAACCATTGCGCGTCAATCGAGTTCTGATTCAGCTGGGCAACAAGCGCCAGCTCGTCTATTACTGGTTTCAGCAGCGTGGCCGCGTGATCACGAGCGAGTACGCGGCCAAATGGTTTTTATTCAAGGATGCTTTGTTGCGCGACCGTACGGATGGCGCGCTCGTGCGTCTCGCGATTGCCCTCCCGCAAGGGATTGATGAAGCGAGCGGTGACGCAGCGCTGACGCGTTTCGCAGGGCAAATTGCCCCGATTTTGCCCTCGTACATTCCGCACTGACCCATGGATTTGATCCTCGGATTCGTGATCGCAATGATCATTGCGATGGCATTGATTCCACCGCTCGCAAGCGCCGCCGGCCGGCTGCGCATCTTGGACGATCCGGACGCGCGCAAAGTGCACACGCAGCCGATCCCGCGCATCGGCGGAGTCGCGATGGCGATCGCGACTCTCGTTCCGCTGTGCGTTTGGCTGCCAATGAGCCGACCTCTCTTGGGTTACCTCATCGCCGTCATGGTGTTGGTCGCGTTTGGCGCCTTGGATGATCGATTCGCTCTGCGCGCGCGCAGCAAGCTGACAGGTCAGATCATCGCAGTACTCATCGTGATGTGGGTCGGCCAAGTGTCCATCGATTCATTGATGTTTGCCGAGCCGATATCCATCCCCAGTTGGGTCGGTATGCCGCTGACTTTTCTTTTCCTGCTCGGCATCACGAACGCGATCAATCTGTCCGATGGGCTCGATGGTCTGGCCGGCGGCACGGCATTGCTATGCGCCGCCGCAATTGCCCTTCTTGCGCAGCATTGGAAAGTGCCGTTCGTGGAGACGCTTGCCGTATTACTCATGGGCGCGTTGCTCGGTTTCTTGAGATTCAATACGTATCCTGCCCGGATCTTCATGGGTGATGCGGGCAGCCAGTTTCTTGGCTTCACGCTGGGGGTGCTGTGCATCTTGCTGAGTCGCGGAGCTGCGACACCCGTCAGCACGAGCCTGCCGCTGCTTCTAGTGGGCTTGCCGCTCGTCGATACGTTGTTTGTCATGTTTCGCCGACTGCGCGCACGGCAGCCTTTGTTCAGGGCCGACAAGATGCACTTTCACCATCGGCTGCTTGACATGGGCTTCGATCATCACGAAGCGGTCATCGTTATTTACGCGGTGCAATGCGCACTCTTGTTGGTGGCCTGGCAATTGCGCTTCGAGAGCGATGTTCTCATCCTGACGGTGTTCGGTACGTTTACGGCCTGCTTCGTTCTCGCCGTCGCAGGCCTCGAGGTGGCGGATTGGAGATGGCGCCGCTCCAATCTCGCAAAGCGTTCCGCAATCACCCGCTTTCGCACGTGGCTTGCCGCGAGCGAAAGTTTGCCGCGCTGGTCATCCGGCCTTGCGAGCCTGTGCTTGGGCATTTATTTGCTCAGCGTTGCATTGACCGGTGACAAGGCGTCCGTGGACGTCGCATGGCTGGCGTTGATTTGCCTTGGCGCGATTGTCGTCAGCCTCTGTGTTCGGCGGTATCCGCTCGTTGAATCGTGGCTCTACCGCGCGGTCCTGTTCGTGGCGGTCATCGCCGCCACTTATCTCGATCAGATCTCGAGCGCCGAGAGGCATCTCCTCAACCGTATCGACTGGTTGGTGCTGCCCCCACTCGCAATCGCCGCAGCGATCGCGATCCGCTTTGCCCGTCACCGTCGCTTCGAAGCGACACCCTTGGACCTGCTGCTCATCTTCGCTGCACTTGCACTGCCTAATCTCCCGGGCACCTCGAGCGCGGCAGGCAGTATCGGCATCAGTGTCGCGAAACTGGTGGTGCTGTGTTACGCGGCGGAGTTGATCGCGGCGGCGCGCGCACCCCAGCGGGCAGCGGCTCTTCTCAGCGCAGCGGCTTTCAATCTCGTAATTGCTGTGCGCGCGTTCGCTTGATTTCCGTATAGTCGGCGTCCTCAAACGGTTGGTGGATGGCTATGGTTGCAGGTCGCGTGGTTCAACGAGTCGTCGGAAGTATCTGTGCTACTGTGCTCGCAGCAACTCTCTGCGCTTGCGGCGGCGCGCAGGCTCGCAAGGCGGGCTATCTCGACAAGGGCCGTGAATACCTGAAGCAACGCGATTTCGAGAAAGCGCGCGTTGAATTTCGCAACGCCTTGCAACTCGATCCCAACGATGCGGAGGCTGCTTATCTGTCGGGCGAGGCGACTGAGCGCACTGGGAACGTGCGCGAGGCGGCGGGTTTGTATCAGGACGCCGTGCAATCGAACGCTGCGCATACTGCCGCCCGCGCGGCGCTCGCTCGCTTGTACCTGTATGCCGGAGAGCCGGACAAGGCGCTGGACCTCGTGAACCAGGGGTTGGCTCATACACCGAATGACCCTGACCTGTTGATCGTTCGGGCGTCGGTTCGGGTGCGCTCCGGCGACAAAGTCAGCGCATTGGCCGATGCGCAAGCCGCCGCACGCCTGGCACCTCAGAATGAAAATGCGGTCGCGCTGCTTGCTGCACTGCACAACCAGCAGGGCGAGACCGCGAAAGCGGTTGATCTCTTGAGGCACGCCCTGCAGGCGCCAAGCGCAAGCGCCGACTTGCGCGCAGTCCTTGCGCAGCTCTACTTCGATTCGGGTCGGCGCGCCGAAGGCAGCGCGGAGCTCGGCCGCGTCATTGCGCAAGCGCCGCGACAATATGTGTACCGCTTTCAGCTAGCGCAAAGCTTCCAGCAAGATTTCAATTGGTCGGCGGCAGAGGCGACACTCCGCCAGGCCGTACGAGATCTACCGCAAAGCACCGAAGCGCGTCTGGGCTTGGTGGATTATCTCGAGGAACGCGGCGCGCGTGATGCCGCCGAGGCCGAACTGAAAGCCGCAGCGAATTCCAACCCCGATGATGCGCAGTATCTTCTGCGCTTGAGCGAGTTGTATACGCGACACGGAAAAGTCGCGGACGCCGTGCGCCTGGATGAGCAGCTGATCAAGAATGATGACTCCGGCCCGGCTGGGCTTGCGGCACGCACTCATCTAGCGCGAATCTACGTCGCGACCGATCGCCCCGCGTTGGCCACGCCGTTGATCGAGACCATCCTCAAACAGAATCCTCGCGACAATGATGCATTGCTGATACGGGCAGAGTTGGCTTTAGCGCGCGGGCAAGCCTTGGCCGCCGTGACTGATTTACGCGCCGTGGCTCATGACCAACCCAATTCGCTGCCGGTGCAGCGCACGTTGGCGCGCGCCTATCTTCGCGCAGGCGATATCACGCTGGCTGAGGAAACCCTGCGTGCGGCGCTTGCCCGCGTGCCATCGGATGCCGCGTTGCAGCTCGAGCTGGCTCGGGTGCTGACCCGGTCGCGGCGGCTGGATCAGGCAATCCCTCTTTTGAGCGAGCTCGTGCGCGAGCATCCGGATGACCTCACGGCGCTGGAATCGCTATTCGACGCACAGCTCGCACAGCAAAACTTTGCCGCGGCAAAGTTGGTCGCACAGCGTCTGCAAGCGGATCAGCCGAAGCTGCCCGTTGGTAGCTTCATGGAGGGCACGCTCGAGCTCACGCAAAAGCATCTGGATGCCGCACGCGTCGCCTATGAGCGTGCCGCGGCTCTCGCGCCGGATGCGGTCGAGCCAGTGATCGCGTTGGTGAGAGTCGACCTGGCCCAGACTCATCAAGACCAAGCACTCGCACGTCTCGATCGCAGCATTGCGCGTTTGCCGCGCGAGCCGGTGTTCCACAACGTCAAGGGAGAGGTTTTGGCGAGTACCGGACAGACTTCCGCTGCCATCGCCGCCTGGCGCCAAGCGAGCGCGCTTGCGCCGCGTTGGGATCTGCCTTACCGCAACCTGGCCAATGTTCAGCTCGCAAGCGGCGACTCCGCAGGCGCGGTCCGCACGCTGCGGGGCGGCATCGACGCGGCGCAGGGGAATGCCGACCTCGTCATTGCATTGGCCGCACTGTACGAGCGAATCGGGCGAGCCGACGACGCCATCGCACAGTACGAGGCTTTTCTCAAAGTCAGCGGCGGGACGAGCGCGGTCGCCAACAATCTGGCGATGTTGCTCATCACCCATCGGCAAGATCAGGCAAGTCTCGATAGGGCGCGCGCACTGTCGCAGAATTTCGCCAACTCCAAGGATCCCGCATTGGTGGATACCTGGGGTTGGGTGCTTTACAAGCGAGGCGAGGCGCCCGCCGCTTCTGCTGTGCTGCAACAGGCAGTTGACCGAGCACCCCAGCTACCGGAGCTGCGCTACCATCTTGCGCTTGCGCAACTGAAATTAGGCAGTGTGCGCGATGCTCGCGATAATCTCGACAAGGCACTCGCTGCCGATGCATCTTTTAATGACCTCGAAGACGCCCGCAGGCTCCGCGCGGGACTTGACGCTCGATAGGACTAAAAGCAATGGCAATCGAAATCTGATAGAGCTCTTTTTGCAGCTGTGTAATACATTTGTATCTTTTTCGTGTACAAGTATTTAACCCACGCAGGTTGAATTAGGTCTAAGTCTGGTTTAACTTCGCGTGCGTTACCTCGTGACGTGTAGGAATTTTTTACTATGCAAAAAATGATCTTGGGCGCTGCGGCGCTGGTAGGCCTGTCGCTTTCGGCCGCTTCCGCATTCGCGATTGCTGTCCCGAAGTCGTATGGCTTCAACGGAGTTGCGACTTCGCTCAACACCACGCCTGCTGGCTGGACGTCTATCGGCGGCACGGTCGATACCATTCAAAAAGGCAACCAATACGGCATTACGTGTTACAACGATTCGAAGGGCTGTGTTGATCTTGATGGCTCGACGGGAAACGCGGGCGTGTTTACGACAACTGGCACCTTTGCATTGAAACAGAACCAAACTTATTCGCTGAGTGCTCAGATTTCCGGTAATCAGCGTGATGCCGGGCCCGACAGTTTGCTTTTCGGTTTCACGACGAAGCTAGCTAACCCGTTGAGTCACATTGTCGCTGGCCAGTCGAAAGAAGTCGATAACATCCAAGCAGATAGCTCGTTCGCTCTTTATGAGTTGGTATTCAAGGCTTCTGCTAACGAGAGCGTACACGCGTTTTTCTACAATCTCTTCGGTGGAGATAATCGAGGCCTCGTCATTGACAACGTGAGCATCAAAGCTGTGCCGTTGCCGGCTGCCGCTTGGCTGTTCCTGTCGGGTTTGATTGCGTTGGGCGCAATCGCGCGTCGGAACCGCTCGTCCGAGTCAGTTCCAGCGACCGCCGCAGCGGCGTAATTCCAGTCCGGTTAAGGCGGCTCGACCGCTTGTAAGTTTCAAGCAGACTTAAAGCCCCGCCTCCGTAAAACGGAAGCGGGGCTTTATTTTATTTGGGTCGGAATACCTCGGATGAGGAAGTCAAACCGTCAACCCGCCGGCGCTATGTTTTACTCCGGAAGAGTTCGACTGTTGCAAGTCGCTATTTTAAGCGCTAGCTCCGCTTGCAGCGCTTGAAGCGCTCATTCACCCGCTGCGCATACCAAGCTGTCGTAAGACGGCGGGTGAGCTTGGTGGAGCCGCCCCTTAGAACACGGGACAGATCGTCTATCTTAGATTGAGGAGTA
>CAXTUB010000012.1:0-83912 GCA_964247385.1 uncultured Steroidobacteraceae bacterium | reverse complement strand
CGGCATGCCCGCGGCAGCGCCCGCGTCGCTCACGCAAATTTCCATTGACGAATTCTTGAAAACGGATCTGCGCGTCGCGCGCGTCGTGCATGCGGAGCGAATTCCTGAATCGACCAAGCTTCTCAGATTGCAGGTGGACGTGGGTGAAGCGGCGCCGCGCGAAATTCTTGCCGGCATCGCCGCCAATCATTCGCCGGATGCGCTCGTCGGCCGCCTCATTGTCATCGTCGCAAACCTTGCGCCGCGCAAGATGCGCTTCGGTGTTTCTCAAGGCATGGTGCTCGCCGCGAGCCTCGGCGATGGCTCGCCTTTTCTGCTCTCGGCAGACAGCGGCGCGGCGCCGGGCATGCGGGTGCGCTGATGTCGTGCGCGGATCGGGCGGATGAGCTCTTGCCGCAGACTCAGTGCCGACGCTGCGGATATGACGGGTGCCGCCCTTACGCGGAAGCCGTTGCCGACGGTCGTGCCGACATTAACCGGTGCGCTCCGGGAGGCGATGCCACCGTTGCGCATTTGGCGCAGCTCATGCGGCGGCCCGCGAAGCCCTTGGATCCCGAAGTGGGCGCAGCCCTGGCGCGCAGCGTCGCTTGGATCGATCCCGAGCAATGCATCGGCTGCGCGAAATGTCTGCCATCGTGTCCGGTCGATGCGATCGCGGGCGCGCATAAATTTCTGCACGGAGTGATTGCCGAGCAGTGCACCGGCTGCGAGCTGTGCGTTGCACCTTGCCCGGTGGATTGCATTCACATGGTCGCTGCGCCCGATGCTCATGCCAACGATGCAATGGCTAACCGGCGGCGATATCAAGCACATCTCGAGCGCGCCAAGTCGCGCGCTGAACTGCGCTCGCGCGAGCTCGCGCGGCAAAAAGAGTGGGTGCGGACGGGGTGAGCCGGAACTGCCGCGCAGCGCGCGCAGCAACGCTGACCTCTGCGTGACATCGAGTCGTGAACGCCGCAAAACGCCTCGCCATTTTCGAGCGCTTTCAAGCGGCTGATCCGGAGCCCAAGACGGAGCTCGAGCACGCCTCTCCTTTTCAACTGTTGATTGCGGTGATGTTGTCGGCTCAAGCGACCGACAGGGGCGTGAACAAGGCTACGCGCACTTTGTTTCAAGAAGTCAGCTCGCCCGCCGACATCGCTCGCCTCGGTTTGAGCCGCGTCACGCGCGCCGTCCAGTCCATCAACTTTTTCAGGACCAAGGCGCGCAATATCGTGGCGGCGTCCAAGATTCTCGTGGATCAATTCCAAGGACTCGTGCCGCACGATCGCGCAGCGCTCGAAAGCCTCCCCGGTGTGGGGCGCAAGACAGCCAACGTGGTGTTGAACGTCGCGTTCGGCGAGCCCACGGTGGCGGTCGACACGCATATATTTCGTGTCGCAAATCGCACCGGCCTCGCGCCCGGCAAGACTCCACGCGAGGTCGAGGATGCGCTTTTGAAATACGTGCCGCAGCGCTTTCTCTTGTATGCGCACCATTGGCTGATTTTGCATGGCCGATATGTGTGCGTTGCGCGAACTCCGAAATGCCCGCAGTGCTTGATCGCCGATTTGTGCGAGTACAAGCACAAGACGAAGCCGGCCGCAAAGGCGCCGCGGTCGTTGCGCACGAAGAAAAGTTAACGAAGATTCATCTCGCGGCGGAACGCGCCTCGCGAGCGTCGTTTATGCTTGAGCGGTGCGCACGTGCATCTTGAGCTCGTTGTCGATCCTATGGCTTGTGTCGCAAGCGCCTGCGGTCAGCCTTGCCGGCGATCCACCCGTTCCGGTTGCCGATGCGCCGGCTGCCAAAACGCCGCCCACGCAGAGCGAAACGGATCGCGAGGCAGCGCGTCATGCCAAGCGCACGGCATGCCGGAAAGAGGCTGCATCACAGAAGCTGACGGGCCAGGCGAAAACGGATTACATCGATCGATGTATCGGTAGACCCTGAACTCAAGGGTGCGACATTGCTAAATGTCCGTCAAAGTCCCTTCGAACCCTTGGGCCGCCATGGCTAAGGTTTCGGATAATGTCGGATGCGGATGGATCGTGTTTCCCAGGTCGGTGGCGTCGGCTCCCATCTCGATGGCCAATGCGGCTTCGGCGATGAGCTCGCCCGCCTGAGCGCCCACGATGCCGGCGCCGACTACTCGATGCGTATCCTTGTCGAACAAGATTTTGGTGAATCCCTCGGCGCGATTCATGGCGAGCGCGCGGCCGCTCGCTGCCCATGGAAACACGCTGCGCCCAATGTTCAGCTTTTGCTGCGCGGCAGCTGCTTCAGTCAACCCAACCCAGGCGATTTCAGGATCGGTGTAGGCGACGGCGGGGATGCACTTGGCGTCGAAGAAGCTTCGGTGTCCGGCTGCCGCCTCGGCTGCGACCTTGGCTTCGTGGGTCGCCTTGTGAGCGAGCATGGGTGCGCCAACCACATCGCCGATGGCGAAAATATGCGGCACGTTGGTGCGCATTTGCCGATCGACGGCGATCAATCCCGCATCGTTCACCGAAACGCCTGCGGCGCGGGCCGCGACCGCATTGCCGTTGGCGCGGCGGCCGACCGCCACCAAGATGCGATCGAACATTTGCGCATCTCGAGGCGCGTTCGGCCCATCGAAACTCACGCGTAAGCCTTTCGCGATGGGCTCGACTTGCGACACGCGAGTGTTGAGCAGCAACTGACGATAGCGCGCCTCGATGCGCTTCTTGAGAGGCTTCACCAAATCCGCATCGGTGCCCGGCATCAGTGCTTGCGCAATTTCGACCACCGAGACTTGAGCGCCGAGGCCGTCGTACACGCATGCCAGTTCCAGGCCAATGATTCCGCCGCCGACCACGAGAAGGCTGCGGCAACCTTCCGGCAGCTCGAGCGCATCGCTCGAGTTCATGATGCGCGGATCGCTCGGCCACCCCGGCAAGGTCGCGCTTTCAGAGCCGACCGCGATGATGCACTGGCGAAACTCGAGCGTGCGAAACTCCCCTGCTTGCTCGACCTCGACCGAGGTCGGCCCGGTGAATTTGGCGACACCGCGCACGACGTCGACCTTGCGACGTTTGGCGAGCGCCGCAAGTCCCCCGGTAAGCTTGGTGACCACCCCGGATTTCCATTCGCGCAGGCGTGCACGATCGATGCTTGGCGCGCCGAAATCGACGCCGCACGCGCTCACGTCATGCGCATCTTCGATGACCTTGGCCGCGTGCAGCAGCGCTTTGGAGGGGATGCATCCGACATTGAGACACACTCCACCCAAAGAATCCCAGCGCTCGATCAGCGTGACCTTGAGCCCGAGATCAGCGGCGCGGAACGCCGCGGTATATCCCCCCGGCCCCGCGCCGATCACGATGAGATCCCGCGCATGAGCGGACGATGCGCCAACCCGCTGCGTATCGGGTTCCGCCGAGGCCCGCGCCTCAACGCGCGACGCCGCGGGCGATGTGGCGGGTGGCGCTGTGGCGGGCGCCGCGCTTTCGACTGTGGTGGTCGCCGCGCTTTCGGCTGCGGCGGGCTCCAGCTCGCCGATCAACGTGCCGGCGGAGCATCGATCGCCTTTCTTCAATGCGAGCGACACGATGCGGCCGGCCTTCGCAGCCGGCACATCGATCGACGCCTTGTCGGTTTCGAGAGTGATCAAACCCTGATCCACCTCGACTTCATCGCCCACCTGGATCAGCACGTCGATGACGGGCACGTCCTTGAAATCGCCGAGATCGGGAACTCGCAGCTCAACGCTCACATGAGCGCCTTCACATCGGCCAAGGTTTCGCTCAGAAACACGATGAATCTCGCGGCTTCGGCTCCGTCGATGACGCGATGATCGTATGACAGCGACAGCGGGACGATGAGCCGCGGCACGAACCCACCGTTTTGCAGCACAGGCCGTTGCTCGGCGCGGGAGATGCCGAGGATGGCCACCTCGGGCGCATTGATGATGGGTGTAAAGGCCGTACCGCCGATTCCGCCCAAGCTCGACACGGTGAAGGTCCCACCGCTCATGTCGTCGAGCGAAAGCTTGCCGGCCCGGGCCTTGGCGGACAGCTCACTCAAGCTGCGCGCAATATCAAACAAGCTGAGCTCATCCACTTTTCGAATCACAGGCACGAGCAGCCCTAGCGGCGTGTCCGCGGCGAAACCCAAGTTGTAATACTGTTTCAGCACGAGATTTTCTCCGCCCGGATCGAGCGAAGAGTTGAAGCGCGGAAATTCCTTCAGCGCAAGAAAACTCGCCTTGATGAAGAACGCGAGCGGCGTGAGCTTGACCCCTTCGAGCGTCGACTTGGTCTTGAGCGCGTTGCGCACGATCTCCAAATCGGTGATGTCGGCGTTTTCATACTGAGTTACATGCGGCAGGTTGACCCAACTCGCATGCAATCGAGCGCCCGAAATTTTTTGAATGCGCGTCAGAGGCTTGATCTGCACGGCGCCGAACGCCGCGAAATCCACTCGTTGGACTTGCGGGAATGCACCGCCGCGCGGCGCCCTCGAATCACTCGGCGCTTCGCGCGATGACTCGAGCAGCTGTTTGACGTACGCCTTGACGTCCTCGTGCGTGATCCGCCCTTTTCTTGCGCTGCCTTTGACTTGATTCAGATCAGCGCCCAACTCGCGCGCGAACTTTCGCACCGAAGGGCTCGCATACGCTTGCGAGAAATCAGCCGCTTCACTTTGCTTGGGGGGCGCGGCGTCCCGCGGCGGCGCGGGCGCCTCTATGCGCACCGGTGGCTCAGCCGGATGTGCAGCCGCTCGATCTGGCTTGGCTTGATCGGTCAACGCCGCCCTCGGCTCGCTCGAGTCCGAGGTTGCGGCTGCCGTTCCGGTTCCGGCTGCGGCAACCGCAGCTTCCAGAGTCAAAATGACCGAGCCCTGCGACACCTTGTCGCCCTGCTTCAATTTCACTTGCGCGACTTTGCCGGCTTGCGGTGCAGGCACGTCCATCGCCGCCTTCTCTGTTTCGAGAGTGATCAGCGGTGTGTCTTTCTCGATCTCCTGACCATCGGACACCAGCACGTCGATGACGGCAACGTCGTTGAAGCCGCCAATGTCCGGCACCTTGATCTCGATTGAATCAGACATTCTTAGATCTTAACTGGATCGGGCTTGTCGGCATCGATACCAAACTTCTGCATGGCGTCCTGCACCTTCGCAGCGTCCACCCGCCCTTGGCTCGACAACGCGCGCAGCGCCGCGACGACGATGTAGTGCCGGTCGATTTCGAAAAATTGACGTAATTGCTGGCGCGAGTCGCTGCGCCCGAAGCCATCGGTGCCGAGCACGGCGTAGTCGCCGGGGACCCACTGCCGGATTTGATCGGGAAGGACCTTCATGTAGTCGGTTGCCGCAATGAACGGGCCGGGATGATCGGCCAGGCTTTGTCGAACGTATGGGATGCGCGGCTGTTCGCCGGGGTGCAGCAGATTCCATCGCTCGGCTTCGAGCGCATCGCGACGCAGCTCGTTGAAGCTCGTCACCGAATACACATCGGCCGACACCGCGAATTCCCCTTCCAGGATCGCGGCGGCAGCGATGGCCTCACGCAGAATTGCGCCGGCCCCCAACAGGGCAACACGCAAACGGTGCTTGCCGCCTCGCGCGTAGAGATACAAGCCGCGCAAGATGCCGCGCTGCGAGTCCGGCGGCATCGGCGGGTGAGCGTAGTTTTCATTCATGCACGTGATGTAATAGAAGACACTTTCGCGTTCCGCCAACATGCGGCGCAGCCCTTCTTGCACGATGACGGCGAGCTCGTAAGCAAACGCCGGGTCGTACGAAACGCAATTCGGCACGGTGGAGGCGAGCAAATGGCTGTGCCCGTCTTGATGCTGCAAGCCTTCTCCCGCCAATGTCGTGCGCCCCGCCGTGCCGCCGATCAAGAACCCGCGCGCGCGGCTGTCCCCCGCCGCCCAAATGAAATCCCCGACGCGCTGAAAACCAAACATGGAGTAGTAGATGAAAAACGGAATCATACTGACGCCGTGATTCGAATACGAGGTCGCCGCGGCAATCCAAGAGCACAGCGCACCCGCCTCGTTGATGCCCTCCTCCAAAATCTGACCTTTCTTGTCCTCGCGGTAGAACATGAGCTCTTGCGAATCTTGCGGGGTGTAGAGCTGCCCGACCGATGAGTAGATGCCGACCTGGCGGAACATGCCTTCCATGCCGAAAGTGCGCGCCTCATCGGGCACGATGGGGACCACGTGTTTGCCCATCCCCTGATCCTTGAGCAAAATTCCGAGAATGCGCACCAGCGCCATGGTGGTGGAAATCTCGCGCTCGGCCGTTCCTTCGAGGAGGGACGAGAACGCATCGAGCGGCGGCACGGGGAGCTGCAGCGCTTCGGTCTGGCGCGTGGGCAGATATCCGCCGAGTGCCTTGCGCCGCTCATGCAGATAGCGCATTTCCTCGCTCTCTTCGGCGGGCTTGCGAAACGGCAAGCCAGCAATGTCTGCGTCCGAGATTTGCATGTTGAAGCGATCGCGAAACTCCCGCAGCGCCTCATCATTCAACTTCTTCTGTTGATGCGTGCTGTTGACGCCCTCACCGCCCTTCCCCATGCCGAAACCCTTCACGGTCTTCGCAAGAATGACGGTAGGCGTGCCCTTGTTTTCCATGGCCGCTTGGTATGCCGCGAACACTTTCTGCGCATCATGGCCGCCGCGGTTCAAGTGCCAGATTTCTTCATCCGACATGTTCGCGACCATGGCCTTGAGCTCGGGATACTTGCCGAAAAAATGCTCGCGCGTGTATGCGCCGCCCTTGGATTTGAAATTCTGATATTCACCGTCCACGCACTCTTCCATGACGCGCTTGAGCAAGCCTTTCGAATCGCGAGCAAGCAACGGATCCCAGCGTGACCCCCACAGCACCTTGATGACATTCCAGCCTGCGCCGAGAAACGCGGCTTCGAGCTCCTGAATGACCTTGCCGTTGCCGCGCACCGGACCGTCGAGCCGCTGCAAGTTGCAATTGATGACGAACACGAGATTGTCGAGCTTCTCGCGCACCGGCATGGTCAGCGCGCCCATGGATTCGGGCTCATCCATTTCACCATCGCCGAGAAACGCCCACACCTTGCGATCGGAGGCCGGGGTGAGTCCGCGATGTTCGAGGTAGCGGATGAATCGCGCCTGAAACATGGCGGTCATCGCGCCAAGGCCCATGGACACTGTCGGAAACTGCCAAAACGTCGGCATGAGCCACGGGTGCGGATACGAGGACAGGCCATTCCCCGCAACTTCTTGCCGAAAATGCTTCAGTTGATCTTCATTCAAACGGCCTTCGAGATAAGCGCGCGCGTAGATGCCGGGGCTCGAATGGCCCTGGATGAAAATCATGTCGCCTGGATGAGCGGCGCTGCGCGCCCGCCAAAAATGATTGAACCCCACTTCGTAAAGCGTCGCCGCGGAGGCGTAGGTTGCGATGTGGCCGCCATACTCGCTCGATGCGCGGTTGGCTTGCACCACCATGGCCATGGCGTTCCAGCGAATATAGGCCTCGATGCGCCGCTCGAGCGAGCGATCGCCCGGATAATCCGGCTCTTGAGAGCGGCCGATCGTATTCAAGTAGGCGGTGTTGGGCTTGAATGGAAGGTAGGTGCCGGAGCGGCGCGTAAAATCGACCAGCTTCTCCAAAATGAAATGGGCTCGCTCGGGTCCCTGAGCGCGCAGCACCGAATCGATGGACTCGAGCCACTCCTGCGTCTCGGCAGGGTCGATGTCCTCGAACGGCGAGTGAGCATGCATGTCCATGACGGATCTCGCGTAGCGCAAATTGGCAATTATAGCCGCGTGCTGCCGCAGCACCGGCGCGCTCGATGGGTTCGTGGCCCAGAGCTCACTCCCAATCCAAGCTGCGGCGCGAGCACGAGCGCACAACAGTTGCTCGGGGTACCATCGCGCCCCGTGAGCGCTGAAGATCAACTGGTTCGAACCGCGGCGCGCAAACTGATATTGCGTCAACCGGATGACTTGCATGTGCATCTGCGTGATGGCGCGAGTCTTGCGGCCGTGGTGGGCTACACGGCTGCGCAATTCGGCCGCGCCATCGTCATGCCCAATCTACGAGAGCCGGTGATCACCACGGAACAGGCTCTGGCTTACCGGCAGCGAATACTTGCCGCGCTGCCCGAGGGCTCGAGTTTTCAGCCGCTCATGACGCTGTTTCTCTCACCGCACACGACGGCTCAGGAAATCGAGCGCGCAAAAGCTTCCGGTCTCGTTCACGGCGTAAAGTTCTATCCCGCAAATGCCACCACTCATTCGAATGCCGGAGTGCGTGACCTCCTCCGCATGGGTCCGGTGCTGGAGCGGATGGAGCAGCTTGGCGTGCCGTTATTGATCCACGGCGAGTCGACACGCACCGATATCGATGTATTCGATCGAGAGGCGGTGTTCATCGAAGACACGCTTCAACCCCTGCTCGCGCGGTTTGAAGGCCTCAAGGTGGTGTTGGAGCATGTCACGACCGCCGGGGCCGTCGACTTCATCCAAGCGCAACGCACCGGCGTCGCGGCCACCATCACGCCGCAACACCTGCTGCACAATCGCAATGCGTTGTTCGATGGCGGGATCCAGCCGCATTTGTATTGTCTGCCGCTACTGAAGCTGGAGCGCGATCGGCTCGCGCTGGTCAGCGCCGCCACCGGCGGTTGCGAGAAGTTTTTTTTGGGAACCGACAGCGCGCCGCATGCCCGGCATGCCAAGGAGGCAGCATGCGGCTGCGCTGGGATATTCACTGCACACTGCGCCATGGAACTGTATGCAGAAGTATTTGATCGTGAGGATCAATTGCGGCGGCTTGAAGGGTTTGCAAGTGTTTTTGGAAGTCGGTTCTATGGCCTCGAATTGAATTCCGCACAGCTCGTGCTCGAATGCGAGAGGCAGGAAATTCCGCCCAGCCTGCCATTTGGCGACGAGGATCTACGCCCGTTCCGCGCCGGCGGATCGGTTGCGTGGACGGCACGCCAGGTGGCCGCGCAGCCCAGCTCATTCGTGCGTTAATCGATGCTCCACAACCTCAAGCCATGACCGTTCAACCCGTTTCCATGCGCACGCGCTTCCGCGGTTTTCTACCGGTGGTGGTGGATATTGAAGCCGGGGGCTTCAACCCGAAAACTGATGCGCTGCTGGAGCTCGCCGCGGCATTCATCGAGATGCGTGCCGATGGCTCACTCGCGCGCGGCGCCACTCATCGCTATCACGTGACGCCATTTCCAGGCTCGAGGCTCGACCCAGCGTCCTTGGCTTTCAACAAGATCGATCCCTTTCATCCACTGCGTATCGCGATCTGCGAAACCGACGCGATTCAGCGGCTATTCACCGAAATCCGCCACGCCATTCGCGATGCGGGGTGCAAACGCGCGATTCTCGTCGGTCACAATCCGGCATTCGATCTGAATTTTCTGACCGCGGCCGTGGAGCGCAACGACATCAAGCGTAATCCGTTCCATCCGTTCTCGACGTTCGACACGGCAACGCTCGGCGGTGTGGCATTTGGACAGACGGTATTGATGCGAGCACTGGTTGCGAGCGGCGCACTATGGGATGCGAGCTCGGCGCACTCGGCCAGCTACGACGCTGAGCGCAGCGCCGACTTATTTTGCACCGTGTGCAACCAGTTTCAGCAAATTTTTGAGTCGAGCCGCCGCCGTACGGAGGGCGCGCTGATGCCATCCGATTTACGCTCCGAGGAGGACGGCGATGAGAACTCTACGCCGGCGCCCGCGGCTCGCTAGACGGCGAGCGGCTCGCTGGGCGCGCCCAGCTCGCTAGACGGCGCCCGCCTCCGCCAAAAGATTTTTCAGCTCGCCCGATTGATACATTTCCATCGCGATGTCACAGCCTCCGATCAGCTCACCGTTAACATAGAGCTGAGGAAACGTCGGCCAATTCGAATAGCTCTTCAGCGCGTCACGCACTTCCGGGTCTTCGAAGATGTTGATGTGCGCAAACTTCGCTTTGCACGCTTTGAGGGCGCCAACCGTCTGCGCGGAAAATCCGCATTGTGGAAAATCCGGCGTGCCTTTCATATAGAGCAACACGGGATGAGCAGCCAATTGGCTCTTGATACGTTCAACGGCGGTCATGAGTTTTCTCCGGTGAGATGTCGATTCTCCTGCATTGCGGCGCGAGAGGGAAGCGCGCGCACGATTTCCCATTGCGCGCTCGCGCTGAGCCGGCTCCAGCCTGCGATCTCATCGAGCGTTCGGTAACATCCGAGGCAATATCCCTGCTCGTCGAGCGCGCAAATGTTGATACAAGGCGAGGTGGGCGAGGCTTCGGGCATCGTTGAATTATTGGGGGTAGTCCCTTATTCTTCCAGTGCACCTGCACGCAACGTGCGGCATTCCAAGGAATTACAAGCATGAATCTGCTGATGACCGTCAAATGGCCGCTCATAATCGGCACCGCGGCCGCTGTTCTTATTGCAGCATTCATCGGCGGTTTCGCATTCAATGAGCTGGCCTTTGCGCGTTGGCTGCACGTCGTGTTCGGAATTTTCTGGATCGGCCTTTTGTATTATTTCAATGCGGTGCAAATTCCGGGGCTTGCTGCCGCCACTGCCGACAAGGGCGGTCCCGGCGGCGCCGGGGTCATGAAATACATCGCGCCGCGCGCGCTGCTGTGGTTCCGTTGGTCAGCGCTCGGGACGTGGCTCGCCGGCGCATGGCTTCTCGCCCGCAGCGGGCGCTTCACCGGCGCGTTCACACTGGGTTTGGGCGAGACCCCGGTCAATGAATCCTTGTTGGTGATCGGCATCGGCGCGTGGCTCGGCACCATCATGCTATTCAATGTATGGGGGTTGATCTGGCCGAATCAGAAAAAAATCCTGGGCATCAAGCCCGCGACCGATGAGGAAAAAGCCAAGGCGCGCAAAGTGGCAACGCTTGCTTCGCGAACGAATTTCCTACTTTCGATCCCCATGCTCATGTGCATGATCGGGCCATCGCACGGCTTACCGTTCTAGCCACGGTACATGCTGTTCTAGCTACGGTATATCGCTCGAAACTAGTATTACCGGCCTCGAAACTAGCATTACCGGCCTTCGCAGCGATCTTAGCCCGCTTCAACTGGGCCGCTCGCGCTCAACGGCCGCTCGGGTCGCAGTGGAGTTGAGCGTCTGAGCTTCTCACCGCCTTCCGACCTGCGCTCTCAGGTCGAGCGCGCCTTGATCGAGGACATCGGCACCGGCGATCTAACTGCCGAGCTCATTCCGGCCGATCAGCGGGGCGCGGCTCGAGTCATCGTTCGCGAGCGCGCGGTGATCTGCGGCGCGCCGTGGGTCGATGCGTGCTTTCAGAGTCTCGACTCCGCCACGCGAATCACATGGCACGTTCGGGAAGGTCACGAGGCGCAGGCCAACGACGTTGTCTTCGAAGCACACGGCGCAGCGCGAGCTTTGCTGACCGCCGAGCGCACGGCGCTCAATTTTTTGCAGACACTGTCCGCCGCTGCAACCGTCACGCGCCGCTTCGTCAACGCAATTGACGGCACGAATTGCAAGATTCTCGATACCCGCAAGACGCTGCCGGGATTGCGCACCGCGCAGAAGTACGCGGCGCGAGTCGGCGGCGCGACGAATCACCGCTTGGGTTTGTACGACGCCGTGCTCATCAAGGAAAATCATATTGCCGCCGCGGGATCGCTCCGTGCCGCGGTGGAGCGCGCGCAGTTCCTGCACCCGCAGGCGAAAATTCAAGTGGAAGTAGAAAACATCGAGCAGCTGAATGAGAGCATCTCCACGCGAGTCGAATTCGTGCTGCTGGATAATTTCTCGCTGGACAATTTGCGCCGCGCAGTCGCCATCAATCGTGACGCAGGCCGTCCGCTCGCTCTCGAAGCGTCCGGCGGAGTCACCCTCGAGAACGTGCGGCGCATCGCCGACACCGGTGTCGACTTCATTTCCGTGGGCTCACTCACCAAGGACGTGAAAGCCGTCGATTTGTCGATGCGCTTCGAGTGGGCCTGAGCGCGGCCGTATGCCGCAGATGCTTCAGCCTCGATGGTCAGAAGTAGCGTCGACCACGCCCATTGAAAATATCTGGGACGCCGTACGCGCGATTCCGCGTGGGCGCGCCTGCGCGTATGGTGAGGTCGCGCGACTCGCGAATCTGCCCGGCCGCGCGCGCTTAGTCGGCCACGCGCTCAAAGCCGCGAGCGGTACGGTTGATTTGCCCTGGCACCGCGTCGTCGGCGCGGGCGGAAAAATATCATTTCCCGAACATTCCGCAGCGCGCCTCGAGCAACAACGCCGACTACGCGCGGAAGGCGTGATCGTTACCCGCGGCCGCGTCAGACGCGACTACTTGATTACGGCAGACGATTTGTAGCTTCGACCGCATTGCAGTTGAAACTCCGCGTTTCAAGTCAGCAGCAAACGCGTGAGAAGTCTTGGCTCGATGCACAGCCGTGGCAGCAAAGCCAGCGGCGATTTTGAGAGCGACGAGCATGCGCCGTCATTCGAACGCTGTTTGAGCGAGTATCGCTCGCGAGTCGCGTTCGAATAGGCGCATGCGAGCAAACCCGAGCTGCGTGCAGCGAGGGCGCTCGATCATCGCCGCCTGCTTTGCTGCCATGGCTGTGCATCAATGTCGCGAGTTGATTGCCGCTCGATCATCGCCGCCGGCTTTGCTGCCATGGCTGTGCATCAACATTGCCGCCATCAGGCGATATTCGCCGCCTTGAGCACGCGCTGCGGCATCGAGATGCCGTACCCTTGCGCAAAATCCACCCCGAGACCGCGGAGCATGTTGATGATCTCGGCGTTCTCGGCAAATTCCGCGATGGTTTGCTTGCCCGTGAGATGCCCGATCTCATTGATCGAGCGGACCATTTCGCGATCGATGGGATCGTGCAGGATCTCCTTCACGAAGCTACCGTCGATTTTCAGAAAATCGACTGGAAAATGCTTCAAGTAGCCGAACGAGGAGAGTCCGGTGCCGAAATCATCGAGCGCGAACTTGCAACCCAACTCTTTCAGCGCCTGAATGAATCGGTTCGCTTGTGAAAAGCTCGCGATGGCCGCCGTCTCCGTGATCTCGAAGCAGATCTTGGTGGCATCGAGGCCGCTGCGATGGAACTGCTCGATCACGAATGGCAGGAACTTGTCGTCGCCCAGGCTTTGTCCCGAGAGGTTGATGGAGCACATTGCCAGTTTCTCGCGCTCGTCCGCTTCGGATACCAGCCAGCGCAAAGCGTTCTCGATGACCCACCGGTCGATGTTGGGCGTGATGCCGTAGCGCTCCGCGGCGGCGATGAAGTTGTCCGGTGCGACCAACTTCCCGGCCTCATCGCGCATGCGCAGAAGCAACTCGTAGTGCGCGCCGCTCTCCGCCGTCTGGAGCGGCATGATGGTCTGGCGGAACAGCTCGAACCTGCCCTCTTCCAGCGCATTATTGATGCGCGCGGCCCACTGCATCTCGCGGCGGCGGCGCATCAAATCGAGATCGTTTTCCTCGAAGCTGTGCACGCGATTGCGGCCAGCTTCCTTCGCCGCTTGGCAAGCACTGTCCGCTGCGCTCAGCACCGAGGCCACGTCAACATTGTCTGCCGCGATCGGCACGACGCCGACGCTCGCGCCCAGGCGGAATGTGCGCTCCTCCCACGTGAATTTGAAATTGCGCACCGCTTCGCGCAGCGCCTCGGCCGTGCGCATGGCCTCATCGAGCGAGCAGCTCTCGAGCAAGATACCGAATTCGTCGCCGCCCAACCGCGCGAGCGTATCGCGCCAGCGCACTTTCGATTTCAACAACGAGCCGACCTGCCCCAGCAGCGCATCGCCGGCGCTATGCCCGCACGTGTCATTGATGATCTTGAACTGATCCAGATCCAGATAACACAGCGCGTAAGAAGTTTCACGCGCCTTTGCGCTCTTGAGCGCGCGCTCCATTCGATTCTCGAACTCCCGCCGATTCACGAGGCCCGTGAGCACGTCGTGACTGGCGTGATAGCTCAAGCGGCGGTTGAGCTCGCGGGCCTCGCTGACGTCGTGAAACACCAGTACTCCGCCCGCCACCGAGCCGTTGCCGTCTCGGATGGGCGATGCGGTGCTCTCCACATAGATATCGTTGCCGTCACGCCGAATCAGGAGCATGGGCCGCACCGACTTGATCGAGCGCGTGCGGCGAATCGAAACGGCGAGCGGATTTTCCAATGGCTCGCACGTTTCCTCGTGAAATGCGCGAAAAATTTCCTCGATGGGACGGCCCTGACTGTCCTCCAGCCGCCATCCGGTGAGGGTCTCGGCGACCGGATTGATGTAGTCGACGACCCCTTTGGCATCGGTGGTGATGACGCCGTCGCCGATGCTCTGCAGCGTGATCTGCGCGCTTTCTTTCTCGCGGAACAGCGCCTCCTCGTACAGCTTGCGTTCCGTGATGTCCAACTCGACACCGACCAGTCGGATCAGCCGGCCCTTGTCGTCGACCCGCGCCTTGGCGCGGCTGATGACCCAACGCCATTCGCCGCTCGAATGGCGCATGCGATGCAGGCTCTCGAACAGCGGCGTCTTTCCCGCGACGTGATCGCGGATAGCCGCCTGCACGCGCGTCATGTCATCGGAGTGCACCAACGTGCGCCAATCGGGCGCGCGCGTTTCCGCATCGTCATAACCCAACATGACCCGCCAGCGCGGCGACATGTACATGCGGTTGTGGACGGTGTCGAAATCCCACAGACCATCATTGGCGCTATACAAGGCGAGCTCATTGCGCTCTTCGAGGTCGCGCAGCGAAGCCTCGATTTGCAAGCGAGTGAACCCGGCGGACAAGCTCGACCCCAACAGCTTGAGCAACAAATGCAGCTGCACCTCGCCGCTTTCGCGCGGATGCGTCCAGGCCAAGCCGATGAATCCCGCGGGTTTCGCTTGCACGTAATAGACCAGCAGCAGCACGCTGCCGAAACTCAATTCCGCCCAATGCCGGGCATCCTCTGCCTGCTCGCGCCGCGGGTCCGACGTGTCGCGAATCTCGAACAGGCGCAAATGGCTGGCACGGCCCTGGAGCCAAGGGAAACTGGCAAAAGCCACCCCGGTGAGTTGCGCCGGATTACCGGTGGACAGCATGGAGCGCGACATCTCGATGTCAGAAAATACTTCAGTTTCCGCATCTAACCGTATGAAAAACGTGACATCCGCGCCCGTGCTTTCGCGGAGATCCTTGAGATTGTTACGGATGATTTCCTGCGCCGTGGCCGCGCTGATGGATTGAAACTCCACGGCGATTTTCGTGCAGACCGCGTCGAGTCCGAGTGGGGGACGCGGTGCATTTCGAGACCAAAGCTGCGGCGACAGGATATCCGATGCCGTCAGCTCGAGGGATCGGGGGTCGACCGGTACCGTGGCCATGTTGAAGTCAGGCGCTTAACTAATTGATGATAAAGCGATTACCGCAGATTCTTGCAAGTTATTCAATAGCTGTTCCATCTGCTCTTGCGCATGTTGCAACGCTAGCTCATCCATTCGCTTTGGAAAATAGACGGGTTCACCAACCACCACCGCAACATGCGCGAAGGGCCTGGGAATAATGAAGCGATCCCATTGAATGTGCCAGGCCGAAGACGCCGCGAACGCCATCGGCACAATGGGCCGCTGCGACCACTGCGCCAACAGGATGGCGCCCGGCTTGAATTTCCACGGCGGACCTTTGGGGCCGTCGGGCGTGATCGCTGGAGAGATTTGGTCCTGCAACAGTGCCTGAAAATAATCCCGGAGCGCGCGCGCTCCGGTATATGAAGAGGAGCCGCGAATCGTCGAAGCTCCGAGCCGGTCAACGAGCAGCGCGCCAATCTCGCCATCGACGGAAGGGCTGATGAGAAACCCCAGCTTGAGTCCTTCCTTGCGAGCATCGAGTAATTGCTTCACGCAGAACAACGTCGATTGATGCCAGTACACGGGAATGAACGACGGCGCGCGCACCAACGCGCGCCGGATATTCGCGGCTCCGGACACATGGCTCACGCGGCTCCAACGCCAAACCAACCGGATGAGCGCAGCAGCGAGCGGCACTAACAGCTTGTACAACCACAACCGGCCGCGGGTGAGCCGCCGGCGCGAGCGTGTCTGCTGTGAGTAGAGGGTGTTGCGCAGCTCGGCTTCTTCCTGGGGTCGCACGCGTTGATTGTGAAAGACCCGCTGAGCGCAACGCAAGGATGCGCTCGGATACAATGCGTCATGTCCTCCGCTGTCGTAGCGCCTGGCCCTGACATCGAGTTCGAGTTGGGCGCCACGGATGAAACTTTGTCGTTTTTGCGCGCGTCATTGCCGCGCTACGGCGACTTCTACCGCGTGTTCTCGCGCGCGCGCGGTGCATATGACTTCGTGCTCAACAGCCCTGATGACATCAAGCGTGTCATGTTGTCCAACCATCGCAATTACACCAAGGGCGACGGCATGGATCGAGTCAAGGTGCTGCTCGGCAACGGCATCATGACCAGCGAGGGAGAGTTGTGGCGCCGGCAACGGCGCATGATGCAGCCCGCTTTCCACCGGCGCGTGATCGATCAATTCGTGGATCTCATCGCCGAGGTCAACGGGCGCTACTCGGCCGCTTGGGCACGCAAAAGCGCGGCCGGAGAGCCCATCAATCTGACGGATGAGACCAGCGAGCTCACCTTGGAAATCGTGCTTCGCTCGATCTTTGGCGAGGATCTGGCTCGCATTGAAGCCGAGCGCGGCGAGAATCCTTTTCTTGTCGTCGCGCGCGAGCCGGCGCGCGATTTGAAGTTTGCGTTCCGCTTCAGACAATGCGCGAAGCTCGTGACCGAGACCGCTGAACGGCGTCTGCGCACGGGTGAAGCCCATGTCGATTTTCTGGCCATGCTCATGTCGGCGCGCGACCGTGAGACGGACCGGGGCATGAGCGAGCGCGAGCTGATCGACGAGGTGCTGACACTGATCGTGGCCGGACACGAGACCACCGCTGCCGCATTGACTTGGACCTGGTACTTGATCAGCCAGAACCCCGACGCCGATGCCGAGCTGCACGCTGAGGCGAAATCAAAGAGTTTTGCGCTGCCGCCGACTCTCGAAGCGGCCGAGAATTTGCCGTACACCCGCGGCGTGGTGCAGGAATCGCTTCGCTTGTATCCGCCGGGCTGGTTGCTCACACGCCGGAGCATCGATCCAGACGAGCTTTCGGGCATGGGCATCCCGCCGCGCAGCAACGTGTACATTTGTCCGTATCTTCTGCACCGGCATCCGCAGCATTGGGCCGACCCCGAGCGCTTCGAGCCAAAACGCTTTGCCGCGCAAGATACCGTCGAGCGGCATCGCTTCGCCTACATCCCGTTCGCGGTCGGCCCGCGACATTGCATCGGCGAGAACATGGCCATGTTCGAAATGCTCTCGCACATGCAGGGGATGGCGCGGCAATTCCGCTTGTCGCGCGCAAGCTCCGAGCCCATCGAGCTCGAAGCGCAGGTCAACTTGCGGCCTCGCTCGCCGCTATGGATGCACGTGCACACGCGATGAGTTTCGAGACGCTGGTCGATCTACTGGAGGCCAACCGCTCGCACGATGGCGCGGTGACTTTCTATACCGGCGAGACGGCCGAACGCCGCATCTCCTTCGCCGAAGTGCACGCGCGGGCTCTGGGCATCTTGTATTTGCTGCAAGGCATGGGCGCTGCGCGCGGCGATCCCATGATCATTTTCTTGAGCAACAACGAGCAGTTCATGGACGGCTTTTGGGCCGCCATTTGCGGCGGCATCGTGCCCGTGCCGGTCGCGGTCGGCATCAGCGATGAGCATCGTCTGAAGCTCTTGCGCATCGCTGCAAAACTCGATCGTCCCATTCTCTATACCGATCGCAAAGGGCTCGAGCGCCTCGCAAGCTTGGCGCGCGAGACGGGCGCCGAGAAGACTTTCTCGGCATTGAAGGCGCGCGCCTTTCTGGCGGATGAGATTACGGACATCGCTAAGCGCGGCCAACTGCACCGGCCTGCGCCCCAGGATCTCGCGTTCGTGCAATTCTCGTCCGGCTCAACCAGTGAGCCCAAAGGCGTGCGACTCACTCACGCCAATCTCGTCGCCAACATCAAAGCCGTGGTCTCGCACTGCGGTTTCAGCCCGCAAGACCGCTCGCTCAGCTGGATGCCGCTCACGCACGACATGGGCCTGATCGGTTTTTATCTCATGCAGTTCGCCGCGCGCGTACACGTCGGCCTCATGCCCACGGATTTGTTCGTGCGGCGGCCTCTGTTGTGGATGCAACTCGCCGCCAAGCACCGCACCACCATTACCTGCTCTCCCAATTTTGGCTATCGGCACTACCTCAAGGTGCTGGGCTCGCGCGGCGTGGATGATCTGGATCTATCCAGCATTCGTTTGATCTTCAACGGCGCTGAGCCGATATCCGTCGAGCTGTGCAATGAATTCATGGATCGCATGGCGCCGGCCAAGCTTGCGCGGACAGCCATGTATCCTGTGTACGGGCTTGCCGAAGCCTCTCTTGCCGTGACGTTTCCGCGGCCCGGCACAGCGTACCGTTGGATCCGCGTCAATCGGCACCAGCTCAAGGTCGGCGATCGCATCGAGTTGAATCCGGCGCATGGCCGCGATGCTCTCGAGCTCATGAGCGTCGGCAACGCCATTCCCTTCGTCGAAGTGAAGCTCAGCGATTCTGCTCGCGGCGCGGTCGCCGATGGCACCGTGGGACACGTGCTGATTCGCGGCGCCAGTGTGACCGCCGGCTACTTGAACGACGCGCAAGCCACCGCAGCGGCAATCGATGCGCAAGGCTGGCTCGACACGGGCGACCTTGGCGTGATGCAAGACGGAGCGTTGCACATTGCCGGGCGCACCAAGGAAATCCTGTTCGTCAACGGCCAGAACTACTATCCCTACGACCTAGAGAGCATTGCCCAGCGTGCTCCGGGTCTCGAGCTTGGCAAGGTTGCGGTGGGCAGCGTGCGCAAGCCGGGCGACGACACCGAAGCACTTGCCGTATTCGTACTACATCGCGGTGACTTGCCGGAATTCCTTGCGACATCCATCGCGGTTTCACGGCTCATCAATGAGCACGCCGGCCTCGAGGTGGCGCACGTCATTCCCGTCAAGCGGATTCCGAAGACAACCAGCGGCAAACCGCAGCGTCATTTGCTCGAGCAGAGTCATCTGGCGGGCGAGTTCGATGCGGATCTGGCCGAGCTCGAGCGGCTACGGAACGACTCGGCCCGTTTCTCGGCGCCGGGAGCAAGCGAGTTGGAGGCGCGGCTCCTCGGCATCTGCGAGCGAGCGCTGGCCGGTAAGACGGTGCGTGCGGACGATAATTTGTTCGATCTCGGCGCGAGCTCCCTCAAGCTCATCGAAATCCACGACAGCATCGATCAGGAATTTCCCGGCGTCGTCGATCTGACGGAGTTGTTCGATTACCCCACCGTCGCACAGCTCGCACGGCATCTGAGCGGCAAGCTTGGGGCGGGCGGCACGTCGGCTTGACTGCCGAAGATCAAGACACGCCGTATAAGGGCTTGGGCAATTTCCAGCGGCGGTAGGTCCACAGCCAATCGGCCGGTGCGCGATACACTTCCTGCTCGCACAGACGCGCATAGCGCTCGGTCACTTCGCCCGGCGGGAGGCGCTCGACGCCATCCCACAACGGCATGAACTGCACTTCGTAATGACCGCGGCGTATGCGCCGCATGGCCAGAAAAATCATCGGCAGCCGCGTTGCGCGCGCAATCTGCTCGGCTCCGACGTAGAACGCCGTGTCCTGGCCCAGGAACTTTGTCCAATACCGCTGCTCGGCCGTCACCGGCGCCTGATCCGCGTTGATCGCCAGCGCTCGCACGGTGTTGCGCTGCTGCAAGAAATGACTCAGCAAATTTTTCGCAGGAACGAGACGCGCGCCAAAGCGAGAGCGAACGGTTAGCATGAGCCGTTCCGCCCATGCATCATGGAGCGGCTTATAGGCGGCATCGACCGGAAATTCCAGGCCCAGCACGACACCGTGCAGCAGCCACTCCCAATTGCATAAATGCGAAGTGACGAGCATCACCGACTGGCCGGCCCTCAAAGGCGCGAGCGCGAGCTCGATATCGATCAGACGCACGCGCTGACGCAAGTCATCCGCCGACATGCTGATGGACTTGAGGATCTCGACGCCGACGTCGCAAAAGGCGCGCATGAAGCGTTTGTGCAACTGCCGTCGCTCACGTGCGCTTCGGTCGGGAAAAACGCGCGCGAGTTGATCTTCGACGATGCGGTCTCGATGTCGCACGACGTAATACGCGATGAGATAAAGCAAGCCCGCAAATGCGTACAGCACCGACATCGGTGCGCGCGAAAGCCAACGCAGCACGATCAGCGGGCGCCGCCTGCGAAGCGTGGTCGCGGCGCGTGGCTCTTCATGTCATGAGTCGTTGTCATTCGCCGCATGGTAACCGCGAATACGTCGCACCGCGGAACTGCGCCACACGGGCAACTCGCCCGCCCGACTCAATAGAACATCGCAAGCCGTGACGCCACGGGGCCAAACCGAGCTGCGCCGCTCGATGAAAAGGCGGATCAGAGATCATCTATATGACGAGAGCGGCGGCGACGGCGGCGAAAGCGCTGTTGCGATCTACTCCTTGTCGGACCCACGCAATCTCCGAGCGATTCGCTACGTGGGACAGACTCGCTCACCGCGCAAGAGACTGTTGCAGCACTGGAATACGGCACGGCTCTGGCTGCCCGATGAGCTCCCGTGGTGGATCCAATCGCCGAAGATGCGCCCGCTCTATCATTGGATCCGCGAGCTGTATCGGGACGAAGGCCGTTTACCCGTCATGGTCGTGCGAGCCTGGACACTGCCGCACGAGGCGCGCTTCACAGAGCGCACTCACATCATGGCCGCGCTGCAGATGGATCAGGCCTTGCTCAATTTTGAATCGGAGCTGCTGCAGGCGCAGCTCGTTCTTCTTTGAGAGCGGTGGTTGTCCGACCGCGCATCGGCCTTTGCGAAACCTGCGAATGGGGGGACTCGCGGGCGGCGGACGCGCGGGTCGGCAACCAGAGCGCATGGTAGGACGTCCGGCTTTCGCGATGAACGATCAATATGGAATGAGGTTATAGCAAACTAAAATTGGGGAAGCAGCCGGTTTCCAAAAACTGTGCAGCGAAAAAATAAATTCTGAATGCCGACTCACGGATTCGAACCGTGGACCTACCGCTTACGAAGCGGTTGCTCTACCAGCTGAGCTAAGTCGGCAATGTGCGCGAATGTCGGCGCTTATACTAGCGCCGTCAGCTCATCGACGAAAGACTGGTCGCTTTCTTGACGACGCCTCGCAGCGCTTTGGGAAGCGCGAATACCACGTGCTCCCGCGGCGCCGGCTCTTCGCCGTCGAGCACGCCGCCCCAAGCTTCCAATTGCCGAATTACGCCCTGCACCAGAGTCTCGGGCGCGGAGGCGCCCGCAGTGACACCCACCGTGCTCACTGCCTCGAGCCACGCCGCTTGCAACTGGGCCGGATCATCGATGAGATAGCCGCGCTTGCCTGCTTTGTCGGCGATTTCGCGCAAGCGATTCGAGTTCGAGCTGGTCTCCGAGCCAACGACCAACAGCACGTCACATCGATCGATCAAACGCTTCACTGCATCCTGCCGGTTTTGCGTCGCGTAACAAATGTCCTCCTTGCGCGGCGCACTGAGCCCGGGATATTTCGCGCGCAACGCATCGACGATGAGCGCCGTGTCGTCCACCGAAAGCGTGGTCTGTGTGACGAAGGCCACCTTCGCAGCGCGCGGCACCGGCAACTCCTCGACATCGTGCACGCTTTGCACGAGATGAATCTCCCCACCGAGCGAAGCATCATACTGTCCCATGGTGCCTTCGACTTCCGGATGGCCCGCGTGGCCGATGAGAAATACCGTGCGCGCGTCGCGCGCATATCGGCTGACTTCCATGTGCACCTTGGTGACGAGCGGGCACGTGGCATCGAACACGCTCAGATGCCGGCGCGCCGCCTCCTCTTGAACGGCACGCGCAACGCCATGCGCGCTGAAGATCACCGTCGCCCCGTCGGGCACCCGCGCAAGCTCTTCGACGAACACTGCTCCGAGCGAGCGCAGCCGCTCGACCACATATTTGTTATGCACCACTTCATGCCGGACGAAGATCGGCGCGCCGAACAGCTCGATGGCGCGCTCCACGATGTCGATGGCGCGGTCCACGCCGGCGCAAAATCCGCGTGGGTTGGCGAGCAAGATTTTCATCGCGGCTGCCGCGTCATGACGGCGTGCCGTTGATTGCAGCGAATGATTGGTGCATGAGACCTCGACGCCGGAGCTAGCTTTCCATCTGCGGCGCTTTGCGCCAGGAGTCCCGCAGTGCATCGAGCAACAACAACGCAGCGCCCACTGTGATGGATGAGTCAGCCACATTGAACGCAGGGAAGTAAGCATCCTGCCAATGCACGTGGATAAAGTCGATTACATAGCCCAAGCGCATCCGGTCGATGACGTTGCCCAGTGCGCCGCCCAAGACCAAAGCCAATCCCAAGGACAGCATGCGCGCGCCGCGGCGCGGCAGGCTCAGTATCCACAGCAAAATGGCGATGCTTACGCTCAGGGCGAGCACGATGAAGAAATGGCGCTGCCAGCCCGACTCATTCGCGAGAAAACTGAACGCCGCGCCGGTGTTGTGCAAATGCGTAATTTGCAGCACCGGCAGAACCGTGAGGAATTCGAACTGTGTGAAATGCGCGACGATATACTGTTTCGTCCACTGATCGAGCGCGATGACGAGAAGCGTGGCCGCGAGCCACCGCCAGGCGCCGCCTTGATTGTGGAGAACTTTCATGCGAAGCGCCGCTCCTCGCCGGGGCCTTCGACGTTCACCACGCAACGCGCGCAGAGCGTGGGGTGGTGCGCATCGCTTCCCACGTCCATGCGCAAATGCCAACAACGCTCACATTTCGGCGCGGTCGAGCGACGAACATCCACTCGCATTGGCGTACCATTCCCGGCGCCACTGCCGCCACCCACCGCGCCGGCGCTGCCCTCTTCCGCCACGCGCGCCTGGCTCGTAATGAAGATGAAGCGGAGCTCGTCGTCCAGCGCTAGAAGCTTTTTCGCCTCCGACGGGGCAGCATGCACGGTCACTTCTGCCTCCAGGGCCGAACCGATGAGCCCCGCCGCCCGAGAGCGCTCGATTTCTCCTGCAACCGCCGCGCGTGCCGACATCACGGTCGTCCAATCGATTGCCAACGGCGCAGCGGCGGCAATTGGAAATTCGTGCCACTGATGCAGGAACACCGATTCACCGCGGCTTCCAGGCAGGAGTTTCCAAATCTCCTCCGCCGTGAAACTCAACACCGGCGCGATCCAACGCACCATGGCATGCGCCACGTGATACATCGCTGTTTGCGCAGAGCGCCGGCCTTTCGAGTCGGCGCGCATGGTGTACAGGCGATCTTTGATCACATCCAGATAGAAGCCGCTCAAATCGACCGCGCAGAAGTTGTGCAGAGCTTGATAAATGTCGTGAAAGGCATAGTTGCGGTATGCACGCGCGATATCATTTTGCAGCGTGAAGCACCGGGATACCGCCCACTGGTCGAGAGCGAGCAAGTTGTTCCATGCCACACAATCCGTCGCCGGGTCAAATGCGTGCAAGTTGCCAAGCAAATACCGGAACGTATTGCGAATGCGCCGGTACGAATCCGCCATGCGTTTCAATATCTCATCTGAAACGCTCATTTCCTTGGAATAGTCCGTTGCACTCACCCATAGGCGAAGCACATCGGCGCCGAGATGACTGACGACTTTTTGCGGCAACACCGTGTTGCCCAAAGATTTCGACATCTTTCGGCCTTGCTCATCCACCGTGAACCCGTGGGTGAGGACACTGCGGTAAGGCGCCCGTCCATGCATGGCGACCGAAGTCAGCAGAGACGATTGGAACCAGCCGCGATGCTGATCCGAGCCTTCCAAGTAAAGATCGGCGGGTGAGCTGATCTTCGGCCGCATCTGCGCCACACAGTGATGCACCATGCCAGAGTCCATCCACACATCCATGACATCCGTCGCCTTGTCGTAATCGCGCGCATCGTGAATCAGTGCGGCCGCATCGGTGTCGAACCATGCATCGATGCCATTAATTTCGACTTCTTTGGCCACCGACTCGATGACTTCGAACGTCTTCGGATGCAAGTGGCCGCTCGACTTGTGCACGAACAGCGGAATGGGCACGCCCCACGTGCGCTGCCGCGAGATGCACCAATCGGGACGATGGGCGACCATGGCGATCAGTCTTTGCTCGCCCCACCCCGGCATCCAATCCACATGCGGTATGGATTGCAGCGCACTGCTGCGCAAACCCGCCTGCTCCATCCCGATGAACCATTGCGCCGTGGCGCGAAAAATCACTGGCGTGTGGTGGCGCCAGCAATGAGGATACGCGTGATCGTAGTCCTCGAGATGCAGCAGCGTGCCGTGAGCCCGCAGTTGCTCGACCACTGTCGCGTTGGCATCGAACACGAACTCGTTCGCGAACAATGGCATGCTCGACATGAACCGCCCGTCAGGCCCAACGGGATTGTCGATTTCGAGCTTGTAACGCTGTCCCACCGCAAAATCTTCCAACCCGTGCGCGGGCGCCGTGTGCACGGCGCCTGTACCGGCGTCGAGCGTCACATGCTCGCCGAGCACAATGGGAACTTCGCGCGCGTAAAACGGATGGCGCAGTTGCACCCCTTCCAGGGCCGCGCCCTTGATGACTGCAAGCGTCTGATACGCGGCCAACTCCATGCGCTTCAATGCCGGCTCGATCAGGCCCTGCGCAAGCACCAGCCGCTTCGCGCCCGCGGGCGTTTCGCATTGGACGAGCGCATAATCGATGTCGGCATTGAGCGCCACGCCGCGGTTTGCGGGTAGTGTCCACGGCGTCGTGGTCCAAATGGCCACCGAAACGGGCGTCGCGGAGTCCGGCACGCCGAAGCGCATCGCGATCTCGTGTTGATCCATCGCGGCGAACGCGACGTCGACGGCCGGCGAGGTCTTCGACTCGTATTCGACCTCGGCTTCGGAAAGCGCCGAGCGGCAATTGAAGCACCAATGGACCGGCTTGTAGCCTTTGTAAAGATGGCCGTTGCGCAAGATCACGGCGAAGGCCCGTAGCTGCTCGGCCTCGTAACGCGGCTGCATCGTAAGATAGGGATGTTCCCAGTCGCCCAGCACGCCGAGCCGTTTGAAATCGGCGCGCTGTGAATCCACTTGCGTCGATGCATAAGCCCGGCACGCCGCGCGAAACGCTTTCGCATCGAGCTTCTGCCCGACACGTCCGTGAGTCTTTTCCACTTGCAGCTCGATGGGCAGCCCGTGGCAGTCCCATCCGGGAACATACGGAGCATCGAACCCATCCAGCGTCCGGCTCTTGATGATGATGTCTTTCAAGATCTTGTTGACGGCGTGGCCCAGATGAATGCTGCCGTTGGCATAGGGCGGGCCGTCCGGAAGCACGAACTTCGGTCGGCCGCGGCTCGCCGCGCGAATCTTTGAATAAATGCCGTTCTTCTCCCACGCTGCGAGCATCGCCGGCTCGCGGTTCGCGAGATCCGCTTTCATCGCAAACTCGGTCTTTGGCAGATTGATGGTACTTTTGTAATCGGGCACGCGCGTAAGGGCTCCTCGTTAACAAGTCCGCGACAATGCCAGACGCGCACGCGATGCATCGATGCTCATTTGCCGCACCATGGCATCGAGAGACTCGAACTTCTCTTCATCTCGCAGCTTCTCCACGAATTCGACTTCCAACATGCGGCCATAGAGATCGCCCGCGTAGTCAAACACATGAACTTCCAGCAAGGGCTCGATGCCGTCGACGGTCGGCCGCGTGCCGAGGCTCGCCACCGCGGGCATGGCGCACGCGCGAATTCCGTACACACGCACGGCCAGTACGCCCCACACCGGCGACTTGTTGCGCAGGAGCGGCAGGTTGGCCGTCGGATAGCCGAGCTCGCGGCCCAGTTTACGGCCCGGCATCACACGGCCCATCATGCGATATGCGCGACCAAGAAAAGTCGCGGCGCCTCGATAATCCGCAGACGCAAGGCATTGGCGCACGAGAGTGCTGCTCACCCTCACATCGTCCAATCGATAGGGCGTGATGCGCTCGATCTCGATGCCGAACTCCTGCCCGAGTCCGCGCAGCGATTCAAACGATCCGGAGGCGTCGCTGCCGAAGCGAAAATCAGGGCCCACCACTACGTGACGCGCATCCAGGCCTCGGTGTAAAAAATCCCGCACGAATTCGCGAGGGCGGACATCGCGCAGCGAATCGTCGAAATGCAGGGTGACGAAACGGTCGACTCCATACGCCGCGAGCAACACGAACTTCTCGCGCCAGCGCGTGAGCCGCGCCGGTGCGTGCTCCGGGTCGTGATATTCCTTGAACGTGGGCTCAAACGACAAAACGGCGGAAGCGCAGCCGAGCGAAGCCGCCCGCTCGCGCACGATTCGAATGATTTCCTGATGCCCACGATGCACGCCGTCGAAATTTCCCACGGTCAAGACGCAGCCGCCGCGCCGGCGGCTCAGATTCCGCACGCCACGGATGAGTTCCATCAAGGGCGCAAATGATGCGGCCGTAGGCCTGTCGCAAATGACGCGATGAAATACACCAGAGCGCCGGCTGCAACGAGGGCGCTCAGGCGGCCGACACGTTCCCATGTCGACATGGCCACCCATTCGATGAGATCGCCCGACAGCCACCACAGCAAGGCTCCCATGAGCGCACTCGACACCACGACACGCGAAAGCAGGGCCAGCCATCCCGCACTGGCCGTGAGCACCCGCGCGCGACGCAGTCCGCGATACAAAAGGGCCGAATTTACGCACGCCGAAATTCCGGTCGAGAGCGCGAGAAACGCATGCGGCGCGGGAAGCCATTTGAAATAGACGAGCGGTGCAATCACAGCCAAATTGATGCCTATGTTGATGCCCAGCGAAAACAAGCTCACCCGCACGGGCGTACGCGTATCCTGCCGGGCAAAATAGCCCGGCGCCAACACTTTCACAAAGCTGAAACCGAGCAGGCCGAACGAATAGGCCATCAACGCATACGAGCTCATCTTGACGTCATGCGCGCCGAAGCGGCCATGACCAAAAAACGTCGCGGTCAATGGCCCCGACAGGCAGAAGAGCGCCACGGCCGCCGGCATCACCATCACGACGACGAGTTTCAAGGCCCAATCCAAAGTCACGGAAAAACGCTCGGGCGCAGCCGCCGCGTGATGCGCCGACAAGCTCGGCAAAATCACGGTCGCAAGCGCGATGCTGAAAACGCCGAGCGGAAACTCGACCAATCGATCCGCAAAATACATCCAAGCGACGCTGCCGGTGACCAGGAACGAGGCGATCTGCGTATCCAGCAACAAGCTCACCTGCGCCATCGATGAGCCGAGAATGCCTGGAATCATGAGCCGGCCGACCCGGCGCACGCCTTCGTGATCCCAGCGCCAACGCGGCCTGTCCAGCAATCGCAGTCGAAGCAGGAATGGCAGCTGATAGAGCACTTGCACGATGCCGCTGATGAACACTGCGGCCGCAAGCACCATGCCGGGATTGGAAAAGTGCGGAGCGATCCAAATAGCCGCGACGATCATGATCACGTTCATCAAGACCTGCGTGAATGCGGGTGCGCCGAAGCTTCCATAGCTGTTCAGCACTCCGCTCGCGAGCGCCGTGAGCGATATGAAAAACAGGTACGGAAAGGTCAGGCGCAACATAGCGACTGCCATCTCATCGCGTCCGCCCGTGGAAAATCCGGGCGCGAAAGCCCAGATGATGAGAGGTGCGCCGATCACGCCGATGAGGGTGATGACGAAAAGAAGCAGTCCGAGCGTTCCAGCGGCGCCGCTGACGAGCTCGCGCACCTCCCCAGGGCTGCGCCGGTGTTTGTACTCGGACACTACCGGCACGAACGACTGCGAAAATGCGCCCTCGGCAAACAGACGGCGCAAGAAATTCGGAATTTTGTATGCGACGAGGAACGCATCCGCCATGGGGCCGCCGCCGAACAAATGCGCCTGGGCGACATCGCGCATCATGCCGGTCACGCGCGATAGCAACGTCGTTGCCCCGACCAACGTCGTCGACTTGAAAATGGCGCGGCTCATGTCCGCCTATAATTGACTTGAATCATGCCGGCCCACACAATACGCGGCCAATTTTCAGCGGAGCCATGTCTTGGCCAATACCAAATCGGCGGAAAAAGCAGCGCGCCAAGCCGCGCAACATCGGCAGCGCAACGATGCCGCGACCTCGCGTCTGCGCAGCGCCATTCGCCGCGCCACGACCGCGATCAAGAGCGGCAATGCCGAGAACGCGCAGACGGCTCTGAACGAAGCGACGCCCATCATCGACAGCATGGTCAATAAGGGCATCATTCATCGCAATAAAGCAGCCCGGCACAAGAGCCGCTTGAGCAAGCAGGTGCGAGCGCTCGCACGCTAGGGCTCAGTCGCCGGGACGCGATCTCCAGGCTCGCGTGTCGAGCGTGGTGTGTCTTCCAAGTAAGCCATGACGGCGTCGATCAATTCACGCGTGCCCTGTCCCGTAGCACCGGAGATTTGAAATACGGGCCTCTTCCACTTAAGCCGCCGGACGATATCCTTCACGCGGCGGCGGGCCTCGCTGGGCTCGAGCAAATCGATTTTGTTGATGAGCAGCCACCGGTCCTTTTGCGCAAGGTCGCGCGCAAATTTTTTGATTTCAGCGGCAATGATGCGTACATCCTTGACTGGATCTTCGTTCGGATCGGGCGGAGAGATATCCACGAGATGCAGCAGCAGGCGTGTGCGCTGTAGATGCTTCAAGAATCGCAAGCCGAGCCCGGCGCCTTCCGCTGCGCCTTCAATCACGCCGGGAATATCGGCCATGACGAAACTTCGGCCGGGACCCACCGCGACGACCCCGAGGTTTGGGTGCAGGGTCGTGAAAGGATAATCCGCCACTTTGGGCCGTGCCGCCGAAACAGTACGGATCAAGGTTGATTTCCCCGCATTAGGTAAGCCCAGCAGCCCGACATCGGCGATCAACTTGAGCTCGAGTTGCAGATCGCGTGATTCGCCCTCGAGACCGGGGCCGAATTGGCGCGGCGCGCGATTGGTGCTCGATTTGAAGCGAGCATTTCCCCAGCCTCCCTTGCCGCCTTTTGCAACGAGCAAATCCTGCCCGGCACGCATCAAATCACCGAGTGCCTCTCGAGTATTCGTATCAGTGATGACCGTGCCCACCGGAACCGTGATGCGCGTATCCGCGCCGGCTCTTCCAGTACAATCGTTGCCGCTGCCGCCTTGACCGTTGGCTGCGCGGTAGGTGCGGCGGATCCGAAAATCCGCCAGCGTGTTCAGGCCGTCCGCGGCGGTGATCCACACATCGCCGCCGTGGCCACCATCGCCGCCATCCGGGCCGCCGAACGGAATGAATTTTTCCCGCCGGAAGCTGACGCAGCCGCGCCCGCCTTTGCCGGCCTGCACGGTCAACTGCGCTTCGTCGATGAACTTCATTTAGGGCAGACGGCGTCCGCCGCCCGGAGGCAAGTCGAGCGAACGGCGATGCCGACTCGCTCGCGCTCGATCGTGACTACTCGCTGGACAGTGACTAGGTATTGCCGACGACGCTGACGTACGTTCGGCGCTCCGCACCTTTGACCGAAAATTGCACCTTGCCGCCGGCCGTCGCGTACAGCGTGTGGTCGGTGCCCACCCCCACGTTCGGACCTGCGTGATATTGAGTGCCGCGCTGGCGAATCAAAATATTGCCCGCCTCGACCACTTCGCCGCCAAATTTCTTGACGCCCAAGCGTTTCGAGTGTGAATCACGCCCGTTGCGGGTACTGCCGCCGGCCTTTTTATGCGCCATGTCGAATCCTCAATTAATCGTCCACATCAAAACGCACTCATCACGCGGAGATCGAGGTGATCTTCACTTCCGTAAACGGCTGACGATGCGTGCCCTCGCGCTTGTAATGCTTGCGGCGCCGAAACTTGACGATGCGAACCTTGGCGCCCTTGCCATGGCGCTCGATGGTGCCGCCCACCTTGGCTGAACCGATGAACGGCGCACCGAGCTTGACGTCCGCGCCGCTGCCCACGAGCAGGACACTGGGAAACTCGACCGACGTCCCGGGCTCGCCCGACAATTTTTCGATGCGAATGACGGCGCCCTCTTGGACACGATATTGCTTGCCGCCCGTGGCGATAACCGCATACATTTCTAGCCGCACTCCGGCGCTCGAGAGCGCAAAAAACAGCCGCGCAGTTTAGAGCTTCGGGGTCAAGGCGTCAATTTGCGGCGGGGGGCGAAGCACAACCACCCTATTTTGTGGGTACCATGACGGGCACGTGAGCGTCGCATGTCACTAGAAAAAATACGCAAGCTCGTCGCAGTGGATTTCGACCGCGTCGATGCGGTGATTCGCAAACGGCTTTACAGCCCCGTTGCGCTGGTGGATCAAGTCGCGAGTCATATCATTTATTCGGGCGGCAAGCGCCTGCGGCCTCTGCTCGTTCTGCTCGCCGCGCGCGCCTGCAAACCTTCGCGCGACGATTACGTTCAAGGCGCTGCCATCGTCGAGCTGATTCATACTGCAACGCTTCTCCATGATGATGTGGTCGATAGCTCGTCGCTTCGCCGTGGACGCGAAACGGCCAATCAAGTATTCGGTAATCCCGCCAGCGTGCTGGTCGGTGACTTTTTGTATTCACGCTCTTTTCAAATGATGGTTGAGCTCGAGCGCATGCGCGTGCAACGCATCATGGCCGACGCGACGAATGCCATCGCCGAAGGCGAAGTGCTGCAGCTCATGAATGCACGCGACCCTGACACATCGGAAGCGCGCTATCTCGAAGTCATCTATCGCAAGACCGCTCGGTTGTTCGAAGCCGGCGCGCAGATCGCTGCCGTGTTGAGCGATGCCCCTGCCGAGGTCGAAATGGCGCTGGCGCGGTACGGAAAGCACATCGGCACGGCGTTCCAGCTCGTCGACGATGCGCTTGACTACCAAGCCGATGAGGCGAGGCTCGGAAAGCATTTAGGGGATGATCTCGCCGAGGGTAAGCCGACACTGCCTGTCATCTACGCAATGCAGCACGGAGATGATGCACAACGCGCCCTCATTCGCTCCGCACTCCGCGAAGCAAGCGTCGAGCAACTGCCCGAAATCACCCGCGCCGTTGCAAGCTTGGGAGGGCTTGCGTACACTGCGCGCCTCGCGCAAACCGAGGTCGATCAGGCGCTTAGCGCTCTTTCCCCGCTTCCCTCCAGCGACTATAAAGATGGTTTGCAAGAGCTCGCGAGGTTCGCCATCGCGCGCCGGCATTGATTCATCGGGGTGTAGCTCAGCCTGGTAGAGCGCTACGTTCGGGACGTATAGGTCGCAGGTTCAAATCCTGTCACCCCGACCAGGTTTTTAAGGCATTTCGACGCTTTTAGCGATTATGCAATTCAGCGAGCTAATGCCGCGAAGTCCATAGGAAGTCCGCAAGGTGCGTGAATAGAGAGGCGTTATGAGATCAGCGGTCACGGAGCGCTTCAAAGTTCGCACCGAGTCTGGCGCCGTGCTGGATATTCGCTGCGTCCAGACGTCCCAAAAGGTGCAGACACTTGGCTCAACCGATGAGATCGAGGGGTTGGCGACCTACGAGGTCGTTGGCGGCGGTCATGCCAACCGCTTGAGCGATGGAAGCTTCAAGATTGTCGCTACGGGAGAGATTGCGACTCGGTTGAGGTCGTGAATCAGCCGCAACATCAAGCGAGCTCGCTTACGGCCGCGGACATGCCGAGTACCTTGAGACCGCTGACGATTTCGCGTTCGAGCGCGAGATCTTTCACATCGCAAACGGGCTCAAGTTTTCGGCAGAGCACGCGGCCATCTACAGCGATACGGTTACCGGCAAAGCGCGGCAATTTGACGTTCGAGCATCTTTTACATTGGGGACCAATCGGATCGCGCTCGCGATTGAGTGTAAGGGTCTGAAGCCAGAATTCCCATTGCTCGTCTCTTGTGTTCCACGACCGCACACCGAGGCGCGTCACGATATCATCGACGTCAGCGATGTGATGGATGGCCTCGCAAGCTTCGCGCGAGTACAACCCATGCTGCGCTCGACCTACCCCTGCCTGTATCCCGCTGGGCAGGGCGTTGGGAAATCGATGCGTCAGGTCGGATGCGACTCGAAGGGGGATCGGCACGGACAGATGATCGGTGCTGCCGGGGTCTTTGAGAAATGGATGCAGGCGCTGTCATCACTTGCGGAGATGATTCAGACCGGGGTGGATCAGTTGAGTGCCGGTTCGCAGCAACCGTTGCGCAAGATTGCATTCGTCCCTGTGCTGGTCGTGTCGGACGGCACACTATGGGTGGCTGACTACCTTTCGAATGGGAAGCTCAACCGCGAGCCGTTCAAAGCGGACGAGCTGACCTTTTACCTCGGACGCAAATACCCACTCGAGCGAGAGCGGACCTCTCTCGCGATCTCGCATCTCCACATCGTCACCAAATCAAAAATCGGTAGTTGGCTTCAGGAAATCGCACAGGGCGGTGGAATCTGGCAGGAGCTATTTGGGGATCCGCATTCGCAATTGTAGCCCCTCTACTTCGCACTACTTTAGTGATCGGTTTCAAATCGGCTTCTGCTATGCAAGTTCGAGCCGCTCGGCCTTGCGGCGACGCTTGCGCTTCGCCTGCCAAAGATCATAAGCGGTTTGCATACCGAGCCAGGTCTCCGCCGAGGTGCCGAGCGCATCCTCGAGGAGAAGCGCCATCTCGATGCTCACCGACGCATTGCCGTTCACCACGCGCGAAACGGCTGCGCGAGTCATGCCGAGCTTCTCGGCAAACTCGGTCACCGTGACCCCGTCATCACCCAACACCGTATCGGTGAGCACCTCGCCAGGATGCGGCGGATTGTGCATCTTGCTCATTTCGTGCCCCTTCATGTCAGTGGTAATCCTCATAGCCGACCAAAACCGCATCGGCGCCATCGAACGCATAGGTAAGGCGCCAATTGCCATTCACCGTGACTGTATACCTTCCAGCCTGCGCACCTTTGAGCGGATGGAAGCGCCAGTCAGGGAGATCCATGTCCTGTGGCCGCTTCGCCTGGTCCAGTGTGCCGAGCTGAAGACGCAGCCTCTTCGCATGTGCCGGCTGAATCCCGGCCTTCGATCCGGTCTTGAAAAAAGCCTCGATCCCTGAGTGCCGGAACGTCCTAATCATGTGAGCAGTGTAACGCTACGCTATACGCGTAGCAACTGGTATGGTGAGGGCTGTGACGCGGTGCAAAGCGCATGCCCAATTCGGGGGGCTATTCGCGTCTACTTTAGACCTTCATCGACCATAGGCCCGGCCGTGATAAAGCCTTTTCACGGTCGTCAGTGATCGCGCCGCAGCATCCAACCGCGGATGAACGCGGAGATCGAGAGCCTTGTGGCCCGCGGGATTGTCTCCGGTAAACATCGTATCAATGCGTTTGACCTTGCCATCGTCAAGACTGCGGCCGTGCCCCAAGAGCTTCATGAGTGCTTGACTCAGTTCTACATCGGCACGACGGGCAAGGAGCTGGTCAAAGCGCCCTCTGTCGCGAGCTCGCAAGCCGCGTGTGCAAGCACTACGGCGAGTTGCTGATTCCCATTCGCGCTTGCCTCGTGCGCCTGGGGCCAGCAAGAGCGTGAACACCGGCGTCATCAGCAAGCCGAGCGGAGTGCGGCCCTCAAGAGTCATTGAGCCAGTGGCGGGACGAACGATCTGCGACTGGGTCGCAAGGTTGCTCGCAACTCCAGGCGGTGCCGGTTCATCGTCCATCAGATTCCTCTTGAGGTCGGGTAAAGCGCGCCAAGATGTCGGCCACTTCGCGCTCCACCGCCGTTCCGTTTTCACGCCACCACTTGCTGTTGCGAGTGCGTTCATCGCTTGGATCACCGTATTGCGGTTCGATCGAAGTTCGCACCTCAAGGTCCCATTTGCCGCGTCTGCGCTTCAGCGTGAGTTTGTTGGCAAACCCGTCCTGGGAGGATCTCTGCCCGATGTTTTCCATTCCTTGGAACATATCAGCCGTTGCAACGCCGGCCGCGAGCAACTCCTCTTCACTGCCGTGAAAGTCAGCGTATATGCCTGCAGCCTAAGATATGGAACGTGTCTTCGCAGATGACATTCGTGCTGTTTTGGCGGACGCGTCCCCCTTCGGAATGCGCCTACCTCATCGATTCGCATCCCCGCCTTTACCCGTACAGAAACTTCGTGCTAAATCAATGCGAGGCATTCTGGAGCGATCATGAAACTATTTGTGACAGGCGCGTGCGGATTCATCGGCGGTCATTTCGTCGAACATGCGGTTTCCATCGGCCACCAAGTGATTGGACTACGTCGGGAGGACCGCGCGTCTCAATCGTTGCATACCCATCTCGAAAGTTTGGGCGTCCGGATGATCACTGGCGATCTGCTGGAAGACGAAACCCCTCGCGACGAGCTTGACGGCGTCGACTGCGTCGTACATTTCGCGGCCGCTTTCCGCGAAGCTGGGGCGGATGAGGACTATTTTCGACGCGTGAACGTGGAGGGGACTGCACAACTGTTGGCGGCGGCACACGCCCACGGTGTGAAGCGTTTTGTGTTATGCAGTACGGCAGGTATCTACGGCCAACGAGTAGAGGGCGTCATCGACGAGACGAATTCGGTAGCGCCCTGGAACGCGTATGAGCGCAGCAAGATCGATGCGGAATCTGAAGTCCGCACGAGAGCTCGGGACAGCGGAATCGAATATGTGATTCTGCGTCCTACCGCCGTCTACGGTCCACGAGATCAGCGACTGCTAAAGCTGTTTCAGAGCGCCGCCCGGGGCCGGTTCCCTCTCTTCGGCTCAGGCGACGGCCGTCGCCATATGGTCTACGTGTCCGACCTTGTCGATGCGTTTGTGCGCGCATGCACTCGGCCAGGTGCAGCGAATCAGGAAATGATCGTTGCCGGACCTGAAGCAGTGTCTCTGCACGCGATGTTAAGCACGTTGGCGGGTCTGGCAAAACGCAAAAGCAGCGGTCCTCGCCTTCCCCTTCGACCCATGCTCCGGCTCGCGGCGTTCACCGAAGACTTCTGCAATCGCTTCAAGATCAATCCACCGCTGTATCGGCGTCGCATGGATTTTTACACCAATGATGCGGAATTCGATTCCTCCCACGCGCAGCGGGTGCTGGGATGGAAACCGTTGGTACCGCTGCGCGAGGGGCTCGCTCGAACGCTGCGGTCTCATCAGGAGCCGCGCATCGGCCCTTCATTGAGTGCTTTCGGCTGGCTTGGGTCTGCGCTGCCGTTTGCGTACGACTCGCTGCGGTCGTTGGCAATGGCGTCGATGTTCACTGCTGAGTCCGCGTTCTGGTAATTGAGAGCGTTGCTTCATTGGGCTCGGTCAGATATAGAAGGCCGGAAGCGGCGCTCACAGGCAATGTGATGAGCCGCAGGATGATTGCGGCCAGCAGCGCTGCGTCGTAATCGACGCCGAGTGCGACAGCCGCGCCAGCAATCGAGCCTTCTACAACTCCAATCCCACTAATCGCAATTGGCAGAATGGAGGCAAGTCCAGCAGCAGCGGTGATCAGCAGCGCGGTCGACAGGCCGATGTCGGCGCCGACGCCCAAAAATGCGAGATAGACCGCCAAGGCGGCCATTAACTGGAAAAGGAAGGACGTCGCGATCAACGGCAGCCATTCGCGCCGCGCTCGACTGATCCGGCGGAGGTTGTCTAGTACGGGCTTCAAGATGTGGAGGCGCGAAAGCCAGCGCCCAGCGCTCGAAAATGCGCCTACATACCGCAACGATGCCAGTACGGACGATATCGCCACAACACCGATCGAAATCTGCACATACCATCGCGCGAGCTCGTGTTGATGCACGAGGACCAAAGCTCCGATAAATCCATTGCACAACATGGCGACGAGCCCCACGGCGCGCTCACATAAAACGGCGGACACCGCGCTTGATCGCTCCCCACCGCTGCTGGTGCGCAGGACGCGATAGACATCTCCGCCGATCGCCGACGGCAGGAAGTTATTCAGGAAATAGGCAAAACACCCCGTTCGGAACAAATACGTCCACGTAAACAAGAGATCATGAAGCCGTAGCGACCACTGCCATTTCCAGGCATTGATTGGCATTTCAAGCGCCACAACAACGATGGCGAGTGCTGCCAACCCCCAATTCGATCGCGACAAATGAACGGGGAGCTGTTCCCAGTCAACGCCCCATGCAAGCGTACCGAGCAGAACGAGGGCAATGAGAATCTTGAGAGAACGTGGCATCCAGCGTCACACAGACGCGGTCTGAGCGGCGATCCAATCAACGACAGTATTGAGCGAGATTTCGTTGGTTCTCAATGCAGAATGCTCGCTAGCAAATATCTCGAGCTGCCGATCGGTGCTTGTGCCCTCCCGAACAATCTGTCTTGCTCGAGCGACTTCGGCTCGACACCAAGACGTTCCATATCTGCAGCGGCAAAGCAATGAAAGCCAAGAAACTTTGCCGGATCTTCCGAGTGGTCGAGGGAACTTTGAGGCATTGACCTACACATCTCTTGGTGCAAGTGTAAGCGCGATAGCCGACGCCCAGCCGCCGAGTGCGGTGCCCGCCATCCACATCATAAACGCGGCGGGTTGCATTGCACCGAGAAGAGCGGCCCCCGGCAGCAATGCTGCGAGTACCAGCCACGGCTGCATCGCTGACAAAGAAAGTTTTCTCAGGCCTTGCGCCCGCCGCCGCTTGGGATCGATAACGGCCAACAGCACAAGACATGTTGCAGACAGGGCAACGGCACCGAATGTCAGCGCGGCCGCCACTCTGCCGCCGGCAACGGCACGGGCGACGAGATCCGATTCGTCGGGGCACGTCGCCACAACCGCGCAAAGAGCGCGGCCGCCGCGGTGAGCAGCGCCAGATCGATCGCAATGACGGTCGCGCCGCCATGCATGGCGCTGCTCCATCCCGGGCCACCGGTCATGACGCGCAGCACAGGTAAGCAGGCAAGAAGAAGCGTCAATGCGAGAGTCAACCGGGTTCGCAGGCGCAAAGGATCACGCGTGCTCAACCCCGGCAAGATCGCCGTGCCCGCCCCGACACAAAAAGAGCGCGGGAACTAGCAACATCGCTGCGTTCGTCAAGTATGTAATGATATACACACTGCGTGGAGGTGTGACCATGAACCGAAGAATCAACGTGATGATCGATGATGACACTTGGGAAGTCTTAGGACGGGTGCCTGTTGGAGAACGGAGCCGTACGATCAACGAGGCATTGCGCGGCTGGGCAACTCGATGTCGTCGCCGAGATGCCGCGCGAGAAATGGACTCAGCGCGCGCGATGGCGCCCAAGATCAGTACCGAGGATGTTGTGCGCTGGATCCGTGAGGACCGGGAGAATGGCCATTGAGCACCGGACGCGTTGTCGTTCCAGATGCCTCCGTTATTCTTAAGTGGGTGCTGCCTGGCGATGTCGAACCCGACACTGAGCGCGCATTAGAGCTACGCGATGCAATAACTGATGAGCGCCTGCGAGTGTTTGTGCCTCAGCTTTGGCTTTTTGAAGTCGGCAACATTTTAGCGCGGCGTTTCCCTAATCACGCTGCGGATTGGCTGTCGGCGCTAATGAAGTTTGGGCTCGAAGAAGTAGCGCCATCTCCAGCCTGGATCAAAAGGATTTTGGAGTTAACCTCACAGTTTGAAGTCACGTTTTACGATGCCGCCTATCACGGCTTGGCAATCCTCTGCGGAGGCGTGTTCGTGACGGCGGATCGAAAGTATGTCAGTAAGGTGAAAGAGCGGGGATCAATTGCAATCCTCAGTGAATGGCAGCTGCCCAAGCGCGCCAAGGCTCGGAAAGAGTAGCGCACCGCCGCCGCTCGACCCCTATTCCATCTTCGAGTTACCGCGCGAGCGAATCTCCGGCGGGCAGGCGTTGACAATATGGTCCGCCAACCAGTCCGCCATGTAGCGGGCGAACACCTGCTGTCGGCTGGATGCCAGCAGCACAGCGCCTGGTGTTTCTGGGTCAGGTCAGTTGCGCGATCAAGCTATTCAAGACGGGTGGGGTTATATAGTCGCCCATCAGATAAACCAATTCAGCTTTGCCAAACTTTCAAGCATTGCGTTTTCGGCAATCGAGCGAACGGGTCGCTTGGGCACGATGATCTGACCTTCTGCCGCCTTGAGCGACGCGTTTTTGACCTCGACAGCTTTCACCAGTCCGCTGTCGAGCTCGTGCTTGACCAATATTTTTGGAAGGATGGTCAACCCGAGACCTGACGTGACGAAGTGGCGCAAGGCTTGCAGGGAATTGGTCACCATCGCCCGCGTGAGAGCAACCTGAGCGGAATGCTCTGCGAGCTTGGTGAGCTGACCGATGCCAAAGTCCTCGGGAACGAGACAAAACGAATATTGCGGCCGGCATGGCATCCAGAGTGATCTTGATATTCGGCGCCAAGGCGACCTTATTGAACGCTCGACAAACGTTGAGTTTCTAATGGCCGCGCGACGTGCTCTACGCCCGCACCGCGATGCATCCGCGTGCTACGCTTTGACGATGCTGCGCGCGTTCCTCTTCACCGTCTTAATTCTTAGCACCGCCGCGCAATCGTTCGCGGCCATGCGCTTGAGCGAGCCAACCCGCTCGCATGCGTGCTGCCCTGATCAGACGCCGACGCTCACCCATTGCTGCATGGATCATTGCGCGTGCAGCCCCGTGGCTGATGTGAGTATTGTGCGCGCATTTGCGTGGTGCGGTCGCGCAGTCTACGCGCCGCAACGAATGGCTTCGCGTTTCGATACGCGGGGCGAAACACCGCCCACCCGCCCGCCGATCGCCTGATTCCCACGACTTAAGCCTTTCGGTTTGAACGAGCGCGATGATCACTCATCGCGCGTTTGCTCGCGCTGGCGCAATTGCGGCGCGGCGTCTCACGTGGGACCGGTCTATGAATATTGATTTTAACGTTTGCTTGCGGCTTTTGCTTTGGGTGGCGCTGCTCCTGGCGCCGAGTCTGTCCTTCAGTCAGATGTCGATGAGCGGCGCGCTCGGCGACTATCCCATCACGCGCGATGCGTCGGGCACATCGTGGCAGCCCGACAATTCCGCACATGCAGGCGCGCATCACATGCAAGGCGATTGGATGCTGATGGGACACGGCATGCTCGATGGGGTCTACGATTGGCAACAGGGCCCACGCGGAGACGAGAAGACGTTTCTTTCCGGCATGCTGATGGGAATGGCGAGCCGGCGGTTCGCGTCCGCCAATGGCGATGAAATCTCTGGCAGCAATACACTGCAATTTCGCGCCATGCTGAGTCCCGAGCCGCTCATGGGCGCGTCGGGTTATCCGCTGCTGCTGGCGACGGGCGAGACCGCCGATGGCAAGACCCACTTGATCGACCGGCAACATCCGCACGATTTGTTCATGGAGCTGTCGGCCAGTTGGTCGCATGCGATGACGAGCGTCAATTCATTCTTTGTCTACACCGGGCTCCCGGGCGAGCCGGCGTTCGGCCCACCAGCATTCATGCATCGCCAATCCATCCTCGACAGTCCGGAAGCGCCCATCACGCATCACTGGCTGGACTCCACGCACATCACTTATGGCGTAGTCACCGCGGGACTCGTGCACTCTGCGTGGAAGCTCGAGGGGTCACGGTTTCGTGGCCGCGAGCCCGATCAACATCGATACAACATTGAAACCGGAGCGCTGGATTCGAATAGCGCACGCCTCTCTTGGAATCCGTCGCCCGCATGGGCACTGCAAGTGTCTTGGGCGCATCAAGTCAGCCCCGAACAACTCGAGCCCGAAGTCAACCAAACCCGTTTTTCCGCAAGCGCGATTTACACCCATGTGCTGGATCAAGCACGCTGGTGGTCGGTCACCACGGCGTGGGGGAGTCGACGTAGCTCGGGTGGCAAGGCGCTCAATGCGTATTTCGTCGAAGCGGCGTGGCGCCCTCATGCCGTGTGGACGGTGTTTGCGCGCGCGGAACAAGAAAAAAACGACGAGCTCGTCGATGAAGACTCGGTGACTGCGAACGCCATGCTGGGTGCGGGCGCGGCGGGAAAGGCGTACGGCGTCGGGAAAATCTCACTCGGCGCGGTGCGCGAGTTTTCGCTCAGTACGTCGCTGAAGTTTGGCATCGGCGCGTTGTATGCCATGAATTTCGTGCCGTCGGCCTTGGAGTCGCTGTACGGACGCACCGAGCCGCAAGGCGCGATGGGATTCGTGCGATTGAGATTGCAGTAGTTGAAAGACACCGGAGGGTTTCCGTGCAGCATTTCACACTTTTTGCTAGCCCTTGAAGCTGGACCTATTTGACGAGCAGCTTTCCGACAGAGTCGCCCGTCGCCGTTCTGACTGAAGTCACCGCGCTCCGCCGATCCCGCGTCTCGGCCATCGATTTCAGAATCGGTGCTAGTCATCGAGCAGGAGGATCCAACCATGTTTTCAATCAGCACCGTGACGAGTCTTACTCCGTTTTACAGCTACGGACCCGCGATTTCCGTTGCACGGAACTCGGATCAAGCCAGCACGCAACCCGTAGGCGCCGCCCGGAGTTTGAACGATCCGACGAATATCAACGGAACTGCCTTCGACCGACTTCCAGGCGTGAGCGATCGTACGGCTTTGGATGATTTGCAGAGCCAATATCAAACGGCTCAGTCGACGGAGACTTTATTGGGCCTCGATAGCGATGCTCGAACCCTCGGAAGGCTTGTCGACGTTCGAGCTTAGCTGCGAGACGTTCGAGCTTAACGGCGCGACGCTCGAGCTTAGTCTGCGCGCGGTATCGGAAATTTGCATCGTGACGCACTATGCCTGCCCTCACGGGTTAGGAACTTGCACGCACAGATTTGGAAAATAGGGTGAGGCACTCAATGGCCGAAGTTCGTCCTGAGCATGGCTCCGTTGGAGTCATGCTGAATGAAATGGAGATCGCATTGGCGCAGATTCGCGAGAAAAAAGCGCGGCTCTCATGCGGTGCGATGGGAGCTGAAGAAAAAGTGCGCCTCGAGAACACTCTACAGCGTGGCCGTGAATGCTCCGCGGCAGTTGCCGCACTCATTGAGCTTGCGGCCACGGTGAGCGCTGACCGGGTCGAGAAAGAAAAGATCTTGGGTCTATTGAAGACGGCGGAGGAAATGCGCGGCGAGCTTGCCGGTATTGAAGAAAATGTTCTCTGATTCGTCAAAGGCATGAGGATCCGACAGCCTGCTAGGGCAAGCCAAGCCTCATTTCCCGCCTGAGCTCATCGGTATGCTCACCCAATCGAGGCGCCGGCCTTTCGAGCCAGAGTTCCGCATCGGAGAAACGAATAGGCGTTCGCAGTGATGGCAACGCGCTCGCGGCGTAGCCCTGGGCCGGCAGGCTGATCATCATTTGACGATGCAGTACCTGCGGATCGATGAACACATAGGCGACGGTGTTGATGGGGCCTGCGGGCACGCCGGCCGCTTCCAATTTCGACAGGAGAACGTCCCGACGAGCCTGCTTGAACACCGACGATAAAATAGCAATGAGTTCGGCGCGATGCTCCACCCGGCCTTCGTTGCTCGCGTACTTTGTGTCGGCGGCGACCTCGTCGACACCGAGAACCGTGCAGAGCCGTCGGAACTGCGCGTCGTTGCCGACGGCAAGCATCAAATATCCGTCGCTCACCGCAAACGTTTGGTAGGGCGCGATATTCGGATGGCTATTGCCGAGGCGATGCGGCACGCGCCCGACACCAGGTAATTCAAGGCTTGGTTGGCGAGCACGGCCACCATGGTGTCCAGCAGTGCGAGATCCAGGTGCTGGCCGGTTCCTGTCCGTTCACGCTGTATCAGTGCGGCTTGTATTGCGACGACACCATAGACGCCGGTAAAAATATCGGCAAATGCCACACCGATTTTCTGCGGCTCGCCCAGAGGCGAACCCGTCAAGTCCATGATGCCGCCCATGCCCTGAATCATGGCATCGTAGCCGGGGCGCGTAGCATACGGGCCGTCCTGTCCGAAGCCCGTGATCGAGCAATAGACCAAACGCGGGTTGCGCATCTTGCACGACGTGAAGTCAGGCCGTACTTGGCGAGGCTGCCGCACTTGAAGTTTTCGATCAGCACATCTGCGCGACCGATCAAGCGGTGCACGAGCTCGAGGTCATCAGGCGAATTAAAGTCGGCAATGACCGAGCGCTTGCCGCGATTGCAGCTGTGAAAATATGCGGCATCCGCATTCGAGCCATCGCCATTCTTGACAAAGGGCGGCCCCCAGCGGCGCGCATCGTCGCCACACGGCGCTTCGACCTTGACCACGTCGGCGCCCAGATCCGCCATGGTCTGGCCGATCCACGGCCCGGCTAGAATGCGTGCCAGCTCCACGACGCGCATGCCTTTGAGCGGCGCGTCTTTCATGCCGATGCTTCTGAGTTCACGTGGTGATGAATCGAATCGAGCAGAGGGGTCAAGCGTGCGTGGCCAATCGCGAATCAGCGGCGTCGCCACGAAAGACTTCCGAATCAGTAGACCCCTGAGCTTGCCTTCACTTCAACCTGATTGAAATGCGCCAACAAACCATGGGCCGCACGCTGCAATAGCGTGGTGTCGGCGCCCACCGCGACAAATTTGGCGCCGCGATCCAGATAGGTCTGCGCCAGCGCCTTATCCGACGTCAAGATGCCGGCGGCCTTACCGCTTTTCAGCACGGAATCGATGCCGCCCAACAAGGCAGCTTGAACCTCGCTCGCTCCAGGCTTACCGAGAAACCCCATCGAGGCAGATAGGTCAGCCGGCCCGAAAAATACGCCGTCCACTCCCTCGACACCCGCGATCGAATCGACCTGCCGAAGCGCGGCCACGGACTCGACCTGCACGAGAATGCAAACTTCAGCATTGGCCTTCGGCAAGTAATCTTCGATCTGATTCCATAACGACGCACGCGCAAGCGCGCTGCCCACGCCACGAAAACCCTGCGGCGCATACCGCGCCGATGCGACGATTCGCTGCGCCATCTCCGCACTCTCCACATTCGGGATGAGCAACGTCTGCGCGCCGATGTCCAAGTAGTGTTTGATGGCGGTCGACGAGCCGTCTGCGCAACGGATGACCGGATGCGTTGAATACGGAGCAACGGCTTGCAGCTGAGCCAGCAACGTTCGAAGATCATTGGGTGCATGCTCGGCGTCCAACAATAACCAGTCGAAGCCGACGCTCGCCAAGATCTCACATGCATACGCATCGGCCAGGGCGCACCACAGTCCAATCTGACGCTCGCCCGTCAGCAGCGCCTGCTTGAAGCGATTGGTTGGGATTTTCAATGTGCGGTTTGCGCGACCGGAATGTCTCGCGGCTCAACGCTTCCCGACGCAGCGGCCGGCGAGTCGAGCTTTTCAGAGTCTTTTGCTATCGCTTGCTCGATCAGCCGCCTGCCGAGGCCCAATCCGTTATCGGCCAGAATGAAAGACATCTTGTCCTGACCGCTCTCCTTGATGATCTGCTGCTGTGCTTCGATCATCAGACGATCCTCTTCGAACCCCTGGGCGATACGGGCGGCGAGCGCTTTCGTGAAATCGAGATCATGGATATTGAAATGATGCGCGTAGGTCCAGAAAAAATGCGAGTTGAACTCATCCTCGGGCGTAACGATTTGAGTGGCGCGAAACTGCATGGCCTCGGGCACGCGCGTGCCTTGTGGCGCGCCCGTGCCGGCGGGAGCACTGCCGGAATCCATGGTGAAGACATTGCCTGCTGTTTTCAGCTCGTAAACATGCCAGCGGTCCACCGGCCCTTCGAAGGTGTTGAACCCCTGTAGATAGGGGGCAATGCCCGGCTCGTTGAGATACCACCGAGTGAGACGCAACCCACCGGGCACTTGCTCAATCTTCGGACGTACCTGCGCAATGCTCGCCGAGCCCCCCAACGTATTTTCATGCACGAAAGTGAGATGGGAAAAATCCAACAGATTGTCGAGGATGAGGCGGTAATCCGCTTTGTAGTGCATGTAATCCGGAATGGAGGCCCATTCCGGGTCGTCCTGAAAATGGCAATCAGGGATCTCGCTCGCATCCGCTCGGGCCGGGTCTCCCATCCAAATCCAGACCTGCTTATAACGCTCGAACGTGGGATAGCTGCGGACGCTGGTGTTTGGGCTCACGCTTTTTCGGCCCGGTTCTTCGACGCACCGGCCGTCCGGTGCAAACTTGAGGCCGTGGTACATGCAGCGAACCTGCCCGTCCTCCAATCGACCCATCGACAAAGGCGCGAAGCGGTGGCTGCACCGGTCGCGCAAAGCGGCCACGGTCCCTTCTGGTGTGCGGTAGAAAATCACTCGGTCGCCAATGATTCTTCGCGAAAGAATCGCATGACTCGAAACCTCGTGACTCCAAGCACCCACGTACCAGGCATTTCGAATAAACATGCTCGATCCCTCTTACCGGTGCCTATGGGAGATCAGTTCGGCCAAACGATCTCCCAACTCTAAACCATGGTTTAAATCGCGCTTGCAATAACTTATCATGATAATCAAATCGCCGGAGCATTCTCGAGGAAACATGAAAGAGCTTCGTTCAATTGCGCTCAAGGCAACAGCGGAAATGCGCCGAGGCCTGGGCCACCATATCGCTGGCAAATCAGTGGACGGTGCCGGTCAATCGTTCGACGTGTTCGAGCCTGGTACTGGCGAAGTACTTGGGCAAGTTCGCGACGCCACACCCGCCGAAGTCGATCAAGCCGTGAGCGCTGCCACGAATGCATTCCGGTCCTGGTCAGCAACCGACGGCGAGAAGCGCAAGCAAATTTTGCATCGTGTCGCCGACCTTATCACAAGTCGCGCAGAGGAAATCGCTGCGGTTGAGTGTCTCGATGCAGGCCAGCCGTGGCGGTATATGTCGAAGGCAGCCATTCGGGGCGCGGAGAATTTTCGGTTCTTTGCGGACAGAGCACCGGCTGCCGCGAATGGGCAGGCATTGCCTTCTCCCGATCACATGAATCTCACCACCCGGCATCCGGTCGGCCCGGTGGCCGTCATCACGCCTTGGAATACCCCGTTCATGCTGTCTACGTGGAAGATTGCCCCCGCGTTGGCAGCAGGGTGCACCGTCGTGCACAAGCCTGCCGAATGGTCGCCGTACTCGGCGCGCTTGCTGGTCGAAATTGGAACCGAGGCGGGCTTACCGCCCGGGGTGTTCAACAGCATCAATGGACTCGGTGAGACCACGGGCAAACGGCTCACGGAGCATCCGGGCATCAAGGCCATTGCTTTCGTCGGTGAGTCAAAGACTGGCACGGCCATCATGCGGCAAGGCGCCGAGACGCTGAAGCGTGTTCACTTCGAATTGGGTGGGAAAAATCCAGTCATTGTTTTCGATGACGCGGACCTGGAGCGCGCTCTCGATGCCGTAGTGTTCATGATCTATTCTTTGAATGGGCAGCGGTGCACGTCTTCATCGAGATTGCTCGTGCAGCGAAACATCCACGACAGTTTCATCGCGCGAGTCGCTGAACGAGTGCGGCGTTTGAAGGTCGGCGACCCGTTCGATCCGGCAACCGAGGTGGGTCCGCTGATTCATCCCCGCCACCTCGACAAGGTCCAGGGGTATTTGCGTATCGCGGCCAATGAAGGCGCCATGGTCACTGCGGGTGCGCAACTGACGGGGTCCGGCGGGTTCTACTTCGCCCCCGCGCTGATCTCGAGTGCGACTCAATCCATGCGCGTGGCGCAAGAGGAAATTTTTGGACCAGTCCTCACGGTCGTTCCCTTCGAAGATGAGAAAGACGCCGTCGCCAAAGCCAACGATACGCCCTATGGGCTGGCCGCTTATCTATGGACTCGAGATGTCGGTCGCGCCTTGCGGATATCGAACGCCGTCGAGGCGGGCATGGTATGGGTGAACAGCGAAAACGTGCGTCATCTGCCGACACCGTTCGGCGGCGCCAAGTCCAGCGGGATCGGCCGCGATGGCGGCGACTGGAGTTTTGATTTCTACATGGAGACGAAGAACATTGCGCTCGCGCTCGGCGAGCACAAAATCCAGCGGCTCGGGGCAACCGACTAGTTAAGCTTAAGCAAAGCGCACCGATACGGAGCCCATCGGGCCGTAGTCCACGTGAAAGGTGTCTCCTTGCGAAGCGAACACCGGCGCTGTGAAAGAGCCGCTCAAGATAATCTCCCCGGCCTCGAGGTATTCACCATAGGGCGCGAGCTTGTTCGCCAGCCAGGCGACCCCGATGGCCGGATGGCCTAACACCGCCGCAGCGACACCGGAGTCTTCGATTACGCCATTTCGATGAATGAGGGCGCAGATCCAGCGCATGTCGACGTCGTTTGGCCGTGATGGCTTGCCTCCCATCACGATTCCCGCATTGGCCGCATTGTCTGAAATGGTGTCGAACACCTTGCGCGTGACGCCCGTCTTCGGGTCGATGCGCTTGATGCGCGCATCGATGATTTCTATCGCAGGAACGATGTAATCGGTTGCGTTCAGCACGTCGAACAGCGTAACGCCGGGCCCTTTAAGTGATTGCTTGAGAATGAAAGCCAGTTCGACTTCGACTCGCGGCTCGATAAAACGCTCGACAGGAATGTCCGCGTTGTTTGCAAACAGCATATCGTCGAGCAAGCTGCCGTAATCAGGCTCGGTAATATTGGATGAGCGCTGCATCGCGCGACTGGTCAGCCCAATTTTATGACCAATGGTCTTCCTGCCGCCGCGCAGTTTCGCCGCAACCCAGGCGCGCTGAACGGCGTACCCCTCCTCGATGGTGGCCTCGACATGCGCCAACGAGAAATGATCGAGCTGTTGGCGGGTTCGCTCGGCTTGGTCCAAGCGAAGCGCAAGATCGTCAATCGTTTGCTTGGATAGCTTCATGATTTTGCGAAGCGCAGATGAATGTTGTTCTTCTTGAAGCTGCCCTGCTCATCGGCTTCCTCGACATACAGTGAGATCGCAAGCCCCCGCTGTGCGTAGATGGGCGCAAGGTAGGCCGTTACCTGATCGAATAAGGCCTGAAAAAAACGCCGCTTGAATTCCGGGGCTCGCCCCGCCCCCATCTTGACCGTGACGTTGACGAACGCATCATCGCCATGGCCATCCGCAATGACATAATCTTGCAAACGCACTCCACGAACTCGAATGCCGCCCCAGGGAAACACGCCCTCGCTGTCGCGCATCGAAGCGGCGATGAGATCGAGCAAGGGTTTAATTTCGAACCCGTTCAGCAATAAATTATCGGTCCATTCAACGGTGGCGTGGGCCATTAGTTCACCTGCATGGTGGCTACGGTGCATCCCACGGCAAAGATCGGGATGGGCGCATAGAACCAAAGTTCTCCTGGTCCTCGCGCTGCCGCGGCCGTGGCAATCAACGTGCGAATCTCGAAGCCGCCTTGCCCGGCGTCGCGGTAGACGTCCTCGTCGCGATAGGCCAACAATTCTTTCCGGTCATTGCGCACCCAGCGGCTCAGAAATTCGCGGTCCCACGATTCGTTAATCTTGCCGCTGTCAGGCGTCGCGGGCCAATGAGAGATGCCGCCCGTGCCGATGACCGCCACACGCTCAGGCGCCGCGTCGGCGGCGCGGCGGATGGCTTCTCCAAATGCCCAAGTCCGATGCAAAGGAGTCAGCGGCGGACCCTGGCAGTTGATGTTGACCGGGATCACCGGATAGCGATTGTGCGGATCGAGAAAATGCAGTGGAACCATCACGCCATGGTCGAACTTCCATTCCTCTGCGAAGGCGACATCCACGGTATCCAGCATGTTGGCGATCATGCGGCGCGCAAGGTCCGCAGCTCCCGTCTGCTCGCGCCGCGGAATACCCAGCCATTGCGGGTCTTCGATCGGCCCGTCGTACGCCTCGCTCATGCCTACCGCAAACGGCGGCATGTTGTTCATGAAGAAATTGGCAAAATGCTCGGCGCCAATGATCAGGAGTGCGTCCGGCTTGGCCGCTTCGAGCGCTGCTCGCAAGCGATCGTACGCGGCGTAAAACGGCTCACGTAGTTCGGGCGGCGCCAGCTCGCGCCGCCCGGTAATGCCGGGAGCGTGGCTCGCAATTCCGGCAAACACCAGTGGCATTAAACGCCCCCCGCCGGCGGCTCTTCAATTGAGGTCGTCATGGCATATACGCCCGCCCTAACGGGCCCGTGCTGTCGAATTCCTTCGCGCATCAGCCGCAAATAGTCCGGCCAAGCGATACTGCAAAGAGCGGCGAAGTGCATGAGAATCTGGCCATTGACACCCAGCACATACAAAAGACCGATATCAGGAGTCAAAACGGCTTTGCGCTCTTCATCGCTCAAGCGAAACTTGCTTACGATGGTTTCAGGATCGTTCCGCCACTGCTCCTTGGACGCCTCGTCTCGGTTGAGCGTGTAAAGGAGCTTACTGAGTTGATAGAGACTCACGCGGCAACCAACGTGTTCACGAGCGTGCCAACGCCCTCGATCTCGGTCTCCACGACATCGCCGACCTGCACGAAATGCACGCCCTGAGGAGTGCCAGTCAAGATCATATCGCCCGGCAGCAGAGTTTGAGTCTCGGAAAGATAGGCAATCAGCGAGGCCACATCCATGATCATGTCGGCGGTGGACCCACGCTGCACCACCGCGCCATTCACGCGAGTTTCAATGCGCAGAGACTGTGGATCGCCCACATCTCGGGCATCGACGACCCACGGACCTAGGGGTGTCGTCGCATCCCGATTCTTCACCCGCGCATTCGGCCGATAATAATTTTCGAGATAGTTGCGAATCGCGTAATCGTTTGCGATCGTATACCCCGCAACGTAATTCAACGCATCGGCGCGCGTCACGCGCCGTGCCCGCTGGCCGATGATCGCCACGAGCTCGCACTCAGGATGCATTTGAGTTGCTTCAACCGGGCGCGGCGTAAAACCTTGGTGCCCCACGAAACAATTACGGCCTTTGAGAAAAATCAGCGGAGCGGCTTGCTTCGGGCTGAAGCCGAGCTCGCGGTTATGATCCGCATAGTTGAGCCCGAGCGCAAAGACGGTGACACCCACATCCACCGGCGGCAGCCAAACTGCGTCCGCCAACGGCAACGAGTCACCCGCGGAGGTAATGAAGCCCGTCCCATCTTCGGAAACCCGCGACCATATCGCTTGGCCGTCATATTTCAGCAAGGCCCGCTTCATGCCGCCGCCGCTTCGCCCACACAACGAGTATCCAGTGACGGCAGATGGGGGTGCGTCACGCTGACCTTCGCGTGATGACTCACGCGCGGCGCATCTCCCGGCAGTCCAATGAGCAAAGCGTCTCCGGAATGAAATGTCATGAATGACGCAAGCTCGGCGATGAGCTGATCGATGGGACGAAGCAAACGTTCGAGGGACCATCGGTGCACTACTTCGTCATCGACTGAGGTCACCAGTTCGCTGTTCAATAATTCCTGCGGCGAATAGTCGACGGCACGCGCCACGGGCAGAAAAGTATCGCGGCCGCGTTGTCTCACCGGGGGTCTGTAGAAACTCGAATACGGCTCGGAGACGTCGAGCGCTATCGCGGCAGCCGCAGGTACGTTGGGCTGGTCGCCGAATAACAGCGCAATGGTTGCCGCAGCTTCAACTTCGGTAAGATCGCCAGACAACACAATCGGAGCGCCATTCATGGTCACGCACGTGCGCGGCTTCAAATACACCACCGGAGAGCGAGGCGGCGAGCCATACGGCTCTTCGAGGAAGCGGTGCTTCAACGCCTCGAATTGAAGTCTGTCATTGAGCGCAACGCCATAAACCGAACCGCAAATTTCGCGCACAAAAAACTCTGCTCCGAAAGATAATTAACATGATAAGAGACCTTCTGTACGGCAGCAAGTGCGAATGAGTCAGCCGCGCAAGCTCAAGCCGTACCGGCTGTCTTTGGCTGGCACCATTCTGCAGGCCCGTGAATCCGTCATGGCGCCCATTCGCCCTATTCTGCGCGCGTCCCGCTTGACCGAGCAGCAATGGCGCGTCTTGCGCGTGCTGATGGATGAAGGCCCCGTCGACCCGTCGCGGCTTGCCCACTCAGCCGTCTTGCATGCACCGAGTGTCACACGCATTCTGCGGCAACTCGTGGGGCGCAGGCTTGTCGCGCGCAGCGCAGACCATGGTGATGCGCGGCGCTCCATCATTGCGATCTCGGCTCGAGGAGAATCGCTCGTGATGGCTACAGCTGCGCACACCTTGTCGGTTCTCGATCAATATGTCGCGTCTTTCGGAAGCGAGCGCCTCGAGCACTTGATTCGAGAGCTGCAAGCGCTCTCCGCGGCGATCAATGAGCAGTCGTTCGTCAACGTGCAAACGTCTTGATGATTTGCTGCGCAACGACGTCGCCTTCGTCTTCCAACGCAAAGTGTCCGCTATCCAAGAGATGCAGCTCGGCATTGGGGAGATCTTCTTTGTATGCCGTCGCGCCGGCCACGATAAAGATCGGATCGTTCTTGCCCCATAGGATCAAAGTCTCGGGCTGATACTGCTTCAGGTAAGCCTGCCACTGCGGGTATTGCCGAACGTTGTCGTAGTAATCGACGATCAGCGCTTTCTGAATGCGGTGCTGCTCGGGCATCGCCTGTATCCAGCTATCCACGCTGTAGCTTGTTGGATCAATGCGAGATGCATCGCGCACACCGGTCAAGTATTGGAACTTCGTCCCTTCAAAGGAGAGCATCTGCTCCAGCCCCTTCGATGCTTTCGTGTCCAGTGGTCCTTGAGCCCTTGCTCGCATCTCTTTCAGAACTTCGGGCGCAATGCCAACCTCATAGGCATTGGCATTCTGAATGATGAACCCTTCCACATTCTCTGGATGAGCGGTCGCAAGACGGAACCCGACCGGACCCCCGAAATCTTGCATATAGATTGTGAATTTTCTGAGTCCGGCCGCTTGCACGAACCCGTCCATGACGGTCGCCAAGTTTGCGAACGTGGGCTTGAACGCCGTCGCCGCAGGCGCGTCGCTCAAACCGAAGCCAGGATAATCGGGCGCAACGATGTGAAATCGCGAGCTCAGGAGCGGAATGAGATTCCTGAACTCGTTGGATGAAGATGGGAATCCATGCAGCAACAAGAGAGTAGGCTTGCCCGGGTCGCCGGCTTCCCGATAGAAAATCTTGATCCCCTGAACGGGTAACGATCGGTAGTGAACCGATGTGCTGTCGGCTAGCGCAGTTCCCGCGGCGTAAACGCCGGACGAGATGGATGCCACGCTCGTAGCTGCCGCGAGAGCCGCGAAGACTGCGCCGTGAGCCGTGAATGCGCGGTGAATCACGGCCTTGCGCGGGAATCCAACGCGGTGGGTCAATTTGAGCACGTTCATGTCTTAGTCACCTTCTCAAACAATGTTCATCACGCACCATCAACCGACCTCGAACTGTTCGCCCGGCTCGCGAACCTCGACTGCAAGACCGATCTTGCGTCCGGCGGCAAGGAGTCGACTGACCGCATTTTCGGTTTCGATGTAAACGGGCGCCCGATGCAGCGCGCCATAGTGAATTGGGGTAACCACCGCCGCGCCGAGCATGTACGCCGCCTGCGCCGCCTCCTCCGGCGACATGACGGCCTCGCGCGCACGTGCGGGCTGCAGGAATGGGAAATCAACCACGGCGCCGTTGATGGGCAAGAATGCTTGATCGATGGGCCCATAGCGCCGCGCGATACGTCCCCAGTAGCCATGAAACAGCGTGTCACCTCCGTGGATGATTCGCCGGCCTTCGCTTTCAACGATCCAGCTCAGCTGCGGGTCTCCAAATCCATCGACCGCAGGCACCGCATGCAGCTTGAACGGTCCCACCTCGTGGCTCGTCCACGGATCGACGATGTGGACGTCGAGCGGGACTTTCGTGAATGCCGCTTCCGCATACGCCGTGAGTTGCAAATCAGGGCCGGGCCCTACTGCCGGCTCAGGCCTAAAGACCGGCGCTCCCTTGCGAATCGCGCCATCGAGCGCCACAGGATCGGCATGATCGGGATGCAGATGGGTGACCACGCCGGCAATCGCAGTGTGCGAAGTCGTGGATGCGAGGAACACGTGTTTCTCATTGCGAAGAGGAAGCTGCGACGTGTCGAGCACGTAATCGAGCAGCAGCGTTTCGCCTCCCGCGTGGATCTCAAGGCCGCACCAGTCCAACCGTCTAATGCGCATCGCATTCTCCCTCTTGAGCGTGTTGATGTCGCGGTTCGCTCTGCGAATGTGGCCCGACGCGTTTGCCTCCTGCGCCACTCAATCCGATCGCGAATGAGCGTGCAAAGATGATCTCTGGCACGAAAAGCCCGGCGTTTCGTCAGTACGCAACCGAAATGCGCTTGCGATGGTGAGTGGCCCTCTCGGCTTCGTCGAGCATCGCTACTGCGTAATCCTCGACAGAAATGCGGCTCTCACCCGAATCATCGGTCATCAATTGATCACCGCCCACTCGATATTTCGCTGTGCGCTTCCCAGGCTCCAAATTGGCAGCGGGGCTGATGAACACCCAATCCAGCGCATTTTCCACGCGGATCTGCTCGAGAAACGCGGCAGTCCTCAGCGCGCCTTCTTTCCATTGCGCGGGAAAATCTGGCTGATCGATCAGCCTCTTACCCGGCGATATTTCCAAAGTTCCCGCGCCGCCCACAATGAGCAAGCGCCGCACCCCAGAGCGTTTCACGCCGCCGATGATGGCTCGCGTGCCCGTTCCTGCCGAATCTTTCGCCGGATTGAATGCGCTGATCACGACGTCGTGTCCTTCGACAGCTTGCGCAAGCGCCGCGCTGTCCGTCGCATCGACTTGCACGCTGCGCAAATTGGGCGATGTCGGGAGCAGACTGATGTCTCTGACGAGGGCTGTGACCTCGTGGTTACGATGCAGACTTTCAGCGAGGATTTTTGAGCCGACGAATCCGGTCGCCCCGATGAGTGCAATTTTCATGGTTGACTCCAATTCCCAAGCTCTGAAATGGCTGGCTCGGCTCACGCCGCTTTTTGCCGCACCACGCGATTGATCTTATCGACGAATGCTGTGGGGCGCGCGTAGTAGCCGTCGTGGGGGACTCGAATCACATCGCCTCCCACCTCGAGCGCGAACCCCGGAAATCCATGAATGCCGAGAAGTTTCATGAATTCGCGAGATCGCTCGATATGCTCAGCGGCCTGGTCCAAGTCAAAATATTTTTCGAATGCCGCGGATTCCACGCCGATGCCTGCCGCGAGATCGGCCAACGTTTCGCGTTCCACGACACGCCGCCCTTCGACGTAGTGAGCGAATTGGATCGCGTGCAGCATTTGCCCATCCGAACCAGGCCGAGCCGCGCCAACTGCGCGCACCGCGGCAACGGTAGGCAGAGACCAAAACACAGTTTGCGGATCGCTCAACAGCCCCTTTATGTAGGCATCACCAAAGTGTTGTCCGGTCATCGTGGCGATGCGAGCATCATTGGCGCGGATGTGCGCGCCTTTTTCCGCGCTGAGCTTGGTGGGCGATGACCACAGGCCGCCGCCGTGCAAGCTCATTGCAATACCTGACGCGCTGACAGCTTCGACCATCGGAACAGCCGCGTAACACCAGCCACACAGCGGGTCATAGACGTAATGGAGTAACGGTGTCGACATCATCTCTCTCCAAGCGCAAGCGCTCCATGCGAAAAGCAGGCTAGTGATTTGGCCGAGCGGGCCAAGCCAGCTCGCCTTTGATGACTTTCGCGCTGATGTCCAAAATTGACTCGCCCTTGAGTAACGGATAGCGCGCTTTCATCCGCTCGCGTAATTGCGATGAGTTAACGGAGGCGGCCGCTTCGACTTCGAACGCCTCGATATAATCGCGAGTGAATCTGACTGACTCCAACCCCCGGGGTTCACCCCCGCCGGGCTTTATAAAGTAGTGCCCTGGGACCACGACTGCGGGATTCAACGTCTCGATTCGGGAGAGGGTTGCCTTCCAGTCGGCGCGAGAACAGGCGGATTGTGTGTCAGCGATGAACACGTGACTGTTGACAAATACGGCCGTACCGCCAAGCACCGTCTTGATGGAAGGGATCCAGACGAATGTGCGAGCGGGCGTCGGACCATCGAGTCCGATGATTTTCAGACGCTGCCCGTCCACCGTCAGGGTGTCGCCCCGGAGCGGTGTGGGCAGGATCACCTTCTCAGGCGCACCGCCTTCGAGTCTTGGCGTCCAATATTTCAGCTTGTCGTCTTTGGTTGCGTTGATCGCCGCAATGGTCGGTGAGGTTGCGTAAATGGGGACGCGCGGAAATGCCGCGCGAATCGTTTCCAAGCCAAAGTAAAAATCAGGATCGCTTTGACTGATGTAGACCGCTTTCAAATGCTTACCAGTCGCTCGGATCCGCTCGACCAATGTCTCGGCATCGTTTCGAGCCATCTGCGCATCGATCAGCACGGCTTCCTTCGGCCCGGAGACAATCTCGGCCGAGACCGGGAACAAGGCTTTGTCTCCGGGATTGAACACATCGACCGTTAACTCGGCGGCGGCCGCCATGGCTGAACCTGCGCCGAAAACAGCGGCCAAGCACCACCCCAAGACATATCGATGCCAACTCATCCGAGCGTTTCCCTGCGCAGGTTTGCCGTACTTTCGTGACTGAGGCGAGAATAGGCTCAAGGGAGTTGGCCGATAAGATGTGTGTTCCTATAACACTTTGAAGACACGCTAATGAATGACTTGAAGCCGTATGCCGTCTTCGCCGCGACGGTCGCCGCGGGCTCGATGAGTGCGGCGGCTCGGCGACTCGGAATGAGTCCCTCGGCGGTGAGCCAGACAATCCGCTTGTTAGAAAAGCAAGCCGGCGTCGCTCTCCTCATTCGCTCCACGCGCAAACTGTCTCTGACGGAAGCGGGAGAGAGATGCTACCCGCATTGCCTTCGACTATTCGAGGCGGCGAACGCGGCGGCGGATTCTCTCAGTCATGCACGGGACGCGCCGAGCGGGGAATTGCGAATTTCCGCGCCGGTCGGATTCGCCATTCACATCGCCCCCGCGCTTGCACCGCTCCTCGCGGCCTCGCCTCAGCTTCGACTCGCGCTGTTATTGGATGATGCGATGATCGATCTGATCGACGCTCGCATCGACATTGCCATTCGTGTCGGGCGGCTTGCAGACTCGAGTTGGCTGGCCCGTCCCCTGTGCGAGTTGGAGAATGTCCTTTGTGCGTCACCCGTCTTCATGGATGGCCGCAAAGCACCGGTGTCACCGTCCGAGCTGGTCAGCTATCCATGGCTCGCGCCCATCAGTGAAACCATGGACGCTGCTCATGATCACGGCGCAGCTGCCACCGAACGTGCGAGAACGCTGCGTCTGGATCTTTATCATAAAAGCCGCGAGCACCAGCGCGTCGAAGTGAAGGTGCGAATCGGGAGCAACAATCACATTGCGTTGCTGCAAATGTGCGAGCAGGGATTAGGCGTTGCCAGCCTGGGCCAGGCGGATGTCGTGTCGTCACTGGCCCGCGGCTCGCTCGTGCGCCTATTGCCACACTGGCACTTCAAGTCGAGACGCGTGACCGCCGTAACCCAGCGCCGTGACGGCGAGCCCGCCAAGGTTCGGCTCGCGGTGGATGCGCTCAAGCGATATTTCGGCGCACTTCTGACAAATACGTGAACGACCAACTCTCGAGAACCAGTCGAGGCGGCCGGTCCTGCGGCCTACTGGGCGGCACCTCGAGCCAAGTGATCAGAGCCGGGACGAGAGCCTAAAATGCTCAGCACGGCTTTTTTAGTGATATCTGACAGCCGCTCACGCGAATCCACGCTCTTCGCACCAGGAGCCGTGAAAACCATCAGGCCATCGAGGAGCGCGCTGACCGCCAGCGCCAAGTCAAAACATTCATCTTCGGTGAGATGCGGTCGTGCAGCGCCCAAATAGGCGGCAATGCGGCGGCGATGATGGGCAAATAGCTCATTCATGCAACGCGCGGCGAACGCATTGTGGCAGCTCAGGGCATACAAATTGAAGAAGAACCGTCGGGTGTCTGGCTTCCAGGCATCGGCGATCAAAAAATCAATGGCCGCAAGCAAGCGCGCCTCGCCGTTGAACGGCAAATGCGCCGAAGCCTTTCGATAGTTCTCAGAGTAATCCGCCAATATCTGTTCGAGCATGGCGGCAAGCAGGCGATCCTTGGTGGGGTAAAAGTGTTGCACGGCGCCTAAACTCAAGCCAGCTTCTTTGGCGACTCCGCGTGCCGAGAACGCCGCCCCCCCATCTCGAATAAACAGTTTGATGGCGGCGCGCAATATGCGCGTCGCGCCTTCTGTTGCACTGGCTGCACGATGCCCCCCCGATCGTGCAGCTTCACTCTTGACTAAAGCCGTTGGCAATTCATCTCCAGCCGCAAATGCTCGTCGTCCACTGATTTAGAGCATTGTAGCCTCGATCTGCCGCACGAGGCCGCATTCAAACGCAAGTGCGGCTGGGAGCTCCTAGTTTAGAGGTGCGGCGCGCCGACCATCGGTCAAGAGCGCGTTAACTCGATCGCTGGCAGCCGCCAGCGACCGTTTGCAAAAGTCCGTTCAGGCCGTCTGCGATGAGCGCGCCTCAGCGAGAGCCCGAACCCCAGCGATATTCGAAACTCATCCCGTAGGTTCGCGGCGGCGAATAGGCCCCCTGATTGAAGCCGAGCGCGGACAGATCGAGATTGTAAACGCGGTATTCCCGATTCGCTAGATTCTTGACCCACGCCGCGATGTCCCAGCGGCCAGACTCATGCATATAAGTCAGCCGCGCGTTCGTAACGGCATACGAGCGCTCGAAGTCAACTGGAGCGTTCACGAGCTCCATATATTGATGCGCGTTCCACTTTGTGTCCGCCTCGATCGCAATCGACCCCGTGGGAATATCCTGCTCATACCGAGCCTCGGCATTGACAGACCACTTCGGAGCCTGCGGCATCTCCGTTCTAGTGAATTCGGGGGGAGAGCCCGCTGGCAAAGGCAAGGGCACGTTCTTGGCAGCGGTTTCCAAATGAGACAAGCCCAGCTGCAAGTTCAATGCTCTGGTCGGCCGCAAGGCGAACTCGACTTCCGCGCCTTTCACCGTCGCGTCGACGTTCTTGACGACCTGGGTTACACCCTGCAAGAAGAAGCCCTGATAGTTGCGGTAGTCGTAATAAAAGATTGCGCTGTTGACTCGCGCCCGCCCGTCCCAGAACGTCAGCTTCTCCCCCAACTCGTAGCTCGTGAGCGTTTCCTGCTTGAAGCGCAGGCTATTGATATTGTCCTGCGAGACCGAGTTACTGGGCGCTGACCATCCACCGCCTTTGGCGCCTCGGTTGACGCTTCCGTACAGCATCGAATCTTGATTGAATTTGTAATCAAGCTCAGCTTTTGCCGTCACGTTCGCAAACGAAACATCCGCATCTCGCGTCGTGCCGGGACGGTAATCGAACACAGGCACAGGCGAGCCCGCGAAATATTGATAGTCAAAAGACTTTTGATCGTTCGTATATCGAAGGCCGAAGATTCCCGTCCAGTGATCGTTGAGATCGTACTCCACCTGACCAAACGCCGACTCAGACTGAGTCTTCAAGAGAAAGTTGGCGTTCGTGGGACCGCCGTAGACATCTGGAAAGGTGACGTATTCTCCGTCACGGCTGCGATAATCCAAAAAGTAAAGTCCGGTGATCCACTTCAGCGCGCCCGTTTGGCCGTTGAGACGCAGCTCTTGCGCGAACTGATGATAGTGCTGCAGGGTGTCGTAATTGAAGACTGGATTGGGCGAAGTATCCGAATCTTCGCCGTACCGCTTCTGCAAGTGAAGATAATCTGTAACCGACGTCAGCGCGAAACGATCGAAGTCCCACTTTGCATGGAGGGTCGCTCCGTAGACCGTTCGGTTGAAAATGCCCCGCCGATCATACGACTGGACGAATGGGCTGGTGTTCGGATTTTTGTAGCCGAACGGATCACTTCCTAGCGGGCAGCTCGCCGCAATGCAAAAAGGAGGCGGTGTATTGCCGTCATTGAAGACGCCGCGTCCCGTCGCGTCCTGGCTGGAAGCCGCCCAGGAATAAAATCCGGAGGTCTCGTGGCTGTTATTTATGGCGTGGAGTTTCAATAGATACTCGGAGCTGTCGTTTGGCTTGTACAACAACTGCACGCGGCCCGCGATTTGATTTTGATCATCGGCATCATGCCCAATTTGATTTTCGACATAACCTTGATGATAGACAGTCGAGAACGAGGTTCGAATGGATAGCTGGTCGTTGATTGGGGTATTGAGAGCGCCTTCGCTTTGCTTCAGGCCGTAATTACCGAACGTCGCTGACACGAAACCATTGCGATCGAACGTTGGTTTCACGCTGATGTAATGAATGAGGCCGCCGGTTGCATTGCGGCCGAAGAGCGTGCCCTGCGGGCCTCGCAAGATCTCGACCCGTTGGATGTCGTAGATGGAGCCGGCCAACGCACCCATCGAAGCGACGTACGCTTCATCGGAATAAGCTGCGATCGGCGCCTCCTGATGATCGCTGAAATCGTTTTGGGATACTCCGCGTAGGTTATAAACCGTGACCGTCGCGCCGTACTGGTTGAACTGCATGCCCGGAGTCTGATTGGCTAGCTCGGAGACTCCGGTGATACCCAGGTTTCGCAATGAAGAGCCATCGAATGCGGTGATCGACGTGCCCACGGTTTGAAGACTTTGCTCGCGCTTTTGCGCGGTGACCACGATTTCCTGTAAGGCCTCGCTCTCCTGCGCGACCGATACCTCGGCAATCGCAGAAAAGGCAACAAAGCAAATCAGTTTTTGGCTTGAGTTCATGCGCAATCCCCATTGCGTGATTTGAATCCGCGACGCCATTGCAGCGCTACGGGCGCCCGTAATCAGGCAGTCAGTAGTATTAGGGCAAGCTCGTTTCGTTGTCAACAAACGATAAGACGCAGATGGTCACGTCTCGTGTCGACGACCGTGCGAGCGAAGAGCCTCCGAAATCCAATCTCCGATCGATCCATCCATCGCTCGGCGAAATAGCATCAATCCTCAACGGCATTTCTTGGTGTTCCGGCCATGAACTTCGTCATTTAGCGCGGAGACGTGCCGATGATTGACCTCCAAATTTTTATGGGCTTAGATGAGTCTGTGTTCGGGCAAGGCCGAATCAGAGGGCAGTTGCGGCTGCAGGAATATCTTTTCGCGTAACCATGGGTATTTCAAATCGTAAAACTGCGCAAGGCTCGAAGAACTCTTCGCGTCGCGCGTCCATCCGGCCCACGGTGGCACGTGCGACACTGGGCCCAATCGGAAAGTTAGAAGATTTCATTCCCTACAAGCTCGCCGTGGTGGCCAACCGAGTCTCCCAATCCATCGGCAGGCTTTTCGAGACCAAGTACAACATTCAGGTCCCGGAGTGGCGCATCATGATGGCGCTGTACGCTTACGACGATCTGGTATTCAACGAGGTGGTCGAGCGCACCAGCATGGACAAGGCGCGCGTGTCGCGTGCCCAGCGCCGGCTTGTTGATCTGGGCTTGATTACTTCGAGCGACGACCCGAACGACGGGCGCCGGTTGATCATGGCGCTTACGGCGGATGGCGTCAAAATGTGTGCGGATATTTTGCCGCAAGCTGCGGAGTGCGAGGCCTGGTACCTCGAAGCTTTGGATGACGAAGAACACAAGCAGTTTGACGTCATTCTCAATAAGTTGATGAAGCGTAGCTTGGAGAGCTGATCAGCACCAGAGCCATGTTTTTCGAGTAAGCTCCTAACAAGACAATTCGGATTATCCAGCGAATCGATCGACCGGCTGCATCCAATCGATTGGCTCTGTCAACGGAATGCAAGCGACGTTTAATCTTCTCGGCTGCACAACTGCAGGCGCTCAGGTGTACGCACTACGATGCTACGGAATTAAGACGTCCAGGTTGCTATGAAATCAAACGGAGATCCACATGGCAAGCATGAGGCCGATTTAGATCCGCACCAAACTCGCGAGTGGATCGAGTCCATCGACAGCGTGGTCAGAGAAGATGGCTTGGATCGCGCCGAGCATTTGCTCCATGAGCTCGACGAACGACTGCGCCGTCGCGGCAGGCGCGTGTCGACGCCGCCCTACTCCGCCTACCGGAATACGATACCCCTCGAAAATCAGGGAGCGTATCCGGGCAATATGGAGTTGGAGGAGCGGCTCACTTCGATTATGCGGTGGAACGCGCTTGCCATGGTGGTCAGAGCGAACTCAGCCTATGGAGAATTAGGCGGCCACATCGCGAGCTACGCTTCAGCCGCGGAGATTTTCGAAGTAGGGTTCAATCACTTTTTTCACGCAGGGCTCGAGGGGCAGAAGGGAGACTTGGTTTTCTTTCAGCCACACTCGGCGCCTGGAATTTACGCCCGTGCGTTTTTGGAAGGTCGGCTCGACGAAGGCCAGCTCGCCCACTTCCGGCAAGAGGTGAATGGCGGTGGGCTTTGTTCTTATCCACATCCTTGGCTGATGCCCGACTTTTGGCAGTTTCCCACGGGCTCGATGGGAATTGGTCCGATCAACTCGATTTATCAAGCGCGTTTTCTGCGCTATCTGGAAAATCGCGAGCTGCTCCCGGCTTCAGACCGTCATGTGTGGGGAGTGTTTGGCGATGGCGAGATGGACGAGCCCGAATCCATCGGCGCTTTGACACTCGCGTCACGCGAGGGCTTGGACAATCTGACATTCATCATCAACTGCAACTTGCAGCGGTTGGACGGTCCGGTACGCGGCAACGGCCAGATCATCCAAGAGCTCGAAGCTCTTTTCGTCGGTGCCGGCTGGAATGCGATCAAGGTGCTCTGGGGCTCCGATTGGGACGCTCTTTTCACCCGTGACACCGAGAACGTATTGCTGCGACGATTCGCCGAGACCGTTGACGGTCAATATCAAAACTTGGGCGCCAAAGACGGAGATTACAATCGAGCGAACTTTTTTGCGCTCGATCCGAAGTTGAATGCTCTGGTCGAGCATATGACCGACGCGGAAATCAATGCGCTGAAGCGTGGCGGTCACGACTTGCGAAAGCTTTACGCAGGATTTGCCGCCGCGCGTGCGCACAAGGGGAAGCCAAGCGTCGTCCTTGTCAAGACGAAGAAAGGTTATGGGATGGGCGACGCCGGCGAATCGCGAATGAAGTCGCATCAATCAAAGAAATTGGACATCGTTGCGCTCAGAGCTTTTCGAGACCGCTTCCGCCTGCCAATCTCAGATGCAGCAGTCGATGCGCTCGAATTCTATAAGCCGCCTGTGGACAGCGCGGAAATGTCTTACCTGTTGGAGAGGCGCGCAGCGCTTGGCGGCAACATGCCAGTTCGGAGCAGCGTGGCTGAAGCGGTTGCCGTACCACCTCTCGACAGCTACGCAAGATTTGCCATTGCTTCTGAAAACAAGTCGATGTCCACGACCATGGCGGCGGCGCGCATGTTGGGAGCGCTCTTGCGCGATAAGACGCTGGGCCCAAGGATCGTGCCCATCGTGGCGGATGAAGCACGTACCTTTGGCATGGACAATCTGTTCAGGCAGATCGGCATCTATTCGCCGCTTGGGCAGCTATACGAGCCCGAAGATGCGAAATCGATGCTTGCCTATCGAGAAAGCAAGTCCGGACAACTGCTCGAGGAAGGCATTAATGAAGCTGGCGCTTTGTCCTCTTGGGTAAGCGCAGCGACCTCCTACAGCGTGCATGGGGTGGCCATGCTGCCTTTCTACATTTATTACTCGATGTTCGGCTTTCAAAGAGTCGGCGACTTGATTTGGGCTGCAGCTGATCAACGCTCGAGAGGGTTTTTGCTCGGCGCCACGGCAGGCCGCACGACTCTGGGCGGCGAGGGTCTGCAGCACCAGGACGGCAGCAGTCACGTGATAGCAGCCACGGTTCCCAATTGCCGCGCATATGACCCGGCCTACGCCTGTGAGCTTGCAGTGATCTTGGATTACGGAATGCGCGCGTTAATGGAGTCGCAGCGCGACGAATTCTACTATGTGACTGTAATGAACGAGAACTTTGAGCAGCCCTCCTTAACACCGGGCAGCGAGTCCGACATCATCAAGGGCATGTACCGTCTCAGCACTCGCGGACCGTCGGACTCCGCATGTCGTGTCAGGCTGATGGGCTCGGGATGCATTTTGAGAGAGGTCATCGGCGCCGCTGATCTGCTAATCGAGGATTTTGGCATAGCGAGTGAGATCTACAGCGTAACCAGTTTCAGCGAGCTAGCGCGGGACGCGCGAGCGGCGGAGCGCAGTAACCGTCACCATCCTCTCGCGCCGCCAACGGTCAGCCATCTCAGGCGTTTATTGCCTGGCAGCGCGCCGGTGATCGCAGCATCGGACTACGTCCGAGCCTATCCTGAGCTCATTGCTGCATACGTGCGAGCGCCGTTCACAGCGCTCGGCACCGATGGTTTTGGCCGCAGTGACACGCGGGCTGCGCTGCGCGACTTTTTTGAGGTCGATCAAAAACACATCGCCATCGCAGCCTTGTCAAGTCTTGCGGACAGTCAGCAATTAGATCGCGACGTTTTGGCGAAAGCTCTAGATCGATACTCGATCGAGGTGAATAGGGCTGCCCCTTGGACGGTTTGATGGCGACCTGATGCTAGGCCTTGGCTGCCGCGGGCGTGCGTGCTCCACCATCCACGATGAGGGTGGCTCCCGTCATAAAACTGGCATCCGAAGATGCGAGGAAGACGACTACCGAGGCGATCTCGTCAGGTTCCGCCACTCTTTGCAGCGCGTTACGGGCCGCCACCTGGGCAAATTCATGATCCAGAGTCGTCCCCGCCGCTTGAGCCCGCTCCGCCATTTCTTGTGTGCTCATTGGAGTGCGCACCCAACCCGGGCAGATGCAATTGGCACGAATGCCCTGCTCCCCGTATCGGTTCGCAATGGACCGAGTCAGGGCGATCACTCCCGCTTTGCTCGCCGCATACGAGGCCGAGCCGGAGGTCGCATTGAATGCGGCGACCGACGCAATGTTCACGATAGCGCCGGCGCCGCGACGTGCCATGGCAGGAATCAATGCGCGGCAGACCCGCATCGTCCCGGTCAAATTGACATCCATTGTTTTGGCCCAGTGTCGATCTTCAATCGATGCGGCATCGTCTGCAATGACGATGCCAGCGGCATTGACCAGGATGTCGATGCTTTGCAGACGCTGCGCTGCAAGCTGCGCTAGATTGCGCACCTGAGCTTCATCAGTCACATCACACACGACGGGAAGAGCTCCCGTTTCCGCAGCCACTTGGCTCAAGGGATCAGTCGAAAGGCCCGCAACCAAGACCGCGGCGCCCTCCTGCCGTAAACGTCGTACGGTTGCCGCGCCAATGCCGGTGGCGCCGCCGACGACAATGGCTCCTCGGGTCTCCAGGCGACGCTGTGCTTTGTCGACTTGCATGCTCACCACTGCTCTTGCATCGCGTAGCCGCTGTCGGGCAACGTACTGCCCCCGTCTACGACCAGGGTTTGGCCGGTGATCCAGCTTGCTTCTTCACTGGCAAGGAAGAGAAATGCGGCCGCGACGTCACCGGCGGCCCCCATTCGCCCTAGAGGGATGTAGCGCTCGATCTGCGCTCGAACATCCTCTTGGCTCAAACGCCCGCGGCCTTTCGCCACGAACCCCGGTTCCACGCCGTTGACCGTGATGCGATCGCGCGCCAGTTCCATTGCAGCGGCGCGAATGAATCCGTTGACGCCCGCCTTGGCAGCCGCATAGTGGGCTGCATTGATCATCGCGACGCGTGGGCCCGTGATCGAAGAAGTGAACAGAATGCGTCCTTGGCCGCGTGCGCGAAGGTGAGGCAAGACCGCTTGCGTCAACCAGAAGCAAGACCCTAGATTGACCGCCAGGGTGTCGTTGAGAATCTCCGGGGTCAAGTCATCCAGACTCATCCAGGGACATCCACCCGCATTGTGCAGCAGGATGTCGAGCGTTCCGAACGCCTTGACTGCTGACTCCACAGTTTGCCGCGCACTCAGTGGATCTGCTTTGAAGGGCACGGTGCGCACCTCGATGCCCAACCGAGACAACTGATGGGCAATTCGATCTGCTTCTTCGATCGTGCGGTTCGCAAGTACGAGCCGAGCTCCTGCATTGCCGAATCGCAGCGCGACTTCGGAGCCGATCCCCTCGCGAACTCCAGTGATCAGCGCGACCCGACCCTCAAGGCGGAAAGCACTCACGCAGATAACTGCGCGGCATTGGTTGAAAGTTCCGCGCACAACGCGGTGAACACGCCGATAAATCGCTCCACGTCTGAAGAGGAAGTTGCCGGGCACATGAGAAACATATTGTGAAAAGGTGTCACGACAACCCCTCGATTGAGAGCATACAAATGCAGCAGCGCATCGAGATCCGAATCGCGCGTCTCGCTGAACTCGGCGGCATTCCGCGGTGGATTCGCGGACCACATGATTTCGACCCGCGCTCCCGCCTGTACCGCTTGCCACGAAAAGCCATGCGCTTGACTCGCGCTTTGAGCCTCTCGCGCCAGCTTCTGCGCATTGCCGATCATGCGATCGAAGTTCTCAACGGTCAGAACCTCGGAGAGCACGGCTTTCACGGCGGCGACCTGTAGGGCACTACCCGCCAAAGTGCCTCCAAACCCCAAATGCGAGCTCTGCCGAACCTTGATTGGGTTGACCTTGGGCACTTGATTCCAAAGCGCGTGAGCGACGTCTTCGCTGGCGCCATATAGACCGAGCGGAATGCCGCCGCCGATCGCTTTACCGATGACGAAGAGGTCAGGATCCAGTCCGTCCCGAGCGGTATAGCCGCCCGGCCCAGCGGAAATGGTGTGAGTCTCGTCCAAGATGAGAAGCGTTCCGGCGTGCCGGGTCAACGCACGAAGATTCTGCAAGAAGCCCGGCAGCGGCTCGATCATTCCATAGTTCGTCATGCAGGGCTCAGTCAGCACGCATGCGACATCTCCGGTAGCCAACGCAGCTTCCAATGCCGGCACATCATTAAACTCGATCACCTTCGACAGACGCGCATGATCGAAGCCGTTGGGGTGTATGCCATTACGCAGCGTGACCACGCCGCCATGCAACGCCACGTGTGCTTCTTCTACCGAGCCGTGGTAGCAACCGTTGAAAACCAGCACCCGATCTCGGCCAGTCAGCATTCTCGCAATGCGAATGGCAGCACGGTTGGCATCGCTTGCCGACGTCGTGAACCCCCAGTAAGGCAGTCCAAAACGGAGCGCCAACTCCTCTCCAACCCAGCTCGCATCGGCTGTGGGCAACATGAATGTTGCGCCGGCCGACAACTGGCGAGAGACCGCTGTCGTAACCGCAGGCGGCCCGTGTCCGCACATCCCACCCGTGTCCCCAAGACAGAAATCTACGTAGTCGTGATGGTCGATACAGTGGATGTGGGCACCCGAAGCGCGTTCCACGTACAGCGGAAAACCGCCCGACCAACGGCGCATCCAGTGGGAAGGTGCACCATACAGGTAGTGCTCGCTGCCGCGCTCAAAGCTTTCGCGCGATCGGGGGTGGCGTTCCGCGAACATCCGCTGCTCTCGCTCCACCAAACCGCGAATGTGCGTTCTATCCATAGGCGCCTACGCGGCTCCGCGCGCAGCATCGAGTGGCCTGGGTTGAAACAGTCGTCGATGCATCACGAACTTTACCCAGACGGCACCTACGAGGGCAAAGAGGGCCAAGACGGCAATCGCATATTTAGCGATTTGTGGGGCCATCTCCGGTGTCGGCGCACTATGAGCAATGACATAGAGCATTCCGAGAATCGCCAAAACCGGAATCACCGGGGATCCCGGCATCCGAAATGCGCGAGGCGCGTTGGGATAGCGGCGGCGCAGTATCACGAGCGATACTTGCGCCAGAACATAAGCCAACAGCCAAGCGACCGAGGCGGCCACCATCTGCGGCAAAATCGACTGAGCGTCTCCGTGTGTCCACCACAGCCCAACGAGCGGCAGGCACCCCACGAACAAAATTCCCACGATCGGAGTCTTGAAGCGCGGGTGGAGATATTTAAAAATCGGGAACACTTGGCCATTTTGCGCCATCCCCCATAACATTCGAGGGATGGATGCCACGACGGTGTTAATCAGGCTTGCAGTTGCAATCAGGGCGAGCGCGGCGAACCAGATTCGTGCGGATGGTCCATAGGTGGCGATGGCGTAATCCCAATGGGGGGTGACTGAAAACACGACCTGCTCGCGCGGCAATACGAACGCGCTGCCCAATGCAAATAATATCTGAGCAATGAAGATGGTGATCAGGCCGCCGACCATTGCCTTGGGCAGATCGCGGTTTGCATTGCTCGCCTCGGGCACCAGAGGGGTTACAAACTCCGAGCCAACGAACACCCAAAATGCCAACGCCACCATGCTCAGAATAGAAGGGCTATGCGCGAGATTGGAAAATCCTTCCTGTGCATTGTTGAAGGCGGGAGAGGCGGCGTGACCGGACAAGGCGACCAGCCCGGTCGTCACCAAGAAGATGAGCACCATGAAACTCAGCGCCGTCTGCACTCGCGCAAAAAGATCCGTGCCAAAAATGTTGAGTGCCGTGAAGACCACCACGATGAGTACCGGCCAAGTGAAAGCCGGCACGTGCAGCGGAATGGATGCACTCAGAATACGATCCGCAAGAATGAGCTCAGCGGGCAGTCCAAAAATCGCCGGAGCGATGTAACCAGCAAATACCAGAAGAATCGCAGGAAAATCCCCAAGCGCGACTTCTGCATAGCGGCTCAGGCTTCCGGCGCTCGGCATCATGAGAGCCATCTCGGCGTATGCCATCGCATTCGCACAAGCGATGAGAAAGGCAAGAGTCATCGCTACAAGGAAACCCCAGCCACCGATGCCGACGCCCTGCGTCAGCGAAATCATGCTGATCTGCGCAACGATGACCCCGATGGCCGCTCCGAAGAGCTGCCATACGCCCAACTTTCCACCACCGCTCATGCTGATCTCTCCGCAGCAAAGATCGCCTGTTCAAGCGCATCGCATAAGAGCTCCACCTGTTTGCGCTCGATGGTCAGCGCCGGCGACAAGATGATGTTTCCACCCGAGGTTCTCACCATCGCTCCGCGCGCATAGGCTTCTCTTGCTACCTGATTGACCACCGCAGCGCCGCGTGGAAGCGGTTTGCCGGTCGCTTTGTCTGCGACCAGCTCCAAGCAAGCCATGAGGCCCACGCCGCGTGCATCGCCCACGAGCTTCGACCGGCGCGCAATATCCGCCAAACGATCGTTGAGGTACTTGCCCTCACGCGCCGCGTTGCCGACGATATCCTCCCGCGCCAAGATGTCGAGCGCAGCGAGCCCTGCCGCCGCAGCCACGGGGTGCGCGCTGAACGTGTAGCCATGGGTGATGGTGCCGAGCGCCGGGTCGGAATCAGCAAACACCTGAGCCACACGCTCTGAGAGCGCCGTTGCTCCAAGCGGCACGTAACCGGCGGAGATGCCCTTGGCAAGACACCACATATCGGCCTGGACTCCCCATAGGCGAGTTCCAAACAACTGGCCCGTGCGTCCAAATCCGGTGACGACTTCGTCCGCAATCAACAGAACGCGATGCTTGTCGCACACTTGCCGTATCAGGGGCCAATAATTCGGCGGCGGCACGATGACGCCACCGGCGCCCTGGACCGGCTCTGCAATGAAGGCGGCCACTGTGTCCGGTCCCTGGAAACTGATTTCGCGATCGAGCAGCTCAGCGCATATCTCGCCCAGGCGCATGGGATCTTTGGTATAGGGATTTCGATACACCCAAGGAGTGTCTACGTGAAAACAGCCCGGCAGGAGCGGCTCGTAAGGCCGGCGGAAGTTCGTGTTTCCGTTGACGCTCATGCCGCCGAAATGCACCCCGTGATATCCCTGCCGAAGGGAGATGAACTTGGTGCGATCCACCTCTCCGCGGATTTTCCAGTATTGACGGGCCAGCTTCAGCGCACCCTCAACCGCATCCGAGCCGCCATTGCTGAAAAACACCGCGCTGACTCCATCCGGCTTCATCAATTGAACGACGCGTTCAGAGAGCTCGATCGCGCGAGGGTGTGTGGTGCCTCTGAACACGTTGAAATAGGCCAGCTCATCGAGCTGTTCAATAATTGCATCGCGAATCTCACGACGCCCAAAGCCGAGATTGACCGTCCACAATCCAGCAACTCCATCGACGAGACGTTTCCCATCGATGTCCCAGATCCAACTGCCCTCGCCACGGACAATGATGTCCGGCGGGGTCGCCCTCATCGATTTGGGATGAGCCATGGGATGCCACAGGCTGCGAGCGTTCGCCTCTTTCAGTTCGGCGATCGACATCTTGCTCATGCAAAGTACCTCTGCGAAAGACGCAGTCGCGCCGCAATGGCTTCGAGATTACCGCTCACGTCGCGAAGATCGAAATAGTGAGTCTGCAACCCGGCCTTGACCCCTCCGACAATGTTGCGATGCTGGTCATCCACGAACAGAATCTCGCCTGCGGGCACGCGCAGTTGCTCGATCGCCAACTCGTAGGCTCGCGGTTCTGGCTTCAGTATTCCGGTCGTGCTGGCGTCAACGATTGCATCGAATTCTTGCAAAATATTCATGCGCCCCAGCAGGTCGGCGCCATAGAACAGCTCCAGTTCGTTGGACAAGATGCCGAGTCGAATACCGCGGTTGCGCGCTTCGCTGATCAGGCCGCGCATTTCCTTGCGAATCACAGCTTCGGGCTCTGCTTGTCGGGTGCGCCGAAGGAAAGTGGTCACGTCCCAGTCAGGCTCGCCCACCGCGGTTCCGACTTCTCGAGCTCGGATCGCCCAGTAGTCTCGCTCCGAAATCTCGTCCCGCTGCATCTGCCGCCATAGAGAGTCGGTCTCGGGATTCATTGCGCCTTGCCATTTGAGAGCATTCTCTGCAAGGCCCAGTGCCTTTTCCGTGTCACGATGCCGCTCGAACACTGAAATACCGACGACACTGCCAAAGTCGAGCAGAAGAGCTCGCGGCGCGGTCACGCGGCAACGCTCACAAGCTTTACATCGGTGTAGGCCAGCAGGCCTTCCAGGCCGCTTTCAGATCCAAACCCACTGTCCTTCACTCCACCAAAGGGCGTCTCGGGTTGAGATATGCCGAAATGATTGATACCCACCATGCCAGCCTGCAGCTCTTCCTGGAAGCGGTGAGCAAGGGCCAAGTCATGAGTGAACGCGTAGGCCGCCAAACCGTACTGAACGGAGTTTGCGCGCTGTATCGCCTCTTCGACGTCATCGTACGCATCGATCAAGGCAATGGGGCCGAACGGTTCCTCGCTCTGTACGCGCGCCGTTGCAGACGCCCCCTCGATGACGGTTGGGCTGACGAAGAAGCCTCGCTCGCCGAGCCGCGTTCCGCCACACAATACTTGGCCACCGTGCGCGCGTGCGTCGGCGACGAAATCGAGAATATCTTTCATCCGGCGCTCGTGAATGAGCGGCCCCATTTGAGTGGCCGGGTCGACGCCCGCACCTACTCTGAGCGCTTTGGCGCCCGCGACGAATGCATCGCGGAATCGATCTACAGAGGAGCGCGAGACCAAGAATCGGATCGGCGAGGCGCACACTTGGCCCGCGTTTCTGAACTTTCCGGCAACGCACACCGGTGCAACTGAATCGGGGTTGATGTCGGGCCCAATGATCACCGGAGCATGACCGCCGAGCTCTGCGGTGTACCGCTTGAGGTGCCTCGATGCCAGTGCGCCCAGCTGCCTTCCCACCGGAACCGACCCCGTGAAAGAAACTTTTGCGATCCGTGGATCTTCGATGAGCGCTCGTGAAATCTCAGCCGGCCGGCCGGCCACCAGGTTGAGCACGCCCGGAGGCAAATCCGAATCTGCAAATGCTCGCGCGATTTCCAGAGCCGTGCCAGGAGTCTCTTCAGCAGGCTTTAAAATCACGCTGCATCCCGCCGCGAGTGCTCCGCCAATTTTGCGGGCCGGGAGGTTGGCAGGAAAATTCCAAGGTGTGAAGGCGGCGACGAGACCGACGGGCACCCTGTGCACGGTCTGCGAGATGATGCCTGGAGTTCGCGCGGGCACGCCTCGGATCGGCAATCGCTTGGCCTCTTCGGCCAAAAAGTCGATGATGTCTGCAGCCAGCAGAACCTCACGCTTCGACTCCGCTAACGGCTTCCCTTGTTCCGTCGTGAGAATCTCCGCGATATGGTCGGCCCGCTGACGCAGCAAGCGGGTTGCGGCAGTCATGATGCGATACCTCTCAATGGGCAGCATCCGCGACCATTTCGCAAAGCCGCCTTGAGCCGCCGCGACCGCTGCGGCGATTTCGCCTTCACCCGCGATGGGCAAACGGCCTAACTCAGATTCGTTGGCCGGATTGACGACCGGCAAACTTCCACTGCTCGTGGACTCGACCCAATGGCCATTGATGTACAGAGAGAGCTTGGGGTATGTCATGGTTGACTGTAAAAAAGTCATGTGACTTGGCGACACCTTACCGTGTTGGTCGGCGTGTTGCAATTGATGGCGCATCCTTCGCCTCTCTTGCAACCACGCCTCTCTTGCAACCACGCATCACAGCATCACACGCTCCCGACGGAAGCGGCCCGGGAACGGCTCGCCCAGGTCGCGCGAGGCGAGCGCTCCGGAATAGACAGCGGCGGCCACTGTCCCGGGCGCCACAGAGTCGCCGATGCCGCGCACGGAAGAAATTCCGTGATCTGCCCAGCGAAGCTCGAGCGCCAGCAGCTCGGCGGTCAGTCCTGACAAAGGTGTGCGCAGCGTTACGCAGACCAGGCACCCAAGCTCGCGCCATGAACCCGGCGCATCGGAGCTCAACCGAACGCGGCTTCCTGAAATCTTGGCAATGCGATCATTGCAAAGAATGGGTATACCGGCGCGCGCCAAGCGCTGCTCGACGCGGCGGAGCTCCAGAGTGTAGTAAGACCATTGCGAAATGTTGGCCAGCGGAGTCACCAGCAAGACATCGATTCCGCGGGACTTGAGCAGCTCCGCGATCGAATGTCCCATGTAGTGATGATCATCGTCATACACGAGAGCCGGGCCAGTGATGGCGCGATTGCTCGAGATCCGCTCGATCAACGTCTCCGGTGTGAGAAGCCACTCCGCAGCGGCGGTCTCGATTCCTGGAATACCCGCCGGCGTGGCGGAACCGACGCCATCACGCCGCCAGCTCGATCCGGTCGCAATGAATACGTGCGTCGCTCCAAACTCCAGCACGTCATCCGCCGTGACACGCGAATTGCAAGCGATGGTCACGTTAGGCATCACCCGCAGCTGATTCAGACGGTAGTCACGAACGCGCGCATATGAAGCGCAGCCCGGAAGTCTCGATTCCCAAGTGATGCGTCCGCCTATTTCCGCGCTCGATTCAACCAACGTCACGTGCAGGCCTCGGCGCGCCAGGCTCAACGCCGCTTCCATTCCGGCCGGACCCGCTCCCACGACGAGCGCCGACGACTCAACATCGAAGCGCGGAATTTTTTCCGGGTGCCAACCCTTACGCCATTCCTCGCCGATCACCGCATTTTGCGTGCATCGGATCGGCACACCGTACATCTCGGTGGACGCGCACACATTGCAGCCGATGCACTCGCGAATCTCGCCGATGAGACCGGACCGGATTTTATTCGGTAAGAACGGATCGGCAATGGAGGGACGCGCAGCGCCGATGAAATCAATGATGCCGCGTTTGATCTGCGAGACCATCGCATCGGCCGAAGTGAACCTCCCCACGCCCACCACGGGCTTACTCGTCAAGCCTTTGACGAAGGATACGTAAGGCTCTTGCCACCCCTCGTCGTCAAAACGAGCCGTGGAGGAATCAAACGACCATGGGCTGACGTTGACATCCCACAGGTCGGGAAGCTCTCCCAGCGCCGAAAGAACAGGCCTGCCCTCCCCTTCCAGGCTGAGCGTGCCGGAAAAATCATGCACCGCGAAACGCACGGCAACCGCGGCCCGACCCGCCACCTCTTCGATGGTGTCTTCGATGAGCTCGCGCAGCAGGCGCATGCGGTTTTCGATCGAGCCTCCATAGTGGTCTTCCCTGGTGTTGTATCGACCGGAAAGGAAATGCATCGGCAGCGCTCGATCATGGGCGGCATAAACATAAACGATGTCGTATCCCGCATCGATAGAGCGCGACACCGCTGCGCGGTGCGCAGCGCGAAATCGGCTGATATCCTCCAAGGTCATTTCGACGGATTGCGAGGGCACATAGGCCGACGTGCACTTCAGGCTCGAAGGCCCCAGGATGGGTACTCGACTGAAGAGATTACGGGCTCCAAGCCCTAAGTGCGCGAGCTCAATCGCGGCAAGAGCGCCATGCACGTGGATGGCATCGGTTGTGAGACGGTGGCACGCAACATCATCCTCATCCCATAGCCGATCGTTCTGATGGCCCATCATGTCGGTGGTTTCGTCGATCTCCACGACGCCGGTGCAAACCACCCCCCAGCCGCCCTCGGCTTTCATGGCACGCAACGCTGCCGAGGCATGCGGCTGCGAGTAGCCCATACCAAGGCTATGCGCAACTGCAAAAAAGCGATTTGGCGCAACCTTCGGGCCGATTTTTACCGGCTCGAACAGCGTCAGGTATTGATGATCGACGAGTTGAGCGAGCTCAGCGCGCATGTAACCTCGGCTGGAGCCGCGATCTCAGCTTCTGAGGCGCTGCTTCTTGGGATCGTAGAAGCTTGGGATTTGCAGCTCCACGCCATGACGCTCACTGGCGATTTCAACTTCGAAGTCTCCTCGAGCCAGCCAGTCCGCGGTCACTCCTTCGCTTCGTTTGACGGATGCCATGCCGAGGGAAGCATCTACCCTGAAGCCCCAGCCTCCGGAGGTTACATAGCCCACCAATTCCCGGCCTGACCAGATGGGCTCGTTTCGCAGGAGGTAGGGTCCCCGTTCGAGCGTTGCGGAACGGAGCCGCACATTGACCAACCGCACTTGATTCGGCCCGGCCGCAAGCTGGCGACGCAGGGCCTCCTTGCCCACGAAATCCGGCTTATCCATCGCGACTGCAAACTTCAGACCCGCATCGAATGGGGTGTCATCCTCGCCAACGTCGTGTCCTAAATGAACGAACCCAGACTCGAGTCGACAGTGGTTCATGGTGAGGAACCCCGCATGCCGAAGTTGAAGCGGCGTGCCGACTCGGAGCAGCTCATCATAAACGTGCCGCGCGAACTCGGTGGTTGGATAGAGCTCGTAGCCGAGCTCGCCCACGAAAGACCTTCGCAAAACCCATAAACGCGCAAAGCCCACATCAATCAAGCGAGCATTACCAAAGGGAAACGCTTCATTTGAGACATCGGCATCGGTGAGCGCCTGCAGAATCTCTCTCGAGCGAGGTCCGCTGAGCGCGAGCATGGCGTAATTTGCCGTGACGTCGTGGCACTGCACGTTCCATTCCTTGCGGACGCGGGCGCTGAACCACGCCCGATCTCGAATCTGGCTGGGGTGGCCCGTGATGACGAGAAACTCGTCATCCGCAAGCCGGGTAATGGTGAGATCGGCTTCGACGCCGCCGCGCTCATTGAGCCAGTGCGTATAGACGGATCGTCCGATGGGAACCGCGACATCGTTCGCGGAGATGTAATTGAGCGCCTTCTCAGCGTCTCGGCCCGCAATCAATAGCTTGCCGTAGCAGGATTGATCGATGAGCACGGCGTGATCTCGCGCCGCCCGACTTTCTTCCTGCACGTTTGCAAACCACGTTTGATGGCCGAAACTTGGCTCATGCGGCAGTCGAGCGCCGGGCTCATCGAAGTACAGCGGCACTTCCCAACCCACACGCTCACCCATTACCGCGCCGGCGCTGACCAGTCGATCGTGCAACGGGAAGTGTCGTATGCCGCGCGCCGTCGCAAATTGATGCCCGGGCCAATGCAACGTCATGTGCATCCCGACCGATTCCGGAATTCTCTCGCGCAAATACCGTGTGTTCGCCTGAAACGGCATGGCCCGCTGCGCATGGAGCTGGCCCATGCTGACTGGTGGGAGATCTGTGAGCAGCCATTGCGCCATCACCTTGCCGGCGCCCCCCGAAGAAAGGATGCCGTTCGAATTGAAGCCTGCGCTCACAAAGAGTCCGCGCACTTCGCTGACGGGCCCCATGTAGGCGCGGCCGTCCGGCGTGAAACTTTCGGGACCGCAGAAGAACAACTGCACTCCCGCGCTCTGCAGTGCCGGGACGCGATTGAACGCGAGCGAAAGGATGGGCTCCATTTGCTCCATGTCGGGCGGCAGTTCCTGAAAGGAAAACTTCTGGGGAATTTCACTTCCCGCGCTCGGCCAAGCCTTGCCGAGCGCTTCGAAACCGCCTACCAGGAGCTTACCCGCATCCTCCTTGTAATAAGCACGCTCCTCGGCAACGGTCAGGATCGGGGTGCTCCGAGAAAGCTCAGGAATCGGTTCAGTGACAATGTAGAAATGCTCCGCTGCATGTAGCGGTATCGCGACGTTGAATTCTTTCGCGAATCGATGAGTCCACATACCCCCTGCGAGCAGCACACGCTCACAGGCGATGTCTCCTTCGGCGGTTCTGACGCCAATCACTTTTCGCTCGCTGATCAAGAGCTTCTCGACAGGCACATTCTCGAAGGCCGTGGCGCCACGTTGACGGGCTCCCTTGATCAAGGCCGTCGTCACATCCAGAGGATTGACTTGACCGTTCGACGGAACAAACTGCGCGCCAAGAACATCATCCGTGCGCAGCAGCGGCCAAACTTCCTTGAGCTCCGCCGGGGATAAAAACCGGGCTTCCACCCCCATTCGCCGCGAGGCCGAAATGTTGCGCTTGATCAGCTCAAGCCGAGTCTGCGTCAAGGCGACCGAGATCGAGCCGTTCTCCCGATATCCCGTCGCTTGACCCGTTTCTTCTTCCAGAGACTGAAACAGCGCCGTCGTGTACTGCGCAAGCTCAGTCTGCGCTTTCGAGTCGCGAAGTTGACCGACGATACCCGCCGCATGCCAAGTCGTGCCGCTCGCGAAACGGTCCCGCTCCAACAACACGACGTCGCTCAGGCCATTCTTTGCGAGATGATAAAGCACTGAGGCTCCGATGATCCCGCCGCCAATCACTACGATTTGCGTTCTTTCCGGCAGGCGCGTCATGCGCGTTGTCTGCCGGCACCCGAGCCATCCGTCCTGATCAATCCCTTCGCTACCCAGTCATCGAAGATGGCCAAGGATTTGTCCACGAACGCCTCATCGTTGATATGCATGTCGAGGTCATGCACGGTGATTGGCGGCTTGAGACACTTGCGAAACTCATCGCAGTAGGCCGCGTGCGCCTCGGCGTCATGCAACGCCTGGCCCGGACGGTCCCAAGCGTGGACGCCTCGACGAGGCAGCAAGAAAGCGGTGGGTCCTTTGCTGACGTTCAGTTTGCCGGCAACGTAACGCGCAATCTCGCGCCGTTCCGCCGACGTCGTGATGGTCGAGCCGATCAGCCGGTTGTGGGCATGATAAGGACGCCCCTCATAGCGCGCTGGGAGCGGCGCCCACGCCTGAACATCCACCATGTCACTGGCACCTGGCGCCACGATTTGGGGAACTCCCGCAGCGCCCGCCGCTTCGAGCCGCGATGCACCCGCATTCACCACCGAGCCATGAACATAATTGGACAGCTCGCACAAAGCGAAATCAAACACCGCGCAAAAAGCGCGTTGCTCGATGAGAGCCTCCATGGCGCGTCCGCCCATTCCCGTGCAATGAAACACCACGACCTCGAATCCACGCTTCTCGAGCGCAGGTTTGAGGTCAACCATGTAGCTGAGGCAAGACTTACCCAAACCGCCGATTGCAACGGCGGGGCGTTCCTCGATCGAGTGCTCGATGGCGCTGCATGCGCCCAGCACGGCCCCTGCGGCCTGGCTGAGTATCGATCGACAAATCGAATTGAGGCCATACAAGCCGCCCGCCCACAAAACCATCATCAGGTCGGGAGCCAATCGCTCCGGCGGAATCAAGTGTGAATAGGCCACCGTGCTGACGATGAACTTCGGCATTCCCAACGGCAGCGCCGCAGTGACATCCAGCGCAAGGTCGGTACCCATGGTGCCACCCAAAGCGAGGACACCGTGCACTTGGCCTTGCTGATACCGAGTGACGGCTAGCGCGACCGCACCGTGCGCCATGACTTTCATGGCCTCGTTTTCATCCCCCAGCGCGACGATATCCGCGATGGTGGTTCCAGCCGCGGCCGCGACGTCCGAGTTGGCAATTTCCGGACGAAATGGCGGCTGGCCCAGCACCCCGACATCCATGATCTGCGCAGCAGCCCCTTCCCGTTCGATGCACTTCTTGATGAACAGCAATTCATCCGCTTTGGTATCAGCGGTGCCGAGAACGAGGATGATCAGGCCTTCACGCATGCCGGCGCTTCAGAGCTCCAGAGCCTCAGCCATTCCAAAGCAATGCAGGGTACCTGCGAAGATAAGTCATGTGACTTGGAACCGCACCATATGCCAAGCACAGCCCTTCCGTCAAATCGCCTCGGGCTGGACGCGTTTCGCAGCTGCCAACCGAAGCCACCCGCGCAGAGCCTCAGGTCAACGGCGACATGTTCATGGCGCAAACCTTGAGTTGAGCGACTCATGCTCGCCAACATTTGCCGACGGAACGATCGTGAAAGCAGCGCGGCGCTGCGGCTATGCGCGGATGAGGGCTACGAGATAAACCCGTAGATTGCCTTCCTTCGAAGTATTCTCGATTCCGTGGGAAATGCCGTTGGGCGTAAAAATATGATCCCCTTGAGCAACCGCGACCGGCTTGCCCGCGATTTTCATCTCGCCTTTGCCCTGCAAGATGTAATAAAACTCGTCGAACGAGCCTTCTTTCGTGTCACCCACATGATGGGTGTGGACACCTTCACTGGCGCCCGGCGGAATATCGTAAATCAGCAAGACGGCGGGTTTAGACGTCGAGTCGAATGCTTCGCTGAAAAAAAACTTGACGTCAATTTCGCCTTTTCCGCCGTGTATGGATGCGCGCGAGATTGCGGCTCGATCGGGATCATTGAGAAACTGATATTCACGAGCAGCAGCCGATGATTCCGGAGCCATGGCATGAGCGCGCCGAAATAACTGCGGCGCGGCTAGAGACGCCACGCCGGCTGTTTGAATCATCGTTCGACGCGTAATGAGACCATTTGCATTTGACGAAGCCTTTTTCATAACGTCTTCCCAGCCTCATACCATTGGGTGTTTGTACAGTTTAGTACAGGGCCGACCACATTAGGGAGCCACTGAAGCGGCGCCTTGTCGACGGACACCCCTTCTGCCGCGCTGAGGATTGGGCTGCTGATCGGTCATATGAACAGGCAGCGACTCCTAGGTGGATGCGTGAAGACTTTGTCACCTTGAGAACCGCAAGGTTCCTATTTCTTGATGCTGATGACTTTGGGCTGCGAAACCGCTTTCAAACCCTCGATTCCGAACTCAAGACCGTAGCCCGAGCCCTTCGCACCACCGAATGGCACCATCGGATGAATTGCCCCATGCTGGTTGATCCAAACAGTTCCTGCTTCGAGTTGAGATGCTACGCGCATCGCGGCATCAGAATCGGCACTCCACACCGATGCGCCTAGCGCAGCGTCGAGACTGTTGGCCCGTTCAATCGCCTCGGCCTCGCTCTTGAACTTGAGAATGGGCAGCGCGGGCCCGAATTGTTCTTCTTTGACGAGCGAACTATCGTCTTCGATGTCGGCCACCAGTGTGATCGGAAAAAAATATCCTTGTCCTTTCAGGGCATCTCCTCCCGTCACGATTCGCGCACCGCGCCGCTTCGAGTCTTCCACGAGCGCAGAGACAATCTCGAATTGCTTCTTGTTCTGCATAGGTCCCAACACGACGCCTTCTTGAGTTCCATCACCCATCGGCATGCGTTTGGCAACGGCCGCAAGCTCGGCAACCATTTGCTCGTAGATGTTTTCGTGGACATACAGACGCTTCACACAGGCACAAGTCTGCCCCACGTTGGCGAACGCACTCCAGAAGAGCGGCTCCGCGATGGCTTTGGGATCGCAACTTTCGAGCACGACGGCGGCATCATTGCCTCCCAACTCGAGCGTAACGCGCGCAAGTGTTTCTGCGCTCGCTGCGACTACTTTTTTGCCTGTGCTCAAGGAGCCCGTGAACATGATTTTGTGGACGCCTGGGTGGCGCGTGAGCATTTGACCCACGGCACCGTCGCCGCAAATCGAATTTAGAACACCTGCCGGCAGAGCCTCGCCGATGAGCTGCAGCATGCGAAGCGTACACAGCGGTGTGAACTCCGAAGGTTTGACGACCGCAGTGTTGCCCATGCGAAGGCCCGGGATGATTTGCCAAATTGCGATCATCAGCGGCCAATTCCATGGTGTAAGAGCGCCGATCACGCCGAGGGGTTTCCAGTGAATTTCATCCCGTCGTGTGGAATCTTCGAAAGCAACCTCCACCGGAAGATTCAGTGCTGCCGTCGCGCGGGTCCATTTGACGCAAGCTTGAACCTCGAGACGGGCTCCCGGCCCGAATAGGGGCTTCCCCTGTTCGCGAGTAATGGCGCGCGCCAGTTCGTCGGAATGCGTTTCCAGGACTTCGGCGATGCGAAGCAGCGCCTCCTTGCGCTCCACATCGGGCAAGCCGGCCCATTTTTTTTGCGCGTGCGCCGCGGCGCACACCGCAGAGTTCACCTGCTCTGCGGACGAGATTGGCGCCTTTCCAAAAACGGTATCAGTAGCAGGATTGCGCACTTCGAATGTGCCGGCATCGCCGTCGAGTATCTTGCCATCGATATACAATTTGCCAGTGTGCAAAGGGGAAAACTCCGTGAAATTCCGCCGCCGCATAAAATTTGTTGGCGGGGCAATCAACAGTTCATGCGGCTAGAATAACCGGCGGACAAACATCAGCCCGATTGCTGAACGTTGATGCGCAACATGATAAAAGCGCTTCGCGCCCCCTGCAAGTGGATGCGGGCCGGCTTTGCGGTCGCTGTTGCTTGGGGTCAACTGCCGATTGGAAGCGACAGGATCCACAGCCCCACCGTGGTAAAGATGACCATGAGCAGCAGCATGGGTACTTGACTGAGCGTCGCTCGACGTCCGCTGCCAAAGATCTGTAGTGCTTGCAAGTGCGCCAGGTATACGCTCACGATGTGGCCCACGAGGATTAGCCAAACTTGTGTGTGCCAAACAAAACCGGCGCCCGGAATGATCAACGGGATCGAGAGGTCTCGAGTTCCCAAGAGATTCCACCCCTCGCCGAAGGGATCAGACACCAGTGTCAGTAGCTTTGGACCTTCGGTGATCAGCAATGTGTAGTAATGAGTGACGTTGTAAACGAAGGCGATGGGAATCAGAGTAAATGCAAAACGCGCGCCTAATTCTCGGACGGATAACTCACTGCGCGTGATGACTTTCGTCCAAGCGATGAATAATGAATAGATGCCGTAATAAATCAATGGAGAAATAGCCAGCATCAGCCATTGCCATCCATAGAATAGATTGGATGCAACGGCGTAGGGCTGCCTGCTCAACGACGTAACCAAAGGCTCGATGAGCGGATAAATGCCTTTCCAAAACAGCCCCACCCACGGAAGCGTTTCGTGCGCACCATCGAATGCTGTCGATGACAGCATGAACAGCACGAAAAGAACGAGGCTTGAATTCTCCGCCTTATCAGTGACCAGTCCAATGAAGGGCTGTCTCAAGCGCAATTGACGCCGCCCATTGTCCCCGCGGCCGTATTCAATGGGAGCCATCTTCGCAATGAGCCGCAGAAAGACGGCAAAGAACTCACCGTAACGCATCCAGGCTTGGACACCGAAAATCCAGGCGCCAGCCAAAGTGACAGCGCTATAAGCAATTAAAATGGTGGCGAGCGAGCGAGGCTCCGTGTGCCCGAACAACTCTACCCAGATGTATAGGATGTATAAGGTGAGCGCGGGCCAGTATCCTAGCCAAGCCGGGTATGCGCGGCGGCTGGCGGCACTCTTCGGCGCTATGTGGGTAAACCAACGGCATAAGGTCTGCAACGGATTGATGACGGCGTATAGATCACCGATGAAGGCGGTCAGATAGGTAAAGCCCAATGCAAAAGCGACCCAGAAAAGAGTCATGCTCAAGTTGTCATAGGCACTGGGATTGCCGAAAAGCCCGGTGAGGATGACCATCAAAAATGCAAATAGGCTGATCAACCGGAGGCCGGCAATGATTACCGGGTGGCATATCGCCCGAAATATGCGACTGTCACTCGCATCCAGCGTCTGAAAATTCCGCTGCATGCTGCCCGCATTGACGAAATATCCGACCAACGCAAAGGAAACGATCAACGCAGCGGTTGCGCCGTATGCGTACATCCAAAAAGGGATGGGCAGCGAGTAGCTTGTACCGAAGAAATGCGCCTCAACGTTCTGAGCCGCAAGTACGCACCCTAGAGCCAGGGTCAATTTCCGGGCGAGGGTGCTCATCGTTCAGGCAGGCTCAACGAGGATAGACTTCCAAGGCGCCGAGCTCGAGCCGCGCATGGTGGAGCTCATACGTAAAGCGGCCGGTTCGATCAGCGACAAACGTCAGCGCCGCGGCCTCATTAGGCTTCAAATGGAGATGAAGATCGTATCCATGCAGGTGCAGGTCATCCGAAACATCCGAAGTCACCCGCAATGTCACCGTCTCGCCTTGCATGAGCTTGATGACGGAAGGACCCGCCTCGCGCTTGCCATGCAACACTCTGACGTCGAACTCACGAGGCGAAACTTCGGCGGGACTCCTGGCTTGCCCAGCAGCGCCTTCCGTCATTGCCTTTGAAATAATAGGCGCGGGTGAAGATGCGCTTCCCATGGGCGCATTCTGCTGATCCAGTGAATGCGTCGAGTCGGATCGCAGACTCACTGCCGGAGGGGTCGGAACGTCTTGTGTTTGAAATCGCTGCAGCCGAAATATCAGGAAGAGTCCGATGAGCAACCCGCCCACAACAATCATGAAAAGCCAGGAGCGCATATGACCTCTCAGTGCTCGACAACTGCATCGACGGAGATGACGCGCCACGACGCATTCACCTTCTCTACGACCAGTGCAACCGTATCGTAAGGCGCATGACGCAATTTGAACGCCACCAGAGCCTGTGGAAGTCTCGAAGTTGGAGGCGAAAGCGGGACGAGGAAGAAAGGAGTCAGATTTGAACCTTTGTGGGTTTTGATCAGCAACGGCAAAAATGCCTCGGCAGGATTTGCGTAAGCTACCAGATCGCTTTGAACTCGCGTAATCCTTTGCGCCTCAGCCAGCTGACTCGAGGTCAAGGCGCCGTGCTGATGCAACATGGCAGCGACTTTGCCATGATCTCGCACTCGCCACAGCCTCAAGCGAGCACCGAGCTCTCGCGAGCCCATCGAGCGGATTGGGCCTTCCGCTCGAGCCTTTGCTCCAGCAGCGTGGTGCGCCGACACATCGAGTCGATCTGCCGCAATCCAATCAGCAAAGAATCGGCTCATGTCATCGCGTAGGTCCGAATCGGTCGCCCACTGGCCAGATCGGAGATCTTCAAGACTTGGCAAGCGCAAACCAGGCCATGTTGAAGTGAAGCGCTCGGCTCCGTCGCGCAGACTCACTCCGTCCAGGAAGGATGCGTCCATGATGCCGCGAGCGGCGAACCATTGCTTTTTGTCGGTCTTCGTTTGCGCCTGAATGAATCCCTGGAGAAGCGGAACGATTGCACTCCACGGCATTGCCGGGTGGACCCGCCTCAAGCCACGCGGATAATTAAGTAGAGCTCTGTACGTCGCTTCCGCCATCGCCAGAGTTTCCTCTGGCCAGAGCCAAGTAAGATCCGCCCGATGAGAAACCCAGCCTCCGCGGAGCGCCGGTGACGCCCATGTGAGGCTCGCATCACAATGGACGGCGCCTGCGAAAGGCTGTGGAGTATCCGGTACCCCCTGATTAGACCAGGAATCCTGCAGCGGGTGTAAAGCGGCTCCGAATGTGAGCAACATGATGCTCACTTGATCAGGAGGTGTGGCCGCTAATTCATTGACCTTCGCCCACGCTGAAGGGCTGCCTGCCGCGACCAGCCGAGCGGCAGGCGCTGCGGGGAGACGAGCATCAGAAGGAAAATGATGCGCTTGAACGGAGACAGAGTCTGCGCTATCTGCATTAGCGCATGCATAGTCGAATGCGAGCTCGATGAAGTGGGTGTCGCCTGAATCCACGCGGCGATCGCCAGTCGCGATCGCCGCAGCGTCTGCCGGAGCATAACCCGCTTGCAGTGCGAGCCATTGGGTCAAGCCAAAATGAACATCACTTTCGAACGCACTCAAGCGTCCCCATCCGCCGAGGAACAATGCTAGGCCCAGGCAGAGTTTGAATCGTGTGCACCACTGCGCTGCGCGCATGCACCGGCTCATCGATTACTGGAATTGAAATGCAAGCAGGCCAGAGCAGTGGCGTTTTGCATTGTTGGAGCGGTCGGCCGGCACCTGAATTTCATGAGCCGACCGACCTCCTCCGTCAACAAAGACTAGAAGTTGAGCTTAAAGAGCCGATTGCGTACTTGCTTCGAATATGACGACACCGCAACTTCTCAGCGCAGATCAGCTTCCATCCCAGTGATTTACTTCACGACAGGGATTTCAATGGACGATAAGTACTTGCCGCCGTGATAAACCACGTTCTGCGCAACCACGCCCTGAGTCTCATCGAAATTTCTGCCGCCCGTATTGAGGTTACGCTCATTGTTGGGAAAGTTGGCTCCGGAGATCTCGATGCGTAGCCGATGCCCCGGATTGAAATGGGCGGCGACGACCAGGTTGTTGAACTCGACCTTATACACTTTGCCGGGTTCGGCCAGAACTGCCTTATCGATCCCATCCCGATAGCGCAAACGCCGCATCGCATCGGCCACATTGTAGGCCTTGCCATCGGGGTGAACGTCGACGAGCTTGATCGCAATGTCGGTATCGCGCGCGGAGGTCGAGAAATAAAGCGCCGCCTTGATCTGACCCACGACCTTGACTGTCTTGTCGAACGGTTGACTCGTATAGGTCAAAATATCGGGGCGCTTCTCGAGCTCAGTTTGATCGAGCGTCTCGCCGGTGACGCCGCCTCCGTTGGCAGGCACGGGATTCATCGGATCGCTCGCAAATTGATCTTGCGAGTCCTGCCGACCGGGCTTGGCAAACGACAGAACACCGGCCGCTTTCGGGCCATTAGCATCGCCCTGGCTGGATAGATACAAGGTTTTGTAGGTGGCAGGAATGGGCCAGGCGTTCGCCTTTTCCCAAGTGCTCGACTCGATCGCACGATACTGCACGTGCGGCATCGAAAACGTCCCACTTCCATCGTCCTTTACCCAGTGATTGAGAAACTTGATGATGTTTCCTGCATAGTCATAGTTGTCTTTGGGCTCCGGCTTTTCGCCCGGCACCGGCAGGAAAATGCTGTGAAATTGATTGCAATGACGACCTGGATCCAGGAGCAGGTATTGGTTGGAATTCTTCTTGGCTAGGTACTCATACGCCTTGATCGTGCCCACCGAATAGTCTCGCAGGCTCCCCATGTGTAACGCCGGCACCGAGATGTTGTCGCCGGTCCGGAAGAAATCATATTCGCTCCAGCGCGGATCGTCCGCGGACAGAGTGATCAGCCGATTCCACTCCGACTGCGGCGCCCCGTAGGCAATGAGAATGTCCTTGGTCGGCAGGTGATTGAAAAACCTGGCTCCTTCTTCAATCTGCTCGGGCGAGTTTTCATTCCCGGACATCACGTTGGGACTGTCGGCGTTAAATGTGCGGATCAGCGCGGCGCGCTCCGCTTGCGAAATGCCGCGCGGCAACTTCGGATGGTTGATGTACGCATCGCCCCGGTACCAATAGGCCCACCCCACCGCAGGCACGCCGCCCGAGAAGAAAATCCCTCGGTCCTCGTAGCCGGGCAACTCGCCGATCCCCGACACTGCCGCCATCGCGACGATGGCCTTCAGGCTCGGCGGATTCGCCTTAGCCGTGGGCATCTCGGTCTCACCGCTCGAAGAACACCCGAAAGTCCCCACCCGCCCATTGGACCACGCCTGTTT
>CAXTUB010000011.1:0-100577 GCA_964247385.1 uncultured Steroidobacteraceae bacterium | reverse complement strand
CGCCCACCCAATCCCACATGGTGAAGCGGCGATCCGGCAAAATGCCGAACGCATCCATCGCCGCGGCATTGGTGGACACGGCCACGAAATGCTGCGGCACTGCGGCAGGGCCCAGGGTCGAGGCGATCCAATCGCGAACGGCATTGGCGTTCGACTGAGTTTCGAGGGTGACGAAAGTTTTCGAACACACGATGACCAAGGTTTCGGCCGCATCCAGCTGGCGCGTGAGATCTTGAAATTGCGTGCGATCGACATTGGATACGAAATGCGGCGTGATGCCCCCGCTCCATTCATGCCGTAGCGCATCGCACGCAAGCACGGGGCCCAAGTCCGAGCCGCCGATTCCAATATTGATGACGTGCTTGAAAGGCTTGCCGGTATGCCCGCGCTGCTCGCCCGTGCGAATCGCCGCCACGAACTTTTCGATTTTCTCGCGCGACTCGCGTACCTCGCGCTGAACCTCCGGCGGCCCCGCAAAGCTCGAGCGCAGCGCCATGTGCAGCGCGGGCCGGTTCTCGGTGACGTTGACGGGATCGCCGCGAAACAATGCATCGATGCGCTCTTCCAGCTTCGATGCACGCGCGAGCGCAAGCAGCGCGTTCCAAGCGTCGCGCGAAATTCGATGCCGCGAATAATCAAGCAGCCAGCCATCCGCCTCAAGCTGGAAATGGCGCCAGCGCTGCGTATCTTGCGCGAACAACTCGCGCATGTTCGTTCGCAACAGGGATTGCGCCTGAGCCTCCACCGCTTTCCAAGCGGGGGTGGCGGAAATCAACTGAGTCATGGGCAAAACTTCCGGCGCGTGGCGCGCACGCTCAACGATAGTATGAACGATACCATTCGATGAATTTCTGTACACCTACCTCGACGGGGGTGCTCGGCCGGTATCCGACGTCGGCCACCAGCTCATCGACGTTGGCCCACGTGTCCGGCACATCACCCAGCTGCAGCGGGAGCAGATTTTTTCTTGCTTTGCGGTCTAGGCATTGCTCGAGCACTTCGATGTATTTCAGCAGCTCGACGGGCTGTTGATTGCCAATGTTGTAGATGCGGTAAGGCGCTCTGCTCCTGCTGGGGTTGGGTTGATCTGAATTCCATGACGGGTCCGGCTGAGCGGTGTGATCGAGCGCGGCCACCACACCGCCCACGATGTCGTCGACGTAGGTGAAGTCACGCTGATGGCGGCCATGATTGAAGACATCGATGGGCTTGTCTTCAAGAATATTCTTCGTGAAAAGAAATAGCGCCATGTCGGGCCGCCCCCAGGGACCGTACACCGTAAAAAAGCGCAAGCCCGTCGTCGGCAGCCCGTAGAGCGATGAGTAGCTGTGCGCCATGAGCTCATTGGCCTTCTTGGTGGCTGCATACAGCGTCAACGGATGGTCGACGTTTTGCTCCACGCTGAACGGCATCTGAGTATTTGCGCCGTACACCGAGCTGGTCGAGGCATACACCAGGTGCTGAACTCGATTGCGCCGGCAGCCTTCGAGAATATGCAGAAATCCCACGAGATTGCTCTCAGCGTAGACATGCGGATGCTCGATCGAATATCGAACGCCCGCTTGCGCCGCAAGATGCACGACCTTGTCGAATTTTTCTTGCGCGAACAGCGCCTCGACGGCGGCACGGTCGGCCAGCTCGGCGCGCACGAACCGGAAGCGGCGCTCCGCTTTCAACAGCTCGAGCCGCGCATTTTTGAGCTCGGGGTCGTAGTAGGCGTTGAGATTGTCGAGCCCCACGACTTCGTCGCCGCGCTCGAGCAAGCGCCGCGCCGTGTGGAAGCCGATGAAACCGGCCGCGCCGGTGACCAGAATCTTCATACGGCCCGCGTCACAGCCGGCCGTCGGTTTGCTCTGGCGCAAACAAATATTTGACGTCGTACAGCACGTGATTCTTCTTGGCGAAAGCGCGAATCTTGCGCACGCCGAGCGCCTCGAACTGGCGATGCGCCACGGCCAGCACGACGGCATCGTAGGCGCCGAGCTTGGGTGACTTGGTTAGCTTGAGCCCATACTCGTGCTCGGCCGCGGTGGCATCCACCCACGGATCGTGCACGTCGACCTGCGCCTCGAAGCGCTTCAGCTCGTTGATGACGTCGATGACTTTACTGTTGCGCAAGTCCGGGCAATTTTCCTTGAACGTGAGTCCCAGCACCAGCACGCGCGAGCTGGACACGAGCAACCGCCGCTCCGTCATCAGCTTGATGACCTGCTGCGCGACATAGGCGCCCATGCCGTCGTTGATTCGACGGCCGGCAAGAATCATCTCCGGGTGGTAGCCAATCTCCGTGGCCTTGTGAGTCAGATAATACGGATCGACCCCGATACAATGGCCGCCGACGAGCCCCGGCCGAAACGGGAGGAAATTCCATTTGGTTCCGGCGGCGCGCAGCACCTCCTCGGTGTCGAGCCCGAGGCGATTGAAGATCAGCGAAAGCTCGTTGATCAGCGCAATGTTCACGTCGCGCTGCGTGTTCTCGATGACCTTGGCGGCTTCGGCGACCTTGATGCTGGAGGCCTGATGCGTGCCGGCAGTGATGATGGAGCCGTACAACGCATCGACGAAATCGGCCACGCGCGGAGTCGAACCCGAAGTGATTTTCTTGATCGACGGCAAGCGATGCTGCTTGTCGCCCGGATTGATGCGCTCGGGACTGTAGCCGCAATAGAAATCCCGATTGAACTGCAGCGATGAAAACTTTTCCAGCACCGGCACGCACACTTCTTCGGTGCAGCCCGGATACACCGTGGATTCGTAGACGACGATATCGCCCTTCTTCAGCACTTTGCCCACGGTCTCGCTCGCCTTCACGAGCGGCGACAAGTCAGGGCGTTTGTACTGATCGATGGGCGTGGGCACCGTGACGATGAACACGTTGCATCGGCCGAGCTCGTTGAGCTTGGTCGTGAAGCTCAGCCGCTTCGCTCCCGCCAGCTCGTCGCGCGAAGCCTCCAGTGTGGAATCGACGCCTGATTTGAGTGCGCGGATTCGCTCCGCGTTGATGTCGAAACCCACGGTGCGATATTTCTTGCCAAACTCGATGGCGAGCGGCAGGCCAACGTAGCCCAGGCCCACGACGCCGACCTTGGTACGATTGAGATTGAGAATTTTTGGCATGGCGCGGAAGTTTAGTGTCTCATCGGAGCGTGCAGTTTGCGCACGCAAGAATTCGCTACCGATCTCACATTCTGTAGACGGTGGCGTTGTTGGAGGCGCGATCGAGCATCTGCAATACGTGCTCGTGCGCCGCGAGCTCATCGCTTTTCGCCAGCACCACCACGAGCGGCCGCCGCCGCGCGCCGGCGGTTGAAGATTGCGCGCCCGCATACCCGTTCATGTCCGATTCGGGGCTCAGCACGAGCAGCGCCTGACCGCCGGTCATCGCGAGATACACCTCGGCGAGAATGCGCGCATCGAGCAACGCGCCGTGGAAATCGCGATGCGAGTTATCCACGGAGTAACGCTTGCACAACGCATCGAGACTGTTGCGTTGCCCGGGGTGCATGCGCCGCGCGAGCGCCAAGGAATCGAGCACGGTGCAGAGCGAGGCAATGCGCAATTCGCTCGCCAACAGCGCGAACTCCGCATCGAGAAATGCGGTATCGAATGCCGCATTGTGAATGATGATCTCGGCGCCGCGCACGAAGCTTGCGAACTCTTCGTGGATGTCGGCGAAGCGCGGCGCTTGCGCGAGCCGATCGAGCGAAATGCCGTGCACTTCCTGCGCGGCCTTGTCGATCTCCCGATCAGGATTCAAGTAGCGGTGAAATGTATTGCCCGTCATGCGCCGATTGATGAGCTCGACGCAGCCGATCTCGATGATACGGTGTTGCCGATTCCACTCGAGGCCCGTGGTCTCCGTGTCGAGTACGACCTGGCGCATGCGCTACGCCCTTCTCATCGACATGAGCTCATCGATGGCTTCATTGGCGAGCGCATCGACTCGCTCATTGCCCTCATCGCCTGCATGCCCGCGCACCCAAGTCCATTGCACCTCGTGGCCCTGCACCGCCTCATCCAGCCGCTCCCATAAATCTTGATTCTTCACCGGCTTTCTCGCCGCGGTTTTCCAGCCGCGCGCTTTCCATCCGGCGAGCCATTCGGTAACGCCTTGCAAGACGTACTTCGAATCCGTAAACAGCTGCACGACGCAGCGGCGTTTGAGCGCGATCAAACCCTCGATGGCGCCGGTGAGCTCCATGCGGTTGTTGGTGGTCCACGCATCAGAGCCTTTCAACTCTTTGCGCGTTGAGCCTGCGATCAACAAGACGCCCCAACCGCCCGGGCCCGGATTGCCTCGGCATGCACCGTCCGTGTACACCTCCACGCGAGTCACCCGCGCACGCGGGTGGTGGGCTCGGCCGCGGGCACGAGCACGCGCGAGCGAGCGCGCCATTTGGGCCGTACTGCCGTCATCGTCAATGTGCGCTTGTGCACTTTGAGCACGTACGCGCCGCTCAAGAACGTCGTGCGCCGCGGCACTGCCGCGCTTGCTTCACGGCTTCCGGCCGTGGGCAGCAACCCGAGATAGCCGAAGCTTTCATCCACATCCAGGCCGAGCAGCGCCACCCAATCGCGCAAGCGCATCTCAGAAATCATGCGCTGCACCGACGGCGGAAAATCGCCGCCTCGAGTCAGTCGCTTGAGCCCGCGGCGTATGCCCCAACCGCTCCAAGGGTTGAAGCCGCAAATGACGAGTTTGCCTTCGGGCCGCAGCACCCGCTCAGCCTCGCGCAACACCGCGTACGGATCATCCACTCGCTCCAGGGTATGCGGCAGGAGCAGCGCATCGATGGTGTCGGATGCAAACGGCAGCGCATCGAGCGGTGCGCAAACGCAAGCGTGCGCGCTGCTGTACTCGCTCTCGCTCACCACCACCGCGTGTTGCGTGCGCGCTGCTTCCAGCCAAAATGCCTGCGCGCCCCAATCGCCCACCTGCACCAGATCGAAGCCGAATACATCGTCGAGCACGAGCGCGGCGAGCGCGCGCTCGACGTGGCGAACACGTTTGCCCAAGGGAGTTTCGAGCCAATCCATCATGCGGGAAGACGTTACCGGCACTGGCAAAACGCGAATGTTACAGGTTAAATACAAAGCAAAATGTCAAATCCATCCGGTACGCCGATGCGCCACACACGAATCCGTCGTCCATGCTTTCAGTGAGAGGCGTGCGAGCCTTCGCCGACAACTACGTCTGGCTCATCGACTCGCCTCGAACTCCCGGCCGTGTGCTCGCGGTGGACCCGGGCGATGCGCAGCCGGTCATCATGGAGTTGACGCGATCGGGCGATCAGCTCGCGGGAATTTTGCTCACGCATCACCACGACGATCATATCGGCGGCGCTGAAGAACTGATGCGCCGTTTCGACGTGCCGGTTTTTGCGCCGGACGATGAACGCATTCGGTTTGCGGCACATAAGGCGCAAGACGGAGAGGTGGTCGAGTTTCCAGAGTTGGGACTTGCGTTCAAGACTCTGCTGATTCCTGGGCATACCTTAAGTCACATCGCCCTATGGGGGCACGGCGCCGTTTTTTGCGGCGATACGTTATTCAGTGCGGGGTGCGGTCGCATGTTCGAGGGCACGGCAGAGCAAATGGACCGATCCTTGAACCGATTGAAAGCGCTGCCGGCAGACACGCAGGTTTTTTGTGGACACGAGTACACGGAAAACAACTTGCGCTTTGCTCGAACCGTCGAGCCTGACAATCAAGCGCTGGCATCCTACCAAACGAAAGTGCAGTCGCTGCGGGCGCGCAATGAGCCGACCGTTCCTTCGCAGCTATCGCTGGAGATCGCATTGAATCCTTTCTTGCGCTGCGCTGAGCCGAGCGTCAAGCGTGCGGCCGAAACGCATGCGCGCCACGCGCTTTCGAGCGAAGCGCAAGTGCTCGGAACTTTGCGCGCGTGGAAGGATAACTTCCGTTGAGAGTTTTCATGCGGGGCTCGGTGCTTCTGCGTAGCCTTCGCACGCTGGGCGCGTGCTGCACGCTTGCGCTTGCGGCATGCGCGCACCGGCCGACTACGGAAACGGCAAAAACTCCGATGATCGTGCCGACGGCGCCGGCCGGCGACACCGCAGGCGCGCTGCCGGCTCCGCCCGAAGCGCTGCCGAAAGCGGCGATGCCGAGCGAGTGGCGCAATGGCGGCGATGAGTACGACGATTTGTTCGACCGCTTGCGCGATGGCTTCACGCTCGATGAAGTGGACGAGCCCGCCATCGAACAGCAGCTCGCGTGGTTCGTGCACAATCCAGACTACATGGAGCGCACATTCCAGCGCGCGCAACGCTATCTGTATCACATCATTTGCGAGGTCGAGGCGCGTTCCATGCCGCTCGAGTTCGCGCTGCTTCCCGTGGTCGAAAGTGCGTATGAGCCCTTCGCCTATTCGCCGAGCCGCGCGAGCGGCTTGTGGCAGTTCATTCCCTCGACGGGCGAGCGCTTCGGACTCAAGCGCAACTGGTGGTACGACGGCCGGCGCGACGTGGTGGACTCGACTCGCGCCGCGCTCGACTACTTGCAGATCCTGCACGATCAATTCAACGGCGACTGGCTGCTCGCCATCGCGGCCTACAACGTCGGTGAGCTGGCCGTGCAACGCGCCATCGATCGCAACGAAGCGGCGCACAAGCCGACGGATTTCTGGCACCTGAAACTTCCCGCGGAAACGCGGGCATACGTGCCGAAGCTCTTGGCCTTGAAGCGGCTGTTGGTTGATCCGGAACGCTATGGACTCGCCTTTTCCGTCATTCCGAATGAGCCGTACTTTGCGGTGGTGGAGACTCAGTCGCAAATCGATTTGAAAATAGCCGCTCGGCTGTCATCGAGCTCGTTCGATGAAGTGGTTGCCCTCAACGCAGGGTTCAATCGCTGGGCGACCGACCCCGCCGGGCCGCATCGTTTGCTCGTGCCCATCGATCACGCGGATGCGCTCGAGTCTGCGCTGCAAGCGCTGCCCCCTGAAGAGCGCGTGTTGTACGTGCAGCATGCGGTCGAGCCCCGCGAAACGCTCGCCTCGATTGCGGCGCGCTACGGCACGTCGAGCGCCGTGATCGCAAAGTTGAACGATCTCGAAAAACCGCGCGTCACGCCGGGGCAAGTATTGCGGGTTCCGGAAGACAGCGCGCAGCTGCCGGATAAAGTTCTCGCAGCCGCGCTGCGCGTCGACAAGCCTTCGACTGACGTGGCGCTGAAACGGCGGCAGATCGTGCACCGAGTGCGCGCCGGCGAGACGCTTCGCAGCATCGCGCGGCGGCATGGCACCGATGCGGCGACGATCGCCCGCATCAATGGCATCGGCGCCAGTGAGCGCTTGGTCGCCGGACAGCGGCTCGTCATCAAGACGGTGGCGCGCAAGTATCGCGGCGAATCGGCCAGCACGAGCCGGCGTGTGGTGTACGTGGTGCGTCATGGGGACACGCTGCACGGCATTTCGCGCAAATATCAAGTGAGCGTCGAGCAATTGAAGAGTTGGAATGGGATCGACAAGACCCATGCCATTCGTGCTGGTCAGCGGCTCGTCATGTACATGGAATCCAATCGCCGCCATTCGTAAGGCGTTGCTTCACCCCTAGTCACGACGCCCTCGAGCAGGTAGCGTGTGCGGCAACGAAGGACTAAGTGGGGATCTCCATGGGTTTTTTGCAAGGCAAGCGCGCGCTCATCGTGGGGCTCGCGACCGATCGGTCCATCGCGTGGGGCATTGCGCAGGCCATGCGCCGCGAAGGCGCGGAGCTCGCATTTTCGCACATCGAGCGCATGACGGACCGCGTTGTGCCACTTGCCAAGCAGCTCGGCTCGGATCTCACTTTCGTCATGGACGTGGGCGCCGATGCCGACATCGAGCGCGGCTTTGGAGAATTGAAGGCGCGCTGGGACGGCTTCGATGTGTTGGTGCATGCGGTGGCGTTCACTCCGAAAGAATCGATGATGGGCACGTTCGTCGAGGCAACCTCGCGCGAAGCGTTTCGCATTTCGCATGACATTTCGAGCTACAGCCTGACCGCGCTCACGCGCGCTTCTCTGCCCTTCATGCAAGGACGCGCGGGGTCTGTGGTGACGCTGACCTATCTTGGCGCGGTGCGTTCCGTGCCTAATTACAATGTGATGGGGCTCGCCAAGGCGAGTCTCGAAGCCAACGTGCGATTTCTGGCCGCCGACCTTGGCAGCGCGGGCGTGCGAGTCAACGGCATTTCCGCAGGCCCGATCAAGACGCTCGCCGCCGCCGGCATTCCCGGCTTTCGGAAAATGTTGGGTTACGTCGCGGCGCACGCGCCGCTCAAGCGCAACGTATCGCTGGAAGATGTCGGCAATGCGGCGGCGTTTCTCGCCTCCGATCTGGCCGCCGGGATTACCGGCGAGATCTTATATGTCGATGCCGGTTATCGAACCGTCGGCATGAGTTTTGGAGAAGCAGAAGGCTAGCGCGCGCGTGGTGCACGCGCGGCGCGCACCACGAACACGTAGTACAACAAGCCCAGCGCGGCCGCGACTCCCAGCACCAGTAAAAAAAATCGATGCAGCGAGCCCGCCAAGAGCTCGGGATTCTTGCCGATGGTGACGCCGAGCCCGGCGAGCACGCTGCACCAACACGCAGAGCCCACGAGCGTTGCAAGCGAATACCAGCGGAAATCAATGCGCACGATTCCTGCCGGAATGCCGATGAGGTGCCGAATGACCGGCAGCATGCGCGAAAAGAAGATGCCGACCGTGCCGTAGCGCGCGGCCCAGATTTCGGCGCGCTCGATTTGCAAGGCGGACACGCCGACGCGCGGCCCGAACGACAGCACGACGGTGCGCCCCAGCGTGCGTGCCGCCCAATACATGACCGCTGCTCCCAACCACGAGCCGAGCGTGCCCGCGAGCACCACTCCGACGACACTGAGCGTGCCGCGCGTATGCGCAACGTACGCGGCGGGTGGGATGACGAGCTCGCTGGGAATGGGGACGATGGTGCTCTCGAGCGCCATCAGCCCTGCGACGAGCCAATAGCCGCCGCTATCGAGTACTTCGAGATACCAACGCGAAAACGAATGCCAAAGCTCGCTCAATCCAGTGCCAGTGCAGTCAATCCAGTGTCAGTACAGTCAATCCAGTGCGAGCGAAATCAATCCAGCGCGCGCAGATTCAAATCCACTTTCGCATCGCCGCGTGCAGCTTGCGCATAAGTGGCCGTCTCGGAACCTGCCAGTTGCTGTGCGTACTGTTTACGCAATTGCGGCGCCTCGTCGGCTTGCGGCGTCGGATCGCGGCGCACGGCGGTCAACGCATACACCGCGGCGTCGCCGTTATTCAAGGAGACGGTGCGGCGCGTCGGCTGCGCGTTAGGCTTGGGCGCCATGAACGCGGCCTCGCGAATTTCTTCCGGCACGTCCTTGTCGATGCGCCCGGCGAACTTGGGCGCTTGCGCCGTGAGGCCGATCGACTTCGCGACCGCGTCGAGCGACTCACCGCCGCTCAAGCGCGCTAGCGCAGCCTGAGCCGCTTGCGCCGCCAGCGCCTCGCTCTTGCTCTTGCGCAACGCGGCGGTGAGATCGGGTTTGACCTCATCGAAGGCGCGCTGTTGCGGCATTCGATGGTTCGAGGCTCGAAGCACGACGCCGCGGCCTTGATCCAGCGCAACGATTGGACTCAAACGCCCATCGAGAACATCCGCACTGAACGCGGCATCGATGACCTTTTGAGCATCCGCAAATTCCCCGCCGCCGTGTGCTCGGCTAAACGCCGGGATTTCCTTGATCGGCAGGCCCGCCTTACGCGCGACGGCATCGAGATCGGATGCGCTTTGCAAAGCCGCATCGGCCAAGGTGTCTTGTGCTTGATTGAACAGACGCTCCGCTTCATTGCGGCGATATTGAGCCTCGAGATCGCTTTTCGCGGCATCGAAACTTTTCTCGCTCGCCGGGTGCACATCATCCAACCGGATGATGTGATAACCGAACTGCGATTTGATGGGTGCATGAATCTCGTGCACTTGCATGGCGAACGCCGTATCCGCAAAGGGCTTGACCCACACCTTGCGCTCGGCGAATCCAAGGTCGCCGCCCTGCTGCGCCGAGCCCTTGTCGTCCGAGAATTGCTTCGCAAGCTTGCCAAAGTCCTCGCCGGCCTTCGCTTTCGCGTAAATCTCGTCCGCCTTCGCCTTGGCCGCGGCATCGGACTTCGCATCACTCGAGGCGATGAGAATATGGCTCACGCGGCGCTGCTCGCCCTGCTGAAACGTCTCGGGAGTCTTTGCCTTGACCTCATCGTAGAAGGTGCGCAACTGCGCATCGTTCACACCGACCTTTGCCGTAAGGTCAGCAAGGCTCAGCTCAACGAAGCGCAGATCCACAGTCTCGGGCGTCATGTAATCGCCCTTGTGCGCGGCGTATTCGGCGCGAAGCGCGGCATCATCGGCGGTCACTTGAGGCAGAAAATGACTCGCGGGCAACACGAGCCAGGCCAGCTCGCGCTGCTGATGCATGAGATCCAGAATGCGCTGCGTCTCGGCTTCCGTCGCGAAACTCGAGCGGCGCAGCGCATCGTCGAGCTGACGGACTTGCACCTGACGCCTCATCAGCGCTTCGACTTCCGCCACCGACCGCCCTTGCGCTTTGAGCACCGCAACCGCATGCGCCTGGTCGAATTTGCCATCCACCTGGAATGCCGGAATCTGCGCCATGGCCGTCAGTAGTTGTGAATCGCTAACTCGATAGCCCATTCGTTGCAAACGACTGAGGAGCGCCTCGAGACTGACCGTGTCATTCAGTACCCGCTGCTTCAAGTCGTTACGCTGCGCATCGGTGAGCGGTCCTTGCGCAGTGCGCTCGGCGCGCGCGAGCGCCTGCTGATACGACTCACGCACCTCATTGGGTGCAATCTCCCGCCCGTCGATCTTGGCGACATAGCTGGGCGCGCCAAACGTGAAATTCACTCCCCACAAAATAAAAACGAGAGCGATGGCGCCGAGCACCACGTACGCGACCCAACCCTTGATGTTGTCGTGAATAGTTTGCAACATGATTAGATCGTAGTCGGTTGATTAGAAACAATTTCTGCGCAAGCGCAAGGCCGCGCATGGTAGCACGGTCGAAGGGCATTTGATTGCGTGCACACAGTCGAGCACGCGCAATAAGCGGTAATTTTCCTGATCTAAATTGACCGATGCGGTTGAGGTTGGCGGAGTGGACGGGACTCGAACCCGCGACCCTCGGCGTGACAGGCCGATATTCTAACCAGCTGAACTACCACTCCGTTTCGAGGAGCTGCATTGTACACAAACACGTCGGGTCAAGTGACGAGTGCATTCGTTCCGATGGAAGGCTGGCGCTCATGTGAAACTCTATCGAAAATATCGTTATGAAAGTTGACATACAAAAGACATCAATTAGCGTTGCCTCATGGGAATCTTGACGGTTCGCCTGAGCGAAGAAGAAGAACAGCTGCTCAAGCGCCGCTCGCGCCGCGCGGGCATGAAGAAGGCGAGTTACGTGCGTAAGCTGATTCGAGAGGAACCATTCGAGACGGCAGCTGATGTGCTTGCAGACGCATCGCAGCGAATAGGGGATTCGCGCCTGCGAATTTTGCGCCGCTGATGCGATTTTTGCTCGATTCGTCTTTCGTCATTGACTTGTTGAATGAGGTTGCATCCGGAACTACGGATGGTTCCGCATCCAGGTGGCTCGCAAAGAATCCTCGAGCGCGCTTATGGATCAACCCCGTGACCCTGGCTGAAGTGCTCGAAGGCGCGGAGGATGTGCAAGCGGTAAAATCTTATTTGAGCAGGTTTGCTTGGCAGGGAATTCATCGGATCCACGCCGAGCGGGTGGCAATGCGGCAGCGACGCGCGGCAAGTCGCCTGAGTGAAAACGATGCATGGCAGGCAGCAATGGCTGAGTGCATGAAAGCAAAAATACTTGGTCATGACCGGGCTTTCGAACGGCTCACCGCGGGCTACGAGGATCACCGGCGATCGATTGTCGAGTAATTTGAGCAACTCGCTTCGAGCACACCCGTCGGACACAGGAATCGCTGCCGGAATTCGCCGACGAGGCAACCGGCTGAGTAGGCATCAATATGATGAGATCGCGCTTATAGAATATGGCGCATGTCCAGCCAATGTTTCGTGAGGCTTACCGATGGGCGAAACTAAAGCGAAGAAGATTGATTCTGGACGTCGCGCTCTTTTGAAAGGCGCCACTGCAGGGGCGGCACTTTTTCCGACGCTGCACTTGAATGCTGCCACTGCGCCGGCTTCGCAATCGGCGCCGGTTTCGGCCAATCCTCCGCAGACGACGACGGATTTGAGCGTCAACGGGCGGCGCCATCGGCTAACGCTTGATAGCCGCACCACGCTGCTCGACGCCTTGCGCCATGACTTGGCCCTCAACGGCTCGAAGAAAGGCTGCGATCACGGACAGTGCGGTGCATGTACGGTGCTGGTGGGCGATCGTCGTGTGCTGGCGTGCTTGACTCTGGCGGCCATGGTGCGCGAACCGGTCACGACGATCGAAGGTTTAGCGGATCCGGGCGGTGCGCTGCACCCGATGCAACAAGCCTTCATCGATCACGATGCCTTCCAGTGCGGCTACTGCACTCCGGGGCAAATCATTTCGGCGGTGGCTTGCGTGCAGGAGGGCCACGCTCGAAGCGATGACGAAATTCGCGAGTATATGAGCGGCAATCTGTGCCGTTGCGCGGCTTATCCGCACATCGTCGACGCCATTCGGCAGGCCAAACCGCAGATGGAGAAAGCCTGATGCGCCCGTTCGTTTACACGCGCGCCGATGACATCTCAACGGCAGTCCGGACGGCAACGCTCACCTCTCCACAACAACCTGCACCCACTGCGGCGCCCGCGCAATTCATCGCCGGCGGCACGCTCATGCTCGATCTCATGAAGCTCGATACGATGCGGCCCGAACACCTGGTCGACATCAATGGTCTCGAGCGCACGCTGGGAATGATTCAGGAAAGACCGCAGGGTCTTTGGCTCGGCGCTCTGGTTCGAATGAGTCAGGCCGCCGACCACCCGCTCGTTCTTCGTGACTACCCCGTCATTGCGCAAACGCTTCAGCTCGCTGCGTCCGCGCAGCTGCGCAATATGGCGAGCCTCGCGGGGAACGTGTTGCAACGCACGCGCTGCCAATACTTCCGCGAACCGAGTTGGCGGGCGTGCAACAAGCGCGAGCCTGGGTCGGGATGCGCGGCGCTGGACGGCTTCAACCGCAAGCATGCCGTTCTGGGAACCTCGAGCCAATGCATCGCCGAATATCCTGGCGATTTTGCGCAGGCGCTGATTGCTCTGGACGCATCGATCGAGACGCAGACGCCGACCGGCCCTCGAACCATTCCGATGGAACGGCTGCATCGCGACTCGGACACGCCCGACGTCGAGACGGTGCTTGCGCCGGGAGAGTTGATTACGGGCTTTCTCGTGCCGAAGGGGCCTTGGACCAGACGCTCGGCGTATCTGAAGATCCGCGACCGTCAATCGTATGCATTCGCGCTGGCAAGCGCCGCCGTCGCGCTCGACATGGAAGGCGACACCGTGCGCGAAGCGCGGATCGGGCTCGGGGGCATGGCGTATCGGCCATGGCGTGCACTGGAAGCGGAAGCGGCCCTGAAGGGCAAACGGCTCGACGAGACGAGCGCAGTCGCGGCTGCACGTGCGGCGTTCGTCAACGCGAACACGCGCGAGCACAACGCTTACAAGGTCGAGCTTGGTCAGCGCACTTTGGCGCGCGCGCTGCTGCACGTTGCGCGAATGGAGATTACCTCATGAGCCCGCAGCAGAGCCATTCGCAGGCCCCCGTTTCGATTGGCGAATCGACGGCGCGCATCGACGGGCGCATCAAAGTCACGGGGCAGGCCCGGTATGGCTCTGATTATGATGGCGGCCGAAAGCCCGCGTATGCGTATCTCCGGACCAGCGCGATCGCGCGGGGCCGCATCACCCGGCTCGATGAGACGGCTGCGCGCGCTGTGCCGGGCGTGCTCGAGATTTTCACGCATCGCAACGTGGGCGAGCGAATCAAGCCGGGCAAGCTCTTTTCACAAAAGGGCTACATGGGAACCACCATCGCCCCACTCGCATCTGCTCAAATCTGGCACGACGGTCAAATCGAAGCGGTAGTGGTTGCCGAAACGTTCGAGGCGGCGCGCGAAGCGGCTCATCGGCTCGATATCGATTATGCCGAGGAGCGCCCATCAGCCACCTTTGGAAGCGCCGGTCTGCATATGGGCGCCGTAGATGCAGCCTCCAAGGAGGGTGAGGGGCAAGGCGAGGAGAATCCGCACGTGGGCGATGCGCCGCGCGCTTTCGCCGCTGCGCCCGTCAAGATCGATCAGCGCTACGCGACGCCAACTCAGCATCACAATCCGATCGAGTTGTTCACGACCACCTGTAGCTGGTCCGATGGGCGGCTCACCGTATGGGAATCCTCGCAAAACGTGTATGGCCTGCAAAATGGTCTGGCCGAGCAGCTCGGCATCACGCCTGAGCAGATTCAGGTGGTCTCGCCCTATATCGGCGGCGCGTTCGGATCTCGCGGTTCGGTGACCCAGCGCACGGCGCTGATCGCGCACGCTGCGCGCATCGTCGACCGCCCGGTTCAGTTGGAAGCCACGCGCAGCCAGGGCTTTACGATCGCCACCTACCGCGCCGAAACGCAGCACCGGGTACGGCTCGCGGCCAATCACGATGGCAAGCTTCAGGCGCTGATTCACGAAGGATGGGAAGTCTCGTCGCGGCCTGATGACTACAAGGTTGCGGGCACGGATGCTTCGACTCGCACGTATGCCTGTCCCAACGTCGGCTCGAACGTGACCATCGTACATGCCGACCGCAACACGCCGGGCTTCATGCGGTCGCCGCCGGAAACGCCGTACATGTTCGCCCTCGAGTCGGCGATGGACGAGCTCTCGTATGCATTGAAGATGGACCCCATCGAGCTGCGGCGGATCAACGACACGCAGCGCGAACCCATCAAAGGACTTCCCTACACCTCACGCGCGTTGATGCCTTGCTTCGACGCGGCATCGCAGGCGTTTGGTTGGTCGCGCCGCAATCCGCAACCCGGGTCCATGCGCGAAGGCGAATGGCGCATTGGTTGGGGCTGCGCCACCACGTTGTATCCGACGCAGATGGGCGCGGCGACCGCGCGAGTCACGCTCACTCCCGGCGGGGAGGCGACCGTGCGTACGGCAACCCATGAAATCGGCAACGGCGTGCGCACCGCCATCGCCATCGTAGCTTCACAGGAACTGAGCCTGCCGATTGAAAAGGTGCGCGTCGAGGTCGGAAGCACCGAGCTGCCTCCCGCGCCAGTGGCCGGGGGATCCAACAGCACTGCGAGCGTTTGCAACGTCGTGGCCAAGGCTTGCCGGGAAGTGAAAGCCAAGCAGGCCGCCGGCGCATCGGGAGCCATTGAAGTCTACGCGGAGAATATTCCTCACGGCGCAAAGCCGGACGCAGTCAAAGGTCTCTACAAAGGTCAGGGCGGCCTTGCGGGCGGAGCGAAATTGAAAGATCGCATTCAGTTCGCCTTCGGCGCGCAGCTCGTCGAGGTGCGAGTGCATCAACGCACCGGCGAGGTGCGCGTACCTCGCGCCGTCGGCGCATTCGCCGCCGGAAAGATCGTCAATCCGAAAGCCGCGAAGAGTCAACTCATGGGCGGGCAAATCTGGGGCATCAGCGCTGCGCTATTCGAGGCAACGGAAATCGATCTGCGCGCGGCGCGATATCTCAACGATGATCTCGCCGAATATCTCATTCCGGTAAACGCAGACATCGAAAAGATCGAAACCATCATGCTGCCGGAGACCGACACACAAGTGAATGAGCTCGGCATCAAAGGGTTGGGCGAGCTCGGCAATGTCGGCCTCAACGCGGCAGTCGCCAGTGCCGTCTTTCATGCCACCGGCATTCGCGTGCGCGAGCTGCCGATCCGAATCGAGAAACTATTGGAAAGCGCCTTCATCGGAGCCTGAACGGCCGTCGACGAGACGGTCCAACACCTATGCCTAATCAAATTGATCCAGGAATTTCCAAGCCGGCCGCTGCGGCGATCGCGTCCGCGGCGCTTTGGGCACCGCTCGCGTTGAGCGCGTCCTCAACGCCCTCGCCCAATCATCCCCGTATATTTTTTTGGTATTGGCTGTTGCGGAAGCCCAAGATCACGCCGCCCAACTGGGTGTTCCCGGTGGTTTGGAGCGGCATCGATGCCGCCCTTGCCGGCGCGGGCTACCGCTTGCTCCGATCGTCCCCCGGCCGTGCGCGAACCGGGGCGCTTGGCCTATGGGCATGGAATGTCTTGATGATCGGCGTATGGAACCGCATCTTCTTCAAGAATCGAAGTCTCGCGGCCAGCGCCGTCGCTGCGGCAAGCCTCGCCGCAACCAGTGTGATGTTGGTGAAGAAATCGGCAAGCGTCGATCGAGCGGCGGCGAAGGCTGAGCTTCCGCTCGCGGCGTGGGTGGGGTTTGCGACCGTGCTGGCCGCAACGATTTGGGCCATGAATCGCCGGCGCCGCTAGCTTCTAGCCGCTAGGTTTTGTTTGTCGGCTGTAATCCAGCCGGTTCATGTCATCGTGTGCGAGAGAGCGCATGAGCCAGCGCATGGCAGTGGCGGAATGCTTGTCGACCGTTCATTCTGCTGACTATGGTCGACGAGACGATAGAGCAAACGTATGTCTTGAGCCTGAAGCTGAATGAATCAAGCTTCGAGCGGCTCGATGCATTACGCCGCAAGCACTTTCCACCCGAGCGCAATTTCCTACCCGCGCACTTGACGCTATTCCACAAGCTTGATGAGCATTGCGTTCGCGCCTTGCTGGTCAAAGTATTCCAGTTATCCGGCTTGCCGCGCAGCGCCGATCTCAACGTGCAGTTGCCGGAAAGTCCGATTCCGTTGAGGTTCTCTCGGCTTCGCTCGCTGGGCAATGGAGTAGCGATCGAAGCCGTGTCGCCGGATCTCATCCGCCTGCACCGCGCGCTGCGCGAATTGTTCGCAGGTCATTTGTCCGCACAGGATGAGGCAGAGCTTGCGCCGCACGTCACCATTCAAAACAAGGTAAAGCCGGAGCAGGCCCTTAATCTGTTGAAAGAAATGGCGCCGAGTTTCACCCCTTGGGAAGGCTGGGGCCTCGGGATGCTGGTCTGGCGCTATCTCGCAGGTCGGTGGGAGCCGCACGCCGAGATTTTATTTGAGACCACGTGAATAGAAATTCTCGATATCTATGACCGCAAAGCCGGCGCTCTCGAGTTCATCGTGAAGACCTCTCAGGTTGGAATCATTGCGCCGAATTGGTGGCTGATCTTCGCTCCGTACTGATATGCCGCCATTGAACCTCACTCGCTTCCGAACCGATAAGAAGCTCGACGGACAAGTGGCTGTGATCACTGGGTCCGGCCGGGGCATCGGTCGAGCGATCGCGCTGAAACTCGCAAGCGAAGGCGCACAAATTGTCGTCAACGATCTCGACGAAGCGCCCGCGCAGGAAACCGTCGAGGCCATCAAAGCGACTGGGGCCGCGGCAGTTGCCTGCGTCGGCAATGTCACGGCGCCAGACTTTGCCGATCGTCTCATCGCGACCGCCACGACCGAGTTCAAGGGTCTAAATATCATTGTGAACAACGCCGGCTACACGTGGGATTCGGTGATCCAAAAAATGTCCGACGAGCAGTGGTACGCCATGATTGATTGTCATCTGACGGCGCCATTTAGGATTCTGCGCGCCGCCCAGCCGTTCATTCGCGATCTAAGCAAAGCAGAGGCCGCCAAGGGACAGCGGGTGATCCGAAAAATTGTGAACATCTCTTCCATCGCAGGGCTTTTTGGCAACGCCGGTCAAACGAACTATTCGTCTGCCAAAGCCGGCATCATCGGCATGACGCAAACGCTCGCGAAAGAATGGGGTCGGCTGAATGCCACCGTCAACTGCGTCGCGTATGGCTTGATCAAGACCCGTTTGACTTCAAGCGTGGCCGGCGAATCCACGGCGAATATCGATGGACGTGAGATCAAAGTAGGCCTCAACGCGGACATACTGTCCATGATTGAGCAAACAATTCCGTTGGGTCGAGGCGGCACGCCAGAAGAAGCCGCGGGCGCGGTCTATCTCTTTTGCATCCCCGAATCTGATTACGTAAGTGGGCAAACCCTTCTGTGTAGCGGTGGACTGACGGGCATGTAGGTGCGCGAGGAGGCGCTGTGCATGACGGTTGATCTGACATGTGGGAGTACCCGATCGCCCGGGCGTATGCCAATGCTCGAGGTCAACGCATCTACGGTGGCAGTAACGACACCGCACCCGCCCCTTCGGCGACGTTGTGTGTGTGCGTGAACAGAAGCTGCATGGCTTGCCTGATCGCTGTTCCTCGACAGCAACGACTCGCTCGACCCCGCATGGTGTACTCGAGTGCCATGTCGTGCGGTTGAGAGCTGGTGGGTGCTGAGGGGCTCGAACCCCCGACATTCGCCGTGTAAAGGCGACGCTCTACCAGCTGAGCTAAGCACCCGATTTAGCCAAGGCGGTTTGCCTCGAGCATTTTACGCCAAGGCTCAAGATGCGAGTATTTCAATATGGGGAGTTGTGGCGCCCTGCCAGCGAAGTATCAATGTTGAGCCTTTGCGCACATTGGAAACGAGTGCGGGCCTGAACGCCGCGACGCAGGTTCCGCGTGCGCGCCGCACACTCGGATAAATGAGACCGAGGGCGCCGCGCGCAAGAAGGCGCTGGGCGACACCTTGTGATGCGACGTAACTGTCGGGCTCGAGATACGGTGCGGCGTTCCCCGTGAGGCGAAGGTCGTGCAGGACGGCGTCGATATCGCACAAATAATCGTCGTATTGCGCCTCGTCGTGGAAGCGCCCGATCTCAGCGAGCTGAACGGTGCGATGAAAAACAATCTCCGCCTGCGCCGTGCGCAACTGGTACGCACAATACCAAGCGCCGCGCTCCGCGCTGCTGAAACGGCTGCCGAGCGGATGTGGATGCGCAAATGCCGCGTTGATGATGCGGTAATGCGGCACTCCAAAGACGAGCTCCGCGGCGCCAATGCCCGGGTCGCGATCGTTCTCCGCAAGCAAGCGGTCGTTGGTGGCATGGTCGAGATCGAAAATGAGCGCGAGGTGCGCATCGTCATCGGCGATTCGAGTGAGCGTGCTTTCTCCGCGCTCTGAATATTTCGCGGGTATCAGCCGGTGCAAATCCCGCCCGCGCACGAGCGTCGCCGGCAACTCCTCGCTCGAGTCCTTCGAGTCAGCCTCCGCCACGGCGCACATCCAGGAGACGCCGCACGAGCTGCATCGCCGGGGCGCCATTTTTCACCATCAATTCGAGCGGAGCGAGTCCGCCAAACAGACGATTACTGTTAGGAAGAGACACCCACTCATCGGCCAGCGGGAGCGAATGGAGAATATTGAGTGCTTTGAAAATTCCGACGAGATACGAGATTCGAGACAGTTTGTCCGCATCCAGCAGACGATTCTTGGGGCGCTTTTTTAGTTCGTAGAACGCGCCGTTCGACACCGCGAGCAAGGTCTTCGCCGACTCATCGCGCACCTTCCACCGATCCATGATGTTGAAGAATGCAGCAATCGCTGCGGCGCTCAATCGTTCACGCTCAGCGCGCGAGCTCAGGTCAATCCAGGGCGAAGGCTGATACAGCGTGTCGGGATAGCTCAGCGTCGGCATACTCCAATATTGGAGTGCTTTTTATCCAAAAGCAACGGAATACAAAGTGATTTAAGACATCAAGTTAATACAGTAAGGTATTAATCCCAGTATAAAAAAGCCGCGCAGAGCGCGGCTTTTACGAGAAGCTATTAATACTTCAATGCGCGTGCACTTCCCCCTTAGCGCGACGGCGCCGCGCTTTCGGAGCGATGGTGTTGGCCACGGGCTCCACCGCTGCCTCGCCCACCACTTTCCCCGCCTGCGCCGGCGGATTCTTGAGCGCCACTTGCAGCACTTCATCGATCCACTTCACCGGCTTGATGGTGAGCTTCTCCTTGATGTTGTCGGGAATCTCGACGAGATCCTTGCGATTCTCATCGGGAATCAGCACCGTGGTGATGCCGCCGCGATGCGCAGCCAACAGCTTTTCTTTCAACCCGCCAATGGGCAGCACTTCGCCGCGCAACGTGATCTCGCCCGTCATCGCCACCTCGGATCGCACCGGGCTCTTGGTCAGCGCGGAGATCAGCGCCGTGCACATGCCCACGCCGGCGCTTGGGCCATCCTTCGGGGTCGCGCCCTCCGGAACGTGAATGTGCACATCGGTCTTTTGGTAAAAGTCCGGCTCGAGTCCCAGCACGCTGGAGCGGCTGCGCACCACCGTCATGGCGGCCTGAATGGACTCTTGCATCACCTCTCCCAATTGGCCGGTGTGCGTGAGCTTGCCTTTGCCCGGCACCACTGCGGACTCGATCGTGAGGAGCTCGCCGCCGACCTCGGTCCAGGCTAAGCCCGTGACTTGGCCGATGCGATCGCTCTCCTCGGCCTTGCCGTAACGGAAGCGCCTCACTCCCAGGTACTTGTCGAGATTTTCAGACTCGACCGAGACCGTCTTGTCGGCCGGAGTCAGGAGCAGCTGCTTGACTGACTTACGTCCGATCTTCGAAATCTCGCGCTCGAGATTGCGAACGCCGGCCTCGCGCGTGTAGTAGCGGATGATGTCTTGCATCGCACTGTCCGATACCTGCAACTCGCCCGCTTTGAGACCGTTGTGCTTCATCTGCTTGGGCAGCAGATACCGCTTGCCAATGTTCATCTTTTCGTCTTCGGTGTATCCCGGCAGACGAATGACTTCCATGCGATCGAGAAGCGGCGCGGGAATATTCAGCGTGTTCGCCGTGCACACGAACATAACCTCGGATAAGTCGAAATCGACTTCGAGATAATGATCGTTGAACGTCCCGTTCTGCTCCGGATCCAGCACCTCGAGAAGCGCGGAGGAAGGATCGCCGCGGAAATCCATGGACATCTTGTCGATCTCATCGAGCAAGAAGAGCGGGTTGCGCACGCCGGCCTTGGCGAGATTCTGAATGATCTTGCCCGGCATGGAGCCGATGTAGGTGCGGCGATGGCCGCGGATCTCAGCCTCGTCGCGCACGCCGCCCAGCGACATCCGCACGAATTTGCGATGCGTAGAACGGGCCACGCTTTGGCCAAGCGAGGTCTTGCCGACGCCCGGAGGACCCACGAGGCACAGGATCGGCCCGCGCAAATTCTTCACGCGCTGCTGCACGGCCAGATATTCGACGATGCGCTCCTTCACCTTGTCGAGTCCGTAGTGATCTTCTTCGAGCACCTTCTCGGCATCGGCGATGTCGAGCCGCACCTTGCTGCGCTTCTTCCACGGCGATTTGACGAGCCAATCGATGTAGTTGCGCACCACCGTGGCTTCGGCAGACATGGGCGACATCAGCTTCAGTTTGTTGAGCTCTGAGGTGGCCTTTTCGCGCGCTTCCTTGGGCATGCCGGCTGCGGCGATGCGCTTCTCTAGCTCGCCCACCTCGTTCGGCGCATCATCCAGATCGCCAAGCTCTTTCTGAATGGCTTTCATCTGCTCATTCAAGTAGTACTCGCGCTGGCTTTTTTCCATTTGCTGCTTAACGCGGCCGCGGATGCGCTTTTCGATCTGCAGCACATCCATCTCGCCTTCGATCACGGCGAGCATGTGCTCGAGACGCTTGCGCACGTCAGGAATTTCCAGAACCTTTTGTTTCTCGGAAAGCTTCAGCGACATATGCGCCGCGACGGTATCGGCGAGACGGCCGGCCTGTTCGATACCCGCGAGGGAGGTGAGAATTTCCGGCGGCACCTTCTTGTTGAGCTTGACGTACTGCTCGAACTGCGAGATGACGGAGCGCGTGAGCACATCCATCTCGCGCTCTTCGTAGCGCTCGACATCGGGAAGCGGCGTGATTTTCGCGGCGAAGTAGTCTCCGCCTTCGAGCGCATCGATCTGTGCGCGGTCCACGCCTTCGACCAGCACCTTCACTGTGCCGTCAGGCAATTTCAATAACTGAAGGATCGTCGCGACCGTACCCACCCGGTACAAGTCATCGGCGTTGGGATCGTCCACGTCGGCTTGTTTCTGCGCGATGAGCACGATGCGCTTGTCGGCCTTCATCGCCAAATCCAGCGCCACGATGGATTTTTCGCGTCCCACGAACAGAGGGATCACCATATGCGGATACACCACCACATCGCGCAACGGCAGCACCGGAATCAGCGCTTCAGGATTCAGTGGAGGGGCGGGAGAATCTACAGAAGGAGTTTCGTCGCTCACGGCAGGTACCTTAGTTCACGCGCCACGCGCGTTGTGAAAACAACATGCGGCTGATGCAGCCACTTTCAAGAAAGGAAACGGCAGCGGCAGACATTCCTTGAATGCCGCACCGCGAGATGCACGCGCGGGGCCTACGACCCCGTGGGACGGCGCTGCTCCTCGACCGGAGCGATGAGCCGGGATTCTTCCGTGCGGTACACGATGAAAGGCTTGTTGTGACCGTCGATGACGTGCTCATCGACGACTACTTTCTGCACATTGCGCAGCGAAGGCAAGTCGTACATGGTGTCGAGCAGCACATTTTCCAAAATAGTGCGCAAGCCCCGCGCGCCGGTTTTTCGCTGCATGGCCTTGCGCGCCACACAGCGGAGCGCATCCTCGCGAAAATCCAGCTCGACGCCTTCCATGTCGAACAAGCGTTTGTACTGCTTGGACAACGCATTCTTCGGCTGCATGAGAATCGAAATGAGCGCTTCCTCGTCGAGCTCTTCGAGCGTCGCCACGACGGGCAAGCGGCCAACGAACTCCGGGATCAATCCGAACTTGATCAGATCCTCAGGCTCGGTGTCGTGAAATACATCATTGCCGTGCGGGCGCGCATCGTGCTGGCGCACTTCAGCCACGAAACCGATGCCGCTCTTGTGCGTGCGGTTCATGATGATTTTTTCGAGGCCCGCAAACGCACCGCCGCAAATGAACAGGATGTTCGTGGTGTCCACTTGCAGGAACTCCTGCTGCGGATGCTTGCGGCCGCCCTGCGGAGGAACCGACGCGATCGTGCCCTCAATGAGCTTGAGCAACGCTTGCTGAACGCCCTCACCCGACACATCACGCGTAATCGACGGGTTATCGGACTTGCGCGAGATCTTGTCGATCTCGTCGATGTACACAATGCCCGTCTGCGCTTTCTCGACGTCGTAGTCGCATTTCTGCAACAGCTTCTGAATGATGTTTTCGACGTCTTCACCGACATAGCCGGCTTCGGTCAGCGTGGTCGCATCGGCAATGGTGAAGGGCACGTTGAGCAGACGCGCCAGAGTCTCGGCCAGCAGCGTCTTGCCCGACCCCGTGGGGCCGATCAGCAAAATGTTGCTCTTCGCAAGCTCGACCTCGTCTTTGGCGCGCGGCGAAGCTTCTCCACCGCGCGTCTGCAGACGCTTGTAATGGTTGTAGACGGCTACGGACAACACGCGCTTGGCGCGCTCCTGGCCGATCACATATTCATCGAGGACTTTTTTGATTTCCTGGGGCTTGGGCAGCTTGTCTCGGGTGCGCTCGGCGCGCTCCTCGAGTTCCTCGCGAATGATGTCGTTGCACAGCTCGACACACTCATCGCATACGAACACGGAAGGGCCGGCAATGAGCTTTCTGACTTCGTGCTGACTCTTCCCACAAAACGAGCAATACAAAAGCTTGCCGTCGTCGTGCTTACCGCGGGAATCCTCGCTCATGCTTTCCTCATCGAACCCGAGTGCGCTCCACTATATCGCATCAAACAAGTGGCGCACACCGCGGTTTACATCACGTCTTGACGGGTAATTCGGCCCGCTTCTCGAGAACTGAATCGATCAGGCCAAAAGCGTGCGCTGCGACCGGATTCATGAAGTTGTCGCGGTCGCTCGCGGCGCGAATCTCATCCGGCGTCTTGCCGGTATGGCGCGCCAAAATCGCATTCAAGCGCTCGCGAGTGTCGAGTACGTCACGGGCGTGGATGTCGATATCGGAGGCCTGGCCTTGAAACCCTGCCGAGGGCTGATGAATCATGATTTTCGAGTTCGGCAGCGAATAGCGCTTGCCGGCCGTTCCGCCGGCTAGCAGCACCGCGCCCATCGAGGCGGCGAGCCCCACGCAAATCGTGCTGACATCGGGCTTGATGAATTGCATGCTGTCATAAATTGCCAGACCCGCGCTCACCGAGCCGCCTGGTGAATTGATGTAGAGCGCAATGTCTTTATCCGGGTTTTCCGATTCGAGAAATAACAACTGGGCCACGACAAGATTTGCCATATAGTCTTCGACCGGCCCAACGATAAAAATGACGCGCTCCTTGAGTAAGCGCGAATAGATGTCATAAGCCCTTTCGCCGCGAGCCGTTTGCTCGACGACCATGGGCACCAAATTCAAAGCACGCGTAGTCATGAATACCTCTCCAACACGAAGTTAGGGCCGGGAAGCTCGCGATTCAAGTCGGTGTGAATTTTTCCGTGCCATGCAAGCCGCTAACTTGCCGGCGAAACCAGCTGCATGACCTCACTGAAGCTCGATTTGGCCTCGGTCACCTTAGCGCGTTCCCGCACCCGATCCACGACTTGATCTTCCAAAACGAGACTTTCGACCTGTCTCATGGCGCCTGAGTTCTGACGATACGCTTTGATGAGCTCTTCGGGCTCGGCGTAACCCTGCGCAATCTCTTTTAAGCGCTCAGAGACCCGGCGCTGATCGAGCACGATTTGCTCGCGCTTGATGATTTCGTTCAGCACCAGGCCGAGCGCCACCCGGCGGCGCGCCAACGGCTCGAACTGCTCCCGCGCCGGGGCTTGCGCAGGATCTTTGACGCCCGCGCGCCGCATGGCTTCGACCTGCATCTCCTCCACCTGAGAAGCCACGAGCGATGCCGGCACATCGATTGGATTGAGGTTGTGCAGATGCTCGAGCAATCTTTGCCGATTCCGCGCACGTAAATTTTGCGCGAGCGCCCTCTGTAAATTCTCGGCAATGTCGGCGCGAAGCCGATCGATGCCGCCTTCCTGCACACCCAAATCCTTGAAGAACTCATCATCGAGATCTGGACGAGAGCCTTCCTCCACACCCTTTACGCGAATTTTGAACTCGGCCGTCTTGCCGGAGAGCTCGCTGACGCGGTAATCGGCGGGAAACGTCACGGCGAGGGTTTTCTCATCGCCGCCATGCACGCCAAGCAAGCCCTGCTCGAATTCCGGCAACATGCGCTGTTGCCCGAGAACAAACGAAACGTTCTCACCTTTCCCACCCGCAAACGCTTCACCCGCGATCGTGCCGTCGAAGTCGATGTTGAGCCGGTCGCCCTGCCGCGCATCGCGCTCGACGGCGCTGTAGCGCGGCCGCTCGGTGCGCAGACGCTCGATCATGGCATCGATATCGTGCTCTTCCACTTGCGCGATGGTCTGCTCGATCTGCAACTCATCGAGCGGCTTCAGCTGCACGTCCGGATACACTTCGAAGATTGCGACGTAGCGCAAGTCCTGGCCTTCGCCCGCGCTCTGCGGCTCGATCCGAGGCGTACCCGCGGGGTTCAGCTGCTCCTGGGTCACCGCCTGTGAAAAGCTCGACTGCAGCAAATCGCCAATGACTTCACGCTGCACCTGCGCGCCGAATTGCCTGCGGATCACGTTCAATGGCGCCTTGCCCGGGCGAAAGCCATTGAGCCGCGCGGTGCGGCCAATCGTCTTCAGGCGGTCATCGATCTCCCGCGAGACCTGCGCCGCGGGGATGTGCACCTGAAGTTTGCGCTCCAGCTTGCCGGTGCTCTCGACGGAAACTTGCATGATGTCCTCTATTGAATGCGAGTGGTGCGAAAGGCGAGACTCGAACTCGCACGGGTTTCCCCACTGGATCCTAAGTCCAGCGCGTCTACCAATTCCGCCACTCTCGCGATGGGAAGCTTGAAATTATACCTCAGCCGACGAAACGCCTGAACCGGCGGACTTGCGGATCAAGAGGCGCGCAACTCCGCGCAGCGCAGGCAACCCATTTTCCAGAATGAAATACAGCGGACTGTCGCCCGCGAAGGGGTCTTTCGCGAGCGGACTGTGCAAGAAGGCCCACGCGTGGTCGGCATCGGCGGACTCGCTCTTGAGAGATGACTGAATGCTCGCCAGCAGCGAAATTCTTTCATGCTGATGCGCCGAGAGCCGCGGCGCCTGTCCGAGCCGGTAACGCGTCAGTACCTGCGGAGAAGGAATTCTCAATAGTCTGCACTGCTGGAGCGGCGATAACTCCCACGCGTCGGCGATCGCGAAAAACCTCAGCAGCGCTTGGCGAGTGGTGAATTTCGCGGAACGGTGCGCGGGCGGCGTGAGCACCAAACGCGGCCGAATGCGGGACTTACGAGGCAAAGCGGTGACTCGAGCCGGGTGCTCGAGGATACTCTTTTTGTCAGCATGCGTATCATTGCGCCTCAACATGCCATTCGCTTTTCACGAGCGGCTCGAAACCGCGCAGAACCATAGCCTGCTCTGCGTGGGGCTCGATCCAGATCCGGCCAAGATGCCTGCAGAGCTCGCCGCGTCGAGCTCGCCCCTATTCGACTTCACCCGCCGGGTCGTCGATGCCACGTGCGAGTATGCGGCGGCTTACAAGCCGCAAATCGCGTTCTACAGCGCTGTGGGCGCAGAGCAGCAACTCGAAGAAAGCATCGCATACGTCCGCTGCGTTGCGCCGCGCGCCCTGCTCATTCTGGATGCGAAAAGAGGCGATATCGGCAACACCGCGATGGCGTACGCGCGCGAGGCATTCGTGCGATACGGGGCAGATGCGATGACCGTCAACCCGTACATGGGAACCGATGCAGTGCGGCCGTTCATCGACGACGGCGCGCACGGTGCGGCACTCCTGTGCCGCACGTCGAATGAGGGAGCGCGAGATTTTCAAGATTTGATGTGTGACGGGCTACCGCTGTACCGCCACGTGGCGCTGCGCGCAGCGCGCGATTGGAATTCGCTGCGCAATGTCATGTTGGTCGTGGGCGCAACCTATCCTGAGGAGATGGCTGCATTGCGCGCTGCGCACCCCGAGCTCACGTTTCTCGTGCCGGGAATCGGCGCGCAGGGCGGCGATTTGCAGCGCGTGCTTTCCGCCGGCTTGAATGGCGAGCGCAAAGGCCTTCTCATCAACGCGTCGCGATCGATCATTTTCGCGGGCGATGGCTCAGCCCGCGCAATCGGCGCTGCGGCCCGCGACCTGCATTTGAGTATCGAAGCGGTGCGCCGCGATCTGGGCTTCGAGCGACGTTGAGCGCACAATCCTCGATTCATTGGCGGAGAGTTGAACCATGTCAAAGTCAATTCGAGTAGCGATAGGCGCCGCGGCCGGAATCGTGGGCGCTTTGTGCGGCGCCGGCGCCGCCAGTGCATCGGGCTTTGCATTGCTCGAGCAAAGCGCGAGCGGCTTGGGCCGCGCGTTCGCGGGCACCGCGGCCGTCGCCGATGATGCGAGCGTTCTTTATTACAACCCTGCAGCGATCTCGAAATTGCGCAGCGCCGAGGCCGCATTTTCAATTACAGGTATCGATGTCTCTTCGCATTTTCACGACATCGCATCCCAGCCGGCGCTCGGCCAGCCGCTCGGCGACGAAGGCGGAAACGGCGGCAGCCAGAACGCGATTCCCGCCTTTTACTTGAGCGGGAAAATCTTGCCGCGCCTGAGCGCGGGTGTCGGCGTCAATTCGCCTTTCGGATTGCGCACGGATTACCGTGATTCATGGATCGGCCGCTTTCACGCGCTGCGATCCGACGTCAAGACGCTGAACGTCAATCCATCGATTGCATGGCAAGTCACCGACGCGCTATCCATCGGCGCCGGCGCGAGCTTTCAAAAAATCGAAGCTGAGCTGGGCAGCGCCGTGAACTACACGGCGGTGATTGCGCAGGTCAACCCGCTGCTGGTGCCTGCCAATGCGGGATTGCAAGGGTTCACGTCCGTGCGCGGCGATGATCATGCGTGGGGATACAACGTCGGCGCGTTACTCGACTTGAGCCCGGAAACTCGCGTGGGCTTGTCGTATCGATCGAAACTGAAATATCACGTCACCGGCGCGGTGTCGTTCACCCCCGCCGCCGCGACGGATCCAACCGGCGCGGCCATCATCGCCGGCGCTTCCGCACCCGGAGGCCCGCTCGCGAACGGCCCGGTGGGTCTGTCTCTGACTCTGCCCGACTCCGCGACCGCTTCCATCGCGCAGAACGTCACGCCGGAGCTATCGGTGATGGCGGATGTCTCATGGACGGGATGGAAAAAATTTGACGAGCTACGAATCGTGCGCGATGGCGGCGCCACGCTCAGCACGACTCCGGAAGACTGGAAGAACACGTGGCGATTTGCCGCCGGCGCCGAGATCAGAATGTCCGCCGCATTCAAGGTGCGGGCGGGCGCTGCCTATGATCAAGCGCCGGTGCGAAATTCGACGCGGACTCCGCGACTGCCCGACCAAGACCGCAAGTGGCTAGCGCTCGGTGCGAGCTGGACTCCGCTGGATACTTTGACTATCGATTTGGGCTACGCGCACCTGTTCGTGCGAAATGCATCTCTCGACACCGACGCCGGCAATGAATTGGCTTACGGCGTGCTCAACGGGCGCCAGAAATCACACATCGATATTCTCGGCGTCCAGGCGACAGCAAAATTTTAGACGCTCAGCTTCGGCGGACGCTAGGCCGCTTCAGAAAGCGGTGAGCTCCTGAAACCGTGCGCTTCAGTAAACGGTGAGCGCCACTAAGACTGTGTGCTTCAGAAGCCCTGAGCTTCAACGAGCCCTGAGGTTCGGAAAACGCTGAACTTCAGGTCTTCGGCTTGTTCGCATATTTGTCGATGTGCTCGTTCAGCACATCGCGCGCAATTTCATCCAAGCGCTTGTCGTACTGGGCCACGTCCACGCTCTCCGTAGGCCCGATGCTCGTTTCGATATACGCGGTGCCGCCGATGGCGCGGTAGGACGCTTGATAGACCTTGCCATTGCGCTCGACGCTCACCACGCCGTCCAAAGGTGCACTCATAAGCTCTCCGAATATTAGCTGTCGAATTGCGCGATCGCGGATCAGGCCCTTTTGCAACCGAGCCGCGCCGGAGGCGGCCGCAGTGTTGCCATTGTATCGCAAGCCTACGGGCGGGCTGCGCTCGATTCATGACGAGGTATACGCAGTGCCAGACTTATGGCACGCCGACGCTTCTCGGATTGACTGGAACCTACCTTGTGTACTTTCAGGTAGTTTCATGCGGTGCAATCACCGACCCGGCTCGCATCTAGCCCGACGTATGTTGAAAACTGGTTGCATCGAGATCACGGAAACGCTTTCTAAGTTTTTTGCGGCAAGACGATTGTTTGCTTCAATGGCGTTGATTCTTCTGACTGGTCATCCAGCTCGAGCGAGCGCATCGATCGACTTTCAGGTGATCCACTCGGTGCCGTTGCGATCCGAAGGTCCCGTCTTTGCCGCAATCGGTTCTCAGGCGGAAGTCGATGCGCTAAATAGAAAGTTGGCAGTTGCGCATGACGAGCCTGCCTTCCTTGGCCCGCTTGGCCCAGAAGTGGACTTGCAGCGATTCACGTTGCTGGTCATCGGCTTGGGCAAAAAACCGAGTGGGGGATACGCCGTAGTAGTGAGTTCGGTTAGAGAATCGAAAGAGGCGATTTTAGTGAACGTGCTAGAAATCCGACCAGAGAAATGCGCTGTCATTGCGCTGATTACCTACCCCAGTACATTTCTATTGATCCCCAAAACAATCCGTCCGGTGTAGTTCTCCGTAACAAAGGTAAGGGCTAACTGCGAAGAGCATGCTGAATTATATTGAGCGCTCGACGGCGTCAGCTACGAGATTCCCCGTCGATCCATTGACGCCAAGTTACCCGTGTGATCGGAATGGACCCTGCTTTATTTGGTGGGCCGTGTAGGGATCGAACCTACGACCAATTGATTAAGAGTCAACTGCTCTACCAGCTGAGCTAACGGCCCGATGCGCGGGTTTCGGTGAGCCTTGGATGGCCGCCGAAATTGCGGCGCGAAGTATACACGAAGCTGTGTTGGGGTGGACGACGGGACTCGAACCCGCGACGGCCGGAATCACAATCCGGGGCTCTACCAGCTGAGCTACGTCCACCATCGCCTGCGAAGAGCGCGCTAGGTTCGCACGCCGTGAAGTTCAATTCAAACCGTGCGCGCCCGGAGGGACTCGAACCCCCGACCAGCGGATTAGAAATCCGCTGCTCTATCCAGCTGAGCTACGGGCGCGAGGCGCGAATTATACGGATCGCAATTCATAATTGATCTCGGGGCAGAGGGATTCGAACCCCCGACCCTCTGCTCCCAAAGCAGATGCGCTACCAGACTGCGCCATGCCCCGAACGTTGCTTCGATTATGCTAACAGAGCGAGCGGTTACGCAGTTTGTTTTAGATCGCTCGCGTCTCCGATCATGCGTGCTCGCGCGCATTTTTACCCGTCTGCTCCGATTGCGGGTGCGGCTAAACGGCGCTAGGGTGCCCGAGCAGTTCGGATGCTGCGTAGGGGCCGAAGCACGCCCTGCGCGCGAAGGTCCTCCGAATCGCAGGAGACCGCCTTGCACCGAGAAGAAGACAGGCTTGATACCCCAAGCGCTCAGGGCACCCTTCATACGCAATCGCCATGAGCGGCTATGCGCGCATAGCAAGGTCGTTAAGCATTGCACATGAATCACGTGCGCGCCGCGAAATCACTAGCCGCCGCGCAGTCCGCGCCGGTCAGTAATGCAGACTCCTCCAACTTGGCCTTACACCTCCGGAGAAATGGCCGAGCGCATCGCCGCGTATGATTGGTCTTCCACTCCCCTCGGTGCAGTTGAGAGGTGGCCGCCGGAGCTGAAAGCGCTGGTTGATCAGATGCTGGCGGCTCCGCTGCTTGCTTCGCTCGCCGTAGGCGCCGAGCGTATTTTTCTCTACAACGATCGAGCGGCGCTTCTTTACGGCGAGCGGCATCCAGGCGTACTAGGTCAACCGCTGCCTGAGGCTTTTCCTCACGAGTTTCACCACGTTGCACCTTTCTATGCCCGCGTATTTGCTGGCGAAAGTGTTCATGTCCCTGCGCAGCCGCTGGATCCCGGGCAAGTGGGCACACCGGAAATATTCGATGCTTACTTGACGCCGGTACGCGATAGCCAAGGCGTAGTGATCGCAGCGTTGATGAGTGGCTTTGCGGTGGGTGATCGGCTGCGCGCAGAAGCCACGCTGCGAGAGAATGAGGCGCGCCAAGGCTTGCTGCTTCGGCTCGGCGACGCATTGCGCACGCTAACAAGCCCGTTTGAGATTCGGCGCAAGGCCATGCAGCTGCTCGGCGAGGAGCTCAGCCTCGCGCGCATCTATTATTTCGATGTCGAACAAGATGCGGATGCCGGTCGGGCACACGTGATCGAGCGCGGCTATCAGCGAGATCCTGCTCAAGTACAGTTTGCCGGCAGTTACTCGCTGCGCAATTTTGGCAGCTGGATGTTCGCGGGCTTCGACCGCGGCGAGCCCATTGTGGTATCGGACATCGAGAATCTGCCGGGACTGACCGAAGAACAGCGCGCAAGTTTCCGAGCTCTCGGAGTGGCGGCGTTCATCAATGTTCCCCTGTTGCGCGACGGAGCATACGCCGCCGGCATCGGCGCGCACGACATCGCGCCGCGCAAATGGCGTGAAGCGGAAATCGCGTTGGTTCGCGAAGTGGCCGGGCGAGCGTGGACCGCGTCAGAGCTTGCCCGGGCCGAGGTCGCGCAGCGCGAAAGTGATGCGCGACTCGCTGCCGCGTTGGACAGCGTGCCCGTAGGCGTCGCCGTAATGGACACCAGTGGAGCGGCCGTCGTGAGCAATTCGGAGTTCCGCCGATTTTTGCCAGCAGGAATCATCCCTTCGATGGATCCCAAGGCGGCCACTCACTGGCGCGCCTGGGACGAGGGAGGCATTCCGCTGCATCCCGACGATTTTCCCGGTGCTCGCGCCTTGCGCGGCGAACGCTGCGTCCCTGGGCAAGAAATGCTGTTTACCGATGGTAGCGGGCGGGAAATTTGGACGAGCGTCACGACCATGCCAGTCCGCGACTCGGCCGGAACCATCACAGGCCTCGTATCCGTCATCAACGACATCAATGAACGCAAACGAGCCTCGAAGAGATTGCGCAAGAGCGAGGAGCAACTGCGCCAGTTCGGCGAGGCCTCGCAGGACATTCTTTGGATCCGCGATGCCGAAACACTTCAGTGGGTTTACCTGACTCCCGCCTTCGAAGAGATTTACGGGCTGAGCCGCGAGGAGGCGCTGGCCGGAGATAATTATCGCAGCTGGCAAGACTTGATCGTGCCCGAGGATCGCGACTTCGCGGTTTCCGCCATCGCGCGTGTGCGGGCCGGCGAACATGTAACGTTCGAGTATCGCGTGCGAAGACCGAGCGATGGCACTGTAAGGTGGCTGCGCAACACGGACTTTCCCATTACGGATGAGTCAGGTCAGGTCGCGCTGATTGGAGGGATCGGCCACGATTTTACCGAAGTAAGGGAAGCTGAGCTTCGCCTGCACACGCTGGTGGAGGGCATGCCCCAGTTGGTGTGGCGCGCGGTTGATGAAGGTGAATGGACCTGGGCGAGCTCGCAATGGATCGAATATGCAGGCCAGGACGAATCCGAATATCGGGATTGGGGATGGCTTGATGCGGTCCATCCCGACGACCACGGCAATGCGCGCGAGGCATGGTCGCATGCGATGGAACATGGCGGCTTCGAGGTGGAACACCGAATCAGAAAGAGTGCCGATGAGGAATACCGCTGGTTTCAGACGCGCGCCTCTCCGGTGAGAGACCGTGCGGGAGGCATCATCGAATGGCTCGGCACATCGACCGACATCCATGATCTGCGTGAGCTGCAGGAGCGGCAAAAGATACTCGTCGCCGAGCTGCAACATCGCACGCGCAACTTGATGGGTGTGGTTCGCTCGATGGGCAACATCACGGTGCAGTCCAGCGCGAACCTCGAAGATTTCCGCGCGCGCTTCGATGATCGACTCAAGGCGCTGGCGCGCGCGCAAGGGTTGTTATCGCGACTCTCGGAGCATGACCGCGTCACCTTCGACGAGCTCATCCGCAGCCAGCTATCCGCGATAGACGGCCGAGCTGAACGAGTAACGTTTAGCGGACCGAGCGGAATCCGCCTGCGCTCATCGACTGTGCAGACGCTCGCGATGGCGCTGCACGAGCTTGCGACGAATGCCGTCAAGTATGGCGCCCTGGGCCAACCGGCCGGCCGACTGTCGATTCGCTGGTCGTTCGAGCCTTCGGGCCCTCAAAACAAGCCGTGGCTCCACATTGACTGGCGTGAGAGTGGTGTTGCGATGCCGCCGGCAGGGCCGGCGGCCGCAGGGACGGGGCAGGGCCGGGAGCTCATCGAGCGAGCCCTGCCCTATCAGTTGCGCGCGCGCACGTCGTTCGTGTTGGGGGCAACCGGCGTGCATTGCATGATCTCGATTCCGGTTTCGGGCACGACCTCAGAACGGACCTGAAGCAACAAGCAGCTCGCCCCGGCGTGCGATGGGCTAAATTCGCCGCACGGCCGCCTCAGCGGCCACCTCGCCGGACGAGACGGATCGAGTCCAAGGCGCGATCTGCCAGAGCGCCGACAATCCCACGAGAGCAAAGATAACGCGAGCAAACCCACCAAAAATCGCAGCCACGAGATCATATTGGAACAGGCCGACCAGCCCCCAATTGATGCCGCCGACAATGATCAACGCAAGCGTCAGAACATTAATGAATTTCACAATGGACCTCGATGAAGGAAGTGGGAGGTCAATATCGCATTACGTCCAATGCGGCCGTGTCATCCGATGCTGTATCTGCGGTGTCGGCTGCGGGCTAGGCCGATTCTTCAGCGCCTTAACCTCGTATGTGGGACAGCAGAACTCACGCGGCAAATCGTACGGTGACCTGAAAGCTCAGCTCGATTCGGCAAGGTGCACTGTGGCTACTATGCCGCCAATGAACCCCCTGACAATGACTTTGACCCGTGACGGATCGCTCGCTTCGCTTGGATCGCTCGCTGCGCTTGCTTGGCCCACGCGCTTTCACCAACTGAGCAACGTCGACACCAAGATCAAATGCACCATCGCAATCGATGCATGGACACGCAAAGCGAAAAAATGAAGGCGCCGCGGGATAAAGCGAATGCGACTGGGGCGATGGCGTCGGGTGGTGCTCAGCAAATCCCAGATGAATGTGGATGACGCCGATCTCAGGATAGACGTCTCGCACCGCCGAAACCTTGGCTCGATCCGCGTGCAGATCCAGGCGGCGCTGCTGAGCGGCATTGACCGCTTTGCTCGACGAGCCCCTCACGGCTCGAGCTTGATCGCAGGCATTGCGCGCTGTCGCTGTTCGGCACGCACTTCTTCCAAGGTCAGGTGGGTGCTGGCGGCAATGACTTGCAGCACCTGATGAGCGGGATTTCGGGGCATCGTGATCTGATGCAGCCGCTCCCAAATCTTGATGCGCGCCGCGGGAGTATGGGCCTCAGAGGTCTGCTCGGCGAGCTCGCGCTGGCGATGCGCGGCGGCATCGGCTTGACGTTGCGCAACGCGATCGCGGAAATCGGCGACGGATTCGCCGGGTGTAGGCAGCAAGTGCTCCATCGGTCTAACGTTGTCCATGCAATCGATCTCCTGATTCCATAAAGCAGAATCCGCTTCCGTAGAGCAGAGTCCACGGCCTCGAAAGTCTCAAGTCTTCTCTGTCGCCTCGGGCACAACGGCTGCGATCGGCTCAGCGAGCGGCGCTTGCCGCCGCTCCTGTCTCTTCGCTTGTCGAACCTTGCGCGCGTCTTCACGCGCCTTCTTTTGCTGTCGATAGTTAACGTTGCGCAATTCGATACTCATCTCGTGGAACGGGCGCCGCTGAAAACGCCGACCTGCGGCCATCTCCGCAGCGGCATCCCCAACTGATTCAAAGGAGTCACAACACATTCCTGGCCGCTGAGCAGGAATGGCCCTCGACCCAGCTTTTAAGACTGTGATCGAGTCCGCCCGCTAGGTCCGGAAGTCGATGAGGCCGCATGATGCTAACACACGCAGCACTCTCATGCGGCCGGTGTGTTTGGTGCGGTCCTCGCGCGGTGAGTGACCGTGTCTCGCGAGCAGCGGTGCGTGTTAGTGTCGGCGTTCCGAGTAGGCCACGAAATAGGTGAGGGATCAGCACATGATGGCGTCTCGTTACAGGCAATTCGTTGGAGCCGCCGCGGCAATCACATGGATGCTCCTGTGGATGCTCTTGGGAAGTTGCTTGGCCCTTGCGCAAGCGCGGGACACTTCTGCAATCACACAGGAGGGAGTGCGGCGCGAGGCCTCGGAGTGGGTGACGGGCGGTGGCGACTGGACCGGCGGCTACTTTTCCGCGCTGACGAAAATTAATGACTCCAACGCAGCCCAACTCGGTTTTGCATGGGATTACGAGCTCAACAGCACCCGCGGTCAGGAGGCCACTCCATTGATGATGGACGGCGTGATGTACACGTCGACCAACTGGGGCCGGGTGGTCGCGGTCGATGCGGCCACCGGCCGAGAGAAATGGAGGTTCGACCCCGAGGTGAATGGTCTCACCGGCCGCAATATGTGCTGCGACGTGGTCAATCGCGGCGTCAGCTTTTACGACGGAAAGATTTATGTGGGCGCATTCGATGGCCGGCTGATTGCGTTGGATGCCCGCACCGGCAAGTCGTTGTGGCAGGTCGATACCCTCATCGATCATCGCAAAATGTATTCGATCACCGGCGCGCCTCAGGTCGCGGGCAAGGTCGTCGTCATCGGCAATGCGGGCGCCGATTTCTGGACCCGCGGCTATGTCACTGCGTACGACCTGCAGACAGGCAAGCAGAAGTGGCGGTTTTTTACGGTGCCCGGCGATCCGAGCAAAGGCTTCGAGCACCCTGAAATGGAAGTTGCATCCAAGACGTGGGATCCGCACAGCCAATGGGAGCTCGGCGGCGGCGGCAACGCTTGGGATGGCATGGCGTACGACCCGGCGTTGAACCTTCTGTACGTGGGCACGGGCAATTCGGGGCCCTACGACCGCACTCGGCGCAGCCCGAGTGGCGGCGACAATCTGTACCTGGCATCGATTCTCGCCATCAACCCAGATACCGGCCGCTTGCGGTGGCACTATCAGGAAACGCCAAAAGAGAATTGGGACTTCACTGCGACGGCGAAGATGATCCTCGCGGACTTGACCATCAACGGCAAACCGCGAAAAGTGCTGATGCACGCGCCGAAAAATGGTTTCTTCTACGTATTGGATCGCTCCACCGGCGAGTTGCTGTCGGCGAAAAATTACACCTTCGTCAACTGGGCGAGCGGCGTCGACATGAAAACCGGGCGCCCCGTGGAGACTGCGAACGCGGTGTGGCAAACCGGTCCCAAGTTGCTGTTTCCTTCTGCGTATGGTGGACATAGCTGGCAGCCCATGGCGTTCAGTCCGAACACGGGTCTGGTCTACATTCCCGTCATCGAAAGCCCGATGATCGTGTTAGATATGACCAAGACCGGCAAGAACATCAAGAGCATCGACGGCCAATACAGCATGGGCTTCGTGTTTCCGAAGGACTACAACCCCGTGGATTGGGAGCCCGTTTTCGGCAAGTTGCCGTTGCTGCAAGAATTTTCCAATCAGCCGAAAGGGCGCGAGATCGTCGGTAATCGATTGCGTGCCTGGGATCCGGTGGCGCAAAGATCGGTGTGGGAACAACAGACCTCATCGGAAATCAACCCGGAAGGCGGCGTCATGGTGACGGCGGGAAATTTAGTGGTCCAGGGCCGCAGCACGGGCGTGCTCTGGATTTACGCAGCCGACAGTGGAAAGGTCTTGTCGAAAATCGACACCGGTACGGGTTTGATGGCGGCTCCCATGACTTATGAAGTCAATGGAGAACAATTCATCAGCGTCATGGGTGGCATGGGCGGAAGTACGATGTATTGGCCGTGGCCCGCGTCGAGCGCACCCTACAAGTACCAAAACAAAGCGCGCATCCTGACGTTCAAGCTCGGAGGCGGCCCCGTACCGAAGCCCCCGCCGGTTGTGGATCAACCATTTCCCGCACCGCCGGCACAATTGGCCGACGTGACGTCCGCAACATTGCAGGAAGGTTCCGATCTGTACAACGTGCATTGCGGCCGCTGCCATCTCATGGGCCGCGGCATGCTCCCGGACTTGCGTCGGCTGACTCCTGCGAAGCACGAGATTTTCAATGACATTGTCTTGAAAGGAATCCTCGGCCCGCTGGGCATGGGCAAATTCGACGACACGCTCGACCAGCGCCAAGTGAACGCCGTGCATGCGTTTCTCATCCAAGAGCAGCGCAGCGCGTATGAGGCGCAGTCCAAGACGGCCAGTCGATAACGAAACGGCCGGTCGATCACGATAAAAAATTTTCGCATCGATCGTGTTAGCATCGAATGCTTGCGAGTTGAGAACTAATACTCTTCGATGCAAGGGGGATGAAAAGGATGGATAGTCGATCTCTGCGCGATGCCGTGCTTGCCGCGGCTTTTTTGTGCTCCGTAGGTCAGCTCGCGGCTGCGGCTTCGGTGGATTCTGGGGAGATCGATGAGATCGTGGTCACGGCGCAGAAGCGCAGTGAGAGCTTGCAGACGGTGCCTGTGTCGATTACGGCTTTGCCAGCCAAAGAGCTGGAGCAGCGCGCCGTTGAAAGTTTCGCTGACTACGGCTCCTCGATTCCTAATCTGGGCTTCGGCGCTTCAGGCGACGGCGGCTCGGCATCGCGCACCATTTCCATTCGCGGTGTCGGCGGCGACGGGACCACTGGCTTTTATCTCGACGAGACACCGCTGCCTGATTCGTTGGATCCGCGCATCGTGGACATCGACCGTATCGAAGTGCTGCGGGGCCCGCAGGGCACCCTATACGGCGCGCGTTCGATGGGGGGCACCGTAAGGCTTCTCACTAAACAGCCTGACACCAACGTATTCTCTACGGCCGTTCATGCGGGCTTGTCTTCGACCAGGCATACCAACTCTCCGAACTGGTTGGGCGACGGCGTCGTGAATGTGCCGCTGGTGTCCGACAAATTAGCGCTACGTGCGATCGGTTTTTACGAGCGAGATGCCGGGTTTTTCAAACGGCGCTTTCCCGCAACGCCGGGCGGTGACGACCTGACGACCGTTAACAACGTGGCCCGGTCCGAAGTCATGGGCGGATCGCTCGCGATGCTATGGAAAGCGACGGATGCACTGAGCATCACGCCGCGCATCCTGTATCAATCAAATGGGTACAACGGATTCCCCTATGCCGATGCCACACCGGAGCACTTGAAACCCACGAACCTGGTGCAATCGCGCTTGTTCGATTTACAAGAAGGCGGAAACGATCGTTGGATCCTCTACTCATTGGGCATTCGCTACGCTCTTCCATTCGGCGAGCTGATCTCCTCCACCTCTTATTTCGAGCGCAATATCTTCGAGCACGAAGACCAGTCTGAGTACCTGGCGCAGACGTATTTTACTCCCGCGGGACTTCCACCAATCCCTTCTCAAATTGTGGAGATCAAGCCGTATCATCGCTTCGTGCAGGAGATACGTTTTGTATCGCAACTTTCTGGCGATGTGCAGTTCGTCGCCGGTGCGTATTTCGCCACGACGGGCAGTCAGTCAAGTCCCGGTGAATTCCCTCCATCCATCGTGCCGGGAATCACCGCAATCACGGGATATCCGGGCGATCTCTTTTTCAGCCAGTTTTATCCCAACTCAGTCCGCGAGCCGGCGGCTTTCGGCGAGGTCTCGTACCAGCTGACCGACAAGTTGAAACTCACTGCCGGCGCTCGATGGTATGAAATTCGCACTACAGCCGGCGGAACGCAGGCCGGAGACGCGACGGGCTTGGTGTTGACTGACCCACAAGAGACCACGACGGACGTCGGGGTGAACCCCAAATTTCAGGCGCAGTATCAGCTCACACCGGATGCGATGGTGTATGTCACCGCGGCGAGGGGTTTTCGTCCTGGCGGCCTCGTGGCATCGGTGCCGCTCTCTCCGACTCTCGGTTGCGGTGAGTCGCTCCAGGATATTGGGATTTCGCCGTCTCAAACCCACCGATATCGCTCTGACAGTTTATGGAACTATGAAGTCGGCTCGAAGCTTTCTTGGTTTGAAAACCGTCTCACCGTCAACAGCGCGGCCTTTTATATCGATTGGAAGAATATTCAACAGGAAATTCTTCTGCCCTGCGGATTCACTTTTCGAGCCAATGCGGGCGCCGCGAAAAGCGAGGGCGGCGAGCTCGAGTTGCATGCCCGACCCATACAGAGTCTGGATGTATCGAGCGGTGTGGGTTATCAACATGCCGTTATCACGAAAGCGGGCTTCAGCGGCGCCGTCTCGCCGCAAAAGCCCGGTGATCGCATCTATCAAGTGCCGGATTGGACCGCCAATATTGCGCTGACTCATACGGCGCCCTTGACTGAGCGTTTCAAGCTGATCAGCAATCTGACATTCGATTATGTGGGCAATAGCAAAAGCGGGAACAACGATCCTTTCAATCCACGCACGCGAGACGCCTACAATCTGCTCGATGCGCGCATTGCACTGGGGTGGGGATCGAGCGAAATCGCACTGGTCGGCAAGAACCTGACGGATGAGCGGGCTAATTTGGCGGATAACCGCTCGATCTCAGTCGAGGTGGAAAGTCGTCCGCGTATCGTGACCAATCAGCCTCGAACCATTGGCATCGAGTTCAGATCATCGCTTTGACAGCGATTGTTCACATCGCGCTCGAGCAATAGCGCGGTGCCCTGGGCAACTCCGATACACTAAGGTGCACAAAGCGTAGCGCGGCGACGCATCAGTTGATGCGGCGCCGTTGCCGCCAGCCTCGAGCGGCGGATTCATGCCGTCGACAATCCTGATTGGCTCGATCGCGAGAATTAGAGGAAGTCTGACGCTCGCGCGCAGTTTCCGCAGAGTACTCTAGAGCCGCCGCACCACGAGGACGTCACAGCGGGGAAAACATGTCGTTGACCATCAATGGATCGCCCGCAGCACTGCCGGAGGATCCGCGGGTTTCGCTGCTCGATTTCTTGCGCGAGCATCTCAATTTGACCGGCGTCAAGAAGGGCTGCAACCAAGGCGCCTGCGGCGCCTGCACGGTGCTCGCGGACGGCGAGCGCATTCTGTCGTGCATGGCGTTGGCGGTGCAGTATGCGGGCCGCGCGATCACTACGATCGAAGGCATCGCAGCCGCACACGAGCTGCACCCGTTGCAGCAAGCTTTCATTCAGCAGGACGGCTTCCAGTGCGGTTACTGCACGCCCGGACAAATTTGCTCGGCCATCGGCATGACTGCTGAGCTCGAGCGTGGAGTGCCAAGTTTGGTGACCGCCGATCTTTCCGCCGGCTCGCTCGAGTTGAGCCGGGAAGAGATCACCGAGCGCATGAGCGGAAATCTCTGTCGGTGCGGGGCTTACAACGGCATCGTGGCGGCGATTGCCGAAACGCACGCGCGAGCTCGAGCATGACGCCGTTTGCATACTTACGATCCACGAGCGCCGACGAGGCGCTTCGTCAGGGCAGCACCGCGCGCGCGAAATATCTCGGCGGCGGCACCAATCTCGTAGATCTGATGCGTGAGTCGATTGAGAGCCCGCGCACCCTGGTGGATGTCACCCGGCTGTCAAGTGACATTCGAGAGCAGCCCGGCGGTGGCTTGCTCATTGGCGCCGCGACCAAGAATACGGCCGTGGCGGAGCATCGTCTCGTGCGCACCCGGTACCCTGTGCTGACTCGCGCGATCGTCGCCGGAGCCTCGGCGCAGATCCGGAACATGGCCACCGTGGCTGGTAATTTATTGCAACGTACGCGCTGCACTTATTTTTATGACGTGGAAGGCTCACGCTGCAACAAGCGTGTGCCGGGTGCGGGCTGCGACGCCATCGATGGCTTCAATCGCATGCACGCGATTCTGGGCGCTTCGAGCTCGTGTGTGGCGACGCATCCTTCGGACATGTGCGTGGCGCTCGCGGCGCTGGATGCCAAAGTGCACACTCGCGGTCTCGATGGCCCGCGGGTGATCGAGCTGACGGATTTGCACCGGCTGCCGGGAAGTGAGCCGTCGGAAGAAAACACGTTGAGATCTGGGGAGCTGATCACCGCGGTTGAGCTGCCACCGCCCATCACGGGCGCGCGCTCCGCCTACCGCAAAGTGCGCGACCGCTCGAGCTATGCGTTCGCGTTGGTATCGGTAGCTGCTGTGCTCGAGCTCGAGGGCCGCGCGGTGAAATTTGTGCGAGTCGCTCTGGGCGGCGTTGCGCCGAAACCTTGGCGTGCATCGAAACTTGAGAGCGTGCTGCGCGGGCGCGATGTCGATGAAGAGCTGTTTCGCTCGGCAGCCGACGCTGAGCTCGCCGGCGCAGTCGCGCTTTCGCATAACGGATTCAAGATCGAATTGGCCCGGCGAACCCTGGTAGCCGTGCTGAACGAGCTCGTGGAGCCGAGCCCATGAGTCTCATCAAGACTCTCGTCAAAAAAGCCATTGAGCACGCGCCCGATTCTTGGATGCCCGGCGGAACGCCGGACCCGCTCATTGCGCGCAAGCACGGTCTCATTGGACAAGCCATCTCACGGCTCGATGGACCGCTCAAAGTGCAGGGACAGGCGCGTTATGCCGCGGACTTTCCCATGCAAGGATTGGCCTATGCCGCGCTCGTCCATAGCACCATCGCCAAAGGCCGCATCGCGGAGCTGGATGTGAGAGCGGCGGAGGCCGCTGCCGGTGTCGTGCTCGTGATGACTCATCAAAACGCGCCGCGGCTCAAGCCCATGCCGCTTTTTCTGACCAATGAAAAGGCGGCCGGCGGCGATGATCTTGCGGTGATGCAAGACGATCGTGTGCATTGGAATGGTCAACCGATTGCGCTGGTTCTCGCTGAGACTCAGGAACAGGCAGATCATGCCGCCACGCTCATTCGCGCACGCTTCGCGGCGGATTCACATCTTACGAGCTTCGAAGCTGCCAAGGCGCGTGGCACGACACCCGGCGAGTTCCAGGGCGAATCGCTGCGCACCAAAATTGGCGATGCCGAAGCTACGCTCGCGGCGGCGCCGCATCGCGTCGATTGCGTTTATCGAACGCCGCGGCAAAATCACAACGCCATTGAATTGCACGCGGTGACGCTTGCCTGGAAAGGCGATGAGCTCACGCTGCACGATGCATCGCAAGGCGTATCGCACGTCGCATGGTCGCTCGCGCAGGTGTTCGACATGCCAGAAGACAAGGTGCACGTGACTTCGCCTTACGTCGGCGGCGGATTTGGCGGAAAAACCTTGTGGAGCCACCAAGTGCTCGCGGCAGCGGCGGCCTTGCTTACGCAGCGACCGGTGCGCTTGACCTTGTCGCGGGAGGGCGTTTATCGGCTCGTGGGCGGCAGAACGTGCACCGAGCAGCGGGTCGCCATAGGAGCGCGCGCCGACGGGCGCTTCGATGCCATGGTGCATACCGGCACGGTCGCCATGTCGTATCACAATAATTTGCCCGAGCCCTTCGTTTTGCCGGCCGAGTCGCTGTACGCGTCGGAAAACTTCATGCTGGACGTCGAGTTCGTGCAACTCGATATGTTGGCCAACACCTTCATGCGTGCCCCCGGTGAATCGGTCGGCACGTTCGCATTGGAATCCGCGGTGGATGAGCTGGCCAATCAAATCGGCATCGACCCCATCGAGCTGCGCATTCGTAATGAGCCGACGAAAGATCCGACCACCGGTCTGCCATTTTCTTCGCGCCATCTCGTCCAGGCGTATCGCGACGGCGCGCAGAAGTTCGGTTGGAATCGCAGGCCAGCGAAGCCGGGTACCCTGCGCGAAGGCGAGTGGCTCATCGGCATGGGCTGCGCTACCGCGACGTATCCCTACTACCGCATGCCCGGCGGCATGGCGCGCATCACGCTCGACCGAGACGGCGCGGTGACGGTGGAGATAGCGGCACACGAAATGGGGATGGGGACCTCGACCGCGCAGACCCAAGTCACGGCCGAGCGCCTCGGCCTGCCCATGGAGCGTGTCAAGTTTTGCTATGGCGATTCACGCTTCCCCGGCGTCGTGCTGGCAGGCGGCTCGCAACAGTCGGCCTCCATCGGGAGCGCCGTCATGGCGGCCGAGCGCGAGCTGGTGAAAGAACTGCTTGCGATCGCAGACAAGAGCTCGACGCTGTACGGAAGCAAGCCCGAGCACGTCGAGCCCCGCGACGGCGGCCTCAGCTTGATTGCAGACCCCGCGGTTCATGAGACCTATGCCGCGCTGTTGAGGGGCGCGGGCCGCGACCAGTTGGTCGTGCAAGCAAGCGCGCCGCCTCCGCTCGAGACACAGCACTGGTCGATGCATTCCCACGGCGCTCATTTTTGCGAAGTTCGAGTCAATGCAGTGACGGGTGAGCCGAGGATAAGCCGTTTTGTCGGCTCGTTCGATTGCGGGCGCATTCTCAATGCGAAGACCGCTGCAAGCCAATTCCGCGGCGGTATCATCATGGGCTTGGGTCTCGCTCTCATGGAAGAAACGCAGTTCGATGAGCGCAACGGCCGCATCATGAATGCGAGCCTTGCCGAATATCACGTGCCGGTGCATCAGGACGTGCCTGAGATCGAGATTCTGTTCACGGACATTCCCGATCCGCACACGCCCATGGGTGCGCGCGGCGTAGGCGAGATTGGCATCACGGGGGTCGGCGCCGCGGTGGCGAACGCCATTTACAATGCGACGGGCCGACGCATTCGTGAGCTCCCGATCACTCTCGACAAGTTGCTCTGATCGAGCATCCATTTCAGCGAGTCTTTCGAGCGCGGCGCTGCGCTGCATCCATTGAATGAGATGAGCGGCTTTTACGCGATTCTTCTGGCGGCGGGCGCGAGCACGCGCTTCGGCGCATTCAAGTTGAGCGCCCCTTTTCGCGGAAGGCCTTTGCTCGCCTGGTCTTTGGATGCGGCGGCTGCCGCACCGGTGGAAGCGGTGCTCGTGGTCACTGATGGCTCAGCGCCCACCACCGAATTGATTCGGCAGTGGTCGATCGGCAGCGATCGTAAAGGCGCTTTGCGCGAGGTGCACGTGCATGATGCGGCGCGGGGTCTATCCGCCAGCTTGCACGCCGCTCTCGGCGCCGTGCCGGATGAGGCGCCGGGCGTGCTCATCTTTTTGGGCGACATGCCGCTCGTGCCGCACGCGATGGCAGCTCAATTGATCGAAGCTCTCGACCGCCGCACCGGTGCTGCGCCGATGTGCCAAGGGCAACGAGGTCACCCTGTTCTGCTCGGCCGCCCATTGCTCGCGAAGGCACGGCAGCTCGAGGGCGATCGCGGCGCCGGCGCATTGCTGCATGCGGCCGATGTGACTTACGTGGAAACTCAACACGCCGGCGTTCTCTTCGATGTCGATACGCCAGCCGATTTGCGCCGCGGTTGGATGGCTGACGGACTCGCGCGCCGCGCATGACCACGTCCTTGGAAATCATGCGTGCGGGGCTTGCCTGGCGCGGGCAGCGCATGGCGCTTGCCACGGTGGTGAACACTTGGGGCTCGGCGCCGCGGCCGCGCGGGAGCCATCTACTGATGGCGGAGGATGGCCGGTTCACGGGCTCGGTATCCGGTGGTTGCGTTGAGACCGATGTGCTGTTTCTTGGCGCGAGCATCGCCACGGGAAGCCCGTCAGTCCTCAAAAGTTACGGCATCAGCAACGCCTCGGCATGGGAAGTGGGCCTGCCTTGCGGTGGCGAGATCGACGTGCTGATCCAGCCGGTCAATGACAGCGGATTTGCACCGGAGATTTTCTCAGTCGTCGAGGAGCGCGTGCGACAGGGGCAGTCTCAAATCGTCGCGACCGAATTGCGCGACGGCATCAGCCGATGCGTCGACGTGCCGCATCCTCACCAGTTCAACAATGTGTATTCGCCGCTATGGCGAATGCTGCTGGTCGGCGCGGTCGATGTGGCGCAGGCGCTCGCCGACATTGCGTTGGCCAGCGGGTTCGCCGTCACGGTGATCGATCCACGCGAGCGCTTTTTGACACGCTCGCGTTTTGCGCACGCGGCGCTCGACGGCCGCTGGCCCGATGAGGCCATGCGTGCATTGCGTCCCGACCCATCCACTGCCGTCGTCACGTTGAGCCACGATCCCAAACTGGATGACGCCGCATTGAGCGCCGCGCTGGAATTCGAGCCGGGGTACGTTGCCGCGCTGGGCTCGGTACGTTCGCACGCGGCGCGAGTCGAGCGGCTGACAGAGCGCGGCGTGAGCGCGGCGCGCATCGCCCGGATCGAAGGCCCCGCCGGCTTACGAATCGGAGCGCAAGGGCCCAACGAAATCGCGCTGTCCATTGCGGCCGGCGCGGTCGCGGCGCTGCGTTGTGTGCGGCCCGCCGCTGCACTTTGAGCGCGTGAGGAAACTCAGCGCCTCACAGCGCGACGCTCTTCATCTGCGCGTAGACGCTCATCCCCGGCCGCAGATCGAGTGCCGATACCGAGCGGCGGGTGAGCCGCGCAAGCACGTGCTGAGACCCGACGCGCAGTTTCACCACGACTTGTACGGCCAGAACATGCGGAATGATTTCGATCACTTGCGCGGTGATCACGTTCAGGATGCTTGAAAGGGCCGGCGGCTGCAGCGCGATGCTGACGTCGCGGGCATTGATGCGCACGCGCACTCGCGCATTGAGCTGCGCTTCGTGCAGCGGGATCTGCAGCGCGCCGCCGTCGAACTCGAAGCGGCTCAAGCCATCGCGCGGCTCGTGTTGCGTAAGCGTGCCCTCGAGCACGGCGGCTGCATCGTCGCGCTGACACAAAGACAAGTCGAGGCGCGTCAAAAGATCCGCGAGATCTCCGGCCGCAGAAATTTTCCCGCGCTCGAGCAGCAACAAGCGGTCGGCCAGCCGGATCACTTCACCAAGCGAATGGGTGACGTAAATGATCGGAATCTGCAGGTCTCGATACAAGCTTTCAAGATACGGCAAGACCTCCGCCCTGCCCGCTTCGTCCAAGCTGGACAGGGGCTCATCGAGCAAGAGGAGTTGCGGGCTCGACAGCACGGCACGCGCAATGGCGACCCGCTGCGACTCGCCGCCCGATAGATTCGCAGCACTGCGGTCGAGCAGCGCGCCGACGCCCATCGCGTGCGCCACGTGATCGATGGATCGGCGGCCCTCGCGGGGCGCGCGCTTCTGCGCAAATCGAAGATTGTCGCGCACCGACTGATGCGTAAACAACGTCGGCTGTTGAAACACGAGACAGGCGCCGCGCTTTTCCGCTGGAACGAAACATCCCTCGCTCTGCCACACCGAGCTACCGAAGCGTAAGCGCCCGCGCGCATTGGGCTCCAGTCCTGCGATGCATCGAAGCAGCGCGGTCTTGCCGGAGCCTGAGCGTCCGAACACCGCGGTGACGCCGCGGCTAGGCACATTCAATGCGCAATCCAATTGAAAATCTCCCCGCTCGAGGGTAAGTGCGCCATCGAGACTCATGGCGGAGCCGCGCGCGTGCGCGGCGCGAGCCGCTGCACCATCATCAACAGAGCGAAGCATGAGATCAGCAAGACGATGGCGAGGCGATGCGCATCGTCGTACTGCATGCTTTCGACGTGGTCAAAGATTGCCACCGAAGCCGTGCGCGTTCGGCCCGGAATATTGCCGCCCAACATCAAGACCACGCCGAACTCGCCCAGCGTGTGTGCAAACGTGAGAGCGCCCGCCGTCAAGAAGCCATTGCGCGCGAGCGGCAGCGCCACGTGAATGAACCGGTCCAAGGGCGCGGCCCGCAAGGTCTGCGCGGCTTCCAATACACGCGATGGGGTGGCGGCAAAGGCATCGCGCAGCGGCTGGATGGCGAAAGGCAGCGAATAGATGAGCGAGCCGATCAGCAAGCCGGCAAAGGTGAACACCAGGGAATCCAGGCCGAGCACATGCAGTGCCGAGTGCAGCGGCCCGCGCGGGCTCAGGAGCAGCAGCACATAGAAGCCAATGACCGTGGGCGGCAGCACCAGAGGCAACGCGATCAGCGCATCCACCCACGAGCGCAAGAAGTGCCTGCTTCGAGCAAGCCACCACGCAAGCGGCACGCCCAACAACAGAAGCAACGCGGTCGTCGTGATCGCGAGGCGCAGCGAAATCCAGAGCGCCTGAATGTCTGCGGCGGACACTGGCTAGCTCGCGTAAGTCGAGCAGAACCTCCTACGGCGAGGTTTGATACCCCGCTGCTTTGATGATCCCGAGCGCGACGGGATCGTGCGTGAGCCAGCGCACGAACGCCTGCGAGGCGTCCGGGCTGCGCGTGCGTTTCAAGACCACGGCATCTTGAATGATGGGCGAGTAATCGCTACTGGGCGGCAGCCACGAGTAGCCCGTGGCTTTTCCTTGCGCATCGAGCGTTTGCGAAAGAGCGACGAATGCAAATTCCGCATTACCAGACTGTGCGAATTGCCAAGCTTGTGTGATGCTCTCGCCCACCACGATCTTGCCTTCGCGATTCAGTGAATCCCAAAGACCGCGCTTGGTCAGCACCTCTTGCGCTGCCCGGCCGTAGGGTGCACTGGCGGGATTGGCGATGCCGAGATGTCGAAACGCCGCCTTGCCGAGCACTTCGCCATCGATCGGGTGCGTCGTCGGGCTCCAGAGCACCAAGGTGCCAATCGCGTACGTCGACCGGCTGCCCTCGACCGTGAGCCCCTTCGCTTCGAGCTGCTTGGGGCGCTCTGCATCGGCCGATAAAAATACATCGAACGGCGCACCTTCGATGATTTGCGTTGTGAGCAGACCCGAGGCACCGCCGCTGGCAATGATCGGATGACCGCTGGATTGCTCGAACTTGGGCGCGAGCGTCTGCAGCGTGCCGAGAAAATTGGCGGCCACGGCCACGCGCAGCTCCGTTGCGCCGGTCGCATCGGCCGCCGAGGCGAAGCCCGCGACGAAAGTCATCAGAAAGAAACAAACGCGCTCGAACGCTTTCATGGAACCGCCTTGGACACGAGATTGAAGGTTGGGAGATCGAGCGATTGTAAGCCGCCCAGGAGACTGAACGCGCGCGCACGACCGGCGGCTCGAACCGAGCGAGCCGCAGCCAGACTGCGTTGGCCGCGTGAGCACACGAACAAGTAGGGCTTGTCGAGCGTCGCGAGCTCCTGCGCCTGCAAGCGGCTCATGGGAATCCAACGCGCATCGTCGAGCATGAGCTCTGCGCGCTCGCTCGCTTCACGCACGTCGATCAACGCATAGCTCGAAAAGAAATCTCGCGCATCTGCATCGACTGGCTTGGCAACCTCCAAATCGTCGTCGCCGTCATCGGCGAGCGGAAGGTGGCGCGCATCGGCGCGGCACACGGGGCACGCGGAATTCCGCTGCCGTGCAATGACTTGCATCTCGAGGGTATTCAAATTGAGCGTCACCAACTCGCGTCCAAGTGCGCACGGCCAGCCCAATAAATAGGCAATCGCCGCGTGCGCCTGCAGTGCGCCGAACAGCATGGGCACGGTGCCGAGCACTCCATTCGCCTCGCAACTGCCGATTTGCGAAGCGTCCGGCGCATTCGGCCACATGCAGCGAATGCATCCGCCGCCACTGCGCGCATCGATGGCGAACAACTGGCCTTCGTAGCGGTAGATGCTGGCTTGAATGAGCGGACGGTCAGCCGCGATGGCCGCATCGCTCAGCAAGTACTTCACGCGCATCTCGTCCGTGCAGTCGAGCACCAGCGCATAGCGCGAGAGCAACTCGCACACATTGGCTCGAGTCACACGCGCATGGGTCTCGATCTGCACGCTTGGGTTTCGCGCACACAGCCGCGCCGCGGCGGCCGCCGCCTTCGACTGGCCAACATCCTCGATCGTGTAGAGGAACTGTCGATGAAGATTCGTCCAATCGATTCGATCGAAATCGGCGAGCCCGATGCGGCCCACTCCCGCGCCGGTCAGGCATTCGGCCGCGGCACAACCAAGGCCGCCTGCGCCGACGATCAGAACGCTGGCTGCCGCAAGACGCGCCTGACCCTCTGCTCCTACTTCCGCAAGCGACGTTTGCCGTGCATAAAACTTTGCGGCATCGAAGCCGGCGCCCCGCTCGACCGTGCTGCTGTGGCTGAGATCATGGTGGGGGTCGTGGCGGCAATTCACCCACTCCTGGGCTCCGTCGGCGTACGTTTCTTTTTTCCATACCGGCAGACGATGCTTGATGGCGTCGATGATGTAACGGCAGCCCGCGAAACTCTCGGCGCGATGCGGCGCGCTGACTCCTACGTACACCGCACACTCGCCGAGCTGCAAACGCCCTTTGCGGTGACAGATGCGCACCGCGCGCAAATCGAACTGCTCGATCGCCTCGCGCGCGATGCGCTCGGCCTCGGCGTGCGCGAGCTCGTGAAAGATTTCGTACTCCAGAAAACTCACGGCCTTGCCTTCGTTGCGATTGCGAACCCAACCTTCGAAGCTCGAGCACGCGCCGCAATCCAGGCTTCGCAACTCATGCGCAATGCGCGCGACTTGGATGGGCGCATCGCAGATGTCGAAGCGATAGCGCGAAGGATCTGAATTCACGCGAGCGGCGCTCCGCGGCTCATCCGCCTGCGATCGGCGGTATGAAGACGACGGTGTCGCCAGCCTGCAGCTCAGCATCCAAAGCCGCGAACGCGCCGTTGATGGCGACGCCGACGCGATCGCCGGGCAGCGAAAAACCGTGCCTCGCGGCCAGCTCGTCGTACAAACCCCGTGCGGACGTGGCTTGCGTGCGCACCCGCTCCTCGCTCAAGCCCCGTTGCTCGCGCAGCAAGGCAAAAAAACGCAATGTGACTTCGACCGGCGGCCTTTCAGGCGATTCGCGCATGACCCAATGTAGCACCCTCGACGCGCTCCGCCGCACCGGCTACCAGGGGAAAAATCTTGCGCACTGCCCCGCCTCGATGACACGCGGACCGCGCGGCAGCTCGATGAACCCATGGGTTCCGGCGAGGCTCAGGAAATCGCCTGAGGTGTTCGTCGCGCGGTGCCGAGCCCATAGCCGCGCCGAGTCATCCGTGTGCACGACGGCCGGCAGAAAAAAAGTCAGCGGCGCTTTGACCTCGACGGCGCGCTCGAGCGCAACGGTCTGGCGGGGTCTTGCGGCATGCTGAAGGAAAGTATCCAGGGCGGGCAACACATAGCGTGTCAAGCAAATCAAAGTCGACACCGGATTGCCCGGTAAGCCGAACACGGCCCGGCCATCATGACGCACGCCAAACCATAGCGGCAAGCCCGGCCGTTGCGCCACCCGATGAAAAACCGGCCGCACCGCGGCCTCCGCCAGCACCGCCGGAACATGATCGAATTGCCCGGCCGAAATGCCGCCGCTCACCACGAGCACATCGTGTACCGCAAGCATTCGATCGATCGCCTCATGCAGCTCGGCTTTGGCATCTCGAGCATGACGCCTTTCGAGCTGCGCAAATCCGCGGGCGCGCAGCGCAGCTTCGATGGCATAGCCGTTCGAGCGGCGTACCTGATGATCCTCGATCGGCTCGCCGGGCTCGATGAGCTCATCACCCGTCGACAAGATCCCGATCGAGGGCTGCCGGCTGACGCGTACCTGCGCAACACCGGCGGAAGCAACAATGGCGAGCTCGGGGGCCGAGAGCGTAATGCCCTCGCTCAGCAGCACATCGTCGCCGCGCGCATCGCTTCCCCGCCGGTGAATGTTGGCCCACGGGGCGATTTGCGCAGACGCATCGAGCTCGGCGCGGCCTTGCGCCACGCGAATACGCTCGACCGGCACGACGCAGTCGCAGCCCAGCGGGAGCGATGCGCCGGTCATCACTTCGATGGCGTGATCGGCGCTTCGAAGGCTCATCGGACGGGCGCCTGCCGCTTGACACCCTTGCAGCTCGAACTGGCGCATGGCCCGTGCCAGCGCAGTGTCGCTTCGCACCGCGATGCCATCCATGGTGATGCGATCGAATGGCGGCAGATCGCGCTCGGCGCGGATGGGCTCGCGCAAAGTCCGCCCGATGGCTTGACCGAGCGGCACCGTCTCCACCGAGGTGTGGGGCATGGCTGATTGAATCAATCGCTCGGCTTCGAGACAATCAATGAGCGCCACGCATTCCTCGCAATCACCGGGTGATAGTTCAATTGTCTCAGCAGAAGACCACGGCAACCGTGCATCCACTCAATCGCTGGCCCGTGCTGGGCGATGCCTATGGCCGCCCTCTGCGCGAGCTTCGCATTTCGGTCATGGATCGGTGCAACTTTCGCTGCACCTACTGCATGCCGAAAGAGCGCTTTCACGAGCATTATCGCTTCCTGAATTCTACCGAGCGACTGTCGTTCGGCGAAATCGTGCGGCTCGTGCGCCTGTTCGCAGCCTCGGGCGTGCGCAAGCTCCGCTTGACCGGGGGCGAGCCGCTGTTGCGCACGAATTTACCCGAGCTCATCGGCGATCTTTCGGGCGTGGCGGGCATCGAGGAGCTGGCGCTGACCACCAACGGCATGCTGCTCGCGAAGCACGCCATCGAGCTCAAGTCCAATGGGCTGCATCGAGTCACGGTCAGTCTCGATTCGTTGAATACCGAGGTGTTCGCGCGCATGAGCGGCGGCTTGGGAAGCGTGCCGCAGGTGCTCGAGGGCATCGAGGCGGCCATCGCCGCGGGCTTTTCGCCGGTCAAGATCAACGCCGTCGTGGAGCGTGGAGTAAACGATCACACCGTACTGGATCTGATCGAGCATTTCCGCGGCCGCCCGGTCATCGTGCGGCTCATCGAATTCATGGATGTGGGCAATCGCAATGGCTGGCATCGGGAAAAGGTGGTTCCCACTCGCGAGCTCATCGAGCGCTGCCGCGAACGCTGGCCCATGCACGCCGCGCCGCCAACACGCATGGGAGAGACCTCGACCCATTGGCGCTTCGATGATGGAAGCGCCGAGATCGGCTTCATCGCCTCGGTCACCCAAGCATTTTGCGCAGACTGCAATCGCGCGCGGCTCTCTTCGGAGGGCAAACTCTTCACGTGCTTGTTTGCATCCAACGGCGTGGACTTGCGGTCGAGCCTGCGTTCGAATGCGAGCGATGAGACGCTGCTTGGCATGATTCAAGGCTGCTGGAAGCGACGCATCGATCGATACAGCGAGCAGCGCGAGGACGAACGGCGCGCATCGAGCCGCGATCCAAAAATCGAGATGTATTACATCGGCGGGTAGATACTTGGCTCATTTTATTCACACCGCATCGGCCTCATGAAGCTGACTCATCTTGATGAGGGGGCGCGGCCCACGATGGTCGACATTGCCGGCAAGCAGGTGACGCGGCGCACGGCGGTTGCAGAATCATGCGTGAGGTTTCCGCCTGCCGTCGCGCAATACCTGCGGGCTCATGCCATGCGCTCCGCCAAGGGCGCCGTGTTCGATACCGCGGTGATCGCCGGCGTCATGGCGGCAAAACGCACTCATGAGCTCATTCCCTTCTGCCATCCATTGAATATCGAGAGCTGCAAAATCGACATCGAGATGCGCGCTGACGAGGCCTTCATTCGCTGCGAAGCGGCCTTGCATCACAAGACCGGCGTGGAAATGGAAGCACTGGTCGGCGCGAGTATCGCCGCGCTGACCATCTACGACATGTGCAAGGCGCTTTCGCATGAGATCGTCATTGGCGACACGCGGCTCGTGCACAAAGACGGCGGTCGGAGCTCGTTCACGGCAGAGGCTAAGCCGCCTGCCGGTGGCGGCTCGACGTGAGCACGGTTTCTGTCTCTGCGAGCCCGATCAGTCAGCGGCCGCCTTTGCGAGGCTTGGTGCTGGCGGGCGGCAAGTCCACTCGAATGCAGCGGGACAAGGCGGCGCTCGCATATGACGGAGAGCCGCAGCTCGCGCGTGCGGTTTCTCTGCTTTCGCATCATGTGGACTCCGTGCATGTATCGGTACGAGCCTCGCAAAAGCAAGACCGCCTGCGCAGCCGCTATTCCATGATTGCGGATTCGATCGATGGCACGGGCCCCATCGTCGGAATTCTCTCTGCGCTCGAGGCGCATGCACACTGCGCATGGCTGGTGCTCGCGTGCGATTTGCCGTTCTTGTCGGATGCCGTGTTACGAGAGTTGGCAGAGCGCCGCCAGCCCGAGCATGCAGCGACGGCTTACCGCAGCGCGCGCGACGGGCTCCCCGAGCCGCTCTGCGCGATTTGGGAGCCTCGCTCGCAGCAGTCCCTGGCGAGCTTTCATGCAAACGGCGGCACATGCCCGCGCAAATTTCTAATCCGCGAGGGCGTGCCGCTGCTCGAGCTGCGCGATGCGCAGGCGCTCGATAATGTCAATACGCCGGAAGAATATGCAGCGGCGCGGATGTGAGAGCGCGAGCGCGAGGCTCACGCCGCATCGACGAGAATGAGCTCGGCGTCTTCCAATGCGCGGATCTGTAAACGCGCAACGTCCGTCATGGCCGCGCCATCGCGCGCATCGATTTGTACGTCATTGACGAGCACGCTCCCCTTGGCCGGCACGAGATAAGCGTGCCGCGCGCCGTCCAGATCCAAACAGATCTCATCGTCCTTCTTGAGCGCCGCACCCAGCACACGAGCATTGGCGCGAATGCGCAGCGCATCGGCGTCGGCATCGAAGCCGCTTGCCAAGGTTACGAATCGGCCGGATCGATCCTCCTTGGGAAAGGGCCGCATGCCCCATGAAGGCTCACCGCCGCGCGCATCGGGCAGGATCCAGATCTGGAACAGGCGCGTGGTCACCTCCTCGGAGTTATGTTCCGAGTGACGAATGCCGCTGCCGGCGGACATGACTTGCACATCGCCCGCGCCGGTACGGCCGGTATTGCCGAGAGAATCGCGGTGCGTGATGGCGCCTTCGCGCACGTACGTGATGATTTCCATGTCCGCATGCGGATGCGGCGGAAAGCCTGTCTGCGGCGCAATCTCATCGTCGTTCCACACGCGCAACGCGCCCCAATGCATGCGCGCATCATCCTGATAGCTCGCAAAGGAAAAATGATGCCGGGCCTTGAGCCAGCCATGGTCGGCCCCGCCGAGCAGCGAAAAAGGTCTACGTTCGATCATGTGTGCACCCTCGCAATGTCGGCTTGACCTCAGGTCATCATGGACGGCAACTTCGCAGCACGCCTCCCGTCATGGGGTCATGCCGGCCGAATGAAATAGGCTCAAGCCGTCGCCGCCGGCGCTCGAGCTCGATGCACCCAGAGCACCACGATGGCAAGCGACAGGGCCGCACCGAACCCCACGGCCGTGGCGTTCACGGGAGCGCCATTGCGGGAAACGACGGTGTACAGCCCCAACATGAGAATCATCAATGCGTTTTCAGAAAAGTGCTGGATGGCGATGGCGTTGCCTGAGCCTACGCTGCGGTGGCCTCGGTCTTGCAGCACGGCATTGAGCGGCACCACAAAAAATCCGCCGCAGGCGCCGATGACGATCATGGCGACAAAGGCCATGGGCTCGGAATTCACTCCCGCGAGCAAGCATACGGCGGCGCCCAGCACCACGCCCGCCGGCAGCGAGCGCGCGACGGTATTCAACGTCACGAAACGTGCGGCGAACGCAGCGCCCACGACGATGCCCACCGCCACCACGGCATTCAAGAAAGCCGGCATGCGATTGGTGGAGTTGCCGAGCGCGAACGGCACCCACGCGACCAGAAGAAATCGCAGCGTCGAGCCGATGCCCCAGAACAGCGAAGTGCCCGCGATGCTGAACCCTGCATCCGGCACGCGCAAAAGCCGGCGCGTGGAAGTGCTGAAATTTCGGATCGATTGCAGCAACGACCATCGGTCCATGGGCCGCGCGGCGGGAAGCGACGGAATGGCGAGGTTGCACAGCGCCGCCGCGGCATAAAATGCCGCTACGACGGCCAGCGCACCGAGCACGTGCCAGTCGGCCAGCACGCCGCCGGCAACGGCGCCCAACAGGATGGCCGCAATCGTCGATGCTTCCATCAGACCATTCGCCTTCACCAACAAATCGGTGGAAGTGAGCTCTGAAAGGATGCCGTACTTGGCAGGCGAATAGGCGGCGGCGCCGACGCCGACCAGGCCGTAGGCAAGGAATGGATTGACTCCCGCCAACATGCCGAGCGACCCGAGGATCTTCAGGCCGTTCGCATAGAACATGACCTGGCCCTTGGAGCGCGAATCCGCGAAGGGTCCGACGAAGGGAGCGAGCAGCACGTAGGAGGCCACGAAGAATTCCTGCAGCAACGGCGCGGACCAGCCGGGATAGCGGTCGATCCGCAACAGGGCCAGCGCGGCAAACAACAATGCGTTGTCGCCGAAAGCGGATAGAAACTGCGCCGACAGCACGGCCACCATGCCTCGCGACCACACACTCGGCACGGGCATGGTCAATGGCTGCATGCGCGGCGCAGCGTTGCGATGCGTTTCATGCGCAGAGAAATCACGCGAAAATTCTCACCTGCTTCATAAGCCGCTAGTATGCCGCACCGAACAACGGCACGTTCCGGGGGCCCGCGATCAATTCATGCGAAAGCTTTCGCCGCAGCAGTTGACATGAGCGCGCCGCGCCTGTGAGTGAGGCACCAATCGTCGTGGTCGGCGGAGGGCAGGCGGCGGTCGAAATCGCGGCGGGTGTGCGCTCGCGCGGCTACCAAGGACCGTTGCTGCTGATCAGCGATGAGGATCACCTGCCTTATCAACGCCCCCCACTCTCCAAGGCGTTCCTGCAAGGCACGATCGCAAGAGAAAAATTATTGTTGCGGCCGGCCGCATTCTTTGAAAGCCATCGGATCGAGGTGCGGCTGGCGCATCGCGCCGCCGCCATCGATCGCACTCGACAGGAAGTACAATTGGAAGGCGCAGCGCCGGTGAGCTACAGCCGGCTGGCGCGCGCGCGCGGCGCCCGGGCGCGTCCCATCGGCGTGCCGGGCGACGGAGCGGCCGGCGTCTTTTATTTGCGTACACTGCGCGACGTCGAAGCCATTCGTGCAAGTCTGGCCGAGGAAACTCACGTGGCCATCATCGGCGGCGGTTTCATCGGCCTCGAGACCGCCGCAATCCTGCGCAAGCTCGAGCGGCAAGTCACGGTGATCGAAGCGCTGGACCGCATCATGGCCCGCGTCTCATCACCGTCCGTTTCGGCGTTCTATCAGGATTATCACGAGCAACGCGGCGTGCGTTTCCATTTAGGCAGGCAAGTGCGCCGGTTCGCTCTCGAGCGCGGCCGTCTGCAAGGGATCGAGTTCAACGATGGTGAAGTTCTGCCCGCGCGCATCGCCATCGTCGGCGTTGGCGTGCTGCCCAACATCGAGCTCGCGGCCGCTGCGGGGCTTGCGTGCGATGCGGGAATATCCGTGGATGAATATGCGCGCACGGAAGATGCACACATCGTGGCCGCGGGAGATTGCACGAATCACCCCAACAACCTGCTCGGCCGCCGGCTGCGCCTGGAATCGGTACACAACGCCGTGGAGCAGGCGCGCACGGCGGCGGCGACTCTGTGCGGGATGCTGGTCCATTACTCTCAAATTCCTTGGTTTTGGTCGGATCAATACGATTTGAAATTGCAGATGTGCGGCATTCCCACGGGCTTCGATACACAAGTGCGACGCGCCGGCGCTGCCGACAACGCCTTCTCGATTTTCTATTTCAAGGACCACCGCTTCATTGCGGCGGATTCCATCAATCGGCCGGGTGATCACATCCAGGCGCGGCGCCTGCTCACGTCCGGCATTGCGCTGACTCCGGAACAAGCGGCCGATCCGGCATTCGAGCTGAAGAGTCTGAAGTAATCAGCGGGGACTGCGTGCGACGAAACGCACGCAGGCGCCGTCGGTGAAATCGACCCGCGCGGGCACATCGAACAATGTTTCGAGCACACGCTCGCTGAGCGTTTCGCGCGCCGAGCCCGCGGCGATGAGGCGTCCTGCGCGCAGCGCGAGGAACTGGTCTGCATAGCGCGCGGCCAGATCCAGATCGTGCATGGCGACAATGACCACGCGCTGCGCGTGGGCGTGACGGCGAAGCCGCGCGCAGGCTTCGAATGCATGGCGCGGGTCGAGCCCGGCCGTCGGCTCATCGACGATGAGCACGTGCGGATCTCCGACCAAGGTGCGTGCGAGCATGGCGCGGGCCAGCTCGCCCCCGGACAAGCTCGTGGCGGCGCGGCTCCGCAGGCTCGTAAGCTCGCTCTCCGCGAGCGTCCGCTCGAGCGCAGCGCCATCTTGCGCCGACGGCGCGCCGAACGCCGGCATGCTCGGAGTCAGGCCCAGGCGCACGAGCTGCTCCACGCTGATCGGCCAATCAACATGCGGATTCTGCGGCAGGTACGCCCGCGCCTGCGCCCATGTCCGTCGCGCGATCTGCGCGATGGGTCGACCCTCCCAAGTGAGGATTCCGGCGGATGGCTTCGTCAGTCCGGCGAGCACTGAAAGAAGAGTGGATTTTCCGGCGCCGTTCGGGCCGACTACGGCGGTGAGCGTGCCGCGCTCGAACGCGGCCGAAACACCGCTCAAGATCGGCTGCGAATTCCGCTCGACGGCCAGATTTTCGGCGCGCAGCACGCGTATCTCAGGCGAGCACACCGCGCATGCGCACGATGAGCCACAAGAGAAACGGCGCGCCGATCAAGCTGATGAACACGCCGAGCTTGATCTCGGGCGCCACCGCGATCAGACGCGTCGCTAGATCGGCGGCGGCGACGATGAGACTGCCGATGAGGGCCGCGGGCAGCAAGACCCGGCTCGGCGTGTACTGCGCAAGAGGCCGCGCAAGGTGCGGCGCGATGAGGCCCACGAAACTCACGGCGCCCGCCACAGCCGTCGCCGCGCCCACGCCCATGGCAGTGCCCGCGAGTGCGAGAAAACGTGTGCGCGCGACGCTCGCACCGAGACTCTCGGCTTGCGCCTCGCCAAGCGCGAGCGCATCGAGCGCGCGCGCGCAAGAAAACAGCAGGCCGAAACTCAACGCGATCAACGGTGCCGCCAATCCCACATGCGTCCAGTTGCGATCGGTGAGCGAGCCCAGGAGCCAAGTCATGATCTCGTAAGCGGCGTAAGGATTGGGCGCCAAATTCAAAGCGAGGCTCACGCCTGCCGCGGCGATGCTCGAGGTGGCCGCGCCGGCGAGGATGAGCGCCAGGGTGCCGCCGGTGCGTGCAAGGTACAGAGACATTGCCGCCGCCAAGAGCGCGCCGAGCAGGCCCAGCGCGGGCGCCGCCAATGGGGCAAGCGCAGCAAGGCCATAATAGATCGCGATCACGGCGCCCAGCGATGCGGCGGATGAAATGCCGAGCAACCCCGGCTCGGCGAGCGGATTGCGCAACAACCCTTGCAGCACCGCGCCGGACAGACCGAGCACTGCACCAATGAGCAGCGCGAGAATCACGCGCGGCAAGCGCAGCTCGACCACGATCACGCGCTGCAAATCGACGCGCGGGTCGACGATCGAGGCGAGCACCTGCGCGGGCGTCAGCCACACCTTGCCCACGCACAGCGAGGCAACGATCACGCCGCCGAGCGCCAGCACGATCAACGCGTACGCAAGCTTCGCGCTCACGGCCCGGGATGCCGGTGAGATGTGGCCGTAAAGCGATCCAGATCCGCGCGCAGATCTCGCGCCGCGCGAGCCGAGAATGGCGTGCCGCAAAGATACAGCGACGGATTGATGGCAACGCGGCGTCCGCCCCAACGCTCGCGAATGAGAGGGCTCTGCGCAATGTCATTGCGGCGGCTGGGCTTCGACAAGGCGACATCGCCTTGCAGCAGCACCTCCGGCGCACGCGCGAGCAAGCCTTCGACATCGAGACTTGCGAACCCCGTATTTTCCGCTGCGATGTTGTGCGCGCCCGCAGCCGAGATGATGGCATCGTAGAGCGTGCCGCGGCCGGGTGCGGCGCCGCTACCGTCCCAGAACACGACGCGCGGATGACTGCTCTTCGGCCGATGCGACAAGCCATCGAGTATCGCGTCCATTTCCGCAATCATGTGCTCGGCTTGCGCACGCGCACCCACCGCCTCGCCCACCTCGCGCGCGCGCGCGCGAATGTCCTCGAAGTCATCCGCATTCTTCAACTCGAGCAGTGGATATCCCATGCGCTGCAAGGCCGAGCGCGTCGCCGGCATGGTGTATTCACCGGTGATGATGAGATCCGGATGATCGCGCAGCACTTCCTCGGCCGAACCGTAATTCGCTGGCACCTGCCGTGCTCGGACCGCAAGGAAGGACTCTTCGGCATCTCGCGCAAGCCACGTGACCGACGTGATGCGCTCGAGCGGCAGCAGTGCAAGCACCCACTGGTCGGCGCACAGATTCAACGACATGACGCGCTGCGCAGGATGGGGATGCGGCGCGGCTGCGCGAGCCGTCATGCTTGCGAGGAGGAGCAGCGCGGCTCCTGCCCCGGCGATGCGCGACGGCCGCTCGATGCGCACCAGTGATTTCTCGCGCACGGCCTGCTAGAAACTCGCGCGCACACCGGCAAAGAATCCGCGCCCGGTGGTCGCGTAGCCAAATTGCTCTTGGTAGCGCTTGCCGCCGAGATTCTCGACGCGCCCGAGCAAAGACCAATGTTCCATGAGCTCATATTGCGCGTTCAAATTCACGAGCGCGTAGGAGCCCAAAGTCACGATCGTCGGCGTAGATGAACCAGGAACGATATAAACGCTATCTTGTTGGCGCCCGTTATATCGCACGGTGAGTGTAGCCTGCGTGCGCGAATCCGGAGTGCGGAACGTTGCGTTGAGGCTTGCAATATGCTTCGGGCGGCGCACCGCCACTGCGCCATCCGTCTCCGCATGCAAATACGTATACGCAGCGTCGAGCCGCCACTGCGTGCCCACGCGCGAGCTCAGGTAGGTCTCGACTCCCTGTTGATGGGTATCGGACGCTTGATTGACGGATGTCGCCACGAAGTCCGGGAGCGGATAAATCGTCACAATCTCATTGTGCAATCGGTTGTGAAAAAACGTGGCGCCCAGCGTCGATGCACCCCAAGTCTGATCCACGCCCGCTTCCCAGCCCCTGGATTTTTCGGGCTTGAGATCGGGATTGCCGATGTACAGACCATCGAAGTATCCATACAGCTCGTAGAAACCGGGGTTCTTGATGCCGGAGCCGGTGGCGGCGTGCAGCCGTAAGCCTTGAGCGCTCAACCAGTTCGCTTGCACCCGATAAGTGTTGGCGCCTGCGAACAAGTCATTGCGATCGTGGCGGAACGACCCACTGAAAGACCACGCATCGTTCAACAGCAAGCCATACTCGCCCACGTAGCCCACGTTATCGTTGTGCCGGCCATTGGTGAACCCGCCGAAGGTGCCGCTGAGATTGCGATACTTCTCGCGCTCGACATCGGCCGCCGCGGTCACGTGCTGCTTCACGGCATCATCCCCGATGCGCAGCGTGCTCACGAAAGATGACTTGTAGCGCTGGCCTTGATCGCCATTGGTACGCTCATCGAAGGAATAGCCGCTGCGGCGCGTGTCCGCCAACTGAGTCGACAGCGTGTTGTGCCAATGATCATCCAGCAGCGCAAGCTCGCCGCTCAAGAGTCCGTAGAACGCATCGTTCTTGAAATGATCGCCCGGTGTATCGGTGGGCAATCCATACCTGGGACTGTCGGCGTCGCTATCGCTTTCGTTCAAGTCTGCGCGCGTATGGCTATAGCGCCCGACCGCATGCACACGCACATTGTCGACGGGAGACCAGGTGGTCTTCGCCGACACGTCGGCGTTGTTGGAGCCGATGTCGCGCTCACCCCCCACCGCGGTGGGCCGGCCATCCGTATGCAAATATGTGCTGGACAACGCGTAATCCCAATCGCCTTGCACGCCGGCGAACCGTGCCGAAGCGCTGCCGGTGCCGAACGATCCGCCCTCGCCTCGCAGCCGCAACCCGGGCGCCTCGGCGCCGCTCAGCGTGATGTATTGAATGACTCCGCCGATCGCGTCCGAGCCGTAGAGCGCGCTTTGTTGGCCGCGCAGCACTTCGACTTTCACCGATTCATCCGCGAGCAGCGTGCCGAAATCGTACTCGCCGAAAAACGGATCGGACGCTTCGATGCCGTCGATCAACACGAGCACGTGATTCGCTTCGGTGCCGCGCACGCGAACTTGCGTGAAGCCGCCAATGGCGCCCGTGCGATTCACCGCAACGCCCGGCACATCGCGCAGCACATCCGACAACACGCGGGTTTGCCGCTCTTCAATGGCCGGTGCGTCAAGCACGGTAATGGACGCCCCGATGAGATTGGCCGGCACCCCCTCATCAGCGCGCGTAGCCGTGACCACGATGGGTCCGAGTTTTTCATCACCGGAGATTTCATCGGCGCGCACTGCTGGCGCCGCGAGCGCAAGTCCGGCCGAAAGCAAGGCAATGTGCGCCTTCGCGAGAATCGCGGGCGCAGAGACAAATGACTTCATGTTCGATAGCCTCAAGGTGCACGAGCGGAATGAGGCGAGGGCACCGCCAATGCGCGGTGGAATGAGCGGGCGAGTGGACACCGTCACTGCCTGCGCGACTCCTTTGCGGCCCTGCGCCGCTTTCGTCGCTCAGACGGACTACCGTGCCTCGGCCAGCCCTTGGGCTCAAGGCAAGAGCGACTCGCTCCGGTCGGTCTCCTGGCTTACGGATCGCCGTGCGCTGCAAGCCTTCCCGGAATTGACACTCCAGTGACTGCGGTCTCGTAGACCGCATATGCATCGCACTCACCGCTTACAGTTACAAGGATAGCCGCAGAATTGCGCAAAAAGCGCTCACTGTGATCCCGGCACCGGCGCGAACATCGACAATCAACGCACCTATAGTGCTATGCCGGCGCGCCGCCGCGCAAGTAGGGAACGCTTTCGCTCACGCGGCAGTGGCTCACGCCGCGCGGATGTCCTAAGATATCTCCTTACACCTTGGGGTGGCCGCGAGGCCTGAGACATCCGTGTTGGATGAACCCGTTGAACCTGATCCGGATCATGCCGGCGTAGGGAGCAGGTATGCACACTGTACGATTCGTTTGCGTTTTGATTTCCTTGCTCATCATGGCAGCGCGCGCGCGCGCCGATGAGCTCGAGCCCATCGTCGTCACGGGCACCTTCGTGTCGAGCCCCGCACTCGGGGTGCCTGCGAGTATTTCGGTGCTCGATACCCAAACCCTGCGCGGCGCCGGCCAGCAAGCGTTCCAGGATGTGCTCGGCCTCGTGCCCAATCTCAATTGGGCAGGCGACACCGCGCGACCGCGCTACTTTCAGATTCGCGGCGTGGGCGACCTTGAGGGCTACCAAGGCGCGCCAAACCCATCGGTGGGATTCTTGCTCGACGACATCGACTTCAGCGGAATCGGGGGAGTGGCGACGCTCTTCGACCTGGATCACATCGAGGTGCTGCGCGGCCCGCAGGGTACGCGCTACGGCGCCAATGCGCTCGGCGGCTTGATCTACGTCAAGAGCGCGGATCCGGAAGCGAGCCCTCGCGCGCTCTTTGAGTTGGGCGGCGGTGACTATGCCACGGGGCACGTGGGCGGCATGGTGACCGGGCCCGTTGCTGCGCTCGATTCGGCGTTTCGAATCGCGGCGCAGTACTTCCGTTCCGATGGCTTTTACGACAACGCCTACTTGCATCGCGATAACACGGACGCAAGACGCGAGCTCACGCTGCGTGGCAAATGGCGCTACGAGCCGAGCGATACGCTGCGCATCGATCTCACCGCGCTGCGCATCGAGCTCAACGAAGGGTACGACGCCTTCGCCATCGACAACTCGCGCACCACACAATCGGATCATCCCAGTGCGGATGATCAACGTTCGACGGGCGCCGCAGCCAAGCTCGCCTACTCGGGATGGTCCGCGGGCACGCTCACGCTCATCGGAACTTTTGCCGACAGCACGATTCGCTATGGATACGACGGTGACTGGGGTAATCCTGCGTTCTGGGCGCCGTTCATCTACGACTACACGGAGATTCAACACCGGCGACGCCGCACCCACAGTGCCGAAGCGCGCTTCGCGAATGACACCAATCCGCGGCTCACGTGGCTGTTGGGTGCGTATGCATTCGAGTTGCGCGAGCGTTTCGATGATACGAGCGTGGGGCTGTTCGCCGATCCGGCCGACGGGCCGCCGGACGCGCCGGAAGTGAAAGCCATTGCCAGCCGGTATCGCGCATCCAGCGGCGCATTGTTTGCACAAGCGGGCTCACAGTTCGCATCTCGCTGGCACGCGAGCCTCGGCGTGCGCGGCGAGCGCCGCACCTCGGGTTATCACGACTCGAATCAATTGAATCAATTTCCCCTCGACACTCAATGGGGCGGCAACGCCGCGCTGTCATTCGAGCCGACGGCCGATGCGACCACGTATCTCAGCGTGTCGCGAGGCTACAAGGCCAGCGGCTTCAATCTGAGCCAGGCCCTGCCCCCCGATCAAGTGGCCTACGGACCGGAATCCGCATTGAGCTTTGAACTCGGATACAAGGCGGAATTGCTGGAGCACCGCGCGCGCATCGAAAGCGACGTGTTCTACACGCGCTACGCCGCGCCGCAATTGAAGACGAGCGAGCAGATCGATCAGAACAATCCAAATGACTTCGTCTACTTCACGACCAATGCGGGCGGTGCGCGCAGCTACGGCTTCGAAGGCTCGGCCGTATGGCGTGTGCTGAATCCCCTGGAAGCGGGCGCGAGCTTGGGCCTACTGCATACGCGCTATCACCGTTTGATGGACAACGGCGTCGACTTGCCCGATCGCAGCTTCGAGCATGCGCCGCGCTGGCAAGCGGCAGTCAATGCGACCTACCGTGATCCGCGCGGCGCGTTCGCGCGCATCGATGTCACCGGCATGGGTGCGTACTATTTCAGCCTGCCGCCGAATGCGACACGCTCCCACGCCTATGGTTTGATGCACGCGAAAGCGGGCTTCGAGCGCGAGCGCTGGGCGGTTCAGCTGTGGGGCAGAAATCTTTTGGATAAGCGCTATGCCGTGCGCGGATTTTATTTCGGTAACGAGCCGCCGGATTTTCCCAACAAACTGTATCTGCAACTCGGCGAGCCGCGAACCTGGGGCATTGATGTGACGTTTCGATTTGGCGCAGGCTCGCCTCACGCTGCCTACGGTTCGACTCCTGCGCAAGGTGAGCGGTAGCCGGCCAAGCTACCCAGATTTTCCATGTCGCCTTTGGAAATCATTGCATTCACTGTCTCCATCGTTGGCGTGTGGCTCACCGCGCGACGCAGCGTGTGGAACTTTCCTTTTTCCATGGCCTCCGTTGCGCTTTATGCCATCGTTTTTTTCGAGGTGCGTCTGTATGCGGATGCGTTGCTGCAAATCATTTTCGCCCTGACGCTCGCGTACGGCTGGGTGCAGTGGGCTCGAGCACGCGATGCGCGCGGCATCGTGCGCATCGGCCGCATTACGACGGGTGAAGTGCTTGTGGGAATCATTGCGGGAGTGGTGTCCGTCGCGCTGTTCGGCACGCTGCTCGCGCGATTCACCGATGCCGCGTTGCCGTGGATCGATTCGGCACTACTCGCCGCGAGCCTCGTCGCCACCGTATGGGCCGCGCGCCGCAAGCTGGAGAGCTGGTGGATGTGGATCGTCGTGGACATCGCGTACGTGGGGGTTTACGTCGTGAAAGCGCTCTATCTCACCGCCGTTCTGTATGCGCTGTTCGTCGGCCTCGCATTTTGGGGGTGGAGGCTGTGGACACTGGGCCTGCGCGAACAGGCGAGCGCGGCGGCCATGCGCGGCGCAACGCCTGCGTGAGTGAACACACGCCGCACGTGCATTCCACGCGCGGCGGCTGGGTAGCGCCCGACTGGCCCGCGCTCACGTTGCCGGAAGCTTCGGAGGTTTGCGAGCAAGCCCACAGGGCTGGGCCGTTCGAGTTGCTGTGGACGAGCCCCCGGCCCTATTCCGCCGCGAGCCGCGTCAAGACACGCGATGGGGACGTGTTCATCAAACGGCATCATGTGAACGTGCGCAGTGCGATGCAACTCGCGGAAGAACATGCATTCATCCGGCATCTCGCCGCGCGCACCGCACTGGCGCCGCGGCTCATCGCCGATGTCTCCGGCCAAACCGTGTTCGTGCGCGGTGACTGGGTGTATGAGATTTACGCACCGGGCGCGGGAATCGATGCGTATCGGGACGCACATTCGTGGACGTTCTTCCGCGGCGCAGGGCACGCGCGCGCAGCGGGCGCCGCGCTGGCCGAGATTCATCGAGCTTCGCGCGAATTTCAGGCGCCGTCACGCAGCGCGCACGTGCTCGTTGCAAATTTCCGCAGCATGAATGCGCCGGAACCGTTGGTCGCGATCGAGTCGGAGCTCGAGCGCCGCCCGGCGCTGCGCGCTGCACTGCATGCACGCCCCTGGCGCCGAGAGGTCGCAACGGTCCTCCTGCCTTGGCACGAGGCCTATCACGCCCTGGATTTCGCAACGCAGGCCTGCTGGGGACATCACGATTGGCATGCCTCTAACCTGCTCTGGTCGAGCGCAGCCGCGGATGCGCGCGTCACCAGCGCGCTGGACTTTGGCTTGTCCGATCGGAGCTGTACGCTGTTCGATCTGGCGACCGGCATCGAACGCAACTGCATTGCCTGGCTCGAGATTCACGAAGGCCGGCCTGCGCGCGCCGATGTGCACGCGGCATTGAGCTTGCTCGAGGGCTACGGCGGCATCGACCGAGTTTCCGCCGCCGAGCGGCGCGCCCTCGCAGCCATGCTTCCCATCGTACACGTCGATTTTGCGCTGTCGGAAATCGAATATTTTTACGGCATCATTCACTCGCAGGGCAACACCCGCCTTGCGTATGAGAAATTTTTGTTGGGGCATGCGCGCTGGTTCGCGTCATCGGAGGGACGCGAGTTGCTGCAAGCAATCGAAAATCGGGAATGACGGCGCGGCATTGCGTACATCGACCTACTCTCCGTTGATTCTCGGCTGCATCGCCGCGACTTGGTTGGTGTGGGGCTCGACATACCTCGCCATTCGCTTCGCGCTCGTAAGCTTTGCGCCCTTCTACATGATGGGGACGCGCTTTCTCATCGCGGGTCTGTTGATTTTCATCTGGATGCTGGCGCGCGGCACGGCGTTTCCATCCGCTGTCGCTTGGCGCAACGGCATCGTCATCGGGGTGCTGCTCATGGGCGGCGGGGTCGGCTGCACTGCATTTGCCGAGCAAACCGTGGCCTCCGGCATCGTGGTGTCGTTCATCGCGGTCACGCCGCTCCTGCTCGTTCTGTTGAACCTGGGCTTCGGAGTCCGGCCGCAGCGCGCCGAGCTCATTGCCATGTCGATCGGTTTGATCGGCGTGTTGATGCTCACGCGTGGCGTGAGCTTTCAAAGCTCGCTTGGCGGGCTGGGCGCAGTGGCCTTGGGGTGTTCGTGCTGGTCGACCGGCAGCATTCTGGCGGTGCGAAAACTTCCACCCGCTCCGGGCGCGGCAGGTTTCATGACCGAAATGCTGGGTGCAGGCTGCGCGCTCATCCTCGTCTCGCTCGTCTGGCACGAGCCGTGGACTCTCCATGCCACTCCGGCGGCCTGGGTGGCATGGGCCTACCTCACCGTCTTCGGTACGCTGGTGGCGTTCAGCGCTTACATGGTTCTGCTTGCGCACACGCCCACGAGCGTTGCGTCGACCTACACCTACGTCAACCCGGTCGTCGGGCTGCTCCTCGGCGTCAGTGTCGGTGGGGAAATCGTCACGCCATGGGAGTGGATGTCGGCTGTCATCATTATCGCGGCCGTTGCGCTGCTGTTCACCTCAAAGATCAAGAGAGGCCGGCCGCCGAGCGCAGTGGCGCCGGAACGGTAGCGTGCCGTCAGGAAACGCGCGAACGCTTGCGCCAGCGATTTTGGCGCAAGTGAATCGGAAGCAACACCGCAAGCGCGAAACCGAGAGTCCAGTGCGAGACGCTGAACGCTGCTCTGAGGTCATCGCTCCCCGTGTAATACAAGGCGTAGCCACTGATTACGAGCCACGCCATTGCCACGGCAAGGCTTGCACCGCTCTTGAGATGCCGACGCGCGCGCCAGCCCGGCAGCATGTGCCGCGCAATGAGCGAGCCCAGAACGATGTTTGCCGCAATGGCCAGTGCGCCGTGCAGCCGCAGGCACCAAGGCTCGAGCGGATGCGGGGCATCTCCAAATTCACCGCGCGTCTTGCCGAAATAATGCAAGTACAGCCACGCCGCGCCGGTTAGAACGAGGCCCGACAGCGTGAGATAGATCCAATACACCTGAGAGCTCGGCAAGGCGGGCCGTTGCGCATTGCGCATCAGGAGCGAGCCGTTCGATCGCGCATCGAGCGCGCGCCGGCGTTTAATCTCAAGCGCCAGCCCTTGCACCCTGCGCTGCGCGGGCTCGCGGCTCTGCGGCGTACGTCCGCCATTCAGCGCGCCATTGGAGTGCGATGCCATCCATCAGGGAGGGTGCGAGAGATCCCACTTTAGTCATCGCATCGGCCACTGCCGCGCACGGTGCGTAGGCGGCAATCACCGATTGGCTCGCCACCGGCCGGCCACGCGGGTCGCGGTGCCGGCTCGCCAGCGATGCGGCAAACGCGCCGCTGCGCAAACGGCCGATCAAGCGGAAACCGTCGTTGAATCTCAACCAAATCGGCTCGTCTTGCTCGCCCAGCACGCGCAAATCTCCTCCCGCGTTCACGCGCGCGGCGCGCACGCCGCGCAGCTCTAGCCAATCCACGACACGATCGACGATGTAGCCCTTGGCGATGCCGTCGAAATCAAGCTGGAGCCGGCGCCGGAAGCGCACATGAGCGGCGGTGTGACAAGCCGCGGTGCGCTCGCCCGGCCTACCCTCGTTGCGCTCGCCCGGCCCAGCCGCGGCATCGATCTCGGCACCGCTCTTCAAATCGATATATTCGCTGCCGCCGGATGCCAGACGGCCGCGCGAGCGTCGCCAGGCCACCTCGAAGGCGCCGCCGGAATGCGCATGCAACTCGAGCGCCAGGCTCAAGACGTCGGCAAAAGCGCGGCTGATGCCGACGGGCTCGCGATGCGCTCGCAGGCACACACTGCGCAGCTCGCTGCGTGGGTCAAAGCGCGACAAGCTGCGCTCGAGTCGGTCGATCAATGAGAAACATTCTTCGATCAACAGCCCGCCGTCGCCGTCGAACTGATCGATGGCGATATCGAACAGAGTGCCGAGCGCGACGCGGGCGCGCCGAATGGCGCCGCTCATCCGTGCGCGGGAAGAGCGGCGGAGAATTCCGCAAGTAGACGCCGTATGCCTTCGGTCACGTGCACGCACGACAGCGTGGCGCCGCCGATGTTGCGTATATCCTCATGCACCTTCAGCGCATCGCCCATTTTTTTACCCACGAACTGCGCACGCCATGCCGCATCTCGAATCTCGCCGCCGTACGTTTCATTGTAAGTCATGATCTCGACAGCCAATACGCTGCCGCCTGGATTCAAAGCCACCGCATAGTTGATCAGCTCATGCTTTCCATAGACCGCATCGAGGAGGAGAAAACCAAGCACCTCCCCGCTCGCAGAGCGAGCCTGCCACACATGCAGCTTCGGATCGCGCACGGCCACGCCGGTCTGCCTCTTGACTGCCTGCATTTGCGGTCCGGACAAAGAGACATCGAGCGCGTCGAACTGGGCCGCAGCGGGGAACAAAGCCGCCTGCACCTGCCCGAGCGTGAAATACTCGACGCCAAATGCGCACGGCGCAGCCGCCATGATCGCTGCCGCCGCAAGCCACTCGATGCCGGAGCGCGAGTCGATGTTTAGCCTCGCCGGCCCGCGACGCATGGTTTGCCGATCGCGAAGCCTACCTTGCCCGCCCTGACGCACGGCGAACGCTTGCGGTCGATCGCGCAGCGCCCGGGCTCGATCATTTGAAGCTGTAGCCGAACTTGACGCGCATGAAGTTCTTCTCGAACTCGAGATAGTTGCGCCCGCTGATCTGCTCCGCGGCCGCGGACTGATTGAACGCTTCCGCCCAAGGCAGCTGACGCTGGTAACCGACCAGCGCGAAAAACCGGTGCGCCGAAAACGAGACCACCGGGCCGCCGTACCACACCGAGTAAGCGTGACCATCGCTCGACAATGAATACTGGCGGAAGCCTTGAATGTTGCGTAGCTCCAAACCCACACGCCAGTTGGGGGCAATGCGGTAGGACGCTCCGCCCGTCAGCTCGAGCTCGGTCTCTTTCTCACTGCCGACGCGTGAATACGAATTCTTCTCGAACTCGACCACCAGATTGCTCGCAAGAATCAACCGGTCATCGAGAAGATTTTTCTGCGCGAGCAGCTTCATCTCGAGCTCGCGCGTGTAGTCACCGTAGGTGTACTCGAGATACCCTGATAATCCGAGCGCATCGGTGTATGGGCTCAACAGCTGATAGATGGTCTCGACGGAAACACTGTCGTAGTCGGTCTTGTGATACCGAGCCGCAGGAAATGGGAAGCGGCTCGCGTTGGGCACGTAGGCGCCGAAGGTCGCAGGCCCGCCGCCGGTCACTTCGTCACCGTCTCCACCGCTCGAAGTAAAATCGACGCGCGATTTTTCGGAGTTGTCATTGGCCGCCTTGACCGAATAGGCATTCACGTAAATCGAAGCGAGCCAACGGTCCGTGATGCCATATTCCAACTCGGTGCGCGTCTGTCCGAGCTTGTACGTGCCCTGTGACTTTCCCTCACGGTACGTTACCCACTGCTCCGCTTCGAGCGCGCCCTTCGGCAGAACTTCCGACAAATAGGTTTCGGGAAAAATCTGTTCGCTCGCCGTCGAGTGACGCGCGGCCAATGCCCCAGCCGCCGCAAACGTTGCGCAAGTCAAGAGCCTCTTCATGTGCATGTCGTTCTTCTTCATGGTCAGGCAGCGAAGCGCAGCGAGCCAAACAGACCTTCGGTCTCATCCGCCGGGCCGGCCGCAAAATACAGTGCATTCGAGTCGCCGAGCTTGACGCCGTTTCCGAACAGCATGCCCCACAGGCCCGAGATGGCTTTGATGTTGCCGTTCTCATCGCGCAGGAATTCGGTGGCGCGTTTGGTCGCTGGATCGAAACCGACGATGGTTCCGTCGGAAAAATTGCCGATCAGGATTTGATTGGAAAAGGCCCCGAAATCAGCCGGCGCTGCCGCCATGCCCCACGGACCGTTCAAGGTACCGCGGTCGCCCCATGTCGCGATGTACTGGCCGTCCGGCGAGAACTCCACCAAACGTCCTGTGCCGCGTCCCGTGTTCTCGGTTGCGAACAACACCTGCCCCGGATTGTCCGGGTCTTCCGACGTATTCACGTAAGCGACGAATACCGAATAGGTATCGCCCACCTTCAGCGTATGCACGTTCCATGGCGCGTAATCGCCGGGCACGAACACATTCTGATCCGCAAGAAATGGATTATCGAAGCGGCCGTTGAGATCTTCCTCTTGGAATGTGTCGTCGAAGATTCTAATGCGCGGAAATGGATTGTTGCCGAAGTCCGCGACCAACAATTGGTCGAACGTAGGCGAGATGGCAAGGCCGAAGAAAGCCGAGCCTTGCGCGTTATTGTCGAGAATGGTGGTGGCCACGGGCGGATAGGACAAGGTGCCGTCTGGATTCGATCTCTGAGTCCATGCCGACATGACCGCGTTGTCCGAAACGAAAATGAACTTGGCGGGCGCGGTGACCGTGCCGGACCCTGGAATATCCTGCGTGATGATGAAGCCCGGCCCGGACGGATTGAATACGATGCCATTGGCCGCGCCTGCATTTTCGCCGCTCGGCGGCAAGCCGACGACGGCGAGCTCCGGATCGATCTCGATCGGCGTGCCGTTCACGTCGCCGACGAATTCATAGGATGCGGAGCTGGCGGTGATCCAAAAATGTCCGCCTGCGCCCGCCGGGCGAATGGCGATGCCCCAGGCATCCACCATTTCCGGAATCAAGAACACGGGGTCGTAGCTTGCGTTGGTGGCGGCGAGGTTCGACTGTAGATAGCGGTTGTTCGAAGAGACCTTGTCGTTGGTGCCGCCACACGCATGGAGCAATGGCAACGCCGCAAAACTCCCGGCGCTCGCAAGACCGACACGCAAAAAACCTCGCCGATTCATAGGGACTCCCCAACGCAAATGAGAATAATTCTTACTTAACTTTAGTTGCGCGTTAGTGGATTGTCAATCATTCGCCGTTCCACGCGGCGCGGCTTTTGCCTGTGCTCGACGGCACTTATCATTCAGCCGTGAATCACTTCAAGAACAGCGCGTTTCGTCAACGACTACGTAATTCGCTCACCGGAATCGCTCATGCCTTGAGCTCGGAGCGAAGCCTCAAATTTCAGGTGTTTGCGTTCGGTATCGCACTGGCCGCGCTTTTTTTCATGCGGCCCCACCCAATTTGGTGGGCGCTGGTATTCGAATCCGCCGGTGCCGTCTTTGCCTCCGAGCTATTGAACACGGCGCTAGAGCATCTCGCCGACCACTTGCATCCAGCAGAACACGAACAGATACGACTCGTGAAGGATTGCGCCGCGGGCGCGGTGCTCCTCGCATCGATTGCGTCGGTGGGTGTCGCCGCCGCTCTTTTGTTTTCTCTATACCGGGGCGGCTAAGCCGCGCAGTGATCGCTCAATGAAAAGCGCGGGAATACGCCAACATCAACCCATGTTCGGTCGGCGCCAACGACAGTTGCAACCCCTCTTCGCTCTCGTCGACCCTATTCGCGACGAACCTGCCGCTAGCGCTGCCTAGTGCTGCGCCAGCAACGACATCGGACAACCAATGTGCGTTGTGCTTGAGGCGTTCGAATCCCGTTGCAACAGCCAACCCGTAAGCCAGGCAACGCGACGCCACGGGGTGTTCCAAGTTGTGATCCACGAAGGCCTGCGCCACTGCGAATGCCGTGGTGACATGACCCGAAGGAAACGAGGATCCACCTTCGCGCCACGCCGTTCGTTTCTCGGTCTGATTAGGGCGTAATCGACCGCTGAGCTTTTTGAATGCAGCGTCGGCAATGCCGCCGAGCACCGCGGCTTCCACCATATCTGCTCCGACATGCCTGAGCTCAGGCCGGCCCTCAAGCGTACCCACAGCGAACACCCCCAAGGTCAGCGCGGCGGCAGGCGCGTAATCGCGCCATTGATGCGGGTCGCCCTGATGTGCCGGGCGGTTGGCATCCGAGAAATGATCTCGCACACGAGCATCGAGGGAGTAGGCGGCGACGATGCCAGCCGCACTCAATCCAAATGCCCCCCAGTCATCAGAGTCCCACCGGATTGGGGAGGTCCAGTAGCTCTCAAAATCAGTCAGGTATGAGCGAAAAGGTTTCGTGGATTGCGCGCAGGCAGGCGCCGCGGCAATTTGGAAGATCACCAGCGCGAAGAGCCCGACGAATCTCAAGCGGCGCCACTCGCGATGGCACTCGCGTGTCTCGAGCTCGCAAGCGCTTTGCCGATGGCGGCGGCAAGCTCAGCGATCGTTGCCGTGTCGAAGTCCAAATCTCGATCGGAGATTTGAACGTCGAATAGCTCTTCGATCTCCAGCAGTATCGAAAAGACATCGAGCGAATGGATTCCAAGGCGGCTGATTCGAGCGGACCGCTTGACACCGTGAGCGCTCCGATCCAGGCGGCTTCCTACAGATGCAATGACGCAAGCCTCGACGACGCTCGTCTCTAGGCAAGCATCCGCGCGGGCGATGCGACATTCCACTCTGCTTTAGACGCGCCGCGCCCAGCTTCCAATCGGCGGCACGGGCGCGATTGATTTTCCGGATTGAGAACGTCTAACCAGCGAGAATTCACGAGCTTCAGTGACCACGCAGATCGAGTGACCACGCAGATTGAATTCTCCAAAGTTGAGGAAAGGCGCCTAGTCGAGCGCTTGCTGGCGGGCGAGCAGCCGGCATTTGATGAGTTCTTCCACGCCTATGCGGGACGTCTCGCGGCTTTCGCAGCGCGCAGATCTAGGCTCGATGCGGCATCGGTCGAGGACATCGTGCAGAATTCTTTGATCAAGGCCTGTCGAAATCTCGCCAAGTTCAGAGGCGAATCGGCACTGCTAACTTGGCTCTGTGAGATCTGCCGGCGCGAGATCATCGATCTGCATCGAAAGAGCGAGAGAATTCCGGCGCACGACAGCATCACCTCTGAAACGATGCAGCGCGAGATACTTCAACTAAGAGCGCCCAGTGAGCTCGAGCCCGAGCTCCGGCTGGAGGCCGCCTCCATGCGTAGCCGCGTTACTGCTTCGATGAATGCTCTGCCCGAACGGTATTCGAGAGCACTCGAGCTCAAGTATGCCGACGGATTCTCCGTGGAAGACATTGCGCGAATCATGGATTTAAGCGTTGCGGCGGCGCAGTCTCTACTGCAGAGGGCGCGCGAAGCGTTTCGTCAGCGCTGGGGTAAGCCGCGCACGTCATGAAGTAGGGTTCAATGTCTGACTCTGAACAAGATCCGGAGCTTGCTTCTCTCGTACGCGATGCATTGCGCAACTCGCAACTCAGCGATGACGCATTGGAGCGCATCCGGCGGCATGTCGAGCCGGAATGGAAAGCGATGGCGGCAGAACATAAAACTTTGGCAAAGGGAAAAACTGGGCTAAGAGTCAAAGTTGCGACAGAAGCCGCAGAACCTTCGGCCGCGTATCACCGCTTCCGCGCCCGTGCGCGCCGTTGGAAACCAGCGGCCGCGGTTCTCATGTTCCTGGTTGTTGCGGCGGGAATTGTGCAGTTGCGCACCCGGCCGCGCGACGTCGTCCTAGGCACTCTCACATTCGCAAGTCCGCGCAGCGTGATCAGCGCGAGCGCCGCTGCTTCCGTTTCACTTTTCGTCGGAAACCCTTTGAGAGCGGGCGAGCTGTTGAATTTCCAAGACTCTGCGCGAATCGCACTGGCTCATGGCGGCGACCTACGCATTGCGCCAGGCACCCGTATACGGATCATTGACGCAGATCGAATCAGGCTCGACGCGGGTCGAGTCTACGCAGAATTCGCTGCGCAGCGACCGCGTGCGAAAAGATTCATCGTGGAGACGTTTTCCGGCGACGTCGAACACCGAGGCACACAGTTCGAGGTGTCGATTGGACGCGATGTCCATGTTCGTGTCCGCGAAGGCGAGATTACATTTCTGCGCCGCAATCAATTCGAGATCGTTTCTGCCGGTACCGAGCTCGTGGTGTCGATCGAGGGCCGAGTTGAGCGCCGACCCATCGCGCGCGATGCGGTCGAATGGGATTGGGCTCAAGCGGCCGCACCCCAGTTCGAAATCGAAAATCGTTCTCTTTACGATTTTCTAGACTGGGTCTCCCACGAGACCGGTAAGCAGATCCGCTTTGTTGCGAATGCCGAGCGCATCGCGCGTTCGACTCAACTGCATGGCTCTGTTCGCGGCTTGTTGCCGATGGCCGCCTTGGACCGGGTGATCAGCACGACCACGCTGAAATGCAGCGTGCTGCCGCAGATCATGCTCATCAGTCAAGATTAGCCAGTAAAGATCACTCGAGCATCGAAGCACGAGTTAAGCTTCAATCGTGCTACGCGGACTCATAGCGCACGGTATGAGCCGTCGACGCGCGAAGAACGGCGCGGCGGGGTCAGGCCGGCTCATCGCGACCTTGTTGGGTTGTGTGACTTTAGCGGCACCCGAACTAGCGTCGGCCGTCCCGCTAGCCGACCTGCTCGAGCAATTGCGCGCTGAGCACATCGAGGTGCTCTACAGTACTGCGCTCGTCACGCCGCAAATGCAGGCGCCTGCGCATGCCGGCGGCGCCGGCTTGATCGACCAAGTGCGCGATGCGCTTGCCGACCACGGGCTCGAATTACGGAGCATCGACGCAGGCCAATTCATTGTCGTAAAATCAGACGGCGCTTCGAGCACCGATGTGAAGCGTACACCGGCAGTCGCGCCCACCGTCGTGCAAGCGGTTTCGGTCTACGCGAGTCGTTACGCGACGAGTAATGCATCGGTGACGCCCTCGAACCTCTTGAGCACGGTTCAAATCGCGCAGGTGCCGGGTACGAAGGAAGACGCACTGCGCGCCGCGCACGCGGTTCCAGGTCTCGCCACCAACATCTCCGCGCGTCCGTACATTCGCGGCTCGTTCGCCGATGACATTCTCGTGGAGTTCGACGGCGTGCCGCTGGATGATCCGTTTCATTTCAAAAATTTTCAGAATCTCATCAGTGCTTTCGATCCCGCGGCAGTCGAACGTATCGAGATCTACAGCGGAGGATTTCCCGTGCGATACGGGACGAGGTCGGGCGGCGTGATCGACGTCGAGCCCCGCTCGCTCGCTTCCGGTTATGAGCATTCGGTTGGCGCCAGTCTATTGGCATATGACGCTTCCACAGTCGGGCACCGGGAAGATCCGTCGATCGACTGGTTGGCGACCGCGCGCCACAGCGTGCAGGACCTCATGCTCAGGCCGCCGAATGAGGTTCAAGGTGCGCCGCGATTTGCAGATTCGCTTGGGCGCATCCGATGGCGCGCATCCGAGCGATCTTCCTGGACGCTGGGCTGGCTTTTGCTCAATGACTCCATTTCGCTCGAAGATCAAAGCGAGGACGCATCGGTTGCGGCGAGATATCGCGATGAATATGCATGGCTCGCATTGGATTCGTCGCTCAGTGACTCCTTCCATTGGCGCACCTTGCTGTCGGGCAGTCATTCCAACCGGTTTAGAACAGGCCACCTCGAAGAAGCCGGGCTCGTGACCGGGCAGTTAAAAGAGTTGCGCGAAACGGCCAGAGCCGACTTTCGCAGCTCATGGACTTTCGAGCCGAACAGCGGCTGGCTTTGGACCTCGACCATTGAGGTCTCGAGATCGAGCGCTGATTTGAATTACGCACGGTCGGACCAATTCGCCGCTGATATAGCCGGGGCGCTGGACCGCTCTCGCAACAACGATCTCATCACATCCGCGGCTCCACGCGTGATGACGTATGGTGTCTCGAGTGCAATCCGCCGAAGTTGGGATGCTTTCCAAGCTGAGGTGGGCGCAAGGCTCGATGGTCAGCACTTCATTCGCTTCGGGTATCGTCAGCAGGCAAGCCCTCGCCTCAACGCGCGCTACGACTTCTCATCTCGATGGAGAACATTCGGCTCTTGGGGACGATTCACGCAGGCGCAACGCGCCGATGAATGGCGTCTCGAAGACCGCCAATCAACACCTGACCCCTCTGCCCTGGCAACTCACACCGTTTTGGGTCTCGCGTTCGACGATGGCCGAGCGCTGCGCATGACCCTCGAGGCTTATCGTAAGCGTTGGAGTGAGGTTCGGCCCTATTACGATAATCTATACAATGGCCTGTCATTGCTTCCGGATCTGGAGCCTGACCGTGTGCGCATCGCACCACGCTCTTCAGAGGCATCGGGCGTCGAACTCAGTGTTCATCGTATTTTCGGCTCGAACCTCGAGGGCTGGGCAAGTTACGCCTACTCGCGCGTGGTTGACGATATATCGGGATCCGATGACGACGTCCGACGCGGATGGGATCAGCCGCAGGCGTTGAACCTGGGCGCCGCCTGGATCAGCGGCCGCTGGAAAACCTCTTCGCTATTGGGCTGGCATCGCGGCTGGCCGCGGACACCGCTGGAGCTCGAGGCCGGCAGCAACCTCATGTACGTCGGGACGCGCAATTCGGCCCGCTGGAGTAATTATTTCGCGCTGGACCTCGCCTCGGAATGGACACGCGAGTTGCCGCTGGGGAATTTTTCAGTATGGCTCGATCTGACCAACGCGGCTGATCGCGACAATGCGTGTTGCGAACATCTCGAGCGCAACCGCGCCGGCGCGCTCGAGGACGAGCAAGACCACTTTCTGCCGCGAGTTCTCAATCTGGGGTTCACTTGGCGATTTCGCCGCGCGCCGTGAAGCGCAAAACCCTAGCCGCGCAACGCGCTCAACAAGGCATCCAGATCCACGGGCTTGGTCAGGTGATGATCGAAGCCAGCCTCTTTGGCGCGCTGCCGATCTTCGGGCTGGCCCCATCCCGTGATCGCGATCAATACAACTGCCTGCCCCGCTTGCCGAGCGCGCAGCTCGCGCGCCGCTTCATACCCGTTGAGCTTGGGCATCCCTACGTCGAGTAAAATCACATCGGGCGCGAACGAATCCACCGCATCCACCGCTTCTCGCCCATCGTGGGCGATCTTGACTTCGAACCCTTCGAGCTCGAGCAGCATGTTGAGCGTATCGGCAGCGTCGCGATTGTCATCGGCCACCAACACCCGGCGTTTACGGACAGCCACGGTGGGAGGCGCGGCCGCCGAGTCAGCCGGCACACGCAAGCGCTCGCCCTGCCTCTGCGCACCCGATGCCTCGACCTGAGAATCGGGCGGGCTCGCGAGAGTCATCAAACCGCCGGCGCTCGAATAAGGTATTCGCAAAGTAAACTCGCTGCCCTTTCCCAATCCGTCACTGTGCGCGGTCACGCTGCCGCCGTGCAGCTCCACCAACCCTTTGACCAACGAAAGGCCGATGCCAAGTCCGCCGTCGGAGCGGTCAAGCGCGCTCTTCACCTGTGAAAACATCGAGAAGACTCGCGGCAGCATGGAGGGCTCGATGCCGATCCCTGAGTCCCGCACGCTGACCACGATATCGCTGCCGATTTCGGCGCGCACCGAGATATCGGCGTACGCGTCCGAATATTTAGCCCCGTTGATCAGCAAATTGCCGATCATTTGTGAGACGCGCATGGGGTCGACGAAAATCTGTACGTCTTCATCGAGAATGCTCACGTGAAGCCGGTGACGCTTGGATTCGATCAGCGGCTTCGCAATCTCGATGGCGTCGTCGACGACTCTGCGCAAAGGAACCCGCAGCTTGCGCAAATTCAACTGACCCCGCGTGATACGCGAAACATCCAGCAAGTCGTCGAGCAGCAAGCCCATGTGAGCCACTTGCCGGTCGATGATTTCGAGACCGTGCTCGAATTGTTCCGTCGTGGCGCCCTTGGCCCGCGCCACGCGCGCAGCTTGGCGGATGGGCGCCAAGGGGTTGCGCAGCTCGTGAGCCAACGTTGCGAGAAACTCATCCTTGCGCCGGTCGGCCTCCTCGAGATTGGCCGCGAGCAAGCGAAAGCGGCGCTCGCTCTCGCTCAACAAGGTATCCGCCCGAGCGCGCTCGATGGCGCTCCAGGTGCGCCGCGCCGCCGTCTGCGCAAAGTTGACTTCCTCATCCGACCACTCACGGGCGGCTGCGCATTGCACGAACATCACAGCGGTGGAATCGCCATCGCGCAGCAATGGAATCCAAAGCGCGGCGCGGGCCGGCTCGCCCGCAGACTCGCTCTCGATCACTTGTGCCTGCGTATCATCCATGCGCGGTTCGGCGTTCATCGCGAGCGGTCCGGCGTCGCGCCCACGTGTTTCAGCTTGCATGGCGTGCGCGTCGGCATGTTCCACCGCGCGTTCTTCGATGCGCGCCACTTGCGATGCACGCACCGCGCCGAGCGCCACCGGTCCAAGCAGGCTCGTTGCACTGACCGCATGAATCCGCGGCAGATCCGAATTCCATTGAGCATCGACGGCAACTTCATCGCGCGTCGAGCTCACGTGCGCAAATCCGCAACGCCCCACGCCCAGATAGGCGCCGAGCGAAGCAGCCGCGGCAGAGAAAATCTCGCGCGGCTCCCGCAGGTCGCGCAACGCGTCGGAGAGCCCGCTGAGGTAGGCCATGCGCTCCTCATCGCGACGCTTGTCCGTCAGCGATTTCACTTCGCTCGCGCGCAGTTTTGCCTCGAACCGATCGCGCACCCTCTCGCCGTTCCACAACAAGGTCATGATGGCCCAGACGATGGCGGCAAATAGCAGCGCACAGATGGCGACGACGAGCGCAAGACCGAGATCGATGCCGATGGCGCCGTTCCGCTCGCCGATCAACACGGCATAGCCGATCAACACGGGCACTCCGAATGCCAACGGCAAGAGCCTGCGTGCGGTGGAGCCCGAGATCGAGTCGGACACGACGACGCGCATGAGGCCTTGGTCGGGCCGCAGGCACAGCCCAGCGAAACAGAGCGCGAGCTCGCACACCGCGGTGTAGATGGCTGTGAGCGTGAGCGCCTCGTGCGGCGCCACTCCGGGAGCGAGAAACAAATAGCCGCCGAGACGAACCAGCGGAATCGACGTCGACAAGAAATACAGCACCTGGCTGTATTCGATGCGCGCGACATTCGATAGCAAGCTCGCCGTGGCAATGGCGAGGAAGCAGATCGATGTGACCGCTGCCGGCGGCCCGGGAAGTGCCGGCGCCCTGCCCATGGGTAGTAGCCAGCGATCCACCGCGAAGCGAGTGCCCAGCACCACATCGGCGAACAAGCAGATCGTCAGAACCGCAACGATGACGCTCAAGCACACTGCCATGCGGTCCGCGCCAATGGACCCCCACCATCGCAGCAGGAGCGACGCCGAGCACAACAGGATGAACCACGCGGTGCTCGACTTCATGACGAACAAGCTCTGCCACAAGGTTTGATACGGAAGGTCGAACGCCCGTGAGCCCAACACAAAGCAAGCAAGGGCACCGGTCGCGAGTGCGATCCATGGCGAAATGCCGCGTAAACGCCGCGCGCTGCGGGTACGCACGGGCGGACGCGCCGCACTGGCGCCCCATCGAATCTCGCGCGGCGACACGCCGATTACGCGCGTCGCCATTGCGCCTTTCCGCCCGGCATATCGTCGACCACAATGCCCGCCTCGAGCAGCTCATCTCGAATGCGGTCGCTGGTCGCGAAGTCGCGGGCGTGGCGCGCGGCGCTGCGCGCAGCCAGCCGGGCTTCGATCTCCTCGGGCAAAATCGCGTCTCGACTCTGCCGGTGAGCGCTCTCGCGCTGCAGGTATGCCTGCGGCGGCTGTTGCCACAGGCCCAACGCGGCGCCCATGGCGCGCAGGGTCGCGGCCGCGCGCTGTGCATCGAGCGTGCGCCCTGCCGCTTTGGCAACGTTCAGCTGGCGCGCGCAAGCTTGCGCAACCGCGAACGCTTCTGGAGTATTGAAGTCATCGCGCATGGCCGCGTGGAAACGCGCCATGCCGGCGGCATCGAGCTCTGCGCCCTGCGTCTCGACGCCGAGCAATGCGCGATACAAGCCGAGCAGGGTCTCGTCAGCCTGCCTGATCTGCTCGTTGGAAAAATTGATGGGGCCGCGATAGTGGCTGCTCAGCAAAAAAAAACGCACCACTTCAGCGTCTCGCACCGAATCCATGATGTCGCGCAATCGCAGGAAATTGCCGGCCGACTTGGACATCTTCTCATCGTCGATGCGCACGAATCCATTGTGCATCCATAGATTGACGAAGCGCGTGTCGCACGCGCCGCAGGACTGGGCAATCTCGTTCTCATGATGCGGGAACAGGAGGTCCATGCCGCCGCCGTGCACATCGAAATGCGCTCCCAGGGTTTGCATGGACATGGCCGAGCATTCGATGTGCCATCCGGGCCGCCCATCGCCCCACGGCGAAGCCCAATACGGCTCGCCGGCCTTGGCGCGCTTCCACAGCACGAAGTCCAGCGGATCGGCTTTGGCCGCATCGATTTGCACTCGGGCCCCGGCGCGCATTTCGTCCGGATCGCGTTTCGATAGCTGCCCGTATCGAGGAAACTTACGCACCGCATAGAGCACGTCGCCATTCGCGGCCTGGTAGGCAATGCCATTCGCAACGAGCGCGCGAATGAGATCGACGATGGCGGGAATGTATTCTGTCGCACGCGGCTCCAAGTCGGGAGTCTGCAAACCGAGCCGCGCGCAATCCTCGTTCATCGTCACAATGAAGCGCTGCGCCAGAGCGTGCCAATCTTCTCCGCGCTCGGCCGCTCGAGCGATGATCTTGTCGTCGATATCCGTGATATTGCGCACGTAAGTGACCCGCAATCCGCAAACGCGCAGATAGCGCTGCACCATATCGAACACGCTGAGCATGCGGGCGTGTCCCACGTGCAAGTAGTCGTAGACCGTGATGCCGCAGACATACATGCGGATCTCGCCCGCGCGGATGGGCTCGAGCAGGCGCTTCTCGCCCGTCATGGAGTCGTGGATCACCGGCAGCTCTTGCGTAGAGATCACGGCTCAACCGTCCTTGAATGCAGCGTTCGCACGGTCTCTTGCGTCTCTCAGGCGTGCGCCTTGAGCCGCGCTCGCGCAATGGGCGGCGGCATGAGCTTCAAGAGCGGCGCAAGCTCGGGTCCGTGAGTCATGCCGGTCAGCGCCAGCCGCAGCGGCATGAATAATTTCGCCCCGCTCTTGCCCGAGCGCTCCTTGAGCAAGCGCGTCAATGCACTCCAATTCCCCCCCGATTCATCGTACGCACTCAGCGCGCTGGCGAAGAACGGTTTGCCGGCTTCCTCGAGAATGCGGCGCGAGTCGCTCGGCAACTCCGGCAGCTCGCCCTCCAGGGCGGCTGCCCACGGCTTGGCATCGTCCGGCAGCACGATGTTGTGCCGTACCAGCTCGATGAACGCCGCTCGAGTCGACTCATCGGTGAAGCTCGGCAGCACCGGCGCAAGCCACGCACCCATCTCATCGGCCGGCAGATGTTGAAGCGCTTGCTTCTGCCAGTGCACCAACTGCGACTCATCGAGGCGCGCCGGCGCGCGTCCGAGCCGCTCCGGAAAAAAATGCGCCGGCATCTCCCGCAGCGCGAGCCAATGCTCGACATCCGACACGTGTCCGAGATGAAACAACTGATTGAGGAGTGCTTCGGGCAAATAACCGCTATTGCGAAAATCGCGCACGCTGGCGCTGCCATGCCGCTTCGACAACGGCGTGCCATCGGCTCCCATGAGAAGACCCACGTGTCCATAACGCGGCGTGCGCAAGTCGAGCGCCTCGAGCAGCATCAATTGCCGTGGCGTGTTGGCCAAATGATCATCGCCGCGCAGGACGTGAGTTACGCCCATGAGCGAATCGTCCACGGCATTGCTGAAAAAAAACGGCGCCGTGCCGTCCTGTCTGCGCACGATGAAATCCCCGATGTCGCTGCTATTGAAGCGCTGCGGGCCGTGCACGAGATCGACAAAGTCGATGACCTTGCCCTCCTCGACACGAAAACGCAGCGTGGGCAACAGACCGCGCGCCGCTCGTTCGGCGCGCTCCGTCGCACCCAGGTCGCGGCACGTGCCTGCGTATCTCGGCGGCTTGCCCGCCATGCGCTGGAGCTTGCGCGCAAGCTCGAGCTCCGCATCCGTGCAATAGCACGGATAGCATCGGTCGCTCGCCTCGAGCTTCGAAAACAACCGCGCATAGATGAGCGTGCGCTCACTTTGGTCGTACGGGCCGCGCGGGCCGCCGATATCCGGCCCCTCGTCCCAGTCGAGCCCGAGCCAGTGCAAATCCTCGAACAGCTGGGCGCGATAGCGATCTTCGCTGCGCACCTGGTCGGTATCCTCCATGCGCAAGATGAAGCGTCCCCCGGCCTTGCGAGCCCAGAGAAAACTGAAGAACGCGGTGCGCGCGTTGCCGAGATGTACCGAGCCCGTGGGACTCGGCGCAAAGCGCGTGACGACTTCATCGGGCATGCCGGAATTGTACATTCGAGTAGAATCGAGCGCATGAAAGCCCTTCTACTCGCGCTCGTTTCGGGTCTGATTCTGCACGCGGCAGCGCACGCCGACGAAGCCGCGGCCATGCAAGCCTCCAGTCCCGCCGCGCCCGCCCCCAAAGTCCGGGTGGTCACTTCTCTCGGCAATTTCGTGATCGAGTTGAACTCGGAGCGCGCGCCTTTGACGACGGCAAACTTTTTGAAATACGTCGACGAGGGTCAATATGCGGGCACATTGTTTCATCGCGTGATCGCGAACTTCGTCATCCAGGGCGGTGGGTATACGCCGGACTATCGTTTGAAGCCGGCGCCGCGCAAAGTAGTCAACGAAGCGGGCAATGGATTGCCGAATCAGCGCGGCGCCGTCGGTCTTGCGCGCGCCGGCGATCCGCACGGAGGCGACTGTCAGTTTTATGTGAATCTCGCCGACAATGGCGCGCTCGATCCAAATTCTTCGCGCTGGGGGTACGCCGTCTTCGGACGCGTCGTGGAAGGCATGGAGGTGGTGGACCGCATTGGCAACAGCGCGACGGGTGCGCGCGGGCCGTTCAAGGAGGACGCGCCGGCCAAGCCCGTCGTCATCGAAAGGATCGAGCGACTGCCCTAGCGGCGAGATTGCAAGAGCATTCCACGCGCCGACATGACCGCGCTGTTCATCTCCGATCTGCACTTGGATGCAGCGGCGCCGGCGGAAACCGAGCGCTTTTTTCGCTTCGTCCGGGGCGAGGCCCGCAGCGCTCGAGCCTTGTACATCCTCGGAGATTTGTTCGAAGCCTGGATCGGCGATGACGCGGCGGACGAGCGGCAGCGTGAAGTCATCGCAAGCCTTGCCGAGCTCAACGAAGCGGGGGTCGATTGCTTCGTCATGCCGGGCAATCGCGACTTTTTGTTTGGCGATGCGTTCCGCGCGCAGTCGCGCGTGCAGATCTTGAGCGATGCGCTGGTCTTGACGCTATATGGAGAAGAAGCATTGCTCATGCACGGCGATGCGCTATGCAGCGGCGATCGATCCTATCAGCGGCTGCGCGCAACCGTGCGCGATGCGCAATGGCAGCGGCAATTCACGGCGCTTTCAGTGACGCGGCGCCGCGCACTCAGCGCCGCCGCACGGGCCGGCAGCCGGGCACACACCGCCGCTCTCGAGTATCAGATCGCCGATGTGGCGCAAGTGTCCGTGGAGGCTGCGATGCGCGCGGCGGGCTGCTCATTGCTGATTCACGGCCACACCCACCGGCCCGGCATTCATCAGTTCGAGCTCGATGGGCGGCCCGCGACGCGCATCGTTCTCGGCGCCTGGCACGACGCGGGCAGTGTGCTTCGTTGGCGGAGCGACGGCTACGAGTTGGCTCGATTGCCATGAGCGGCACGACACGGCGTGGCGTGCCTCTACCCTTCCGCGGGCACGCCGGAATGAAATCTAAATTGACGGTCAGGAGAACACACGAGCTCCGCCTCGAGCTGCGCGAGTCTCAACACGCGAGTGTGCAGCACGAGGCCCGCACGCTCGGCGGCGCGGCGCGCGTGATCGAGATACAGCCCGCGATGGCGCGCTTCGGCCGCATGGAGAGATGCGAACAATTCCCTCGCGGGTGAGTGCATGACACCGGCCAGCGCCGCGAAGCGCTCGCAAGAGCGGGCTTCGATGAGCGCCCCACAAATCAACAGATCGATCTGACGCAAGGGCTCCGCGTGCGCAACTGCCTGTCGCATCGCCTGGGCATACCGTGCGGGCGATAGACGCATCGGCTCGATGCGCAATGTCTGCATGATGGCGCACACTTGCTCGTAATGCCGGAGCTCCTCGCGCGCCAGCCGCGACAAGGCTTTCGTCAATGGCCAATCCTCGGCATAGGCAAACATCAGCGCCAACGCCGTCGATGCGGCTTTTTTCTCGCAATTCGCGTGATCGACGAGCAGCACGCCGAGTTGCTGCGGCGCTTGCTCGAGCCAAGCGCGCGGCGTCGGCGCTTGCAGGAGATTCTCAGGCGCCATCTTGCCCGAAGGGGGCAGCCGGCGGCGCTTCGATGGCTACTGCGCGCATCACGGAGACCTCTTGGGTCATGCGAGCTGCGTTGGATGCATCAGGAGGCCATCGTGGACTTCGCCTGCTCGATTTGCTCGAGCAGCTCACCCGCACTTTGAAAACGGTCTTGCGGCGACTTGGCGAGGAGCCGCTGGACGATGGGATCGAAAGGCGCGAACTCATCGGGCAACGGGGGAAACGCCGTACGCTTGTGCTTGTAGATGACTTCCATGGCGGATGCGCCGAGAAACGGCTTCTTGCCGACCAGCATCTCGTAGAACATGACGCCGAGCGCATACAAGTCGCTGCGCTCGTCCACGGGCTCTGCATGACCTTGCTCCGGGCTCATGTAGTACGGCGTGCCGAAGATTTCACGCGTGCCGGTCAGCTCGGTCTCCGCGGTCTGCGTTTTTGCAAGGCCAAAGTCGATGAGACAAGGCGAGCCATCGCCGCGCAGCATGATGTTGGCGGGCTTGAGATCACGGTGCAGCACGCCGACGGAGTGAATCGCCTGGAGCGCGCTGGCGATTTTTTCCAGATACCACAGCGCCGTGGGCGGCGAAATTGGCGCCTTCATGCGTTGGCGCAAATCCCCCGCTGCAAAATGCTCCATGGCGATGTATGCGTGATCGTCGCCCACGCCCAGATCGAAGATGCGCACGATATTCTCGTGCTTCAGCTTCGCGACGATCTCATATTCCTGCAGGAAGCGATCGAAGCCGATGATGCGCTCCGAGACATCCGGCACTTGACTGAAGACTTTCAGCACCACCACCGATCCCGCCCGCTCGCTCTCCGCCAGATACACGGTGCACGTGCCGCCCGCTCCCAATTTGGTCAAGCAGCGATGCCCGCGGATGGACAAATTGCCGAATTGATAGCGTTGCTCGAACGAGGCGCTGGAGCGGATGTTCGACAGGACGATTTGATGCTCCTTGGCCGCGGCGCGCAATGCATCGATGAGGGCGGCGTGGTCCACTTTCCGTCCGAACAAGCGGCGCACCCCATCGCTTGCCGCGCTCTGCCCGTCCGCATCTTCGAGGACCACCATGATGAGCGGCGCAAATTCGTCGCGTCCCCGGTACTCCGCGGCGAGCTTTTCGATGCGCGCGTGATGCCGCCCCGCATCAGCCACCAGAACCACCGCGTCATAGCCGGCCGCGGCAAACCCCGAGGGCAGCGGCGGCTCCTCATCCAGCTTGAAATCGACGACGAGCGCGTCCGGCCACTCGATCTCGACATGCTTCTTGATCAGTGTGCGTTGTTCGGCGTCGACGGCGATCGCCAGAAAACGCAGGCTCACGGCATGCGTATCGCGCGGAATGGGATTTTTCGGATCACGACACCAGTTGCACCCGAGGCCCGCGCGGCACGGCGCCGCGCGGCAAATCCCGCCGCTCTTGCCTGGCGCTATCCGAGCGCTCGCGCTGCAAGCGGCCCAGGTAATCGGGTGTCACATCGCCCGTGATGTACTCGCCGGAAAAACACGACGTGTCGAATTCCGAAATTCTCGCGTTGTCGTGGCGCACGGCCGCCACCAAATCCTTCAAGTCTTGATATACGAGCCAATCCGCGCCGATGAGGCGCGTCACCTCATCATCCGATCTGCCGGCCGCGACCAACTCCGAAGTCGAAGGCATGTCGATGCCGTAGACGTTTGGATAGCGCACCGGCGGCGCGGCCGAAGCGAAATAGACTTTGCGCGCTCCCGCCTCGCGCGCCATCTCGATGATTTGCGCCGAAGTCGTACCGCGCACGATGGAATCGTCCACCAGCAATACGTTCTTGCCGCGAAATTCCAAGTCGATGGCATTCAGCTTGCTGCGAACTGATTTCGCGCGCTGCTCCTGGCCCGGCATGATGAACGTGCGGCCGATATAGCGGTTCTTGATGAAACCTTCGCGATATTTCACGCCCAGGATCTGCGCGACTTGCACGGCGCTGGTGCGGCTGGTGTCGGGAATCGGAATCACGACGTCGATGTCATGATCCGGCCGCTCGCGTTTGATTTTCTCGGCGAGCCGCTCACCCATGCGCAACCGCGCTTTGTACACCGAAATGCGGTCGATGATGGAGTCGGGGCGCGCGAAATACACGTATTCGAAAATACACGGCGTGTGCAAGGCAGAGGCGGTGCTCCGGTTGGCGTGCATGCGGCCCTGCTCGTCGATGAACACCGCTTCGCCCGGAGCGACGTCGCGCGACAGCGCGAAGCCGAGCATATCGAGCGCCACGCTCTCCGAAGCCAACATCCATTCGGTCCCGTTGGGCGTTTCGCGGCTCCCGAGAACGAGCGGTCGGATGCCATGGGGATCACGAAACCCCACGACGCCGTGCCCGATGATCATGGCCACGACCGCGTAGCCGCCGCGGCAGCGCCGATGCACGGCCTGTACCGCGGAAAACACATCGGCAGGCGTCACGCGGGGCGTGCCCGCACGTTGCAGCTCCGATGCCAACACGTTCAACAACACCTCGGAATCGGAGCCTGTGTTGAGATGACGCCGATCCTCGAGAATCATCACCTCGGACAGCTCGCGTGCGTTGGTCAGATTGCCGTTGTGCGCAAGACAGATGCCATAAGGAGAGTTCACGTAGAAAGGTTGCGCTTCGTGCGCGCTGTCGCAGCCCGCAGTGGGATAGCGCACATGGCCGATGCCCATGTTGCCCTTGAGACGCAGCATGTGCTTTTGCTGAAACACATCGCGCACCAGACCCGAGTCCTTGCGCATGAAGAGCTCGCCGTCGGCGGAAGTCACGATGCCGGCGGCATCCTGGCCTCGATGCTGCAACACAGTCAGGGCATCGTACAGGCGCTGATTGACAGCGCTGGTACCGATCATTCCAACGATTCCGCACATATTCCGCCCTCTATCGCACTTTCACACCGGTGAGGCGCTCGAGCCGCGACCAGGGGTCGCCATGCTCGCCCACCATGGCCCGCAGCCAATCACCCACGGTTTCGCCGTAGGGAATGAGACGCGACTCATCCCACCAACTCTCGGCATTCAAATGCAAAAGCTCACCGCCAATGACTGCCAAGCCCACCAACACCAGCCCGCGCATGAATCCGAACATGAGGCCGATGAGGCGATCCAACAAGCCAAAACCCAGGCCCCGAAGCACATATTGCAGAAGAGTGCCGATGAGGGCGCCAATCACGACGAGACCAATGAGCACGATGATGCGCGCAACCCACGGGCGGACCGCCCCGCCCGCCAACAGCCCTCCGAGGTGCGGCTCGACGAGGGGCCCGAATTGCCATGCCGCCCAGATGGAAGCCACCCAAAAAACCAGCGCGACCGCCTCGCGAATGAAACCGCGGAAAAAACCGATGGCGGTCGATGCCACGACAACGAGCACGATCAAGAAATCGGCCAATGTCAAATGCTTGCCTCCGAGCCCTTCGCGCCACCTCACGGCGCGCCGCCATTCTATGAAAGGTCGGCCGCGGTTTCACGGTCGCAAGACATAAATGCTTTTCAATTACGGCGAAATGATGCTGACGCTTCGGCCCTGTGCACGCAGCTTCGCGGCCGCCGCATCGGCCGCCGCCCGATCGGCGAATGGGCCTGCACGGACGCGCCTTTGTGAGCCTTGCTTGACCACATAGGCATGAACTCCCGCGCGGCGCACATCGCGCACCAACCGATCCGCATTCCGGCCGCTCGCAAAGCTGCCGAGTTGAATCAACCAGCCGCTACCCGCTGCTGCACGCGGCGCATCGGCCGCGTGCGCAAGGTCGGAAGCGCGCAGCTTGTCAGGCGGCGGCGCAGCGGCCGGTGGAGCTGAGGCCGAGGGAGCCGCTATGGTCGGCGCAGCAGCGCGCGCCGCTTCCTCGGACGCTCCGGCAAGGGCCGTCATGGCCGCCGGGTTCTCCTGCTCCGCTGCACGCTCCGCCGGGTGCTCTGCGGGAACGCGTTCGACTTGCGGAGGATTCGCGCCTTCGTCTGCTCTTGTATCCTGCGATGCACTCGACTCGCCGGGCGCCGTGAGCGATGCGGCCCTGCGATTCAGATCAACGGTGTAGGTCTTGAGCGGCGCCACGGTATTGGAGGGCGTGGGAGCAATCGAGCTCAATGAAACCGCTCCGCGCGCAACGCCGCGCTTGGAGGGTCCAGACAAAAACTCCGGGATGACGAGCACAGCGATCACGATCAAGATCGAAGCTCCCAGCAGCCGCTCTTTCAACGCGCGATCCACGATTCATTGCACTCCGCCAGCTCGGAACGGCATTATGCCGCGCCAATCACCGGCGCACTGACGAATCCACCGCGCGCGATGCGAGCTTGCGCGCACGGATCCACTCGAGCGCCGGTCCCGCGATGAGAAACGAGCCGAAGATCACGATACGATCTCGAGCATGAGCGGCCGCCAGCGCTCGAGCGCACGCTTCATCGAGCGAATCACACAAAGTCGCCGCGCCGATGACATCGGCAATTCGCGCCAGCAGTGCTTGCGCCGAACAGCCGCGCTCGGAAGGCGTTGCGCACAAAAACCACGCATCCGCACACGGCGCAACCTGCATCGCGATGCCGCGCGCATCCTTGTCCAGCAAGGCGCCGAAAATCGCGAGCGTGCGGCCGCGTATGCGAGTCGATTGCAGATTACGCGCAAGCACCGAAGCGGCGGCCGCGTTATGCGCCACGTCGACGATCCAGGCCGGATCCTCGGCGGTCGTCTCGAGCCGCTCGAACCGCGCGGGCAAGCTCACCTCCGCCAAGCCTTTGCGCACGGCGCGCGCTTCGATGAGGGGCTCGGACGCAGCTTCGAGCGCGGCCAACGCGGTCGCGGCATTGTCGTATTGCGCGCGTCCAAACAGCGCGGGAGGCGGCAGCTCATCGAGCTGCCAGGCGGGTCCGCGGTAGGCCCACTCGCCCGATGCATTCGCGCGGTGCGAAAATTCCTGCCCGAGCCGCACGAGTCGCGCGCCCGTTGCGATGGCGGTTTGCTCGACCGATGCGGGCATGTGCGTACTGCCGAGCACCGCCGCCTTTCCACGGCGAAAAATTCCCGCTTTTTCGCGGCCGATACTGTTGAGACTCGAGCCCAGATATTCCTGATGATCCAAGCCGATGCTGACCACGACCCCCACATCGGCGTCGATGGCGTTGACGGCATCCAGCCGGCCGCCGAGTCCGACCTCCAACACGTAGGCGTCGACGCAGGCGTCAGAGAACAACAAGAGCGCGGCGAGCGTGCTGTATTCGAAGAATGTGATGCCGACGTCGCCGCGCGCCGCCTCGATGCGCTCAAACGCAGCGCAGAGCGCATCGGCTTCGACGCACTCGCCGTCGATGCGGATCCGCTCGCGATAGTCCACGAGATGGGGCGATGTGAACAGGCCCACCTTGCGGTGTGCGGCGCGCAAGATGGCATCGCAATACGACGCCACCGAGCCCTTGCCATTGGTGCCGGCGATCGTAATCACGGGCGCGGGGGGCGCTCTCCATTGCAGCCGCGTGAGCACGCAGCGAATGCGCTCGAGACCCAAGTCGATGGACCGGGAATGCACGCGCTCTTGATGGCTCAGCCACTCAGCGAGAGTGCGCGGGCGCGTGCTCATGAGGTCAACTCGACTTCAAACGGCTGCGGTGGCCGGTTCCTTGCCTGTGAGCAAACGCAGCAGCGAGCCGACGCGATCACGCATCTCGCGCCGATCCACGATCATGTCGAGCGCACCGTGCTGCAGCAGGAATTCGCTGCGTTGAAAGCCTTCGGGCAGCGTTTCGCGCACGGTCTGCTGAATGACGCGAGGCCCGGCAAATCCAATCAGCGCCTTGGGCTCTGCCAGGTTGACATCACCCAGCATGGCGAGACTGGCCGAGACGCCGCCCGTGGTGGGATCGGTCAGCACGGAAATGAACGGCAGGCGGGCCTCGCACAGCCGCTGCAAGGCGGCGCTGGTTTTCGCCATCTGCAGGAGCGAATACAGCGCCTCTTGCATGCGCGCACCGCCGCTTGCGGAAAAACACACGAGCGGCATGCGGTGCTCGACGCAATAGTCGACCGCGCGCGTGAACTTTTCTCCGACCACCGAGCCCATCGAGCCGCCCAGAAACTGAAATTCAAATGCGCATGCGACGACGTCGATGCCGGCGAGCCGGCCCGCCATGACGATGAGCGCATCGCGCTCGCCGGTGAGCTTTTGAGTCTGCGCCAATCGATCTCGATAGCGCTTCGTATCCTTGAAGCGCAGCGGATCTTCGGGCTCGATCGACTTGGCCAACTCGGTGGTCGACCCAGCATCGAAGAATTTCATCAGCCGCTCGCGTGCGCCAATGCGCATGTGATGACTGCATTTGGGACAGACATTCAAATTGCGCTCGATTTCCGCGCGGTAGAGCACGGCATCGCACGCCGGGCACTTGGTCCACAGCCCTTCGGGCACCGACCGCGTGCGGCGCTCGGTCTTGATGCGCGATGGCCGGATGCGTTCGAACCAAGTCATGACGAGCTCGCGCCGTGTTTCATCAATCGATCATAGACCAACGAACGGCGCGGCGGCGTGCTTGACTGGAAGACCGAAATGCGCCGCATAGTCGGCGCGCCAGAAATACAGACCATGCGGCGGGGCGGTGGGTCCCGCGCGGCGCCGATCGCCGCTGGCGAGAATCTCAGCCAACTTCGCTGACGCATCTTCAAGGCCCGCACATTGCACCAGCGTGCCCACGATGTTGCGCACCATGTGATGCAAGAATCCGCTCGCGCAAATTTCCAGGCATACGAGGTCGCCGTCCCGTTCCAAAGTCACCGAATGGACCGTGCGAACGGGCGATTTCGATTGACACTCGGCCGATCTGAAAGCGCTGAAATCGTGCTCTCCCAAGAAGGCTTGCGCGGCGCGATCGAGCGCGGGTGCGTCCAGCGGCCGGTGAATCCAGGCGGCGCGCTGCCGATCGAGCGCCGGACGCTCGCTGCGATTGACGATGTAGTAACGGTAGCTGCGGCGCGATGCTCGATGACGCGCATGGAATTCCGGAGCGACCGCCCCGGCCCAACTCAGCGCAATCGACGGCGGCAAATAGGTATTGGTTCCGAGTACCCATGCACGCGGCGTGCGCTCGGCTTCGGAATCGAAATGAATCACTTGCGCGGCTGCGTGCACACCGGCATCGGTGCGTCCCGCGCAAACTGCGCTCACCGCATGGCCTGCCAACCGGGACAGCGCCGCTTCCAGTGCTTGCTGAATCGAAGGCGCGTGAGCCTGCGCTTGCCAGCCTGCGTAACCGGTGCCGTCGTACTCGACGATCGCCGCGATTCTCGCGCCGATGGTTGAATTATCCTGGCAGCGATTCCATCAAGCGACGCGCTTCTTGCTTCTGGCTGGCCGAGCCTTCGTTCGCGACCTCATCGAGAATGCTGCGCGCGCCTTCCGGATCGCCCATGTCCATATACGCTCGCGCCAGATCGAGCTTCGTGCCGACCTCACTCATGGTGACGGGCTCGAGCTCGGGCAACTCGCCATCGAGTGCCTGCAGCTTGTTGGTCTGCACGTGCGCATCGCTCGACTGTACGCGTGTCGTGGCCGAGTCGGCGGCGAGGGCGGCATCGCCCACGTCCAAGTCGATTTGCCCGTGGCTTCCGGTGGCCTCGAACACTTCGGAGGAGAACACTTCCTCCGCCGCGCGCGGTTGATTCGCGGTTTCGCCCGTGCTGAACGCATTGGCGAGATGATCCAAATCCAAGTCGATGCTCGCATCCGGGCTCATGGCCTTGAGACGCGAGGTGGAATCCGCGTCCAGGCTCGATTCAAATTCATTCGCCGCTACGCGCGTGGTCGCGCCCGAATCGCCCGCAGGCATCTGCACGGTCGGTGCGGCCTCATTGCCGATTACCGCAGTGTTGATGTTGGCGGTCGCCGTGCCCATTTCCGCAACGAACGACGCCTCCAGCTCGCGCTCGAGGTCAGTCAGATCGCGATCGGCTGCCTGCTCGTGCGCAGATTCCATCAGTCGCCGTGAGCGATCATCGAGGCCCGCGATCATGGTGGGGGTCTCGTGCGGATGACCGGTGATCTCCAAGGCGTGCTTGCCCGTGGTCACGGAGCCCGTCTGCTCGAGCGAGTCCAGATCCAGACCCAGATCATCGATGGCCAATTCGGCGGTCTGATCGCTCGCGGGCGCAATCGAATCTACGCGATCCTTGATGCCGCGCGTCTCCCAAGCCGCCGTGGGCAAATCGACGCCCGGATTTTCCGCTTCCACCGTCGGCTCATCGCGCGGCGGCATTTCACGCGTCGGTGATTCATCAGCGCCGCGCTCAGGAGTATCCAGCACGAAGTCGAGATTTTTCGCCGGCGCGAATGTCGGCGATTCGTGAGTCGCGGCGGTCGAGTCCGCATCGTGCGCGATGGTCGAGCGGCTGCCGTGCTCGCCGTCGGGCTCGCCGAACAGATCGATATCGACCCGATTCTCGCCGCCTTCCAAATTCAAATCGACCAGCGCTCCGGCGCCCATGCCGCTGCCGACGCTGCGCGCGAACAGCGGATCTTCCGGGCAAATCTGTTTGCCCATGATCAGAATCTTCTCCCACTCGCCCGGCGCAGCGCGGTCTTGGCTCGCGTGCAGCTCTTTGGCCGTTTGCAGGAAGGCGTCCTTGTTGCCCCAGACGAAATAGATTTCCAGGAGCTTGAGCTTCAGATCGCGCCGCTCCGGTTCGCGCTCGAGCGCGATGCGCACCAGATCGGCGGCTTGGTCATACAGCCCATAGGCCATGTGAAAGTCCGCTTCCGCCAGCGGATCTCCCTGATCCAGATTGATCGCCGCTTCGCTCGACAACGTATCTTCGTTGGCTTTGAGCGGCGCAGGAGCCTGCTGCGTCAGCGGCTCGGCCTGCGCCATGGGGCCGAAATCGGGCCGCTCGTGCGGACCCGATTCTTCCACCAGGAAAGAATCATCGCGCCGCGCAGGTGAACGCGCCGGGTCGCGCCCCTGCGAGACATCCGCATCCGAAAGCGCCGCGAAATCCACTCGATCGCTTTCTTGCTTGCGCTTCCACGCCGCAAAACCGAGTCCGCCCAGCAATGCCAGCACGATGGCTGCGGGCAGCCACCAATTATCGACGACCCAATCCAAAATCGAGCCCGACTCCTCGGACGCCGCCGGCGCAGGAGCGGTCTTGGGCTTGGGCGAGGGCACGGGAACCGGCGTCACGCCTTGCGGCGGGTTCTCGGGAGACGTTGCAACCGGAGCATTCGCGCTCGGCGTGACGGGTGTGGCGCCTGACTGCGATGGGTTGCTCGGATTCTCAGCACTGGTGGAGAGCGAGCTCGAGGCGCTGGGAGCGGGCGCTGGGTTCGGTGGGCTGCTGGCGCTCGCCGGCGGCGCCGAACCGGGCGATGCCGAGCTCGGGGTTCCGGGCGCCGTGGGAGGGGTCGCGGGCATGGGAACCGGTGGGGTGACCGGCACGCCCAGCTTTCTCTGAAGATTTGCAAGCTCGGTGTTCTTCACGTCGAGCAGACGATGCGATTCGGCCAACTGCGATTCGAGATCCCGCACCCGGCCTTTCAAAGCCGCGCTCTCGCTCCCCGATGCGCCATCGCCGGTGCCGCCGCCAGCCGCCGGCGCCGACTCCGGCGTGACCAACCGCAGATGGCCATCGGCGCCCGCGCCTTTCGCACCGTTCCATGCGCTCATTTGCCTTCGCACTTCGCTCGAGGCTTCCGCGGCACTCTGTGCCGCGAGCTCATCGCCCGCAGGCACGCGCAGCACCGCACCGCGCTTCAGCACATTGATGTTGCCGTCGAAGGCCTGAGGATTTGCGCGATACAGCGCCATCATGACTTGATCGACGCGTGCCCCGTTCGCGCCTTGCACCTGACGCGCAATCTTCGTCAGCGTATCGCCGCTTCGAACTTCGTAGTCGCTTCCCGCACCCATCGCGCCCGCCGCGGCTGCTCCTAAAGCTGCGCTTGCCGTGTCGGCATCGGGCCCGGCGCTCGAGCCGCCGTTGTTTCGCGCGGAACGCATCGCGCCCGAAGCGTCGCTCGATGCAGGCGGCGCTTGACGTTGAATGCTTCCGGAACGCGAGCTTTCCGCCGGCGCACCGCTCGGCGCACTCACCGCCGGTGCAGAGCCCTGCGATTCGCCCGGCGTGTAGATGGGGGGATCGAGCAGCACCGTGTACTCACGTACCAGACGGCCCCTCGCCCAATTCACTTCAACCAGGAAGGTAACGAACGGTTCCGGCACGGCATCGGCGGAGTGCACCAGCAAGGCGTCGCGCCCATCTTTGGCTTTGCCGACCTTGAAGGTGACGCTCGACAGAAACGCGGGTCGATCGATGCCGTAGCGAGTAAAGGTTTCACGCGAAGCCAACGAGGCATGCAGCGTGCTGATCTCCTCGGGCGTCGCGGCGAGCAATGCAATCTCGGCATCCAGCGGCTCATTGAGCGCCGAATTCAAATGGATCTCGCCCAGACCGATGGCCCACGACAGGCCCGGCACGAGTGCGAGGGCCAACACGATCACACGAGTTAGCTGCGCAAACATTTCTACTCCCGACGAAGGTCTATTCATTGTGATAGAGGAGCTTGGAAGCGAAATCTCATATCCCCTTTCGATGCTTGCGCCCCGTCCAATGCTTGCGCGGAACTATAACGTACCCTTCTCCATTTACCAAAATATGGAGGACGCCCGAGACGTTAAACGCCGCACAGTTTGAGATATTTCGAGCCGGTCCGAAGGTCCGTCAGATCGCGGGTGTCGAATGCTTCACATCCGCGCATTGCGCGCGGTGGCGCAAGTACTGGTCCATGAGCACCAGCGCCATCATGGCTTCGGCGATCGGTGTCGCGCGCATGCCGACGCAAGGATCGTGGCGTCCCGTGGTCACGATGTCGACAGGCTCGCCACGCACGTCGATCGTGCCGCCCGGCGTGGTAATGCTCGACGTCGGCTTCACCGCGATATGCGCGACGATGGATTGACCCGACGAGATGCCGCCCAAGATTCCACCCGCGTGATTGCTCGCAAAGCCTTGCGGCGTGAGCTCATCGCGGTGTTCGGAGCCGCGCTGCCGAACGGCGGCGAATCCTGCGCCGATTTCAACGCCCTTGACCGCGTTGATGCTCATGAGCGCCGCGGCGAGCTCCGCATCGAGCCGGCCGAACACGGGCTCGCCCCAGCCACACGGCACGCCCGTCGCAATCACGGTGACGCGCGCGCCGATAGAGTCGCCCGCTTCGCGCAAAGACCAGATCAGCGCTTCGAGCTGCGGCACCCGGGCTGGGTCGGCACAGAAAAACGGATTGGCGTCGACGCTCGCGAGATCGACCGCGTCCAGCTCGAGCTCCCCCATCGCCGATAAGTAGCCGCGAATCTCGACGCCGCATCGCGCGCGTAAATATTTGCGCGCGATGGCGCCGGCCGCGACACGCATGACGGTCTCGCGCGCGGACGAGCGGCCGCCGCCGCGATAGTCGCGAAAACCATACTTCCGCGTATAGGTGTAATCGGCATGACCGGGCCGGAACCGATCTTTGATTTTTTCGTAGTCGCGCGAGCGCGCATCCTCGTTGTGCACGAGCAATCCAATCGGAGTGCCCGTGGTGCGCCCCTCGAATACGCCCGACAAGATTTGCACCGCATCGGCTTCCTTACGCTGCGACGTGTAGCGCGATGTGCCCGGGCGGCGGCGATCGACGTCGCGCTGAATGTCTTGCTCACTCAATTCGAGCCCTGGCGGGCAGCCATCGACCACGGCGCCAAGCGCAGGACCGTGACTTTCGCCAAAGCTCGTCAGAGTGAACAGTTGCCCAAAGGTGTTGCCGGCCATGAATTCGTTACGGACGAGCGATGCGCGACCCGCTGACGCGGCTGACCCGCGGCACATCGGCCGCGTGCAGCAGGAACACGCCGCCGCCTGCTTCGAGATGAGGCCAGATGAATGGAAGCCTGGGCCACTTCACCTCGACCTGCCGCTCGCGATTTCCCACCTCGACCACGAGCAGGCCTCGCGGTGTCAGGTGCCGATGCGCGGCGCGCAATAGGGCGCGAATGGACGCCAAGCCATCGGCGCCGGCCGCGAGACCGATGCGCGGCTCGTGCCGGTACTCGCGCGGCATGCTGCGCAGCTCGGCCGGCGTGACATACGGAGGGTTGCTCACGATGACATCGTAGCGAGCGTCCCGCATCGCGTCCAAATGATTGGATCGCAAAGCGCGCACGCGCTGGCCCAGCCGAAAGCGTCGAATGTTGCGCTCACACACCTCGAGTGCATCGGCCGACAGATCGAGCGCATCGACCTGCGCGCGGGGAAATGCGCGCGCGGCGGCAATCGCGAGCGCGCCGCTCCCGGTGCCCACATCGGCGATGCGCCGCACGTCTCGAGCCGCGATCCACGGCGAGAAGCGCGTCTGGATCAGCTCCGCGATGGGCGAGCGCGGCACCAATACGCGCTCATCGACATACAGCGCGAAACTTGCGAAGAAGGCGCGATGCGTGAGGTAAGCCAGTGGCTTGCGCGACTCGATTCGAGCGCGCAAGAGCCCGTCGATGCGTCGCTGGGCGGCCGGTTCGAGCGCGCGTGCGTAGGCCGCCTCTCCTAGTGAATGATCGAGTCGCGCGGCAAAAAAGACGAGCTCGGCCGCTTCATCCCGCGCATTGGCCGTACCGTGCCCGAAATGCACGCGAGCTCGTGTCAACGCGTGCGCACAGCGCGCAACGGTCTCGCCCACAGTCACTCGCCGCATGGCGCTGCACCGGCACGGCGAAGACCTGGGCACACGCGCGAGGCACGTCGGCAAGCTGGCGATGCCGTGTGAAATAATCGCTGCATGACGTCGAGCCGTTGGATTCCGCGAACATTGCTCATCGCCGCCGCGGCGGCTGCCGGTTTCATTGCCTCATTGTATTGGCCTCGCGCGCAACCTGCGCAGCCGCTGACTTCCGGCGTGCCCATCGTTCCGTCGCGCGGCATCGCTCCATTCGAGCTCATCGACATGCATGGCGCACCGTTCACCGCCGCTTCCCTGCGGGGGCACTGGTCCATACTCTACTTCGGCTACACGCATTGCCCGGATCTGTGCCCCGCGACGTTGAGCACGCTGAGTGCACTGATGAAGAGCTTGCGCGCATCGCGTGAGGCGACTCTTCCCGCGGTGGTTTTCATCTCAGTGGATGCGCGCCGTGACACGCCGCGATCATTGGCAGACTATGTTCCCTTTTTCGATGCTTCGTTCCTTGGCGTCACCGGACGCAATCAAGACGAAGTTCTCTCTGCGGCAAGCCGGTTCGGCGTGGCGGTCGTGTTGGGTGAGCAAAAAAACGGCGGCTACACCGTCGATCATTCCAATGTGCTGCTCGTGATCTCTCCCCAAGCGAAACTGACGGCGGTGCTCACATCGCCCTTCAATGTGCGGAGCTTGAAATCCGATTGGCAGCGGATCACGGCTGGCGCCTCGTGACCGACCGGCCGGACTCCACGCGCTATTCTTTGCAGAGCCATGCATTCGCTCTGCTTCAACACGTGCTGCCTCAACACGCGATCTCGCGCGCCGTCCACGCGTTGACGCGCGTTCGCTCGCCGTGGCTCAAGAACCGGCTGATTCGCGGCTTCCTTCGGCTCTACCCGGTCGACATGCGCGACGCCGCGGTCGTCGATGCGCTCGCTTACTCGAGCTTCAATGAATTTTTCACGCGCGCGCTGCATGCGAACGCGCGGCCGATCGTGCGCGATGAAAGCGCCGTGGCGAGTCCGGTCGACGGCACGGTCAGCGAGTGCGGCCGAATCGAGACTCGGCAACTCCTGCAGGCCAAGGGCAAATCTTATTCGCTCGACGCGCTGCTTGCAGATTCAGCCGATGCGCGGCAATTCGAGCACGGTACGTTCTGCACCATCTATCTGGCGCCCTTCAACTACCATCGCATCCACATGCCGCTGCGCGGCACACTGCGCGCCACACGCTACGTGCCCGGGCGTTTGTTCAGCGTGAATGCGGCCACCTCCCGTCACGTGCCGCGGTTATTCACGCGCAACGAGCGGGTGGTGTGTATTTTCGATACTGTCGCCGGGCCGATGGCCGTCGTTCTGGTCGGCGCGTTGAACGTCGGCAGCATCGCAACCGTGTGGGCGGGCGACATCACACCCGCGCGCATGCGACAGGCGAGTGTGCTTGCGCAGCGTGTGCCCGATCCCAATCTCACTCTCGACAAAGGCGATGAGCTCGGACGTTTCAACATGGGCTCGACCGTGATCGTGCTGTTCGCACAAGAGCGAGTGCAGCTCGTGCCATCGCTCCGCGCAGGAGCGGTGCTGAGATTGGGTGAAGAAATCGCGCGGCTCGAGCCGCCGCCGATTCCGGCATGAGCGGCTGGCAGCCCGTCGCGAGCCGGACAGTGCTCGCGCACCGCGCGGCGCTCCTGGCGCGAGTGCGCGATTTTTTCGCAGCTCGCGGCGTACTCGAAGTCGACACGCCGATTTTGAGCGCCGCCGGCACGACCGATCCGCAAATCGAATCTCTTAGGACATGCGTCAGCGGGCGCGACGCCCGGCTCTTACAAACTTCACCCGAGTTTGCGATGAAGCGCTTGCTGGCCGCGGGAAGCGGCGACATCTTTCAAATCTGCAAGGTCTTTCGCGACGGCGAGCTGGGACGCTGGCACGAGCCTGAATTCACTTTGATCGAATGGTATCGCTTGGGTTTCGATGACGCTGCGCTGATGAGCGAGGTCGAGTCGCTCATTCGATGTTTGCTCGCCCCTGCGCGCACGCTTCAGCCCGCGGAGCGGGTGACGTATCGGGACGCGTTGCGCCGGCACGCCAATGTCGATATGCACGATGCAGCCGATGATGAGCTGCGCTCCGCAGCGAAACGCCTTGGCATCGATTGCCGCTCCGCGCTTGGCCGTGATGATCTCCTGGATCTTTTGATGGGCGCCATCGTCGGCCCGCGGCTTGGTTTCGAGCAGCCCTGCTTCGTGTGTGACTATCCCGCGAGTCAGGCATCGCTTGCGCGCTTGCGTCCCGGTGAGCCGTCCGTAGCCGCCCGCTTCGAGTTGTATATGGATGGAGTCGAATTGGCGAACGGATTTCACGAGCTCACGAATGCCGAGCAGCAGCGCGGCCGATTCGAACACGACCTTGCCGAACGGGCGCGAGCCGCGCAACCCTCGGTGCCCATCGATGAGCGGCTGCTGGCGGCGCTGGCGCACGGCTTGCCCGATTGCGCAGGGGTCGCTTTGGGGTTCGATCGATTGGCCGCCCTCGCCTGCGACGCGGGCGATGTGCGCTCGGTGCTGTCGTTTTCGTTCGCCAACGCATGAACAAGCGCGAGCTCTATGACGAGCTGCACGACGCAGCGCAAGCGCTGCTTGTAGGCGAGACCGATTTCATCGCCAACTGCGCCAACATCAGCGCGCTGCTGTTCAATTCGATGCCGCAATTGAATTGGGCCGGCGTCTATCGGAATATTGACGAACGGCTCGTGCTCGGCCCGTTTCAAGGCAAGACCGCTTGCGTGCGCATCGCCTTCGGACGCGGCGTGTGCGGCACAGCCGCTGCGCAACGGAGGACCTTACGAGTCGCCGATGTGCATGAGTTCCAGGGGCACATCGCATGCGATCCAGCATCCGCATCCCAGATCGTAGTGCCGCTGATGAAGCACGATTAACTGCTCGGCGTACTGGATCTCGATAGCCCCGTCAAAGCACGCTTCGATGCCGTCGATGCGCACGAGCTCGAGCGCATCGCCCAACTCTTGGTCGACAGCAGCGATATTGCGTCATGTCCCGCTCCGCCTTGAATCATCTCCCATGACGTGGGGTGCGAGGACTCAGGAATGCCGCCTCCCTCGCCTGCATTCCGCGCGACCCTGCGGGCCGCGCGTCCGCGTCTGTTCGAAGACATAGAATCTGGAACCCGAACACCCTCGCACACCTCACGCAGGGACTTCAGCCTCTTGAATGGACCCATGCGAATAACGCAGGTCCAACGCGATAGCAATGCATCCCCGAGAAGCAGCGACAAGTTGAGCGCCCCACCGTTGCGCGCCAATACGCAACGTTGATCGGGTCAAAACTTATTGAACGGGACTGCCGGAGCTCCGAGCCAAAATCATTCCGCAGCCGCTGAACTGCATGTGCGCCGATGCGCGGTGTGGATC
>CAXTUB010000010.1:0-101735 GCA_964247385.1 uncultured Steroidobacteraceae bacterium | reverse complement strand
AGTCGCGTCCGCGCAGGCGAAAGCTTGCGCGAACGCGCAGCGCGCTCGATCAAGTCCTGGCAAGCTATACGGCCTCACCGCGAGGTTCACCGCGCTTGCGCGAACGCGCAGCGCGCTCGATCAAGTCCTGGCAAGCTATACGGCCTCACCGCGAGGTTCATCGCGTTCGTGCCTGCGCCTGCGCCTGCGCCTGCATCCACTCCCGCATATTCCGCTCCATCACATCGAGCGGCACGGCACCTGTGGACAAGAGCGCATCGTGAAACGCGCGGATGTCGAACTTCGCGCCGAGCGTGCGCTGCGCTTCCTCGCGCAGGCTCAACATCTTGAGTTGTCCGATTTTGTAGGCAAGCGCTTGTCCCGGCCATGAGATGTAGCGATCGATTTCGTTGGTGATGTCGAGCTCGGCTTTGGGAGCGTTGGCTTTGAAATAATCAATGGCTTGCTGCCGCGTCCAGTGCTGCGCGTGCATTCCGGTATCCACGACCAAGCGCACGGCACGCCACATGTCATAGGTGAGCTGGCCAAACTTCGAATATGGATCGGCATACAGACCGATCTGATCTCCGAGCCCTTCGGAATACAAGCCCCAACCCTCGACGAACGCGGTGAACCCTGCTTGTCGCCGAATGTTGGGCGTGTCGGCAGCGTTCTCGTATTGCAACGCGATTTGCAAGTGATGGCCGGGCACGGCCTCGTGCGCGCTCAACACTTCCATTTCCCATTTGGGCCTCGACTCGGGCTTGTAGAGATTGACGTAAAAATAGCCTGGCCGCGAGCCATCTTGCGCCAACGGCTGATAGTACGCGGTGGTGTTGTCGGGAGCGCTCGTCGCGGGAACGGGCCTCACGCCGTAAGGCGTGCGGGGGAGCTTGCCGAACAGTTTGACCAGCTGCGGATCGATGGTCTTCGCGATCACCACGTATCCGCGGAACAGCTCATTTGCATCCTGATAAAAGAAGCGCGGATCGGTTCGCAGCATCTGCGCAAAAGCCTGGAAGCCGCCCTGAAATTTCAGCTCGGCGATGACTCGATCCATCTCAGCGCGAATGCGCTTCACCTCGGCGAGTCCCAGCGCGTGAATTTCGTGCGGGCTCAGATGCGTCGTGGTGTGATAAGCAATGCGCTCGCGATAAAATTCCGCGCCGTCCGGCGTGTCGTCAATGCCCACGCTCGTCCGGCATGCCGGTAAGTAGCGGTGTCTGAAAAAGTCATCAAAACGCGCGAAGGCGGGCAGCACGCTGGCACGAATGGCATCGAGCGCTTCACGCCTCAAGCGCTCGCGGTCAGCTGCGCCGATCGCCGCGGGAAACGACTTGAGAGGCGTGAAGAACGGGCTGGTGCTCGCATCGCGCACGCGTTGCGCCGCGATCTGCGGCACGATGCGCTCCATGATGACTCGAGGCTGCGTGCGCCGTTCGCGCATGGCGATGCGCAACAGCTCGATGTTTTGATCCATGTACCGCCCGAAATTTCGCAGTCTGGAAATCCAGTGCTCGTAATCTTCCACGGTTGCGAAGGGCGCAAGCTCGGCGACCTCATTGGCGGTCTGAACGCCGCCCTGCTGGTTGATGGCATATAGATAAGGTTTGAAACGGTACGCATCGGTCCTGCGCTTGAACTCCAACAGTACGATGTCGTAATCCAATTTCTCTTGCGCCGAAAGGCTCGCGGTATTCGTTCCTTCGAGCTCGCGTTCTGCGGATAGGTCGGCGTCGTAGCTTTTCTGCAGCGCAGCCGGAGTCAGCTCGGGCCAGCGGTCGTTGTAGCGAGGATCTCCGACGCTGGTTGCATTGATGGGATCTTCCGCGAGCCAGCGCTGCCATTCCCTCTCATATAAAGCTTGCAGTTGGCTGCCGATCTCGCTCGCATTGGCCTGCACCGGGATCGAGCACGCAGATACAGCGGCCGTGGCGCAACAGCTAAGAATCCATCGGCGCGACGTTCCGTGTAAGGGTTTTTGCCATTGCATCACGCGGTGTGTCCCCCTTAAGCTTGGCGAGATTTTGAACGACTCACACGAGTGCCCCGCGTCGAAGCGGCGCGTTCCGCCATGGTACTGCGCCATTGACTGGCTGGCGCGGCTTCGAAATGCGGCGCGCAACATAGACTTGTCATGCACGGGCTTCTCAACCGCAGGAGCACGAATGACAGGGCTTAGGATCGGCTTCATTTTCTGGCTCAGCGCGGCGGCGGCGGCGGGCTGCACTCATAAAGCGCCTGCGCCGCCGCAAAAGCCGAAAGTGAGCGCCGCGTTTCCCATCGTGCGCAAGGTCGTCGATTGGGATGACTACGTAGGCCGATTCGAGGCCATTCAAGATGTGGTCATCATGCCGCGTGTCTCGGGAACCGTGACGAAGGTGTTGTTCCGTAACGGCCAGGACGTGAAGCGGGGAGATGCGCTGTTCATCATCGATCCGCGGCCGTATCGCGCGGCGTACGATCAGGCTTCGGCCGCGGCCTTGCGGGCGCAGGCCACGGTGGGCAACGCCACGACCGAGCTTGCGCGTTCGGAAAAATTGCGCGGCATCGAAGCGGTGAGCCAGGAAGAATATGAGACCAAGGCCGCGTCCTTGAAGACAGCTCAGGCCGACGTGGCCTCACAGAAGGCGGCCATCGCGACTGCAGCGCTCGATCTCGAATTCACGACGGTGCGCGCGCCCATCGATGGCCGGGTGTCGGACCGAAGAGTCAGCATTGGCGATGTCGTCAACGCAAATACCACGCAACTCACGCGCGTCGTGACGCTCGACCCCATCTGGTTTTCATTCGAAGGCGCCGAAGCGTTCTATCTCAAGTATGCGCATCAGGCGAGAAGCGGCGAGCGCGGCTCATCGCGCGACACGCCGAATCCGGTGGAGATTCAGCTGGCCGATGAATCCGGTTACCCGCATCGGGGGCATATGGTGTTCGTGGACAACGCCATCGACACCAAGTCGGGCACGATTCGAGCGCGCGCCGAGCTTTCAAATGCGGATCACATTCTCACTCCGGGAATGTTCGGCCGCGCGCGTCTGCTGGGCTCGGGCGCGTATGAAGCCCTGCTCCTTCCGGAAGAGTCCATCGTGACCGATCAAACCCGGCGCATGGTGTTCGTCGTGGGCGATGGGGGCAAAGTGGCGCCGCATCCTGTGGAGATCGGGCCCTTGGTCGAGGGATTGAGGGTCATTCGCAAGGGCATCACGGCGCAGGATCGCGTCGTGCTCGATGGCTTGACGCGGTTGCAGCCCGGTACCGAAGTCGACGTCAATCTGGTGAAGCTCAAGCCGCGCGCCGATGATACGGCGCCCAAGTCCGAGCCTGCCAGCGCTCCGCCCTCATCGCAGGCCACGGCGGAGTAGGGCCGCATGCTGCACATGGCGCATCGTCTCGCATGAAATTCACCCACTTCTTCATCGATCGGCCGATCTTCGCCTCGGTGCTTTCCATTCTCATCGTAATTCTCGGCGCAGTGGGCTACGTGGGGTTGCCGGTGGCGCAATATCCCGAGATCGCGCCGCCCACGGTCGTTGTGACTGCGAGCTACCCGGGCGCAACGGCGGAGACCACCGCCGAGACCGTTTCGACTCCGCTCGAGCAGTCCATCAATGGCGTCGAGCGCATGATCTATATGTCCTCGTCATCCACCGGGGACGGCAATCTCACCATTACGGTGACGTTCGAGCCGGGCACCAATGTCGATCAAGCGCAGGTGTTGGTGCAAAACCGGGTGGCTACGGCCGAACCGCGTCTTCCGGACGAGGTGCGGCAGATCGGCGTCACGGTCGCCAAAAATTCGCCCGACATTCTCCTGGCGGCGACCTTGTATTCGCCCGACAACTCGGTTCCGCATCAATACATTTCCAATTACGCCACGATTCAATTGATCGACCGCATTGCCCGCTTGACTGGCGTCGGCAACGTGCGCTTGTTTGGCGGCCGCGATTACAACATGCGCATTTGGATCGACCCGGAGCGCGCGGCGGAACGCGATCTCACGGTCGATGAGATCATCGGCGCCATCAGAGCGCAGAACGTGCAGGTGGCTGCAGGGTCGGTCGGAGCGCCGCCGTTCAACCGAGGCGGCACGGCATTTCAATTGGGGGTGCAGACCAAAGGGCGGCTGACCACGCCGGAAGATTTCGGCGGTGTGATCATCAAATCCGACGATTCCGGCCGCATCACGCGGGTTCGCGATGTCGCTCGCATCGAGCTCGGCGCGCAGGATTACAGCATCAATGCCTATCGATCTAATAAAGAGACCGTGGGCATCGTGGTGAGTCAGCTCCCGGGCTCGAATGCATTGAGCACGGCCGAGGCGGTGCGGACCGAGCTGAAAGAGGCGGCGAAGTCGTTCCCAAAAGGCCTCTCCTACGAAGTCGCATACGATCCCACTTCGTACATCGCGGAGTCGATCTCCGCCGTGCAGCACACGCTGCTGGAAGCCATCGTGCTGGTCGCATTGGTGGTGCTCATTTTCCTGCAGAGCTGGCGCGCAGCCATCGTGCCGGTGATCGCCATTCCGATCTCGCTCGCTGGGTCTTTCGCCGCGCTCGGCGCATTCGGCTTTTCGCTGAACAACTTGTCGCTGTTCGGCATGGTGCTTGCCATCGGTATCGTCGTCGATGATGCCATCGTCGTGGTCGAAAATATTTCGCGTCTGATCGAAGAGAAGAATCTCACGCCGCGCGAAGCGGCGCATCAATCGATGGACGAAGTCTCAGGTGCGCTGGTGGCCATCGCGCTCGTGCTCTTGGGCGTGTTTCTGCCCACGGCGTTCATCCCGGGAATCTCCGGTCAGTTCTACAAGCAATTCGCGCTGACCATTGGCAGCGCGACTCTGGTCTCGGCGTTCGTGTCTCTGACGTTGTCGCCTGCCATCGCCGCGCTCATCTTGGAATCACGCGATGCGAAACAACGCCGGCCGTCCACATCGGGTTGGCGCTCCTGGCCGAGAAAATTTTCCGAAAAATTCAACTCCGGGTTCGCGGCGCTCGCCGAGCGCTACGGCCGCTTTACCGCACGCGCTGTGCGCACGCTGGCATGGGTTGGCTTCGCATATCTCGTGCTGATCGCCCTGGCGATTTGGCGGTTCGCGGCGACCCCCACGGGATTCATTCCCGCGCAGGATCAGGGTTATCTCATTGTGGCTCTGCAAATGCCTCCAGGCGCATCGCTGCAGCGGACCGACGAAGTCATTCGCAACATTCAAAAAACGGCCCTCGCCGATTCATCGGTCACGGGCACGGTAGCCTTCGCGGGGCTGGATGGCGCCACGTTCACGCAAGCGCCCAATGCGGGCGCCATGTTTCTCAATCTCAAGGCGAAAGGCGATCGCCCGAAAATCGATGAAGTGGTGAGTCAGCTGCGGCAGAAATTCGCCGGGATCACCGCAGGCGTCGTCCTGGTCATTGCGCCGCCGCCCGTGCGCGGCATTGGCAACGGCGGGGGCTTCAAGATGATGCTCGAAGACCGCGGCGGCGCGGGATATCAGGCGCTGCAAGGCGTGGCTTTGAAGATGATGGGCGCCGCGAATCAGGAAAAAGGCTTGCAGTCGGTGTTCACCCTGTTCGATACGCGCACGCCGCGCTTGTTCGCCGATATCGACCGCGAGCATGCCGAGCAGCTCGGCGTGCCCGTGCAAAATGTCTTCTCGACGTTTCAAACTTATCTTGGTTCGACGTACATCAACGATTTCAATTTTCTGGGGCGCACTTATCGTGTGACCGCGCAAGCCGATTCCCCCTACCGCGCGGATTATGGCGACATCGGCCGATTGAAGACGCGCTCCGCGTCCGGAGCCATGGTGCCGCTCGATGCGGTCATGACTCTCAAGAACAGCAGCGGACCGTACCGCGTGGTGCGGTACAACTTATATCCGGCGGCGGAGCTGCAGGGCGATACGGCGCCTGGGTTTTCGAGCGGCCAATCGCTCAAGAGCATGAATACTCTCGCGGGGCGGCTATTGCCCGCCGGCTTTTACAGCGACTGGACTGAGTTGGCCTACCAACAGCTGCGCGCGGGCAATACCGGAACACTGGTCTTCGCGCTCGCGGTCGTCATCGTGTTTCTCTTGCTCGCGGCAAATTATGAGAGCTTGGTGCTGCCATTGGCCGTGATCTTGATCGTGCCCATGTGTCTGCTCGCCGCCATTCTCGGCGTCAACATCATGGGCAAGGACAACAACATTCTCACGCAGATCGGTCTGGTGGTGCTGGTGGGCCTTGCAGCGAAGAACGCCATTCTCATCGTCGAGTTTGCGAAGCAGGACGAGGAGGGCGGACTGGATCATCGCGCGGCGGCTGAAAAGGCCGCGCATCAGCGGCTGCGCCCGATCCTCATGACTTCCATCGCATTCATTTTCGGTGTGTTGCCGCTGGTGCTCGGCAATGCGCCGGGCTCGGAGATGCGTCAAGCTCTCGGCATTGCGGTGTTTTTTGGCATGATCGGCGTGACGATTTTCGGCTTGTTGTTCACGCCGAGTTTCTACGTCATCGCGCAGCGACTTGGAGATGCCGTGTCGCGCCGGTTCGGCTTGAATAAGAAGCCGGCCGATCAGAAGCGGGAGCCGCCGCGCGAGGGCGGCGAACGTCAATCTCCGCCGCGTGATGCATCCGACGATCCGCATCCGCAAGCCGGCGAATCTCCGGCATGATGCGAATGCGGGCGTCGTGGGCAGCGCTCGCTGCATTCCTCTGCGCATGCGCCGTCGGGCCCAATTATCACCGGCCGGCGCCGCCCAAAGCATCGCGGGGCGCGCTGATCGAGACCGGCGCTGCGCCTGCAACGTCGGGCGTACCGACATCTGAGGTGAAGGGGTCCACGGCCCCGGAAGTTGATCACTGGTGGAGTTTGTATTCCGATCCCGTGCTTTCGGATCTCATCGATCAGGCTCTGCGGCACAATCCAGACGTGCGCGTTGCGGTCGCGAACTTGCGTGAAGCGCGTGCGGCGCTTTCCGAAGCACGCGCAGGCTTCTGGCCTCAAACTCAGCTGAACGCGCAGTATTCGCGAGCGCGTACCGGCCTCGGCAGCATTCCAACATCGAGCGCCGCCGTGACACCGGCCCCGGTCGATGGCGCCGGTCCGCAAAGCGTCAACTACGATTTCTACTCCAGTGCATTCGACGTCTCATACGAGCTCGATTTATTCGGCCGGGTGCGCCGCTCCGTCGAAGCCGCGCGGGGCGATGCCGCGGCGGCTGCGGCTGCTCTGGATGCCTCGCGGATCGCGATCGCCGCGCAGACTGCGCTCGGCTACATCGATGCCTGCGGCTTTGCCGCGCAACTCGCTGCCGCGAAAGAGAGCACTCAGTTGCAAGCGCGCACGGTCGAGCTGACCCGAGCGCTGTTCGATGCGGGACAGAGCAATCGCCGCGATCTGGATCAGGCGCAGGCGCAGTACGAGCAGACCGCGGCGCAGGTGCCCTCCATCGATGCCGAGCGCCGCGCGGCGTTGTATTCGCTGGCGACTCTCACAGGCCGAACACCGGAAACGTTCGACCGCGATTTAGAAAAGTGCGTCAAGCCACCGACGCTGACGCAGACGTATCCCGTCGGCGACGGCGCGGCGCTGCTTGCGCGCCGGCCCGATGTGCGGCGGGCCGAGCGCGCGCTTTCGGCGGACACGGCACGCATCGGGGTTGCGGTTGCGGAGCTGTATCCGTCGATTTCCTTGCTCGGCGAAGTTTCCTTGGGTGCGCAACGTCCGGGGGACTTGGGCCGAGCGCGTTCGTTCAGTTATTCCATCGGACCGACCATTTCTTGGACGTTCCCGCTACAGAATGCCGCGCGCGCCCGGGTCCGCGCGGCGCGTGCCCGCACGGACGCATCCCTGGCGACTTTTGACGGGGCGGTGCTCACGGCATTGAGAGAGGCGGAGCAAGCGCTGGCGCGGCTGTCAGCTCAGTTGCAACAAAACGCCGCGCTTGCGCGTGCGTTCGCTGCATCGGACCACGCCGCCGTGCTCTCCCGTGCGCGCTTCAAGAATGGCGCCGATAGTTTCTTGCAGCTCTTGGATGCAGAGCGCACCCGTGCATCGGCGAGCAGCTCGCTTGCCCAGTCCAACCAATCGCTGGCGGAGTCGCAAATCAATGTTTTCAAAGCGCTTGGCGGAGGCTGGTCGCAAGCGCCAGATACCTCGCGCGTCGTGGACTGACACGACGTGAGCGCGCAGTCGGGAATGCAGCGCATTCTGCTCGCCTTTGTTTATTCCGCGCAGGGCTTGCGTCACGCGTGGCGCCACGAAGCGGCATTCCGGCAAGAAGCGGTGGTTGCGGCCGTGCTAACGCCGACGGCCTTGTTCGTCGGCCGCACTGGAGTCGAACGCGCCGTGCTGATCGCGCCGCTGTTTTTCATTCTAGTGATTGAATTATTGAACACAGCCATCGAAGCCGTGGTCGATCGATTCGGAGCTGAGCGTCATCCGTTGGCCGGCATGGCGAAAGACATGGGCTCCGCCGCAGTCATGCTGAGTTTTGCTTTGCTCGTCGCGGTTTGGCTATTCATCTTGGTGGATCATTAAATGGAAGATGGTTTTCGCGAGCGACCGGCAATGCATCGATTGATTTTGACCCTGCTTTTGGCGGCAATGGCGGCCTCTTGGCAAGCCGCTGCGGCGCCCGGACCTGCCGCGGAAATCGGGCGGCCGAGCGTTCCGCCGGTGCCGGAGAATGGCGATGAGCCCGTCGCGCCCACCCCGCCGCGCGCGGCGCCTCCCATTCCGCTGACGTCCGCGCCGAGCTCCACCGCGACTTGGGCGCAGACGTTGGAGCATATGGCGAGCGGCGTCGTCAGCATTCAAATCAATGCGACGCGGGCATTCGATACGGAGTGGAACACCACGGCGCAGGCCACGGGCTTCGTGGTCGATGCGAAGCGCGGCTTGATCCTGACCAATCGCCACGTCGTGACGCCGGGGCCCGTGACTGCCCAGGCGACATTTCTCAATCGCGAGGAAGTCACTTTGTTCCCTGTGTATTTCGATCCCGTGCACGATTTCGGCATCTACCGGTACGATCCGAAAAAGTTGCGTTTCATTCAGCCCGCGCAATTGCCGTTGTACCCGCAAGGTGCGGTGGTGGGCCGCGAGATTCGCGTCGTCGGCAACGATGCAGGCGAGCAACTGTCCATTCTTTCAGGGACGCTCGCCCGCTTGGATCGCGAGGCGCCCGAATACGGTTACGGCAAGTACAACGACTTCAACACATTTTATTATCAGGCCGCCTCGAGCACCTCGGGCGGCTCGTCCGGCTCGCCCGTCATCGATGTCGAAGGCCGAGTGGTCGCCTTGAACGCAGGCGGCGCCTCGGGCGCTGCGTCGAGCTTCTACTTGCCGCTTCCGGCCATCACGCGCGCTTTGAAATATATCGATGCGGGCAAGCCCGTCCCGCGAGGCACGCTGGAGACGGTGTTTCGCTACACGCCCTACGATGAGCTGCGGCGTCTCGGACTCGATGCCGCACTCGAATCGCGCATGCGCAAGGACTTTCCCAAGTTGACCGGCATGTTGGTGGTTTCGGAAGTGCAGCCTGGATCGAGCGCGGCCGAAGCGTTGCAACCGGGCGATATCCTGACCTCGCTCAATGGCAAGGCCGCCCCGGAATTTTTCGCACTCGAAGCGACGCTCGATGACCATGTCGGTCAAAGCGTTGCGCTCGAAGTGCAGCGCGGCGGCGCATTGCGCACCGTTTCGCTTCCCGTTCAGGATTTGCACTCGATCACGGCGGATGAGTTCGTCGAGTTCGGCGAAGCCGTGGTGCATACGCTGTCTTATCAACAAGCTCGACACTACAATCTTCCCATTCGCGGCGTGTACGTTGCGAACCCAGGATATGTGTTCGGCGCCGCCGGCATTCCGCGCGCAGCGCTCATCACGGAATTCAACGGCCGCCCCATCGCGCGTCTTGCGGATTTCGCCGCAGCCCTATCCGAGCTCGGCGATGGCGCGCGCGCAGCCGTGCGCTACGCCTCCTTGGAAGATCCGCGCTCGACGGACTTGAAGGTCGCGCGCATCGATCGGCGCTGGTTTCCTGCGCGGGAATGCAAGCGAGACGACGCCCTGGGTGTGTGGCCTTGTCATGAGATTCCCGCCGGCCCGTCCGCCGCGGCGCTCAAGCCGGCCAACACTTTTTTCTCTCGAAGCGGCGATGAGCATCGCGATCGGCTTGCGCCGTCGCTCGTGTACGTGACCTTCGACATGCCGTACGCGGTGTCGGGCGTCACGGAGAAAAATTACCACGGCACTGGGCTGATCGTGGATGCGAAGCGTGGACTCGTGGTTCTCGATCGCAATACCGTGCCGGTTTCGCTCGGTGATGTGCGCTTGACGTTCGGCGGCACGCTCGAGATACCGGGCCGCGTCGAATTCGTGCATCCATTGCACAACCTCGCGTTGGTGTCTTACGACCCGCGGCTCATCGGTGACACACCGGTGCGCGCGGCGAAGCTTGCCACCGAAACGCTCAAGCCCGGCGCTGAAGTCTGGGCCGTGGGTTTGCGCGATGACTTGCGGCTGATGAGCCAAAAGACGCAGGTGTCGAGCATCGACGCCGTCACCTTTCCGCTTTCGTCGACGTTGCGATTTCGCGATAGCAACCTGGATGTCGTCAGTTTGATCAACCCACCCACCGACTATGACGGAGTGCTCGCGAACGATCGCGGCGAAGTGGTGGCGCTCTGGTCGAGCTTTGCCTTCGAAGCGCAACGCGCCCTGCAGCAGATAACGCGCGGTATCCCGGTGGATCTCATCGCCGAGATGAGCGACGTGGTCGCGAAGGGCCGTCCGCTGTATTCGCTCGAAGTGGAATTCAATCTTCAGCCACTCGCCGGTGCGCGCCGCTTTGGGCTGCCGGAGAAATGGGTGAGCGCCATCGAGTCGCACACGAGCGATCCGCGCCAGGTGTTGACGGTGGACCGGCCGGTCGCCGGCTCGCCGGCCGCTCAAGTGCTGCAGTCTGGCGATTTACTGCTCGCGGTGAATGGAAAGATCGTGACGCGCTTTCGTGAGGTCGAGCGCGCGGTGCAGACGCCCGACGTCTCGCTCACGATTTGGCGCGATGGCGCCGAGAAGAATGTGCGGCTTGCGACCGTGCCGCTCGATGGACGCGATTTGGATCGCATCGTGTTCTGGGCCGGCGCCACCTTGCAAGCGCCGTATCGCGCCATGGCCGCGCAGCGCGGCATCGACCGCTCGGGCGTGTTCGTGGCGTTCTTTGCCTATGGCTCGCCGGCTACGCGATACGGTTTGTATCCCGGAAGACGTATCGTTGAAGTCGACGGGCAAGCGACGCCGGATCTGGATGCGTTCATTGCGGCGGTCCAACCCAAGCCTGATCGCACGTCTTTACGTTTGAAGACGATCGCGTGGAACGGGCAGATCGAAGTCATCACGCTCAAGCTCGACGAGCACTACTGGCCGGCTTATGACATTCGAAGACAAGCGGATGGCAGTTGGATTCGAACGGATCTTGACTCGCCGCGCAGCCAGGCGCAGCGAGATTCCCATCCTTCGCAATCGAGTGTGGCCGCTTCGCTGCCGTTCCCGCGACCGCCCCTGCATTAGTGCCCCGAGGATTAAACAGACGGATCTGGATCTGTTCGTGTGTATTGAGCGCGGCTAGGATGTCGCTCGATCTGATTGCATGATTTCGAAAACCTTCTAAGCGTATTCGAATTCGTTCGTAGCGCGCGATGATGGCCGCGCATAGATTCCGCCGCTTCATAACTTTCGAAGCGGAGATCTTATGCTGGTCGTTGGGAAATGGGGTCGCGGTTCGGTCGAAAGGCGGGCAGGGAGCTTGCCAAAGTTCGCCGGCATCGTTGCGTGCGGTGCTTTCGCAGGCGCGGCGCTCGGTCAAGCCCAGCCTACCGTCGCCGTCGAGAGTATCGCCGAGCCTGCCACGATCGAAGAGGTCGTGGTGACGGCCCGTCGTCGCTCCGAAAATGCGCAGGACGTGCCGATCCCGATCACGGCCGTGTCGGGCGATGTGCTGGAGCGGTCGGGACAGTATCGCTTGGAAGATTTAAATCAGCGGCTTCCAAGTCTCAATGCGCAGTTCGCCAATCCTCGGCAGACCAGCATCGCGGTGCGCGGTCTCGGGAATAATCCCGCCAATGACGGTCTCGAGTCGAGCGTTGGTGTGTATCTCGATGATGTGTATTTGGGGCGTCCGGGAATGGCGAATCAAGACCTCATCGACATCGATCAGGTCGAGCTGTTGCGAGGCCCGCAAGGCACGCTGTTCGGGAAGAACACGACGGCCGGCGTGTTGAACTTCTCGAGCAGGGCGCCGAGCTTCACCCCCGATGCTCGCATAGAAGCCTCGTTCGGCGATTACGACTATTACCAATTGCGCGGCACGCTGAATGGGCCGTTGTTCTCGGACGAGCTTGCGGGGCGCTTGTCTTATGCAAAGACTTCACGCGATGGCTACGTGAAAGATGTGTTCGACGGGCGTCGGCTCAATGCGGTCAACCGCGATGGCTTGCGAGGGCAACTGCTGTACAAGCCCAGCGAAAATTTCGACGCGCGGATCATCGGCGACTACAACGAGGAAAATTCGGCATGCTGCGTCAGCGTGCTGAACAGTTTGGGTCCAAACGGCGGAGCCGCGTTGCAGGCAAGGCTTGAGGCCGCGAATGCGCAGCAGATTTACGATCCCAACTATCGCACGTCGACACTCAACGACCGGCAATACATGAGCGTTCGCCAAGGCGGTGGCTCGGCGCAGTTGAACTGGAGGAAAAACGGCTTCCAGATGACGTCGATTTCCGCGTACCGAAGCTGGTGGTTTCTGCCGACCAACGACGGCGATGGCAACAACGCGTCGGCCCTCATCAATGCGGGGCAGAAGGTGGATGACGAGCAATGGACGCAGGAGTTTCGCATCGCTTCATCGTCAGGGAAGGCCGTGGACTGGGTCGCGGGCGCCTATTATTTCTATCAGTATCAGAAAAACCGCTCGTTTTTCCAGTATGGACCGTCCGCGCAGGCGTTCTACGGATTGAAGCCGTTTTTCAACGATGCTTTTTCGCAGTTGCGCTCATATCCGCGCACGAACAGTTACTCGTTGTTCGGCCAGGCAACCTGGCATGCGACGGACGCTCTCGCGGTGACGCTGGGCCTTCGAGATACGGAGGAGCACAAAAAAAGTCACCTCTATCGCGATGCGCCGACGGGCCCCGCGGGAATCGAGCTCGCCTTGCCGGCGTATGATTCTCACGACCTCAAGCTAAGCAATAACACGGTGTCTGCGCTCGCGAGCGCTGCCTATGAATTCACACCGCAGCTCTTGAGCTATGTGTCGGTCGCGCGCGGTGCGAAGGCCGGCGGCATCAATGCGTTGGTGCCGGCCGCCGGATTGACCGCCGACTCGTTGTACATCTCGCCCGAGAAGGCAACCGATTACGAGATCGGCGTGAAATCGACGTTCTTGCAAGAACGAGTGCTCGCCAATGCGAATCTGTTCTGGTCCGATGTGACGGATTATCAAGCCACGCAGCTCATTCAAACGACTCCCGGAGTCTTCGTTCAGACGATCGGAAATATCGGCAAGGTCCGCACGCGCGGCATCGAAACCGAACTGAGCACCAGGCCAAGCGAATGGCTGAGCTTCAATATCAACGCGTCTTATAACGACGCCGTGTACCGCTCCTACCAAAATGCGCCGTGCTCGGTGGAATCCGTGTTTTCCGACCCGCCAACCTGCACACCCTCCGGAAATAGCTTGTCCGGCCAACAAGTCGTGGGTGCGCCTCGCTGGGTCGTGAGCCCAACCGCAAGTGCGCAGCACGCGCTGACGTCAGATCTCGACGGCTATGGCGTCGTCGGCTACTCATGGCGATCCTCGTTCTTCGGCACATCCGACAACTCGCCTTCCGGAAGAGTCGATGCCTACGGATTGATGAATCTGCGGGCGGGCGTGCGTGGATCTTGGGGAACGCGCAGCCGATGGGATGCTTCCGTGTGGGCGAATAATTTGACGAACAAGAAGTATTTGGTCGGCGGGCTCAGCGGTCCGACATTTAATGCCTACTCGCTTTTTCCAGGCACCCCACGATACATCGGCGCAACTCTGCGCGTGGACTTTTGAACCTATGAGACATGTTGTGACCAAGACATTTTCGATCAAAGTAGTCGATGCGGCACTCGCAGCGCTTGTCGTCGCGAGCATCGGCGGGCCGGTATGCCATGCGCAAGCGAACGCCGAAGTCATCGGCAAGACGTACGCCGAGTCGCGCGAAGGCGCGAAGCCCGTGCCCCCGAAACCTCGGGCGGATGCGCCCAATATCATTTGGATATTGTTGGATGATGTCGGATTCGGCGCCGCAAGCGTTTTTGGCGGTCCGATCCCGACGCCCACGTTCGAGTCTCTGGCAAAAGCCGGGCTGAGATACACCAACTTTCATACCACCGGGGTGTGCTCGCCGACGCGAGCGGCACTGTTGACGGGCCGCAATCATCACAACGTCGGCATGGGCATGTTTCCGCATGAGTTCCTCTCCGCGGAGTTTCCGGGTTACACCGGCCGGCTACGCCCGAGTGACGGTACCGTCGCCGAGTATCTGCGCGCCGGCGGCTACGGCACGTACGCGCTGGGCAAGTGGCACCTGACGCCTGATGACGAGCTAACGGACTTGGGCCCGTTCGACCGGTGGCCGTCGGGCAAGGGCTTCGATCATTTCTTCGGTTTCTTGGGAGGCGCCGAGGATCAATACAAGCCTCGCCTCCTCGAAGACAACCGCAGCGTAAAGCCGGATGGTCGCCATCTCAATGCGCAGTTGGTGGACAAAGCCATTGCATATATCGATCGCCAGCAACAGATAGCGCCGCAAAAGCCTTTCTTTGTGTACCTCGCGACGGGCGCGACGCATTCGCCGCATCAGGTGGATCGAGACTGGCTCGACAAGTACCGAGGAAGATTCGACGCGGGCTGGGATGTGGTGCGCCAAGAGACATTCGCCCGACAGAAAAAACTCGGGCTGCTGCCTCCCAACGCCGAGCTTCCGCCGCGCGATGCGCGCGTGCCCGCGTGGAGTACGTTGAGCATGGATCAGAAAAAAATCTACGCGCGATTTGCCGAAGGATATGGCGCCTACCTCGAGTATACGGATTGGGAGCTCGGCCGTCTGATCGCCCATCTCGAGCAGAATAAAACGCTCGAGAACACGGCCATCTTCGTCATCATCGGCGATAACGGTGCAAGCAAAGAAGGCGGCCCGAACGGGTCCATCGTCAGCGAGCTGCATCCGCCAACCACGGGCGATAAAGGACAGATCGTAAATCTCCTCCGACACTTCGACGACATCGACACCGCACGCGCGTATTCCAACTACCCCATCGGATGGGCGCAAACTTTCGACACGCCCTTTCGGAAGTGGAAGGCAGACGCGAATACCGAAGGCGGCACGCGCAATCCGCTCATCGTTTCCTGGCCGAGAGCGTTGCCCAGAGGCGAGATTCGCACTCAGTACGGCCACGTCATCGATCTACTCCCCACGGTGCTCGAGATCACCACGACCTCGGCGCCCGCGCAATTGCGCGGCGTGGCGCAAGATCCGATACAAGGCGTGAGCCTCGCGTATTCCTTCATCGATGCGCAAGCGCCCACGCGTCATACCACGCAATATCATTTCTTGTTCGGTGCGGGCAGCATTATTCAGGACGGTTGGAAGGCGAGTTTCGGCTACCGGCCAGACTACGTCGATCTGTTCGCAACTTACCCACCGCCCGCCAAAGTCGCGAACAATGCGGGCAAGGAAGTGTGGGAGCTCTACGATCTCAACACCGACTTCAACGAGCGCATCGATCTGGCCAAGAAAGATCCGGAGAAGCTGAAAGAATTGCAGGCACTTTTCGCGCGGCAGGCTCAGGAGAACCACGTCTATCCGCTCATCAATTGGAGCGATGTGAGCGTGAAAATCAAGCGCATGCAGGAAAAGGGACTGCTGAGTCCCGCCATTCCTCCGGACGCACGTCGGACCGAATCGAGTCAATGACGCGTGCTGCAATCAACGCGTGCGCCGCGCTGGTCCTCGGCGTTTTCATTGCGTCGCGCCCTGCGCAAGGCGGCCCGCACGGCGCGTTGAATGACGCACCCGTGTGTTCCGGCACGCCACTGCACGACAGTGACGTCAAGCTGCCGGGAGGGAGCTTTGTGATGGGAGCGCATCCCGAGCATGAGGAAGAAGGGCCGCCGCGGCGCGTGAATGTGGGCGCCTTTTCCATCGATCGCACGGAAGTGACGAACGCGCAATTCGCCAAGTTCGTGGCGGCAACCGGTTATGTGACACGTGCCGAGCGAGCGCCGGATGCCAAGAATTATCCCGGTGTGCCGCGCGAGGACTTGAAGCCTGCGGCTCTGGTATTCGTGGGCCTGAATGGATCGAATGCCGAAACTGCCGAGCACAACGGCTGGCGCCTCGTTGGCGGCGCAAGCTGGCGCCATCCGGAAGGGCCCGGCAGCAGCATCGCGGGGCGCGAATTGCATCCCGTCGTGGAAATCGCCTATGAAGACGCGCTTGCGTATGCGCATTGGCGAGGAAGGGACTTGCCCACCGAGGCAGAATGGGAATATGCGGCGAGGGGAAATCTTTACGCGAAGCGATTCGAGTGGGGAGACGACGAAGCCACCAAAGGAAAGCCTCAAGCCAACACGTGGCAGGGAAAATTTCCAGAAGGCGATTCAGGTGAAGATGGCTACAAGGCGCGCACGGCGCCGGTGGGCTGCTTTCCACCGAACGCTTTCGGCTTGTATGACATGACGGGAAATGTTTGGGAATGGACCAAGGATTGGTTTGCGGGAGAAGATCACGCCAATGGCGCGCTCCGTCAGCACTTGATCAAGGGCGGGTCGTTTCTGTGCGCAGACAACTTCTGTCTTCGCTATCGACCCTCGGCGCGTCAAGGCGGGCCGCCGGATACCGGGTCGTCACACATTGGATTTAGAACGGTATCGCATCGCGGTGCGGGAGCGTCGTGAACTCGCGGCGCCAAATTGCTTTTAGCCTATGGCCATCGATGGGCCGATGCCGAGAATACGGTTAGTTGCAGAAAGACAGAAGAGTATGGAACTACTCGAGATCGGGAACACCGATTTTTCAGAGCAGCCACTCGATGGGAAGCTTCGATAGCAGCAAAACCCAAAACCGCTTCCACATGCCGGCGCCCGGTTCGGTGGTGTGGACGATTTCCTTGTCTTTTCGGTGCTCGATCCAGATCAGATGCCGCTCCGGCGTGAGACGGACTTCATAGGCGTGTTGCGGCAGACTGCGCGCAAACGAGTCGACGACGGATTGTGCAAGCGCGGGCGATTCGATGAGAAAGCCCATCTCGGTATTGAGCCGTGCCGAGCGTGGATCGAAATTAAATGAGCCGATGAAAATGCGCGCGCCGTCGATTGAGAACGTTTTGGCGTGTAGGGTCGAACCGGAGCTCCCGGTCGTGGCGTGGGACGCCGGCAACGGCGTCGAGGAAGATTTTTTGAATTCGTAGAGGACAACACCGGCTTCGAGCAACGCCTTGCGGCGCTTGGTATAGCCGGCGTGCACGATCGGTACGTTGTTGGCCTCCAACGAATTGGTGAGGACGGCAACTTCAACGCCTCCCGCAGCCATTGCGCTAAAGAAGCGCTGGCCCTCGGCGGCGGGCACGAAATAGGCGGAAATGAGTTTCAGCGCATTCTCTGAATGCTTGATCACGCGCTTGAGCCGCGTCCACAGCAGCTCATCATCCGGCGCCATTCCCAATCCCTTGGCTGGGTCGTCGCTCATCATCTGCACTTGAGTCCATTCAAAATCGAGCGCATGCGCGAGCAGTTGCTTAACGAACGGGGATTCGTCAAGCGCGCTCATGTAAGTGAGCGCGGCGGGCCCTTCGGTGAGTGACGCTGCCGCTGACTTGAGAGCCAGAATTCTTTCAGGTGCGACCGGCGGCAGAATGTCGCCCACCGGGCGCGAGCATGCGCAATTCCAGTAGCGCTCGAAATCGCTCGAGACGGCATCGACGACCGGGCCGATGGCAAGCACATCGAGGTCGATGAACGTGTCATCCCTGTCGGCCCCGAAATATTCGTTGCCCACATTTCGGCCGCCAATCACAGTCGCCTCGTCGTCGACAGTGAAGGACTTGTTGTGCATCCGCCGGTCCAGTCGCGCGAAATGAAAGAGAAATCCAAGTAGGCGAAACTTACGAAACTTGAATGGATTGAAGAGACGGATCTCGATGTTTTCGTGTGTATTAAGCGCGGCTAGGATGTCGTCCATACCGCTCGTGCCGTAGTCATCGAGTAGTAATCGAACCCTCACGCCGCGGTCGGCCGCGCGCCGCAGCGCGTCGAGAAGTAGAGTGCCGGTCAGGTCGCGGTGCCAAAGGTAGTAGCGTGCGTCGAGACTTCGCTCGGCAGCGTCCGCTAGCCGCATTCGCATTGCAAACGCGTTGCGCCCGCTTTGCAGCGCGACCACGCCCGACAGATTGGCATGGGAATCGAGCAACGGCGCAATCGCGCGGCCGAGTCGCGTGCCGGCTCCGTCACGCTGAGCGCGCCGTCCTAGCTGCTGCGGCTTGCAATGAGAACCGTCACGCGTCGGATCAGCTAAAGTGTTGGCCCCCATGGTAAGCGCCTTTGTTTTCGTGTAACGAACCTGGCTTGGAATTGCACCGGAAATTGCCTCGCACCTGCCGAGGAATGCGCGCTCGATGGCCAAGTGTCAGAGATCGTATTCGATTATGAGGAGCGTTGAGTTTGCACGTTTGAAGTCTTAGGTCGTAGGGCGAAAACCAATGCCATGTTGAGCGCAGACGCCATAGACCATATGCGGCGACTGGGTGGCAGTGATGGTGGAGCGAGCATTGAGAGTGCCGCGACCGACACGTTGCGCGGTGGAGTGCAACACCAAAATTACGCGCTGAGACCCGTGGGGCCCTAGCGCAGGGGCGGTCGCGGGAATGGCAGCGAAGCTGCCACACTCGATTGCGAGATCCACCATCACTGCCACCCAGTGGCCGCGTCTTGACGATGCGTTTCTTAAGCGCGAGTTCACATTGCAATAAATCACACTTGATATCATGGCCGGATGGTTCGCGCATCGCAGACGTTGATCGAGGAGGCCGTGGAATTACTGCGAGGCGGGCAGCTCGTCGCTTTCCCCACCGAGACCGTTTACGGGCTCGGCGCGAACGCGTCCAACCCCGCCGCTGTGCGGAAGATTTTCGAGCTCAAAGGGCGCCCTCCGGATCATCCGGTCATCGTTCATCTGGATGATCCCCGTTATTTGCACCGTTGGATCAGCAGTATGCCGCCGGTTGCGCAGCGCCTCGCTGATCATTTTTGGCCCGGTCCGTTGACTCTCATTTTGCCGAAAGCCGAGGGTGTGAATGAGGTGGTGACGGGCGGCCAGGACAGCATCGGTATTCGAGTGCCCTCGCATCCCATGGCGCAGCAGCTCCTCAATGCATTTGGCGGCGGCATCGCGGCGCCCTCGGCGAATCGGTATGGGCGTCTGAGCCCGACGAAGCCTGAGCATGTCCGCGAGGAATTCGATGATGAGGTGGCGCTGGTCTTGGATGGCGGCGAATCCACCATCGGTCTGGAGTCGACGATCGTTTCCTGCCTCGACGGTAAGGCGCGGCTCCTTCGTCCCGGCTTCATCACCCGCTCGCAACTGATCAAAGTGGTGGGCACATTGAGCGAGGAGGGTGATGCGCCGCGTGCGCCGGGAGATCGGCTCTCGCACTATGCGCCGCTGACGCCCGTGGAAATCGTCGGCATCGATGAGCTCGAGCGCCGCGCCGCGCAGTTCGGCGCGCGCCGCGAGAAAATCGGCGTGCTTGCGTTGCGGCCGCCGTTGCAGACGCAACCGTATATGACTTGGATCAATGCCGGTAAGAAGCCGGACGCCTACGCGCATCACTTGTACAACTACTTGCGTACGCTCGATAAGACCGGTTGCGCGAGAATTCTGGTGCAGGAAGTGCCCGAAGACGAGCGCTGGGCCGCCATACGCGACCGGTTGCAACGCGCCAGCGGACAAGGCGGCGGCGCGCTCGAAGTCAGTGCGGCCTGAGGCTGCCGTGCGGCCTGAGGCGGCCGCTCTCGACCACGTCGGTCCGCGGCGTGTCTTGCCGGCCGGTGCGGATGCACATTCAGCGGAATCGTTGCAGACACTCGCAACGGCGTATGGCACGCCGCTGCTCGTGGTCGATCTACAGCGCGTGCGCGCGCAGTACCACGCCCTGGCGCAGGCTCTGCCTGGTGTCGATTTGCATTATGCGTTGAAGCCGATGCCGCACGCTGCCGTCGTGTCGACGCTCGCCGCTCTGGGCAGCTCGTTCGATCTCGCAACGACCGGCGAGATCGACGTAGTGCGGCGCGCACAGGTCACGGCCGCGCGCTGCATCCACACTCACCCCATCAAACGCGACATCGACATTCGCAACGCTCTGCACTTCGGCGTGACGACCTTCGTGGTGGACAACGTCGATGAGCTGCGCAAATTCGAGCGCTTTCGCGCGCAGTGCAGTGTGCTCGTCCGTGTGTCATTCCGCGCAAGCTCGGCGATTTGCGACTTGTCGCGTAAGTTTGGTTGCGAGCCTGAAGGCGTCGAGCCGCTGCTCGAGCTCGCGGCGCGTTTGGGCGTGCGGGTTTGCGGCTTCTCGTTCCACGTGGGCTCGCAGGCGCTCGATGCCGACATGTATGTGCGCGCCATCCACACTTGCAGGGAATTCCTGGGCATCGCCGAAAGGCACGCTCACCTCATCGAGGTGCTCGACATCGGCGGCGGCTTTCCCATCGATTATGGCCTGAGCTCGCAGGCATCGCCGCCCTCCATCCATGAGTTTTGCGAGCCCATTCGCCGCGCGCTCGATGCATGGCCTGCCCGGGTGCGGCGCATTGCCGAGCCCGGCCGGTTCATCGTCGCGCCGGCGGGCGTTGCGGTGTGCTCGGTCATGGGCCGCGCGTTGCGTGGCGCCCAGTGGTGGTACTACCTCGACGACGGGCTGTATTCCTCGTATAGCGGGCAGCTCTACGATCACGCGCGATACCCCATCGATGCGCTGAAGCCGCGCGGGCCGCGGCTCAAGTCCGTGCTGGCCGGGCCGACCTGCGACAGTATCGATGTCATCGCTGAGGACGTGCTGCTGCCCCAGCTCAAAGCCGGCGATTTGCTCATTGGCCGCAACATGGGCGCGTATACCTGGGCATCCGCGACCGACTTCAATTATTTCCCCAAGGCTTTGGTCATGGCGCTCGATGAGGGGCTATGGATTGAGTGAGTTTCCGCTGTTGCGACTCAAGCGGCACGAAGACAAGCGCTTGCGGATGGGTCACCTTTGGATTTTCAGCAATGAAGTCGACACCGCCGCTACGCCGCTTGCCAAGCTCAACGCCGGCGACCTGGTGCAAGTGATCACGCACGATGACCGGCCGTTGGGTGTGGCCTATGTCAATCCGGCCTCGCTGATCTGCGCACGCCTCCTTGACACCCTGACGGCGCCCGATGCCGATTGGTTTCAAGCCCGCTTGCGCTCGGCTCTCGACTTGCGCGAGCGCCTGTTCACCACGCCGCATTACCGCTGGGTATACGGTGAATCGGACCGATTGCCCGGGCTCGTGATCGACCGATTCGATACGACCTGCGTGGTGCAGATATCCACGGCGGGAATGCAGAAGCTGGAGCCGCAAGTGCATGCTGCAATCCGCGCCATGCTGCCCGAGGCACGCATCTTGACCAAGAGCGATGGCTCGCTGCGCACACTGGAGGGCTTGCCGCCGCTCGTGCAATGGAGCGGCGCTCGAGGCGAGGATCCGGCGCGCGTCGTAGAGGATGCGCTCGAGTTCCAAGCGCCGCTCATCGAGGGCCAGAAAACCGGTTGGTTCTACGACCAGGCCGCGAATCGAAAACGGCTCGAAGAGCTCGTGCGGCCCGATGATGCCGTTCTGGATGTATTCAGCTATGTCGGCGCTTGGGGAGTGCGCGCGGCGAAGCTCGGCGCGCGCGTGACCTGCATCGATGCATCGACCGAGGCGCTCGAGGCGGCGCAGACCAACGCGCGCAACAACGGCGTGGCCATCGCAACTCGGCGAGGCGATGCGTTCTCCGCGCTCGCAGAGATTGCGCAAAGCCCGCAACGTTTCGATGTCGTGATCATCGACCCGCCGGCGTTCGCGAAGCGAAAGAAAGATTTGCCGGTGGCGCTCGCGGCTTATCGGCGCTTGAATCAGCTGGCGATGCGGGCGCTCGCCCGCGATGCCATCCTGATAAGCTGTAGCTGTTCGTATCACGTGAGCGCGGATGAATTGCAACAAGCCATCGCCAAAGCGGCGCGTGCTGAACATGCGCAGTTGCAAATTCTGACGAGCGGCGGGCAATCCGCAGATCACCCCGTGCATCCCGCAATTCCCGAGACTCGTTATCTGAAAGCCTTTTTCTGCCGTGTGACTCGCTCGCCGTGATTCCCTATCCGCATATCGATCCGGTGGCCGTGGCGCTGGGACCGGTGCGGGTGCATTGGTACGGCATCATGTATTTGATCGGCTTCGCGGCGGGCTGGGCCGTGGCCCGCTCGCGCGCCAAAAGGCCGAGCTCCACGTGGACCGCCTTGGATGTCGACGATCTCATTTTTTATTGCGCCATGGGCGTGATCCTCGGCGGGCGCATTGGCTGGTGCATTTTTTACGGTTGGCCCACCATTTCGCAAAATTGGCTCAACATTCTGCGGATCTGGGACGGCGGCATGTCGTTTCATGGCGGCATGCTGGGTGTGGGCGTGGCCGCGGTGCTGTTCGGCCGCGCAAAGAAAAAATCCGTCGTCGATGTGCTCGATTTCATCGCACCGCTCCCCGGCATCGGCTTGTTCGCGGGGCGCATCGGCAATTTCATCAACGGCGAGCTGTGGGGTAAGCCCACCGACCTACCTTGGGCCTTTGGCGTGGCTGACGAGAGCGGCCGGCTCATTGCGCGCCATCCGTCGCAGCTTTACGAAGCCGCGCTCGAAGGTCTCGTGCTATTTGCAATTCTGTTTTGGTTCACGCGCGCACGGCGTCCGCGCGGCGCGGCGCTCGCTCTGTTTCTCATTCTCTACGGGCTCGCGCGTTTTACGGTCGAGTGGGTGCGCCTGCCGGATGCAGACATTGGCTACCTGGCTGGAAGCTGGCTCACCATGGGCATGTTGCTCACGACGCCGATGATTCTGGCCGGCGTTTTGCTCATGCTCTATTCGTACGCGCGCGCCGTGCCGAGCGGCAACATGCGGCTCGCACGGGTGTAAGCCGTGCTCGAGAATTCTTAAGAGCTCGAGCGGTGCAACGGTACCTGGAGTTGCTGCGTACCGTGCGCGAGCGCGGTGAGCCGAAGAGCGACCGCACCGGCACCGGCACCTTGAGCGTGTTTGGATATCAAATGCGCTTTGACCTGCGCGCCGGTTTTCCGCTCGTGACCACGAAAAAAATGCACTTGCGCTCCATCGTGCACGAGCTGTTGTGGTTTCTGCGCGGCGATACCAACGTGAGCTATTTGCGCGAGCACGGCGTGCGCATCTGGGATGAGTGGGCCGACGCCCAAGGCGAGCTTGGGCCGGTGTACGGCAAGCAATGGCGGCGCTGGGCGGGTGCTCGAGGCGAAGTGGATCAAATCGCGCAAGTCGTCGCAGGCTTGAAAAACGATCCGAATTCGAGACGCCATGTCGTGAGCGCGTGGAATGTGGGCGAACTCGACGCCATGGCGCTGCAGCCGTGCCATCTGCTTTTTCAGTTTTACGTCGCGAACGGCCGGCTCTCTTGCCAGCTGTATCAGCGCAGCGCCGACGTTTTTCTTGGCGTGCCATTCAACATCGCGTGCTACGCGCTGCTCACCCACATGGTTGCGCAACAGTGCGAGCTGGGCGTGGCTGATTTCATCTGGACCGGCGGAGATTGTCATTTGTATCTGAATCATTTGCGGCAGGCCGACGAGCAGTTGAGCCGTACACCCAAGCCGTTGCCGAGACTCGTGATTGCACGTCGGCCGGCAAGCATTTTCGATTACCGCTTCGAGGACTTCGAGTGGCTCGACTATCGAAGCGATGCGCCCATTCCGGCGCAGGTGGCCGTATGACGCGCGGCCCGTTGTTCAAAGTGAAGAAATCCGGCATTCACGGCAAAGGCGTTTTCGCCTTGCGCCGCATTCGCAAGGGCACACGCGTCATCGAATACCTGGGAGACCGCGTGACGCACGAAGCGGCTGATGCGCGCTACGACGGCAAGGACCCGCGCGACAATCACACCTTTCTGTTCACCGTCGATAAGCGCACGGTCATCGATGCCGGTGTGGGCGGAAACGACGCGCGCTACATCAATCATAGCTGCGATCCGAATTGCGAGAGCGCCACCAACCAACGGCGCGTGTTCATTGACGCGATTCGCACCATTCAGCCCGGCGAAGAGTTGTCATACGATTATCAAATCCAACGCGATGCCGAAGATCCATCCGACGTGGAGGAGATTTTCGCCTGTGCGTGCGGCGCGCCTAACTGCCGCGGCACCATGCTCGAGCCCAAGAAAAAGCGCCTCGACGCGCGGCTCGAGGCCAAGGGGCTTGGCCGCAAGGTGCCCGCGAAACGTCGCCGCAAAGGTCCTGCGAAACGCAGGTGAGAGAAGCACGGCTGCCCGGAATCGAATTGGTCGTTGCGGTTTCGAGCAACGATGTCATCGGCCGGGGCGGCGCTCTGCCCTGGCATCTACCCGACGATCTCAAGCGTTTCAAGTCGCTCACGCTGGGCAAACCGGTATTGATGGGCCGCAAGACATTTGGCTCCATCGGCAGGGCATTGCCCGGCCGGCTCAATCTCGTATTGACTCATGACGACGAGTTCTGCGCGCCGGGGATCACCGCAGTCACAAGCATCGATGCGGCGCTCCGTGCGGCGACGCCCCACGCGATGCTCGAGGTCATCGGCGGCAGTGCGCTGTTCGAAACTCTTTTGCCACGCGCGCAGCGAGTGCACCTGACGCTCGTACATGCGGAAATACAGGGCGACACCTTCTTTCGCGGGTGGCGCTCTCCGGAATGGATTTGGGGCGCCCGCGAAGAGCATGCCGCTGATTCGCGGCACGAGTTCGCATTTACGTTCGTTACGCTGGAGCGTGCTTGAGTTTGGGCAGCCGCGTTTCGATCAAATCCCTTGCGCGAGACCAGTCGATGGCGCTGAGCGCGCTCGCGGTGGCTGGCTCGCCTGTGGCTGCAGGCATATCCGACGTCAGCTCATCCAAAATCTCTTGCTGAATCGCGCCGCGCCGCTCCGCTTCCGCGTAGCCGATCGAGTGCGAGAACGTCACCATGGCGTAGCGCGGCACGAACTGCGCGTGGAAAAGGTCAGTCAATCGGCCGGCAATCTCGCGTTGCAATCGGTAGCGCGCATCGGCAACTTGCTCGCGCATTTCGCGATAGTTTTCCAGCGCCATGCGTGCAATCGCATCGGTATCGGGTTTGCGGTCGCGCTCGAAGGCGCTGAATCGCGGCTGCCAATCGGCATGCTGCTCGATTGCCGCATCGAGACGGACACAATCTTCGAAACAGGCATTCATGCCTTGACCGTGAAACGGCACGATGCCGTGAGCGGCATCGCCGATGAGCAGCACCTCGCCCGCGGCGTGCCAGCCATTGGTATGCACCGTGCCGAGCTCGCCGGCGGGATGCTCGAGAAACTGTTGCGCCACGTCAGGGATGAGCGGCAAGAGCTCTGCAAAATGCTCGCGCCAGAACGCTTCGACCTTAGCGCCCGTGCGCAGCGCGTGCAGCCTTTTCTGCTCGAGAAATAGCGTCGCCGTGAAGCTCCCATCGAGGTTGGGAAGCGCAATGAGCATGAAGCCGCCGCGCGGCCAGATGTGCAATGCATCCACTGCGAGCGCCGGCGCGCCGCTCGAAGGCGCGGCGATGACGATTTCCTTGTATCCGTGAGAAAGACGCTCACTGTGCACGCGAGACCATTGCGCCGCGGCCATCGCATCGCGCACGTGAGATCCCGCGCCATCGGCTGCGAACAGGGGCCGAGCCGTTATTTCGCGGCAGGCGCCGCCCGTCTCGTATTCGATGTGCGCGGGTCTCGACCTTCCCTCAGGCCAGCGCGCATGCACCGTGCAATCAAAGTGAATCTCGATTCCCGCGCATTCCGCCGCCGACAACAGCAGCTCGTTCAAGCGTCGACGCGACACGGAATAAATGACCTCGTGCGGATTGCGGCCATAGAGCTGCAGCTCTTGCTTTCCCGCAACGTGAATCATGCGCCCGCGCATGGGTAAGAGCGCAGGCTCCAGCAAAGAGAGCGCACCCGCGCACCGTAAGGCATGTATGCCGCGCTCCGCCAGCGCCAAATTGATGGAGCGGCCGTCGTCGTGCGGGGAGACACGCGGATCGGGCCTGCGCTCGAAGACGCTGACAAAAAAACCGCGCTGCCGCAAAAACAAAGACAACAACAAACCGGTGGGGCCGCCGCCCGCGACCGCAACTCGGGATGAGCGGGCCATTGGGACCCTCGGGTTCCCTGGAACCGTGCGCCTCACAACCATTCAACTCGAGAGCACTTGCGCAAGAGTGGCCGCCGCCGCTGCACACTCCGCAAACGAGTTGTAGAGCGGCACAGGCGCGAGGCGCACGATATCGGGCGCGCGCCAATCGCCGATGATGCCGAGCTCGGTCATGCGCTCGAACGCACGGCGCGCCTCGAGCGGAGGACGCAAGATTTTGACACTGAGCTGGCAACCCCGTTGCGCGGGGTCCGCGGGCGTAATCACCGCGAGCCGATCCGGCGCCGCTTGCAAGAGCGAGCGATGTAGGAACCCCGTCAGCTCGATGGACTTGCGGCGCAGCGCCGGCAGGCCCGCGCGCGCGAAGATGTTCAAGGATGCTAGGAGAGGCGCCGCGGAAAACACGGGCGGATTGCTCACCTGCCAGCCTTGCACTCCTTCGACGGGCGCAAAGTCCGGGCCCATATCGAAGCGGGTGTCGGGCTCGTGGCCCCACCACCCCGCGAGACGCGGACCCTGAAAATGCGCATGGCGCGCGTGCACGAAACATCCGCCGATGGCGCCCGGACCTGAGTTCAAATATTTATAACTGCACCACACCGCGAAATCGGCGTTCCAATCGTGCAGTGAAAGCTCGATGTTGCCAATCGCGTGCGCGAGATCCAGACCAATCATCGCGCCCGCGTCATGCGCCGCGGCGATGATCGCCGGCGCATCGAAAACCTGGCCCGTCAGATAGTGCACTCCGGGCAATAACACCAAAGCGAGACGCTCGCCCTGGCGCTCGATAGCGTCGATGAGATCCTGCGTGCGCAAACAGCGCTCGTCGATGCGCGGCGATACCTCGATGAGGTGTTCGCGCTCGCTCAATCCATGCCAATGAAGCTGCGACACGACGGCGTACCGATCCGAGCCGAACGCCGAGGCTTCCATGAGAATCATGTTGCGTTCGCCCGCCGGCCGAAAAAAGCTCGCGAGCATCAAATGCAGATTCACCGTCAGTGCGTTCATCGCAACCACCTCGCTGCGCTGCGCACCGGTGAGCGCGGCAAGCGGAGCGCTCATTGCCTCGTGGTATCGAATCCACGGCCGCGCGCCGCGCTCGTGGCCGATCACCGCTTCGCGAGCCCAGCTGTCGAGCTCTTCCGCTAGATAATCGGCGGTGGATTTGGGCTGCAAACCGAGCGAGTGCCCGCATAGATAAATGCGCGATGCGGGCCGGTGAAATTCATGCGCGAACGCGGCCAGTGAATCCGCTGCATCGAGCCCCGTCGCCTCGCTCATCGTTTGCGATTCGAGCGCCCGCGGCTCGGTCGCGCCGAGTGCAGTGCTCAAGGCTTCATGCGCGTGCCGCAATGACGGCACGTGCTGCGCGCGGAATCGGCAAAGAAATCGGCGAGCACCTGGGGCAACTCCGTTTCCAGATTTTCCACTGGCACGCGAACCTCGTCGAGAAGGCGGGCGCAGCTCTCGCAATACCAGGAAAATCCATCCAGTTCGCCCGCGCGCCGCCGGCGCTCGATGACGAGACCTACGGTGTCGGCCGCGCGCTGGGGCGAGTGGGGGATTTCGGCCGGCAGCATGAAAATCTCGCCCTGGCGGATGGGAATATCGATCGGGCGTCCGTCTTCAAAGACTCTCAGGTTCATATCGCCGCGAACCTGATAAAAGAATTCGGGCCCCGGATCGTGGTGAAAGTCCTTGCGCGCGTTCGGGCCACCGACCGCCATCACGATGAGATCACCATTGCCAAACAATAGCTTATTGCCCACCGGTGGGCGGAGCGAGGCTTGATTTTGTTCGATCCAGGCATTCAGCTCGAACGGCATGGCAAACTGCATGAGCGATAGCCTTGTTTTGTAAAGCGCGCTCGTGTCGCGCGACACTTGAGCTCATTATATCCGGGCAATGAAACTTCACCTCGAGACCGGCGGTCGAACGAGCATCATGGCTTACAGCCACTGGGCGTTGCGAGCAGCCAGGCCGGCAGGTGCGGTGTCACTCCTGCTTGCAGCGTTCCTCTCGGCAGCGCAGAACGCGCCGCCGGCACGCCTCGCAACGGATGCGAGCGCGACCACTGCGGTGTGGAAGGAGCAGACTCTCACGTTTCACTATTTCGGCCGGACTTCGCGCTACACCTGCGATGGTCTGGAGGACAAGCTGCGCGCCCTCATGCTCGACGTGGGGGTATGGAAAGAGCCGCAGCTCACCACCTCCGGGTGCGCGTATGGCCGCCTCGAGCTCGCGGTGTTGCCGATCGTTCGCGTGAAGTTTTATTCTTTGGTGCCCGCCACGGCCGCGGCCGGATCGGTGCCGGTGCTGACATCACCGCGCGCGCAGGCCGAGGTCAATCGCTCTCGCAATCAACATACACCGCCCAACACCGATTCCACCGTGGTGGCGCAGTACCGGCCGTTCAACTTCGAGCGCGACAGCTTCCGTAATCTCGAGGAAGGCGATTGCGAGCTCATCGAGGAATTCTCACGCCAGCTACTGCCCAAGCTCAGCACTCGCCAACTGGACGTTCGCACCCGTTGCGTGCCGTATCAAATTTCTCTCGGGAGTTATCGGGTGCGAGGGGAAGTGCTGAAGCCGCTGAATGCGGCGCCGAGCGCTGGCGCTCAGCGCTAGGCAAGCTGCAAGGTTACGCTTCGCATCACCTGGGCAGAGCTTGCCTAGCCTTGCTCGCGCCGGCGTGCTTCTTTCTCGCCGCTGCTTCACGCAGGAGAGCCGCCGCAGTCGATGCGGATGACTTCGGCTTCCGTGTCCGCTGCATCAATGCGCAGCGCGGTCAGCGATTGCCCCCACGCACAACCCGTGTCGATGCACGTCGCGTAGGCATCGCGATGAAAGCCCAGCGCAGACCAATGACCGAAAATCACGTGCCGTTCGCGCCAACGCGCATCGCGCCGCTCATACCAAGGCTGCAAGGCGGCGTCGCGATTCTGGCGGGGCGCTTCCTTGCATTCGAGCTCGAGCGCGCCACGCGCATCGATGTAGCGCAAGCGTGTAAAGCAGTTGACGATCAGGCGCAGCCGGTCCATGCCTTGCAGCGCATCGCTCCACAGTGAGGGCTCATCGCCATACAAGCTCGCCAAAAAATGCTCAGGGTCGGCTTGCAAGGCGAGTTCGGCTTCGCGCGCATGCGCAAGCGATGCGTCCCATGTCCATTGCGGCGGCAGGCCTGCATGCACCATGGCAACCCCTCGGGCGGCGTCGTCCACGGCCAACGGCCGGGCGAGCAACCAATCGAGCAGCGACGCACGGTCCGGCGCCTGCAGCACATCACTGAACGTATCTTGCTTGCGGAGCGATGCAGCGGAAAACACGACGCCCAGCAAATGCAGGTCGTGATTGCCGAGAACTACCTTCGCGCTTGCGCCGAGCTGCCGCACTCTTCGCAATACGTCGGCCGATCGCTTGCCGCGATTGACCAAATCCCCCGTGATCCACACGACATCGCGCCCACTGCGAAAGTCGATGGCGTCGAGAAGCTTTGCCAAGGCATCATCGCAGCCTTGCACATCGCCGATCGCCCACACCGCCATGCTGCTTGCTCGACTCTGCCGTGTCACTGACGGCGGCTAAAGCAGCGCGCCGGTTGCAGAAACGCTAGTGCAGAACGCCGGGTATGGCGAGACGGAACGGCGCAATGGGCGCATCGAAGTGTGAGCCATCGTCATCCACCATCTGATAGCTCCCTTGCATCGAGCCCACCGGAGTCTCGATGACGGCGCCGCTGGAATAGCGAAAGCCCTGGCCGGGCTTGAGGTAGGGCTGCTCGCCGACCACGCCATCGCCGCGCACTTCCTGCACCTTGCCGTTGGCGTCCGTGATGATCCAGTGCCGCGTCATCAAGCGCGCCGGAGTCGGACCCTCATTGCGGATCGTGATGGTGTACGCGAATACGAAGCGGCGATCCTGCGGATCTGACTGCTCCTCGACGTACGAGGTTTCGACATCCACTCGGATGCGCGGCGCAGAGTCGTTCATCACGCGTCGGGCAATCTCACGGATAAGACGTCGCAATGGGCTTCGTGCAGCACCGTGTCCTCCGTGAAATTCACCAAGATGGCGAGGCCATGCCGCTCCCGGCTCCCGAGCACGATGAGGTCGACGGACTCCTCTTCGGCCACGCGCAGAATTTCCGCTTTGGTATTGCCTGCCTCGATGCGCTGCTTGACATTGACCGCCCCCATGGAAGCGATCAGCGCTGCGAGGCCGCCTTCCGCGTGTTTCATCAGCTCCAACTCGACGGGCGGCGAGGGCAGCATGGCGTCTCCGGCCGGATCGATGGGCACGAATTCCACCACGTGCAGCGCCACGATCAGCGCGTTCGAACCGGCGGCCATCTCCACCGCCGCCTCGGCAACCAATCGGCTCGACGCGCTCAGATCGAGTAGTACCAGGATTTTCTTATATCGGCTCATGCGTGGGTGACCTCGACCAAGAATATACGAAACTCAAAATTCGCGCGCAGCGGCACTCTGCGACGGCATCGCGTCGCGAGCCGCCGCGCTCTTTCGAGCCAAATCCTCGAACTGCGCGGGGCTCAGTGTCTCGGGGCGCACGCCCGGATCGATGCCGCTGGATTCGATCTGCTCCGCATCGAGCACTCCGCGCAGCGCATTGCGCAGTGTCTTGCGCCGATGCGAGAACGCGGCGCGCACGATGTGTTCCAACGCGCGTGTCTCGGAGGCCGACAGCGCCGTGGGGCGCGGCGCCAGCCGCAGAACGGCCGAATCCACCCGCGGCTGTGGGGCAAACGCGGTGCGCGGCACATCGAACAGATGCTCGGCGCGCATGCACGTGGCCAACATCACCGTGAGACGTCCATAATCCTTCGAGCCGGGCGACGCCACGATGCGATCCACCACTTCTTTTTGCAGCATGAAATGCATGTCGGCAATCACTTGGCGATGCTCACGCAGGTGAAACAGAAACGGCGTGGAAATGTTGTAGGGCAGATTGCCCACGATGCGCAAAGGCGCCCCAGCGCCAGCCAACGCAGCGAAATCGACGCGCAGCGCATCGCGCGCGTGAATGCGCAGGCCTGCGGCGCGCGAGTCGCTTGCCAGACCCGCAGCCAGATCGCGATCGATTTCGATGACGTCGAAGGTGCTCAACCATTGCGTGAGGCAGAAGGTCAGCGCCCCCTGGCCCGGACCGATCTCGACCAGACGATCGTGAGGCTGCGGTGCAATGCGCTCGACGAGCTCGCGCACGATGCGCGGATCGCGCAGGAAATGTTGTCCAAAGCGCTTGCGGACCGGCGCGCTCACGAGCGCGCAAGGTCGATGGCGAGGCGCAGCGCGGCGCGCATGCTTCCGGGGTCTGCCCGGCCCGACCGCGCCAGATCGAGCGCCGTGCCATGATCGACGCTGGTGCGCACGAACGGCAGACCGAGCGTCACGTTCACTGCCTCGCCGAACGATGCATGTTTGAGAACGGGCAGGCCTTGGTCGTGATACATCGCGACCACCGCTTCCACTTGCTGCAGATTCTTGGGCCCGAAAGCCGTATCCGCAGGCACTGGGCCGCGCGCATCCACGCCTTGCGTGCGCAGCTGGGCGAGCACGGGCTCGATGACTTCAATTTCCTCGCGTCCCAAATGACCACGCTCGCCGGCGTGCGGATTCAACCCCAGCACCAACATCCGCGGCTGCGGAATTTTGAAGGTGTCGCGAAGCGCGTCATGCACGATGACTAACGTGTCGAGCAGGCGCTCGCGCGTAATGGCGGCCGGCACCTGCGCGAGCGCCAGATGCGTGGTGACCAGAGCGACCCGCAAACCGCCGCCGACCAGCATCATCACGGGCAGTGCCGCGTGCGCGCGCTGCGCGAGATATTCGGTATGGCCGGAAAAAGCAAAGCCCGCGTCCAAGAGAATGCTCTTTTGCACGGGCGCGGTGACCATGGCGGCGAACTCGCCTGTCAAGCAGCCATCGCACGCTCGATCCAACAGCTCGATGACGTAGTGTGAGTTGCGCACGTCCAGCACGCCTGGCGTGCTTGGCACAGCGCACGCCATGTCGAGCACGCACAACTCGCCGGCGCGATGGGGCTGAGCGGGCGAGCTGCGCTCATATGCACGCAGGCGCAGGGTGATGCCGAGAGCGGCGGCGGCCGCAGCGAGCAGGCGCGCATCGCCCGCCACCACGAGCTCGCAATCCCAATCGCTCGCAGCCAGCGCAACGCACACGTCGGGGCCAATGCCGGCGGGCTCGCCGGAAGTGACCACCACCCGCGGCGCAGCTACATTTTGTACTCTACGAACGCTTCGTCCCGCAGCCGGCGCAGCCACAACTCCGTTTCTTCGTCCGACTTACTTTCTCGAATTGCGGCATACGCTTTTTGCCGGCGCACGTCGTCCGTGCTGTCGTACGTGCGCGTGCCCAACATTTGCACGATGTGCCAGCCGTAGCGCGTCTTGAACGGCTCGCTGATCTGGTTGGTTTTCAAATCGGCGATGGCCTTGTCGAACTCGGGCACGAAAGTGCCCGGCCCCGTCCAGCCCAGATCGCCCCCATCGGGCGCCGAGCCCGGATCTTCCGATGTGGTCGAAGCAATGCCGGAGAAATCCTCGCCTTGCAGAACGCGTTCACGAATCTTGGCGAGCTTCTGGCGCACGGTCTCGTCATCGTCGAGCTCGTTCGGCTTCATGAGAATGTGTCGCACGTGAACTTGATTCACGATGACCTGGGCCTCGCCACCGCGGCGCTCGTTGAGCTTGACGATGTGAAAGCCGCTCGGCGTGCGCATGGGGTCGCTGATCTCGCCGGGCTTCATCTTGGTGACCGCATCGAGAATGAACTGCGGCATTTGGGCGCCTTTGCGCCAACCGAGCGCGCCGCCGTCGAGCGCTGTTTGACCGTTCGAGTTCGCGATGGCGAGTTGACCGAAATCCTCGCCCGCGCGCGCGCGCGCTGAGAGATCCTGAGCCTTCTTGGTGATCTCGGCGATTTGCGATGGGTTGGCTGCGGCCGGCAAGGACAGCAGAATGTGCGATACGTTGAATTCATCGTTTGCCGCGGCGTTCTGTTGCCGGGCGAGATATTGATCAAGCTCGCGCGGCGTGACGTTGATGTGAGCGATCACGTCGCGCTGGCGCAGCACGCTCAAGGTCATCTCGCGGCGTATGGACTCGCGGTAGTGCTTGTAGTCGATGCCTTGCGCCTGCAAGGCGTCGGGCAGCTTATCGAACGCGATCTTGTTGCGGACCGCGACATCCTGCAGCGCTTCGTTCAACTGCTCATCGGGAATCGACAGGCCGATTTTAGATGCGCGCTGCCACTGCACCTCCTGCAACACCAGGCGTTCCAATACTTGCTGCTTGAGCACGCTTTGCGACGGCAGCTCGACCTTCTGTTCTTCCAGACGCTTCGCGACCGAGTCGAGCTGCGAATCGAGCTCGCTCTTCAGCACGATGCCGTCGTTGACCACTGCGGCAATCCGGTCGAGGAGCTCTCCATGACTGCCGATATCGCGCGTCTGAGCACCGACCCACGGGGAGGGAAGGCTGAGCGCCATGCATAAAAAAAAGATCTTGCGCATCGTCGGCACTTCAAGGGGCCGTGGTGCGGGTGGAATAGCCGCGGATGGAACGCTCCAGGAATGTATCGCTCGACTTTCCGACCGAGCTCAAGCCGACAAGTTGCAATTGTAGCGCAATCGAGTGGTCGAGTTGCCCGGTACGGCTGCTGACGTAGCGGCGGTGAATGAGCTGCACACGCCAGCAGCAGCTCTTATATTCGAAGCCAGCCACTTGCTCGATGGTTTGCTTGTCGCGCGCCGAGTAGACATAGCGGCCAACCAAGTCCCAGTGCGGTCCCAGCGGCCAGCCAAACGACGTATCCCACTGCTCGAGAAGCCCGCGACGGTAGCGATAGCCGACATTGACCACCCGCGTCGGGTCGAGCTTGTACTGCAATACCGTCTCCGAGCGTTCGAACTCATCCTGCGACGGGCTCCATTCATGCTCGAAGTTCAAGTTCCAGTTCTTGTACGCCGTCAGCACCAACTGAGCTACGAGATTCGATGCGCTGCCCTTGCTGTCCTCTTCACCCGGCAGCGCGACCCGCGGCGTCTTGAAGTAGCGTGTCTGGCCCAAGGTAGCGGACAAATATTGCGCGCCGGTGGATTGCTCGTAGAGACGGGTCGTCACACCGGCGCTGACCTGATTCGCATCACTCACGCGGTCGGCACCCACATAACGGTTCGTGCGGAACAATTCCGCAAGATTCAAGTCCGGTAGACCCGTATCGAAAATGGGCAAGTCGTTCTGATTGCGGTACGGCACATAGGTGTAAACGAGCTCCGGCTCGAGCGTCTGAACACGCTGTCCGTGAGAGCCGGAGACGCGCTCGAACACGAGCCCGGTGTCGAATCGCGCGAAGGGCAATTCGCGCGAGGGCGAGCGTTGGGTGCCCGGAGCTTCGTCGCGCAAATCATATTGCGTGTAGCGCCAACCCACCGCAGGCTCAATGAAATACGCGGCGCCGCGCTGCGAGTAATGCAGCTCGGGCTCGACATCGACCCTCAATCCGTTCACGCCGTCATCGCGCAGGAAATTCACGGCTTCGCCGTCGACGTCAAAGGAAAAACGGCCGCCGCCCAAAGGCCAGACTCCGCGCGCATCGATGCGCGGCACGCGCGAATAAGGACGGTTGAAGTCGGCGATTTCGCGATCGATGGTCTGGAAATTTTGCAGCTGCGTGCGCACCCGAACATTGCCGGTTTGATAAAGAAAATCCGCACGCCGCTCGAGAAAGGTCACGCTGGTCGCTTCGGAGCCGAGCGCGAAATCCTCGAAGTAATTGGTGTCGCTCACGCCGGCCGCATCCACGTCGAGCCGCATGTCAGAGCGAAAATCCGTCACGCTCTTCAGGTGCGTGTATGCGCGCGTGAAGCCGGTCTTGGAGTCGTCGGGCAAATAATTGCCTTCCAGATCGCCATGACTGCGCTCGGTCAGATAGCGAAAGTGATCGCCTAGATAGGCGCCGCGCTGCTCGTGCAGGCCAGGCTCGAGGGTCAGATCGTAGTTCGGAGCGAGATTGAAGTAGTACGGCAATCCGAATTCAAGACCGCTCCGGCTGGAATTGCCGAAGGTGGGAAATAGAAAGCCGCTCTTGCGTGCATCGCCCAGAGGGAACGATATGTAAGGCGTGTAAAAGATCGGCACGTCTTTGACGCGCAGCAGTACATTGTGGCCGGAGCCTTCTTGTTTGGCCGTGTCCAAATGCAGATTCTTCGCTTTGAGCAGCCAATCGCGATTGTTTGCCGGGCACGTCGTATACCGGACGACGCCGAGATCGAGCTGGCCCGCGTTGCTCAGCGAGATTTGCTCCGCGGTGCCGCGGCCCTGGCGATCCAGGAATTCGAAGCTGCCGCCATGAACCAGCGCGTTACCGGCCGTATCGAACGTGCCGTCGTTGCCCCGCAAGCGCAACTGCGGATCTTCGAACTCGACTTTGCCGCGTACGTCGGCTTTGCCCGTGTTGCGATCGTAGTGCAGCGCATCGGCCGCAAGACTCCGTTCGCCCTGCCGCATCACTACCGACCCGGAAAGCTCGGCTTGGCCATCCTCGCCCACGCTCGCATTGTCGCTTTCAATGTGTACGCGCTGGTCCGGCGATTCGTCGGCGGGGCGCGGCTCGCCCTCGAACGATAAATCAGCGTGTGCATCCTTGACGACTTTCGGTGCACGAGCCGGCGGCGGCGGGCAGAGGTCGGCGGCGCGCGCGGCACCCGCAGCGCACATCGCAAGCAACACTGCGGCGAATAAAAACTTGGTCAAAAGAAATACTTGATCAAGGCGCGACGGATCCTCGAGCAGAACGGCATGGCGAGCGGCGCCGATTATAGTCGCTATACTCGCACCGCCGCATGGGCGGCGATGGATGTCGAGAAGCGCATGGCGGACGACGAAGGCGACCAGCGATTCGAAACGTTGCGTCGCTGGGTCCAGAATGAACTGCGAATGCCTGCGGCGCGCATCGAGCCTGCCTCGGCGGACGCAAGCTTCCGACGATATTTTCGCGTATACGGGCACGGCCGAGGCCAGGCGCAGCCTACGTTCATCGTCATGGACGCGCCGCCGAACAAAGAAAATCTGCAGCCGTTCCTGCACGTCGCGCAATTGTTGCGCACAGCGCAAATCAACGTGCCGCAAGTACTGGCCAGCGATACGGCGCGGGGCCTGTTGCTGTTGAGCGATCTGGGATCGCAGCTCTACCTGCCTGCTCTGACCGATTCGCGGCGGGCCGATGATTTGTATCGCGACGCGCTGAGCACGCTGCTGCGCATGCAAAGCGGCATTGATCCGCGAGTCGCGGGGTTGCCGGCCTACGATGCACCGCGCTTGCAGGCGGAGATGGAGCTGATGCCGGAGTGGTTCTTGAGGCGGCATCTCGGCGTTGCGCTGAATGCCGAGATGCAAGGTGTCCTTCAAAAAATCTTCGAGCAGCTCATTGCCAGCGCCCTCGAGCAGCCGCAAGTGTTCGTGCACCGGGATTTCCATTCGCGCAACTTGTTGGTCTGCGCGCCGTGTGCTCCGGGGGTGCTCGATTTTCAAGATGCCGTGATCGGGCCCGTCACCTACGATCTCGTGTCCTTGCTCAAGGATTGTTACATCGCTTGGCCGGAAGAGCGCGTACGCTCATGGGCGCTCGAGTTTCGGCGGCGGGCATTGGATGAGCGCGGCGCCAGCGCGGCAGGCGCCGGCGAAAACGTGTTCTTGCGCTGGTTCGATTGGATGGGCTTGCAGCGGCACCTCAAAGTGCTCGGAATTTTTGCGCGCCTCTGGTATCGCGACGGCAAGAGGGGCTATTTGAACGACCTGCCCTTGGTCTTCGACTATGCGCTCGACGCCGCGAAACGTTATTCGGAGTTGAAGCCGCTCCGCCGCTTGCTCGTAGAGCTCGAGCCAGCTTTTCGCGCAGCACAGGCTCGCGAAGGCGCGGCGATAGAGCGCGCATGACCGAGTCGCCGCAGCGGGCGATGATTCTCGCGGCGGGACGCGGCGAGCGGCTTCGGCCGCTCACCGATCGCACGCCTAAGCCCCTGCTCGCGGTGGGCGGCAAGCCGCTCATTCAGCATCACGTCGAAGCACTGGCGAGTGCGGGAATGGACCGCATCGTGATCAATCTGGCATGGCTGGGCGAGCAGATTCGCGCGTACTTGGGTGATGGCCGCGATTATGGCGTTCGCATCACGTACAGCGAGGAGGCGCCTCGAGCGTTGGAAACGGGCGGCGGTATTTTTCGGGCGCTGCAATGGCTCACGCCCGGCGTGTTCGCCGTGGTCAATGGCGATGTGTATTCGGACATCGCCTACTGGCGGCTAGCCCTCGCCGAAGAGGCGCTGGCCCATTTGATACTGGTGCCAAACCCGCCGCACCACGCGCAAGGCGACTTCGGGTTCGATGGCACACACGCGCAGCTGCGCGATGAATCCAGCCAGACCTACACCTTTTCCGGCGTTGCCGTGTATCGCGAAAACTTTTTCCAGGGGTGCGGCGGCGGTGCATTTCCCTTGCGCCCCCTCCTCGAGCGCGCCATTCGCGCACACCGCGTTACTGCGCAAGTGCATGACGGCCTGTGGGAAGATGTCGGCACTGCGCAACGATTGCAGCGGCTGGATCAAACCCTACGTCACTCGGCATGACGCAGTTTGCATGCGCAGCTTCCGGGCCTCAGTAATAAGGCCGATAGTAGGGCCGATAGTAATAAGGTCGTACGACCACCGGAGCCACGACCACGCGCGCACCCACGTACGCTCGCGGCGGTGGGCCGATCGGCGCCACGACGCATGCCGACAGCAATGCCAAAACGCTTGCCAGTGTCCACTTGACTAACCGCATCGCATTCTCCTCATCGGGGTCCTTGCGGTAATAACGCGCCAGTTGAAGCCGCGGAGTACCGGAATCGTATAATTCGCCGGCGTGTCCCAATTCAAGAACATCGACGTCGTGGTGGAGCCTGTTGCGAGCGGCGCGAAATATGTAACGCCACAAGGCTTCGCGGCCATCAAGGACGGCATCAAGCGCGCGGCAGGCGGCGTGCCGGCGCCGGATTCTCACGCGCTGCGCAAGCCTGCCTGGCTGCGCGCCCGGCTGCCGCAGGGGTCAACGTTCGATGAGGTGAAGCGCACCGTACGCCAGCATCGACTTTCCACGGTATGCGAAGAAGCGAAGTGTCCCAACATCGGTGAGTGCTGGAATGCAGGCACCGCCACCATCATGCTGATGGGCGCGGTCTGCACGCGCGCTTGCAGATTTTGCGCAGTCGACACGGGCAATCCCCGCGGTTGGCTGGACCCGGACGAGCCGGACAATGTGGCGCGTTCGGTGGAGCTCATGAAGTTGAAGTACGTGGTGCTCACCTCGGTCAATCGCGACGATCTCGACGATGGCGGCGCTGCGCACTACGCGCGCGCGATTCGCGCCATCAAGCAGCGCACCCCCGCGACCGCCGTCGAAGCATTGACCCCGGATTTTCAGGGCGAAGCGTCCGCGGTGGCCTGCGTCATGGATTCCGGGCTCGATGTGTTTGCACAGAACATCGAGACCGTGGAGCGGCTGACGCATCCGGTGCGCGATCCACGCGCGGGCTACGCACAAACGCTCGAGGTGCTGCGCTTTGCGAAGAGTCTGAATCCTGCGGTGCTGACCAAGTCCAGCTTGATGTTGGGCCTCGGCGAGAGCGATGTCGAGATCGAGGCCACCTTGCGGCATCTGCGCGCGGCGGGCGTGGATCTCATTACGTTGGGCCAGTATTTGCGTCCCACGGCGAATCACCTGAGCGTGCGGCGTTTCGTTGCGCCGCTCGAGTTCGATGCCTACCGTCGCCTCGCGCTCGGGCTCGGCTTCTTGGAATGCGTGTCGGGGCCGCTGGTACGCTCCAGCTATCGGGCCGAGCAAGCATTGGCGCGCAACAATGCGGGCCTCGATCATTCCACCGCCGGTCCTGCATAGCCTCGGCACGCGCGAATACGAGCGGGTTTGGCGCGACATGCAGCGCTTTACCGACACGCGCGATGCCGGAACGCCCGATGAAATCTGGTTCGTCGAGCATCCGCGCGTGTTCACGCTGGGCCTCGGCGCCAAGGAGGGCAACGTGCTCGATGCCGGCGATGTCCCCGTCGTGCGCATCGATCGCGGCGGGGATGTCACCTACCACGGGCCAGGCCAGCTCGTGACCTATGTCCTGTTGGATTTGCGCAGGCTGAAGCTCGGCGTGCGCGATCTCGTGATCGCACTGGAAGGCGCGGTCATCGATTGCATCGACCAATGGGGAGTACGGGCGCATGCGCGGCGCGAAGCCCCGGGCGTCTACGTCGGCGAAAAAAAACTCGCGAGCGTGGGCTTGCGCATCCGCCGCGGCTGCAGTTATCACGGCGTGGCGATCAACGTATCGAACGATACGGCGCCGTTCCGGCGCATTCATGTGTGCGGCTATCAGGGCTTGGAAGTGACGCGGCTCGCCGATCTCGGCGGTGCGTCGAGCGTGGCGCAACTGCAAGCGGCGTTGACGCCGCACTTGCTGCGCCGCTTGGGGTTCGATGCGGCGTGACTGCCTCGCCGTCGATCAGAGCGCCATCAGAACTTCCGGCCGCGCAGTCAGCTCACGATAAATCTCATCCACCTGCTCACGGCTCGTGGCATGGATGGTGAATGAATAGCCGACGAAGCGGCTGTTGCTGCTCGGGCGCTCGCGGATTTGCGCCTCCTCGATGGGTCCGGCGTGTTTTTCGATGATGGTTCTTGCAATGGATTCGATGCCGGAGCCGCTCTTGCCCATCACTTTGACGACGAATTCGCACGGAAACGTAAGAGGGCTCTGCTCACTCACAGCTCGGGGGTCCCCGCGGCTCGCTCGACGTAATCCACGAAGGCATTGCGCAATCTCTTGAAGACGGGCCCCGGGGCGCAGTGCCCCACCGGACGGCCGTCCAACGTGGTGACCGCCAACAGTCCGCGGGTCGAGAGCGAAATCCATATTTCATCCGCGGCGCGCAATTGCGCTTCACTCACGGGCTGTTCCTTGACGCGAAGCCCAAGCGAAGCCGCCAAATCCTGCACGACGACGCGGGTGATGCCCGGCAAGATGGCGGGTTCCAAGGGCGGAGAGCACACGGCATCGCCGAACACGGCGTGAACCGCGGAAGAAGAGCCTTCGCGCAGCCATCCATCATCGAGCAAGATGCTTTCGAAGTTGCCCGAATCAACGGCGCTCTTGCGGAGCAATACATTGGCGAGGAGGGAAGTGGACTTGATGTCACATCGCTTCCAACGTAGATCCTGCGCCGTCATGGCGCTGATGCCAGCGGGCTCGCGCTCGAGCACGTTGGCGAGGGGAGAGGCAAATGCAAACAATGTGGGCTTCAGCCGCTCGGGCCACGCGTGATTGCGGTCCAGTTCGGCGCCGCGCGTGACTTGTAGGTAGAGGCTGGCGTCGTCAGCGCCATTCGCATCAATGAGCTGCCGGCACACGCCGCCCCACTGTGACTGCGACAGTGGCGGCGCCATATGAATTTGCGCAAGACTGCGTTCCAGCCGATCCAAATGCTCGCGCAACTTGAATGCTCGCGCGCCGTAGACCGGAATCACCTCGTACACCGCATCGCCAAACAGGAACGCGCGGTCGAGCGGAGATACTCGCGCCTCGGCCAGCGGCATGAATTCTCCGTTGAGATAACACGTGGCGAAGGGCATGGACGGTTCAGCCAAACCACAATCGAACGCTGTCGACCATGCGACGCCACCAGCCCCCCATCGGCACCGGCCGCAGCGGATGGAGCGGCGCGTTCGCAACGCCGCCGCTCGCCGATACGACCTTGAGCGTGCCAAGAGGGGTCGAGGCCGAGACCGGCGCCATCGCCCGCGCAGGCACATCGAGCACGGTCTTGAGCGAGCTTGATTCGCTGCGCGGCACAGTCACGTACAAGTCCTGCTGGAGGCCCACATCCACCGGGGAGCTCTCGGCTTTGAGCAGCTCGACGCTGCCGAGCTTGCTGCGCGCCTTGGCGATCAATCGCGTGTCGTAAAACGTGAATGCATAATTGAGGAGCGCGGCACTCGCATCCTCTCGCGCCCGCATGCTGTTCGAGCCGAACACCACCGAGATCAACCGCATGCCATTGCGCAGCGCCGAGGTCACGAGACAGTAGCCGGCCGAATCCGTATGACCGGTCTTCATGCCGTCGACGCTGGTGTCGCGGCCCAGAAGCCCATTGCGATTCTGCTGCTTGATTCCATTGAATTCGAATTCGCGCACCGAATACCAGCGATAGTATTGCGGATACTCGCGAATGATGGCGCTTGCGAGCCGCGCCATGTCGCGCGCGGTGGTGTAGTGCTGCGGCGAAGGCAGCCCCGAGCTATTGTCGAAATGCGTGCCGGTCATTTTCAGTCGCCGCGCATTGGCGTTCATCATTTGCGCGAAGGTCTCTTCGGTGCCGGCCACGCGCTCGGCGAGCGCAATGGTCGCGTCATTTCCAGATTGCACGATCATTCCCATGATGAGCGCCTGCACCGGGACGGGCGTTCCCACTTGGATGAACGTGCGCGAGCCTTCCGAACGCCATGCGTGCTCGCTGACGGTCACCTGCTCGTCGAGCTTCAGTTTGCCGCTCGCCAATTCCTGAAACACGATGTACGCCGTCATCAGCTTCGTGAGGCTTGCGGGCTCCATGCGCGCATCGGCATTGCTCTGCGCCAACGCTTTGCCGGTTTGAAAATCCACGACGAGATAGGCGCGCGCATCGACGGCCGGCGGCGAGGGCAGGGCGCCCGGCGTGGCATGGGGCGCCGCGTCGGGCGCGGCCGGCGCCTTCGCGCCGTGCGCAGTCGCATGTTTCGCGTGCGCGCGGTGCGTGGCGGCGCCGGCGGGAGCGGCGCAGAAAATGGCAATGACTAGGAACGCATAGCGAATACGCATCGACTTCGATCTCACTTGAATCATTCGGGTTGAAAGGAAAGTCTACTCTGCTGCCAAGTCGCGGCCACTGCGTTATGGCTCGTCCGGGGCCAGTTGCGCATCGGCGATACCCGCGCCTTCCAGTGCTTTGACCGTACGATCGAAGGCCGCGACATTCGCGATGGGACCGACACGCACGCGATAGACATGCCGGCTCGCCACGGTCGCCTCGACCACCGACACGGTGCCGTAACGTCCGGCGTTCAGTCGAGTGGCGAGCCTTTGCGCATTCTCGCGCCGTACGAACGCTCCGGCCTGCACGAAAAGCGCGCGCGCCGGTGCGGCGGCCGGAGGCGCGGGCCGCGCGTCGATGGGCGGCGCACCTGCGGGAATCGCTGGCGCCGCCGTGGGTGCCGGCGGTGGCATCGCAGGTTTCAGCAATGCGCCTTGCGGCGTCGCAGGGTCACTCGAGGTGGAGGGCGCGGCGGGTGAGCCAGTCAAAATGGCCGAGGTCACCGGAGTGATGCCGACCAGTGGATTGGCCGATGGATCGATCGCCCGCACTTCGACGAATGCAGTGCCGTTCTTCAGCATGTCGAGCTTGGCCGCGGCGGTATACGAAAGATCGATGATGCGCGTGCTCACGAACGGTCCACGATCATTCACGCGCACGATGACGCTGCGTTGATTCTGTAGATTGGTGACGCGCACATACGTGGGGAGGGAAAGAGTCTTGTGGGCGGCCGTCATACCATACATGTCGTATTTCTCGCCCACCGAGGTGAGCTCGGCGTGAAACCCCGGGCCGTACCAGGAGGCCACGCCGCGCTCGACGTAGCCTGCGCTCGACGACATGACATAGTAGCGCCTGCCGAACACGTCGTAGAACGGCGGATTGCCGCGGCGTGAGCGCGGCTCGAACTTGGGCAGGGCATCCGGCACCGCAAAGGGATCGAACGTGCCGCTCGAGGCCGTCGAGGCCGCAGCGCTCGAAGCGGCCGGCTCGGCCGGCGCGGGTGTCGGGGGTGGGGCCGGAGTGGGCAAGGCAGTTTCGCGCGGCGCCGTGATACTGCAACTTGCGAGCAGCGCGCACAGCGCACCCCGGGCGGCGCCGCGAGACGCGCGGCGCGCATCATTCATCACGCGGCAGCCATGCAAAGTCGAGAACCGCCGCTCCCACGATCGGCGCAGGAACCGGCGCTTGCGGAAGCTGTGCGGCGCGACGCACGGCGGCGGCCAGCTCGATGGCCGCCATCGCGTATAAAGCGCTGCGGTTATAGCGCGTGATCACATAAAAATTTTTGAACCCGGCGCGCCAGCCGAGGCCATCGTACCCATCGACCGCAACAGCAAAGGCCGGCGCCTCTGCGGCGAGCGGCGCATCGAATCTCATGCCCCGCGCGCGCAGCGAGGCGACGGTCTGGCCAAGCGTGAATTTACGTCCGTCGAGACCCTCACTCAGCAAGGGTTCGACGCTTGCCTCGGCCATGGCCGGCTGACCGGGCTGCCACCCGTTTTCCTTGAAGTAGTTGCCGATGCTCGCGAAGATGTCCGGCCAACTTCGCCAAAGATCCACACGGCCATCGCCGTCGCCATCCACGCCGAAACGCAGGTAGCTCGATGGCATGAATTGCGGCGCGCCCATGGCGCCGGCATAAGAGCCCGTTGCAGCGGAGATTTCGATTTGATCGTGCGCCGCAAGCGCGAAAAATTTCTCCAGCTCATCGGTGAAGAACTTGGATCGCGGCGGATAATCGAAAGCCAGGGTCGCCAACGCATCCAGCACGCGATAACGCCCTGTTTGCTTGCCGTACTTGCTTTCGACGCCCAGGATCGCGACGACGTATTCGGGTTCCACGCCGGTCAGCTGCTGCGCTCGACGAAGCTCGCTCATATGCGCCAACAGGAATTCCGCGCCGTCGCGAATGCGGCTTTCGGTCAGAAAAATCTGCCGGTATTCGTACCAAAGCTTGGATTTTTCCGCGGGCTTGTTCATGGCGTCGATGATGGCTTGCTGACTTTGCGCAGAAGCCAGCAGCGCCGTAACGCGCTGCCGGTCGAGCCCTGCGTTGACCAGGCGCGAAATGAACTGACGGATTTCGGGCCGGCGGATATCCATGGCGTGTGCGCGCTCGCAGGCAACGAGCGCAAAGACGAACGAGGCGGCGAGGGCGCAGGCCACCCGGCTTACGCGCGGAGTCTTCATCGGCATGCGCTGCGTCCGGCCATGCCGCTCACGAGCGCATCAGCTTGCGATGTGAATGCAGCGACATGAGGATGCCGAAGCCGGCGAGCAGCGTGACCATCGATGTGCCGCCGTAACTGATCAATGGGAGAGGCACGCCCACCACGGGCAGAATGCCGCTCACCATGCCCGAATTCACGAACACGTAGACGAAAAAACTGAGTGCGATGGCGCCGCCGGTCAGCCGCGAGAACGTGTCCTGCCCTTGCATGGCCAGATACATGGCGCGGCCGATGATGACCCCGTACAACGTCAGCACCAGGAGCTGTCCCAATAATCCGAATTCCTCTCCCACCACGGCGAAGATGAAATCGGTGGACCGTTCCGGCAAGAATTCGAGCTGCGCCTGACTGCCGTTCATATAGCCTTTGCCGAACACGCCGCCCGACCCGATGGCGATTTGAGATTGAATGATGTGATAGCCGGTGCCCAGCGGATCATTCTGCGGATTGAGGAACGTGAGGATGCGTTGGCGCTGATAGTCGTGAATGAAGCGCCAGCCGAGCCAAGCGGCGAGCGCGGTGAGGGGAATGGCGCCCAGAATGATTTGGTAGGGCAACCCCGCCAGCACGATGACGATGAGGCCCGCCGTCGCAACGAGAAGCGCCGTGCCCAGGTCGGGTTGCTTGACGATGAGCGCCGTGGGAATGGCGATGAGCAATCCCATGATGCACAGATCTTTCACGCGCGGCGGCTGTGGCCGCTCGTGCATGTACCACGCGCAGGCCATGGGCACTGCAAGCTTCATGATTTCCGAAGGTTGAAAGCGAAACACACCCAAATCCAGCCAGCGCTGCGCGCCTTTGCCGATGTGACCCGTGAAGTCGACGACGATCAACAGCACCACGCCGAGTACGTACGCGATGGGGGAGACCAGCCGCAGGTAATGAGGTGTCGCGAAGCGTGCGATGGCGAGCAGGGCCGCCACCGCGATGGCCAGGTTGCCGCCGAGATGCTCCATGATGCGCAAGTTCTGCCCCGATGCGCTGTACACGACGAACACCCCGATGATGACCACCGCGGCGAGCGCGGCACTCAGCAGACCATCCAGGCGCAACGCGCGCAGAGTGCGCGCACCCGCCGTCAGGGTACGGCGCGCACGCGACTCAGAGAAATCGTCGGAGATCATGTGACGGGCCTCGGATTGTTGCCTGGGCCCGGCGTTGCCGGCGGAGTCGTGGCAGGCGCAGATTCCACATCGCCGGGCTCGCTTCCTTCCGCCGCATTGGCAGGCTCGGGCTTTCCTGCGTTCGGCCCCAAGATCCATGCATCCATGACTTGTCGAGCGATGGGCGCCGCAACGGCGGAACCGAAACCGCCGTTCTCGACCAGAACCGCGACCGCGATTTTCGGCGCTTCCGCCGGCGCGAAGGCAATGAACCACGAATGATCCTTGAGACGTTCCGATACCTTGTCGGTCAGCCGCTCCGCGCGCGACACCGTGAAGACTTGCGCGGTGCCTGTCTTGCCCGCGATGGTATAAAGCGCATCTTTGCCTGCCGTGTACGCCGCGGTGCCGTACTTGGTCACGCCGATCATGCCCTTGAGCACGATGTCCCAATCCGCATCGCTCACGCCCGTCACGCGGGTATTCGCAACTGGATCAACGCGCCGCTCCGACACGCCGGAGTCGCGCACGATCGACACCACATGCGGCCGCATGCTCTTGCCGCGCGCCGCGAGCACGGAAGCCACGTGCGCAAGTTGCAGCGGAGTGACGAGCAAATAACCCTGGCCGACCCCAAAGTTCACGGTCTCGCCGGGAAACCACACCTGGTCTTCCTTGCGCTTGAAGGTTTTTTTCTTCCATTCGGGCGACGGCAAAATTCCGGACTTCTCGCCGGAGATGTCGATGCCGGTCAACTCGCCATAACCGAATGGCGCCAGAAAATCGGCGATGCGCTGCGCTCCGATGGTGGCCGCCAATCCATAGAAGTACACGTCGCACGATTTGGCGATGGCCTGCTCGAGGTTCACGTTGCCGTGACGCCCGGTTTTTCCCTCGCGAAACTGCAGCCGGCTCCCCGGCAGCTGAAACACGCCGGCGCAAAAATGCGGGCGCGCCGGATCGACGAGGTGATAGGTCAATCCAGCCAGCGCGATGGCCGGCTTGATGGTGGAGCCTGAAGGATAGGCGCCGCGCAACGCGCGATTCAACAGGGGCTTGTCGATATCGTTCTGCAACTGATCGTACTGCGCGAGGGACAGCCCACGCGCGAAACCGTTCGGATCAAAACCCGGAGTGCTGGCGAGCGCGATGACTTCGCCGCTCTTGGGCTCGATGGCAATCACGGCGCCGCGGCGCGCGCCCAGGCCTTCTTCCGCGGCGCGCTGCACGCGTGCATCGAGCGCGAGCACCAGGTCGTGACCCGAGACCGGCGCGTGGGTTTCCAGATGCACCGCGTATGCGCCTTGCTTTTCCACCGGCCGGCCGGCGGCATTCACCAACACCTGCCGATAGCCCGACTTGCCATGCAGCTCGCGCTCATATGAGCCTTCGACTCCCAGCTTGCCGATGAGCGTGGTGCCTGCATATTCGGCTGTGTCGATGCGCTTCAGGTCTTGCTCGCTGATGGCGCCGACGTAGCCAATGGCGTGAACCGCGAGACTGCCGAAAGGATAGTGCCGTGTGAGGCGCGTGCGAATATCCACGCCGGTGAACTCGTGCCGATGCAAGGCGAAGCGAGCCATCTCTTCATCGCTCAGCTGCAATTTCACAGGCACGCTTTCGTAGACCCGGTGCGAAAGGATGGAGCGCTTGATGGCAGCCAGATCGGCTTTCTCCACCAGATTGATGGCTGCCAGACGCGCGAGGGTATCTTCGAGCTCGCTCGTCTTGCCCACTTGCTCGCGAATCAATTCGATTTGAAATGCGGGCAGGTTTTCCGCAAGCACCACGCCGTGCCGGTCCAAGATGAGTCCACGGCTCGGCGGAATGGGGTCGATGCGAACTCGATTGCCCTGCGAAAGCTCGGCGTAATAATCGTGGCGAAGCACTTGCAAGTAAAACAGGCGCGCCGCGACGCTCGACAACGCGAGCAGCACGAGCACGCCGGCGACGATGCTGCGGACCGTGAAGATGCGCTGCTCAGCCCAGTGATCCTTGATGCGAACGTTGCGCGGCACGAGATTCTAACGATCCGACGAGCGGCGAACGCCGCCGTATACGAATGGCCACAACAACGCGCTGGTGACGGGCGCGAGCCAACGGCTGAACGTGGTGACGGGATTGCCGGTGGCGCCATCCACCCAAAACAGAATGAACTGATACGCCGCGAGCAACGCGAAGATGCTCAAGGTCTGATGCAGCATGGGGAAGACTCGCAGGCGTAAACGCAGGTGCGTGGCGTAAGCGGCGATGAGCACGAGAGCGAGTGCATGCTGTCCGAGGACCACGCCTTGAATGACGTCGAGTGCAAGGCCGGCGCCGAAAGCGAGACCCAAGCCGCCAGCCATGGGGGCCGCGATGGACCAATACAAGACCACCAACACGAGAAAGTCTGGCCGGAACGCATCGAGCACTTCGGGCAGCGGAATGAGGGCGAGGCCGAGAGCGAGCGCGACGCCGATGCCGATGGGCAAGGCTTTGGAACGGCTGTCACGCATCATCGGGGCGGTGCGCTCGGCGAAGGGGTCTGCGCGGACTGCATCGGGGTCGGCGTGTGCGCATCGGCTTGCGCGACGGAAGCTTGCGCGGCCGACTCCTTCAGGAAAACGAACAAGAGCTCGCGCGCTCGGTCGAGCGCCGCCGCGGGCGCGACTTTCACGTCCGCCAGCGACTGCGCGGGATCGCGCCGCACTTCGGTGATCGTGCCCACGGGATACCCCGGCGGATAGCCGCCGCCGAGTCCGGACGTGACGATGACGTCTCCTTTGACGACATCGGCGCTGGTCGGTAGATAGGGCAACTTCAACAGCGTACTGTCTCCCGTGCCGACCGCGACCGTGCGCAACCCCGTGCGGTTGACTTGCACCGGCACTGCGTGCGTCGCATCGCTCACCAGAATGACTTCGCTCGTCAACTCGCCGACGCGCGTGACTTGCCCGAATACACCGCCCGCATCGAGCACGGCTTGCCCGATGAACACGCCTTCGCGCGCGCCCTTGTCGACGAGCACACGCTCGCGGAAGGCATCTAGATCCACTTGCATGATCCGTCCGACGACGAAGCGAGAAGTCAGCGCGGAAGTGCGATCGGCGAGCCCTCGCAATCGCGCGTTCTCCGACTCGAGCGCCGCGTAACGCTGCAGCTTGAAATGCGCGGCGCGCAACTCATCCTCGAGCCGCGCCTTGTCGGAGCGCAGCGTGTCGCGTGTGCTGACGCTCTCGCGAAACCACGCATAGCCGCGAAACGGGCTTGCGACCGCGACCTGAATGGGGTAGCCGATGATGGATAGATATTGGCGAATTCTGCCGAGATGGTCGTAGCGCTTGTCGACCACGATGAGCGCGAATGACACGACGGCATAAAGCACACAGCGCAACAACAGCGCTGTGACCCGCCCGGACGTATCGGGACTACGGAAGAGTGCCACGAAGGATCAGCGCAGCGTGCCGCAAGCAAGCGTCGATCTGCCGCTAATGCGCAGCATCACTCCAAACCGAAAATGCCGGGTCCGTGCTCCTCGGTGAGTTCGAGAATTCTGCCGCCGCCGCGCGCCACGCAGGTCAGCGGATCGTCGGCGACGACCACCGGGAGCCCCGTCTCTTCCATCAATAATTTGTCGATGTCGCGCAGCAGCGCGCCGCCGCCGGTGAGAACGATGCCCCGCTCGGCGACATCCGCGCCGAGCTCGGGCGGCGTTTGCTCGAGCGCTTGCTTCACTGCGCCGACGATGCCCTGCAACGGCTCTTGCAGCGCTTCGAGAATCTCATTCGAATTCAGCGTAAAGCTTCGCGGTACGCCTTCGGACAAGTTGCGTCCCTTCACCGAGATCTCGCGCACTTGCTGGCCTGGATACGCCGAGCCGATCTCGAGCTTGATGCGCTCGGCCGTCGCCTCGCCGATGAGAATTCCATAATTGCGGCGCACGTAATTGGTGATGGCTTCATCGAATTTGTCGCCGCCGATGCGCACGCTCGCCGCGTACACGATGCCGTTCAACGAAATGACAGCCACCTCGGACGTTCCGCCGCCCACATCGAGCACCATGGAGCCGCGCGCTTCTTGCACGGGAAGCCCCGCGCCGACGGCCGCCGCCATGGGCTCGGGCACAATGTCCACACTCCGTGCGCCGGCGCCTTCCGCTGATTCCTTGATGGCGCGGCGCTCGACTTGCGTCGAGCCGAAGGGAACGCAAACCAGCACGCGCGGGCTCGGACTCAGGAAGCGATTGCCATGCACCTTCTTGATGAAGTATTGGAGCATGCGCTCGGTGTAGGTGAAGTCGGCGATCACACCGTCTTTCATCGGCCGCACCGCCATGATGTGTCCTGGTGTGCGGCCGATCATGTTCTTGGCATCGACGCCGACCGCGACGATGATTTTTCCGCCGCGAGTCGGCTCGTCCTGGACCGCGACCACCGAAGGCTCATTCAAAACGATGCCCCGTTCGCGCACGTAGATCAACGTGTTGGCAGTGCCCAGGTCGATTGAGAGGTCATTGGAGAAATAACCTCTAAGGCGCTTGAACATAGGGTTTTTTTGCGGACAAAAAAGTTGACGTAATGTAGCAACCGATGCGACATAGTACAAGGCAACGTGTATGATCCCCGCGCTTCGATTTCTTGTTTTTCGATGCACCTCTCACTCGAGCTCGTTGTTCCTCTTATGAGTCTGACTCGCGATGACGTCGACAAGATTGCGCACCTCGCGCGTCTGCAAGTGACCGATGCCGAGATGCCTGCGTACGTGAAGAGCATGTCGGCCATCGTTGATTTCGTCGCGGCGCTTGCCCGGGTGGACACGAAAAACGTGGTGCCCATGGCGCATCCGCTCGAGCATCTGCATCAGCGCATGCGAGACGACGTCGTCACTGAGCACGACCAGCACGAGAAGTATCAGCGCAATGCGCCCGAGGTGCAGGCGGCGCTGTACGTCGTGCCGCGCGTCCTCGAGTAGGCTCGAGTGAGCGCCGAGGCGTTGCACTGGTCGTCCATCGACGCACTCGCTGCGCGGTTGCGATCGAAGCAAGTGTCGAGCGTCGAGCTCACCGAACATTTTCTCGCGCGCATCGAGTCTTTGAATCCTGTGCTGAACGCCGTCATCACGCCGACACGCGAGGTGGCCTTGAATCAGGCGCGCCGCGCCGATGAGCGGCGTGCGTCAGGCGAGTCGGGTGCGTTGCTCGGCATACCGCTCGTCCACAAAGATTTATTCTGCACTCAAGGGGTGAGAACGAGCTGCGGCTCGCGCATGCTCGATAATTTCATCGCCCCCTACGATGCAACCGTGGTCGCGCGTCTCGGCGCCGCCGGCGCCGTCATGCTGGCGAAAACCAACATGGATGAGTACGCTATGGGATCTTCCAACGAGGCGAGCTTCTACGGGCCCGTGAAGAATCCATGGGACTTGCGCAAGGTGCCTGGTGGATCATCGGGCGGCTCAGCCGCCGCAACGGCTGCGGGTCTCGCGGTGTGTGCAACCGGCACCGATACCGGCGGCTCGATCCGTCAACCTGCCGCGCTCACGGGCATCACCGGCATCAAACCCACATACGGGCGCATCTCGCGCTATGGCATGGTGGCATTCGCGTCGAGCTTGGATCAGGCGGGGGTGCTCGCGCGCAGCGCCGCCGATGCGGCGCATGTGCTGCAGGCCATGGCAGGTTTCGATGCACGCGATTCGACCAGTGTCGATGAGCCCGTGCCCAATTATTCTGCACTGCGGGCGGACGACCTCGCGGGTCTCAAGATCGGCTTGTTGCGAGAATTCTTCGAAGGGCTCGATGCGCGCAATGCCGCGCTCATTCAATCGGCGCTTGCGGCTTTGAAGAGTCGCGGTATGCAGAGCATCGAGGTGAGCCTGCCGAACTTGCCGCTGTCGGTGCCGACGTACTACGTCGTAGCGCCGGCGGAAGCCTCATCCAACTTGTCGCGTTTCGATGGTGTGCGTTTCGGCTATCGCTGCGAGCAGCCGCGCGACTTGATGGATTTATACAAGCGCTCGCGCGGCGAGGGCTTCGGGGCCGAAGTCAAGCGGCGGATCATGACCGGCACGTACGTGCTGTCCGCGGGCTACTACGATGCGTATTACTTGAAAGCACAGCAGATTCGAAAGCTCATCACCGATGATTTTCGCCGTGCATTCGAACAAGTGGATGTGCTCATCGGGCCGACCACGCCCACGCCCGCGTTTGCCATCGGCGAGAAAGTGGATGATCCGGTGACCATGTATCTCAATGACATCTACACCATCGGTGCGAATCTCGCGGGGCTGCCGGCGATTTCGGTGCCGTGCGGCTTCATCGATGGCTTGCCGATGGGGCTGCAAATCATTGGCCCGCATTTTTCGGAAAGCCGCTTGCTGAGCGTGGCGCACGCGTATCAGCAGCTCAGCGATTGGCATCTGCGTAGACCTTCGGAGTACGCGTGACGAACGGCGCGTGGGAAACCGTCATCGGCTTGGAGATTCATGCGCAGCTCGCGACGCGCAGCAAGATTTTTTCCGGCTCATCCACCACCTATGGCGCGGCGCCCAACGCTCAGGCCGATCTCGTCGACCTGGGGTATCCGGGTGTGCTGCCCGTGCTCAACGCCGCCGCGGTGAGCATGGCCGTGAAGTTCGGGCTGGCGGTCGGAGCGCGCATCGCGCCGCACTCGGTGTTCGCGCGCAAGAATTATTTTTATCCCGACTTGCCCAAGGGATATCAGATCAGTCAGTTCGAGCTGCCGATCGTGGCCAAGGGCTCCATTGCCGTGACGCTTGACGACGGCACGCCAAAGACCATCGGCATTACACGGGCGCATCTGGAGGAGGATGCGGGCAAGAGTCTGCACGAGGGGCTTGCGAATGCTACCGGCATCGATTTGAACCGGGCCGGCACACCCCTTCTCGAGATCGTGTCGGAGCCCGACATGCGATCGGCCAAAGAAGCCGTCGCCTACATGAAGAAAATTCATACGCTGGTCCGCTACCTCGAGATCTGCGACGGCAACATGCAAGAAGGCTCGTTCCGGTGCGATGCCAACGTTTCGGTTCGCCGGCGCGGCGCGGCGAAACTCGGTACGCGCGCCGAGCTCAAGAACATCAACTCGTTCCGCTTCGTCGAAAAAGCCATTCAATATGAAGCGGCGCGGCAGATCGAGCTGCTGGAGAGCGGCGGCCAGGTGGTGCAGGAAACTCGCCTGTATGACGCCGACAGGAATGAGACGCGCTCCATGCGCTCGAAGGAAGAAGCCAACGACTATCGATATTTCCCGGATCCCGATTTATTGCCGGTCGCCATCGATGCTGTGTTCATCGACCGTGTGCGCGCTACGTTGCCGGAGTTGCCGGATGCGAAAGCGGCGCGATTTGCTTCCGATTTCGCACTGTCTGCTTACGATGCGGGAGTTCTGGCTTCGAGCCGTGAGCTTGCTGAGTTTTTCGAGCAAGTCGTTGCCTTGACCGGTCGGGGGCAGGAAAAGCTCACGGCCAATTGGATTCTGGGCGATTTTTCCGCGGCCATGAATCGCGACGGCCGGGTAATCGGCGCGACACCGGTGGATGCGGACGCGCTGGCGGCTCTCTTGAAGCGCATTGCCGATGGCACGCTGTCAGGCAAGATGGCGAAGGAAGTATTCGAGGAAATGTGGCGCGATGGTCGAGCGGCCGACGCCGTCATCGAAGCCCGCGGGCTGCGGCAGATTACCGACAACAGCGCCATCGAACAGGCCATCCGGGAGATCATGGCTGCGAACCCGCAGCAACTGGGTGAGTACCGGCAAGGAAAAGAGAAATTGTTCGGCTTTTTCGTTGGACAAGTGATGAAGGCAACTCAAGGCAAGGCCAATCCCGCACAGCTCAATGAGCTCTTGAAGAAGATGTTGGCGGGCTAGCGGCGCCGCAGTCGCGCAGCGTCCCGGTGCCTTAACTTTCGATCACGAGGAACACGCAGCGAAGCTCTATCTCGTGCACGATCAAGACCGCCTGCGACGTTTCGTGTTCGAGCATTTTCCGTTTCGCGGCCATCTCGTGCATTTGGATTCCGCGTGGCGCGCATTGCTCGAGCATCGCGAATACCCGCCGAACATCCGCGACACCTTGGGCGAAGCGGTTGCGGCTTCGGTGTTGCTGGCGGCGACCGTGAAATTCGATGGGTTGTTGTCTCTACAGCTCCAGGGTGATGGGCCGCTGTATTTGATGCTCGCGCAATGCACGGACGGGCTCGGAGTGCGCGGCGTGGCGCGCTATCGCGAGGCGGGCGCCGAGCACCGCGATATCAAGGCGCTGGCCGGAAACGGCACGCTCACGGTCACACTCGAAAGCGCGGCGAGCGAGCAGCGCTATCAAGGCATCGTTCCGCTCACGGGGGCGCGCCTCGCCGACTGTCTCCAGGTGTATTTCGAGAGCTCCGAGCAGTTGCCAACGCGGCTGTGGCTGCATGCGGACGAGATGGGGGCATCGGGTTTGCTGCTGCAGCGTTTACCCGACACGGCCGCCAGCGGCCGCGAAGAGGCGCTCGAAGAGGGCGGCATTGAAGATGCGTGGCGGCGGGTGCAGCTCATCGGCGACACCCTCACGCCGGCGGAGCTGCGCGCACTCAGCGACACGCAGATTCTGCATCGGCTGTTCAACGAAGACGATGTGCGCGTGTTCGAGCCCGCGCCGGTATTTTTTCGATGTCGCTGCTCGCGTGAGCGTGTTGCCGGCATGCTGCGGGGTTTGGGAGAAGCAGAGAGCAAGGCAGTCATTGCGGAGCGCGGTCAAGTCGAAGTGCGCTGCGACTTTTGCAATCGCGCTTATGTGTTCGACGCCGTGGATGTCGAGCAGTTGTTCAAAGGCGAGGGCGCGGCGGGGAGCTCATCGCTGCAATAGCGCATCACGCGCCGGCGGTCTCAACGAAAGCGCCGCGTGATCCACCCCAAGTGACCTTCGCAGGTAGCTCACACCTCCCAGACCCTGCATTTGCCCGAGTATCCACGCGCGGCGGGATTCGATGAAGCGCGAAGGCGCATCGGCGTGCAAGCGCTTGGGGTTGGGCAGCACGGCTGCGAGCAATGCCGACTCGCTCGGCGACAGGCGCCGCGCCGTCTTGTGAAAAAACCGTTGCGCCGCCGCCTCGGCGCCATAGACGCCGTTGCCGAACTCGGCGAAGTTCAAATACATTTCCAAGATCCGCCGTTTTGGCCAGAAGGCTTCTTCAAGCACGGTGAAGTAGGCCTCCAGCCCCTTGCGTAGATAGCTGCGGCCTGGCCACAAAAACAGATTTTTCGCGGTTTGCTGCGAAATCGTGCTCGCGCCTCGGATATGCCGGCGCGTGGGATTGGTTGTGTAGGCCTTCTCGATGGCCTCGACATCGAATCCGCGATGCACGGGAAACTTCTGATCCTCGGATGCCACCACGGCAAGCGCAAGATCGGGCGAGATGTCTGCGAAATCACTCCAGTGATGCTGCAGAGAAGAGGCGCGATGGCCGAGCTGCCCTTGGACCCAATTCTCCATCATGAGTGCGCTCCACGGTGGGTGGACGATGCGCAACAGCGCCACCCAGGCCGCGGTCAGACTGAGGAGGCCGAGCACGCTCAAAATGAACCAGAGTGCGAGGCGCGCCAGCCATGAGCGGCGAATCACCGCAATCCGCTCTTTAGAGAAAGTCAGCCAGCCTGCAGCGCTACGATTGGGTCGCCTTGGTCACGACCACCGGTTCCACCGGCACATCCTCGTGCCCTTTCTTACGGCCGGTGTCGACGGCAGCGATTTTGTCGACCACATCCATGCCCTTGGTCACCCGGCCAAACACGGCATAACCGAAGTTGCCGCGGGAATGATCGAGCGAGGCGTTGTCGCGCAAATTGATGAAAAATTGCGACGTCGCACTGTTGATGTCGTTGGTGCGTGCCATGGACAGCGTGCCGCGCAAATTCTTCAGGCCATTGTCCGCCTCGTTCTTGATGGGCGCCAGCGTGCGTTTCTGGCTCATATCCGCCGTGAAACCGCCGCCTTGAATCACGAACCCGGGAATGACGCGATGAAAAATCGTGCCATCGAAATGACCGCTGTCGACATAAGCCATGAAGTTGGCGGCGCTGAGCGGCGCCTCCTTCTCGTCCAACTCGATCTCGATGTTGCCCAGACTCGTTTGAAATTCAATCATGATGGACCTTGGAGTGGCCGAGCACGACGCGCGGCGTATTGGAAAAGTCAGCGCGCGAGCGTACGCCACAAAATCCATATTGCTCAAGCAAATTCATCAACGCGGGCGCTTGGCTCGCGCCATGCTCGAGTGCAACGTGTCCGCCGGCATTCAAATGCTTCATCGCCGAGCCCAGGATGTCATGGAACGCCTCGAGCCCGCTCGCGCCCGCGACCAGGGCGACCTGCGGCTCAGCGGCCAAACTCGGCAGATGCGGGTCCCCTAGCGCGACATAGGGCGGATTCGACACGATGAGATCGAAGCGCTCGTTCGGCACCGCATCGAACCAGGCACCGCTCCGCCACTCGACATTCGATATGCCGAGCGCCGCCGCATTCGCTCGCGCGACCTCGAGCGCGTCAACGGAAATATCCGTTCCGATTACGCAGGCCCGCGGCCACTCGCGTGCAATGGCGAGCGCAATCGCCCCGCTCCCGGTGCCGAGGTCGAGCACTCGAGCAGCCGCATGCGGCAAAAGCTGCAGAGCGCATTCGACCAGAACTTCGGTTTCGGGGCGCGGCACCAGCACAGCTCGATTGATTTGCAGGGGCATCGACCAAAATTCCTTTTGGCCTGTGATGTAGGCGATGGGCTCGCCGCTCCCGCGCCGCTCCACGAATTCTTCGAATTTTTTCAGCGCCGCGAGCGGCATAAAGGTCTCGCCGCGCGTGATCAAGGCTGCGCGGTTGATCTCGAGCACGTACGCGAGCAGGAGTTGCGCATCCAGTCGCGGCGAATCGCTCGAGCACTTCAAGTTTGCGGCGGCTTGCTCCAATGCATCCACGATGCGTGTGACTTCGCCGCTGCAGCGCTCTGACTCAGCGGGAGCTTCGTCGCAACGGTGTGGATTCTTGCCCGCAGCCGCCGTGCGTGAGCCACGCGATTCCCTGCCGGCATCAATCGACTTGCTGCGCAAGTTGCTCGGCTTGATGTTCGTGCGCGAGGGCATCGATCAATTCTTGCAGATCGCCATTCATCACGGCGTCCAGTTTGTAGAGCGTGAGGTTGATCCGGTGGTCAGTGACCCGGCCCTGCGGGAAATTGTACGTCCGAATACGCTCGGAGCGATCGCCCGAGCCGACTTGAAGCTTGCGCGATTGCGCCTGCGCACTGGCCTGTTTTTCCCGCTCGCTTGCGAGAAGACGCGCCTTCAGGAGCGACAAGGCGCGCGAGCGGTTCTTGTGTTGAGAACGCTCATCCTGACATTCGACCACGATCCCAGTGGGAAGGTGCGTCATGCGAATGGCCGAATCCGTTTTGTTGACGTGCTGGCCGCCGGCGCCCGAGGCGCGAAACGTGTCGACTCTAATATCCGCCGGATTGATCTCGATGGCGTCCACTTCATCCAGCTCAGGCAGGATGGCCACGGTGCAAGCTGAGGTGTGAATCCTTCCTTGACCCTCCGTCGCCGGCACCCTCTGCACTCGATGGGTGCCGGATTCGAATTTGAGCACCGAGTAGGCGCTCGCACCCATGATGCGGCTGATGATTTCCTTGTAGCCGCCGTGCTCTCCAGGGCTTTCACTCAAGGTCTCCACGCTCCAGCGGCGCCGTTCCGCGTAGCGCGCATACATGCGAAACAAATCGCCCGCGAACAGCGCGGCCTCGTCCCCGCCCGTGCCGGCGCGTACCTCGAGGAAAATGTTGTTGTCGTCCAGCGGATCCTTCGGAATGAGAAGTCTTTGCAGCTCGACTTCCTCGCCCGCGATGCGCGGCGTGAGCTCCGTCAGCTCCGCTTGCCCGAGCTCGCGCGATGACGCTTCATCTTCCGCCAGGAGCTCCTGTGCCGTGGCGAGGTCGCGCTCGAGGCCCACGAAACGTTTGTAGCGGTCGATGACCGGCGTGAGACGTGAGTATTCCTTGGACAGATCGCGAAACTGATCTTGCTTGCCGATGACGCCGGGGTCGCCCAACAAATGCCCGACTTCCTCGTAGCGATCCGCAAGCTTCTCGAGCTTGCGGCGAATCGAATCCTTCATGAGTCCTCGCGCACCAGCAGGCGCATGAACTTTTGCGCAAGCTCCGCATCGCCAATCTCCGCAGCTTCGCGCAGCGCTTGGATGGGCGTATGCAACAAGCGGTTGGTCAGCGTATTGGCAAGAAACTCCAGCACTTCTTCGCTGCTGCGGCCCGAGGCCAGCAGACGGCGTGCCTGCTCCATCGTCTGAAGCCGCGCCGCATCGCATTGCGCGCGCAGGGCGCGAATGGCGGGGCCCGCATCATGCGCCCGCGCTTCGCTCATGAAGCGCTCGACTTCCTCATCCACCAGCACATGCGCGGCCGTCGCCTCGCTCGCCCGCTGCTGCTTGCCCTCGGCGACCACACTTTGCAGATCGTCGATGCAGAACAAGTACACATCCTCGAGCTCGGACACATCGGGCTCGATGTCGCGCGGCACTGCGAGATCCACCATGAAAATAGGCTTGCGCCGGCGCGATCTGATCGCCGCCGCCGCGTCTGCCTTGCTAATGATGGGCGTCGGACTCGCCGTCGAGCTCACCACGATGTCGGCTTCGACCAGATGCGCGGGGAGCTCCGAAAGCTCGACGCCGATGCCGCGAATTTCCATCGCAAGCTCCTGCGCCCGCGCCAGATTTCGGTTTGCAATGACGATGCGCTTGATGCCCTGGCTCGCCATGTGCCGCGCGGTGAGCGAAACCATTTCGCCCGCACCGATCAGAAGCGCCGAGCGAGCGCTCAGGTCGGCGAACACCCGCCGCGCGAGCGCAAGCGCCGCGGATGCGATCGACACTGCGTTGGCGCCGATCCGGGTCTCGGTGCGTATGCGCTTGGCGGCGGAAAACGTGGCCTGAAACAGCCGGTTGAGAGCAGGGCCCGTGCTGCCCGCGTCCTGGGCTGCACGATAGGCATCCTTGAGCTGACCGAAAATCTGCGCCTCACCGAGCATCATGGAATCCAGGCCCGAGGCGACACGAAAGGCGTGCTGCACCGCTGATTGGTGCTCATGCGAATACAAGCTCGCGCTCAGATCGGGCTGAGAGGCACGCTGCTGCGCGAGCCAAGCTGCGAGCTGAGTGGGGCTGGCGCCGCCCGCCCAATACACCTCAGTGCGGTTGCAGGTGGAAAGAATGACCGCTTCCTGCACCCCGCTCTGGCGCCGCAAAGAGTGCAGCGTGTCGCTGAGATTCTGCGGATCGAAGGCGACTTGCTCGCGGATTTCGACTGGCGCTGTCTTGTGATTGATGCCCAGAATGCGAAATGGCATTGTACGACCGTGTTCCCAGCCGCTATCTTCGCACGGTTCGTTCTGATTCTATTGGCGATGTCGTGTGCGGCATGCCAGACCCGGCAGCCTAAGAATCATCCGCCGGCGTCCGGCGCCGCTTCGCTCGTGATCGCGGAGCTCGCCGTGGCCGAGGCCCATTGGCCCGAAGCCGCGCGAGAATATGCGCATCTCGCCGCCGCGAGCAATGATCGCCGTCTCATCGAGCGGGCCACGGCAGTTGCTGGCCAAGCCAATGAGCCCGCACTCGCGCTCGTCGCCGCGGAGCGCTGGCTGAAGCTCGAGCCCGAATCGCGCGACGCGCATCTCGCGGCGGCGATCGCAGCGCTGCAGCTCCACCGCATCGATGCATCCAGCAAATATCTCGCGGCGATTGTCAGCTCGGCGTCCGATCGGGCGCAGTACGATCAACTCGGCGAAGAGCTCTCGTCGGCCGGCAATGCCTTCGGAGCGCGGCAAGTGGTGGACCGTGTCACCGCTCCCTACTTGAATTCGGCAGCCGCGCAAAAGTTACGCGGCGCCATGCGAAGCGCAGCGGAAGATGATGTTGCGGCGATCGAAAGCTTCCGCAAGTCGCTCGCGATCGCGCCCGACGCAGACTTGAGCTGGGCGCTCGCGCATTCTTTGGCGGCGGCAGGTATGAGCCGCGAGGCGATCGACCTCGCGAATCGCAATCTCGCCGCGCGCAGCGCGTGGGCCGATCAATTGGAGCACGCCATCGTATTGATCTCATTGCATCGAGAGCCCGCGGCACAGGCAGAGCTCGAATCACTGGCGGAGTCGGCGGAGTCGCGCGCACCGGCGCTGCGTGTCATGGGGCAGCTTCAGTTGCAGCTCGGCAACGAGGATTCGGCCGCGGCGTGCTTCACTCAGCTGCTGAGCGAGGGCAAATTCCTGGACGATGCATTTTATTTTCTCGGCTCGATTCATGAACGTCGTCATCAAACCGAAGCTGCGCTGCGCTCGTACGCACGCGTGAGTGCGGGCGCGCATTACCTGCCGGCCATGCTGCGCATCGCGGCGCTGCTGCGCCGGTCGGGAGCCGCCGCGCAAAGCGATGCGCTGTATGGCGAGCTGTTGCGAGCTACGCCGACACGCGCGCCGCTCATCATCGCCGCCCATGCTCAGGCCTTATCCGAAGAGTCGGACGATGCCGCGGCTCTCGGGCTCCTGGCGAGCGCGGTGCGCGATTATCCGGACAGCGTGGAGCTTCGCTACCAACGTGCGCAGGTGCTCGAGCACGGTGCGCGAGTCGATGAAGCAGTGGCCGAATTGAAAGGCGTGTTGCGAAGCCGTCCGGAAGATCCGGCGGCGATGAACGCGCTGGGCTACACGCTTGCAGATCACTCTCGCACTCTCGCGCATGCGCAGCGTCTGATCGACTCCGCGCTCGCGGCCGCGCCGCAGAGCCCTGCCATCCTCGATAGCCGCGGCTGGTTGCTTTACCGGCAGGAAAAGCCGGAACAAGCGATCCAGGCGTTGAGCGCGGCGTTCGGCGCGGAAAACGCCGCTGAGATCGGCGCGCATCTGGGCGAAGTGCTTTGGACTTCAGGGCGGCGCGCGGAGGCGGTGCAGGTTTGGGATCAAGCGCGCATCGATGAGCCCGACAACCCTCTGCTCGAGTCCACGCGCCGCCGCCTCGAGAAAAAATGACGCGAGTCAGGTTCGCGTTGCTTGCGTGCTCTGCCATGACGTTGCTCGCGGCATGCGTACACCTGCCGCCCCCCGCGCTGGTGCCCTGGGCGCTGAGACTGCCGCAATTGGAGAAAGAGACTTCGTGGCACATGCAAGGCCGTGCCGCGGTGGCCGTCGGCGCGCAGGGCTGGCAGGCACACATCGATTGGCAAGAAGACCCCGGCGGCTCACGCGTGACGTTGAGTGGCCCATTCGGCTTGAGCGCCGTGCAAGTCGTGATTCACGGCAAGCAGATTCAAGTGATGAACGCGGAGGTGGCTGACGGCGAAGAATTCTTGCGGCAGAAGCTGGGTTTCGTGCCGCCGTTCGATGCGCTCAAATCCTGGCTGCGCGGTGCGCCGAGCGATGAATCGCTTGCGCAGATCAGCAAGAACGCACAGGACCGTCTTTCGACGCTGCGCGAAGCGGATTGGCTCATCGAATATCCAGAGTACGCCCGGGCGGGGTCCGATGTGCTGCCATCGCGGGTTCTTCTCTCCCATGCCGATATTCGTTTGAAGCTTGCCGTCGACCGTTGGGACGTGCCTGCGATATCGAACGGACACATGCCGGGAGTTTCGCGTTGATTCCCGTCGCCGCGATGGAGCCTCGAGCAGGCGCCGGTTTTTTGCGTTGGCCTGCGCCCGCGAAAATCAATCTGATGCTGCACATTCTCGGGCGGCGTGGAGATGGCATGCACGAGCTGCAGACGGTTTTCCAGTTCTTGGATTATTGCGACGACATTGAAATACGCACGCGCAACGACACGCGCATCGTTCGCAGCGGTGGGGTGGATATTCCGCCCGCGAGAGATCTCTCGGTTCGTGCCGCGCGGCTACTGCAAGAGCGCTGCGCCCGCACAGCCGGAGCTGATCTCATCATCACCAAGCGCATTCCCACCGGGGGCGGGCTGGGCGGCGGCAGCTCGGATGCTGCGACTGTGCTGATCGCGCTCAATGAACAGTGGAATTGCGGGGCACCGCAGTCGGAGTTGCGCGCGTGGGGGCTCGAGCTCGGAGCCGATGTGCCCGTGTTCATTGAAGGTATCGCCGCGTTTGCGCAGGGCGTGGGCGAACGCCTCGAGCCCTTCGAAGCCGATGCGGCTCTGCCCGAGGACTATTACGTTCTGTTGCAGCCATCGTGCAGCATCAGCACGCGTGAAATCTTCGAGGCGCCTGAATTGACAAGGAATAGTGCCCCCATCACAATCCGCGACTTCCTGAAATCGGGCGGCCATAATGATTGCACCGCTGCAGTTCGCGGCCGCTACCCGCAAGTTGGCGAAGCATTGGATTGGCTGGCGCAGTTCGGCGAAGCACGCCTGACCGGCACCGGGGCTTGCGTGTTCTTGAATGTGGATTCGCTCGAGCGCGCGCGCGAGATTCTTCGAGCGAAGCCTGACAAATTCGAAGGCTTCCTCGCGCGCGGCTTGAATGAGTCTCCCTTGCGCCGCGCGTTGAGCGCGCACCGGGCAGAACGGAACGGATGGGGTGTCGCCAAGCGGTAAGGCAGCGGGTTTTGATCCCGCCATACGGAGGTTCGAATCCTTCCACCCCAGCTAAGAATTCGAAAATTGAAAGCAAGTTACGGGGCGCTTGATCATGCACACGGCATTTGAGCTCAAGGGCGACATGTTTTCCGTGGCTATCGAAGACAAACCCGCCACGCGGCAGGAGCTTTTGGATTGGGATATTCGCGATCGACTTGGCGTAGTCATCTCTGAGCCGTTTGGAGCGCTCGGCGCCGGATTGCTCATCCAACTCGTCATTACGGCGTACTACGAGACGCCCGGCCGAAAGCGGCGCATGCGGCCCAACTACCCCGATATTTTTTTGTTCCATGCCGGTGGGCCTTGGGGGAGTCACGGCGCTCTCGATTTTTGGCCGGATCACAAAGAAATCTTCGTTGCGCCGAACGCGCGTGAGCTGTTGCGAGCGATCAATAACCGGGGTATCACGCATCTGGCGGTGCCGGATCGGCCTCCCCATCCGGTGACGCACCGGTTCAAAGAACCGGAATCCGCGGCCGATCGGCTCAAGCGATGTTTCGTCTACGGACCGCAGGGCACGGTCGATCGATCGGATGTCTCCATCAGCACCGTACATTCTGCGCCGATGCGGAATTTCGACCACACGCTCAATCCCGAAAAGCTGAGTGAGCGCAGAAATGGCGAGATGGGCGATGCGCTAACTCCCAACGCGCTGCGCTCGACTCCACCCGAGGAATTAGCTCTTGCAGCCGCTCATTACCAATCTCGAATGCATGAAGTGGCCAGAGATGACCCCCAGCGGCTCAGCGCGGCCACGCGGGTGGCTCAAGCCATCACGGAGGGCAAGCTCGTTGAGCAACTGCGCCGCACGTCCGTTGACCAGGTGCTCAATATGCTCGCTTGACGCGAAGTACCCGCGGCAGCTTTCGCTTGCGACGCTGACCTGATCCGCATCATGGCGTCAGTCGTGCATCGTCTTCTTGCGTGGTCGCGATATCATCGATGACGGTTCTGCTGGCTCGCCACAAGTGCCATGCCGCCCAAAAATAGCCCGGACACAAAAGCACCAACGCAAAACGAAGCGACTCTACGCCGAACATTGGTTGTAGCGCATCACTGAGCATTCCTGCCGCCAAGGGTCCGAGCCCGAAGCCAATCAGGTTAGCGAACAGGTAGAGGATCGCGAACGATAACGCCCGAATGCGCGCCGGCGCCAGAGATTGAATCGCCGCCAGAATGGGCCCTTGAACCACGTAGCTTCCGAAGGTCGCGACCGCGAGCGCCGCAAAAGCCCAAAGATTGCTGCGCAATAGAAACACCGCAGCTGTGAGCACGGCCAGAGATGAGAATCCAACGGCGCCCGCTCTCAGCTGAAGGCGCTCGTTATTGTGAGCATATCGAGTCGCCATTTCCCCGCCGAGGTAGGTCCCGATTCCGCCTGCCACACCATAGATGGCCGCAAACCAGGTACCTATTTCGCCAGTCTGCAAGCCGTGGCTTCGAACGAAAAACGCAGGACTCCATTGCAGAATGCCATAGCCAAAGAAGTACCAAACGCAATAACAGAAAAAGAGGTGCCGGAAAGCTGGATTCGCCCACAGAATCGACGCAGTTTGTTTGAAACTTGGCGCCTGTGTCACAGGCAGAGGCGGGTTCACCGTCTCGGAGGTCAGCCGCGCTTGCACTGATCTCGCACGCCGAGGTTCTTTCAATGTCAGCGCAGCGAGTGCCGCAAGAATAACGCCAGGCAGGCCGAGAACTACGAACGTGACGCGCCAACCGTAAAGCTCGTTCAGCCATCCCGCGGCGAAATATCCCACGACGAACGCCAAGGGCGCGCCAAGCATATAGCGCGCAATGGCGCGAGGTCGCTCAACCCGCGTAAAGTTGTCGCCGATTAATGAAAGTGAGGTGGGGAGACACCCTGCCTCTCCGACTGCGACGCAGATGCGGATGAGAAGGAGCTGTGTGAAGCTCGCGGCGGCCCCGCACAATGCTACCGCGAAGCTCCATAATGCGACCGTCGATGAAATGATTCTGACGCGGTCGCCGCGATCTGCCCAGCGCGCAATCGGAATGCCCATGACGGCATAGAATGCCGCAAATGCGATCCCGGTCAGCAGACCAAGCTGCGTATCGCTCAAGTGTAAGGCGGCTTTGATATCTTGCAGGACGATGCCCAGTGCAAGGCGGTCCACGTTGCTCGAGGCGTAGATCACCAGCAACACCGAAAGGAGATAGTTTTTGTATGTTCGTGTCTGCATAAACCCACTTATTGTGGCTGGAGTGAACCCGTCACGGTATGAACGATCGCAATGACTAACCGCGATTGCAGGTGAGACTGCGCATTGAAATGGCTTCAGTCGATATCCGCAGTTGTTTCACTCGCGGCCGAAGCCCGAAGCAACCAAGCCTCGCGGCCCGTCAAATACGATACCAGCACGAGTAGCAGCCCCAAGGCAGTCCATGCGCCGACGATCAATGGCGCCCAGCGCACGGGATACGAAGGCGCTGGAACAAGCGATTTGTAGAACAGGATGAGAAGTGCAATGGTTGAGATGGTTGGGAAAATGCCGTGCGATGCCCAACGAAAGTCGCTGCGACGCTGAGTCCACATGTAATAAGTCAGTCCGATATTCGCTGCGATATAGATGATGACCAAGGCGAAGATGGTGATGAGAGCCCCGACGAGGTAGATACTGTCGACGCCGAACCACGCGGCGCCGCCGATGCCGGCGCCGAAAAATATTGCGATCTGCAGCCATGTCGCAGTGGAAGGCGTCCGGTGCGTGGGATGAACGACCGCAAACGTTGCGGGCAGCACTCCGGCTCGGCCCATGGCGTACCACATCCGAGTCGAAACCAGAGAGAAGGCGATTCCGCCTCCGATGACTGAATTGGCGAGAGCCAGCAATAAGATCCACCAGAAGGAGCCCCACACACTGTGAGCGAGCGTCATGGTGGGGCTTTCGACGCTCCCGACGAGACGGGGTAAATCGTGGACCCCCCAACTGAGCATCAACCCCCAAGTGCAAAGCGTGAGTAGAGCGCAGGTAAACAGAATGCTGAACATGGTGGCGATGGGAATATTGCGTCGCGGGTTCTCGCTTTCTTCCGCCACCGGCGCTGCGCTTTCCCACCCGGTGCAATTGAACATCGCGAATATGACGGCCAGGGAAAAGCCCGCCGCGGAAATATGGCGCGGGTCAAACGGCGTGAGGCTGATGGATCCGTCGCGTGGCGCAAAAAAACCCAAGGCGCTGAAAACCACCACGATCGCGATCTCGATCATGCCGGTGACCAGCAAGAACTTGCCGGAGAATTGGATGCCCCGGTAGATCACGAAGCCAACCAGACTCGCCACCGCGGCAAACGGAATAAACCAGGAGAAGTGAATGCCGTAAGGTGCGAGGGTCAGCTGCACGATGCGCGCAAAGTAAACGAATATCACGCTGGGTGTGATGGCGCTGTAAAGCACGAAAACCCAGGCGACGATGAATCCTACCCGGGGATGCAGAGTTCGAGACACATAGGTGAAGTAGCCGCCGGCAGACGGGAAAAGACGCGAAAGATTCACGAGCGTCGAGCCCAACATCAAGAGAAGGATTAAGGCCGCCAGCGTGACTAGCGGGGAGTTGACTCCACCCAGGGTAATGTTGGCCTGGAAGCTCATCAGCACGATGATTGCGGGCGCGACCGCGGAGATCGACTGCATGATGACCTGAGTCAAAGGCAGGGCGCCGCTTTTCAATCCAAGCGCTGATTTTCTAGAATCCATGACAGTACCAGGCGGCACGCTCACAAGTGATCACCTTTATCATCGCTCAAGATAAGGAGCTGACTGTTACGCACTCCGCGCGAGCGCGCATTCAGCAAACGCAGCGCGCAGGGGTTGCCACGCGCAGATCAGACTACTCGATGGGACTGTTGGCCGAGTTGGTCGATTCCGCAGACGACCTGATCCCCCGCGGCCAAGAAACGGGGCGGCTTCATTCCAACACCGACACCAGCCGGCGTGCCCGTCAATAAAAGCTCCCCCGGTGTCAGCGTCTGATACTGGCTGACATGCTCGATCAATGTGGCCACGCTGAAAATCATTTCCGTGGTTCGACTGTTTTGCATCATCTCGTCATTGACGCGAAGCCATAGACCGAGTGATTGCGGATCGGGCAATTCGTCGCTGGTCAACAACCATGGTCCCACGGGCGTGAACGAATCAGCGCTCTTGCCCTTGTTGAGAAGACCTCCTCGATCGAACTGCCACTCGCGTTCGGACACGTCCATGGTGAGACAGTAGCCGGCAATATGCTTCAATGCATCCGCGGCGGAAACGTTTCGCGCGGATTTTCCGATGACTACGCCGAGCTCAACCTCCCAGTCGGTCTTGGTAGAGCCGCGCGGCACGACAATGGGGTCGTCCGGCCCGGACAGTGACCCAATCGCCTTATGAAACAATAGCGGCAAGGTCGGCTGCGCCATCCCGACTTCTTTCGCATGATCATGATAGTTCAAGCCAACGGCGATGAGTTGTTTGAAATTTGCGAGCGGAGTGCCCAAGCGCACGCGCTCGGTCACGCCCGGAAGCTTTTCCGGATCGATGGCGGACAGCAGTCGCTGACATTCCGGTGTGATCAACTCCGCCGTCCAGTCCTTGATCAAAGGATAGATGGACCTCAATGCACCACTCGAGTCGACAACTCCGGGCTTTTCCTCTCCAGCTGGGCCATATCTAACGATTTTCATCTGAGCCTTTTTTTCTCAACCGTGAATGTTCCGATCGCCTCATCTCAATGATTCGGAGTGACCACCGCTCCCCAAAGTGGCCGCTCGCGAATCCAGGGCAAGGGATGTGCCGGCTCAGCACTATCGAACTCCCGGGCCAGACGGTGACCTTCCCACATCGCCTGTCCAACTTGCATCGGTGATTTGCAATCGCCAATGCGATAAACGGCCGTTATATCGTTCGCTGCCCATTCAGCTCGACGCGCTTTGATTTGCCGATACAGAGTGTCGTTCGAAGCACGGCCAGTGACCAGGACGACCGCGTCGACCTCTAAATCGAAGTCGCCGCCGTTATCCTGTCGAGGCACACGGCCGGTTCCCGGTCCCAAAAGATCCGGTCCGTACCGGTACAGGTACGTCATCGTGACCTTGTTGGGTTGAATGCGCGACAGCCAATGGTTTCGATAAGTGCGAATGTGCTTTTCGAACATCATTCGCTTGTTATTTGCGGCCTCCAAGGTAAAGACACCGTATTCGACGACCTCCGGCGCATCACAGACGTACGTCACTTCCTTGCCTTGATCGGCCAACAATTCGGCAAGCCCGATGCCGACAAAATGTCCTTCGGCATCGAGCACCAGAACGCGATTGCCGGGGATGGGCTTTCCGTTCATGACCTGCTCAGGGGTCAAACAATTGGGCTGCGATGCATCTGCCCCGGGGATCGGACCGTGACCCGGCCCGACGCCATCGGTTCGCCAATGCGAGCCCGTTGCAATCACCACTTGATCGGCGCCGTAGTTGAGTACATCGTCAGCGCTCATCGGCGGGATGCCCAGATGGATCTCGACGTTGGGAAGTTTGCTGAGCTGAACCTGCCGATAGGTGATCACCCGGCTCCACTCGCCTAAACGGGGAAGGCGAGATACCCATCTCCAATGACCGCCCAGCTCATTTTGGGAATCACACAGGTGCACGGTGTAGCCGCGCTCTCCGAGTACCCGGGCGCACTCCATTCCTGACGGACCTGCGCCGACCACGAGCACTGCCGAAGCATTCTCGGCTCTCTCGAATTTCTCGGGATGCCAGCCTCTTCGATATTCTTCACCCACAGTGGCATTCTGAGTGCACTGAATTTGCGCAACCTGATTGAATCTCGCAACGCAGATGTTGCAGCCGATACATTCCCTGATGTCGTCGAGCCTTCCCGTCTCGATTTTGGTGGGCAGAAACGGATCGGAGATCGATGGCCGCGCCCCGCCGATAAAATCCAGGGTATTGGATTGGATGAGAGGCAACATATCATCCGGGCTGGTAAATCTTCCGTTGCCGACGACCCGGATGTTGGGCCCTAGAACAGACTTGCTGTTTTTATAAAACGGTGTGACCCAACCCGATTTGCGAAAACGTGAGGAACCGGCGTCTTCTCCCCATTCGACGAGACTGCCGACTTTCAGGCAGACGAGGTCAATAACCCCTTCCTTGCGAAGGAGCTCGAGAACCCGCAGTCCATCTTCGGTGGATTCCATGCCCTCGGGCCCGTGAAATGTGTCGATCTCAAAGCGCGTCGTGATTGCGCAATAATCCCCCAGCGCGCGCTTCAGCGCCGTGAGTGTCTCCAGAAAAAAGCGCGAACGATTCTCGAACGAGCCGCCATACCGGTCGCGACGCTTGTTGTAGCGTGGCTCCAGGAATTGGACCGGCAGGCTGTCGTCCCCGGCGCTCAATTCAATCAAGTCGAAGCCTGCTTGCTGCGCGCGGCGGCCGGCTTCCACGTACATGTTGATCACCGTCTTGATGTCATCTTCATCCATCTCATAGCCATAGACGGTTCGCGTGGCGAACATCTCGGACTGAAACTGGGACGGAGAACGCCCCACTTCGCGTGACTCGAGACAGGGTGCATGGCCGCCGCTGTACCAAAGCTGTACGCCGGCGAGACTTCGATGCTTGTGTGCCTCGTCGCACATGTGAGCCAAATTGCGGACATCGCCGTCGTCCCACAATCGCGCTGCGGTATATGGATATTCGTCGGATTCAGGATGAATCGAACAATATTCGGTGAAGACGACTGCCCAGCCCCCTTCAGCCTTCATGCCGCGGAAGGACGCGGCAGCGCCGGGCCGCTCGGACCCATGCCCGGTACTATGCGCGGTCTGAAAAAAACGATTTTTGGCGGTCTTCGGACCGATCTTCACTTCATCAAAAAGAATGTCGTATTTTGAATCACGTGCCATGAACTTTGTTCCTACTTCCCCTGATGCAACGTGGAATCCACATTACGTTAGCAATATGCGTGCCACGTTTCGCGCAACTTCACACGAAAGAAAGTCCAAAGATTCGACCGCAACCATGCTCAGCAATCACCGATGCCATTCTCGCACTTAAGCCGCCCGTGATATTTCGAAAATGGCAAACTCGTCGCGCTGCATATTCGCATCACACTATGGATTGATGTCTTCAATCCCGGTCAGCAGCTCTTTGATGTTCCCGAGAGCCGGCTCTTGCGCACAATGGTCGCGATATCCACGCCCAGCAGATCCGCCGCCTTTCGCTTGCTTCCAGTCAGCCGGATTGCGTCTTGAACGACGCGCGACTCGTACCGACGCACCACGTCCTTGAGCGGGCCTTGCGGCAGAGAAGCCTTCAGAGCCTGGGCTTCCGCGCCGCTCCGGGCAGCTTGGCTGATCGGGGCAGCTTCGCGTGCCGTACTCAAAACTTGATTGACGTCGCTCACTGCCACGTTCTGGTCGCACACGACAGCAAGTTGCTCGATCATATTTTGCAGCTCGCGAACATTGCCGGAAAAGGGATGCGAGAGAATCTTCCGTCGAGCTGCCGGTTCCAAGCGCAAACTCTTGAGTCGGCGCTGCTCGATACGCTTGATGAAACGATCGATGAGCCCAATGACGACTTCGGGACACTCGCGCAGCGGCGGCAGTTTCAACGACACCACACTCACTCGGTAGTAAAGATCCCGTCGGAACGTTCCCGCGGCCACCATGGAGCGCAGATCGCGGTTCGTGGCAGCGATGAACTGGACTCGGATGCGCTTCGCGCTGATTGCGCCCACGCGGTGAATGGCGCCCTCTTCGAGAACTTGGAGCATTTTGCTTTGGCACGAGAGCGGCATCTCCCCGATCTCATCGAGAAACAAGATGCCGCCATCCGCGGCTTCAACCAGCCCTTGTTTGCCCTTGGATAGCGCGCCCGTAAACGATCCGCGCTCATAGCCAAACATCTCAGACTCGAACAGAGTTTCGGGAATGCTGCCGCAATTGACATGAATGAACGGCCGGGACGCGGCGCCGGAGCGGCGATGCAACAAGCGTGCAAATTCCGTTTTGCCGACGCCTGATTCGCCTAGCAGCAGCAGCCGGCTGCCTAGAGTCAATGCTTTGAGCGCGCTTTCCAACAACGTGGCTGTTGCGCGACAAAGAACCATGCCCTCTCCGCCATCCGGAGCGTGATGCTCGACGGCGTTTCTCTGGGCGGAGAACAAGCCGACTTGAGCATCCGATTGCAGCTGCGTCATTTGCTCGAGGTCGCGCAAGAGAAGAATGAAACAAGTCACCTCGCCACTCCAATGGCGTACCGGTCGCATGCTGAGGAGATAAGTTTGGCGCGCACGAGTCGTCATCACGCGATTGATCTTGACGCCCCGGTTGAAGGCCTCCAGAAAACCTTCGTGTTCGAGCGCGGACCTTTTCAAGAATTCATGAAGAGGCTGACCGATGAGGCTCGCCCGCGGCACTTCACCGATGCTTTCCGCCGCCGAATTGACGTACCGCACGATGCCAGTCCTGTCGATCAGCGCGAGGCCATCCGGGAGAAAATCCGCAAGCTGCTCCCAACGCGAATCCGATAGTAAGTGATCGAGATCCAGGACATTCGTCAGCACGCCTTCGGCATTTTCCGGACTGACGAATTTCATCGGCGCTTAGCAAGTGACTTGGCGTGCAAGTGCCGATCCAACTCGATGGGCGTTCCATAAGCAAAATCCGGAGCGATTGTCCGCACGCACAATACGAATCGATGAAAGTCATCGTCCGGAAAGGGCGCTATACTGATTTCGCAGGCAACCACCCTTCCGTCAGAACGCGTTACTTTGGCTTTGCAGCGCTGCGCGTCGCGCGCGACCCAGCGCCGGCCGGCGCTTTCCCAACGTGCATCGAACGTGATGAAAGCTTCGACGTCCCGACCTAATACGCCATCGGCGCTCCACCCGAACTCAGTCTCGAACGCCGGGTTGAGCGCGATGACGTGCTGCGATTGGTCTACCACCAGCACCGAGTCGGGCATGGCTGAAAGAACTTCACGCGCTTCGCGCTCCCGCTGCGCCAACTGATTCTGGACTTTCTTGAAGTCGGTGATATCGCGCACCGTGCCCCACATGCGCAACATCTTGCCGTCTTCGATCCGGCACCGAACGCTATTCTCGGTATAAGCAACCGTACCGTCGTGCCGAAGATCGACGCTCGAGGCGGAGTCGATGTGAAAGTTTGATTCGACCAACTGCCGTACGTACGCTTCGTTGGCCAGAGTACGCCGGAAATAAGACGCCACTCGTTGATCGTTGAAATTGAGGCCTTCGGGCAGGTTGTAGAGCCGCGCCATGGCGCGATTGCACATGCTGAAATGACATTCATTCTCGAAGATCTGGCGCACGATCTCTTCGCGGTCAGCAGCCAGATCCACCGGCGCCGTATATTCAATACACCACATCGCCTCGGTGCACGCGTCGGCAAAACCGGTCAGCATCTGCGTCGCATACTCGAGCCGAGAGACATGTTCGAAATTTTCAGCGTCACTGAAGCCGATGATGCGAATGCCTTCTGTACCGTCCGTTGCCGCGCTTGCGCTGACCAAAGTCGTGAGATAAAGGGGCTGCCTCTGTGCGGTTCTCAGTTGCATCCGCATGACGACCCTGCCGCCGCTTGCCATCAAGTCCCGTGCACTGTGGAAAAACCGTTGCGCGCTCTCGCTGTCCGCAATGTCCCACAGCGTCAAATGGCTCAAAGCGTCAACGGACATGTCCAACGCAGCCGCCGCTTCGGAGTTGCAGGCTAGAACACTTCCGTTCGTACTCACGACCAGAAAGAGCAAGCCGTTATCGGCCGCAATCGTTTCCGCTCTGGGAAATTGCTTGCGTTTTCGCCGAGTGTTTTTGTGCTGCGCCATAGACTGCCGCTGAGTTGAGCGCGCCGACCGCATTTTTCGAACGATAAGAATGCCACCACAAAAGAATCGCGTGTGATGCAATATTACAGCGCAGCTGCTGCACTTGCACCAAGCAAAATTGCCGAGATAGTCGCGAGCAATTAGAGGGCGCTGCAGGAATGCAGCACTTCGACGAGAGGTCAGTCTTAAAGCGACCTCGCGCGCTCCTCACCTGCGTCTTTGAGCAATGGTCACGCGCGCATGGTGATCCTACGCACGCGCTGCGGCTTCGAGGCTGGCATGGGTCTTGCTAAAGAATTAACTTGCCAGAGAACTAAACAAACTTCGACCTCGTATAGCGGAGCATTTCCCAAGAATGAACCCTTCATCAACCGTGGCTGCCGTGTCACCCCAGAGCGCGCCAGAGCAACGCCCGTGGCGTGCGGAGCCGGTTCAACCATTCTCATATCCCGATTACGTAGCCCCCGAGAAAGCCGGCAAGCGAATACTCGTGGCGCTGAAGCACGTGTCGAAGCTCAATCATGGCTTTCAAGTCGACGCAAACGGTTTGCAGATTTCACCGCGTTTCCTGCACTTTGAGATGAACGAGCTCGATGAGTTCGCACTCGAACAAGCCGTGCAAACCGCCGAGAACGTCGGAGGCGGCGTTGAAATCGTCGCGGTCAGCATCGGGCCTCCGTCTGCTGAAGACACGCTTCGCAAAGCTCTTTCGAAGGGCGCCGACCGCGCCGTTCGTATTTGGTCGGAAGGGCTGGATGCCTCAGACCCGATCTTGATCGCGCGAATGCTGGCGGGAGTCGCCGTGATCGAGCAACCTGACCTCGTGTTTTGTGGAGTTCAGTCGAGCGATCAAGCAAGCGGCGCGACCGGGTCTGCACTTGCGCAGATCATTGGGGTGGTGTGCGCAGCGGTGGTGGTCGAGTCAGATTGGGACGGCGCGCGCTCCGTCAAAGTCACTCGAGAGCTCGAGGGCGGTTTGCGTCAGGTATTCGACATTCCCACGCCCGCCGTCCTCACCATCCAGTCGGGTGCAAACAAGCCCCGCTTCGCAACCATGCGAATGATCAAACAAGCCAAGGCAAAACCCATCCAAGCACTTATCGCGACGGAAAGTTCGGACGGCCGCTTCCGTGCAAGCGCGCTCGATGGTCTAACGGTGCCGGCAAGCGAGCGAGCAACCATGCTGCAGGGAACGCCGAACGAGATTGCCGTCCAGATTTTGAAGGTTGTGGGCGATGCTACGGGGATATCGCGATGAGTGGTGTACTGGTGATTGCCGATCATTTGAAAGGCGCCCTGTCTTCATTGAGCGCCGAAATGCTGGGCTTGGCTTTGAAGCTGAGGCGAGGAGGTGAGTTGCCCGTTCGCGTTGCGGTGATCGGCGCGGGTGTGAATACACAGACCGACAACCTGGATTTGGACGGTGTGGACGAAATCATTCAAGTCGAGGCAGCCACTGATTTTGATGCAGCAACCTATCTTTTTTGGACTGAAAAGCTGGCTCGAATGTATGAGCCCACTTTGATACTCATTGGCCACAACGCCAACGGCATGTCGTATGCGGGAGGTTTGGCCGCAGGTCTCGGCGCGGGATTCGCGGCAGACATTTTCGAATTGAGCAAACAGGAAGGCGTCTGGAATGCAACCCGAAGTGCGTATGAGAGCAAGCTGGAAGCTCGACTTTCTTTTTCCGGAAAGTCTGTCATCGTATTGACGGTTCGCGGCGGCGCATTCAAGCCGCCGCTCAATCTGGGCAAGGCTGAGCGAAAGTCACTCCCAGCCGCTGGCCCCATCAAAAACGCTGGCACTCACGGCCACTACATTGATGTGAACGTGGACGACGTGGACATCAGCCGCGCCGAGTTCATTCTAGCCATCGGGCGCGGGGTCCAAGATGCAAAACACGTGTCTCGATTCGCAGCTCTTGCGGAACGCCTGGGTGCAGTTCTCGCGGGTTCGCGGCCAGTGGTCGACGCGGGATGGCTGGAGAAAAGCCGGCAGGTCGGCCTGACCGGCAAAGCCGTGCCGAATTGTAAACTGTACGTCGCACTGGGAATTTCCGGCGCCGAGCAACACCTATCGGGTATCAAGCACATCGACACCGTGCTAGCGGTCAACACCGATGAAACCGCACCCATTTTCAATGCCGCGACATTTGGCGCAACTTGTGATCTTTTCGCGTTGACCGATGCGCTCGAACGCCAACTTGAAATTTCGAAAAGTGCATGATGGGCCTTCCATCGAAGGAATTTTCGCCGCTCCCTCTATTTGAGCTGCCATGCTTGGTCGATGAGGTAATCGTGAATGGCTTCGGCGTCACTTGGCGAGAGCACATCATCCCACCGAGCCATTCCTTTTGCGGCAAACGCTCCATTCAATACGATGTCTTTGAAGTATTGATGGGTTGCGGGCGACATTCGGCGTAGGTCTGGAAGCAGGCCGCGGCCGAAGAGATGGCACCGGCTGCAATACCGGTTATAGAGCACTTCGCCCTGTGCGATTTGCGCCGCGCTGCCGGAGCGCGGAGGGGGCGCCTCGGAGGGCGCAGCGACGAAGGGCTCCGGCTTGGGTGTCGCGCCGCCATCCAAGCGAAACGTCACGATCCGGCCCGCATTGCCGTACCGATACGCAGCGCTATCTTCGGGGAAGGGCAGTCCGAGTACTCCGCCGCCGCTACCCGCCATGACCGACAGGTACTGCACACCGCCGACTCGATAGGTCATGGGCGCGGCCATGATGGAAGTGCCGACGTCAATTTTCTTGAGCACCTTCCCGCTATCGGCCGAGTATGCAGTGAGATAACCAGCCGCGTCGCCGCGCAATACCAGATTGCCGCCGGTCGACAATAAGCCGCCATCCCACAGACTGTGTGTCTGCTGCTCCCACACCACTTTGGCGGTCATCGGATCGATAGCACGAATGATCCCCGCCGATCGAGGTTGGATGTTGCCGGAGGCGAGCTTTTTCAGGGCAGGGAGCCTGCCATACAAACTCTGCAATTCCTCCGGATCGTAAAAGCTCGGCAAAATAAAGGCGAGCTCAAAGCTGCCCTCGATCAAACCTGCGCGCCGATTCGCGGTATTCACGAACACCATCGGCGAATCGAAGACCGGAATGTAGACGAGGCCCGTCTTCGGGCTGAAAGACATGGGCTGCCAGCCATGCGCGCCGAATACGGATGGATATACGAGTGCGGGAGACCGGTCCCAGTCGGCGGCAGGTTGCTTGATCGGCCGGTGGGTATTTGGATCCAGTCCCTTGGTCCAGTTCAGATAGGCGTACGGCTTCCCCGAAAGAAACTCGCCCGTGGAGCGATCGAGCACGTAGAAAAATCCATTCTTGCTCGCCTGCATGATCACTTTGCGCGGCGCGCCGTTCCAAGGCAGCTCCGCGAGAATCATTTTCGTGGCTGCGTCGTAATCCCAGATGTCGCCGGGAACCTGTTGGAAGTGCCAAGCCAGTTGACCTAAATCCGCATGCACGGCAACGATGGAATCGACGTATAACTGATCGCCGCTCTTTGCCGGGTCGTAACGCCCTTGATAAGGCGACGAGTTACCCGTGCCGATGTAAATGAGTCGCAGCTCGGGATCGTAGACCAGCCCATCCCACGCGGAGCCTCCTCCGCCGTTGCTCCAGTCATATTTGGCCGGCCAAGTTTTCGCGGCAGCCTCAAGATGAGGCTGATCTTGCGGGCCCAACTTCGGATCGCGCGGCACGATGTAAAACCGCCATTTGAACGCACCGGTGTTCAAATCGAAAGCGCTGACGAACCCGCGTGCTCCTTTGAAATCCGCACCTCCGTTACCGATCGCGATGAAATCCCCCGCAAGCACCGGCGCCCCGGTCACCGCATAGTGAAAGTCGTGCGGGCCGCGGGCAGGCAGTGTGTCGGCCCGCCAGACTCGCTGCCCACTCTTGGCGTCGATCGCATGCAGGTAGCCATCGGTGCTCGCAACGTAAACCCTCCCTTTCCAAACGGCGAGTCCGCGATTCACCACGTCACAGCATAAGTAACGGCCCCACTGGCCATCGACTCCCGGATCGTAGGTCCACAGCTCTTTTCCGCTCGCTGCATCGAGCGCGTAAACGCGCCCCCAATTTCCCGGCGCGTACATCACGCCGTCGACGACGACGGCCGTTCCCTCGAGCCCGCGCTTCGTGCCAAGACGGTAATCCCAAGCGAAGCCCAGCCTCGCCACGTTTTGTGCGTTGATGCCGTCGAGTGGAGAGTAGTAGGTCCCCGCCGCGTCACGCCCTGGCGTGAACCATTGATCCGGCTCGCGCGCCGCATTCGCCAGACGTGCTGCATCCACGGCAGCGTACGGCGCCGCCGCGGCGGCGCGAGGGGTGGATTGTGCCGGTGACTTCGGCTGGCAAGACGTCAGTCCAACCAAAACCACCATGAGCAGCGCGGTCGCGCAACCACGACTTTTGCATTGCAATCGCGTCTGGCGTTGTTGCTTGCCCGAGAGAGGAGACAATTTCGCACGCGTGTCAATGAACATGTGGATACTCGCTAAAGACCGGAGTTGATCAAGGCTCTGGAACGAAAGAAGGCATGATTTCGCCCACTTTCTTGGATTTCTGTCGTTGAATATTGACAATGGTCACGCTCTTGGAGGGGATGTGCTCACCGGGACGATAGGTAATCGTGCCCGTGATGCCTTGGAACCCGGACGTCGCCGCCAGTGCAGCGGCAATCCTCCCCGGCTCGATGGAACCGGCTCGGGTGATTGCATCTGCCATGAGGCGGACCGCCGTATAGCCGAGCGCCGCGAAAGCATTTTCAGGAAAATGCCCCGTGAATTTTTCGTAGCTCGTCATGAAAGCGCGCACGTCCGCCGAGGAGCCCTCACCCAGGAACGTGTGCGTTGTGAAATAAATGTCGTTGGCAGCTTGACCCGCGACCTCCGCCAACAAAGGAGAGTCCAACCCATCACCGCCCACCACGGGAAGTTTGACGCCGGCCTGCCTCAGCTGTTTGATGATCAAGCCGGCCTCGTCGGTATTCGATGCACAGTAGATGAATGCGGGCGGCTTCGATAACGATTTAATTCTTGCGATCTGCGCGCTGAAATTCTTATCGCCGCTTCGATAGTTTGCCTTCCCCAACAACTTTCCGCCGCCGTGCTCAAATGCCGCGACGAAATAATCCGCCAGAAGATTCGTGTATTCGGTACTGCTATCGGTCATCAGATACGCTGTCTTGGCATGCCAAGCGGTCAACACAAACTCGGCGCCCGCCGCCGCCTGTACGTTGTCTCCAAACGCCGATAGAAATATTTGATCGCCAACTTGCGCCGGCAGCTTCGGCGAGGTCGCGCCCGGAGTAATCATGGGGATGCGCGCCTTTTGGATTTGCGGGCCCATGGCGAGCACCGAGTCAGAATCGACAAAGCCGATGATGCCGACCACCTTGTCGCTGTAAATCATCCGGCTCGCAATCGTCGATGTGACGGTAGGGTCGGTCTTGGCATCGTACACGACGAGCTCGAGGGGCCCGCCCAGCACGCCATGTGCCGCGTTGATCTCCAAGGCGGCTACTTGAGCCCCGTTCAACATGGGTCTTTCGAAGGGAGACATCGGACCCGTCAAATTGGCGGGGAAACCGATCTTGACCGGCTCGAGCGCGAACGCGCGTTGCGTGACCACTCCAATGAGCAGAGCCGCCTGCAACAATATTCTTCGCAGAGTCATGAGGATTCGGGCTCGCGATGTGGCGCGCCATCCACTCCACGCCGCCGCCAGCCGATCTCTCGATGTCCCATGATGCCTTGGGGCCTGAAGATCATGATGAGAATCAAGATGAGCCCGAGCGCAATCTGGCTCGCCCCGTACAACGGCGGAACGGTCCAAGCGCCGACAGTGAATCCACGCTCCACCGAGCGAAGGAATTCAGACAATAGAGAAACAACGATCACGCCGATGACGGCACCGCTGATGGAGCTCATTCCGCCGAGGACGAGCATGGCGATGAGATTGAAGGTCAGAGAAAAGTAAAATGCCGCCGGTGAGAACGAGCCGATGTAATGAGCATAGAGAGAGCCGCCCACGCCCGCAAAAAAGGCTCCTACGCTGAAGGCGATCAGTCGAACACGCAGCACATGGATGCCGATCGCGCTTGCGGCGATCGTATCATCCCGTATGGCTTTCATCGATTTTCCAAAAGGAGAATAGACGAGGCGCGCCAGGACCGCGATGGCAAGTACCAGCCATCCTACGACCCAAGGCAGCGTCGAGTCGAGCGGCACGCCGGTGAACGTGTGGGCGCCGCGGGTGAAGTCGGAAGCGTTGATCAATATCACATTGACGATGATCAGAAAGCCCATGGTGGCTACCGAGACGAAGTAGCCCGACAATCGCATCAGCGGATATCCAACGATCACGGCGAGCGCAGCCGCAACCAATCCTGCCAACACCGTGGTGGGCAAGAAGCCCAACGTAAGGTGCATCAAGAACGGCGGGAGGTGCGGGAGCAACGCGATCTTTTGGCTGAAGGTCAGAGACAAAATGCCCGATACGTAGGCTCCCAAACCGATGAAGCCGACGTGCCCCAACGAAAAGACTCCGGTGAAGCCATTACTCAACGACAGCGACAACACCAAGATGCTGTTGAGCGCCATGAGCAGAATGATGCGAACGATGTAATCGTTGAAGAGCAACGGCGGGTCGAAGGCGATGAACCCGATAACGATGAACGCGCCCAGCCCCTTCAATAGGGATTGGATGGATAGGCTCACAGCTTGACTTCGCGAAACGGCTGCAGAAGACCGCCGGGACGAACCAACAAGAAGGCAATGAGCAATGCGAAGACGATGGCGTCGCGGTAACCCGCCACGGATTCCGGCAGGAAAGCGACGATGAACACCTCGAGGGCGCCCAGCATATACCCGCCGATCAGCGCCCCGGCAATGGAGCCAAAGCCGCCGATGATGGCCGCGACGAACGCCTTGAGCATCGGAGTGAATCCCATCTGCGGCTCAACCACCCCTGCTTGAGCGGCCCACAAGACGCCTGCCAAGCCGGCCAGAGCCGAGGCGAGCACGAAAGCAATCATCATGATGCGGTTGACATCCAATCCAACCAGATGAGCCGCCGAGATATCCTCCGCCGCAGCGCGCATGCCGAGCCCTACGGTCGTTCGATTCATGAACCACCACAGTCCGATCAGCGAGGCCACCGTGAGCGACACGGTCAGCACGCTGATGCTCGTGATGGTGATCGCGCCCTGTAACCCTTCCCAGGAGCGATTGAGCGCATCGGGTAACGGGAAATTGCGAGGCGAGGAGGTAAAGAGCAAAACGCCCAAATTCTCGAGAATGTAAGTCACCGCTAGAGTGGTCAATAGGCGCGTCACGTCCGGCGCATGGCGTATGGGCCGATAGATGAGACGCTCGATGAAGAAACCCATCAAGGCGCCAGCGACTACCCCACAACCGAGTGCGGGAATGAACGGCATCCCGAGCGCCAGGGTGAGGGCGGCCGCAAACGCACCGACCATCATCACATCCCCGTGCGCGAAGTTAGTGAGTTTCAGAACGCCGAATATGATCGAAAGACCCACGGCAACCAAGGCATAGAGACTGCCGAGACTCAAGGCGTTGATCAGTTGTTGCGCGAGGTATTGCGCGTGATTCACTGCGAGCCCCCTAAGTAGGCTTGTGCGACCCGATCATCGGACAGCAGGGCGGACGCGGTTCCGTCCAGCACCACCGATCCGGTTCGAAGCACGTAGGCGCGGTCGGCGAGTTGGAGCGCCAAGGTCATATTTTGTTCGACGAGAAGCATCGTCATTCCGTTTTGCTTGAGTCCGGCCAGTGCTTCGAAAAGCTGTCGGACGATGATTGGCGCGACCCCGAGCGACGGCTCATCCAACAGTAACATTTGCGGTGCCGCCATGAGGGCTCGCGCAATCGCGAGTTGTTGCTGTTCGCCCCCGGATAACGTGGCGGCCAGCTGCCGCCATCGGACACGGAGGATAGGAAACAAGGCGAGCATGCGTTCGATGTCTTCCGCGACTCCGGCTGAACGCGAGCGCGTACAGGCTCCCAAGCGAAGGTTGTCGGCCACGGTCAGGGCACCGAACACGCGTCGACCTTCCGGGCTTTGCGACAGACCGAGACGGACAATGCGCGCGGGCGCGAAGTCCTCGATTGCCTGGCCGGCGAAACGAATCGTGCCGGAAGCTGCTCGTTGAAGACCTGAGATCGTGCGCAACATCGTGCTCTTGCCAGCGCCATTCGCGCCCATCAGCGCCACGACCTCGCCGCGTTGCACCTCGAGCGATACGCCCTTCAGCGCGCGGATATTGCCGAAACGCACTTCCAACGCATCGACGGCCAGTAGAGGGCTTTGGGCCTTAGGCATCGCCCAAGTAAACCTCCCGCACGCGCGGGTGAGTGCGAACCTGTTCGGGCTCGCCGAGACAGATCACCTCTCCGGCGGAAAATACCTGGATCCGCTCGCAGACACTCATGATGAGATCCATGTCGTGCTCGACTACGACGATCGCAGTAGCGTATCGATCTCTGATCTCGCGGATCAACCCGACAAGATGCTTCGTCTCGTGAGAGTCGAGCCCTGCGGCTGGCTCATCGAGCAGCAACATCTGTGGGCGCGTCGCGAGCGCGCGGGCTATTTCCAGCCGGCGCTGGTCGCCGTAAGCGAGCTCAGCGGCCAACTGGTTTGCCTTGGATCGAAGACCCATGAAGTCGAGCAATTCCCTTGCAATCCTTTCAGCCGCAATCGCGCGATCGCGGAATTGACGGCCCCGGAAGAGGCTGGGTGCGGCGCCGATTGGATGGCGCAATTGCGCGGCGGCGAGGACGTTGTCTTCGCACGTGAGGGAGCCGAACAGACGCGATCCTTGAAATGTGCGAGCAATGCCAGCGGAAACAATTTCTGACTGCGTCAGGCGTTGAATGGGCTTGCCTCTGAACTCGATGAGGCCTGACGTGGGCGTCGAAAACCCGCTCACGAGATTGAAGAGCGTGCTTTTACCAGAACCATTCGGCCCAATGATGCCGATGATCTCGCGCTCATAAATCGAAACGGAGTGGTTCGAAAGAGCGGTGAACCGGCGGAACGACTTTGTCAATCCCGAGGTACGAAGCAACGGAATTTCGGAGCGTTGTCCCGAAACGGGGAACGAAGAGCTCTCCATCCGCTGACCTCCCCTCAACAGCTCATGCCGGGAAGCGGCGCGCACTGCCCCGAGAGGATCACGCGGATGCGCTGAAGCTGCGGTATGCCTCGGGGATGACTCTGGCGAGCCGTTCGGCCCATTCGACCTGTCCAGCCGCATCGGTGATCAGATCTTGCCGGATCTCAAACTCCGCATAGGGTAGCCCGCGGGCTTCCGCGTAGGTTGGGACGGAATACTCGAGCGTCGGATCGATGCCATAAGGCTCGTTGCGGCCGACAGTCAAGTTTTCCGCATCGAGAAGCGGCAGAAGATGCTGGGTGAATCGGCTGTCGTGCGCGACGCACATGCACACCTGCCAAGGCCGTGCTTGAGGCTTGGACCGAAGCATTGGTGTAAAACTGTGCATCGAGAGAATGACGGTAGGCTGCCCCAACGCGGCCCGCTGCTCGAGAAGGGCCAGGACCTCGCGGCGATAAGGGTTGACGATTTCGTCGAGCCGGCGCTCGCGGTCCTCACTCGTCAAATGCGCATTGCCGGGCACGACAGTCCCATCCGATTCAAGCGCGATCAGATCAGGCGCGGAAAGCACACGATTACATTCGATGACGAGTCGCGAGTAGCGTTGGAAAATGAGTGGAGCGGACAACAGATCGGACAACCGCTCGCTCACGCCGAGGATACCAATATCAATTCCAATATGACGATTCAGCTCGGCGGTGGAAAGACCAAGATGATCGAGTGCTTTCGGAACGGCATTGCCCGCGTGATCGCAAAACATGAAAAACGGAGATTGAGCATCCCCGTTGCGTATGCCAACGGGGTCAGGATCTCCCGCAGTCAGCAGCGTGCTTTGCGGCGTTAGATCACGACGGGTCATCAGTAGGCCAGCGCATAATCAGAACAGAGCTCACCCATATCGCGGTCCGCGCAGGCCGCGATTTCCCCTCGTTTGTGCATGACATAGACCTTCGAAAGAACTGGACCCAACCAACTCATCGCTTCCGCATCCGCTTCAAGCGCGTCGAGCGCCTCGCTCAAGCTGCGGGGAAGATCCTTGATGCCGAGTTTCGCGCGCTCAGCGGGCGACAATGCGTCGAGATCTCTCGCAGTAATGTCGGGGGCGGGCAACGAGTCTTTAATTCCGGCAAGGCCCGCGTACACGAGCATGCCGAGTTGCAAGTAGGGACTCCCGGCGCTGTCTGCTGCACGAAATTCCAGATTGAAGCGCTTGGCAATGTCCACCCCTTCAGCCTCGGGGTATGGACAGATTCTCACCATGGCCTCACGGTGGCGGTAGGCCAGATTGGCGTAACAGGCGGACCACGAATTAGGCTTCAGTCTCTCATAGGAGATAAAGCTGGGGGCCGTCACGGCGCATAGTGCGCGAGCATGTCGAACGATGCCTGCCGCAAAAGAAGCGGCAATGGCACTCAAATCACCGGGATTGCCGGGCTGGTAAAACACAGGCCGGCCCTTCATGTCGAGCAGGCTGAAGTGCAGGTGCAAGCCGGTGCCCACTCCGCCAAGTTTGATCACCGGCGAAAAACTGACCCGGCGGCCGTGTCGGCGCGCCACCGAACGAAGAATTTCTCGAAGCTTGACTGCGTGATCCGCGGCGAACATTCCAATGCTTGGCTCGACCGTGACCTCAAATTGCTGGAAGCCGCCTTCGGGCAAGAAAGTGTCCGGAGGAATGCCATTGGCCCGCAGCGCACCGAGAAAATCCCCGATCAATTCCTCGATGCCCCGTAATTTGCTGATGCCATACGCGTTGCCGGCGCGTTGTTCGGCCCCTTCCAGCCAAAATTCATGCTCGAAACTCGAAAATAAGCGAAAGCCCGCCTTTTCGAGCGCGTCCAATGCGCGACGCAGGAATGCCCGGGTGCAACACTCCCACGGCTCGCCTTTCATCGTGACAATGTCGCCCAGAATTGAGTGCTCGACGGGACTACCGTCGCCGTAATCCAAGACGAAGTCGCCATCGGAACTCGGAATCAGCATCAAGTCGCCGGAGACACCAAAAGGCGAAGGGGGAATGAGATTGAAACAATTCAGCATGACGTTGCCAGGAGTCCAACCCACGCCGAAACGCCGCCGATCTCCAAGTTGAGCAACGGCAAAACCCTTGCCGCGCACCTGCCCTGCAATGTCGCTGCAGCAAACCGTAATTAAATTTTCCCGCTTGATCGACATGCCACCTGTCCGCATCTATTGCTCACCCCCGCTCCCAGTTCTCTCACGCACTTGCAGTGATACTGGGCGTTCTTCGCAACTAGGCATTCATCGGGGCTCCCCGCGCAAGGAATTCTGATGATTCTAATGCAACGAATCGATGTTAAAGCACAAGATTCGTATTATTTATTACAAGACCCTCCTGTTGTCCGCAATCTCTCCATGCTCCGATCAATGCGCTCACCGCGGTTCAACGCGCTTCTACGGGGTAAGCTTCGCGCGGATGCGCTCAGTGCTCTCGTAACGACTCTTCGCGTTCGGCCATTGTTTAGCGGCGATCGACAGCGCGAGCACTTCGACCAGGGCAATGAAGCCAATCAGGCTGTCCCAGGGCGAGGGCACATCCACGTGCGCACGCATGACGAAGTCAGCCACTTGCGCAACGCTGGACATCCATTGGTCAGTAAACAACACAACGACCGCGCCGCGAGACTTGGCAATTTCGGCTGTCGTAATGGTGTCGGCCTGGTAACGCCGGATATCGAACAGAATCACGACGTCCCGCTTTTTAATTTCGGCCAACTCATCCGCTCGATACATCAAACGCGGCGAAAGCATTCGGATGCGGCCGCGCATCTTTCGAAGATAGAACTCCAGATGCTGGGCCGCCGGCTCTGTGTAGTCTCCGCCCAGCAAGAAGATTTGGCGTCTTTCGTCCACGAGTACTTCGGTCAATCGAGCGATTTCGAGCTCGCCGGCCATGCCAATCGATCGTTGCACCGCATCCGCGAGACTAGCCCCCAGTACGGATAAAGCATCCGAAGTTCCACTCACTGGCGGCGGCGTCACGGAGTATTCAGCTCGTTTTTCCATTTCTTCGCGCAGCGCGCGGCGGAATTCCGGATAGCTCGGAAAACCCAGTTTCGTGACGAAGCGAAGAATGGTGGGCCCGCTCACTTTCGCGCGCTCCGCGAAAAGCGCCACGGTTTCCATGCCGGTGGTCGGGTAACGGGCGAGCAGCGCTCGCGCCGCCCGGCGTTCGGCGCTGCTGAATGACGGCATGCTCGCGACGACTCGATCGCCAAGCGTCGCGACGGGCGCATTCATCGCCGCTCCTGGTCCCCGTTCTTTCATCTGAATCATTGCCGATTCAAGCTTAACTCATGCGCGCTGTGGCCGTTTCTTATGTAACTAATATATGCATCTTTCCATTTTTTGTATTATTAATTACAGTCCTGTCTCGCACTCTGACCAAAAGGCCTATTCATGTACCAACCGCCGCCGATTGATGCCGCAGACGGAGCTTACAGGGAGCGGCCATTCGTTCCGAGCCGTACCGCGTTGCTGAGTGTCGATATGCAAAATATCGAGTTCAATGCGGAGCTCTTGGCTCAGTCGCGAATTAAGGGAACGCCTCAATCGAAGAAACGTGAGTTGTACGAGCGTCTGGCCGATATCGTCATCCCCAATCAAGTTCGGTTGCAGAAGGCCGCGCGCGAAGCGGGGATCGAGGTCATCTACACGGTCATCGAAAGTCTGACTTTGGATGGCCGCGACCGGAGCTTGGATCACAAGATTTCTGGTATCCATAATCCGAAGGGCGCATGGGAGGCTCAAGTCATCCCGGAGGTTGCTCCGCTGCCGGGTGAGATCCTCATTCCGAAGACCTCTTCCGGTGTCTTCAACTCGACGAACATCGAATACGTTCTGCGCAACTTGAATATCGAATATCTACTCATCTATGGCGTGGTGACCGACCAGTGCGTCGAGTCGGCCATCCGCGATGCGGCTGACCGCGGCTTCATGGTCACCGAAGTTGAAGATTGTTGCGCCGCCGATACGCCGGACAATCACACGACGTCGATTGCATCCATGGGCGGGCATTACTGTCGAGTGCGTACGACGGATCAAGTGATCAGTGAAATGTCGGGATTGAAACGTGAGAAATCCCGCGCGTAGGATGTGAAAAATCGCGCGCGTAGAATGAATGTAGCGGAAACTCTTCTCTCCAACCGCACCGGAATCGCACTGTGACGAATCAAAAATCCAAAGCGCTGAGCGCCGCCGATATCGGCAGCAGCATGCACCCGTTTACCAATGCGCGGGCTCATGAAGCGAAAGGTCCGCTGGTGATGGAGCGGGGGGAGGGTATCTATGTCTACGATACCGAGGGGAAAAAATATCTAGAGAGCTTTGCGGGGCTCTGGTCTGTTGCGGTGGGCTTCAGTGAGCCGCGCCTGGTCGAAGCCGCCATGAAGCAAATGGCCAAGCTGCCCTTCTACCATACGTTCACGCACATGTCTCATGAGCCGAACATACGGCTCGCGGAAAAGCTGGTTGAGATGTCGCCGCCGCAGTTGACACGGGTGTCCTTTGCCAACTCGGGATCCGAGGCCAACGATACCGTCGTGAAGATGTTGTGGTACATGAACAATGCGCTCGGGCGTCCGAAGAAGAAAAAGTTTCTGGCGCGCACGAATGCTTATCACGGCATCACGATTGCTTCAGGCAGCCTTACCGGGCTCCCTACGGCGCACCGCGATTTCGACCTGCCGGCGATTCCCGTCATCCATCTGTCCTGCCCACACTTCAGTCGCTTTGGGTTGGAAGGCGAGTCCGAGGAACAGTACGTTGCGCGGCTCCTCGCAGAAGCCGAAGCGGTTATCCTCAAGGAGGGTCCGGAGACGATTGCGGGGTTCATTGGTGAGCCCCTCATGTCCGGAGCCGGTGTCCTCCCTGCCCCTAAAGGCTATTGGCAGGGCATTCAAGCGTTGTGCCGCAAACATGACATCGTCCTAGTGGCTGACGAGGTCGTCTGTGGCTTCGGACGTTTGGGGACAATGTTCGGTTGTATCCTGTATGAATTCGAGCCGGATATCATGGTGCTCTCCAAGCAAATCACTTCGTCGTACATGCCGCTGGCCGCGATCATGTTCACCGAAAAAATCTATAATGCGATTGCCGATAATTCCGCGAAGCTCGGATCGTTTAGTCACGGATTTACTACGACGGGCCACCCGGTGGCGACTGCGGTAGGTCTGGAAAATCTGAAGATCATTCAAGAGCGAGACCTCGTCGGAAACGCCGCCCGCATTGGAAAAATATTTCAAGCGAAGTTGCGGAAGCTTGCTGCTGAAATTCCCCTGGTGGGCGAAGTGCGTGGCGTTGGCTTGGCGGCTGCGCTGCAAATGCTGCCGGATGGTTCCGTCCGGCGCCCATTTGAGGATTTTGGAAAAGCGGGCGCCAAGGCATTTGCAACGGCTCTCGAGAATAATATGGTGATTCGCGTGGTGGGTGACACGATTGCGTTATGTCCGCCTCTCATCATCACCGAAGATGAGACGGCTGAGTTGCTCGCTCGGTTGCGCCGCGTCCTCGAGACCACTGCGCAATGGGCTCATTCGACGGGGCTGCATTAGAGTCGAGTCCTTCTGTCCGAGATCGCCGATGGCAAGTTCTATCCGACGCTATGAACTCTGCATTAACGGATCTTGGCAGTCCGCTGCGGATCGCAAGTCGCGCCCGCTGATCAACCCAGCCACGGAAGAGACCTTGGGCGAAGTGGCCTGTGCGTCGGCGCAGGACATCGAGCAGGCATTGCACGGCGCTACCCGAGCATTCCAAGGCTGGTCGAGAACCGCTCCCAAAGTGCGCGGTGAAATCTTGATGCGGGCGGCCGCTATTTTGCGCGAGGGTATTCAAGAATCCGCGCAGGCACTCTCGGAAGAGCAAGGCAAGACGATCGGCGAGGCGCACGGCGAATTCTTGCGGGCCATCGAGACGCTGGAATGGAACGGAAGCCATGCCGAAAAATTTAGCGAGCCCCTACGGACCAGTGATGAGCGCACCCTCCATCCGGAGGCGCTCGGGGTCGTGGCCGCCTTTACGCCGTGGAACTATCCTGCCGTGCTTGCCGCGCGCAAGTTATCTGCGCCGTTGGCGGCAGGCTGTCCTGTCATTTTGAAAGCGGCGGAGGAGACGCCGAGTGCAGCGACCGCGGTGGTGTCCGCTCTACTCACGGCCGGCGCCCCGAGCGGTACGGCGAGCTTGCTGTTCGGGGAACCTGCGATGATTTCCGATCATCTCCTCAGATCGCCCGTCATCAGGGCGGTGACCTTTACGGGCTCGACCAGCGTGGGTCGGCATCTTGCTGCGCTGGCGGCTCCGCAACTGCAGCGTTGCGTGCTCGAGCTGGGGGGGCATGCCGCTGTACTCGTATTTGACGATTGCGATCTAGAGGCAGCGGTGCGTGCCATTCGCGACTATAAATTCGAATGTGCCGGTCAGAGCTGCAACGCACCGAGCCGCATCTACGTGCAGGAATCACTCTATGACTCGTTCGTCGAGCGCATGATCTCTGCCGTACAGGAGATCACCGTGGGTCCGGGCAACGCATCCGACACCTCCATGGGTCCGATGGCCAATGCGCGGCGAATCGACTCTATGAAGCAGCTCACCGACGATGCACGCCGTCGCGGCGCGAAGGTGTTGACTGGCGGTGCGCGGATCCCTCGCAAAGGATTCTATTGGCCGCCGACATTGCTGACGGATGTACCCCCCGATGCGGCCATTATGTCTGAAGAGCCATTTGGCCCGATCTTGCCGATCGAACGGTTCAGCGACACCGAAGATGCAATAACACGCGCCAATTCGACCCGTTACGGCCTGGCCTCATTCGTGTTCTCCCGGTCCAATACAACCATCAACACCGTTGCGGCTCGACTCGAATCCGGGGCCGTGAGCGTCAACTGCTTGAAAGGGGTGTCCGCGGATACCCCCTATGGAGGCATCAAGGACAGCGGTTACGGTTACGAGGGAGGCGCCGAAGGTTTTCGCGCGTTTCAAAATTTGAAGGTCATTTGCCGACTGCAAAGCTAGCGCATTGACACGAGCCTGGGAAGGCCTGCGTGCTCATATCCAAAATGCAGTCATGCTGGAAACCCACGATCCACGTAATTGCTCTAAAATCCTTCCGGATCTTGCCGGTCTTGCCTTGTTCTCCTATGGAAGCCACTACTGCAGTGTTGACAACCGACAGAATACTGCTGCACTCGCGTGCAGTTACTTTGACTCAGGCGTGCGCGTGGTTGATATTTGAGACGCGCTTCTGGCCCATGCGCGAAAGCACGGCGGCGATTGAGCACAGCGGCGATTGAGCAAACTAATTAGGGCAACTTCCATGAAGAATCCATCTTCCTCGATATCCGCAGGGCAGACTTCGTCAACGAATGGCCAGCGCGAACCCGCGTACCCTCGCTCGCGTCTGCATATTCCGAAAAGCTCTTCCCGCCCGGGCAGCGCTCCGGATTTCAGCTATTTGAAACTAGCTCCGGCGGGCGCGCTCGCGCGGCCAGAGCCAACCGTTGACTTTGGCGATACGCTCCAGCTCGCGACTGGATTGATCAGAGTGCTCGATGATCAGCATCGTGCTGTCGGGCCATGGGCCCCGCACCTGGATGCCGATGTGTTGCGTGCGGGGCTGCGCTTCATGTTGCTCACACGTTTTTTTGACGAGCGGATGTATCAGACGCATCGCCAGGGAAAGATCAGCTTTTATGTATCGAGCTTGGGAGAAGAGGCCGTCTCGGTGGCGCAGGGCATGGCACTGCGGCCGACCGATATGCTCTTTCCTTCTTATCGCAATCAGGGTCTTTTCGTTGTCCGCGGCCGGTCACTGGTTGACCTCATGTGCCAAACTTTCGGGAACACCCGTGATATGTGCAAGGGGCGGCAATTGCCGGTCCTGTATCAGTGGGCGGAAGGCAATATTTTTTCGATCTCGGCCAACCTGGCGACGCAGTTGCCTCAAGCCGTGGGATGGGCCATGGCGGCGGCGCTCAAAGGCGAGGATCGCATCGCCGCGGCGTGGACCGGCGACGGCAGCACGGCGGAGGGAGATTTTTACCAGGCCGTAATTTTCGCGGCCATTTACCGCGCCCCGATCGTTCTCAATGTCGTAAACAATCAGTGGGCGATATCGACTTTTCAGCGCATCGCGGGTGGGGAGCGGCAGACGTTTGCAGCACGCGGGCCAGGCTGTGGAATCGCAGGTCTGCGCGTGGACGGCAATGATTTCCTCGCGGTGTACGCCGCTACGCAGTGGGCGCAGGAAAGGGCGCGCAGCGGCGCAGGTGCCACACTCATCGAGCTGGTGACTTATCGTGCCGCTGCACACTCGACCAGCGATGACCCGACGCGCTACCGGGCCGCGAAGGAGTACGCGCAATGGCCGCTCGGTGATCCGATGGAGCGCTTGAAACAGTATCTCGTCGCGCGTGGCGAGTGGTCGGAGGCTCAGCACGCGGCGCTCGCCACGGAGCTCGAGGCACAGGTCGCGCAAGACTGGAAGGAGGCGTTGAGCTACGGCGCATTGAACCAGGGTCCGTGGCTCGATCCCGCCTTGGTGTTCGAAGACGTGTTTGAAATCATGCCGGAGCATTTGCAAAAGCAACGCGAGCAGATGCGAATGGAGCAGCGGTAACGATGGCGCAAATGAATATGGTGCAGGCGCTCAACTCTGCACTGGATGTGATGCTGGGGCGCGATCGTTCAGTCATCGTTCTGGGGCAGGACGTGGGCTACTTCGGCGGCGTATTCCGAGTCACCGATGGCCTGCAGAAAAAGTATGGCGAACATCGCGTGTTGGATACCCCGATCGCCGAAAGCGGCATGATCGGTACGGCGATTGGGATGGGCGTCAACGGGATGCGCCCGGTGGTGGAGATCCAGTTTGCCGATTACATGTATCCGGGATATGACCAGATCGTGAGTGAGCTGGCGCGGTTACGCTATCGCAGCGCTGGCGATTTCTATGCGCCTGTCACGATTCGCACGCCCTGTGGCGGCGGCATTCGCGGTGGACAGACTCACTCCCAAAGCCCTGAAGCGCTGTTTGCTCACGTGTCAGGCCTGAAAGTGGTCATGCCGTCGAATCCCTACGACGCCAAAGGGCTGCTCATTTCCTCCATCGAAGATAATGACCCGGTCATTTTTTTCGAGCCAAAACGCTTGTACAACGGGCCGTTCGATGGCAACGCAAATGCGCCAGCCCAGTCGTGGAACGGCCACCCGGCCGGCGCAGTGCCCGAAGATTATTACACGGTGCAAATTGGGAAGGCGCAGATCGTTCGGCCCGGCGCGGAAGTTACGATTCTCTGCTATGGCACCATGGTGTTCGTGGCTGAGGCAGCCGTAAGAGCACTGGCGATCGATGCGGAGATCATCGACGTGAGAACGCTGGTGCCGCTCGATGTCGAGACCATTGCGGAATCGATTCGCAAGACCGGACGTTGCGTCATTGCCCATGAGGCGACGCGCTTCGGGGGTTTTGGCGCCGAGCTTGTTGCAACCGTGCAAGAGCAATGCTTTTGGCATCTGAAAGCGCCCATCGAACGCGTGACCGGTTGGGATACGCCGTATCCGCTCTCCCTCGAGTGGCATTATTTCCCCGGCCAGGCACGCCTGACGCGGGCGCTCGAGTCCGTGATGTCCGCCGCATGAGTGCCTGCATGCACTAAATCTGCGGACTGTGCGACATATGACGCGCCAATTCGCCGCGACGTATTCCGCCAGCCGATCGTGTATCATCGCTCGCCGTTTGCGAGCGGTGTGGGTGATTCATGAGTAGCCGCGGGCCAGACCCAGGCCGCAATGCGCTGGCCATTTTTTCGGGCAATGCCAATCCGTTGCTGGCGCAGGATATTGCGAAGCAGCTGCATGTGCCGATGGGCCGCGCCCACGTCGGTCGCTTCAGCGATGGTGAAGTCGATGCCGAGCTCATGGAGCACGTACGCGGGCGCGATGTGTTCATCGTGCAGCCAACGAGCCCGCCGGCCAATGATCACTTGATGGAACTGTTGGTCATGACCGATGCGTGCCGCCGAGCCTCCGCTTCGCGCATCACGGCGGTCGTGCCTTATTTTGGTTATGCGCGGCAGGACCGGCGGCCGCGCGCGACCCGGGTCGCCATCACCGCGAAACTGGTGGCGAACATGATTGCGAGCGCGGGCGTCGACCGGCTGCTCACGGTGGATTTGCACGCCGATCAGATCCAAGGTTTTTTCGATATTCCGGTGGATAATGTGTATGCCTCCCCGGTGCTTCTGGGCGATGCGTGGAAGCAGCGCGAGACGAACATGATTGTCGTGTCGCCCGATGTCGGCGGCGTGGTGCGCGCGCGCGCGCTCGCCAAGCAGCTGGATGATGCAGAACTTGCAATCATCGACAAGCGCCGGCCGCGAGCCAATGAGGCGCGCGTCATGAATATCATCGGCGAAGTGGAGGGTAAGAATTGCGTGCTGATCGACGACATGGTCGATACCGCCGGCACCTTGTGTGTCGCCGCGCAGGCGCTGAAGGACGAAGGTGCGGTGAACGTGGTGGCTTACATCACGCACGCGGTCTTGTCGGGCTCGGCCATCGATCTCATCGGCGCATCGGTGCTGGATGAGCTGGTGGTGACCGATACGATTCCGCTCTCCGCGGCAGCGCGTGCGTGCCCGAAGATCAGGCAGCTGAGTGTGGCTGGCTTGCTCGCCGAAACGATCCGGCGCATCAGCGATGATGAGTCGGTGAGCTCGTTGTATATCGATTGAAGGCATGTGGATGCTTGCGAAGGAAATTGGAAAGAGGTGATTCATGAAAACGTCATTCGAATTGATTGCTGAGGTTCGGGAGGCGCACGGCAAGAATGCAAGCCGTAGGCTGCGCCGCGCCGGTAGCGTCCCCGCCATTCTGTATGGTGCCCACCGTGATGCGCGCCCGCTCACCGTGAGTCATCAAAAGCTGGCATTGATGTTGGAGAACGAGCGTTTCTACTCGACCATCATCAGCCTCAAGGTGGGAGAAGAGACGCAGGCGGCGATTTTGAAGGACGTGCAGCGCCATCCGTTCAAGAATGCGGTGCTGCACATCGATTTTCAGCGGGTGGAAGAAAACGAAAAGATTCGCATCAGCATCCCGCTGCATTTCAAGGGCGAGGCTGTGGCGCCGGGCGTGAAAACGCAGGGCGGCATCGTGTCGCACTTGCGCACCGAAGTCGAAGTGCTGTGCTTGCCGAAGGATTTGCCCGAGTACATTGAAGTTGATTTATCCAACCTCGGTTTGAATGAGAGCATCCATCTGTCTCAGATCGCGGTGCCGCAAAACGTGCAATTGCTCGATCTGCTCAAGGGCGATGCGGGCGTGGTGGCCATTCACAGCCCACGAGCGGAAGAACCGGAGGCCGCGGCTGCAGAGGCCGCCCCCGCCGAGGGAGCCGCCGCTGCTGCGCCGGCAGCGGGCACTGCGTCCGCTGCGGATGCGAAGAAAGCCGAGCCGGCCAAAAAGGACGATGCGAAAAAAGAGCCTGTCAAGAAAGACGCAAAGAAATAGAGCGGGCATTTTGTACGCGCATCAGGCCGCCCTTGCGGGCGGCCTTTTTTCTTTGCAAGCTCCAGCCCACCGTCGCGGCATTCATGCTCATGAGGAATTCGCCGCGTGAGCGGCGAGCCCATCAAAATCATCGTGGGTCTTGGCAACCCCGGCGCCGAGCACCAGGTGACGCGGCATAACGCCGGGTTCTGGCTCGTCGATCTACTCGCGCGACGCGCGGGCGCCGAGTTTCGCGACTACCGCAAATTTTCCGGGGAGACGGCGCGAATCGTCATCGCGCAGCGCGAAGTGACTCTATTGAAGCCGACAACCTATATGAATCGCAGCGGCATCGCGGTGCGGCAACTCATGGATTATTTCAAGATCGAGTCGTGCGATGTGCTCATCGCGCACGATGAGCTCGATCTACCGGTGGGGACGGTGCGCCTGAAACGCGGCGGCGGTCACGGGGGCCACAACGGGCTGCGCGACTGCATCACTCACATCGGCGATCATTTTTGGCGCATTCGATTGGGCATCGGGCATCCGGGCAAGAAGGGAGAGGTGCTCGACTACGTGTTGAGCCGCGCGCCCAGAGAGCAGGAGACGGCCTTGTTCGATTGCGTCGCCGAGGCGGCGGATGCCGTCATGGCCATGGCGGAACAAGGGTCTGAGCGCGCCATGACGTTGCTGCACACGCGGACGGCGAAAGTCTAGTGGCCATTCGCTGCGGCATCGTCGGGCTGCCCAACGTTGGCAAATCCACTTTGTTCAATGCGCTGACCAGCGCGCAAATCGCAGCGGAAAATTATCCGTTCTGCACCATTGATCCGAACGTGGGCGTGGTGCCCGTGCCTGATTCGCGCCTCGCCGAGCTCGCGCAGATCGTCAAGCCCGAAAAAATAGTGCCGGCTTCGGTCGAATTCGTGGACATTGCCGGGCTGGTGGCCGGTGCGTCGAAGGGCGAGGGGCTGGGCAACAAGTTTCTTGCGCACATTCGCGAAGTCGATGCCATCGCGCACGTCGTGCGCTGTTTCGAGAATGACGACATCGTGCACGTTGCGGGCGGCGTCGATCCACGGCGGGATATCGAGGTCATCGACACCGAGCTTGCGCTATCGGATCTCGAGACCATCGAGCGCGCCTTGCAGCGCGCGGCGAAAGCTGCAAAAGCAGCCGATAAGGACGCGCTGAAGCAGCGCGATGTGTATGAGCGCGTGCGCACTCATCTCGATGCGGGTAGAGCCGTTCGCGGCTTGACTCTCGATGCAAACGAGCGCGCTTTGCTGCGAGATCTCCATCTGCTCACCGCTAAGCCCGTCATGTATGTGGCCAACGTCGATGAGAGCGGTTTCGAAAACAATCCACGGCTCGATGCGGTGCGCACGCTTGCGGCCTCTGAACGAGCCGTCGTGGTGCCCGTATGCGCCGCCATCGAGGCCGAAATTGCGCAGCTCGACTCCGGTGATCGCGCCGAGTTCTTACGCGAGTTGCAATTGAGCGAGCCTGGGCTCGATCGAGTGATCCGCGGCGCCTATGCGCTGCTCGGATTGCAAACTTATTTTACCGCGGGCCCCAAGGAAGTTCGCGCGTGGACCGTGCGCGCGGGTGCTACTGCACCGCAGGCCGCGGGCGTCATCCACACGGATTTCGAGCACGGCTTCATCCGCGCCGAGGTGATTTCATTCGCCGACTACGTCGCGAATCACGGGGAAAGCGGCGCCAAGGAAAAAGGCAAGCTGCGCCTCGAAGGCAAGGAGTACGTCGTCAACGAAGGCGACGTGATGCACTTTCGATTCAATGTCTGATGTTCGCTGCGGTGTCGAAGCGATCGAGCGATCAGCAGCGAGGGAATGCTTGACCCAACGAATGCGCTTGACAACAATGTCGCCACACCATGGTGAAGTAGCTCAGCTGGTTAGAGCACGGCATTCATAACGCCGGGGTCGAGGGTTCGATTCCCTCCTTCACCAGACCAATCGCTGCGCGAGCGCGCTGGCCTTACGCAAGCGGCACGATGCCGTATCAGAACTCGCTGCTATTTTTTCGCCCGTCGCTGATCCCGGAGGTCGCGGATCTTGTCGTGATTCGCTTTGACACCCTGGAACTGCTTTTCGACGATTGCACGGACGGCCGGGGTCAAGTCCTTGCGCAAGGCCGATGTGTAACGGGCTTTGGCGACATCTTCGCCACGCTCACACTCCTCAAGAATAGCCAAGTCTTCACGCTTCGAGACGGCAGTTTTTAAATCCATCCACCCTCGGTGTGCAGCGCCGAGCACACTGCCACTCTCTGCGGGCTTGCCGCCTAAAGCAACCACCTGAGCCTGCAGCTCGTTCGCCGAAATGTCGCAGCGGGACGATGCGTCGCGAAACAAATTTTTGAGCATGCCGTCACTTGCGTCTTGCGCAGCACGAGCAAACCCCTTCTCGCCGTCTTTGCAAGTCTCAATGAGCTCATTGAGTGCGCTGATTGTCTCTGAAGCCATAGAATAGTCCTCGTCTTCAAAAGAAGCTGGATGCCGCTCCTATCGTATCAGCTCGATTGCGACATGCGGTAAGCCTCACACGTAAAAAAATTCGCAATGCATGCTCGGCGAGCATCGGCGCGCGTCGATCAATAGGCTGGCCGAATGTTGGGCTCGCGCGCCCAGATCCGGCCCTTTGCCGCCTGCGCAAGATATGCGTTGCTACCGGAAGCTAAGTTGACCACTCCTTCATCGGCTATCACACCGGCCTTGCTTAAAAGTGGTTGGGAGCTCCCCGAATACCCGATGACTTTCAGATGTGAATAAGCATCAGACACAAAGCCAACGGCCGCAGGTTGCATCGCTAGTTTTTGCGCGGCATCCTCGGTGAGGAGAATGAGAACTGTGTCGAAGAGCACAGACGGCCCACCCGCAAGCTGTAGGTCGGCATCGATTTGCTCGCCACCGCTCCCCAATGCGCCTTCGACCGTTGGCGCAACGACCTTAAAGCTTGCCCCCGCCTTGAGCGCATCGGCTTTGGCTGCTGCGACGAGTGTTGCGTCGCTACCGTCGGCAACCAAACATCCAACCATGCGGCCATTCAACGATGGCTTGGCTTTTTTCTGAATGCTAAGCGTCGCGGAAGGCTGAAGGTCCGTTCGCGCCGACTTAGTCGTAGACACGGCAGCGATGGCGCCTCGATGCCCCAACCCGCGCGCGACGCGCTGGGCAATTCTTGCATCTACATTCGCAAGCTGACCGAGCATGCGGTTGCGAATCGACTTATCCATCACCTTGCTCAATTCGAAGGTGAAGGCGGCCACGATGTGCGCTTGCTCCGATTCAGTTTGGCTGTAAAAAAACAGACGAGCTTGACTGAAATGGTCTGCAAACGATGCCGCGCGCACGCGAAGTTTATCGCCTTCTTCACGGCTGGCGAAGCTTTGAAACCCCGCTTGCGTATTCTGTCGTGGGCTATTCGCTGCGCGCGAGCTTGGAGAGTAATTCACCGAGCCTTTCGGCACTTGCATCTGATGAAACCCGTCGCGTTGAAAGTTGTGCATCGGGCAACGTGGTGCGTTGATCGGAATCTGCGCGAAGTTAGGACCGCCTAGACGAGTCATTTGAGTATCGAGGTATGAGAAATTGCGCCCTTGGAGCAGAGGGTCATTGGTAAAATCGATGCCAGGGATCACATGGCTCGTGCAGAAGGCGACTTGCTCCGTTTCGGCGAAAAAGTTGTCTGGATTTCGGTCAAGGACCATGCGGCCTACCGGACGCAGCGGCACCAACTCTTCCGGGATGATCTTGGTCGCATCGAGGATGTCGAAGTCAAATTTCTTGGCAAAAGCCTCATCGAACACCTGGACAGACAGCTCGTACTCAGGAAACGCACCGCTTTCGATTGCATCCCACAGGTCGCGGCGATGGTAGTCCGGATCCGCACCATTGATCTTGAGCGCTTCATCCCAAATGACCGATTGCAGTCCGAGTTTTGGCCTCCAATGGAATTTGACATACGAGCTCCTGCCTGCATCGTTGATCAGGCGAAAGCTATGCACGCCAAAACCTTCCATCATTCGAAAAGACCGTGGAATCGCCCGATCGGACATGATCCACATCAACATGTGCGTGCTTTCGGGCGTCAGTGATGCAAAGTCCCAAAAATTGTCGTGCGCCGTTTGCGCCTGCGGTATGCCGCGATCGGGCTCGTCTTTTGCGGCATGAATGAGATCTGGAAACTTGATCGCGTCTTGGATGAAAAAGACAGGGATGTTGTTGCCAACGAGGTCCCAATTGCCGGACTTCGTGTAGAACTTGACAGCAAACCCACGCACATCGCGAGCTAAGTCGGCAGACCCTTTGCTGCCGGCAACCGTGGAAAAGCGCACGAATAGGGGAGTCTTGTCGCCGACTGTCTTAAAAATGGAAGCTTTGGAAATATCCGAGAGCGAATGCGTCAGTTCAAAATAGCCGTGGGCGCCAGCGCCGCGCGCGTGCACGACGCGCTCGGGAATCCGTTCGTGATCGAAGTGGTTGATCTTCTCGCGCAAAACAAAGTCTTCGAGCGAAGTGGGGCCCCGAGCGCCGACCTTTAGTGAATTTTCATCATCTGCGACGACGACGCCTTGATTCGTGGTCAGGTCAAGGTGCTCGCCAGTTGCCACCTGATGCAGCTCGCCGCCGGAGCCCGTGTTATCCATTGGAGAAGCTAAAGGTTGGGAAGTCCTCGCTGCTCCCATGGTGGGGGAGCTCGTCACTGCGGAGAGTGCTGGCAGTACGGCAGCGGCAGCGAGCGTGCTGCCTGCGCCGGAGAGAAACTCACGCCGCGTTCCAGTCAAATCCGGTCTCTTTTCTTCTTCCATCACATCCTCTCCTATTAGTTCAGTATACGCACCAGTAGTTGCCTTCACGGGGTCGTGCACTGCTTTAAGCTACGCTCATCGACAGAGCGAGAGTGATTACATCGTGACCGATCGCTTGTCAGCATTCACTGACCGAGCTTGCGCCGAAACAGTCGCCGCACCATTTCCTGGTGCAGATGGCCATCAGCGGGAGCAGTCGTCACCCACGCTCTTTCTCGAGTAAGCCACATCACATGGATTTTGTGTGATGCTGTGGCCCCATGAGCATTTGCGTTCGCACGTGCGCTGATCATGCCTTGAGTCGCTGAGCGTCCGCTTGACTGCCAATCCAGTCGGGATTTTCAATCTTCTCTTGCTGCTCCTTGCGGTCGCAGTGCTGCTCTCAGTTATTGCGGACAAACTAAAGCTCCCGCCCGCAATACCGCTCGTGATGGGTGGGATCGTTCTCGCACTGATTCCGGGTTTGCCGGTGTTTCAATTCGAGCCTTCGCTTATCTTCGTGCTTTTCTTGCCTCCGCTTCTGCTCTATGCGGCGTACTTCACCGTATGGGCTGATTTCCGCGCGGACCTTCGGCCCATTACATTGTTGTCGTTAGGCGCAGTCGCCTTTACGACTGCAAGTGTTGGTGCTGTGGCGCACTGGCTCACCCCTTCACTGTCCTGGCCAGCATGTTTCACGCTGGGCGCCATCGTGTCTCCGCCGGATGCTGTCTCGGCTCGGGCCGTGTTCGAGCGGCTAAAAATTCCGCGACGCGTGCAGACGATTTTGGAGGGGGAAAGTCTCGTTAATGATGCAAGCGGACTCATTCTCTACCGCTTTGCAGTGGCGGCCGCTCTGAGCGGTGAGTTGAATGTGGTCCAAGCCTCTTTGAGCTTCGTTTGGGTCATCGTCGGCGGCATCGCAACAGGCTTGGCGATTGGATCGATTTTGGGAGTGATACTTCATTGGCTGCGCGAATCGCGTTACGTAGTCGTTGCAACGCTGCTGGCGGCTTACGGTTGTTACATCTTCGCCGAAGAGATCCATTCTTCAGGCGTGTTAGCCGTGGTTGCGTGCGGACTGCTGGTCGGTTGGCGGCAGCATGACCTTCTCAGCGCGGCGGGGCGAAGCGAGTCCCATACGGGCTGGGACCTAGTCGTCTTCATTTTGGAAACCTTGGTATTCGTGCTCATCGGACTCTCGCTGCATGACATCCTCGGCCGCCTCAATGGGCACGTTCGGGCATGGGACCAAGCCATTCCGCTTGCGGTCGGCAGTGTCCTTGCCGTTGTCATCTCACGATTCATCTGGATATTTGCCGCAGGAACAGTCCGGCGAATTCTTGAGATGAGAAAAGCGCCGCAGGATCCGCTCGTGTCCACACCACTACTGACCCTGATGAGTTGGGCAGGGATGCGCGGGGTCGTAAGCCTAGCCGCCGCACTCGCGCTGCCTCTAAATTTCCCGGGGCGCGATGCAATTTTGTTTGCAACGTTTACGGTCATCGTCGCAACCGTATTGCTTCAAGGTTTGACGCTGAGACCGTTGATCGAAAAGTTACGACTGCCAGAAGCAGAAACACATCCCGAGGCGAAGGAGACTTTGAGTTTTGCGCAAACGCGAGTCAAAGTGGCCGAGGCGGCCGTGTTAGCCCTGGAGACGATGGTCAAATCGCCTGAGTCTTCGCGAGTTCATCGCAATTTGCTCGACGAATATCGCAGGAGAATGTCAGCCACTGAGCGTCTGCGCGACGAAGACGAGACAATCAATGCAGAGAGCCACGAGCACTTCCAAGCAGCGCTGGCCGCGACTCAAGAGAGTCGCGCAGAGTTACTGCGGTTACTTCACGCCGGCGAGGTCCACGAAGCAGTAGCTCACGAGATTGAAGCGGAGTTGGACTTAGAAGAGATCCGATGGGAAAAACTTGCTCAAGCAGTGCCCAAAGTCGATTCGGAGCCGCCGAGCGAGAAAAGCTAGAAGACCTTACGAATCCCGCAGAGACGGGTTACATTCATCAGACCCACCAACACCGCCCGACGCATGAATGCTGCGTGCGAATTTAGAAATAGGTCACTGTCAGCAGCGGCGCAAACGACTTCCGATCTGATGCTGTCGTGTCGTCAATTTCGATGAGCACCGGGGCGGGCGACCCTGGGTCTTCGGAAATGCGCAGCTGAAAGTCGTTGAGCCCTCTGTTCTGCGCCTCGACCATCAGCGCAGTAACGTCAACGGAGACACTGGTGCCCACATCGGCGTCCGTAATCGGCGTGGTAATTCGGATCGACGCCAACGGCGGCTGAACAGTTTGATCGAAATCACTCTCGAAAAGCGTGGGTGGCTGAAAGGACACGAGCTCAATGAGCAGGCGAAGAGAACTCCCCGCCGGTTGCAAGCGGTCGATAAAAATATCCAAGAACGCGTTGTCGATTATTGCATCGCCCGGGACGCCACCGGAGCCGTCCAGGTGAAAATTGAGGAACGTCTTGAATTCGGACGCAGACACCGAATCGATACCAGCAAAAACACTTTGAACCGTAGACGACATTCCTTGAGTGACGAAAAAATCATTCGCCTCTGTTCTTTCGATGTCGCCATCCAAACCCGGGTCGCTGAATATTTGCGTGGTGAACTCAGGCACCGTATCTCTGTCATCGCCGTGACACCCCGCAAGACTCAAGAGCGCTACCGCAATGCCGATCGGAAAAATCTTAAAATAATTCATGGTTGCGAATCTGACATCGAGAGGCGAACGAACGCTATGCCGCAACTATACTCGGCTTGCGCCGGCACGCCGAAATGAGATTGCCGCCTCGCGTCACGTGCGAGGTCGCTCTCAAATCGCGTCGATCCCGGCAAGGGTGCTTGCTCGAGCTCAAGCAGCTCGTCATAGGGCGGTGCTCGGTGACCCGGTCGAGGGTTGTGGGCGCTAAGATCGCACTGCGAAATGCCTGCCGCGCTGCATCGCTCGGCAGCGCGTTGATGCTCGCGGTTGCTGGGTGCGTAGGCGAGCCTTCGGCCGACAGGCCATCGACGCCTGCGCAGCCGCGCGAAACGCGGGACTCGATTCGCGCAATGCTGCCGCGCACGGTGAGCGACCGCACGGGCTGGGCCACCGACATTGACGCCGCCTTCAGGGCGCGCTCGATTCCCGCGACGCGGGACAATGTATGCGCCGTGCTCGCGGTGATTTCACAGGAGTCGAGCTTTCGAATCAATCCGCCGATTCCCAATCTCGGAGCCGTGGCGCGTAAGGAGATCGATACGCGTGCTGCGCATGCCGGTGTGCCGCAAATGCTGGTGCGCGGCGCGCTTGCTTTAAATTCATCCACTGGTGTGACTTATAGCGACCGCCTCGCCGCAGCGGCCACTGAAAAAGATTTGAGCGACTTGTACGAAGATTTCATCGGCCGAGTGCCGCTCGGCCGTAGGCTGTTCGAAGGCTACGATCCGATCCGCACGCGCGGCCCGATGCAAGTGAACGTGGCGTTTGCCAAATCATATGCCGCGGCCAAACCGTATCCGTATTCCATCCAAGGCAGCCTCTCCGACGAGCTGTTCACGCGGCGGGGAAGCTTGTATTTCGGCATTGCGCATCTGCTCGACTACGAAGCGCCTTACGACGCGTACGGTTATCGCTTCGCTGACTATAACGCTGGCCAGTATGCGAGCCGCAATGCGGCGTTCCAGAACGCGGTGCGCCTGCTCACGGGCACGCCGCTGGTGCTCGATGGGGCGCTCTTGCCGCGCGACGCTCCGGCGAGCGGCGTGGGCAACACAGAAGCAGCGATCCTCGGCATCGCGACAGGTCTCGACCTATCGCAGCGGCAAATCCATCACGCGCTGGAACAAGGCAAGGAGCATCGATTCGAGCGTACCGATCTCTATCAACGCGTCTTTGCGCTCGCGGACAAGCGCCAGGGCAGCGCATTGCCGCGTGCCGTGATTCCAGACATCGAGCTTCACGGTGCCAAGTGGAGTTGACCCTATGAAGCAGGACAGGGATTAGGACTCAATTTCTCATCTC
>CAXTUB010000009.1:0-108999 GCA_964247385.1 uncultured Steroidobacteraceae bacterium | reverse complement strand
GAGGAAGGCTTCGGCATTTCGAGCGCAAAACCACTCGCACCGGCCAAGACCCCGATCAAGCATGCCGCAACGCGTTTCAAACGGCAGGCTTTTCGAATAGGTAGTGCGAGACCATCCATTCTCGGCCCCGTGCGAAACCCCACATCTGCGCACATGACATGAAAAAGACGCGCCAGTATGCGCGCCACTGAGTGACGTGCGCCTCGCCATAAGTGGCGGCCAAGATGGGGTCGATCTCCCGCCGCGCGCGATCGAAATTGCGCAGCCAATGCTCACTGGTGCGCTGATAGTGCGTGCCATCGACTTGCCAGTGCTCGGACAGCTGCAGATCGCGCTGAAAATACAGCAGCAGATCGTCGCTCGGCATGATGCCTCCAGTGAAGAAATACTTCGCGAGCCAATCGCTTTCGTCGCGGATCTCGAATGGGTATGCGAACTGGCGATGCGTGAAAATGTGCACGAACAAGCTCGCGCCGGGATTCATCCACGTCGAGATCCTTCGCATCAGCTCCTGATAGTTGCGCATGTGCTCGAACATCTCCACCGACACGACGCGATCGAAGCGCGGGTGTCGACTCAAATCGAGCACGTTCATGTCGCACGTGATGATCTCGAGATTCTTGAGATTGCGCGCCGCCGCCCGGGCGTCGATGAAGCTCTTTTGCGTGCGGGAGTTGGATACCGCGACGATGTTCGAGCGGGGATAACGTTCGGCCATCCAAAGCGACAGTGAGCCCCAACCGCAACCCAATTCCAAGATTCGCTCGCCGTCCGCCAGCCGAGCTCGCTTGGCGGTCAGCGCCAGCATGCACTCCTCGGCCTTAGCCAGTGTGCCGGAGGGTTTTTCGTAATAGCCACAGGAATATTTGAGCCGCGGCCCGAGCACGTGCACGAAAAACTCCGGCGGCAGCTCGTAATGCTGCGAGTTCGCCTCGGTCGTATGGAGGGCAATGGGGCTGGCTCGCAACTGCGCGATGAGCTGCATCAAATGACTCTGTTGTGCTTGCGCGTCGCCTCGATCCTCCTCTCGCAATCGCTGCCGGAGCAAGCGGCGAATGCCAAACCGCACCCCCGCGTCGGGCAGCAAACCGCGCGCGAGCCAACGCATCGGCAATGAATCTGCGGATTCTTCGGAAGGCAGAACGGCGGTGTTCATCTCAAGTATCCCTCGAAGCGCGCGCACCCGCGCGTAGCGGCAATACGGCAGCGGCGCGTTGAAACACGGCGCGCAAGACATAAAACGAAATCAGCGTCACAAAAGGTGCGAGCACCAGCCAGGCCAAGCCGGCGTGCAAAATTGCGTATCTCAAAACGTGCACGGCGTGCCAAGCCCCTTGATGGATCAACGCAAGCCCCGCGCCGATCGACAAAGGTTCCGGCGCATCGTGCATCATCCATTCGCCGAGCCGCACAAAGGGAATGATGAGCACGAGCTGCACGGGCGCGAGTAACGTTTGGACGATTTGCATGGTGGGCAAATTCAAATTGAAGGCCAAGGCGAGCACGGCGCACAGCGCGGAAGATACGCCGAGGATTGGGACGATGCCGACGGTCACGCCAATGGCGGCGCACGCGGCCAGCCGGTCGGCGGATATGCCTTGCCGCAGGAGCATTCGCAGCCGGTCGATGACGCGCCGCTTCAACCATCCCATCACGAGGCTCGCACGGCGAAAATCCGCGCGAACAACGACATCAGCCCGCGTTTGGCGGTCATGCAAAGCTCCCGGTGACCTTGAGATTTCGCAAAAGTCTACACGGCGGATTCAATGCGCGCCGCGCGCCAGCGCGAAGGGCTGAAAGCGCAGCGCCAGCCTGAAGGCAGCCGCGATGGCCATCACCATCAAAGGGTCCGTAATTTCCGCGGGATGGCCAGGCATCCACAGCCGCAGCAATGAGATGCACGCCGTCAGCAGCATGGTCGCGGCAAATGCCGGCGTCATCCGCTGTCCCACCAAACAGAGCAGCCAGAGCAGTGCGCAATAGAACAGCGCCTTTTCGAACAGCGAAACGTAGTCGCGCGAATGCAAAAGACTGCCGAGGAAAGGAGTCCATTCGAACGCCGGTTGGCCGCTGACCAGCGCATAAGGCCACAAATCGATTGCGACGAGCGCAGCCACGGCCCAACACGCTCCGGTCAGCACACGGGCACGGCGCTGCGACCAAAACATACCGAGAAGAGCGGCCGCCGCTCCCGCGCCGTCGAACAAGAAGTGCAGCCGATCAAGATGGATGGCGTCTCGGACTAGCGAGGCGGCGGCGAGCGCCGTCATCCAGAGGCCGGCGTGCGGTGGCTTCCAGATGTGGCGCAGGGCTTCGGCAAGCACCCACCACGCCGCGATGGTCTTCACGGCATCGACCGGTGGTGCGCTGCGACCCGCAACGGACAGCGCGACAACCGACCAGAGCAAGACCAGGGCCAGAGGGATGAGCGCGGGACGGTCATTCCATAAATGGGTCATCCGCCGCGTTGCGCCGATCGCAAGGTAGCCGCTCAACGTGACGGCGCCGACGAGGCTGCCGAATGTATTCAAGAGCCAATCGAATACGCTGGTGACACGGTGCGCGGTGGCGAGCTGCGCTAGCTCGATCGCCAGGGAGAGCAGTGAGCCTGCGCAGGTGGCAAGGAGAATTCGACGTGTGGCATTCGAATCGGAGATCAGCAAAAAAGCCACGGCGCCGAATGGCAGATAGATCAGCACGTTGGCGACCTGATCGTCGCGCGTCATATGGAGCGAGGTCGCGTGTATGAGCCGGCTCAGAGCAACGCCGTAACCCGGAAGCGCAAACTCGAATGGGTAGAGTGAGCCCCAGAGGATGGCCGCCACGACTGCAAGCGCCAGCGCAACCACGCTGCCGTAATAGGGCGGGCGGTGAAGCGGCCTCAATTTTTGACGCGCCGCGCCGGCGTGCGCGTGGCCGCGGCGCGCAGGGGATCTTCAGGCCAGAAGTGCTTTGGGTAACGTCCCTTCAAGTCTTTCTTGACGTCGTGATATCCACGGCTCCAAAAACTCTGCAAGTCTCGAGTCAACTGCACCGGGCGGTGTGCGGGCGACAGGAGCTTCATCAGCAGGGGCGTGCGGCCGCGTGCCACGGTTGGAGTCGACGAGCAACCAAACATTTCTTGCAAACGGACCGAGATGCTCGGTGCGTCATCGCCTGTGTAGTCGATTGCGATTCGCGAGCCGCTCGGCACCTCGAGATGCGTCGGTGCGTGCCGCTCGAGCTCGGCGGATTGTTCGAAAGTCAGCATCGAGCGCAGCGCGGCGCTCAAATCGATTCGTGCGAACTGCGAAGCCCGCGTGATGCCCGCGAGCCAAGGCGGCGCCCATTGTTCGAGACTTGCAAGGAGCGCGGCGTCCGTCACGTGCGGCCATGCTTCGCCGAGAAGTCGGCGCAAGAGCTCGACTCGCGCCTGCCATTGGCGCAATGGCGGCGTCCAGGGAAGCGCTGCGATGCCTTCGCGCCGAATGCCGTCGAGCACCGCGGCGATGATCTCGGGCGATTCCTTCGCATCGAGCGCAACGGAATCCAGAATGATCGCACCGAGCCGCCGCTCGCTTTGCGCGATCACGGCGTGTTCCCGCTCGCACCAATCGATCCGGACGATGGTTTGGACCTCCTGTGCGAAAATTCTTTCAAGGGCTGCGCGGTCGATGGGCGACGCAATGCGAATGATGGCTTCGGGCGCGCCCGCCTCGATCTCGGCCACGGCAAGAAATTCTTCCCGAGCCAATGCGTCGCCGGCGGGAAGCCTCGCGCCTTTCCCGTTGCGTAACAAGAAGTGTCCCGCACGCTCGCGCCGGCGCGCCACCCGGTCCGGATAAGCGCGCGCGACGAGCTCGCCGCATAGTCGGGCGAGCGGCGGCGCGGGATGTGCCGACGGTGCGCTGTCACGATGCGAACGTGAGTGCGCGAAGCGGCCGGCGCTGCGCTTCACGTGGGCGACGGCGCTTTCATTGAGCTGGAGCGGGCCGGGCGCCGTGCCGTCACGCATGATTTCGACTCGCGTGCGCAAGTCCACATCGCGCTCGTTCGACACGCCGCGCAGGATGTCCCGCTCAGACAGCAATGCCGCGATGAGGCTGCCGAGCTCGAGGCAGTGCTCGCGCCGCGCATGCTCGAGCAGATGCGCAAGTCTCGGATGCAAACCGTAGGATGCGAGCAAGCGTCCATGATCGGTGACGAGCTCGCCGCGCAGCGCGCCAATCCCGCGCAAGACTTCGCGCGCCTGTGCGAGCGGAGCCGCCGCGGGCGCATTCAACCAAGAGAGCGATTCCGCGTCGCGCACGCCCCACACTGCAAGCTCGAGAGCCAGCGGCGCGAGATCAGCACGCAAAATTTCCGGCGGTGTGTGCGAGATGAGCCGCGCGTGCGAGCCTTCGCTCCACAATCGATAACACACACCGGGCGCGGTGCGGCCGGCACGTCCCGCGCGTTGCTCGGCAGCCGCTTTCGAAATTTTCTCGGTGTGCAGGCGGCTCATGCCGCTCGCCGGATCGAACATCGATGTGCGGCTCAGCCCCGAGTCGACCACGATGCTCACGCCGGGAAAGGTGATGCTGGTTTCTGCAATGGACGTCGCAAGCACCACTTTGCGCCGCGCCACGCTCGTGGGCGCAAGCGCCGCGTCTTGCTGCTGCGCGGGCAGCTCGCCATACAACGGGAGCACGTCGACGGTGCGATCGAGGTGTCCGTCGAGCGCGCGCTGCACTCGATGGATCTCAGCAGCGCCGGGCAAGAATGCGAGTAGATCCCCTGGGTGAGCCGCGAGTGCCGTGCGAATGACTTTCGCCATGTGCTGCTCGAGCGAGCGATCGGCCAAAACGGGCGCGTAGTGCACCGTCACGGGGAAGGGGCGGCCCGTGGCGCTGATAAGGGGAGCGTCTTGCAATAGCTGGGCGAGCGGTGCGAGCTCGAGCGTCGCCGACATGATCAATATCTTGAGATCGGGCCGCAGGGCGCGCTGCGATTCGATCGCCAATGCAAGTCCCAGATCGGAATTCAAGTTCCGTTCATGAAATTCATCGAAAATCAAAATGCGCGCATCTGCAAGCGACGCATCGGCTTGCAGCATGCGCGTGAGAACGCCTTCGGTCATGACCTCGATGCGGGTGCGCGCGCTGACCCGCGTTTCCAGGCGCGTGCGTAAACCGACGGTGCCTCCGAGCTCCTCTCCAATCGATTGCGCCATGCGCGAAGCGACGGCGCGCGCGGCGAGCCGCCGTGGCTCGAGCATGATGATCTTGCCGCCCGCAGCTTCTTGAAGCTCGAGCAGCGCGAGCGGCACCACCGTGCTTTTGCCGGCGCCGGGCGGCGCGTGTAGCAGCCCCGTGGCATGCAACGCTAACGCGCGACTGAGCTCCGGAAGAATCTCCTGGATCGGCAGATCAGGAAGCATCTCGCTACTTTACCGGTAGCGGCTCTCCAGCAGTTCGGCATCGCGGGCCGGGCGGCTTGCGGGACTGGCCGGTTTGCGAAACTGGCCGGTTTGCGGGACTGGCCGGTTTGCGGGCCCAAGATCCGCACCGATTCGGCCGCAGTGATCAACGGATCTGCTGTAAGAATTTCCCGATCAGTTTCAGTTGATGTGTCCAGCCGCCGTCGTTGGCTTCCAACGCCGAAGCCCGGCGCGCCGCCGGCAGCTGATCGAAACCTGACCCCACGATGGTCAGCCGCGTACCGGCCTCTCCGGCGTCTGCCAAATCAAACGTCACACGGGTCATGGGCTCTGCGGAATAATCGCGAGACTCATCGATCGCAAAAGGGTGCCAGCGGAAAGAAAATCGGCACGGCGGATCGATTTGATCGATGCAGAGGCGAAATGCTTTGCCGGCATGCGGCTCTTGCAGCTTCGCCACCGCGGCATCCACTTGCGTGGGGGCGATGATTCCTTCGATCGGTTCTCCGGCGGCGAATGGCGCCGAGAATTTCGCGCCGAACCAACACCCGAATTGCGTGGAATCGCTGACGGCGCGCCAGACTTGCTCGCGTGGGTAGCTCAAGAGCGCCGACTTCTCGATCCGGTCTCGACCCATGCGAACTCCTGTCAGAACGACGTGCTCGGCTGCAAACGAGTGGTGGGCCCGGCAGCCACCGCAAATCAGATCTAATTCTTTGAATCTTGGAAGCTCTTCGCTCGCACATCAGAGCTGTTACCCCCACACTTACCCCCGGAATGATTACTGTGCACGCAAATTTTGAAAGTCCTCCCGCCGGCTCGTGCACATCTACTTCCTTTTCTAGTGAGGAAGTTAGATTGGGCGCCATCTTCGAAAAGCCCCGAATTACGTCGTCGACCCGACCACTCTAGACACGACGTCGCGGATCTGTAGCACACACGCCTCCGCAGCTCCAATGCAGGTCTCGGCATCCTGTCTAAGCACCTGAACACCCCTATGAACGACGTCGTTGCGCAACTTTCGACTCGATTCCAGCTTGTCCCACCAAGCCGCTTTCGGCGTGCTCCTGCCATCTCCTGCAGGAAAGTCACCAGTAAGCGCGCTGTATGCCTGCCGAACTCGCTTCTGTCCGAAGTGGCAATTTCGGCTGATGAACTTCATAACCGCGCCGGCGAGCACCGGGTCCGCGCGATGACGAATGAGAGTGCTCATTGCCGTTTCAGTGCCTAGCTCGCACGCGGTATGGGCAAACACGACGGCAGCTTGATAGGCCCCTTTGTCAAATTGTTCTTTGGCTTGCAACAGCAATAGCATCCACATCGGCATCAACAGGACTAGTGGCGTACCGCTGACCAATCCCAAATTCGCAGTTGGCACTTCGATCTTTATCGATTGCCCCACGGTTGAGTTGGGCGTTCCGGGCGGCAATGATTTGTCTGACATGACTGTAACTTCCTTGTTCGAGTTGCGCTCAAGCGAAATGCTTAGCTCGGTTTCAACAAGTAGCAAAGACGGTTTGGGGCTGCTAGAGCAGATGGCGCCTAGGCCCCGCACCGAATCATTAAATACAATACACGGACTAGAACCGACGTCATTTCAACGGACAAATCGCAACCATCGCGTAGCCCTCGTCGGGATTTCTTAGCGCATTTTTAAAAAAGGCGGAAAATCTCGATGCAGATACCCAGTGTGACAGGTAGTGACCGCAACTTCTGCCCGCGTTGAACGTACTCGGGAGCCCGGAATGAGGCTGTGAAACCCCCAACTGCAGTCGAGGCCGTGCTCACTCAAGCTGACGCGCTTTCAAGCGATTTCGACGAAATGGACCTCGCGGGACCAATTGTTGAGGCGGCCGGCGATGCGAAACTGCTTTCAGCAGATAAGCGGTCGGCTGTCTTTGCTGAGCTCGCTGCCATGAAATTTAGGCATCGCCGCGAGACAGCCAACGCGACCTGGGATATGGCTTGGCAGCCAATCTTGACTTGGATCGACGACGAGCGAAACGAGCATCACGATCCTGACGTTGCTTTGATCGACGAGAAAATCATTGAGTATTGGCTTGCCAGGATGCGAACGACAAAGCATCCGGCGCTACGCGCGCGCTACGCGGACCTGGCGTGGGAAATTGCCTGTTATCGAAAGAATCATTTGGGCGTCGATGCAAACCCCGAAATCGATGCAGCGCGAACGGCAATTCAAGCTTATCTGGAGACACTCGAACACGGATATGTGCAAGACGAGAGTCGCTTCGCTCGAATGTTAGGTCGTGCTGTTGAGCTTTCAGCGAGCATCAACGATGCGTCAACATTGAACCGCGCGAAACTTCTGCTGCTCGACTCCATTGAAAAAGCTGAACCTCAGGCGCGCGCTTGGTCTGTCCTAAAGCTCGAAAGCATTGCTTGGGCTCAACGTGGGGCGTTCAAATTTAGCTCAGACGAAGTCTCTCGAATCGTCAGCATGCTAGGCCGGGTCGTGCATATCTGTGCGGATTACGCAAGCCCTGAAAACTTCGATCCGCACACGGCAATTGAAACAGCGGATCGCCTCCGCCGCTGGCTCGGACCGGAGGGCAATAAAGACGCTCGCCGATATAGTTTGATCGCGACCCATTCACTGGAGCTTGCGGCAGAAAAAGCATCTGCGTTAACGGCAACGATTTGGCTCGAAGACGTGGTTGCGCGCTACCGACAGGAAAACGATCAAGATTCGGCTGCGAGAGTCGAACAAGCGCACCGCAAAAGAGCTCACGAAGCGATTGCTGAGATGAAAGTAGCGAGTGCTGAAATTGCGGTGCCGCGTCAAGAGTTGGACGCATGGGCTGATCAAATTGCCGGTGATTCGTTGCACAACGGGCTTTCACGCCTCGCGGCTGAATGCCTTATCGGCAAAGAAAGCTCAGTCAAAAGCGTTTTAAAAATCGCGAAAGACGCGCCATTGCAAGCCTTTGTACCGATCAAGCCCATACGCTCGGACGGCTTTGCCGGCACTGCGATAGGTTCCATAGAGGAAGACTTGGAAGGCCGCACTTTCCACCACGCTGCGAACCTGTTCACGTTCAACTCGTTTTTCCTGAATCACGCCTTTGATCGCATCCGCACTAAATATTCGCTAGACGCTGACAAACTAATGGCTTGGTTCGCCGAATCCCCGCTGTTCCTAAAATCGCACCAAAGTCTGCTTCGAGAAGGACTCGAAGCTTGGCTGCAGAGAGACTCAATCAAGGCGATTCATGTTTTGATTCCGCAAGTCGAGTGCGCACTTCGCGAGCTGTTGATTCTGCTCGGCGGCACCATCACAAGTCCTGATCGAGCGGGGCGCGGCACCAATTTTCGGGGCGTCGGCGAAATCTTGAGTCATGAGCGCATTGAGTTTCACGTTCCACCAGACGTACGTTTCCACCTGCAGGTGCTGCTGTCAGATAAGCGTGGGCTTAACCTACGGAATGAAGTCGCTCATGGGCTTGCAGCGCCTGAACTATTTGATACGTCTCTATCGAATTGGATTTTGCATGCAACAGTTTTGCTGGGCTGCATCCGCATCTCGGCGCCGATCAAACCATAAAGGCACTTGCGGACTGACGTCGGGGTCCGAATGGGCATGTCGTAACGCTCGTTAAGCAAGTCCTGGCGTGCGACGCGTCACGCGCGATCAGGTTATAGCGATAGCACACGGGCCAGCAGATCTAACGGACTTTGATCGGCAGCCTTCGCTATTTCCATAAATTCGATGACGTTAACTTGACGCTCACCTGCCTCAATGCGCCAGACAAAATTATTGGTGCGCTTTAGCTTCGTGGCAAATTGTCGCTGGCTCAATCCAGTAGCCTGGCGCGCTTCTACAATTGCGGCGATCAAGGCACGATGCCTTGCGCTTCTTAGATGCCGTCCCATCGATAGCGCCCCCATTTCGGAAGCGCCTCACATATCGCAGCACCCGCCTTGCCTCACTTTTGGCAGCGCGGCAACATGTGCCGGTCGGGCTGGTTGGAGTCTTCTTGAAGTCGAAGCCAGCGGATGGCGATGCACCGTCAGAAAGACGCCGCTAATGCAGGAGTTCGGGTGATGAAATCAGTTGTCGGATGGCAGTTCTTGCGCTTACTTCGCGCAGCCGGTCTTTCTCTGCTCACCTCTGCAGCGACAGCGCAAGCGATACATATCGGGCACCTTGAGGCAACGGACGACGATGGCCCGAGTTGGCAATACTACAGCTGCGTTCGCACCGGAAAGACACTTCGCTGCAGCATCACTCAGACCTTATTCCGACACGAAACGGAGTTCGATCAGCGCGAGTCCGCAGTTCAAAAAGAACTCACAGAGTCATCGGCCGCCACTGCGCGTGCACAACTAGCGAATGCGTGCAAAGAGTTTCCGCTATTACGAGACATGTTGGAAAAGCAAATTGCGATTGGGAAGAAAGTCAACGGAGCGCGGATCGCACAGAGCGAAGCTAAAGACATCCATGACATGATTACCAATATGAATGCGGTTTGCCTTGCCCCGACGGACGCAAATTTGAAGCGTGTGGTCGAAGGTGACGTTGATCGCAGTCTCCGAACGTGCGTCGTGATGAATATGCATTCGGACGAAGTGTTTAATTGGAACGACTCGGCGCATGCATGGGAATCCCGCTCTGCAGAAACTGGCCCCTGCGGGAGCGTCGTCGAGACTCGACTGATGAGTGACCCGAAACAGCCAAACTTCTGGATCGCAGAGGAACGGCACAGCTACAGGAACAGGGCCGGGACTCTCCCGACCGGTCAATCGTGCGCGCTCTTGCCGGCAGATCGCACATACCACTTTACGTGGCGGGCTGCGGTAAACAGTTTAGATTGCACGTATGTAAAGAACTCGATGATGTGACGGGGGCTTTTGGCATGCCTGCAGCTCGTCTGTTTGAGGAATTGGTCCTCGAGATCGAGCAAGAATATTCGCGGCTCGGCCATTCGCTTGGCTGGAGGTTTTTGAACGTAAGCCGCCGGATACTGGAAGCGCCTGTCTCAATAGCGCTAGTGACTATCAATCCCGCTGGCAACGAAATTCCCACCGATCACCCTGCCGCGAGCTGCGAAACCGGATCTTCTTTTCTTATTGAGAAATGGGATGACTACGCGATTGGGCAGGCGCCTTTGCAAGTGCAAGTCCAATTGCTGTTCAAGGCTATCGCGTTGGAAATTGGATACTGCCAAGGCGCAAATTCCTTGCTCGAGGAATCGCTGATCAGTCAGTTCGTTCCGTTTAGGTCTCCGCGTTTCGAGGTTTTGCCACGGAAGACCGAGTCTTTGGAGTTCGCGCGTAGCCTTTGGCGAAGAATCCTGCCGGCCGTAGCGCCGCGACTGATTGTCTGCCTTGGCCGTGACGTGCAGCACGAGCTGCGCAAACTAATTCCGAAAGCAATGCGAGCACATTATCAGACGACGGATACATTTCCGACAGGATGGGGGCGCTACACGGCAGACGTGTCCTCTTTTGCAGCTCGCGATGGATCGATTCGATTGCTCTATCTGCCCCATTTGTCAACGTGGTCATTGTTCACGAGCATCAAATGCAAAGACTTTATTCCGGCGATCATTCGCTCAGCCACGTTAAGTCTCCCACGGAAGTGTCCTGCATAGCGTTGCTCCGGTCGCCGTAACCTCAACGAAGTCGCACCTCACTTTGCTGGTGTCGAATACTTTTCCGCCCATTCCTCCGCACTCATTGGCTCAGCGCTCACGACATGCAGCTGGGTCGAATCAATAGTCGCCTGAATCTGCGCGAGTCGGGCATGACAGTAAGGCGCGGCAGCCTTCGCCGCATCAAAACGCCGATCCGGAGAAGCTCCATCGTCGCGCACAATTGATAGTAGATATTCGAGTGGCGAAATGCCGCTCGCCGTGATCGCGTTGAGCATTTGTTGAGTGTGCTTGTTGCGCGTTCCTCGCGCGCGGCCGCCTCGACGTTCACCCGGCCTAGAGCCTCTAGCCATTGCTTTCTTTTGCTAAGTAAGCAAAGGGGATTCACAACTTCGTTGCTGCGCAGCTCCCATAGCAGGATTTCGCGCGATGCTCGAACTTTTCGCCGTGACGAGTGAAGCCGAGTGATGCCATTGCCGCATCTCTCTAACGCGCGCGCACACGGAAAAAATACGGACGACCTTTCACTTGGCTTCACCATTTCCGTCAGGCGGCCGATTGCGCAAATCCGCCTTCAATTCGAGTCCGCTGTAGACATTTCCGGCATTCGTGTGCCTTGGGTCAAACCCGCGTCTCTGCATCTCACTCCGAAAGTCACGGATGGACATCCAACGCTCGCCGATTCGTTCAGCGAAGGCTCGGTAGGCGCCATAGAGCGGCGCCGCTTTCATTTGTGCTAGCGATCGCGCCTCGCATTCATCGTCAATAAATCGGCCTAACGTGTCACTCTCGGCTCGATAGCTTTCCACTGCTGCTCTAATCCTCGGAGGCGCCTGGAGTCCCTCACGCTGCCAACGCATACAGCCGATCAAGGCGAAGTTCAAAATGCCCGGCAGTTCGGCGCGCAGCTTTTCGAGAAGGCGTGGATCTTTCTCATCTTCGGTGATGCGTACCGTAAATGGAATTAACCTCAGTCGACGCCAAATGCCGTCGTCACTTCCTAAGATGGCCGGTCGATGATTACCACGAATCACGATGCGGTGCTGTGGTCGAAAATCAAAATACTCTCTGTGTAAGAATCTCGCCGTCAGTGTGTCGCCGCCGGTCAGATCTTTGAGTTTCGCCTCGTCAAAGCGCGAGCCTTGTGTAGTCTCATTCATGATCGCGGCGCGTTTGCCGCGGAGCCTTGCAATGTCGTTTGGAATACCCCCGTGGCGCTTGAGAATTAGCACGTCGGCCGGCAGCGTGACCGCGTACTCGCCGAGCAACTGTGCCAGAACTTCGCAGAAGACGCTTTTCCCGTTGCTGCCGCTGCCATACAAAAAATGGAGCACTTGGTCAGATACGTCTCCTGCCAGAAGAGAACCCAACCAAGATCGCACATATTCGATTAGCGTTGAGTCATGCTCGAGTATTTGCGCAAGGAACCGCTCAAACAGAGGGCATTTGGCGGCATGGTCAAACTCGACCGGAGAGATCGCGGTGAGCAGATCATCGCGATTGTGCGGGCGAACATCGCCTGTTCGTAAATCAATCGTGCCGCTGGCGGTATTAAATAGGTAAGGGTCCTCATCGAATTGATCGATTCGGGCGCAAATCTCAGGCTCTGAACGAGCGAGCCACAACATCGACTCGATAGCACGGCGCGATTGACTCTTCTTCGCGTGGTTCATGGCGGTAGAGCGGTCAACAGCGCCGCGAATCTCGTCGAATAAGCTTTCGGCCGTAGCCTTGGCCAGCGCGTGCACAGCGAGCTCATTGGGGGACCAGCGTGTGCCGTCCCATATGAGCCACCCGGTCGCGGCCACGTAGCGTACCTCCCGCCCATGCTGCGCCGCGAACCGGCGTGCATTGGCAAGGTCAGTATCGGTGATTTGCGGCGCCTCCGGGGGATACGAGACAAGATGAATGATCCCGCTCTCGGTAGACGCGCGTGCAGCTCTTGCAATTGCTTGAGGTTGCTTATTTTGACTTTCGTTTTTCTGACTGTTCATGCGACGACACGAAGCGCTAGGTCAGCTCCTTTCCAAATCATTTCGCCGCAGCCTTCAGTCGAATCGACGCATCTCGACCTGCGGCGATGTCTTCAATCCACGCCAAAACTTGGCTTTCGAGCCACACCGTGGCACGAGTAGGGGAGACCTTGCGGCGCGAGGGAAATTGCTTCTTTGCTTCTAGATCGTAGATTGAGGTCTTCTTCAAACCAGTCAGTCTCTCGACCTCTGGCATTCGAATCAGTCGTTCCTGGCTCTTCATATTTAACTCCGCGTTCGTTAGCGAATGCCGGCGGAGACTAGCTGCACACATTTCCCGAAAAAACCCCTCGGGCTATTTCGGGATGAAGTTGTCACTCGATCCCGCGAACAATGTCGCTTCCCTGCGAGAGCAGTGTCTCGAATTCAACGTCGTGATTGCGGTAAGAGGCACGACTGAACCCAAGAGCTTTCATAGTCGTCGCGTCACAATGGGGTTGCTTGACTCGCTCTTCGTCGCGCTGCGGCGATTCGATTTTGAATCGTCTTAACACTCAAACGACGACGAGAGAATTTCGTGTCGCCTTTCTTATGGGCTCTAACAAGAACCCTCGCGATCTCCGCCCCGGAAGGAGCTTTTCCAAAATTGGCGTTATGCAAATCAATGAGGGCGACAAGTTTCCAATCTTCAAGAGAGTCTTTCTTTCGGCCGCGCGGTCGTGAATTTAGATTTTTGAGTAGCGTTCGATAAAGGTCACATTCGAGTACCGCATAGCTAAGAAGAGACTCAACCGTGGAAGCGTCACAATATTGCATTGAGACAACAGCGCGCCGCATCCAATCGAGAAAGATTAGCTGTAGCTGCGGGGGTAAAACTCGCGCTCGAACTTCAAAATCAAGTCGCTGCGAGTCTTTCAGCTCAAGTTTACGTGTGGGAAGTTGCAGCCCGGTTGCTACCGATGAGGCACGTCGACTTCGTTCGGTGTTCGGAGTTGCCGCGCCATCTAAATCCGACCGCCATTTTCGCGGTCTTTTTGCGCGCGTGCGCGAGCTATGCTTCGAGACAGCCATTGCAGCACCTCCGATGCTGTTGCGGTCAATCGATCAAGCGCGAGCCTTTAGACTCACCAAGTTCACGGTTCTTGATAACGTGTCGAGGCGATCTGCCCACCACTGCATCATCTCTCTGCGCTCATCGAGATATTCGGCGGCGTTGTATATGGCGCGAATTTGATTTTGGTCGACGTGCGCAAGCTGACGCTCAATTGCCTCGCTTCGGAATTTGCGTGACTCGTGCAGCTGCGTTGATGCCATGTGACGGAAGCCGTGCGCAGTCATCTGCTGCTTGGTGAATCCAAGCGTACGGAGCGCAGCATTCAACGTGTTTTCCGACATTGGTCGCACTGGCGACCGCTCGCTAGGAAACACGTAGCGGCCGTGCCCTGTCAGCGGCTCGATCTCGCGTAGCAGGGACACGGCTTGCTCGCTCAACGGAATGATGTGCGCGCGTCGCATCTTCATGCGCTCGGCAGGAATCGCCCACTCAGCAGCGTCGAGGGCGATATGCTCCCACTCGGCCGACCGAATCTCGCCCGGCCGAACGAACACTAGCGGCGCAAGGCGGAGCGCCGTAGTGGTTGCGAGCGCACCTTGATAGCCGCGAATCGAACGCATCAGCGCACCGATCCCTTTCGAATCGGTAATACTCGCGAACTTCCCGCCCTTCACCGGAGTAAGCGCTCCGGTGTGTGGTGTGGGGTCAGCCTGGATGCGATGCGTTTGAATCGCGTACCGGAAAATCGCTTGTAGGTACTGACGACACCGGTGGGCAGTTTCGATGGCGCCAGTCGCTTCGATCTTCTGCAGCTCTTGCAGCAAACGCGCGCCGGTGAGCGATGCGATCGGCACTGAGCCGAACGCGGGCACAAGGTGCCGGTCGATCCGGGTACGCACCGATTTGGCATGGCTTTCAGCCCATGGCCGCGATTTCTTATCGAACCACTCTCGGACAACTGCCTCGAAGGTGTTCTCTCGATCAGAACGTCGGCGAGCCTTATCGGATTGACGTTGCGCACTCGGATCGACGCCGGCATCGAGCAGAGCCTTGGCTTTCGCGCGCGCGGCGCGGGCCGCCTTGAGTGAACGCGCTGGATATACGCCAAGGGAGATCAGCTTTTCAACACCATCGATCCGGTATTTCAAGCGCCAATAGCGGGCGCCGGACGGTGTGACCAATAGATACATCCCACCAGCGTCAAACCGCTTATAGGGCTTCGGGCGCGGTTTGGCGGCCTCCACAGCGGCAGCGGTCAACGATTCGCGAGACATTCCAGCTCCCGACTCGCCTTGGGGGTAACTACGCGATCCTTCGCCACATCTGACGAGTTACCCCCAACTGTACCCCTATCGAAGCGCGGAGGCTAGCGAAAGCCAACGGTCTGAAGCGGCGGCATTCTCAGCCGATTTCCGCACGTTATGTCACAAACGTGACCGCAGCGGAGAGCGGCGAAAGCAGAATTGGTGGGCCCGGCAGGATTCGAACCTGCAACCAAGAGATTCACTTGATCCGCCGGTTTCCCGGCGGAGTGGACTATCTCTTCACCCATGAGGCGCGCGTCTTGGTGACGCGTACCTTCAGGGTGCGGGACGCTCGCGCCTGTCATCAAGAGCAATCGCGAGTGCATGCTCACACACCCGCAGCTCTCAGGTAGTCTCTGCACCTTCCGCGCGTTTACGCACGGCTTGGCTCAGGGTTGCCATCGCTTGCGCGTACAGGGTTCCCTGAATTCATCCCGTCCACTTCGCAGCTTTCGCGCACGAAGGCACCTGATCGATGAGTCTCCTGCACTAACCGTTGTGCTACAGGCCCACACGCGCGTCAGTGTACACGCAAGGTCGATTCGTGGAGTCTGATCTTACGAGTCGTTCGCACTCGAGCAGCCTAGCGCGCTCGGGTTGCCTCAGGCCGCAGGCTTGGCGGTAGCGATGAGATGGGTCACCTCGCGCGACACGCGTTCATCGATGGCCGCGGCTTCCGGTACATGCACGGGGTAGCGGATCCAGGCGTTGACTCCGCTCGAGGTGAATTGCAACTGGACTTGCGGCTCGGCGTCGCTCGCCCAGGCGGATTCCGTGGTGCGCTGGATCTCGCGCGTTTGGCGCAGCAGTTCTTCTCGGTAGCCTTGCACGACTTGCGCCACCGCTCCGAGCAAGCGCTCTTTGAGAGCTTCATAGTCGATTCCCGCCGGCAGAGTGAACGTGAGCTCATGCCACGCGAAGTCGACGCCGGGAATCTGCTTGAACAAGCCTCCCGATGCTTGGAACACGATGGAGTTGGCGAACGCAACCACCCGGCCCGTGGGCACGAGTTGCGACTGGCCGCCCAACTCCATGAGATGCAATCGCACGAGCCCCAGGTCGATGACTTCGCCCGTGACGCTGCCTACTTGCACACGGTCTCCGACCCGGATGCCGTACTTGCCGATCAAGAAAAAGTAGCCGACCACGGACACGAGAATGCTTTGCATGGCCACGGCGACGCCTGCGGTAATGAGGCCTGCGAACGTGGCGAACGAGCTGATCTCCGTGAGGAATGTGGCTCCGACGATGATGATCACCAGAGTCCAGAACACGATCTTGCGCAGGAGCAGCAGTCGATAGCGCCGCTTTGGATCGTGCACATAACGCATGACGGAGCGGCGCCAGACTTCCGACAGTCCGAGCGCAAGCGCCACCAGTCCGAGAAAAATCGCAACCCGAACGGCCAGCGCGATCACGGCATCGTGATACTGCACTTCCACGCCTTCACGCCAATTCTTGAGGTTGTGCCGATACTGTCCCAGCAACAGGCTGCCCTGGCTCAAGGGAATCAGGATCGCGGAGGTTTGCTTGAACAGCCAAGCCGTGGTGTCAAAACGGTCGCGCACCAATTTTAAATCCGCAGCGCTCGCCGCATCGGCGCGATTCGACAATGCATCGCCTTGCGTCGATAGGCTCTTCAACTGTTCGAGCGGCTTGGCGCGCACTTGCGCAAACGTCGCCTGCAACGCCGCAGTGCGTTTGTCGACGGCATCGATGGTATGAAGCTTGTCGAGCAAGCGCAGCACGTTGGCCCCCAGATCCCAAATGCCGAAGCGACTGGGCGCGGTCGCCGGCGCCGCGAGTGTCGGCGCCTCATCGCTTGCGGCCGGCGCGCGCGCCGCGGCAGGCGCGGCCATGGCCGGCGGATGAGCCAATGACGGAATCGAATTGGCGATGGCGTCGATTTGTCCCTTGAGCGCATTGACTCCCGAACCCTTGGCGTCGTTCTGCGCCACGAATTCGGACATGGTGCCGATCAGGTTCGCGCGAGCCTTGAGCAAATCCACTTCGCTCTGCAACTCCTTGGCGCGCTCTTGGAAATCGCCTTTTTGCTTGCCGCTCGAGGCGGCCTGCTTTTTTTGATTCGCCGCAATTTCCTGATTGAGCGCGTTGATCTTCTCATTGAGCGATTGGCGCGTTTGCGACAATGACTGCGCGGACGCGCCGACGTCGGTGACCACTTGCTCGGCTCCCGCTTCGCTGCTCAACAGCTCGGCATTCGCCCGCGCAAGATCGAAGGCGAGCGAAACCACTTGGTCGGCCGCTTGGCGGTTCGCATAGATGATGAGCAAGTCGCTCGGTTGATTCGCGCTTTGTTGCTGCGTTCCCAGGGTGCGATACCAATCCACCGTCTCATCCAAGATCTGAATGACTTGCTCGCCGGTCATCACGGAGACCTTGGCCGGCACGGCGCCTCGTGCGATCGAGAAGGACAGCAACAGTATGGAAAGCGAAATGGTCAGGAATGAAGCGCGCATCAAACCATGCTGCTACTTCGGCCGCGGATCTTCAAGCGTGTCGCCGGGCTCGGTGATCCCACGTCGCAACGCGGCGACTTTGTCGGCAAGCGCGAGCGCCACGTGCCGGATCTCTTCGTGCAATGCGTGGTCTTCATCGAATTTTTCATGACTCGTGGCGTACTTGCCGTAGTAATCGATGTAGCGGTCTAGCGCGCTCTTGGCGCCCGACGGCACCAAGTGCATATCGTTGAGCCAGTCGCATAGCGAGCGGCGCAAGCCTTCCGTGCCGGCTGAATCGCCGTGCACGACCACCGCATAAGCGCGTCCGGCCAAGTGACGTGGAAAATCCCAACCCTTCATTTCGATGGCTTTGGCGAGGCCCGCATCCTTGCCTTGAGTCGTGGTGGGGTCCGGATTGCCGCCATCGGCGCAGACCAACCGATCCATCAGCAGCTTGAGCACGCTGGGCGCCTGATACCAATACACCGGCGTGATGATCATGAGACCGTGGGCCGCAACGAACCGGGGGTACAGCTCATTCATCCAATCCTCGGTTTGCCCGAGCGAGTAGTTGGGATAACACGAGCACGGCCAATGGCACAGAGGCATGGCAGTGGACACGCACGCTTTGCACGGCAAGATCTTTCGTCCGTATTGCGCCGTCAAAAGACTCAGGTCCAAATGATCCACTTCGATATGACGAGCCATGAGCGTCTTGCGCGCAATCTGCGTCATGCGATATGTCTTCGACATTTCTCCCGGACAGGTTTGATCATTGCGCGCCGATGCGCACACGAGCAGCACGCGCGTGCGTGTGCGCCGTGACTTCCACAGCTTCTGCGCGCGTGCGATCGCATTGCGCGTTTCCAGCCACTCGATCGCCAGGTCGTATGAAGGATCGAAAAACGCTCGTCCAGCTTTGGCCGTGCGTGGGCTCTTGCGGCCGTCTGCATATGCCTGCCATGCGGTTTCCGTCAGCTGAGCGATGGAGTTTTCGAACGGAGCGAATGCGGGGTCCGTAAAGCGCTCGCGGAAGCGGCGCGAAAATTCTTCGCGCGTCAAATCCACATCGCCCTGGCCCTTGCGCGGCTTCGGAGCGTTCTTCGCCAAATGTCGCTTCGCCATGCAGTCTCCCAAAGCCGGGAGTATGGGTTATCTTCGCTTCATGGGCATCTGGACCAAGAAGCCGATCAGCCAACTCGCTGTAGATCATGAACGGAGCGGCGGGCAGGGAATGCGGCGCGTGCTGGGGCGGTTCGATCTCATTTTGATCGGCGTCGGCAGCACTGTGGGGGCTGGAATTTTCGTCATCACAGGCACGGCCGCCGCGCAATATGCAGGGCCCGCCATCGTCATCTCATTCGTGCTCGCAGGACTTGCCTGCCTGTGCACGGGGTTCTGCTATGCCGAGCTGGCCTCGATGATGCCAGTGGCAGGCAGCTCTTACACGTATGCGTACGTAACACTCGGCGAGCTCGCGGCGTGGGTCATCGGCTGGTGTCTCGTGCTCGAGTACCTCGTCTCGGCCTCGACGGTTGCAGTCGGCTGGTCCGGTTATTTCAGCAATGCTGCGGCAAGTCTCGGAATTCAAATCCCTGCGTATTTGAGCTCGGCGCCGTTCGTGCTCGATGCGGCTCATCATGTGGTGCGCTCGGGCGCTCTCCTCAACCTGCCGGCAGTGGGCATCGTTGCCGCCATGACGGCGCTCTTGATCGTCGGCGTCAAGGAGTCGGCGCTCGCCAACGCGCTGTTCGTGCTGTTGAAAGTGGGTGTCATCGTGCTCGTGACGCTGATCGGAGCCTTCTATGTGCATCCGGAAAATTGGCATCCTTTCGTGCCGCCCAATACTGGTGAGGTCGGCAAGTACGGATGGAGCGGCATCGTGCGCGGTGCAGGCGTCATCTTTTATGCCTATATCGGCTTCGAGACCATTTCCACCTGCGCGCAGGAAACGAAGCGCCCGCAACGCGATCTGGGCTTCAGCATCTTGATGTCCTTGCTGATCTGCACGGCGTTGTACGTCGCCATGGCGCTGGTGATGACGGGTCTCGCTCGCTACACATCGCTGAAGGTCGCAGATCCCATCATCGTTGCGCTGGATCAGGGCAGCGCACGACTGAGTTGGCTCAAGCCGATCGTGAGCGCGGGCGCCGTCATCGGGCTCGCTTCGACCATCCTCGTGACGTTGTACGGCCAGAGCCGAATTTTCTACACCATGGCGCAAGACGGCTTGCTGCCCAGGCTCTTCTCCAACTTGCATCCGAGATTTCGCACGCCCATGGCGGGCGTCATCATTGTAGGCTTGGGCTGCGCTTTCATCGCGGGCTTGTTTCCTCTGGATATCTTGGGCGAGCTGGTATCCATCGGCACCCTGTTTGCGTTTTCCATCGTGTGCCTGGGTGTGCTCATTCTGCGCCGCACGGCGCCGCACGCCGAGCGCGGTTTCCGTTGCCCGGCCTCGCCGGCCATTCCCTTGCTCGGCATTGCGGGTTGCGTTGACCTCATGCTGAACTTGCCCGCAGGCTCGTGGTGGAGACTGGCGATCTGGCTGGTCATTGGCCTGCTCGTCTATGGCTTTTATGGCGTGAAATATTCCAAAGTGCGGCAGTCCGTCGAGGCTACGTGAGCGCAGCGCCGAGGTGCCACATCAGCGCCGAGGTGCAATATCAGCGCCGAGGTGCAATATCAGCGCCAAGGTGCAATATCAGTGCGGAGGTGCGCCATCACAGACGGGCGAGGGGGGTCTGCATGAGCCGAACCAAGGCGTGCTATGTGGGCGCGATCGATCAAGGCACCACGAGCACGCGCTTCATCATCTTCGACCGTGGCGGGCGCCGCATCGCTACTGCGCAAAAGGAGCACGCGCAGATCCACCCCCGCCCGGGCTGGGTGGAACACGATGCGCTCGAAATCTGGCGCAACACCACGGATGTCATTCGCGCAGCCGTGTCGCAGGCGAGACTCGCGGCAAGCGATCTTGCAGCCGTCGGCGTCACCAATCAACGCGAGACCACCGTGCTGTGGGATCGGCGCACCGGCAGGCCGTTGCATCATGCGTTGGTTTGGCAAGACACGCGCATCGATGGGATGGTGCAAGCCTACGCCCGCGAAGGCGGCACGGAGCGCTTTCGCGAGAAAACCGGCCTGCCGCTCGCGAGTTATTTCAGCGCGCTGAAGCTTCGCTGGCTGCTGGATGAGGTTCGCGGGGCACGGGCCGCCGCCGAGCGAGGCGATGCGTTGTTCGGCACCATGGATAGCTGGATCGTATGGAATTTGACCGGCGGAGCGGAAGGCGGCCTTCACTTGACCGACGTCACCAATGCAAGCCGTACTCAACTATTCAATCTGCATACGCTCGAATGGGACGACGAGCTATTGCGAACCTTTGGCCTACCGCGCGATCTGTTGCCGCAAGTGGTTTCTTCGAGCGGAGTGATTGGCGAGGTAAAAGATCCTTCGCTCGCGGCGGTGCCCGTCGCCGGCATTTTGGGTGATCAGCAAGCGGCATTGGTTGGGCAGACATGTTTCGCGCCGGGCGAAGTCAAGAATACCTACGGCACCGGCTGCTTCTTGTTGATGAATACGGGCGGGACGCAGGTGCGGTCGAACGCCGGGCTCATCACCACGGTCGCGTACCGTTTTGGCGATGAGCGCGCGTGCTATGCGCTCGAAGGCTCGATCGCGGTGACGGGCGCTCTGGTGCAGTGGCTGCGCGACAATCTCGGCCTCATCCAGCGCAGCGCGGACATCGAGGCGTTGGCTCGTCAAGCCGAGCACAATGGCGATGTCTATTTCGTGCCGGCGTTCTCCGGCCTGTATGCGCCGCACTGGCAACCGAGCGCGCGCGGCATCATCGCGGGTCTCACGGGCTATGCGAACAAGGCCCACATCGCGCGCGCCGCGCTCGAAGCCACTGCGTACCAGACGAAAGATGTCGTGCTGGCCATGCAGCGCGACTCTGGCATCTCGCTGCGCGAGCTGCGCGTCGATGGAGGCATGGTGGCGAACGATTGGTTGATGCAATTTCAAGCCGATATGCTCGACGTGCCCGTGGTGCGCCCGCGCATGATCGAGACGACGGCGCTCGGCGCCGCGCACGCCGCGGGGCTCGCGGTGGGCTTTTGGAAAAGCCGCGCGGAATTGGCGGGCCATGGGGGAGTCGACCAACGGTGGCTGCCCGGCATGACGACTGATCAGCGGGAGAAACTGTATGCCGGATGGCAAAAGGCTATCGCGCGATCGCTCCATTGGCATCCAGTGTGAATCGCTCGTGCCCGACGTCGGCGCCTGCCAGGTGTCGCATTTGGAACATCGCTACCGAGTCTTCGCGTCCCGCTCAAGAGCCCTGAAGTCTTCTTTTAAAAAGTCACGACCGTGTCACATGAATCGCCTTGTAATGTCGCATTCGATAGCGATAATGGCGCCCGCAAATAGTTCGGCAGGAGAAGGTCATGGTGGCAACGATATCGCGCTTGGGACACAACGTTTTGTTGGTCGCCTCCGCCATCGTCACGCTCGCGACGCTGTACAGCATTTCGTAACAGTTCGCATACAATTTGGGGGCGATGTCGGCACACCCTCGCTCGCCCGCAATTCTGCGCGCAACTCTTGCGCGCTGGCTGGCATCGCTGCGCGCAGCGCCCAGCGGCGCTGGCTTGCGATCCCGGAGTGCGAGCAGCGCGCCTGATTTTCCGGTGGTCGTGTGCACTACGCAGCGGCTGCGTTTACGCCACATCGAGTTGGCGGACGCTGCGTTCATTCTGCATCTTCTCAACGAGCCGGCATTCATTCGCTTCATCGGCGATAAGGGCGCCCGCACGCTCGAACATGCGCGCTGCTACATTCAACAGGGCCCGATGACGAGCTACGCCGGCAACGGCTTCGGCCTGTATTTGGTCGAGGATAAGCAATCGCGCGAAAGCCTTGGCATCTGCGGATTGGTCAAACGCGAGTCTCTGCGCGATGTCGACCTCGGCTTCGCTTTTCTGCAGATGCACTGGTCGAACGGCTACGCTTTGGAATCCTGCCGCGCCGTGATGCGGTTATCGCGCGACGTGCTGCACATCGAGCGGGTGGTCGCCATCACCATTCCCGATAATTTGGCGTCGATCAGTCTGTTGGGCAAAATCGGCATGCGCTTCGAGCGCTCGCTGAGGCTGCCCGGGCATCAACAGCCGGTCAGCTTATACGTTCCAGAGGACCCGGCATCGGCGCAGACACACTGACGAGATCGCACGGCACATACACATCGAGATCAGAGGAGCAACGGCGTATGGGATTATTGGACGGCATCGTGGGTGGCCTCGCAGGGGCGACCATAGTCTCATCCATGCAAGACTTCATACAGAAACACGGCGGTGTGCACGCCATCGTCGAGCAATTCGAAAAGCAGGGTTTGGGTGAAACCGTCAAATCATGGGTGTCCACGGGACCCAACCGCTCGATCGGCACGGATGAAGTCCATCGTGTGCTGGGCTCGGACACGGTCAAGCAGCTGGCGGCGAAGTTTGGAGTATCGACCGATGAAGTCGCGGCGAAGATTGCTCAGTATCTGCCGCAGGCGGTGGACAAGATGACGCCGACGGGCGAACTGCCGAAAGGCTGAAGAATTGCCGAAGGCTGAATGAGCTCAACAGGCTCTGAATAAACTCAACAGGCTGAGGGTCTCGAGAGTGAGAAGACCAGAATCAGGCTGCATGGGACTAACGAAAACATGCAACCTGATTCCGGGGTATCGATAGAGACCGCAGATAGTTTGCAATACTGAAAGAGTTTTGCAAGTGATGCGCATCGCATCGAGCACAACTTACCCCATGCTCTTGGGCGCGCTCTTACTCATTGTGTTGGCGCTCTCCGGCATCGCGCCTCATGAACGGCTCACGTGGGTGATGGAAACCGCGCCGGTGATGATGATCCTGCCGATTCTTGTGCTCACGTATCGTCGATTCCTCTGACGCACTTTTTGTACACGCTCTTGTTCGTACACGCCGTGGTGCTCATCGTCGGCGGCATCTACACCTATGCGCGCGTCCCCGCAGGCTTTTGGGTGCAGCACGCGTTGGGCCTGCATCGCAATCCTTACGACAAGCTGGGTCACTTGCTGCAGGGTTTCGTGCCCGCAATCGCGGCACGTGAAGTCTTCATCCGCTGCGCTCTGGTGCGCGGCCGATTCATGCAAGCAGCGCTCGCGGTGTGTTTCGCGATGTTCGTCAGCGCCACCTATGAGCTGGTCGAGTGGATCTGCGCTCTCGTCATGGGGCAAGGTGCCGAGGATTTTCTGGGCACGCAAGGCGACCCTTGGGACACGCAGTCCGACATGGCGTGTGCGCTCGCGGGGTCCGTCGCGGCGATGACGCTGCTGACGGCGTGGCATGACCACGCCATCTCCAAGCTCGTCAGGCTCAGACACCGCCGCCATGAATCGCGGCGCGCATCGTGAACATCTCGTGGTGGAAAAATTTCTGCCTGAACGCGAGGGCAAGCATTACGTTCTGCGCACATGGGTATTCATGGGCAGCAAGGAGCGCTGCACTCGACAGGTTGCATCCGACCCCATCGTCAAAGCAGGCAAAGTGTTGCGCTACGAGCGCGCCGAGGTGCCGAATGCGCTGCGAGCCGAGAGAGCTCGCCTGAGCTTCGACTTCCGAAAGCTCGACTTCGTCATGCATGCAGGCGAGCCGGTCCTGCTCGACGCCAATCGCACACCGGGGATCGCGGCGGCGATTCGTCCGTTGATGAAAGCCGGTGCTCCCTTGCTCGTTGAAGGCCTCGCAGAGCTCATCACGCAATAGATTGGAGAGCCGCCTTGCCTTCACAGGACGGAAAAGGCGCGTCACAGTACTGAAAAGGTTGCTCTGCGGCAGGCTTATGCGACACTCGAGCCCGCATGAGCGATGCTTTGCGACAGGCGACCTCGACGCTTCGGCTCCGCAGCCCCAGCCGCGGATTGTTCGAAATCACTGACCCGGTTCGGGCTTGGGTCGCAAAGCAAGCCATGAGCACGGGCCTGTTGACCCTGTTCTGCCAACACACGTCCGCATCCCTTCTCATCCAAGAGAATGCAGCGAGTGAAGTGCGCTCGGACTTGGAAGCGTTTTTTGCAACCATCGCTCCGGAGGATCCGGGGCGATACACGCACGGCGAGGAAGGGCCCGACGATATGCCAGCGCATATCCGAACCGCCCTCACGCAAGTGCAGCTTGCCGTTCCGCTCATCGCAGGCGAGCTTGCGCTCGGAACCTGGCAAGGGATTTTTCTCTTCGAGCATCGCCGGCCGCAGGACAGAAAGGTCGTGCTGTATTTGCTGGGTTCATGATGCACGGGAGCGGCTTTGAAGATCCGATTCGGCTATCAGATTGAATACGAGGCGCCCGCTGCGACGCACGTCATTTTCATGCTGCATGCGCAGCCTGCGAATGGCCAGCGGCTCTTGCAGAAGGACGACATGCGGTTCGAGCCTTTGGCTGCGCACACATCGTACATCGACGGCTTCGGCAACCGTTGTACCCGCGTGGAGCTGCCCGCGGGTAGATCACGGATCACTGCCGATGCGCTGATCGAAGACTCGGGAGAGCCCGAGGCCGAAGTGCTCTCGGCCAAGCAACATCCTGTGAAGGACTTGCCGTCCGATGCTTTGGTGTTCCTGCTTTCCAGCCGCTATTGCGACACCGAGGGTCTCATGGATGAGGCGTGGCAGCGGTTTGCGAGCATCGAGCCCGGTTGGGCGCGGGTGCAGGCGATCTGCGATTTCGCCAATCGGCACGTGAAATTCCATTATCAGCATGCGCGTGCCACGCGCACCGCATCCGAGGCCTACCGCGAGCAGATCGGCGTGTGCCGTGATTTTGCGCATCTGGCCATCACCTTGTGCCGATGCATGAATATTCCGGCGCGCTACTGCACGGTGTATCTCGGTGACATCGGGGTTGCGGCATCGCCCGATCCCATGGATTTTGCAGCCTGCATGGAGGTGTATTTGAGCGGCGCGTGGCACATGTTCGATCCGCGCAATAATGCCCGCAGGATCGGGCGCATCATGATTGCGCGGGGCCGCGATGCGGGAGATGTGGCGATCTCGACGGCATTCGGGTCGCTCGCGCTCAAGGTTTTCAAGGTCTGGACGGATGAGGTGAGCTAGCGCATGCCCGAACATCGGCCTGCGTCAGAAGTCATCCCAATCGATGTGGAAAATGCAGGGCGCGTGACGGGACTTTGGCTGAAATCTCGCACCGAGCTCAGTGCCTTCGTTCTCTCTCCGGGCGCCGGCTCGAACGTCCACTCGCCATTTCTCGAAAGCCTGGCGCAAGGGTTGCTCGAGCATGGCGTGTCGAGCCTGCGTTATCAATTTCCTTTCATGGAGCGCGGCAGCAAGAGGCCGGATCCGCCTGCGATCTGTCATCGATCGGTGAGAGCCGCGGTTGCTGCGGCGGTACGGTGCACGAGCTCACCGCTCCTCGCGGGAGGCAGATCGTTCGGCGGCCGAATGACTTCTCAGGCTCAAGCCGTCGAGCTGCTCACCCACGTTCGAGGGTTGATTTTCTTGAGTTTTCCATTGCATCCCGCCAAGCGGCCCTCCGTTCAACGAGCCGAGCACCTGGGAGCGGTATCGGTCCCCATGCTGTTCTTGCAAGGCACGCGCGATGATCTCGCAGAAGGTGCGCTCATGCAGTCAGTCGTGTCGCAGCTCGGCGCGCGTGCAACATTGAGACACCTCGAGGGCGCGGACCACGGTTACAAGGTGTTGGCGCGAAGCGGCCGGAGTGATGATCAAGTCTTGGCTCAGATTGTTACCGATGTTGCATGGTGGGCCGCTCAATGGCGATTCGCCGCGCCTTGAAGGATACGTCGAAGGATGCCTGGGAAGACGCCTTGAAAAATGCTCTGAAGATAAACCTCGAACGCGCGCAGCGGTTTTTGTGCCGCGAGGTTTGTTTGTAGGCGTTCAACGCAATATCACAGGTTGCTAGAAATCACATTCATTCGATTAACACACGTTAGCGCATATTCTCGTCGTATTGCTCAACATGTTCTCGAGTTTGTGTAACGGCGTGCTGACGTCGGGACCGCTGGAGAGCATGGACATGTACCCCACAAGCGATCGTGATGCCATCGAAGATGCGCTTCGCCAGGCTAATCGGCGCAAAGATGAGTTCCTGGCCTTGCTGGCGCACGAGCTGCGCAATCCTCTTGCGCCCATGCGTAACGCCATCCAGATCCTGCGGCGTTCGGATGGCGATCCGCATGTGCTATCGAAACTGTCCGACATGCTCGAGCGTCAGGTTGGGCAAATGATCCGGCTGGTCGATGACCTGCTCGATGTCAGCCGCATCGCCAGCGGCAAGATCGAGCTGCGCAAGCAGCGGATCGAATTGGCGACGGTTATCGAGCAAGCGGTCGAAGCTGCGCGGTCCATCGCGCAGCATGAGAATCATGAGCTGTGCGTGACCTTGCCCTCTCGGTCGATGGTGTTGTATGCAGATGCGAGCCGGCTTGCTCAGGTGATCGGCAATTTGCTGAGCAATGCCTGCAAATTCATGCATCAAGGCGGTCGCATCGAGCTGATCGTCGAGGCTGACGGTGACCAAGCCGTGGTGCGAGTGAAGGACCGAGGCATTGGCATCGAGCCGGACAAGATCGCCGGAATTTTCGATATGTTCGTGCAGATCGATAGCTCGCTCGAGCGGATGCGCAGCGGGCTGGGCCTCGGCCTTGCGCTCGTCAAGAGCCTGGTCGAAATGCACGATGGCACCATTATGGCTCACAGCGATGGCTTAGGGTTCGGCAGCGAGTTTGTCATCTATCTGCCATTGGTCATGCAATCTGCCGAGACCGCCCAGCGGCTGTCTGCTCAAGATCAGAGCAACGGTGTTGGCCGGCGCATTCTCATCGTCGATGACAATGACGATGGCGCAAAAACGCTTGCGATGACGTTGGAGCTAAGCGGCCATGACGCGCTGACGGCGAGCGATGGGGCGGAAGGCATGCGCATCGCGCAGATTTTCCAGCCGGAGGTCATGATCATCGATATTGGCCTGCCTGGAATCAATGGTTACGAAGTGGGGCGGCGCATGCGTGCGCAGGCCTGGAGCCGGGATATGGTGTTCATTGCGGTGACGGGCTGGGGTCAGGAAGAGGATCGACACAAGTCGAAAGCGGCAGGCTTCGACCACCATCTGTTGAAGCCGCTGGACTTTGGCGTTCTCGAGGGCCTGCTTCGCTCTTTCACCGGTCCGCAAGACGAAACTCGGCTCCGCGCGCGAGACCCAACCGATGAGTGGCAAGCGCTCGTGACGGCGGAGAGCAAGATGGAATCCATCTCGCTGGCGATTGGTTAGCCTTGCGCTAATGAATGCGGGAGCGCGCCAGACTCTAACCTGAGTTAATGCTCGTTGCAGTGCAGGATGCCTATGCTTCGATGCTGCTGATATCTTGTGTCGATCGACGGCGGCGCTATAACCATGCCATTAGATCCGCCACCCAGTTGCGACGAACAGGCTTTGCCAGTCGATCGGTTCCGCCTGATCGAATATCGACGGCAGACACGCAGTTTATTGGCCTCAATTCGCGCCATCCTTCGGCAAATGGCGACGAGGGGGCACGCGGCGGAGGAATTTGCAGTACTGCTTGAGGGCAGATTAGGCGCCTTGGCGCGAGTTCACGAAATGCTGCTGCGGGCGCTCGATGCGGAGCCTGACTTGATCGAGCTCGTGAATGCGGAGTTTCTGGCGCAGGGTGTCTCGGCAGAACGAGTCTTGATCTCGGGAGCGCCGTTATCGCTGTCAGGCCGGGTCGCGGCATCACTTGCGCTCGCCTTGCACGAGCTCACAATCAATGCCATTCAGCATGGCGCTCTAGGCGCAGATCGAGGAAGGGTGCAGGTCAGTTGGACAAGTGCAGACGGTGCAGGGTTTGTGAAGCTGCATTGGCGCGAAACGGGTCAGACTATGACACCGGACGAAACGAATCAGACCTCGACGCTGGGCGAATCCCATCAGAAGTCGACGTCGACGGAGCCGCGGAACGGCTTTGGTTGGGAGCTCTTGCTCAAGACATTGCCATATGAGTTGGGCGCCCGAGTCTCGCTTCAACTGATGCCGGACGGCGTGGACTGCGTGATTGAATTTCAACCTCGGAGAGGTTCGTAATGACGACTCTTGAAGCGACTCGCGCCGGCCGTCGTGATCTCGCAATGCGGCGTATCCTGGTCGTCGAAGACGATTATTTCGTCGCGCAAGATCTATGCACGACTTTGAGAGATCATGGCGCCCATGTGGTCGGCCCGGTGCCCTCGATCGATGCGGCGCGTGCACATCTAAAAGACGCCGCCATCGATTGTGTGTTACTGGATATCAATCTGGATGGCGAACACGCGTTTGAGCTTGCGGCCGAGGCGCGCAACGCAGGCTTCAAGGTGGTTTTTCTCACGGGGTATGATTTCTCATTCATTCCGCGCGAGCTCAAGCCCATCGATTGTCTGCAGAAGCCTGTGGACACGAGCGCATTGCTGCGCAGCATATTAAGCGGGCAGCCGGCCACGTAATCGCATGATCCGTTTGTCGCGGTTGTTCCGCAAGCTCGAGCACTTCGATCCGCTGCCGCCGGAGGAGAAGTCAGCGCTCGAAAATTCGGTTTCCGCGGTGAAGCAATTTCAAGCACGGCAAGATTTGATTCAAGAAGGCGGGCCGCCGGATGGAGTCAAAATCATTCTCGACGGCATGGCTTTTCGCTACAAGATGCTGCCGGATGGTCGCCGGCAAATCGTGGGCTTTTTCCTGCCGGGAGATATCTGCGATTTACGCGCTTATCTGTTGCGGCGCATGGATCATTCCGTCGCCGCTTTCGGATCGGTCGACACCGCCGTTCTGCCGCCGGATGCGCTGCAAAATCTGACCGGTCGGTTTCCGCGTCTGACGCGCGCATTGTGGTGGTCCACTCTGGTGGATGAGGCGGTGGCGCGCGAATGGATCGTCAATGTCGGCTTTCGCACGGCATTCGAGCGCATGGCGCATTTGTTTTGCGAGATGTATGCCCGTCTCGAGGCCGTTGAGTTGACTCAGGCCGATTCTTTCGAGCTGCCGCTCACGCAAACCGAATTGGCCGACACGCTGGCGCTCTCGCCGGTACACGTCAACCGCACGCTCATGGAAATGCGGCGCGCCCGTCTTTTGTCCTTCGAAGGCCGCCTACTCACGATTCATAACTTACCGGAATTGCAAAGTCTCGCGGGTTTCGACACCAACTATCTGCACCTCGATAATGGCTGAATGCGGTCGCGCGTTACCGAGCGGCCCATGGCGCGCGGTCGGCTCGTTGGTCTTGATGTAGTCACATCCGGTTCGGCGCGTGCCGCGTCGAACGAGTGGTTCACGCAAACCAGACGATCAACGACCCGGCGACGATGGCGATGAAGTCTTCGATGAATGCGGCCGGACGATCTCGGCCGAATTTTCTTGCGAGAGCAGCCCGGCCCGCTGCACCGCCCAAGGTACCGGCCACCGCGCCCAACGCGCCTGCAATCGAGCCGACGACCCAGTGGCCGCGCGCTGCGCCCAGCGTGGCTCCGCACAAAGCTCCGATGAGAATTCTCGCGGCGAATTGCGGCGGCGCCTTACGGCTCGGCGTGGAGGGAAGCTGGTCCGCGATGAGCTCACCCACCGCAAGCAGCGCAAAAATCCAAGGCATGTAGCGCCAGCCCAGCCACGAGGGCCACCCTTCAATCGGACCAAGCCACCCATGAGCCGCTGCCCAACTGACGGCTGCAGGCGCCGTGAAGGCGCGCAACCCGGACACCATGCCGATCAGAAACGAAACGATGAAGACAATCACGGCGGGCCCGCATCAGGCTTCAATCATCCAACGATGGCTAATCATCCATCAAGAACGAGCGCAGCTGCTCCGAGCGGGAAGGGTGCCGCAACTTTCGCAGCGCCTTGGCCTCTATTTGCCGGATGCGCTCGCGCGTCACGTCGAACTGCTTGCCAACCTCTTCCAGCGTGTGATCGGTATTCATGTCGATGCCGAAGCGCATTCGCAATACCTTGGCTTCGCGCGGCGTGAGTTGCGCAAGCACCGAGTGCGTGGTTTCACGGAGCGATTCGGTGGTGGCAGACTCGATGGGGGAGGACACGGTCGTGTCTTCAATGAAATCGCCCAAGTGCGAGTCCTCGTCGTCACCGATGGGCGTCTCCATGGAGATGGGCTCCTTGGCGATCTTCAGAACCTTGCGCACTTTATCTTCGGGCATCTCCATGCGCACAGCCAGCTCATCCGGCGTGGGCTCGCGGCCCATCTCCTGCAGCATCTGTCGAGAGATGCGGTTGAGCTTGTTGATGGTCTCGATCATGTGCACCGGAATGCGAATGGTGCGGGCCTGATCGGCGATGGAGCGCGTAATGGCCTGGCGGATCCACCAGGTTGCGTAAGTCGAGAACTTGTAGCCGCGCCGATATTCGAATTTGTCCACGGCCTTCATGAGACCGATGTTGCCTTCCTGAATCAGATCGAGGAACTGCAAGCCGCGGTTCGTATATTTCTTCGCGATCGAAATGACCAGACGCAAGTTGGCTTCCACCATCTCCTTTTTCGCGCGCCGCGCTTTCGCCTCGCCGATAGAGACCTCGCGATTGATCTCCTTGATGTCGCCGATCAAGGTGTGAAACACCCCTTCGATGTCCTTGAGCTTGCGCTGACGCCGCTCGATTTCGTCCTTGAACTTGGCGAGCGTGGCCGAGTAGCGCTTCTTGGCCTTGATATGCTTTTCCAACCAGCGCGTGCTCGTCTCGTTCTTGGGGAACGAGGCGATGAAGTCCCTGCGCGGCATTCCAGCCTGCTTCACGCACAGGAACATGATTTCCTTTTCGAGCAAGCGCACTTCGGAGATGTGCTGGCGCAAGTTGTCGATGAGGGCATCGAACATTTTCGGCGACAACTTCAATTGCATAAGCTCGCCGCAAATCTTCTTGCGGAGCTTGAGCGTTTTCGCATCCTTGCTGCCCAATTTCTCGAGCGTGCCCAGCAGCTGATGATGGAGCTTGGCCACAGCAGAAAAGCGTCTCGCAGCCTCTTCCGGATCCGGTCCGGTATCCACCGCCTCTTCGGATTCATCGCCGTCGGACTCGTCTTCGTCGTTGTCCGCTTCCTCGCGCTCCATGGCCATCATGCGGGGATTTTGCGGTTGCGCGATCTCGTCAGGCGCGTTGGGATCGATGAAGCCGACGATGATGTCGACCAACCGAGCCTGGCCATTGCGGAATGAGTCGTAGCTCTTCAACAGCAAGTCATACGTGCCCGGGTAATTCCCAAGCGAGATCTTGACGGCTTCCAGGCCCTCCTCGATGCGCTTGGCGATACGGATCTCGCCCTCACGCGTGAGTAACTCGACCGTGCCCATCTCGCGCATGTACATGCGTACGGGGTCGGTGGTGCGTCCGAACTCGGCGTCCAGATTGGCAAGCGCCGCAGTGGCTTCTTCGACGGCTTCCTCATCCGGCGCCGCGGTGCCGTCGGCCATGAGCAACGACTCGGTGTCGGGCGCCTTCTCGTACACCGGAATGCCCATGTCATTGATCATGTTGACGATGTCTTCGATCTGCTCGGGATCGACGATCTCACTCGGCAAGTGATCGTTGACTTCGGCATAGGTCAGGTAGCCTTGCTCCTTGCCTCGGGCAATGAGGAGCTTCAGCTGCGATTGACGTTCATCGGCGATCTGCGTCGCAGTGTTGACTGACGCTTTCTTGGTCAAAGGGTGCGCCTCGCGAAGAAGTGGGGGGCCAAAACGAAGCCGCCAAGTATACCTTGGCGAGTGTGAAATTGCCTAATGACGGGAGCCTGTCAGACTTGTATCGGCCGGCCGGCCCCGCTCTTTAAGCAGCTGGTTTAATTCGGCTTTTTCTTGCAAATTCAAGCCCGAATCGCGTGCTTTTTGCAGCAGCTCATCGGTCCGGCGTCCAGGGCCTGCCGCTGCGGCCAACTTGGCGATGGCCATGTTGAGCTCCCGCACCGCCGCCTCATTGTCGTGCACCAGCGAGCTTTCGCCTGCGAGCTCCGACAAACGGCCGAATTCCGCCCGGCCGCGCCAGCGCTCCAAGAGCGATGCGGTGCTCAGAGACGCGCTGCGAGCCTCCGTGAGCAGTTCTCGCAGCACGTCGATGCCGGGAAGGTCGACTGATTCCAACTGTTCGAAATGAGCCGCAGCGGCTGCCGCGCGTGGAAAATGCAGCGCAAGACCAATGGCCTGGGTCAATAGCGTGCTCCTGCCGGCGCGAACCGGTTTGCGCAGGCGGGCCGCGGGCTTGAGCGCAGTCACGCGCGATCCCTTGAAGAGAAGCTCGCGAAACTTGCCGGCCGGCATGCGCACTTCAGCGGCGAGCCGGTCCGTGATGAGCTCCCGCAGCACGCCTTCCGGCATGCTGGCCAGCAACGGCTTGGCCAGCGCGCTCAATGATGCCCGTCCATCGGCATGCGACATGTCGACTGACTCCATCAACGTATGCACCAGGTACTCCGAGCAAGGAAGCGCTGCGTCGATGCGCGCCTCGAAGGCACGCGCATCTTCACGCGCCATCAGGCTGTCGGGATCTTGCCCTTCCGGCAGGAACAAGAAGCCGAATTCGCGGCCGTCGCGCGCCAGCGGCAGAGAATTCTCCAAGGCGCGCCATGCCGCATGCCTTCCGGCGCGATCGCCGTCGAAACAGAACACGACCTTATTGGTGCTGCGGAAAATCTTCTGCAGCTGGTCCGGCGTGGTCGCGGTGCCTAGTGTGGCTACTGCATTGGTGATGCCTGCTTGATGCAGCCGCACCACGTCCATGTAGCCTTCGACCAGCAACACGCGCTTGAAATCCGCGCGCGCCTGGCGCGCCTCGTACAAACCGTAAAGCTCGCGTCCTTTGTGGAACAGGGCAGTCTCGGGTGAGTTCAGGTATTTGGGCTCACCCTGATCCAGAATTCGGCCGCCAAATCCGAGCGTGCGGCCGCGCGCATCTCGAATTGGAAACATGAGTCGATCGCGAAACCGGTCATACATCCCGCGCTCATCACTTCGCCGGCTCGTCGGAGCCGGCGCGCGCTCTTCGCCCCGAGCCTCGCGCTCAATCGCAAGCCCCGTGAGCAGCAGACGTCGCCGCCCGCCGTCATCGGTGCCCAGCCGCCGCAACAAGGCATCCCAGGAAGCGGGCGCATACCCGAGCGCGAAGCGACCCGCGGTTACGGCCTCGATGCCGCGCGCTTTTGAATAATCGCGCGCACGCTCGTCATCGCGCAGGTTCTGCTGATAAAACACGCTGGCCTCTGCGAGGATCTCGTGTAAATCAAGCGCACCGGTCGATGCGGCGCTCGTACGGGCCTCGGCCGGCACTTCCAGTCCAGCACGATGCGCCAGGTCTTCGACGGCCTCGACGAACCCCAGTTTGTCGTGCGACATCAAGAAGCCGATGGCCGTGCCGTGCGCGCCGCAGCCGAAGCAATGGTAGAACTGCTTCTGCGGACTCACCCAGAAAGACGGCGTTTTTTCGGCGTGGAACGGACAGCACGCTTTGTATTCGCGCCCCGATTTTTTCAGCTGGACGCGGGCGCCGATGATCTCGACCAGATCGGCGCGCGCGATGACTTCATCGATGAAAGTCTGCGGGATGCGCACCGGCGCGAAAACCCAACGCGCCTAGCGGGCGAGCTGCTGCTTGATCTGGGCTCCCACGGCCGCCATGTCGGCGCGGCCCTGGGCCTTTGCTTTGACGATCGCCATGACCTTTCCCATGTCTTTCACACTGTGCGCACCAGCGGCGGCAATTGCGTCGGCAATCAAAGCGCTCAGCTCCGTATCGCTGAGACGGGCAGGCAGATAAGCGCTCAGCAGCGCGATCTCCGCGGACTCTTTGTCGGCCAGGTCTTGGCGATTACCCGCCTGGAATTGCGCTACGGATTCTTTGCGCTGCTTGATCATCTTCTCGAGCACGCCCAAGACTTGAGAATCATCCAGGGAAATGCGTTCGTCGACCTCGCGCTGCTTGATGGCCGCCGTGATCATGCGAATGGCGCCCAAGCGCTCCTTCTCCTGAGAGCGCATCGCCGCCTTCATGTCTTCGTTGATCCGCTCCTTGAGCGACATCGACTCAGGTTAAGCTAGAGCCGCGCTTGCGAAGGAGCCGGCGAACCGCCGCGCATGTTGTCGCGCGACAAACGCTTGAGATGCCGCTTGACCGCCGCGGCTTTTTTGCGCTTACGTTCCTGTGTCGGCTTCTCGTAGAATTCACGGCGCCGAAGTTCGGTGAGGATGCCTGCTTTCTCGCATGCCCGTTTGAAGCGCCGCAAAGCGGCATCGAAGTATTCGTTCTCCCGGACGCGGACACTCGGCATTCGTACTAACCTTCAGTATTCAAAACAGCCGGGCATTTTAGGATGCCCCGCATGAAAAGGCAAAACATCTGACAATGCTTGCTGTCGCACGGCATGTGCAGCGTAGATCATGCGCGTGTTCGGCAGCGTAGGTCATGCGCGGGTTGGAACGTCATGCGCATTCCAGGAACGTCTTGCGCGTCTTAGGCATTGAGACCTCCTGCGATGAGACGGCTGCAGCGGTGTACGACGACGAGCGGGGTCTGCTCGCACATTGCGTTCATAGCCAGGTCGCGCGGCACCGCCCCTTCGGCGGCGTGGTGCCGGAGCTCGCCTCGCGAGATCACGTGCGTTTCTTGCTGCCACTCGTGCGGCAGGCTCTTGAAATTGCGGACAGTTCATCTGAAGCCATCGGCGGCATCGCATACACCGCCGGCCCGGGGCTGATCGGCGCCCTGTTGGTTGGCGCCGCGTTTGCGCGCGGCTTGGGCCTCGCCTGGGGTAAGCCGGTCGTGGGCGTGCATCACCTCGAAGGTCATCTCCTCGCTCCCCTGCTCGAGCGCAGCCCCCCTTCGTTTCCTTTCATGGCACTGCTGGTGTCGGGCGGCCATACGCAATTGATCGACGTCGCAGCTCCGGGCGAGTATCAAATCCTGGGCGAAAGCCTGGACGATGCGGCGGGCGAGGCGTTCGACAAGGTGGGCAAGCTGTTGGGTTTGGCCTATCCCGCAGGCGCCGCGCTCGAGCAATTGGCGCGCGCAGGCCGGCGCGGCGCGCTCGAATTGCCCCGGCCCATGCTCGACCGGCCGGGGCTTGATTTCAGTTTCAGCGGATTAAAAACCGCAGTGGTGATGGCCGTGCGTAACCGCGTGCTCGATGAGACGCAGCGCGCCGACGTCGCGCGCGGTTTCGAAGAGTCTGCGGTCGAGGTACTGGTCGAGAAATCACGGCGTGCGCTCGAGCAAAGCGGCCGCGACGTGTTGGTGGCGGCCGGTGGCGTTGCTGCGAACTCGCGCCTGCGCGCGGCGCTTACGACCATGGCCGCAAGCCGCGGCGCCCGCGTGTTTTTTCCGCGCGCGGAATTTTGCACCGACAATGGCGCCATGATCGCTCTCGCGGGTTGGTATCGTCTGCGCTCGGAGGCGGGTTCGGGTGCAGGTGAACGCACCGCACAGCGTAATTTGAGCGGCTCGCTTGCAATCGAAGCGCGTGCTGCCTGGCCGCTCGGAGGTGGCTGACTTGGACAAGATTTTTCTGAAAGAGCTGAAAGCCGAAGCCATCATCGGCATCTTCGATTGGGAGCGCCAGGTGCGGCAGACCGTGCTGGTGGATCTCGAGCTCAGCGTCGATGTGCGCAAAGCGGCGCTTTCCGATCGCATCGAAGACACACTGAATTACAAGCGAGTCGCCAAGCGAGTGCTCGAGTACATCGAGCAGTCGAGCTTTCAACTCGTCGAAACTCTGGCCGAGCGAATCGCGGCTCTCGTGCTGCAAGAGTTCGAGGTGCGATGGGTCAAAGTCTGCTTGAACAAGCCCGGCGCCATTCGTGGTTCGCGCAGCGTCGGCATCATGATCGAGCGGCACAGAGACACTGCCTCCGGGCGCGGGAATGAAGAGGCTTGATGCCGAGAGTGCTCGTGGCCGCCGGCAGCAACGTCGATGCGCACGTGAATCTTCGCAAGGCGCTGGCCGAGCTGAGAACGAGCTTTCCGGGTTTGCAAAGCTCGCACGCCTATCGAAATCGCGCCGTGGGTTTCACAGGCGATGACTTCATCAACCTGGTGGTGTCTTTCGAGACGGAATTGCCGCTCAGCGCCGTCGTGCACGAGCTGCAACGCATCGAGGCGGTGTGCGGCCGCGAGCGCAGCGCGCCGCGCTGGGCGCCGCGCCGGGTGGATCTCGACATTCTGCTGTATGGAGATTTGGTGAGCGCCGGCGGCGTTGCCGTGCTGCCCCGCCCGGATCTGTTGCGCCGTGCCTATATGTTGGGACCGGCCGCGGCGCTCGCGCCGCAGCTATGTCATCCCACCGAGTCGCGCACTCTGGAGGAGCTTTGGCAGGCGTTCGACCGCGGCTCACATCCGCTCATCGAGGTGCCGCTGTAGCGAAATCTAAATGCTGCGGCCTCCATCCACGGCAATGATTTGTCCGGTAATGTACGGAGCATCTCGGATCAGGAACAGCGCGGTGCGAGCGATGTCCTGTGCCGATCCGGCGCGCTTCAGCGCGGTCTTGCCGATGATCTCCTGCTTGAGCTCATCCGAGATTCCATTCTCTGGCCATAGCACGGGCCCGGGTGCGATGCCGTTGACGCGAACGTGCGGGCCGAGCTCGCGCGCCAGCGCGCGGGTGGCCATCACCAGCCCCGCCTTGGCCATGCCATACACCAGATGATGCTTGAGCGGCCGCAGCGCATGAATGTCGACGATGTTGATGACGGATCCTTGCGCCTTGCGCAAGTGCGGAGCCGCCGCCTGAGTGAGAAATACGGGAGCCCGCAGGTTGCTGCCGAACAGATCATCCCATTCGCGTAAGTTGATCTCACCGAAACGCGTTGGATAGAACGTGGAGGCATTATTGATGAGCACGTCGAGCCGGGAAAATTGATCGAGCGTCATTCGCACGAGACTTTCGAGCTCGTGCAGATCGAGAACGTCCGCGCGGCATGTGCCCGCCGAATTCGGGCGAAGCGAATTGAGCGTCGCGGCGAGCGCCTCGGCTTGCGCGGCTGAACGGTGATAGTGAATCATCACTCTCGCACCGGCGCCGTGCAGCGTGCGAGCGATGTCGGCGCCGACCCGCCGCGCGGCTCCGGTGATGAGCACCACTTGATCGCCGAGCCCGGCGCTTTCTGGAGTTGCTTCGATCATGACAGGCGACGATAGCGGATTCGCGCCTGTGGATAAAAGCGCGGGTGCCGCGCAAGCCGCGCAAGCCGATCGAGCCGCTCAAGCCGCTCAAGCCGCGCATGAGTCTCGCATGCGCGCCGTTCTCGAGGCGCACATTCGCGCGGCGGGAGGGTGGCTCGATTTCGAGCGCTACATGGATCTCGCCCTGTACGCCCCCGGCCTGGGGTACTACAGCGCGGGAACGTGCAAGCTAGGTGAGCATGGCGATTTCGTGACGGCGCCCGAGATCTCGCCCATATTCGGCGGCTGCATTGCACGGCAATGCGCGGATGTGCTGCCGCATTGCGCGGCGCCGCAACTGCTCGAGATCGGCGCGGGGACGGGGCGCCTGGCCGTGGATGTGCTGCGCAGACTCGAAACCTTGCAATGCCTGCCTGCGCACTACGACATTCTCGAGATCAGCGCCGACTTACGCGCACGTCAACGCGCGCTGATCGCACGCGAAGTTCCCACGGCTTTGTGCCGCGTACGCTGGCTCGACCGTCCGCCGCTCGCGCCATTTGAAGGCGTCGTGCTCGCGAATGAGGTGCTCGATGCGCTGCCGGTGGCGCGCTTCTGCTGGACGGCCGGCGGCGTTCTCGAATGGGGCGTCGAGCTCGGTGCAGCAGGATGGCGTCTTGCATGCCGGGCGGCGCGCGCTCACGTGGCTTCCTCGGTCGAGACGATTCGAGCTCAGACCGGGGCGCGATGGCCGGAAGGCTACAGCTCTGAAGTGTGTCCGCGAATGGCGCCGTGGACTCGTGAGGTGTGTGCGAGCTTGCGGCGCGGCGTCGCATTGTGGATCGACTATGGTTTGCCGCGCGCGCAATATTATTTGCCTGAGCGGAGCGATGGCACACTCATCGCGCATTCTCGGCACCGCGTGGTGCAGGACTTGCTCCACCGGCCCGGGCTGACCGATTTGACCGCTTGGGTGGATTTCACTGCGCTGGCCGAAGCAGGCGAGGCTGCGGGTTGGCGTATCGAGGGATTGACCTCGCAAGCGCACTTTCTCGCCGCGCTCGGTCTGGAAGAAGAATTGCGCGCGCGCATGCGCAGCGCGCCGAGCACGGCGGCAAGTGAAGCGCGCCGGTTGGTGCTGCCGGGTGAAATGGGCGAGCGCTTCAAAGTCATGGCTTGGTGCAGGCAGTTCGATCAGCCGCTACGCGGATTCTCCCAGCGCGATTTGCTCCCGTCGCTCTAGATACGAGGCGCAGCTCGCTCGCGTGCTCGTCGCATGTATTCCTGGATTGCCGCCAAGCGCATTTGCCGAATGCGTGCGGCGATGCTCGCGCCATCGAGTGCGGCCATCTCAGCCGCCGGCAGCTTGACCGACGCGGCATCGAGCGCCGCAAGCAACCACGGGCGTTGCGGATACTCGCACGCCTCGAGCCCTAAGCGGCCGCGCGCATCGGCCTCGCAAGCGCACAGCGCGTCGCTGAATCGCGCGGGACGGCGGAAAGCGTCGGCGCCTTCGAACATTTCGAGAAGCGTAGCCGGCCGCAGCTCGAAGGCACGATGCACCAGGCCGTGATACTGCGCGACCAGCAACGCAAGATCGCGATACGCCGCGGGTACTTTCAGACGCGCGCACAACTCGCGGATGCGCTGCATGCTGCGCTGCTCATGACCGCGGTGCGCAGGCCACGCTTGAGGCGGCGTATCGGCCTTGCCCAGATCGTGCACCAAGGCGGCGAATCGGATCGCCACGCTGCCCGTGAGCACGACGGCTTGATCCAATACCATCAGGGTGTGCACGCCGGTGTCGATTTCCGGATGCCATTTTGCGGGTTGTGGAACGCCGAACAGCGCGTCGATTTCCGGAAACACGACACGCAACGCCCCGCAGGCGCGCAGCACTTTGAAAAATTCGCTCGCGGCAGGCGCGGCGAGCGCACGTTCCGTCTCCTGCCAAACGCGCTCGGGCACCAGCGAATCGAGCTCACCCCCTGCGCTCATCCGTTGCAGCAGGTCTTGCGTGTCGCGCGCTACTCGAAAGCCGAGCGGCGCGAAGCGCGCGGCGAAACGCGCGATACGCAGCACCCGCACCGGATCTTCCACGAAGGCATCGGACACATGACGCAACTCCCGCCGCCGCAAGTCGCCTTGCCCGTCGTACGGATCGATGAGCATGCCATCGGCGGCACGCGCCATGGCGTTGATCGTCAGATCTCGCCGCAACAAGTCCTCCTGCAGCGTGACCTCGGGGCCGAACTCGACGGTGAATCCGCGATAGCCGGGCGCGACTTTGCGCTCGCGGCGAGCGAGCGCATATTCCTCATGAGTCTGCGGATGCAAGAACACAGGGAATTCCCGGCCCACTTCCTTATAGCCCTCGGCCAGCAGCCGCTCGCGCGTGGCGCCCACCACCACCCAATCGCGCTCGCCCACCGGCAGTCCCAAGAGCTCGTCGCGTACCGCTCCGCCCACTAGATACACTTGCACCGGTGAATACTAGGCAACTTCTGCGCAGGTTACACGCAGCGTATGGTGCGCCCGGCGGCTTGCGCAGAGGGGTGCGCCGGTTCGGCCGGCCTCGAAATTGAGATCCGCGTGGTCAAGTTTTCCTCGCATCGTCGCGGTCTTTTCTGTTGCGCTGGCGGCTGGCGGTTGCTACGTGCTGCAGGCTGCGCGCGGGCAGTTATCGATGATGTCGAAGCGGCGTGAGCTCACAGCCGTCATTGCAAGCCCGAGCACGCCTGAGCCGGTGCGCCGCTCGCTGCGGAGCGCACGCGAGATTCGAAGTTACGCGAGTGCCGAGCTGGGCCTGCCGAATAACGGCAGCTATGAAAGCTATGTGGACATTGGCCGGCCGTACATCGTGTGGAACGTCGTTGCGACACCAGAGTTCTCGGTGCAGCCGTTGCACTGGTGTTTTCCGTTTGCCGGTTGCGTCAATTACCGCGGCTACTTCGCGCAACGATCCGCGGAAAAATTCGCGCGCCGGCTGGCTGCGCGGGGCGACGATGTAGCCATCGGCGGCGTAGCCGCGTATTCAACGCTCGGCCATTTCAATGATCCCATCTTGTCCAGCATGCTGGGCTGGTCGGATATCGAGCTTGCAGCGACCATTTTTCACGAGTTGACGCATCAACTCATCTACGTGGAAGACGACTCGGATTTCAATGAGGCTCTGGCGACGTTCGTGGAGGAGGAGGGTGTGCGCCGCTGGCTGCGCAAACAAGACCGCCTCGATGATCTCGCCCGTTTCGAGCTGGCCTCGCGGCGCGAAGAGGCCATCGTCGAGCTGATGATCCGCGCACGCGCCGATCTCGATGCGCTGTATCGCGAGCGGATTGCGAGCGATTCGTTGCGGTTGCGCAAACAAGCGGTTTTCGATGCGCTGCGGGATCGATTCGTTCGCACGACGGCAACTTGGGCGAAGCCTGTGCCCTTTGCCGAGTGGTTTGCGGGTCAGTTGAACAATGCGCATCTTGCCTCGGTGGCGACGTACCGGCGATGCGTGCCGGGATTTGCGCGGGAGTTCGCGCGCGCCGGCGCAGAGTTCCCGCGTTTCTACATGCGGGTGCGCGAGCTTGCACGCCTGTCGGCGCAGGAGCGCGAGCTGTGCACCGCGCCCGCAGCGGTTCTGGAGCTGCGGCCTCGAGCCTGAGCCGCCGGTGACAAATTCACGGGGGGCGGCTCCCGGCAAGAATGCGGTATATGCTCAAGCGCGCATTGCCTTCGAGGCTGCCAAGATAAGTTCTCGCAATGCCGGGCATGGCCTGAGGCGTGATGGCCAATGCGCCAAAGCCGTTCTCGTTGCATACGCTGTCAACCAACAGGGATCGATAGTTATCAATCGAGAACGGCCGGCCTGGAATGAAGTTCATCACAAAGCCTTGCGCCCGAGCGATCGCATCCGGCAATCCAAGGATCCAACGGTGTTGATTCGTCAAACCCGCGACGAGCTCGACGATTTGACGCAGCGTGTACTGCGCCGGTCCGCCAAGTTCATACACCTGGCCAGCGGTCACGCCGCTATGCAATGAGCGCCACAGCGCCTCGATGACGTCATCCACGAACACGGGCTGCATGCGCGCGCGAGCGCGCGCCAGCGGAAATACGAATGGAATGGCCCGCAAGAGCCGGGCGAAGCGATTCAGAAAATCATCGCCCGGGCCGAACACGACCGAAGGCCGAAAGATCGTCCACTCGAGGCTGCCCGGCTGCTCGCGGATGAGCCTTTCCGCTTCCGCCTTCGTCCGCAGGTAATGGCTGGGCGCGCGCTCGTCCGCACCCAACGCCGAGACATGCTGAAGCCGTGTTACGCCCGCAGATTTGCAGGCCTGCAACACGCCGCGCACCAGCTGCACATGGGCTCGCCTGAATCCGCCGCCGCCGAAGCCGCTTTCATTCAGGATGCCAACCAGGTTGATGACGGCGTCTTGACCGCGAAAACGCTCGCTGAGCACGCCGGGATCGGAAACATCGGCATTGAGCAGGCTCAAGCCAGGCAGCACCAGCAGGTGCTTGTGGGCTTCGCGATTCCGCGTGAGCACCGTGACGCGAAGTCCCTCGCGGATGAGCCGCGAGACGAGCCGAGTGCCGATGAAGCCCGTGCCGCCGAGAACGCAAATGGTCTTGATGCGCATGTCAGCGAACCGGTAACAGAAGTGATGCGGTGCCGCGCCGCACATTCAGCACGACCATGTTGGCGCCTTTGACCGCCGCCAAGAATTCTTTCAGGCCACCGACCCGAGATCGGCCGACGCCGATGATGACATCCGCCGCGCGCAGCCCCGATTGGGCGGCGGGACTCGCATCGCGCACGCTTCTCACCAGCACGCCGCCGTTGTCGCCCGCATCGGTCAGCTCCGCGCCTTCGAGCGCGCGGTTCAAGCCGGCGCCGTCCGCCACGTCGACATCGCTTCGCTCCGTGATGACGGCCACCACTTTGCGCTGTCTGCCATCGCGCAAAATTCCGAGCTCGACTCTCTCTCCGACTTGCAGCATGCCGATCATGGCGCGCAGCTCGCCGGCGCCGCGCGTATTGGCGCCGTTGACCGACGTGATGATGTCTCCCGTCTTGACGCCCGCACGGTCTGCGGCGGAGCCCTGCACCACGCCGGCGATGAGCGCTCCGCGGCTCTCGCTCAAGCCGAACTCTTTGGCGATGTCGGGCGTGACATCGTAAATGTTGACTCCGAGCACACCGCGCTTCACTTCGCCGTAGCGAATCAGTTGATCCATCACGCTCTTCACCATGTTCACGGGAATCGCAAAACCGATGCCGATGTTGCCGCCGCTGCGCGACAAAATGGCGGAGTTGATGCCCTCGAGCTCGCCGCGCAAATTGACGAGCGCGCCGCCGGAATTTCCCGGGTTGATCGAAGCATCGGTTTGAATGAAGTCTTCATAACCGTCGGGATTGATGCCCGAGCGGCCGAGTGCGCTCACGATGCCGGAGGTGACCGTGTGCTGCAGACCGAAGGGGTTGCCGATGGCCACTACGAAATCGCCTACCTCCAGCCGGTTCGAGTCGCCGAGTGATATGGCGACGAGATTGGGTTGCTTCACTTGCAGCACTGCGATGTCGGAGCCTTCGTCGCTGCCGATGACCTGCGCGGTGAAGCTGCGGTTATCGAGCAGAGTGATGGTGATCTCACTCGCGTTCTCGATGACGTGATGATTGGTGATGATGTAGCCGTTCTTGGCATCGACGATCACACCGGAACCCGCACTCTGGAATTGACGCTCGCGCGGAGTCGAGTCGGAAGGCGAATCAAAAAATCGCCGGAAGAAGGGGTCGTCGAGCAGCGGATTTCGCTGGCCTTGCTCCTTGATGGTGCCGCGCGTCGCGATGTTGACCACCGACGGCGAGACGCGCTTGACCATCGGCGCTAGGGATGGGACGGCGGCGTCGCTCAATGCGGCGGCAAACGCCGGCGGCGTCAAAGGCAATTGCAATAGAGCTCCGATGAGCGCACTGCAGACGGCCGCTTGCAACTCCAATCGCATACATTCACGCCCGAAATAAAAAAGGGCCGGACGAGATCGTCCGGCCCTTCAATCTTACCGCGTGAGCTTGCGCGCACGCACGGACGGATGGCGCAGCGGCGCTGCGCCGATCGATCGCTTAGGCGGCAGCCACCATGATCTTACGCGGCTGCACTTCGGCAACTTTCGGGATCACGACTTCGAGCACGCCATTCGTTGCCTTCGCGCGGATGTTCTGTGCATCGGCAGAATCGGGCAGGCTGAAACGGCGCTGAAACTTGCCGCTGGTCCGCTCGACGCGACGATAGCCATCGCCATTTTCGCGAGCCTGCGGTTCACGTGTTCCGCGAATCGTGAGATAGCCTTTTTCGGCGGTGATTTCAACGGCCTGCGCATCGACGCCGGGCAAATCCAAATGCAACACGAACTGACTCGGCTCCTCGTGGATGTCGGTCGCCGGCACCCAACCATCAGACTCGCTCGTGTTCGCGGTGCTGAACAAACGAAGACCCCAAGGCTCATAACGTAAAACGGTCATTGCAATCTCCTTCGGTTAAAAATAGTGCTGAAGTTTCAGCTTGACGCTTTAGGTGTGGCCGCCGGCGCGCTTTTCAACTCGCGAGCCTTTTTTCGAATGTGCTGGACGGGCCGGCACGAGCGGCTAGCGTGACTCGCGCGTAAACACAAGATGTAGAAACGACCATTCGCGAGATTATTTTTACGAAAAAAATATTGCCCTGCAAAAGTGCGCGGCATGTCTTCCAAGTATTTGAAAGTAATAAAGTTTATTGGATAATTTGATCGGAATGATCGCTTGACGCTCTTGGCCCTGCCACTTAACCTTTGCTTTTCCGGCACTAGATCTAGTGGTGCGCACCGGGGGAGGTGCGGCGCGCTCTATCGGTGTTTTCCGGCGGCCTTTCGACTTGTTTGCCTCGGCCTCCCGTGTTTTTACTAGGAGAGAATCAGCGTATGAATACGGTGGTCAAATATCATTCCGATGAAATTACGCGCATCCGCTTTCAAGAAGCCTCGCTCGAAATTTGGGACAAGAAATATCGGCTGACTTCCAAGCAAGGTGCGGCCATCGATGAAAGCATGGACGGCACGTATCGCCGGGTCGCGCGCGCGCTTTCGGAGGTCGAGGCGCCCGAAGAGCGCGAAGCCTGGTATGACTCCTTTCTGTGGGCGCTGCGTCACGGCGCCATCCCTGCGGGCCGCATCATCTCGAACGCCGGTGCGCTCGAGCACAAGCCCGCAACGTCGACCATCAACTGCACGGTATCGGGTGTTATTCATGATTCCATGGATGACATTTTGGGCAAGGTGCACGAGGCCGGGTTGACGCTGAAGGCGGGCTGCGGCATCGGCTATGAATTCTCGACGCTTCGTCCGCGGGGCGCCTATGTATCCGGCGCAGGCGCGTATACCTCCGGCCCGCTGTCGTTCATGGATATCTACGACAAAATGTGTTTTACCGTGTCCTCCGCCGGCGGGCGGCGCGGCGCGCAAATGGGCACGTTCGATGTCGGCCACCCCGATGCGCTCGAGTTCGTCCGCGCCAAGCGCGAGAACGGCCGGCTGCGGCAATTCAATCTGTCGCTCCTCATCACCGAGGAGTTCATGCGCGCGGTAAAGAGCGATGCGGACTGGAAGCTGGCCTTTCCCGTCACGCTGGGGGAGTACGAGCGCGATCGCCCCGATCTGAGCGATGAGGAGCAATTCGTCTGGCGTGAGTGGCCGGAGACCCAAGACTACGTCATGAACCCCGACGGTCTCGTGGCTTGCCGGATCTACCGGACTCTGCCCGCGCGGCGTGTGTGGGATCTCATCATGTCCTCGACGTACGATTTCGCCGAGCCGGGCTTCATTCTCATCGACAAGGTCAATGAGATGAACAACAACTGGTGGGATGAAAATATTCGCGCCACCAATCCGTGCGGGGAACAGCCGCTTCCGCCGTATGGCTCGTGCTTGTTGGGCTCGGTCAATCTCACCATGTTCGTGCTCGATCCGTTCACTGAAGATGCGCGCTTTGATTGGGAAACTTATCGCAAAGTCGTCAAGATCTTCACGCGCATGCTCGACGATGTGGTCGAAATCAACGGGCTGCCGTTGGCGCGCCAGCGCGATGAGATCTTGCGCAAGCGCCGCCACGGCATGGGATTTTTGGGCCTGGGCTCGGCGATTACGCTCATGGGCATGCAGTACGGCTCGAAAAAATCCGTGGCGTTCACGCAGAACGTGTCGCGCGAAATGGCGCTCGCGGGTTGGGAAGCGGCGCTCGAGCTGGCGCGAGAAAAAGGACCGGCGCCCATCATGACGGAAGAGTTCACGGTGACCCGTGAAATGCTGCGCAAACGCCCCGAAATGTCGCGCGACGGCTGGCGCGAAGGCGCAAAAATTCCGGGGCGGGTGCTGCATGCCCGCTACAGCCGCTACATGCAGCGCATCGCGGAGGCCGCGCCAGAGCTCGTGGAAGAGTTGGCCGAAGTCGGCGCGCGCTTCACGCATCACACGTCCATCGCTCCGACGGGAACCATTTCGCTGTCGCTCGCCAACAATGCATCCAACGGCATCGAGCCCTCGTTTGCACATCATTATTTTCGCAACGTCATTCGCGAGGGCCGCAAAACCAAGGAAAAAGTCGACGTGTTTTCTTTCGAGCTGCTGGCCTATCGAGAGCTCGTGAATTCACGCGCCATGCCCAATTCGGAAATCCCGTCCGAAAAGCTTCCCGACTATTTCGTATCGGCGGACGATATCGGGCCGAAAGAGCACGTGGACATTCAGGCAGCGGCGCAGCATTGGGTGGACTCCTCCATCTCCAAAACCGCCAACGTGCCCACACAGTATCCGTACGAAGATTTCAAGGACATTTATCTCTACGCTTACGAGCAAGGGCTGAAGGGCTGCACCACGTTTCGCTTCAATCCACAGGCATTTCAAGGCGTTTTGGTCAAGGAGGACGATCTCAAGAACACGACGTACGTGTTTACTCTCGAAGATGGTACGGAGGTCAAGGCGCGCGGCGATGAGGAGATCGAATATGACGGCGAGACGCACACCGCCGCCAACTTGTTCGATGCGTTGAAAGAAGGCTACTACGGGAAGTTTTAGCATGGCCAACATCAAGATTGAAGGCAAGATTTCGAAATACCGGGTGCAAGCGGACAGCGAGAAGCCCATCGGCGCCGCATCCCTCGCAGCGCCGGCCGCGCCGGCCGCGATTCCCGTGGTGAGCACTCCGCTGCCCGTTTCTCCGCCGGAAGACAACGTCATCTGGATGCACGAAAAGCTCGAGCGTCCCGAAGTGCTGGTGGGCTCGACGTACAAGATCAAGACGCCGGTGTCGGATCACGCCATGTATGTGACCATCAACGATATCGTTCTGAACGAGGGCACGCCGCACGAGCAACGCCGTCCTTTCGAGGTCTTCATCAATTCGAAGAATCTCGATCACTTCCAGTGGATTGTGGCCCTCACCCGCGTCATCTCAGCGGTGTTTCGCAAGGGCGGCGATGTGACATTCCTGGTCGATGAGCTCAAGGCGGTGTTCGATCCGCGCGGCGGCTACTGGCAGCCAGGAGGAAAGTTCATGCCCTCCACCATTGCCGAGCTGGGCTACGTCATCGAGCGGCACTTGCAAAGCATCGGTTTATTGAAGCGCACCGAGCTCGATGAGCATCAGCGCAAGCTCGTCGACAGCAAACGGGCCGAGTTCGAGGCACGCAATCGGCAGGCCGATGCATTCTCCAAGTCGCATTTTCCGGAAGGCGCGCAGTTGTGCAGCAAGTGCTCCACGGCAGCGGTCGTGATGATGGACGGATGCATGACATGCCTCAATTGCGGCGACTCGAAATGCGGATGAACGCGCTCCGTTGCGCCGCGGAGCGCCTGCACATACTGCGCGGGTGAGTTGATCTCGATCGCCGGCCCTGCCCGGAGGCTGCTCTTTCCGCGGCTTTGGCTGTTTTTGCTGTGGCTGTCATGCGCTGTCCGCGCGAGCGCTGCGGATGGGCTATTCGAGCGGCCTGCGGAGCTCGAGCGCGACATCTCTTTCTGGGTGCGCATCTACACTGAAGTCACCACCGATCAAGGGCTGCTTCATGACGATGTGAACCTGGGAGTCGTGTATGAGAAGCTCATGTTCGAGCCCGATACGCCGCCGGCTGCCCGCCGGGCGCGCATCGAGGCCGCAAGGGATCGCTATCGTGCATTGCTTGCGCGTTTTGCGGCAGGCGACACCGGCAACCTCACGCCTGATGAGACGCGCATCCTGCAAGCGTTTGGCAGCGGCAGGGGCGAGGCAATATTCAAAGATGCCATGGACCATGTGCGCTTCCAATTGGGCCAGGCCAACCGGTTTCGTGAAGGCCTGATGCGCGCCGGCATCTGGCAATCTCACATCGAGCGCGTGCTCACCGAACGAGGGGTTCCCATCGAGATCGCGGCGCTTCCGCACGTCGAATCCTCGTTCAATCCGGCCGCGTATTCCAAAGTCGGAGCCGCAGGCTTGTGGCAGTTCATGCCCTCGACGGCACGGCGCTACATGCGAGTCGACTCGCTCGTGGACGAGCGCATGGATCCCTTCATTTCGACGCAGGCCGCGGCCAACCTGATGCTTTACAACTATCGCTTGCTCGGCACCTGGCCGTTGACGGTTACGGCCTACAATCATGGTCCGGGCGGCTTGCTGGCGGCGCAGAGTGAGCTCGGCTCGAGCGACATCGCCACCATCGTGCGCCGGTACAACGGCCGGACATTCGGCTTCGCGTCGCGGAATTTCTACGTCGCATTTCTCGCCGCGCTCGATGTGCAGCGGCACGCGGAAAAGTATTTCGGACCGATTCAGAAACAGCCGGATGCGGCATCGAGCACTGTGGAGTTGCCCGATTACATTCCCATGCCGGCCCTGATCAGCGCCTTTCGCGTCAACCCGGTCGCCATGCGCGTGTTGAATCCCTCGCTGAGGCCTCCGATTTGGGACTCCTCGAGATTCGTGCCGCGCGGCTTCACATTGCGGGTTCCTGGCAACGTGAGCGCGGGCGATCTTCAGACCGCGCTGGCGCGTGTGCCGGCGGCGCAGCGTTTCCTCGCGCAGCGCGGCGACGATCGCTACCGTGTGCGCAAGGGCGATACGCTTCTCGCCATTGCGCAGGCGCGCAGTCTGGCGCTCGATCGTTTGGCATCGCTCAATGGCCTGGCGAGCAGCGCATCGCTCAAGCGCGGCATGATGCTGCGTCTGCCCCAGCCGCTGTCGCGCGCGGGTGCGCCTCCGCCGCCCGTCGTCGCAGCCGTCAGACCGGAAATAGAGATCGGCGAGGCCGTGGAAATCCAGCCCACGGTGCAAGCTCCCGTGCAAGAAGCGCCTCTCTTGCCCGGCGCCGTTTCGAGCACCAATGAAGATCCGGCGGACTATTCGGTGCGCAAAGATCAAACCATCGTGGTGCAGGCGGCCGAAACCGTCGGTCATTACGCCGAATGGGCCAATGTCGGAGCGTCGCGATTACGCGCCATCAATCGCTTGAAGAGCGGAGCATTCGTGAGCATCGGACACCGCATGAAGCTCGATCTGGCCCACACCGACGCGGCGAGCTTCGAAACGGCGCGCCGTGCTTATCACAAGAAGTTGCAGGAAGATTACTTCGCGACCCATCGGATCTCGGGCACGCAAAATTACACCATCAAGAAGGGCGAGTCGTTGTGGTCCATCACCGCGCGTGCGCATGATTTGCCGCTATGGCTCATCAGGCAATACAATCCGCGCGTCGATTTCGGCGATCTCAAGCCGGGATCCATACTCACCTTGCCCGAGATCGCCGCCGCGGATGCGAGTTGAAGCGTGAAGCATTCGGCGGCATTGGCGCTCGCAGGGAACGTATTTTCCGCCCTTAGACCATGGCAAGCCGCCCCGTACCGAGAAAACGATCGCTGCTCGCAGCAGCGTGTGTGCTTCTTATTGCTCTAGGCCCGCTCTCCTGCGTGGCCGCCGAGATCGTGGCGGCAGATCGGGTGCTGGTGAAAAAAGCTCAGCGAAAGCTGTATCTGTATCGAGGGGCGCAGCTCTTGAGCAGCTATTCCGTCAAGCTGGGCCTGAACCCCTCCGGCCCCAAAGAGCGCGAGCACGATTTTCGTACGCCGGAAGGGCGCTACGTTCTCGCCCGTCGCAACACGCGCAGCGATTATTTCCTAGCCATCCAGGTTTCCTATCCGAACAATCAGGACGAAAAAAATGCGCGCAGACATGGGTGGCAGCCTGGCGGCTCCATCATGATTCACGGGCTGCCGAACGTGCCCAAACATCCGGCGTTGTATTACGAGACGACGGATTGGACCGATGGCTGCATCGCGGTGTCGAACTCCGATATGGTGGATATCTGGATGCGCACCCAGGACAATATCCCCATCGACATCGATCCATGATGGATTTTGATTCATGAGACGCACCGTGCAATCCGATAAGGTGCGCTCGGACATGATCGATGCGCGCGTGACGCCCGCGGGGAGTCTTGAGCACTTATCGCAGGCCGAGGTCGACAAGCTCTTGGATTCGGGTCAGGGCGGCCTGTACCCGCTGTTCCGCAAGTGCGCGCTGGCCGTCCTCAACGCCGGCAGCGAAGTGGATGATGCGCGCAAGATTTTCGATCGATATGCGGATTTCGATATCCGCATCGTTCGGCAAGCGTGGGGCATCAAGCTCGAGATCAAGAACGCGCCAGGCGCCGCTTTCGTCGATGGCGTCATGATCCGCGGCATCAAGGAACAATTGTTTGCCGTGTTGCGCGACGTCGTATTCATCTCGAACGAGATCATCGACAGCGCGCGCTTCGATTTGACGTCTTCCGCCTCGATCACCAATGCGGTGTTTCACGTGCTGCGCAACGCGCGGGTGCTCGAGCACAAATTGCGCCCCAATCTCATCGTCTGCTGGGGCGGGCATTCCATTCACCGCGTCGAATACGAATACACCAAGCGCGTCGGCTACGAGCTTGGCTTGCGCAGCTTGGATGTGTGCACGGGGTGCGGACCGGGAGCAATGAAGGGGCCGATGAAGGGCGCAACCATCGGGCATTCGAAACAGCGCATTTTCAATGGCCGGTACTTGGGGATCACCGAGCCCGGCATCATCGCCGCGGAGCCTCCCAATCCCATCGTGAGTCAGCTGGTCATCATGCCCGACATCGAAAAGAGGCTCGAGGCGTTCGTGCGCGTCGGCCACGGCGTCATCGTGTTTCCGGGAGGCGTGGGCACCGCCGAGGAAATCCTGTATTTGCTCGGCATTCTGCTCGACCCGGCCAACCGTGACCTACCTTTCCCGCTCATTTTTACGGGCCCGGCGGACGCGGCAGGTTATTTCGAACGCATTCATGCGTTCATCGGGACGACGCTGGGCGCGGAAGCGCAGGCGCTGTATCGCATCATCATTGCGGATCCGGCCGCGGTGGGCCGCGCCATGGTGGAGGGCTTGGATCGTGTGCGTACGTATCGGCGCAGGACCAGCGATTCGTACAGCTTCAACTGGCTATTGAAAATTCCGCTCGAATTCCAGCTGCCGTTCGAGGTCACCCATGCTTCGATGCGCGCGCTCGATCTGCGCAAGGACCGGCCCGTGCATGAGCGCGCAGCGAACCTGCGCCGTGCGTTTTCCGGAATTGTCGCCGGCAATGTCAAGGAATACGGGATCAACGCCATTGAGCGCAGCGGCCCTTTCGAGCTTTCCGGAGATGCGGAGTTGATCGATCCGCTCGATGCGTTGTTGCGCTCGTTCGTTGCGCAGCGGCGCATGAAGCTTGCCGGCGAGGAGTATCGGCCTTGCTATCGTCTGGTGGCCTGATTTAACCGCGCGCAGCTTGATTTAACTTACCGCGCCGCGCTGCGAGATGCGCATCGCAGTGCCTCTGTGCAGACCATTTGCACTCACGGTTGCGTGTGACACAGTTCCTGCGTCCCGGTGAGGCCCGTGCGAAACTTTTGCGCACAGGAGCCAAACCGCAATGAGCGAGAACAAAGAGCCGAACCGGCTTGCCGTGGTGGATCGTCGCGTCAGTCCTTCGGGCAACGCGAAGGATGCGCAAAGCTCCTGGCTCATGCGCGGTCATAAGGGCGCCGGCCGCCACGCCGCCATCACCAAGAATCTCTACAACTGGCACAGCTACAAGAGCTGGGCTGATAAGGCTCGCAACAGTTGGGAAGATCCGGACAAGAAACCCTGAAGGGATCTGGTCTAGGGCACCGAAGCCTTACCCAATCTCTCAACCGCATGTGCGGCGGCAAATGATCCCGCGGCAACCGGGATCGAATCTCTCGCAAGCTCTTTCGCCTTTCGCACGCTCAACTCTTCTTTGGCTCTGAGCCAGGACAACAGCGGAGTCCACTCCTCGAGATCGGGCTCGACCAGGTACCGCTTCATCTCATAGACGCCCACGCCGAGCTCGGAGGCTCGCACGTAATTCTGCGAGTCGCGAATGCTGGTGATGACGGGAATTCGCAGCGTATCCAGAAACTTCAGCAAGGATTGATAGATGAGCGTGTTCTTCTTCACGCGGTTCGCCACCACGCCGATTCGATATTCATCGCGCCGGATTTTCGCGATCAGCAGAAGATCCGCGATGCAGCGAGAGCACGCATGAATGTCGATGTCGGAAGGCAACACGGGCACGATGATGGCATCGGCATTGCGCGTCAGCTCCGGCAGATCCTGCCCCGCCACCGCGGCCGGGGTATCGACGATGACATGATGGGTATCGCTCGGCACACGCAATTGAAACGCGCGCGTCATACGCACATTGCGGTCGAACGCCGAGACGCCATGAATGTGCGGCTGCTCGGGCTTGCGTTTCTTCAGCCAGCGGGTGCTCGAGCCCTGCGGATCATTGTCGAGCAGCATGGGCCGGTCGCCTGCGGTCGCAAAATAACTCGCGAGATTCGTGGCGATCGTCGTCTTGCCCGAGCCGCCTTTCGGATTCAGCACGAGAATACGTTGCATTTAACTTAGCGTACGCGAGCCTCGCCCGTCAAAGCAAGGTGAGAACTGGGTGGCGCGCATGCGCGCGTGCGCTGTGAAAACGCGCACGGCGAGCACACTCGGCGCCGCCTAGATTGGCTGTCGTGGAATGGATGTTACAAGTCTGGGACGAGCTCGATGACGTGGTGAGCTCGGCGCGATTGCTCTGGGTCGGAGTGCGCCGAGCCGTCATGCTCGCCTTGGCGATGCTGAGCGGCGCGCTCGGCATGTACGCGATTCAAATGATCGGCGCAGGCGCTTTCGTCTATTCCTGCGCGGCCGTTCTTGCAAGCGCCGTTCTGGCGCTCTCGCTGCATCATCATTCGCTAGACTAGCTGCACAAGCCGGCTTTTCGGCTCGAGCAAGAGTTGAATCATGCATACATTCATCGCGCGCGCGTGCGCACCGTTCACGCTCATTCTGTCGGTTGCGGGCTGCGCTCCGGCTTCACCGCCGCCCGCAGCGGCCGCATCCTCACCGTCTCGCCAGGAAGCCGCGCCCGCACTGGTTTCAACCGAGCTCAAAGCCGGGAGCGGGGACGCGATCAAGAATGGACAGACGGCCGAAGTCAATTACACCGGCTGGCTGTTCGAGGAGCACGCGTCCGATCACAAGGGAAAAAAATTCGATAGCTCGTACGATGCGGGGCGGCCATTCGTGTTCAAAGTCGGCGCGGGCGATGTCATCCGCGGGTGGGACGAGGGTGTCGCCGGCATGCGGGTGGGCGGAGCGCGCCGGCTCGTCGTGCCGCCCGAATTGGGCTATGGAAACCAGGGCGCGGGCGGCGTAATTCCGCCTGGAGCCACTCTCGTGTTCGACATCGAGCTGCTCGCGATCCGTCCGTGATCCTACTGTGGCGACGATTTCAATGAAATGAGCGAGGCGGCGCGGGCGGATGCGGTTCCCAGCCGAACGCTGCCCGAGCGAGCGGCAGAAATCGCGGGGCCTGCAGGCCGCATCCAGTCAGCCTTTGCGGACCCCGGCGCCGTGCGGCGCGCATTCGCCTTGGTGTGTCACCCGCATCCCTTGTACGGCGGCACCATGAATAGCAAAGTGGTCGTCACCACGGCGCGCGCACTGCACGAGTTGGGCATCGCAACCGTGCGCTTCAACTTCCGGGGCGTGGGGAACAGCGAAGGCGCTTTTGACCAAGGAATCGGCGAGATCGACGATGCGAACGCGGTACTCCGCTGGGCGCGCGAGCGTTGGAGCAGCACGCCGGAAATATATGCCGGATTTTCCTTTGGCGCTTTCATCGCGCTCAAGCTTGCGCTCGCGCAGCCGCCGGCGGAGCTCATTACCATTGCACCGCCCGTCACTCGATTTGCCATGCAAGGCCTGAACACCCCCGACTGTCCATGGCTCATCGTGCAGGGCGATGCGGATGATATCGTGAGCTTGAGCGAGGTAAAGCGATGGCGCGAGCAGCTCACGCCGCCGCCCGATCTTTCGGTAGTGCCCGGCGCCGGGCACTTTTTTCACGGAATGTTGATGACCCTGAAAGACACCCTCACCGCTCATGTGCGCCGGGTGTTGGCGCAGAGCGAGGAATAGCCGCCGACCCGTCGCGGGCAAGCGGCTTCGCAATTAGTTTACGAATTCCTTCAAATTCTTGAGCGCGGCAACGCGCACTTTCTTGCTGGCCGGCTTGGCCTTGAACATCATTTTCTCGCCGTTGAAGGGGTTGACTCCCTCGCGCGCCTTGGTCGCAGGCTTCTTCACCACTTTCATCTTCAAAAGACCGGGCATGGTGAACAAGCCATGTCCGCGCAAACTTTTCTTGATGACACCGGACAAGGAATCGAAAACAGCGCCGACTTGCTTCTTGGAAAGCTCGGTGTCCTTGGAAATCGTCGCAAGAATTTCCGATTTAGTCGGTGCTGCACTTTTTTTCGCCATAGAGAATCTCCTCGAAGGTTGCCGCTGCGGTTTTTTTACCGAGTTTTATAGACGGCGCGAAAATAACACAGAAAAAAGCCGATGTTTAGCAATGTGAAAAAAATTTTGTCTTGAGCTCAACGCGCGCGGCGCTTGTTTTTACGGTCTCGCGCGCATGCCATCGATTCTAGCGCACGAGAATCAGCGCGGCGCCGATGAGTATGCTCACCCAAAGCACCGAGAAATCAATCTGTCCGATCGGCGGAATGATGCGGCGCACCGGGCGCAGCACGGGCTCGCATAACTGGCCCAAGAGCCGGGTGCCCGGCGGTGGGCCGCCGGGCGATATGAAAGAAATCAGCCAATACAACAACAGCGCGAACAAGTAGATTTTCAGCACCATCTCGATGAGCTCGACCAGAGTCGAGCGCACCGCCGCCCAGGCGTAGAGCGCAAGGGCATCCGCCGCGAAAGGAGCGCTCAACAAGAAGATGATGCACGTGCGCGCCGCCGCGATGAGCAGTATGGACACGACGGTCGCCGTGTCTACCTTGCCCGCGGGCGGCAAAATGCGCCGCAGCGGCAGCACCAGCCAGTTGGTGACACGCACCACCGCGTCGGCGATGGGGTCGCGAAAGTCTGCGCGCGCCAGTTGAAACAGCAGCCGCAGCACGAAAGCGAGCAGCAGCAGCCAGAGCAGCGTATCGACGATGTAGCGAATCGCATTCATGCGCCGCTCGTTCTAACCCGATGCGAACTGTGCTGCAAGTTCCGCCGAGCGCAGCGCTGCCGCCTCGATGGCGCGGCGCACCGTGTCCTGAAGATGTTCGCGCTGCAACACCGCGAGCGCAGCCTCGGTGGTGCCGCCAGGAGAGGTCACATGCTCACGCAGCGTCGCGGGCGAATCACTCGCGCGTTGCGCCATCTGCGCAGCGCCCGCCGCGGTGTCGACCGTGAGTCGATGTGCAAGATCGGGCGACAGACCCTGCGCGACCGCCGCGGCTTCGAGGGCCTCGATGAGCAAGAAGAAATACGCAGGTCCGCTCCCGGATAGAGCCGTGACCACGTCCATTTGACTCTCATCGGCAAGCCATACCGTCGAGCCCACGGCGCCCAGAATGCGTTCTGAAACGCTGCGGTGCCGAGCGCTCAGTCCGGCTTCGGCATACAGCGCAGTGGCGCCCATGCCGATCAATGCAGGGCGATTGGGCATGGCTCGTACGATGGCGGTGCGCGCGCCGCTCCAACGTATCAATGCCGCGAGCGGGATACCGGCTGCAATCGAAATGAACAGCGAGCCCGGCGCAAGCGTGGAGGCGATTTCCTCAGTCACCCTTTGCGCCTGCTGCGGCTTGACCGCCAACACGACGACGGGGGCGCCATCGGCGGCGACGGCATTGCTCTCGACTGCGCGCACCCCATAGGCCTTTTCCATTTGCCGCCGCCGGTCGGCACGCGGCTCGGCCACCCACAGATCGGCCGAGACGGAATGCTGCAGGCCGCTGATCAACGCCTCGGCCATGTGGCCTCCGCCGATAAAGCAGAGCTTGCCAATATCGCTCACCGTCGAAGCAGTCGAGTTGTTGTTCAAAGAGTGCAAGCTCGTGTCACGAGAGTCAGTGCGCAGTGCGAAGCCGCGGGCCGAAGATGGCCGTTCCGACTCGCACCATGGTGGCGCCTGCGCTGATGGCGAGCTCGAAATCATCGCTCATGCCCATGGAGAGCGTGTCGAGATCATGGCCCTGCGCGATGAGCCCGGCCAGCAAGCTTTGCATGCGGCCGAAGAGCGCGCGCTGCGCACTTGCATCGTGCAGAGGAGGCGGAATGCACATGAGCCCGCGCACGCGCAGGCGTTCGAGAGGTCGCATGCGCATGAGCAACTCGTGCACCTTCGCAGGCGGCACCCCCGCCTTCGTTTCTTCCGCAATCAATTGCACTTGCACGCACACATTGAGAGGGGGAACGTGGACGCTGCGCTGCGCCGCGAGGCGCGCGGCGATGGTCAACCGATCGATGCTGTGCACCCAATCAAAATGCCGCGCGATGGATCGCGTCTTGTTGGCTTGCAGCGCGCCGATGAAGTGCCAACCCAGTGCGAGGTCATCGAGCGCGCGCATCTTCTCGCACGCTTCCTGCACGTAGTTTTCGCCGAACTGGGAAAGCCCGGCCGCCGCCGCCGCGCGCACCTTCTCGGCGCTTTGCGACTTGCTGGCCGCGATGAGTGTGACGCAGTTGCGATTGCGTCCGGCGCGCGCCGTGGCATGGTCAATGCGTTCGCGAACTGCTCGCACTCGAGCTTCCAAATTCTGCGGACCAATTAACATATTGGCTGCCAATACCCTCTTATATACTGCGCCTGCATCGAGCGACCCCCACGCAATCAGGAGCCCAGTACACTCATGGCTGTCGATATCGCGCAGCTGCTTGCTTTCGCGGTGAAGAACAACGCGTCCGACCTGCATTTGTCCGCGGGCGTTGCGCCCATGATTCGTGTCGATGGCGATATCAAGCGCATCAATATGCCGGCGCTCACTCATAAAGACGTGCACAGCATGGTGTACGACATCATGAATGACAAGCAACGCAAGGCGTACGAAGAATTTTTCGAAACCGATTTTTCATTCGAGATTCCCAAGCTCGCGCGTTTTCGCGTCAATGCGTTCAATCAGAACCGCGGCGCGGGCGCCGTGTTCCGCAACATTCCGTCCACCATCCTGACTCTCGATGAGCTGAACGCGCCGAAGACCTTCAAGGATTTGTGCGTTCTGCCGCGCGGGCTCGTGCTGGTCACGGGCCCGACGGGTTCCGGTAAGTCGACCACGCTCGCTGCCATGGTGAATCATTGCAACGACAATCGGCCCGATCACATCATCACCATCGAGGACCCGATCGAGTTCGTGCACGAGAGCAAACGCTGCCTCGTGAATCAGCGCGAAGTGCATCGAGATACCCTGGGCTTCAGTGAGGCGTTGCGCTCGGCGCTGCGTGAGGATCCAGACGTGGTGCTGGTCGGTGAAATGCGCGATCTCGAGACCATTCGTCTTGCACTCACCGCGGCTGAGACTGGTCACTTGGTCTTCGGCACATTGCATACGAGCTCAGCGGCCAAGACCATCGATCGCATCGTCGACGTGTTCCCCGCGGCGGAAAAGGACATGGTTCGCGCCATGCTGTCGGAGAGCCTGCGTGCGGTGATTTCGCAGACGCTCATGAAAAAAGTCGGCGGCGGCCGCATCGCGGCGCACGAGATCATGATCGGCACGCCGGCCATCCGCAATCTCATTCGCGAAGGCAAGATCGCGCAGATGTATTCGGCCATTCAGACGGGTCAGGCGCAAGGCATGCAGACCCTGGATCAATGCTTGCAAGAGATGGTGCAGAAAGGTCTGGTTGCGCGCGAGGAAGCGCGCTTCAAGGCGCAAAACAAAGACAGCTTGTGATGGACACTCGAGTTCGGTCCGCAGGAACGGTGCAGTAATGGAAAGAGAGCAAGCCATCAAGCTGATGCAGGATCTCCTGCGCCGCATGGTCGAAAAGAAGGGTTCCGACCTCTTCATCACCGCGGGGTTCCCGCCCGCCATCAAGATCGACGGCGAGATCCGGCCGCAATCCGAGCGTGCGCTGACGGCCGAGCAGAGCGCGAGCCTGGTCCGCGCCATCATGAACGATCGCCAGAGCAAGGAGTTCGACGCGACCAAGGAATGCAATTTCGCCATCTCGCCGCAAGGCATCGGGCGATTTCGGGTCAGCGCCTTCGTTCAACAAGGGCAGACGGGCGCCGTAGTGCGTACCATCAACGCGAAGATTCCTTCGTTCGAGGAATTGGAGCTGCCTCCGATTCTGAAAGACGTGGTGTTGTCGAAGCGCGGCTTCGTCATTCTGGTCGGCGGCACGGGCTCGGGAAAATCCACATCGCTCGCAGCCATGGTCGGCTATCGCAACGAGAAGACTCGCGGGCACATCGTCACCATCGAAGATCCGGTCGAGTATGTGCACAACCACCGCGGCTGCGTGGTGACGCACCGCGAAGTCGGCGTGGACTGCGAGAGCTGGCATCTCGCGCTCAAGAACACGCTGCGTCAGGCGCCCGACGTCATTCTCATCGGCGAAATCCGTGATCGCGACACCATGGAATACGGTATTCAGTTCGCCGAGACGGGACACCTGGTGCTGGCGACTTTACACGCCAACAGCTCGAACCAGGCGCTCGACCGCATCATCAACTTTTTTCCCGAGGAGCGGCGCGAGCAGTTGCTCATGGACTTGTCGCTCAATATTCGCGCGCTCATTTCGCAGCGCCTCATCCCGCGTGAGTCGGGCTCCGGACGCATCGCCGCTATGGAGGTCATGTTGAACTCGCCGCTCATTGCCGATCTCATCTTCAAGGGCGACGTGGGCAAGATCAAAGAGGTCATGTCGCGCTCCAACCGGCTCGGCATGAAGACATTCGACCAGGCGCTGTTCGATCTCTATGAAGCCGGAACCATTTCCTACGAAGATGCGCTGCGCAACGCCGACTCGAAGAACGAGCTGCGCTTGCGGGTCAAGCTCGAGAGCAAACGCGAAATGAAAAATCCGGACGACGGCGCTCAATCGCTCGAGATCCTCGAGGAAGAAGAAGGCAAAGTTTTCTAGCGTGTGCCGTGTGGCCGTTTGGCGACGCAGACCGCCCGCCCGCGCCGCGAGTGTGGGGTATCGCACTCTTGTCCGTTCGACGGCATGCTAGTGTAGAAAGATGCCAGCCTCTTCAGGAGCCATGTTGGCCGCCGTCGCGCCCGCCCAGGTCATGAACACCAAGCCCTTGTTCCGCTTGATGGTGGAAAAAAAGGCATCGGATCTGTTTTTCACCTGCAATGCGCCGGTCAAGATCAAGATCGAAGGCAAGATCTTTCCGGTCAACAAGCAGATCCTGAGCCCCGAAACGGTGCGTCAAGCGGCGCTCGGCCTCATGACGCAGGAGCAGATCGAGCACTTCAACGAAGAGCTCGAAATCGATTTCGCCATTTCCGAGGCAGGTCTCGGGCGCTTTCGCGTCAACGTGTTTTATCAGCGCGGCTATCCCGCCATGGTGCTGCGCTACATTACGGCCGATATGCCGAAGCTCGACGAGCTCGGCATGCCGGACATCTTGAAAGAGCTGGTGATGCTGAAGCGCGGGCTCATTTTGATGGTGGGCGCGGCGGGGGCGGGAAAATCCACCACGCTTGCCGCGATGATCGACCACCGCAACGAGACTTGCTCCGATCACATCCTCACCATCGAAGATCCGATCGAGTTCTTGCACAGCAACAAGAAATCCATCGTGAACCAGCGCGAGGTGGGTCTCGACACCAAATCATTCTCGCGCGCGCTGCGCAGCGCCGTGCGCGCGGCGCCCGATGTCATTCTGGTCGGCGAGATCCGCGACCGCGAGACCATGGAAGCGGCCATTGCGCTCGCGGGAACGGGTCATCTGTGCATCGCCACGTTGCATGCGAATAACTGCGCCGAGACGCTCGATCGCATCATCAACATGTTTCCGCGCGATCAGCACAACCAGATTTTTCTCGACCTTTCGCAGTATTTGCGCGCCATCCTGTCGCAGCGGCTCGTGCCCACCAAGACCGGCAAGCGCGTCGCCGCGACCGAAATCATGGTCAATACGCCGCATGTCTCCGAGCTCATCAAGAAGGGCGATGTCATCGGCGTGAAGGAGGCCATCAACACGGGCACGGAGCGCGGCATGTTGGGGTTTGATGCCTCTCTGTACAATCTGGTCCGCGAAGGCCGCATCGAGCTGGAGGAAGCTCTCGCGCACGCCGACTCGCGCACCAACCTGGAAGCCAAGATCAATTTCGGCTGAACTGCGGCGCTCGAGCGCCGTGAGTTGCGCCCGTCCCGAGCGGGCTCAACCGACCCTTCCGGTCGCTTCGATCTCCACCAGCAAGTCTTCGCGGCAAATGTCCGCGCGCAAGTACAGCACATCGGCCGGCGGCGAAAGCCATTCTTGCAGCTCCGCGGCAATGGCATGCAGTTGCTCTGGATGGCGTACATAGACTTTGTACACCAGGGATTGCAGCGCGCGCCGCAAATCGCCCTGCACTCTGCCGCTGGCTTGCAGCACGCTCTGGATATTTTTCATGGTCTCGCGGGTCTGCAGTGCGGGGTCACCCGGATGGACGGTCTCGTGCCCGACGATGCTTGCCGTACCTGATAACAAAAAGTCGAGGCCTCGACGAGCTGGCATGACACACGCGCGGGCGAACAGCGGGGCGTCGCGCCCATATTGGGCAGGGTAGAGGGGCGGGGCAACCTGGCGCGGATTTTCGATCAAGCGCTCATGGACGCCGTGCGTCGCGATGAAATAAAGAATCGGCCTTCGGCCGCTCGAGCCCAGCGCGCACGCAGCGGGGTACCGGCTGGGCGCCGCACGCCGCGCATCGTAGGCGCTGCGCCGCGCGCTGTTGAAGTGCCGGTAGCGCTCATCTCCGTCCGCAAACGCGTTAATGGCTGGAATGAAGTTCCAGACCCGAATGAGACGCGCGTTGATCGAGTCGACTGCATCCAGGAGTTGGCCGTAGGCCGCTTCGACGTCCGCATGCAGCACCGCGCCCTCCCTTTGGGCGTCGTCTGCCGGCAAGCCATCACCGGGAAATTTCACACAGCCAAAGCTGAACGCGCCGACGCGGCGCAACTTGACCGTCGCGGGTGCTCGCACATCGACAGGCTCGCCGCCTTCCGGCACATGCCAGATCTCGAATTGCGAGGTGGTGGGCGTCAGGGGCGGCGTGTCGGTGCAGACGGCCGGAATGTCGGCGTCCACGTCGGGCAGAACCCGATAACCCACCACTCCGAGCACGTTGCGCGTGGCCGCCAATCGCGCCTTCCAGTCTTCTTCTCGCACGTAAAATACTTCGAGTCCGGCGTCGATTGGCGTCATCCTATGAATGCATCGATAAACAGCCATGGTCTCAAAATCCATGCGCCGCTTATAGCCTCCTGGCTTCAGCATCTTTGGCGGCAACGCTCGTACCCGAGCCCGCTGGTCATCGGGCTTTGCGGGGCGCAAGGCAGCGGCAAGACCACGCTCGCGCGTGAGCTCGAGCGCGAATTGGTGGAACGCGACCTGCGCGTGGCCAACGTGTCTTTAGATGATTTCTACTTGTCGCATGCGGCGCGCCAGACCTTGGCGGCGCGGATCCACCCCTTGCTCGCGACGCGCGGAGTTCCTGGCACGCATGATGTGCCGCTTCTGACGCACACGCTCGATGCGCTCGACGCGGGCCGGGAGACTTTGATCCCGCGGTTCGATAAGTCAACGGACGATCCGGCGCCGCCGTCTGCATGGACTGCGACAGGGCCGGTGGATGCACTGATCTTCGAGGGTTGGTGCGTCGGCGCTCGTGCGCAGAGCAGCCTCGATCTGTGGGCGCCCATCAATGATCTGGAGCGAGAAGAAGACGTGGACGGTGTGTGGAGAAGTTACGTCAACACGTGTCTCGCTGAGCAATACGCCCACTTGTTCACGCGCCTCGATGCGCTCGTGCTGCTTGCTGCCCCGAGCTTTGATTGCGTGTTGGAATGGCGTCAACAACAGGAGCGCGAGCTGCGCAACCGGTGCGCGATGCAATCACGTGAAGAGGGGTCCGCAGGGCTGCTCCAAGGGCTGCGCATCATGGATGAGGCCGGAATTCGAAGATTCATTCAGCATTTCGAGCGCTTGACGCGGCACATGCTCGCCGAGATGCCGCATCGCGCGGATCGAGTGTTGTACTTGGATGAAGAGCGCCGCGTCAGCCGGACATCGCTGGCGGCGAGAGGTTAGGATGCGCTCGCTCTCGAAATTTGTCGGTTTCACAAAGGAATTGCCATGCCGGACAACGTTACGCTATTTCACTCGCCGCAGACCCGCTCGAGCGGCACGCTCGCGCTGCTCGAAGAGCTCAACGCTCCGTATACCTTGCGCATCCTCGACATGAAGGCTGGCGAGCATCGCCAGCCCGCGTTCATGCAAATCAATCCCATGGGAAAAGTGCCGGCCATCCTGCACGGCGATGTGTTGGTGACTGAGCAGGTTGCCATTGCCATTTATCTGGCCGATACATTTTCCGGCGCAGGGCTCGCGCCGGCGCTCACGGATCCGTTGCGCGGCGCTTATTTGCGTTGGTTTGTTTTTTATGCGGCAAGTTTCGAGCCCGCGGCCGTGGACAAAGCGCTCCAGCGCGAAGCAGGTCATGCGGCCATGTCGCCTTATGGGGATTTCGCGACCACCGTCTCGACAGTTACCACGCAGCTCCAAAAGGGTCCGTGGATGCTGGGAGATCGATTTACCGCCCTCGACGTTCAATGGGGTACGGCGCTCACCTGGATGACGGGCTTCGGGATCATCGAGGCCACGCCGCCCATCAAAGCCTACGTTGAGCGATGGAGCGCACGGCCGTCGGTAGCCAGGGTGCGCGAGATCGATGAAAAGTCGATGCAGCAAAAGAGTGCTTGAGCGCGGCAGCGCCGGATCCAAATGTCGTTGTAGGTCTGTGCCTACAAAATTTGTTGACGGAAGATTGATGGGTCTGAGATTTCGCTCAATGATCGGGAATCAACGTCCAGGCAAATTCGTATCACTCAATGAAAGCCTCGCATGTCGCGGGCTCGAGGAGCGAGTAATGGACATCAAGAAAGTTTTGGCGAGCGCCGGCATCACGGCCGTCGTTGCGGTCTCCGTCCCTGCATATGCCGGCGTGCTCGGCGGAGGGGCGGGTGGCGCCGTGGGCGGCGCTGCGAACGGCGCGCTAGGCAGCGGATCGATTGGCGGTGCGGCCAACGGCGGCCTGGGCGGCACGTTGAACGGCAATACGAGTGGCGTTCAAGCCACGCATGGCGCAAGCGGCGTAACCGACAGCGCAGTGAATTCAGGCACCGCGAGCGGCGCAGCGCGCTCGACAAGCAATACGGCGTCGCGGGCGAGCGGCTCGAATCGTGGTTCGTTGACCGGATCCGTGGACGGCGCGACATCCAGTGCGGCCAGCGCCAATCACACGACTCCGATGTCCGATGTTGCAGGCAATGCATCGAGCAATGCCGCAGGCTCGGTGCAACGAAGCGCCGATGTGCCGAGAGCCGGTGAGACGCGACGCGCCGTGTCCAAGCCTGATCTTGCGAAGCCCGACGTCACGAAGCCTGACGTCACGAAGCCCGATGTCACGAAGACCAGCGTGCCTTCGCGTTCGATCAACGCCGCCGGGCAAGCATCGGGCAATGCCTCAGCGCGCGATACGAATGCTTCGGTCAACGGCAGCGGCAGCGCCTCGTACAGCCATCCGTAATTCTTAGCGGCTAGCAGGGTGGCGCCAGTCCAGGCGGCGGCACGCGCTTGCCGTCAGGTGCAAGGCGCACCGAGCCGCAAAACCCAGCAACGCCTCCGCGAATCATCGCGGAGGCGTTTTTATTTCATCCGCCGATTCATTCCATCTGCCGATTTGATCCCTTCGAATACGAGATGGCCGGCGCGCTCAGCGATAGCACACTGCGCTAGGCTTCGTGGGCAAACACGGCATCGGCTGTGAACACCGGCCCATCCACACACACTCTTTTCATGGCCGCGCCCTCGGGCGTCATGACGCGCACCGTGCAGCCAGCGCATCCGCCCACGGCGCAGGCCATGAATTCCTCGAGCGACACCTGCGCGGGAACATCGAAGCGGCGCGCAAGACGCGCCACCGAGCGCAGCATGGCGTTCGGCCCACAGGCGAACAGCTGGACTTGCGCGCGGCGATCGGCATCGAGCCGCTCGAGATAATGCGCGGCGAGCTCGGTCACGTAGCCTTCGAAACAACCGGGGAAGCCGGACAAGCTGGCAAGCCGGCTCGGTATACCCCACGATTCCAATAGCGGTGCAGCGGCGATGACCCCGCTGGGCACCTCAGGCGCCAAGAGAGTGGAAGGCCGGGAGCGAAACGGAAAGGGGATCTCCGAGCCAAAAAAAGCGACGGCCGAAATCGATGCTCCCTTTGGCGCAGGAGCCGTTTCCTCTGGACGTTGGTCTGCGCCCAGCACGCCCATGGATTTTGCTAGCTGCTGCGCCAAAAATATCATCGGCGGGATGCCGATGCCGCCGCCGATCAAAACACACAGCGGCCGCTCCGGCTGCGTCCTGAACCCCACGCCGATGGGGCCGAGCACGCTGATCCGGTCTTGCGGCGCCCGTTGCGCGAGCAAGCGCGAGCCGTGGCCTGTGACCTTGAACAAGATTTCGATCCAGCCTTGTTCAGCATGTGCGCGCATGATGGACAACGGCCTGCGCATCGGCAGAGCGGCATCGCACGTCACGTGCACGAAGCTCCCGGGCGTCGCCCGGGCAGCGCAGCGCGGCGCTTGGATGCGCAGTACGTATTGCTCTCCCGCGAAGGCGCTTTTCGCAAGCACCGTCGCTTCATCATCGAGAAAAATTGTGCCGCGCTGAGTCAGCGGGTTCACAACGGTTTACGTTTGCGAGTGAGCGTGGCGGCAATCGACGCGAGCACCGCCATGCGCACCGCCACACCGTGATTGACTTGCTCGCGAATGACGGAGCGCGGCCCGTCCGCCACGTCCGAGCCAATCTCCACGCCGCGATTCATCGGGCCCGGATGCATGACGAGCACGCTGGCCGATGCGAGCTTGACCCGCGCCGCGTTCAATCCATAGGCGGCGAAATACTCGCCATCATCGAGCGAGGCCAGCTCGGCCATGCGCTCGCGCTGGATCCGCAGCATCATGATGACGTCGGCTCCCGCGATCCCGTCCTCGATGCGCGTGAACCGCTGCGCGCCGTCAAACTCATCCTCGGCGGGCAATAACGGCTCCGGGCCTACCAGCCGAAGGTCGGAAGTGCCGAGGGTCGTCAGGACTCGCGCGGCGGAGCGCGCCACCCGCGAGTGCTTGATGTCGCCGACGATCGCGACTTTGAGCCCGGTGAACCGCCGCTTGTGAGCGCGAATGGTTGCCGCGTCGAGCAGCCCCTGCGTCGGATGAGAGACGTGGGCTTCGCCTGCGCTGATGACCGACACGTGATCGGCCACATGATCGATGAGGAACTCGGGCAAGCCCGGCTGCGAGTCGCGAATGACGAACACATCGGTGTTCATGGCCTCGAGCGTGTAAATGGTGTCGAGCATGCTCTCGCCCTTGACGCGTGAGCTGGACTGCATGTCGAGGTTCAGAACGTGTGCGCCGAGCCGGCGCGCAGCCAGATCGAAAGAGGCGCGCGTGCGGGTGCTCGGCTCGAAAAATAAATTGGCGATGGTCATACCCGCCAATTCGCGGCCCTCATAGGCGGGTTGTCCGGGCAATCTACGGTAGCTTTCGGCGCGGTCGAGGAGACCCATAATGGTCTCGCGCGCCAGCCCGTCGAGAGAAATGAGATGCTTCAACCCGTCGGAATAATCGACTTGCGTGCGCACCCTAAGGGCTTCTCCGCTGCATCACGTGGGCCTCAGGGCTTTTTTCAGCGTTCACCATTCATCAACCAGCGTTCCAGAATAATGGCTGCGGCGGCGCCATCCTGATCGCCCTTGACAACACGCCGCTGCAATCCCGCTGCGCGGCGCGCCTTCAACAGGGCGGCGGCCTCGATCGAAGAATCACGCTCGTCCACTAAGGTAACCGGAACCGAAATACGCCGCCCGAGAGCGTCTGCAAATTGAGCTGCTTTCACCGCGAGTCTCTCGTCCGCCGCCTCATTATAAGGAATGCCGACGATGACTCGCGCGGGGTTGAATCGTGCGATCAGCGCATCGATGCGTATCCAGTCTGGACCGGAGCGCGAGGAACGGACGGTCTCCAGCGGACGAGCGGTGCGGGTAATCGTATCGCCAGTGGCAAATCCGATGCGCTTTTCGCCGTAGTCGACTCCAATGACAATTTCAGGCGGCACGCCTCACGAGCCGCCCGCGCCCGAAAAATCAGGCATTGCCGCTCAAGTGCGTCATGCGCGATAAATCCACGCCCAGAGATTTCGCGGCCGCGCCCCAGCGCGCCGCATACGGCAAATCGAAAATGATCTTCGGGCTGACGGGCGCGATCAGCCACGCATTGGCTCGAATCTCATTCTCGAGCTGGCCGGAATCCCATCCGGCATAACCGAGCGCCACGAATGCGGGATCGGGGCCTGTGCCGTTGGCGATCGCGGCGAGCACATCGCGCGACGTGGTGACGTGAATCTCCTCGGAAACTCTGAGCGTCGAGTCCCATTCGCCGCGCGCTGCATGCACCACGAAACCGCGATCGGTCTGCATGGGACCGCCGCGCAGCACGGGCTTCGCGGATAAGTCGCTCGAGCCCACTACGATGTCGAGCTGACTGAACACATCGCCAAGAAGCATGGGCAATGGCTTGTTCAGCACCAGTGCGAGCGCGCCGCGCTCACTGTGCTCGCAGACGAACGCGACGGATTGTGCAAAATTCGGATCGCTGAGCGAGGGCATGGCGATGAGCAGCCGATTGGTGAGGTAGCCGGAGTCAGGGGGTGCTGCACTCATGTGCCGAAGAGACTCGCGGTAGGTTGTTGTGCGCTCATGGGCATTGGGCCTGCGATGCTGCTCGCGTTTGGGGTCAGTTGGGATCGGCATCCAACAGCACGCCCGAGCCCTTGGCCGAACCTTGCAGGAATTGCCATTCGTAGGCAAATCGGATGGAGTCGTGAGCTTGCCTCATCAAATGCGGAAAGGGCTCGTAAGGCGACGCGAGCTTCAAAATGGCGAGCGCAGCACGATCGATGTCCGGCGATCCGCTGGAACGGCGAATGAAGCTCTCGGTCAAGCGGCCCTGCGAGTCGATGGCCACTTCGATGACCGGGGTGCCGGATAGATGCCGATGCTGAACCGCACGCGGAAAGTTCAACGTACCCACGTGCTCCACCTTGCGACGCCATGCGTCCAGATAGACGGCGACCGAAGACTCACGCGTCTCGGCCGTGATCCATAGCTCGCCGTGCGATTGCCCCTGTAAGCGCAAATGCTCGTCGTCCTCGTTGGATTGGATTCCGAGAGCATCGCGCTTGCGCAACAGCTCAGGCGCTTCGGCCCGCGCGGACGCGCTGTCGGCCTTCGAGTAGTACACCATCCGTGTCGAGGCCCCGGTCGTCGACAAAGTCAGCTCAGCGGGCGATGTGCTGCCTGCCGCTCGGAACTGCCGGCCGCCGGCGTCGGCAAACCCCGGCTGATCGATGGGATGAGCGGAGGAGGAGGGAATGAGCGCGCGCTCGCGCGAGGTGGTGTTGCCGCTGCCGTGTTGGCTGCGCTGCGCCACGTATTTAGCGCGAGGATTTGCTTTCAATTTCGGCGTTTGTTCGTCGACCAGCATGACCTCGAGCATGGGCGCCGCGGCTGGCTTGGGCGACGCATCCCCGCTGAAGGAGACTCCCAAGATCACGATGCCGTGCAGCAGCAGCGCCAGAAACCACGTGGTCAACATTCGGTCGCTGGCCGGCGGCAGATGCCGCGCGAACGCTTCCGGAATGAATTCCATGCTCACAAATGCCGCTCCAGCGCGCTCATATACCGCGCGCCGATATCGATGCCATGCATCCGGTCGAGCTCGCGAATGCCCGTGGGACTCGTTACGTTGATCTCCGTGACGTAGTCGCCGATGACATCGAGGCCGACGAACAGCATGCCGGCCTCGCGCATGACCGGCCCGATGCGTTCGCAGAGCCAGAGATCTCGCGGCCGCAGCGCGCGGGTTTCCGCGCGGGCGCCCGCGGCGAGATTGCCGCGGTGATCTTGTGCATCCGGTACACGCTTCAGTGCGTAGGGCACCGGCTCGCCATCGACGAGTAGGATGCGGCAATCGCCCTCCACGACGATTTCGGGCAGATAGCGCTGGACGATACAAAAGCGTTGGCCGTAATCGCTCAGCGTTTCGAAAATGACATTGCGGTTCTTGTCGCCGCTTTCCAATATGAAAATCGAGCGCCCCCCCATTCCATCGAGAGGCTTGCAGGCCACTTTGCCGTGATCGCGCAGGAATGCGTTCATCTCATTCCGGTCTCGCGTGACGAGAGTGTCGGTGCAGCAATCGGCGAACCAGGCCGTATACATCTTCTCGTTGATGTCGCGCAGGCCGCGCGGCGCGTTCGCCACATAGGCGCCTTGCAGTTGAGCGCGCTCGAGCACGTACGTCGCATAGATGTATTCGGTGTCGAATGGCGGATCTTTGCGCATGAGAATCAAGTCGAAGTCGCCGAGCGCGGCAGCTCGCGCTTCGCCACGTTCGAACCAGCGGTGCATATCGTCGAATACCTGCAAGGGAGCGGTGCGGCCCCAGGCAATGCCATTTCTCAGGGAGAGATCGTCAAGCTCCGCGTATTCGATGGGCCAGCCTCGAGCTTGCGCGGCCAGCAGCATCGCAAGCGTCGAATCCTTGTAGGGATTGATGCGCTCGATGGGGTCCATGATGACCAAAACGCGGGGCGACTCCGGCACGGTGGAAAAGTCTAGCGCACTCACCGCCGCGAAGCTTTGCGCCTTGCGCGCTCGTAAGGCACTCCCCCTCGAGCGAGCCACCGTGACCTCAAAGTGTGAACTCGAGCGATGCGCGCCTGAGTGTGATTGAGCGCAAATGTCGCGCCGCAAGCCGTGGCTTGCGGATGACGGATATGTTAAAACGCGGCGAGCATCATGCGCGTGCGCCGCTCCCTAAATTAGAAGCGAGCGTCGCTGAACGGGGTTGAGGACGACATGGAGAGCATGGCCACCAACGGCAAGCCGAAATTGAACGGCCTGAAGGTCTTGGTCATCGATGACAGCAAGACCATACGGCGCACCGCGGAGACTCTCCTTGCGAAGGAGGGGTGCGAAGTCTTCACTGCCATCGACGGCTTCGACGCGCTGTCGAAAATTGCCGACCATCAGCCCGACATCGTCTTCGTCGACATCATGATGCCGCGGCTCGACGGCTATCAGACCTGCTCGCTGATCAAGCACAACAAGGTATTCAAGCAGATTCCCGTCATCATGCTGTCGAGCAAGGACGGGCTATTCGACCGGGCGCGCGGGCGCATCGTAGGCTCGGAGCACTACCTGACCAAGCCTTTCACCAAAGACGAGCTGCTCGGCGCCATCGAAGCCCACGTGAGTAAGTAGTAAGGCCTCCCACGCTCGAGGATTTGCCATGGCGTTGATACTCATAGTCGATGACTCTCCGACCGAAGTGCACGTCATGCAGAAGGCGCTGGAAAAACACGGCTTTCAAACCGCCGCCGCGCAAAACGGCGCGGAAGGCATATTGAAAGCCAAACAGATGAAGCCCGATCTCATTTTCATGGATATCGTCATGCCCGGGGTCAATGGGTATCAGGCGACCCGCACGCTCATCAACGATCCTGAGACCCAAGCCATTCCCATCATCATGGTCACGACCAAGGGACAAGAAACGGACCGGGTGTGGGGGCTGCGGCAGGGCGCGGTGGATTATTTGGTGAAGCCGGTGACGGCGCAGGCACTGGTCGAGAAAGCGCAGGCAGCGCTCGCGGTATGAATCTGGAGGTCCGCAGCCTTCGCGATCGACCGTTCGAGCTGCTGAAAGCGCTCGAAAAGAGAAGCCGCGCCAAGGCGGCCACGGCCGCGCGCGAGACGGCTGCGACTGATGAATGGGTGGGGGTTGCCTTTCGCATGGGCGGTGAAACCTTCTTGATTGCGCGCGAGGAAACCCGCGAGGTGCTTGGCCTGCCGGCGTCCATCACGCGCGTTCCGGGCGCGAGACCTTGGATCAAAGGGCTCGCGAGCGTGCGGGGACAGCTCCTGCCGATGATCGATATGCGGCAGTTCCTGGGCAGCGGGATCACCTCGCCGGGCCGCAACTCGCGCATCATCGTGGTGAATCATCGTGAAATTCCCGCAGGCCTCATGGTGGATGAGGTGCTCGGGTTCCGGCGATTCGCAGAGCGTGAATTCAATTCCGAGCCGCCGCCCACCGTGATCCGTTGCGACAGCTTTTTGGCCGGAGCCTTTCGGCGTGGCGGGGAGATTTGGCCCGTACTGAGTTTGAAAACCCTGGTCGAGAGCTCGACTTTCATGCAGGCAGCGAATCAATAATGGCCACGCGCACGTCTGTCCGCCCGACTTCTCCCGCCCCCGCTTGGCTCGTCGCGCTGACGGTATTGTTTTTGCTCAGCGCGGCGGTGCTCACGCTCTTGAACCGCGAGGGCGCACCCGAATCAATGCCCATCGAGCGGCTTGATCTGATCGTGCAACGCGCGCCGTTTGAAGCGCAAAACGCGCTGCACGGTGAGCGCACCGCGTTCGATGCCTTGTCGCGAAGCATTGCGCAGCTGAAGACTCTGCGCGCGGAGCTCGCCGACTCCAAGCTCGCAAGCGATGCGGGCTGGACCAAGCTCGAGACGGCCGCGGCTTCCGTGGGAGAGGCGCGTCTCGCGGTGGAAAGCATCGACAAGGCTGCGCAGAACGCGCGCGATCTGGCGCCGAAGCTTCTCTCCGACATGGGCGACCTCGCGAGCGCAGTCGGCGTGCAAAAGCTCGATGGCATGAGCCGGTATCTGGAGCGCTTCGAACTCACGGTGCAGCGCATTCAACAGGATCTCACGGGCTTATCGGCTGGCACCACGGGCGCCGCGCCGGCGGCTCAGCGGCTGGCCGACAGCCTCGAGTTCTTGAATCAAGTGGTGCGCGGCCTGGGAGGCGAAGACAACCAGCTGTCGCTCAGCAAGGTGACGGGGGCGGAAGGCGAGCAGCGCTTGAAGAGCCTCGCGCAGCGCAATCAGCAGTTCACGGCAAGCGTTCGTAAAGTCATCGGTGCCGCCGAGCCGCTGGCTCGCGCGCAAGCAGCGCTGCGCGAGCTGGCCGCCGCGGCGGGCGGATTGAGCGCGAAAATGAGCGGGCGTCCATCGGGCGGTGCCGCGCCGCAGTCCTTGACGCCGTGGGTCCTGGGCGCTCTTGCGTTGAGCCTCGCATCGCTCGTGGCGCTGGCGTGGACCCATTTTCGCGGCGCGAACGTGCAGCGTGATGTCGAGATCCGCGTGCGCGACAATGAACGCAATCAGGAAGCCATCATGCGCCTGCTCGATGAGCTGTCGAGCCTGGCCGACGGTGACTTGACGGTACAGGCCACCGTCACGGAAGACATCACGGGAGCCATTGCGGACTCCATCAATTATGCGATCGAGGCGTTGCGCGAATTGGTGACGACCATCAACGAGTCCGCCATCCAGCTCGACGGTGCGACCAAGCAGACGCAGACCGCAGCGAATCACATGACCAAGGCGAGCGGCGCGCAATCCCGGCAGATCTCCTCGGCCAGCGAATCCATGGCCGACATGGCGGCCTCGATCGAGGAAGTCTCCGGCAATTCCGAGCGCTGCTCCGATGTCGCGCGTCATTCGGTGGACATTGCGCACAAGGGGGGCGACGCGGTGCGCCGGACCATCGACGGCATGAACGCGATTCGCGAGACCATCCAGGAGACCAGCAAACGCATCAAGCGGCTCGGCGAGAGCTCGCAGGAGATCGGCAATATCGTCGAGCTCATCAACGACATTGCCGAGCAGACCAATATCCTTGCGCTCAACGCGTCCATTCAGGCCTCCATGGCGGGCGAGGCCGGCCGCGGCTTTGCGGTGGTTGCCGACGAAGTGCAGCGTCTCGCCGAGCGCGCCGCCAACGCCACCAAGCAAATCGAGGTTCTGGTGCGCACCATTCAAACCGACACCAATGAGGCCGTGGTGTCCATGGAGCGCAGCACGACCGACGTGGTCGGAGGCGCGTTGCTGGCGGAGAACGCCGGAGCGGCGCTCGAGGAAATCGAGCAAGTCTCGAATCAAATCGCGAGCTTGGTGCAGAACATCTCCGCGAGCGCGCGACAGCAAGCGGCGGCGTCCGGCAACATCTCCAAGAACATGCAAGTCGTGCGCGAGATTTCCACGCAGACTGCCGAGAGCTCGGCCGCTACCTCCAATTCCATCTCCAAGATGGCTGCGCTGTCGGCGCAGTTGCGCAAGTCCGTCAGCGGCTTTCGCTTGCCGGATTTTTCGCGTACCGCAAGCGGCATGCACGCTCAACTCACGGCTGACAACACGCCGCCGGCCGCGTTGCCGGCGAGCGGTGCGCCGCGGTCCGCTGCCGCCCTGCCGGCGCAATCCGCGGAAATCCGTTCGGCTTCGCCAGTCGCAACGCAGAGCGCTGCGGCCATGGCGGCGCCCGCAGACGCCACGTCGGTTCGACTCCCTACGTTGAAGGAGCCCGTGCCGCAGCGCGCCGACGCGCTCGTCCGCAAAGTCAGCGGGCTCGGGGCCTAGTGTTTTGAGCGGACGAATCGGTCGCGCATCGACGCGACGTATGGGCCGATGCGGCGTCGAATCCCGCGCGGTCGGTGCGAGCTTACATGGCTGACTTGAGCTCGCAGACTCTACACCTCGTTGCAAAAGAGCTGGCAACGACGCTGGCCGACGCGCGCGCAGCGCTCGAAGCCTATGCCGATCATCCCGATCAAAGCGCGGTGTTGCGTCAATGCGCGGAGCAATTGCACCAGGCCCATGGTGCATTGCGTCTGGTGGAAGTCTATGGCGCGGCGCTTCTGGCGGAAGAGATGGAGCACGTCACGCGCCATCTGCTCGAAGGCGATCCGGAAAAGAAAACTCAAAGTGATGGGTTGGATGCGTTGATGCGCGCCATGGTGCAGCTGCCGACCTATCTCGAGCGGGTCATGGCAGGCGGCCGCGACCTCGCGCTCGTGTTGCTGCCGCTGCTCAACGATTTGCGCGCCGTGCGCGGCAGCCCTCTGCTGTCCGAGGGCACGCTGCTCCTGCTGAATCTGAAATCTGATCAGGGCGCGCAGCCGCAACCTCCGCAACCAGGCGAAGCGGCGCTCACGGTCACTCAATGGGCGCGCCGCTTGCGGATGCGCTTCCAGCTCGGATTGCTCGGCTTCATTCGCGGCGAGCGCATAGAAGAAAATCTGGAAGCGCTTGCCAAAGTTGCGGAAAAGCTCGAGCAAGTCGCGACGACGCAGCCGGTATTTCAGCTGTGGTGGGTGACGGGTGCCGTCATCGAGGCGCTGCGCAGCAACCAACTCGAATCCAGTGTGACGGTCAAGCGTCTGCTGGGACAGGCTGACCGGCAAATCAAACTGCTGTACGAGCGGGGCGAGGCGCGCTACGGGGAGAGTCCGGCAGTCGATCTGTTGAACAACTTGTTGTACTACGTCGCGCGCGCGCCGGCGAGCGGGCGCAGCGCTCGCGGCCGAGTCGGCGCGGTGCAAGCTTCATTCAAGCTGGCCGAGCTCCTGCCGGTCGACGATTCCATCGAGCAGGAGCGGGAAAACCTCTCGGCGCCCAGCGTCAAGCTCATGCACACGGTGGCGGCTGCGATCAAAGAAGATCTCGCCAAGGTCAAGGATGTGCTCGACATCTTCGTGCGCCGCGGCGGCGGACAGCTGGATGAGTTGGCTGCGCAAATGGAGTTGCTGAAGAAAATCAGCGACACCCTGGGCGTGCTCGGCCTGGGAGATTTACGCCAGCGCGTGCAGGCCGAGACTGTGCAAATGTCGGCGCTTGTCGCTCAGGGCCAAGCGCCGCCCGAAGAATCGTTGTTGAAGCTCGCGGCCGCGCTGCTTGCGGTGGAAGACAGCCTCGACGATCAGCTCGTGCGCCTGATTCTGCCGGGCCATGCCGAAACGACGAACCCTCCCGCCGCGGAGGATGTGGATTTTCGCGTCGTGACCGAAGCGGTGCTGCGCGAGTGCGTGGTCAATTTGGCGCGCGTCAAGGAAGCGATCACGGTCGCGGTGAACAAGGTCGGAGATGCGGGCGTTCAAGGCTTGGATAATGTGCCGCAACTTCTGCGTGGCATCACGGCGGGCCTTTTGATGCTGGGCAAGGGCCGCGCCGTCGAGATCATGGATGCCATCGGCGTGCATGTGCGCGGGATCGTCGAGCCCAACGCGCCGCTTCCCGACCCGAGCCGACTCGAGCGCATTGCGGACGCCGTGGTGAGCATCGAGTACTACATGGAGACTCTTCAGAGCGGCCGCGCCGATCCATGGTACATGCTGGACAACGCGGAGAGCTGTTTGAAGGCGCTCGCCTTGCAGCGAACGCCGGCTCTGCCTGCCGGTGCTTCCGGCGATGCGGCGGCGACGGTCAAGCTCGACCTGCCGCAACCGTACGTGGGGGCGGCGCCGCTCACGGCCATCCATTCTCCCGGCGTCCCGGGCGATCGAGTCGCTTCGGCTTCTGCCATGGCCGCAGCAAGAGCCGGCGCGATCTCGAGCGAGGCGCGTGCGAGCGAGGCGCGTGCGAGCGAGGCCGCCGCGGCTCCTGCGGGGATCGACCCTGAGTTGCTCGAGCTTTTCATCGACGAAGCAAAAGACGAGATGGGTTCGATTCGCCGCACATTCCCGTTGTGGGACGAAAACCCGATGGATGTGGAATCGCTCACCACGTTGCGCCGGAGCTTTCACACACTCAAGGGGAGCGGGCGCATGGTGGGTGCGCGCGCCATCGGAGAGTTCGCTTGGTCCATCGAGAATTTATTGAACCGGCTGCTCGATAAGACATTGAGCCGCTCCCCCAACATCATGGCGTTGATTCGACACGCAGTGAGCGTATTGCCCTCTCTCGTGGAGCAATTGGAGAGCGGACGCCCGCTGCGCGAGCCGGTGAATGAGTTGATGGAGCATGCATTTATCTACGCGCAAGGTCGTGAGCCCGGCGCAGCGCCACCGCTGCCGGACGACTCGCACCTCGCGCTCGATCGGGGCGCCCCCCGTTCGGTCGAGACCGAGCCAGCAGCTCAGCAAGACTCGATCGAACCGGCGGTCGATGCGCGAGCCAGCGAGGCGAGCGCGGACGGTGCAACGGCGCAAGAGAGCGGGGCACGAGAGATCAGGGTGCAAGAGATCAGGGTGCAAGAGACGGTGGCAACGACGGCAGTCGAGCCTCAATCATCCGAGCCGTCCGGTCGTGAGCCCATGGATCCCGTCTTGCATGAGATTTTCAGCAAAGAAACCGAAGGCCATTTGGCGACGATCCGCGGCTATCTGGACAGGCGGGCGGATCAGCCCGAGCCGCACGATTTGCCGGAGAATGTGTACCGCGCCATCCATACGTTGAGCGGAAGCTCGAAAATGGCCGAGGCGCGCCACGGCATCCGCATTGCGGAGCCGCTGAATCATTACATGCGTAAAGTGTTCGACAGCGGCCACGGCTTGAGTGATGTGGGCCGTGAGGCGCTTGCAGACGCCGTAGCCTCGATCGAGAGAGTGGTCGAACACATCAACGAGTCGACTGCTTTTTTCGACGATCAGCCGCCGCTGATCGAGCGGCTGCATGCACTGGAGCAAGAGCTCGACGCACGCATGGCGCAAGAAGAACGTGCCGACACTGCGTACGTATCGGTCCCGGCCGAGGGCGCGGCCGCTCCTGCGCCCCCCTTCGAAGCGGATACGGGCAACGACTCCTCTTCTGCAGGCGCAGCCGGGCAAACGGGCACTGCCGAAGCGGCGGTGACCCTCCCCCCCGCGTCCCGGGATGACGAAACCACCGCAGATTCGCCGACCGAAGAGTTCGACAGCGACATTGCCGCAATTTACAGCGAAGAGGCGACGGAGCTTCTGGATGCGGCCCAGGCTTCGCTGGCGGCATGGCAATCAGAGCGCGCCGACAAGGCGCGAGCTGCGGAGCTGCAGCGCCAGCTCCATACTTTGAAGGGCGGCGCGCGCATGGCCGGCATCAAGGCCATCGGCGATCTGAGCCACGAGCTGGAAACACTGGTTGCACAAATGGATGCGGGTTTCTTGCCAGCGGATGATCGGGCCCTGGGCATCGTTCAAGCGAGCTTGGACGAGCTTGCGCGCATGCGTGACATGGTGCGTCTGCAGGCGATCGTGCCTTCGGCGCACGGCTTGCTCGCGCGAATCCGCGCATTGGGCGAGGGTGCTCCCGAGCCGCATTTGCCGGCAGACGAGCAAGCTTCCGACGAGCCGAGCGCCCAACGCACCGAAGATGCTCAAAGAAGTGCAGCGCCGGAAGCTTCCGAGCAAGACCCGCTGCATCGCGAGCCGGTGAATCGCGAACCGATGAATCGCGAGCCAATGACTCAGGAGCAGACGGCGCAGCCACCTTCGCCGGCAGACACTTCTCTATCAGCGACCGCGGCCGATCAACCGGCGCCCGTATTGCCGGGCCGAGAGGCGGCGCAGCCGGAGCGCGCCGAGATGGCGCGTGTCGACACCGATCTCCTCGACAGCATGTTGAACAATGCCGGCGAGGTCAGCATCTTCCGCGCTCGCCTGGACCAACAGGTCAATTCCATCGACTTCAACTTGGCGGAGCTCGCGCGCACCGTGGTGCGTTTGAAAGAACAACTGCGAAATCTCGAGATCGAGACTGAAGCACAGGTCATGCATCGTCGCGAGGATTTATCGCCGCAGCACGCCGATTTCGATCCGCTCGAGCTCGACCGTTACTCGGCCTTGCAGCAATTCTCGCGCGCGCTTGCGGAAACTTCCGGCGATGTCGCCAGCATTCAAGGGCTGCTCGAATCGCTCACGCGCGAAGCGCAGAGCCTGCTCACACAACAAGCGCGCGTCATTACCGAGCTGCAAAACGGCTTGATGCGTACGCGGATGGTGCCGTTTCAAAGGCACGTCCTACGGCTGACCCGGCTCGTGCGTCAAGCGGCGAGTGAGACGGGCAAGCGCGCCGAGCTCAGTGTGGAAGGGGCCGCCGCCGAGCTCGATCGGCAAGTGCTCGAGCGCATGGTGCCGCCGCTCGAGCACATGTTGCGCAATGCCGTCGTGCATGGAATCGAGACCCCAGACCGTCGCCGCGCGGCCGGCAAGCCCGACGTCGGACGCATCAGCGTCAGCTTGGAACGCGACGGAGCCGAGGTGGTTCTCGTGGTCAGCGATGACGGCGGCGGCATCAACATCAAGTTGATTCGTGAAAAGGCGGTCTCCATCGGCCTCACGGATCCATCCCACAAGCTCACTGACGATGAGGCCATGCAGCTCATTCTCGAGCCGGGCTTCAGCACTGCGGGCCGCATCACTCAGGCGGCTGGACGCGGCGTTGGCATGGATGTCGTGGCGACCGAAGTCAAGAAGCTCGGCGGGGGCTTGTTCATCGAGTCAGTGTTGGGCAAGGGCTCGCGCTTCACCATTCGCCTGCCTTTCACGCTCGCCATCAGCCAGGCGCTCATCGTGCGCGCGGGCGAAGAGGCGTATGCATTGCCGCTCGCGACGGTCGAAGGCGTCGTGCGCTTGCCGAAGAGCATCATCAGCCGGCACCTTGCGAAAGACGCGCCGCTCTTCGAGTACGGCACACAGAAGTATCGCTTTCAGCAGCTCGGCGCCTTCGTGGGCGTGGGCGCGTCGCGCTTGCCTGAATCCGACGTCTCCATGTCCGTGGTGCTGGTGCGCGCCGGCGAGCATTCCACCGCACTCGTCACGGACGAGCTCATCGGCAGCCGCGAGATCGTGGTGAAGTCAGTGGGCCCGCAGATTTCCGCAATTCGCGGTATCGCCGGTGCCACCATCCTGGGCGATGGCCGCGTCGTCATCATTCTCGATATGGGCGCGCTCGTGCGCTCCGAATGGCGTGCGCGGCCCACCGAGCTCATCGTGTCCGATGCGCGCGATCGTCGCACGTTTGCGCTGGTCGTGGATGATTCCATTACGGTGCGCAGGGTCACTCAGCGTCTACTCGAGCGCAACGGCATGCGGGTGCTCACGGCAAAAGATGGCGTGGACGCGGTGTCGCTCATGCAAGAGCATCTGCCCGATATCATCCTGCTCGACATCGAGATGCCGCGCATGGATGGCTACGAGGTGGCCGCGCACGTGCGCAGCGATGCGCGCCTCAAAGACGTGCCCATCGTCATGATCACATCGCGCGTCAGCGAGAAACATCGCGCGCGGGCCATCGAGCTCGGAGTGAACGATTATCTCGGCAAGCCTTACCAGGAAAATCAGTTGCTCGATGCGATCGAGCCGCTGGTGAATCGGCGGCGCGCCGTGGCGCGGCAGGGTTAGCCGTGCCGCACCGGATCATGGCTGCGGTACCGTAATCATGTCCGAGCTGCGCGATGAGTTGTACAGCTTGCTCGTGCCGCTGGTCGGCGAGCGCCTCATCGTGCCGCGGGCGTGCGTGGCGGAAGTCATCGGCTACCAGCCGCTGGCGGAGATGACCAACGCGCCGCCCTGGTATGCGGGCCTCATCAGCTGGAATGGGCGCAGTGTTCCTGTCGTATCGTTCGAAGGCGCATTCGGTCAAGCGATTCCGGCGCCGACGGGCCGCACCCGCATCGTGGTGTTTCACGCAAACTCGGGCAAATTGCAGGCCGAATATTTTGGATTGCTCACTCAAGGCTTTCCGCAACTCGTGCGAGTGAATGCGGACGTGGTGCGCGCGGACCCCAGCCGCGGCTTCAGCGATCGCTCGCCGGTGATCTGTCAGATCCGCATGGTCAATGAGACCCCACTCATCCCCGATCTCGACCGGCTCGAGCAGATGATCGCGGAGGAGACCTCGGTCCTCCCGCAGTAAAACGGAGCCGGCAAGGGACAGCCCATTCGAGAACCGGCCGCTCATGTCTGCGAAAGATTCGAGCGGGTCAAAAATCTCCGAATCTCATTTGCAGCCACGTCATGGCAGCGAGCGCTGCGGTCTCGGTGCGCAAGATCCGCGGCCCGAGACGAACTCCAATCAATCCCGCGGAAGTGATGGCCCGCATCTCGGCGGGTGCAAAGCCCCCTTCCGGACCGATGAGTACTTCGACCGCTAACGCGGCGCCGGGCACGCTCGTGCTGGGCGCATCGGGCTGTAGCCACAAGCGCAAAGGTTCGGCGATGGGCGAGCGCACGTAGTCGATCAGATTCACGGGCGATTCGATTTGAGGCAGACGATTGCGGCCGCACTGCTCGCAGGCGCTGCGAGCCACGGCCCGCCAGTGCGCGACCTTGGACTCGGCTTGCCGCGCATCCAGTCGCACCACGGTGCGCTCGCTCAGCACGGGCACGATGCGCGACACGCCGAGCTCGGTTGCCTTCTGCACCACGAAATCCATCCGCTCGCCGCGGGCAATGGCCTGTACGAGCGTGGAGCGGAGCGGCGACTCGCACTCGAAGGCTGAGTAGGAGCCGACGCTCACGGCGACTCGTGAACCTCGAATGGCCTCGATCACTCCACCGTACTGGCCGCCGCAGCCATTGAACAAGGTGAGCTCATCCCCCGGCCGCGCACGCAGCACGCGGGCCACGTGGGCGGCCGGCTCGCTCGGTAAATCCAAGTTCGAATTTGCGCGAAGCGGCGTGTCGACGTAAACCCGCATGAGCCGCATGTTGACCGGCAGACCTCTGATCTTCGCGCACTGCACGCGGACCTGCGCCAATGCGGCATCATTGTCGCATGAGTGGGTCAGTCGATTCGAATACCGGCCTCATGTGCGGCGCGCGCTGGCTCGCCTCGCCGAACTACGATGCGCGTCCCTATGGCACCGCAATGGATCTCATCGTGGTCCACGGCATCAGCTTGCCGCCGGGTGAGTTCGGCGGCCCATGGATCGACCGGCTATTCACCAATACGCTGCCTGCAGACGAGCATCCTTATTTCGCTCAAGTATCGAGCTTGCGCGTCTCTTCCCATTTGTTGATCCGCCGCACGGGCGAAGTGGTGCAGTACGTGCGCTTTGGCGACCGCGCGTGGCATGCGGGGCCCTCGTGCTTTCAAGACCGCTCGGCATGCAACGATTTTTCCATCGGAATCGAGCTCGAGGGCACGGACGATACGCCCTACGAAGACTCGCAATATCACGCATTGGCGCGCGCCGTGGCCGCGCTCTGCCGAGCCTACCCGCGCTTATCGCCTGAGCGATTGACGGGCCACAGCGAGATTGCACCCGGCCGCAAGACTGATCCGGGACCTTACTTCGACTGGTCCCATGCGCGCGCGCTCATCGACCGGGAGCTCCAGCGTACGGAAGAAGACGTTTCTACTCGCGGGCTCCGCTGAGAAATCTTTCCCCGCCCGTGGCTAGGCGGGCCTGTCGCGCCGCGCGTTCCACAAGACTTCGCTTCCTTGCGCATGCCGCGCCAGCACTCGAGCCAGCACGAACAAAAGATCCGATAGCCGGTTGAGATATTGCATGACCTCGGGCGCAACGTTTTGGAATGACGTTTGCAACGGAGCTTCAGGTGATTGTGGCTGTACCGGCGTTCCGGATCTTGCGCGCGCCAGCGTCCACGTGCGCCGCTCCGCGCGGCGGCAGATGGTGCGGGCCAGGTGGCACGCCGCCGCCGCGGCGCCGCCCCCCGGCAAAATGAAATCCTTGAGCGGCGGCAGCGCCTCGTTGAAAGCATCCAACGTGGCTTCCAGCCGCTCGATGTCTGCTGCAAAAATGGCGCGGTGTCCCGGCATGCATAGCTCGCCGCCAAGGTCGAACAGCTCCTGTTGAATCTGCATCAGGCACTTCTGAACGCCTTGCGGCAGATCGGGATGTGACAGCACGACGCCAATGGCGCTGTTGAGCTCATCCACGGTGCCGTAGGCTTCGACACGCACGTCGTCCTTTGCCACGCGCTCACCATCGCCCAGCCCCGTGGTCCCGGCATCGCCGGTGCGCGTATAGATCTTGCTCAAACGATTTCCCATGCCCGCAAAACTATAATGTCGCGCGATGTTCAAGTCACCCGAACTGCAAGCGGCGCTCGATGCGGCGGAAGCGGCGGCGCAGATCATGCGCTCGTTCTACCGGCGCAACCTCGAGATCCAGGTCAAGTCCGATCAGTCGCCCGTCACCCAAGCGGATATCCAGTGCGAGCTGGCCATCCGGCAAATTCTCGAAACGCAATTTCCGAAGTATGGCTTCTATGGCGAGGAGACGGCTGCGCGTGCACAAGACGCGGAGTTCTTGTGGCTGGTCGATCCCATCGACGGCACCAAGGCGTTCGTGCGCGAGTATCCGATGTTCTCGACGCAAATTGCGCTCATGCGGCGCGGCGAGCTGGTGCTCGGCGTATCGAGCGCGCCGCTCTATGGTGAGCTCGCTCATGCTGAGGTGGGGTCCGGCGCATTCTTGAATGGGAAGCCGCTTCACATCAGCGCGGTCGAGCGGCTGGAAGATGCCGCGGTGTCGGCCGGCAACCTGAAGACCCTGGCGAGCGATGCGCAGGCGTGGCGCCGCTACGGCGGCGTCGTCGCGCGAGTGAACCGCATTCGAGGGTACGGCGATTTCCTGCACTATCACTTGCTTGCCGCGGGTAAGATCGACGCCGTGATCGAATCCGATGTCAGCATCCTCGATGTCGCCGCCTGCGCCGTCATCGTGCGCGAGGCCGGCGGAGTATTCACGGACCGACTGGGCGCACAGCTCACCCTACAGTCCACCTCGGTGCTCGCCGGCAATGCCGTGTTGCATGCTCGGCTTTTCGATGCGCTCCAAGGCGCGACCCACGTCTGACCCGCGCAGTCTTCAACGATCCCAGCGAATCGCCAGTGCCGTCGCGGGCCCGATACGGACCTCATCGAGACTCGCCGGAGTTTCCCACCGAGTCGGCGACAGCATGCGGCGCCCGCCCATGATCTCTGCAAAGCGTTGCGGATACAGCGGCACCTGCGCAGGATCGCCCAGTCCATCCGGCACACGCGGTTGATCGGTTTCGGCGTCGTATAGATCGGAGGCGCCGACGGTATGAAGCAATTCGTGAGCAATGACGACGGCGTTACTGCCCGCCATGTCTGGAGCCGCGAAGCCATACACCACGCCGATCAGTCCTTTTTGCAATCCCAATGAATGCGGCACGGACGGCGTGCGCGCTGGATCATGAAACAACACGAACACGTGCACGTCTTCCGCGCCCGGCGTGCGGCGCGTTGCGAGCCATGACCAAAAGCGAAGTCTCAAGCTCCAAATGAGGGTGCCGGGAATGCCCGCCGATTGTTTCAGCAGGGGAGGCCGCCTCGTCACTTCGGCGCGCAGCAAAGTCTTGACGGGGCGCCGCAGCGAGAGTCCGTGGCGCTCAGCCTCGCGCGCGAAAAATGCATCGATGGATGCGAAGGTCTCGTGGTTGAGCCCTGCGATATAGGCGCGCGTCACGGCGCTGTCGTCGGCCGCGATGGGATAGATGCCAACGTACAAGGGACTGCGCCATTGCGTGGTACGCACTCGATCTCGCCATGTGCCCACGGCGACGATGAGCAGGACGAGCAACAACGCGGCAATGCGCAAGCTCTTGAACGTGCCGCCGCGATGCGATGGAGCCCGCGCGCTGGCTAAGGCTGAAGCCGCTCGTAGCTCCAGACATCCTCCGGCCCATTTCGCGACCAACGCACGCGCTCATGAATGCGGTATTGCCCTTCGATCCACAATTCGATGGCCAATGCCGTCAGGCCGTACCCGCCCCAATGCAGAGGGCGCATGATTTCGGCGTCGATGGACTGCGGCTCGACACTCCCCGGCCCTTCGTAAGGAATATCGAAGTGGCGCGCAGCCGCGCTCACTTGCGCACGCATCGCAGCCATCGAGGCCACCGGCTGACTCTGCTTGCTCGACCATGCGCCCAATTGGCTCTGCCACGGGCGAGATGCGAAATAGGCATCGCTTTTCGCGGCGCTGATTTGCGACACCGTGCCCTCGCAGCGAGCCTGGCGATGGCGGTGATCCCAATGAAATACGAGCGCGGCGCGTGGGTTCGCCGCGAGCTCGCGACCTTTACGCGACTCGTAATTGGAATAAAAAAAGATTTCTCCCGTATCGACCTCGATTTGCTTGCACAACACCACGCGCGCGGAAGGTGCACCTCGTGCATCTACGGTCGCCAGGACCATGGCATTCGGATTCGGTGTCGCGGCGTCTTGCCGCGCCTGCTCAAGCCAGCCGTGCAAAACCACGAAAGGATTTTCAGGAAGCGGCGCGGGTAAGGCTTGAGTGGGCAGATCCATGCCGCATGGTAGCCCAAGCATGAAAGTCATCGCGCTGCTTTACGCGGCGGCGCTTGCCCGCGATGATGCGCACCGATGTCACTGGATGAACTGCGGCTCAAGATCACGGCGCTCGACCGAAAACTTCTCGAGTTGGTCGCCGAGCGTCAGGCGGTGAGTCAGCAGATTGCCGCGGTGAAGCGCTCAACGGGGCTCGCGACGCGCGATTTCGCACGCGAGCGCGAGGTCTTGGTGCGCGCACGCGAGACCGCAACGGGCTTGGGTCTTCCGCCGCAAACCGCCGAGGTGATTTTGCGCGAGCTCATCCGATCTTCGCTCGAGACTCAGGAGCTGGCGGGAGTGGCAGCTTCGGGCCGAGGCGGCGGCAAGCGGGCGCTGGTCATCGGGGGCCTGGGGAAAATGGGCGCTTGGTTTGCGGAGTTCCTTGCCTCGCAAGGTTTCGCGGTGAGCCGCGCCGACCCGCGCGCGGGAGCCGACACCGATGCGCTCAAAGCCCGCTGGGAAGATGATGCGCTGGATCAGGACGTCATCGTCGTCGCCACACCGCTTGGGGTCACGGCAAGCGTGATGCGCGGGTTGGCTGAACGGCGGCCGCGCGGCATCGTGTTCGACCTGGGATCGTTGAAGACTCCGCTGCGCGCAGAGCTGCATGCGTTGCTCGATGCCGGCTGTCAGGTCACTTCCCTTCATCCAATGTTCGGGCCCGATACGCGGCTCCTGTCAGGCCGTCACGTCATTTTCATCGACCTCGGGCACGCCGATGCATTGCGTCAAGCGCAAGACTTGTTCGCACCGACCATGGCCGAACGCGTCGTGATGGGCCTCGATGAGCACGACCGCCTGATCGCGTTCGTATTGGGGCTGTCGCACGCGCTCAACATCGCCTTCTTCACGGCGCTGGCGCAAAGCGGCGAAGCCGCGCCGCGCTTGAGACGTCTTTCGAGCACGACGTTTGATGCTCAATTAGACGTGGCGGCCCGCGTCGCCGATGAGAGCCCTGAGCTGTACTACGAGATTCAAAGCTTGAATGATTACGGCGCGGAATCTCTCGAGGCGCTGCGGCGGTCCGTGGAGCATCTGATCAGCATCGTCGAATCGCGCGATGCGGAAGGCTTCAAGCGTTTGATGCATCAGGGCCGGCAATATTTTGAAGGCCGCACGTCTCACTTCGGTGGATAACGCGCGCCCGCTCGTGGTTGCTGCCGAAGCCGACGCCCGCCTCGTCGATGAGAACCGCGAGCTGAGGGATCGACTGGCGGCGCTGACGCGCGCCGCCGAGCACAACGAGATGCTCTTGCGCCGCACGCAGGAGCGTGAGCTCACGCTCTTGCGGGCTGACACCCTTGCGCAGCTCTTGCATGCTTTGGTGGATGGGCTGCGCGCGGCCTACGGTCTCGATGCGGTCAGCGTGGTCTTGCTGGATCCACAGCACGAGCTGCGGCATTTACTGATCGCAAGCGGCGAGCGCTTCGATGAGCACAAACAGGTGTTGTTCGTCGACTCGCTCACGGGGCTGGCGCCGCAGCTGAACGCCTTTCACGTGCCATGGCTCGGCCCGTATGCCGCGGCGGACCATCAGCTGCTGTTTCCGCTTGCGAAAGATCTGGGAAGCATCGCGCTGCTGCCGCTGCCGCGCAAGGAGCGCATCAACGGAGTGCTGTGCTTTGCGAGCCGCGACGCGGCGCGCTTCACGCGTCACCATGCCACGGATTTCCTCGCGCATCTCGGCGCGCTCGCCGCGGTGTGCGTGGAGAATGCAGCCAATCGCACTCGGCTCCTGCGCGCCGGGATCACGGACTTTCTCACCGGCTGGCACAATCGCCGCTACTTGCAGCAGCGCTTGAAAGAAGAGATCGCGCGCGCGCAGCGCAAGCTCGCAAGCGTTGCGTGCCTGATGTTGGATCTCGACCGCTTCAAGAGCGTCAACGACGCGTACGGCCACTTGGCCGGCGATGCGGCGTTGAAGGAAATCGCGCATCGGATCGAGGCGCAGATTCGCGGCATGGACACCGCGGCGCGTTTTGGGGGAGACGAGCTCGCCATCATCCTGCCGGATACCAAGGTGGCCGATGCAGCGAGTCTGGCCGAGCGCATCCGGGAATCCGTCGGTGCGCGTCCGGTGATATTGAACGCAAGCGCCGAGCGCATCGTCACGCTGTCGATCGGAGTCGGTGTGGTCACGCCGGGCCGCGACAACGACGCCAAAGCGCTTGCCGACCGGCTCATTGCGGACGCCGACGCCGCGCTTTACCGCGCCAAGGCGCTGGGCCGGAACCGCGTGCAAATTGGCGCGTAAAATCACCCCATGGATTCGCCTCTCAGTAACGATGACGTCGATCAGCACGGCTTCCGCGCCAATGTAGGCATCGTGCTCGCGCGAGCTTCGGGCGAGGTTTTTCTGGGCGGGCGCATCGGCGGGCGCGGCTGGCAATTTCCGCAAGGCGGCGTGCGGCGCGACGAGAAGCCGCAGGACGCGTTGTACCGAGAGCTCTACGAAGAAGTCGGGCTCGAGCCCCGGGATGTGGTTTTATTGGGCTCGACGCGTCAGTGGCTTCGTTATCGCCTGCCGCGTCATTACGTACGCGACCGTTGCATCGGGCAAAAGCAGCGCTGGTTCATGTTGAGGCTGACGGGCGACGAATCCAAATTTCGATTCGATACGAGCGGCACTCCAGAATTCGAGCGTTGGCGGTGGGTGGATTACTGGACCCCGGTGCGTGAAGTCGTGCACTTCAAGCGGCGCGTGTACATCAAAGCGCTGCATGAGCTGGCGCCGCTGATTTTCCCGCTCGAGCGCCCGCCGTATCCGTCATGGTGGGATTCGCTCACCTTGAAGTCGCCGGGCGAAAAACCCGCACCCGCGTAGGTCGCGCCGCCGAGCGTGCAGCGTTGTGCGGCTTAAAACGGCTTGACGACCGCGAGGATCACGATGCCGAGCAGCGCAAGGCTGGGCAACTCGTTGAAGGCGCGAAACCAACGTGCGCTGCGCACGTTGCGCTCGAAGCGAAAAGCCAGCATCAGGCGGTAGCAGGCCGCGTGATATACGAGTACCAGCAGCACCAGCACCAGCTTCAGGCGCAGCCACCCGGCTTGCAAATAGGCCGGATTCAGCGCGATCAGCATCAGACCAAGGCCTACCGTGAGCGCGGCGCCGATGCACATGAGAGCAAAGAGACGCCGTTCCATGATTTTGAACCGGGATATCCCTATGTTGTCCGTCGTATCCGCGTGATAAACGAACAGGCGCGGCAAATAGAACAGTCCGGCGAACCAGGTGACCATGGCCACGACGTGCAGTGCCTTGAGCCAAATCATGCGCAGCGCATGATACCCGCAGCGGCGGCCTAGATCTCATGGCGGACTCGTTCGGCAAATGGGTCGTGCGCACGCATTCGCCGCGCCGGCGCGCCTGGCTCATCGGCGCGGCCGGAATGAGCGCCGTGGCTTTTTTTTACGGCATGTTCGAGCTTGGCCGGTACGACGCAGGCTATCGTGTGGTGGATACGTTGCGCGGCGTGCTCACCTCGCGCGAGCGAGTGCGCGCGCTGCAGGAAGAAAACGCTCGCCTGCGCTCCGCGCTCGAAGGGGCTGAGCTTGCGCGCCGGGTCGATCGAGAGGGGTATGCGCAGATCCAGCGAAATTTGAGCGACATGCAAAGCCAGATTGCACGGCTGCAGCAAGACCTGTCTTTCTATCGCGGCCTGGTGCAGCCGGCGACCTCGTACGCGGTCAAAGTGCAGTCCATGCAAATCGTGCCGGCCGGCGCCGGCAGCTTTCGTCTCAAATTCGTACTGGTTCAGCCGGGCAAAGCGGACAAGGCGGTCTCGGGAAACACGTTCATCAGTCTCGACGGGCTCATGCAAGGCAAACCCATCAACATGAATTTTGCCAAACTATCAGCGAAGCGGCGGGATGGCTTGAGTTATTCATTCCGGTATTTTCAGGACTTCGATGAGACACTTACCTTGCCAGGGGATTTCGTGCCGGCGCGAATCAATGTCGAAATCCGCTCGGGACGCGATGCCAGCCATGCGATCCGTCAGGCGTTCCTGTGGAAAACTCAGGGCCCGTCGGTGGAGGCGGAAGTAAAGGACCGTTCGAATGTTCAAGCGCAATCCGAATAGGCGGGCCCGTATCGAGACTCTGATCGGGCCCAAGACCCGCATCGACGGTGACGTCCAATTCGCCGGCGGGTTTCACCTCGACGGCTGTATCAACGGCAACGTGAAGTCGGAGAACGGTGCGCACGCCATGCTGTCCGTGAGCGAGCAGGGTTGCGTCGAGGGCTCGGTGGTCGTGCCCAACATCGTTTTGAACGGTGTCGTGAAAGGCGACATCGAAGCCAGCGATCGCGTGGAGCTCGGGCCCAAAGCCAAAGTGCACGGCAATGTGCATTACGCCGTGATCGAGACTGCGATCGGCGCCGAGATTAATGGCAAGCTCATTCATCGCGCGGCGCCGGCCAAGCGCGCCGCGGCGCCAGGCGCCGCTCCATCCAAGGCCCGCTGAGGTCCGAGCCGGCCTGTTGGCTCGAGCGTGCCAAGCCGGCCTGTTGGCTCGAGCGCGCCAAGCCGGCCTGTTGGCCGGAAGGTGCGCGGTGTATTTGTGCGGCGTCTGCGCCCGCGGCGCACGGCGGATGCTAGAATCGCCGCATGAATGCCGTCATCTCCACTCCCCCCGCAGCGCCCACGCTGGTGTTCACCGACGCCGCGGCCGCCAAGGTCGGCTCCCTCATCCGAGAAGAGGACAACGCGAATTTGAAGCTGCGTGTTTTCATCTCGGGCGGTGGCTGCTCGGGGTTCCAGTATGGCTTCACCTTCGATGAAAATATCGAGGAGGGGGATACTCGAGTGGAGAACAGCGGCGTCACCTTGCTCATCGACCCGATGAGCATTCAATATTTGAACGGCGCAGAAATCGATTACAAAGAAGACTTGCAGGGAGCACAGTTCGTGATCCGCAATCCCAACGCAAAAACCACGTGCGGTTGCGGCTCGTCCTTCTCCGCCTGAGGCTCAAGCACTTCGAGTTCGAGCGCCGCGAGGTTTGACGCTTGTCCAGGCGTCGCGCCATTCCCGACGTGCTCGCGGCCGTCGACTTGGGCTCCAACAGCTTTCACATGGTCGTGGCGCGACACTCGCACGGCCAGCTCGTCATTCTGGATCGGCTGCGCGAGATGGTGCGCCTGGGCGCGGGCCTGAGCGACAGCGATCGCCTGGATGATGATGCCGCCGCACGAGCGCTCAAATGTCTGGAGCGTTTCGGGCAGCGTCTGCGCGCCATGCATGCGGACAGCGTGCGCGTGGTCGGAACCAATGCGTTGCGGCGCGCTCGGCGCAAGCGATGGTTCTTGGAGCGTGCTCGCGCCGCGCTCGGCCATCCCATCGAGATCATCTCGGGGCTGGAGGAGGCTCGGCTCATCTACTCCGGTGTGGCGCACACGAGCCCGATGACCGCCGATAAGCGGTTGGTGATCGATATCGGCGGCGGCTCCACCGAAATCGTCATTGGCGAGGGCTTCAACCCGCTGTTGCTCGAGAGCTTCTCGGTCGGCTGCGTGGGGTTGGCGACGCGCTTCTTCGACGACAGGCGAATTTCGGAAAAGCGTTTCGAGCGTGCGCGCACGGCCGTGCGCCTGGAGCTCGAGCCCGTGGTCGAAACCTACAAGAAGCTGGGATGGCAGCAGGCCTGCGGGAGCTCAGGCTCGGTGCGGGTGATTGGCGAAGTGCTGCGCGAGATCTATCCCGAAGAGCCTTTCATCACGCGGCGCAATCTGGCGGCGCTCAGTGAGCGGGTCATTGCGGCGGCCCGGGTGCAAGAGCTTGGCTTCGCAAGTGTCGATGCAGAGCGTGCGCCCGTGTTTCCGAGCGGCCTCGCCATTCTGCTCGAGGTGGCTGAGAGCCTCGCCATTGACAAGCTTCGCCCGGCCGAGGGCGCCATGCGCGAAGGCCTCTTATACGATTTGATGGGCCGCTTCACCGATGAGGATGCGCGTGTTCGCAGCGTCCGTGCGATGGAGAAGCGCTATCACGTCGATGAGGCGCAGGCCGACCGAGTCGAGCACACGGCGCTGCAGCTTCTGGAGCAGGTCGAAGCTGCGTGGCGCTTGGAAGATCCCCTGGCGGAGCAGGCGCTGCGTTGGGCCGCGCGGCTGCACGAGACGGGCCTGGATATCGCGCATTCGAAATATCATCGCCATAGTGCTTATCTGCTCGAGCACGCCGACATGCCGGGATTTCCTCGGGAGGAGCAACTTCTCCTGGCCGTGATGGTCGGTGCGCATCGCAGGCAATTTTCCTGGTCGGGGGCCGATGATTTGCTGCCGCCATGGGACCGCAACGCCGAGTATCTGATCGTGCTGCTGCGGCTCGCGGTGCTGTTGCATCGAGGGCGCAGTCCGCAACCACTTCCCGAAATCAAGGTGCGCGTCAAGGGCCGCAGCATCACGCTCGATATGCCGGCCCGATGGGTCAAGGATCACCCGCTGACCGTGGAAGACCTCGAGCAGGAGAGAGCTTATTTGAAGGACGCGGGGTTCCGGCTCGAACCTTTGTAGCTGGCCGGCGCCCGGCACGCAACGGCAATCGCTGCGTCAGCTCTCCGTGAGCGCCACCCGATTGTCGAACTTGTGCAGGAAGTGCATCTGCGCATTGAGCGGCGCGCCTTCGGTCACACGCGTGTAACTGGCATCGGCGTGCATGGCCCATGCCTGGGTGTTATCAGCCAGGTAGCATTTGAGGTCTTGCCAGACCCGCTCGCGCGCATCTTTCACATCGACGGGAAATGCAACTTCGATGCGCCGGAACAAGTTGCGGTCCATCCAGTCGGCGCTTGCGCAATACACTTCATGTTCGCCGCCGTTCTCGAACGCATAGACGCGCGAATGCTCGAGAAACCGGCCCACGATGGAGCGAACGCGGATATTTTCCGAAACGCCCGCCACGCCGGGCCGCAAGCAACAGATGCCGCGCACGATGAGATCGATTTGCACGCCGGCCCTCGAGGCTTCGTACAGTGCTCGAATGATCGTGGGCTCGGTCAGCGCGTTGAGCTTCGCGATGATGCGAGCCGCGCGGCCCGCGCGCGCGTGTTCGCATTCGCGCGAGATTTTCTCGGCCAGCGCTTGGTGCAAGCTGAAAGGCGATTGCAATAGCTTGCGCAGCTTCGGCACGCTCGATAAGCCCGTGAGCTGCAGAAACAACTCGTGAATGTCATCGCCGATGGCCTCATCGGCGGTGAGTAGCCCGTAGTCGGTGTAGAGGCGCGCGGTCTTGGCGTGATAATTGCCGGTTCCGAGGTGACAGTAGCGGCGCAGCGAGCGCTCTTCGCGGCGCACCACCATGACGAGCTTGGCATGCGTCTTGTAGCCGAAGACACCATACATGACGTGCGCTCCGGCCTCTTGGAGCTTGGTGGCGAGCTCGATGTTGGCGGCTTCATCGAAGCGTGCCCGCAGCTCGATGATCACCGTGACGTCCTTGCCCGACTGCGCGGCATCGCTCAACGCCTGCACGATGGCCGAGTCGCTCCCCGTGCGATACAGAGTCTGCTTGATGGCGAGCACTTGCGGGTCGGCCGCCGCTTGGCGGATGAAATCCGTGACCACGCCGAAGCCTTCAAAGGGATGATGCAACAAGACATCGCCATGTCGCAGCACTGAAAACAGATCGGCCCCGGTGCCCAACCGCTCGGGCACGGCGGGTGTGAACGGCGGATACTTGAGCTCGGGTCGATCGACCAGATCGTAGACTGCGAGCAGGCGGTTGAGATTGACCGGCCCCGGCACGCGATAAACGTCCTTTTCCGTGAGCCCGAATTGATCCAGCAAACTCTTCAGGATTTCGTCGGGGCAATCGACCGCGGTTTCCAAGCGCACCGCATCGCCATAGCGCCGCGATGCGAGCTCACCTTGTACGGCGCGCAGCAAATCATCCACTTCCTCTTGCTCGACGAACAAATCACTGTTGCGCGTAACGCGAAACTGGTAGCACCCTTTCACGTTCATGCCGTTGAAGAGCTTGGAGACGAATGCGTCGACGATGGTGGCTAGGAACACGAACTGCCGGCCGCCGAACTCATCGGGCAGGCGAATCACTCGAGGCAGCGAGCGCGGCGCCTGCACCACCGCCATGCCGGCATCGCGGCCAAAAGCGTCCTGGCCCTCGACCACCACTGCGAAGTTCAAGCTCTTGTTCAGGGTTTTGGGGAACGGACGCGCGGGGTCGAGCGCGAGCGGGCTGAGCACGGGCTCGACTTCGCGCACGAAGTAGTCCGCCAGCCATGATGCTTGCGCGGGAGTCCAGGTGTCGGCTGCGACGAATACGACGCCGGCCTGTGCGAGCTCCGGGATCAGCACTTCATTCAACAAACGGTATTGTTCTTCCACCAACCGGCCAGTGCGCTCGCGAATTGCATTCAGCAGATCCACGGTGCTCAAGCCATCCGCCGTGGGCTGGGTGGCGCCCGCTTCCAGCAGCTCCTTCAAGCCCGCAACGCGAATCTCGAAAAACTCATCGAGGTTGGTGCACGAGATGCAGAGAAATCGCACCCGCTCGAGCAGCGGAATGGATTCATCCTTCGCTTCCTCGAGCACGCGCTGGTTGAACTCCAAGAACGAAAGCTCGCGATTGACGTACAGCGCGGGACTTTGCAGGTCGATATCGTTCATGAGTGCTGAAGGAACCGCATCCCTAGGCCCGGTACACGCCGCCAAGAATGCGCGCGCCGCGGGCGCCGGTGACGGACGCCAAACTCGAAGTCTCACCACTCAAGGTGCGGCTCGCGAACCACGCGAACGCAGCAGCCTCCACGAACATGGGGTCCACTCCCAAATCGGCGGTGGAGCGCACGGGGGTGGGCGCTGCAAGCTCGGCGAGCCGCGACATCAGCGCAGCGTTCAGCGCTCCGCCGCCGCAAACGTACAGCGCTGCACCGGGTGCATGTGCGGCGCACGCCGCGACAACGCTGCGCGCGGTCAGCTCGAGAAGGGTTCTCTGCACGTCTGCGGCGGGCTCGCGCCCGCTCAATTGCGCGCGCAGCCAGGACAAGTTGAAGAGCTCCCGGCCAGTGCTTTTCGGCGGCTCGAGTTGCAAATAGGGTTCGCTCGACAAGCGGCCGAGCAGTGCGACATCGAGCGCGCCACTCGAAGCCCACCGGCCACCTTCGTCATGCGGCTCACCGCGCGACTCGCGAATCCAAGCGTCCATCAGTCGATTGCCTGGGCCCGTATCAAAACCGAGAAGCGGCGCGCCTGCGCGCAGCACCGTGATGTTGGCAATGCCGCCGATATTCACGATGACCCGCTCCTCGCTTGCACTGCGAAACACATGCTCATGAAATGCCGGCACCAGCGGTGCGCCTTCGCCGCCCGCCGCCACATCGCGCCGGCGAAAGTCCGCCACGGTCGAGATGCCCGTCATTTCCGTAATGACGTTGGGATCGCCGATTTGCCAGCTGAAAGGCGCCGCACCGCGCGGCGCATGACGAATGGTCTGGCCGTGACTGCCGATCGCTGCGATGCGCTCGGGTGCGATGCCGTGTTGCCTCAGCAGGTCGAGGGCGGCTTGTGCGAACGCGCGTCCCACGCCCACGTCCAAATGGCCCAGACACTCTATCTCAGCGCTGGGCGCTTCGATGATTCGCAGCAGCTCGGCTTGCAAGTCGGGGTCGAACGGGAAGGCTCGAGCCGCCACCATGCGCGGCGCGGGCTGCGAGAAATCCAACAGCGCCGCGTCGATCGCATCGACGCTCGTGCCCGAGATCAGGCCTAGGAAGAGCAACTCAGTGCGCGGCAAGGCGCAGCCGTTCGCGCGGCTCGACGCTACGCTCGGGATCATCGAGCCGTGCGAGCAGCGGCGCGGCGGCAGCGGCAAATCTTTCGAGGAGTGCGCCCTGCAGCGGCAGCGCCACGGGCAGCTGCACTTTTTCTGGATCCTTGTGTACGCCATGGCGCAAGAACTCATAGTGCAAATGCGGACCGGTGGCGAGTCCCGACATGCCCACATAGCCGATGAGCTGCCCCTGGTGGACATGCGAGCCGATGGCCTCGCGCGCCGCAAAGCGCGACAAGTGCCCGTACAGAGTGCTGACATCGTTCGCATGCGCGAGCACGAGCGCATTGCCGTAGCCGCCTTTGCGTCCCTTGAAGCTGATGCGGCCATCGCTGGCCGCATAGACGGGGGTGCCCATCGGCGCCGCGTAGTCGGTTCCCATGTGACCGCGGATGAGATTCAGGATCGGATGGCGCCGCGCGGGATTGAAGCGCGAGCTCACCCGGGTGAACTCAACCGGCGCGCGCAAAAACGCCTTGCGTAAGGGCAGGCCTTGCGGCGAATAGTACGCCGCACTGCCGTCGGCGCCTGCGAAGCGCACGGCGCGGTAGGTTCGGCCGGCGTTCACGAACTCGGCCGCGATGATTTCGCCGTCGCGTAAATAGTCGCCGTGACGAAATACTTGCTCGTACACCACGGTGAACGCATCGCCCGTTCGCAGGTCGAGCACGAAGTCGATATCCCAACCGAAGATATTGGCGAGTTGCATGGCGGTCGCATCGCTCAGGCCCGCTTGGTCCGATGCCTGAAACAGCGACGAGTCGATACGGCCGGTGGCCGTTCGCACTTGAGTCTGTACCGGATGGTCGACGAACGTGGCGCTGAATCCAGAGCTTTCCCGCAACACCTCGAGACGCTGCGTTTCGGAAACTTGCCGGCTCAACGTATGCACATCGTTGCCCACGAAACCGAAACGGATGGAATCGCCCGGACGCAAGCGATCGAGGGCCTGGCGCACGCCGGGAAGACCGCGGATCGAGGCCAGATCCGTCAAGCTGAATGAAAGGCGGCGGAAGATTCGCTCGAGCGTATCGCGCTGGCCGATGACGACTTCGATGCTGGGTACGAGGTTCGCCGCCTGTGCAATTACGGGCGCGGCCGCAGGCGCATTCTCGGCACGCGCGCTTGTGCGATGACGAGCCGTTTTGCTTCCGGGCGTGGAATGCGTCGAAAGCACGGCCTGCCATGAGGCCAAAGCTCCCACAACGGCGATCAAGCTCACCCAGGCGATGGCATGCGGTGCGGGGCGTAAGTTTCGAGCGCGTTCCAAAAGTGCCACGTGCGTAAGTCTTCCTGTGATGGCAGATGACCGCGGGCGCGCCGGACATCGATGGGTTAGGCTAGCCGTCCGACCGGCGTAGGGTCAACACTGCGCCAAAGATTATGGAGATTGGCTCACGCGCTTTCGACGAGTGGAGCTTTCGGTGACTTGAGCTTTCGGAGAGTCGATGATCGATGTGGAAGAACAGCTCGCGGAAATCAAGCGCGGCGCGGTGGATCTGATTCAAGAAAGCGAGTTGCGACGTAAGCTTGCTCGCGGCAAGCCGTTACGCATCAAGGCGGGGTTCGATCCCACGGCGCCGGATCTGCATTTGGGGCACACCGTGCTCATCAACAAGCTGCGCCAATTTCAGCGCCTGGGCCATGAGGTCATTTTTCTGATCGGGGATTTTACCGGGCTCATCGGCGACCCGACCGGCAAGAACGCCACTCGGCCGCGGCTGACGCCCGCGGAAGTGCAAGCCAACGCGGCGACTTATCGGGCGCAAATCTTCAAGATTCTGGATGCGGAAAAAACCATCTTGGATTTCAACTCGCGCTGGATGCAGCCGATGAGCGCGGCGGGTCTCATCGAGCTCGCAGCCAAACACACGGTTGCGCGCATGCTGGAGCGCGATGATTTCAACCGGCGATACCGCGGCGGCCAGCCCATCTCGATTCACGAGTTCTTGTATCCGCTGGTGCAAGGGTATGACTCGGTGGTGCTGCGCGCCGACGTCGAGCTCGGAGGTACCGATCAAAAATTCAATCTGCTGGTCGGCAGGCAGCTGCAGGAGAGTGAAGGTCAGGAGCCGCAGGTGGTCTTGACCATGCCGCTGCTGGAGGGGCTCGATGGGGTGCAAAAAATGTCCAAGTCCCTCGGCAATTACATCGCCATCAATGAGCCGGCCGATGACATGTTCGGCAAGCTCATGTCGATTTCCGATGAGCTGATGTGGAGGTATTACGATTTGCTGAGCCTGCGGCCGCAAGCGGCGCTCGCCGAGGTGCGCCGTTCGGTTGAGGCGGGAAGCAATCCGCGCGATGCGAAGTTTGAGCTGGCCGAGGAGATCGTCGCGCGTTTCCACTCCGATCAGGCCGCAGCTCGAGCACGGCAACATTTCATCGCACGTTTTCAGCGCCATGCGCTGCCGGAAAATCTTGCCGAGACCACGCTGATCGGCGGCGCGGAAGGCCTCCGATTGACCGCGGCCCTGAAGAGCTTGGGCCTCGTGAGCAGCACGTCGGAAGCGGCGCGAAAAATCGAGGAGGGTGCAGTGCGCATCGATCAGGAAAAAGTCAGCGATCGGCAACTGTGGTTGCCGCCTGGCAAGTCGTGCGTCATCTCGGTGGGCAAGCGCGCCGTCGCCCGAGTCAGAGTCGCGATGCCCGCGTAGCGAGCCCGGGCATGCCGGGTCGCGGACGACGGCGGGTTTTGCGAGGCTTTTCACATTTTCATCGCGCGCGTTGCGGCATGCCGTGCGCGGCGCCGATGCTGGCTCGCGAAGTGTGATCCAGCGCCGTTCGTCCTCGGGCAGATTCCATAATCTTCATGCGATTTCCGAACACGCGGAGCGAAGCCCGCGGGAGTCTGGCTTCTCATGTCGAGTTCCGCCCGAGAATTGCACGCCGCGCCCGCGGAATGGCCCAGCGTCAAACGTGAAGTGCCGCCTCATGCAGGCAAGCCCAGGGTCGCGCTGATCACAACCGATGAGGCGCTTTGGTCGCGCATCGGCGCCTTGGCTGAGAGCCGATTCCAGCTCAAGCAATTCGATTCGCCCGCGGCAATTTTGCAGGACGACGATGCGCGCGTTCCCTCACTCCTGGTCTGGGACGCCCGCGGGCAAACGAACCTCAACGCGGAGCTCTCCGCGCTCGGGCGCCGCTTCGATTCGAGCACGATGGTGAGCTTCGATTCACCAGATGAGAGCGCCCGCTGGAAAACCTTTCTGCGGTCCAGTCGAGTGTGCGGAGTGTTGAGTGAGAACGCGTCGGATGAGCTGATTCTCGATACGCTCACACGCGCGGTCGAAGAAAGTATGGCGCGCGCCGTGCTTTTCAATGAACCTTCCAAGCAGGTCAGCGAAGCCAAATCTGGCTCCAGGCCTTCGCCGCCGTTTTGGTTGATTACCGGTATCGCCGCGCTCGCGGTGATCGCCGCCGCGGGCGCATCGATTCATTTCTTGCTTCATCGAAGCGCGACTCATTCTTCAGTGCGGACGCTGACGCAAGCCAAAGTTGTCGAGGCATCTCGGCCATCGATGCCCGCGGACTCACAAGGCTCACAAGACTCGCGTGAGCCTTCGGCGTCCGGTCCCGGTTCGGGCGCGGCGGCGCGAGGGGCCGATGTGCCCTTGGACTTGTCCGAGACGGCGCAAGAGGTGGAGGTGTTGATCGAGCAGGCGCGTCAAGCCATGGCGGAGCGGCGTTATATCGCGCCGGCGGAAGCGAACGCCCTTTCGCTCTATCGCCGTGTATTGGCGCTCGATCCGCACAACGGCGAAGCGCAACAGGGCGTCGACCGGCTCACCGCAGTGCTGCTCGAGCGCGCCAGAGCCGCGCTGGATGCGCGGCAATTCGAAGTCGCGATGCAATCCCTCGAATCCGCTCGCAGCTTACGGCCGACGGATGAGCGTCTCGCGGCGCTCGATGCCCGCGTCGGAGCGCTCCGCGCAAGCTTGGGCGTGAGCCAAGTGCAAGCGGCCATCATGGCGCAAAATTTTGATTTCGCCGCGCAGGCCATCGATGAGGGGGTGCGCGCCCGATCCCTGAGCGCGGCGCAAGCCACGACGTTGAGAGAGTCGCTGAAACGGCAGCGCGCAGAAGCTGAGGTGAACAAGAACGTGCGGCTCGCGCAAAGCCGCATTCAGCAAAACCACCTGATCGATCCGCCGAACGACAGCGCAATCGTGTACTGGGACCGCGCCCGGCGCGGCGCAATGCCGGAACTCGTTTTGCCTTTGAGCCGCGAGTTGGTGTTGCGGCTCATCGATGCCTGCCGCATCGCGGTCGAACAGCATCAATTTGCAGACGCGGAGCGGCTACTTGCAGGCGCGCGTCAGCTATCGGCGCCTCCAGTGCTGCTGCAAACGCTGCAGCACGACATCGCTGCCGCGCGCGATGAGCGGGTGAGCCGTGCGGCGATGAGCACCGCCAGCCCCAACGGACATGGGCCGCAAGTCTCGTCGCCGGCCAAGGCAGTCGCGGTGCGATCTCCTTCGCTCGTATTGCTTGCGCCGCTCAATCCCATCTATCCGCGTAAAGCGGAGCTCGACGGCGTCGAGGGCTGGGTCGACTTGACGTTCGTGGTAATGGCCGACGGCAAGACGAGCAACGTTCAGGTGGTCGATGCTTCGCCGAAGCGCACGTTTGATGAGGCTGCGCTCGACGCCATTCGCAGCGCACGCTACAAGCCCTGGTCGCCGAACGACCAATCCGCGACGCGGAAAGCGCGGGTTCGACTCACGTTTCGAGCCCACCAATGAAACGCGCCCATGAAGCGCAGCGCCCGCAAGCACTGGTGCGCGAGACGACCCGCCCGCGAGCGCGCGCGAAAGTTCTGATCGTGAACGACGATCTCGACTTTCGCCTGAAGCTCGCCGCGCTGGCACGCCGCGCGGTGTCGAGCCTCGATGCGGATGGCGCGACACTTGCCTCGTTCGAACAGATGCCGGTCGATGCGCTGAGGCTGTACGACGGCATGATGTTCATGTTCGAATTCGGCACCGCAGAGTCGAATGCCGCGGTCCTCCTGCCGCTGGCCCGCATGCGTGATCTCGCCCCGCGGATGCCGATTTTTGTGATCGCGCGCGGCGGCGATGAGCGCAGCGCCGTCATGGCCATCAAGATGGGCGCTAATGATTATTGGCCCGCGCACGGCATCGATGCCAAGGACTTGGCGCATGCGCTGAAGCCATTGGTAGAAATCAAGAGTGAGTCGCCGGCGCCGGCGGCGATGCTGGAAGGTCCTCAGATTCCGGGCTTCCGGCTCATCAAGCGAATCTCACACACGCATCCGACCACCGTGTACTTGGCTGAGTGCGCGGACTCTCCCGTGCCAGTCGCTCTCAAGGTGCAGATGCTTGGTGAGATCAGCGCTGACGTGCGGCAACGATTCTTTCGCGAATGCGAGCTGCTGGCCGGAATCAATCACCGCGCGGTCGCGGATGTGATCGACTTTGGCGCAACCGAATCCGCGCTGTATCTGGCGCTGGAGTATTTTCCGTGCGGAAGCCTGAGGGATCGCCTGCGCAACCCCATGGAGCTCGCTGATGCGCACGCCTACGCCGTGCAGATCGCCGAGGCCTTGCGAGTCATTCACGAGGCCGGCATCGTGCATCGCGACCTGAAGCCGTCCAATTGCATGCTGACGGACTCGAACCGGCTCGTACTCATCGATTTCGGCTTGGCGCGCTCGGTGCAAGCTGCGAGCGACATTACGCAGCCCAACCTGCGCGTCGGCACGCCGTACTACGTGAGCCCGGAACAAATGGCCGGCACTGCGCCCGACGGTCGATGTGACTTGTACAGCTTGGGCGTGGTGCTGTTCGAGATGTTGACCGGCGCATTGCCCTTCCACGGCCGAAGCGTGTCGGAGATCGTAGCAGCCCACCACGGCTCCCCCGTGCCGCGCTTGCCCAAAGCATTGACGGCTTATCAAGAAATCATCGATTCGCTGCTGGCCAAGAAACCTGAAGAGCGGTGCCCATCCGCCGCATTTTTTCTGGAAGCGCTCGATCGGGTGAGTGAGTCGGCGGGTATCGGGACTGGGGCGGGCGCCTCGCGCGCACGCAGCAAGAAGGACGTTCGCAAACCATGAGCGAGATCAAAGCGCGCGGGTTTTCCGCCCGCACCATGAATTTCTTGATGGGCGGCGCGTTGTTCGCGGTGGTAGCGCTCATCATCGTCCCGGCCGGTTATCTATCGGCGCGGTTGTCCACGAACACGGCGGCCTTGAAGTTCGTCGCGGAGGTGCGCCGCTACCCGACCGCGCTGCAAAGCGGCTTGGAATCCGTGCGCGATCGCTTGTCTGCGCACGGTTACGTGCAGGCTCCGCTCGAGCAAGTACGCGCATCGGTTCGAGGCATCGATGCAACCATTGCCTCGCTGACTCGTCCCGTCCCGCCCAACTGGCTCACCGATCCGGCGCCGAGCACCGCATTCGCCGAGGGGACGCTGCGCGCGCGCGCTTTGCGCATGCAGGCGCGCTGGGCCAAGCATCGCGCGAGCTTCGTCGCTCTGCTGAGTTTCAATCAAGTGCCTTATCAGGACGACGAGGCCACTGGCGCCACGCTGAATGAGGCAGGCCGACTACTTGCGCGCGACGCGGCAGACGCTGTGCACGCCGCGCACGCCGTTGCGCCCTTTCTCGATCATGAGCTCGCGGAAATTGCGCGAACCTTACAGGTCGACAACACGGAGGCCGCGGCGAACCTGCGCTACGTCATGCTCGCGGGCGTGGGGCTGGCCTCTCTCATGACGGTGATCGTGCTCGCATCGTCCGCTTCGCGCCGCAAGCATGAACGCCTCGCGCGGGAAGCGCGCCAGCAAACCGCCGACATCTTGCGCACGGTCAGCGAAGGGCTGTTCTTGCTCGATGAGCAATCTTGCATCGGCGCTGCGCATTCCGCCGCCCTCAACAAGCTCTTCCGGCGCGATGATCTCGCGGGGCTGTCGTTCGAATCGTTGCTGCGCGATCTCGTGCCCGAGCGAACTCTTCTTACCGCAATGAAGTTCGTCAAAGTGCTGTGGAACGAGCGCACCAAAGAAAATCTGGTGCGCTCGATCAATCCATTGAACGAAGTCGAGGTGCACTTCCGGAACGCGGACGGCAGCGATGAAGTGCAATACTTCGAGTTCGACTTCCATCAAGTGCGCAACGATTCCAAGATTACGCACGTGCTGGTTTCGGTCACCGACATCACCGCGCGCATGGCTCTGGCGCGCGAGTTGAAAGACTCGCAGGAGAAATCGCAAGCCCAGCTGGACACGCTGCTTGGCATTCTCCACGTGGATCCCGCGCAGCTCGCCTCGTTCCTCGATGATTCCGACGCGTCGATGAAAATGATCAACCTCGTGCTGAAAGAGCCCGCGCGCGAGGAAGCGACGTTCCGCAAGAAGCTCGACACGATTTTTCGCCAGGTGCATTCGGTGAAAGGCGAAGCCGCCGGCCTCGGACTCGCGTCCATCGAGTCCAGGGCGCATTCTTTCGAGGAGGATCTACGCACGCTGCGTGAAAAGAGCGGGTTGTCCGGCACCGAATTTCTGCCGCTGGTCATCAAGCTGGACGATCTCTTCACCCATTTGCAATCCATCCGGGCTCTGGTGGCGAAGCTTTCGAAACTGCGTGTGAGCGCAGATGAGATCACGGAGCCCGCGCAAGGCGGGATCGAAGATTCCATGGCGCCGCAGCGGCTGGTGTCGAGCATTGAGAGCACCTTGCAGAATCTCGCGCAGCGCATTGCATCGGAGAGCGGCAAAGAGGTTTGGGTTGAATGCGCGGGCTTGAGCGTACTGCCGGCGGCATACCGGCGCATTACCAAAGACGTCGCGATTCAAGCCGTTCGCAACGCCGTGGTGCACGGCATCGAGACCGTGACCGAGCGTCAAGCGCGAGGCAAGAGCGCGCGCGGGGTGGTGCGCATCTCGGCGCAAACCGTCGGCACGGCGGGCTACAAGTTGGTGCTGGAGGATGACGGGCGCGGCTTGTCCATCGACAAGATCAAAGAAACGGCGCTCGAGAAAAACTTCATCTCCGCCGAGCAGGCGGCCCATCTTGATTCGCGTCAAGCCATGGCGTTGTTGTTTCGCGCCGGCTTTTCCACCGCAAATGCGGCGACCAAGGATGCCGGACGCGGCGTGGGCATGAACATCATGGCGGATTTGGTCAACGAGGCGGGTGGAAAGCTCGCGGTTTCCACGTCCTCCGGCCGATTCACCCGTTTCACCATCACATTGCCCGGCGTGCAAAGCGAGCACGCCGACCACGCGGTAGCCTGACCATGTTGCAAGCCAAGCGCCAAGCGGAGCTCACTTTGAAAATGATGATCGTGGATGATTCGAACATCATCCGGCGCCGCATCGAGCGATCGCAGCAGATCGACCGGCTCGAGGTGGTCGGCTCGGCAAGCAACGGGCGTGAAGCGGTGGAGTTATTTCGCCGCACGCAGCCCGATGTAGTCACCATGGATTTGACCATGCCTGAGATGGATGGAATCGAGTGCGTGGAGAGTCTCGTGAAACTGCGCTCGGATGTTCTGATTCTCGTCGTGTCGGCGCTGGCTGATAAGGCGACCGCAGTTGAAGCCATCGAGAAAGGCGCCAATGGCTTCCTCTGCAAGCCATTCACCGACAAGCAGTTGAATGAGGCGCTTCGCGAGCTTCTCGCTCAAGCTTGAGATGTTGACGGAAGCCGAAATTCGCACATTCGTCGATGGAGCGACGAACTATTTCGAGACCACCTCGCAACAAGCGGCGAGCGTCGGCTCTCCCTACCTCGTGACGGATGGAATGCCTGGACAATACGACTACACCGGAGTCATCGACATCTCGGGGGTCCGGCGCGGCATCGTCTATTTCACAGCGCCGCGCGGCATGTTGAGCGTGTTGCTCATGCGCATGCAGGAAACCGACACGAGCGATGAGAACATGAGGGATCTGATTGGGGAGGTCGCCAACACGATTTCAGGCAATGCGCGCCGCGACTTCGGCAAGAACTTCGTCATCTCCGTGCCCACCGTGCTGCTGGGAGATGCGCAGACGGCGCCGACGCCGCACACTCGCTCCTACGTCATTCCAATCAACTGGCGCAGCCACAGCGCGAAGCTCGTGGTTTGCCTGGAGTAGGCACGCGCTCGCTGGTTAACCGTCGCCCGCAGGGCGGAGCGCAATGCGTCGCAGTTTGGAAGTAGAGCCGTCATTTAGATCATTCTTCTGACTACAGAACGCCGTTCCCCCGCCGTCATCTCCCACGAATACTCGTTTGGGGAGTGGCCATGCAATTTTGTTCACGAGACTCAGTTCGCAAAATCGTTTTGATTGGAGCCGCGGTCGCGCTCAGCGCATGCGGGTCATCCCATTCGACGTCGCCGCCGGCCGGCAATTCGCCGCCGCAAACCGTCACTGGTATTGCCACGCCAACTTCGGTTGCGGTCGTGACCGCTACCAACGCTGATTAGATCTTCCACCCCAGATCTGCCGCCGGAGAATCCCATGTCGAATTCATTGCGTGCCGCTTTTTCTTTCGTGGCTATCACGGGTGTGCTCGTGTGTCGAGTTGCGGAGGGAGCGCCCGCTGCAACGTCTGCATACTTCACCGATGGACAGCGCAGCTACGTGCAGGACGCCACTTCGGACAGCATCGGTTCGGTCAACATGATCACCTGCATCATGAGCTCGATGCGGCCCGACGCGCTGGTCAATCAGGGGCCGTATGTCGCGCTGGTCGACAATAAGAAGTGCGAATCCAGTAAGTCCAGCTCCACCGACGGCACCGGCCAGGCGCCGGAGTACATTCATGCCGTGGTGAACTCGACCCGCGCATCGAACAACGACCCGATGCTCGTCAGCGCGTGGCTCTCGTTCAACGATCACGGCGAAGCATTGAAGATTTTCGTCCACATCACTGCCACGGAGGCGCCCACCGCGGGCAATCCGTATGGCGCATTCCGAATCGACTACTGCGGCAGGCCCGACGGCACCCAAGATTGCATGATCAATGGATTCATGCAGGGCGGAAGCGGCGAGCTGAGCTACTACGAATCGAATGCCGGTGACGAAGAAGGCCATATCGCGCTCAAACTGACCAGCGTCGGCACGACCAGCGGCAGCGGCAAGATCGAGAGTGAGAACTTCAATGAGCAAGGCGCGAGCGAATACGCGTTCGCCTTCAATCAGAACAACTTCCTGCGCGCCGACTCACAATCCCCGAGTCAGTGCTTCAGCCGCGATGCGACGGACGAGGGCACGGGAATATCGGTGTGGCGATACGGTTTGTATGACGCCGACACTGGCGCGCGCATCGATCGCAATTCTGGGTTCCCCATTCAGTACACATCCGGCGACGTCACTTATCAGGGCTACGTCGGGTACTTCGGCCTGTCCAGCTCGCCCGACGCGCCTGCGGTCACGGATGGAACGACGGTGCAGAAAGTCAGCTACGAAAATAAAAGCGCGGTCACTGCGGAATACACGGCATCGACGCGCGGTGGCCGCTTGACTCGCTACACGAAGAAAACGCGAATGCTGGCGAGCATCGATCACGTGCACTTCAACACGTTTATCGGCGACAACGCTGCGTTCGGATTGCCCCACCCCAATTCCAACTACGAAATGTACTGGGATGAAGCGGACACGAACTTCAAGGCCGTGGGCGAGCAGCAGTGCAGCCCCGACGGATGTCATCAGACCACTTTCGACAGTGAGATCGCGCTCGACGCCTCGTTATGGAGCAGCGGCAACCTCGGTGGTGTGCAAGGCTGGTCGCAATCCCTGGGCGGAGATCTGTTCATCAACCTGTCGGGCTCGTTCGCCGGGTCGTCGAACACCACGGTCGTATATCACTCGCAAGATCTGGTGTATCCCGGCGAGACTGTGCCGCCGTTGTATTGTGCGAGCAATTGCCCCACGGCCGCATCGATGCAGGCCTATTTTCAGGCTCAATCTCATGAGCCCTCGGATTCGCCGTACGCCAATGCGAATGTCTTTCACCCCTTGAGCGAAGACGAGCTCGTTCGTTATCAAATGACGGATGGAGTCTTGGTGGAAGCTGTGTCTGGGCAAGCCGTGGTCGACGTCGAGCGTCACGACAATGCCGGATCGTATGGAAACGGCGTGATGAGTGGACGCTTGTTCACCACCCTCGCCAATGCGGATTGCACGCGGCCCGAAGATCAGATCGCTCAATATTGCGATTATCAGGTCAACAATTCCGCCGATGTCTATTATCAATGGCAGACCGGACCCAATAACTTCAATCAGTTTGCGGCCCTCAAAGATTCCTCTGGCGAGTACGTGCAGTTCGACGCGCCGCTCAACGTGAATTTTACTGTGCCCGATGAGCCTGCCTTCGGCGACTACCGCAACAAGTCGCTCGTGTTGCAGTACGGCGGATACGGCGATCTGTGGGGCATTCCGGGAGTTTGCGTGTCGCCTTCGACCAACGAGCAGGTGTCCTGCGGCGAAGGCACGCGCTTCGTGCCGCAGTTTGCCATTCCGTTCGATGCAACGCGGGGCGTGGTCTCGGAAGACTCCTCGGGCGGCGCTCCGAAGACCTATCTCGTCAAGTGGTTGGAGCGCGAGATTCGATTTGCGGTCAAGGACCTAACTGTATGTTCCTCGGCCTCCCTCACGACACCGACGAATGTGCAATTGCCCATGGCGACTGCACTTAAGAATCCCAGCGATGCCTCATCGGACGTCTATGTCGGTGTCGAGCCCGTCGTGACGGATGCGCCGCGGGTGATCCAGGGCGAGGTCAAGTACTGAGGATTGATAGACCAGCCGCTCAGTTAATCAAAGAGCAACTTCAAGGCTCGGCAGCGCGTCTGTCCGAGCCTTAACTTCAAGCCGTGCTTCGAACGCTTGATGAGCCGCCCAGCTCCCTAGCCACGCGTTTTCACGGGATGTGCGTGTTTGGCGTCCTCGGTGGCCACCTGTCCATCCGGATCACCGCTGCGCGCCTGGCTGCGCTTCGTCCGTGCGAACTGCCAAATCCCGACGAGGATCGCCGCCAATAGCGTGACGCCCGCCAACCAAAAAATGATTTCACTGCGCGACATTATTACCTCGGCGTTTTAGGATCTATCTCAGCGTTCTGGAATTCATGAGGCTACATGCGTGAATGAGAATCACTGTCGGGCGCCTTCCGCGTTGCGGTGTCAGGCAACGGGATTTCAGTACGGGTTAAGGGCGCGTGTTAACGACTAGAGCGGTGGTTTAACCTGATAAGAGGGGTCTTGATTAGCCTGACATCGGAGGTCTCAATATGCTCGCGCGTCTCTGGGGAATACCCTCATTCGTTTTGCTCGCCACCGCGTATGCATTGGCAACTGTAGAGCCGGCCAGTGCGGGAGGCTGTGAGCTAAAGAAGTTTGCCGAACTCGCGGTGACCATGCATCACATGACGCCGGTTACCGTGGCAAAGATCGACGGAGCCGATGTCACATTTGTCGTTGATAGCGGCGCTTTCTTCAGTGTGATCAGCCCTTCGAGCGCTGCTGCGCTTGGCTTGAAGCTACGCGGCGCACCATCTGGTTTCCAAATGCGCGGGATCAATGGTTCGGCCGACGTTTTAATCGCAAATGTCAAAGACTTTATTTTGTCCGGCCAAGTCATTCACGACGTCGACTTTCTGGTGGGCGGAACGGACACCGGCGGCAGTGAAGCCGGTGGCAACATTGGTGTTCTCGGTCAAAACGTCCTGCGCGCGGGAGACGTGGAATATGATCTTGCCAAAGGCAACATTCGGCTATTCAAAGTAGAACATTGCGAGCGAGCAAGCTTCGCGTATTGGGTTGGTCCCGAAGAGAACTATTCGCGCGTCGATCTCTTCAGAACGTCATCGGTGGAACCGCATACCGTTGGGTCTGCCACGCTAAACGGCGAAAAGATTCGCGTAATGTTCGATACCGGCGCGCCCTTCTCGATTCTTTCCTTGCGCGCGGCAGAGCGCGCCGGTGTGACGCCGCAGTCGGCTGGAGCGGTATCGGGAGGATACACGGTCGGCTTCGGTCAGCGGCATGTCCAGACTTGGATTGCGCCATTTGCAAGCTTCAAGTTGGGGGAAGAAGAGATCAAGAATTCTCGCTTGCGCATCGCCAAGATGAGCGTTGATTCTTTCGACATGCTGATCGGCGCCGACTTTTTTCTTTCGCATCGAGTATATGTATCAAACACCGAGCGCAGGATGGCGTTCACGTACAACGGTGGTCCCGTTTTCAATCTCACTCTTCACGCGGACGTAGAGGCCGACGAGTTACCCGGAACAACTGATGTGCCCGTCGCGCCCCAGCTCGTGCAGGATGATGCGGCATCTCAGACGCCTGACCAGAAACTTAAGTCCGCGCAAGATTTGGCTCGACGCGGCAGCGCATCGGCCGCGAGAGGAGACCTTGATGGCGCGATTGCCGACCTGAATCGAGCTTGCGCGCTGTCGCCGGAGGATGCACAGCTGTTTTACGAGCGGCCTGATCTATGCGCGCAAACGCAACGCGGGCCGAGCGTTGACGGATTTTAGCCGGGCAATCGAGCTCAAGGAGGGCTTCGTTCCCGCGTTGCTTGAACGGGCTGAAATCTACTTGCGCACGAACGAGAAAATTTCAGCCACCTCGGATCTAGACGCTGCCGATCGAGCGGCCGCGAAGCAATCCAATGATCGCCTGCGTATGGCGCGAGACTACGAAGATGCCGAAAAATATTCTTCGGCGATCGAACAACTGAATCTTTGGATTTCCGCACATGAGGTTGATGCTCGCATGACCGAAGCGCTCAATGGGCGGTGTTGGGCCCGGGCACTTTTGAATCGCGATCTCGACCTGGCGCTCAAGGACTGTGCGTTGGCACTTCGCCGTGCGGATCAGCCCGATGAGATCGCGAGTGTCTACGATAGCCGCGGCCTGATTCGCCTGCGGCAAGGTGCGTACGCTGCTGCGATTAGTGACTACGATGAAGCACTTCAACGGCGGCCAAAAAATCCATGGTCCATGTACGGTCGCGGGATCGCAAAGATCAAATCGGGAAGAATGTCGGAAGGGAAAGCCGATATGGTCGAAGCTGAAGGTCAATGGCCTGAGGTTGCTGAACGCTACGCCAGATTGAGTTTGGCACCATAAATCGCTTGAGGATTCACTGTTGAGCGCTGTTGTGCACCACCCTGTGGACGCTCGAGATAACGAGCGCTAGCGCCGCAAGTAATCGGTTGTAATCCAGAGCGCGCCGGATATACTGCGCGCCCTTCCCGCTGATCTTGAGATTGAGCGAATAGCCCACTGCGGCCCATTGACGGGGCGTTAATTCGGGCTATAATGGTCGGCTTCCCCGGGCCCTAGTCGCTGCGGGCGCGCTGTTTAAAAATTTGAACAAGTAACTTGTGTGGGGACTCGTGTCAAAGCACCGTTGGTGCATTGAATCGAGTTCCAAACGAACCAGTTTTCAAAAACAGGTGAGTTTGGGCTCAAAACTTCAGTGTTTTAATGTGTATAAACTGAAGAGTTTGATCCTGGCTCAGATTGAACGCTGGCGGCGTGCCTAACACATGCAAGTCGAGCGGTAACAGGTGTAGCAATACATGCTGACGAGCGGCGAACGGGTGAGTAATGCTTTGGAATCTTCCCAGTAGTGGGGAATAACCAGTCGAAAGATTGGCTAATACCGCATACGTCTGAGAAGGGAAAGCGGGGGACCGTAAGGCCTCGCGCTATTGGATGAGCCAAAGTCGGATTAGCTAGTTGGTGAGGTAATGGCTCACCAAGGCGACGATCCGTAGCTGGTCTGAGAGGACGACCAGCCACACCGGAACTGAGACACGGTCCGGACTCCTACGGGAGGCAGCAGTGGGGAATATTGGACAATGGGGGAAACCCTGATCCAGCGACGCCGCGTGTGTGAAGAAGGCCTGCGGGTTGTAAAGCACTTTTAGTGGGGACAAAAAGCCACCGGCTAATAACGGGTGGTCTTGATTTAACTCACAGAAAAAGCACCGGCTAACTCTGTGCCAGCAGCCGCGGTAATACAGAGGGTGCAAGCGTTAATCGGAATTACTGGGCGTAAAGCGCGCGTAGACGGTTTTGTAAGTCAGATGTGAAATCCCTGGGCTCAACCTGGGAACTGCATTTGAAACTGCTTGGCTAGAGTACGGTAGAGGGAAGTGGAATTTCCGGTGTAGCGGTGAAATGCGTAGATATCGGAAGGAACACCAGTGGCGAAAGCGACTTCCTGGACCAGTACTGACGTTCATGTGCGAAAGCGTGGGGAGCAAACAGGATTAGATACCCTGGTAGTCCACGCCATAAACGATGACAACTAGATGTCGGGAGGGTCTGCCTCTCGGTGTCGCAGCTAACGCGTTAAGTTGTCCGCCTGGGGAGTACGGCCGCAAGGTTGAAACTCAAAGGAATTGACGGGGACCCGCACAAGCGGTGGAGCATGTGGTTTAA
>CAXTUB010000008.1:907-154843 GCA_964247385.1 uncultured Steroidobacteraceae bacterium | reverse complement strand
TCCGCGGAGCTGAATATTTAGTTGGTGTCCGTCAGATCAAATCTAGACGAGGACATGTCATAGATGTCGCGTTGAGCTTCCGTCGAGAAGTGACCGCAGCGTCCCCGGCGCTTGCCAATTCGCGCTGTGCTCGGCTCACGTTTTGCTCTCTTTTGCCGCCTCAAACGTCAATGTCACCGCTCGCGTGAACACATTGGGGCTCGGGGGTGCGGGTAGCGGTGAGGCCTGATTGATCGCAACGATGAGTGAGTGTTGCCACTCTTGTGTGCCGTTGCACTTGAGAAGCAAGATTTCTTCCACGTTACCGTGCGCGTCCTGCAGGATGCGCACCTGGCACTTGAAATCCTCGAAACTCTTGAGGCTATGAGTTTGTGCGCCGGGCTCGACGCCCGACGCGGGGACGTTAGTTGTGTCGAGCCATTCGACCGGCTTCTGCCAAGCCCGCTCGATGCGTGCGCTGATTTGCCCGGTGTACCGTCCGAACAAAGCTGCGCGTGCCGCTGGATCGCCTGAGTCTACCGTTGCGCTTTCGGACGCTGGAGCAGTTTCTGAAATATCCACCGCTGGAAGTGGATCGTTGCTGACTACGGTGACTGCCAGGTCGCTCGCTTCAGGTCCCCTTGATGCGAGTTCTTCGATAAGTTCCTCGTCTTTCCTGGAAGGAGCCGGCAAGTCAACGAGCACAAGAGTTTCCGCAGGCGGCATTGCCGGAGACTCTATGCGGCTCGAACCGGCTCCCGCACGCTCCGGCGTCTTAGCTTTGGGGTTGATCGAGCCAATAAGAATCGTTTGTACGAGAACTGCGTGGAAGGCGATCGTTCCTGCTGCACCTAATGCGCCGCTCCAATTTCTATGGCTTCGGAATCGTTCAGCGCTCTGAACCGTCGAGGCTGGCGCGCGTGTTCCCCCCAACCATGGCTCGACAGTGATTGGTCTGCGCATAAAGGCTAATCGCAGTCTTGCGCCACGGAGCCGGCGACATTGGAATAGCCGCTATAGTTCGGCACCGCGTCATAAGCGCGCACGCGATAGCTATAGCTCGTGCCGGCCGTCAGATTCGAATCAACGTATGAATTGGTCGAAACAGAGTTGATCGAGGCGAAGTTAGAACAGCTCGCGCCGCTGCAGCGTTCGACTGTGTACCCGACGACGGCGACGTTATCAGTCGATGCGTTCCAAGCAAGCGAGATCTGTGTAGCGTTAACTGTTGCGGTAAGGCCCGTGGGCGTAGACGGAGCTTGGGTGTCCCCGGCCGCGGGTGTCGTCGCGCTGACAATCGAGGAATAAGCGCTGTAATTCGGCACGGCATCGTAGGCTCGAATCCGATAGCGATACGTGGTTGCGGCGGTGCGCCCGGTGTCGCTATAGCTCGTTGTTGTGCCAGTGCCAATCTGCGCGAAAGTTGTGCATGAGCTTCCCGTACATCTTTCGATGGCATACCCAGCGACTGCGACATTGTCGGTCGATGCCGTCCAACTCAAATTAACCTGAGTGCTTGATGCGGCTGTCGCGCTCACGCCTGTCGGCGTGGTCGGCGCTTGAGCGTCTCCGCCACCGCCCGCCGTCGTTGTCGCACTCACAATGCTCGAGTACGAGCTCAGATTATTCGCAGCGTCATACGCGCGGATGCGATAACGATACGTAGTCGCTGCGACGCGCCCCGTGTCGCTGTACGTGGTGGCGGGTGAGATATTTGCGATTTCGACAAACGTCGAACAGCTGGCGCCAGTACAGCGCTCGATCGAATAGCCTGTGATCGCGACATTATCGGTCGCAGCGGTCCAAGCGAGATTGATCTGTGTGCTGCCGGCGGCAGTAGCTGATGCGCCGGTAGGCGCAGATGGCGCCGTCACGTCTGCCAAGGCCTGAATTTCTGAGGCGCTCAAAACTCGGTTATAGACTCTGACTTCATCGATGACGCCGTTGAAACCCTTTGCGTGGTCAACGGGGCGATTCCCAATTGTCAGCGGCGTGGGTGCATCGTCATCAATCACTCCACTCCCAGCGGTAGGAGTGCCGTCAGATGCGGCGCCGTTGATGTAGAAGTGCATCGTCGTTGAAGCATCAGCACCGCCGGCCCATGTCGCCGCGACGTGCACCCAGGTGTTGGTAGCAATTGCGCCGGTTGATAGGCGGCTTGCCGCACTCTGAAAAACACTTGCAGCGAATTGCAGCTTGGAACTGGACAAACCAAAAAACCAGCCGGCGTCATTGTTGTCTTTATCGACGATGCGGCCTCCGCTGCCGTTGGTCTTTATCCATGCAGCAACGGTCATCCCGCTCAGTCGTAAGTTCGCAATGCTGCTGACTGCGCCCGCCTCAATTGCCTGAGTGGTGCCGTTAAACGATATTGCTCCGCCGAGTTTTCCCGTCGTCCAGGTAGGAGAGTTGGTCAGTGTTCCGCTATTGTTCGAACCAGAAGTATCGGCGGCCGATGTCCCCGTGCCTTCGTTTAAGTTCCAGTAGCCAACTAAGTTGCCGGCAAGTGCTGATCCAGTCTCGAGGCCGGTCAGTATCACCGTCGCCAAAATATATCTGGCTACGCCTGAAGCGTTTGCAACGCGGACGCGTGCGTTTCTTCTCACTGCGCTCACCTTCTCCCTGGATGTGCTGCAGAAAAAAATTACTGCTGAACGCTATCAGAGCCAATCGAATTGTCTCGAAAGTGTGACCGTTCTCGCGCACACATGTGCGTTAGGTAAAATGATAGGACTAGTCGGACGATATACAGGGGCTGCCCGCAAATTTGGCCAACATCCAGAGCCTCGGAAATCTGTTTATCTGTGCGGATAGACGTCGGCGCAAAGGAGTGGGCGGGAAGTCAAGAGAATTAGTGGCTTCCGAAAAATGAGTTTGGAGAATGAGTGGACGGCGCGTGGCAGCGGATCAACTCAGGTCATTGTTTCGGCTGATCAACGTGAGAAAAGCCCGCAGCAGAAATTGGTATCGAAGAGTGTTTAATCACGCGTACATCCGATACTTTGAACAAGCTTCAGCGGGCTCGGCGCCGTGTCTTTAACGGCCGCGCTCCTGAGAAGGGTTCGGTTCCCGTATGAAGGCTAGGGAGAAGCAGTAATTGTCCGCTACGACGCGGGAGGTTTATCAATGATTAGACGCAGAACGCCCGCATTGCAGATCGCCGTGACTGCAGCCATCGCCGGTGCAGGGTTGGTCGGCCTGGCCGCGTGGACTCGCGCAACGCCTGCCATCGCGATCCGTCGGGCTTTCCAAGTGTGGGCAAACGGTAACGGCTCGATCTACGATCTAATGGACGCGAATGCCGAAGTCGTCATTCCCGGATCCCTGCCGAACTGCGGCAGCTGGCGCAAGGATGCGTTTCTCCGTGAGGTGGCGCTGCCATTTGTCGCTCGCTTCTCCAAACCGCCGGTGCCCCGATTACGATCTTTATGGTCTTCCCCGAAGGGCGTCGTCGTGCGAGCCGACGCGGCAGGAACGACGCGCGACGGCCGGCCCTATGTCAATGACTACGTCTTCCAGTTCGCGATGCTTGCAGGACGGGTGATTAAGGTGACAGAGTTCCTCGATATGGCGGCGTTTAATGTCGTTTGGGATACGGTCAACCCGGAGTCGGACCATGCTGGATGAGCTGATGATGTGGCGCTGGACGGCAGGAGGCTGATCGTGCTCGACCTCCACCCAAAAACAACGGCTTTGATCGTCATTGACCTTCAAAAGGGCATTCTCTCGCCCGAACCCGTGCCGAACGGTCGCAAAGCAATCGTTGAGCGCGCTGCCGCGCTGGGCCGGGCCTTTGCCGACGCCGGCGCCCCGATCGTTCTAACCACCACCGACTTCGCGCCAGGCTAAGTTGATGCCCCTCGGGGCAAGGCGGACGCTCCGTGGCAGCTCCCCGCGGACGGCTTGCCGGCAGACTTCGCCACGTTAGTATCCGAGATCGACGAGCTGCCCGCAGTGGTCCGTATTACAAAGCGGCAGATGAGCGCCTTCTTCGGCACCGAGCTCGACCTCCAGCTCCACCGGCGCGACGTTGCAACCGTCGTGATCTGCGGCGTCGCCACCAACCTGGGCGTCGAGGCGACTGCTCGTGCTGCGTTCGACCTCAATTACAACGTGGTCATTGCCTCCGATGCCTGCGGCAGCGTCGCGCCGGGCTTGCACGAGTTCGCCGTCGAGAAGATCCTGCCGCGCATTGCGCGAGTGCGTGACGCGGCCGCAATCGTAGCGGCGATGGCCAGATGACAGGCACGATCCTAGTACTTGGCGCCGGCGAGCTCGGCATGGCCGTGCTTCGCGCGCTGGCGCCGCGCGCGGCTGTGGGCCGATGTGGCCGTATCGGCCCTAACTGCTGGCGAGGCTTCAGGGTCAATTGATGGCTCAGGGCTAAGCGTCAATAGAATAGGAAAGCTTCGCTTCGCTGCCGGCATTGGAATTGTGAGCGGGGCTAGTTATCAAACCGGGCTGACCCTAGCGTCCAAACCTTTTATTTGCGGTGGAAACTAGCGATGAGGTCTAGTGGTAGAAATATTTCGTGGAAACGTTGGGTTTTCTCCTGGACTTGGCCAATTTTCCTGGTCACGACATGCCTCCTAATGGAACCTTCGAGGTTTCAGCAAGCATTCTTTTTTCTTTTTTGCATTCCTTTGTTTTTTGCTTGTGTTTTCATTGCCATGAAGCCAGTACGAGATAGGCGGCTAACGCCCGCCCAGGGCATCGTTTGGTTAATGATACCCCCTGTCTTAGTTTGGGCGTTAGTAGTGACCGGTGCGATCCTTTTGAATCAATTTTTGAACGGGAAATAGCCCATTGTCCGTTGGCTAACTTTGCGTTAGCTACCAGTGGGATTTTGGAGGAATTTCTAGTTTGAAAACATCGACATTTTCAGAACATTGCGAGGTGCACAAAACTGCGGAGCCGCAGTTAACTCTGATCACCTCTCCCTCGGCTGCCACTCCAACCATCGGAAACGCCATTGCAAATCGAAGCTCGCGTAAGGTTTTAAATTCCCCTTTGGCTATGCTTACTTTCGGCGTTTTAGTGTTCGGTTTCTACGTTTTGATGCACTGGCCTCACTCTAAGAAAAATAGGCTGGCTTTACTTTCTCCTTCTGAAGCCCAAATTCTGGCGTTACAACAAGCGTTCGAAAATGAATCCAGCGGTTCTTCGTTCTGCTCTCTTGAGCGATACAAGACACCCCCGAATGTTCGGTGCGAAGCTTTGGAATGTGTAGTGAAGTTTTGGCCGAAAGAGGATCCGAAAAGATGCGGCACAGTGGTCGTAAGCTTAAACAGGCAGACATATACAGCGCAGATTTTGAGAAACCCGCCGGCGAACTCAGCATTTAGTCCGATGAACTCTTTAAAGCAGGTTGCCGTCAAGCCAATATAGATCGGTTCAAGCGCTAGTTTGTCCATGAACACGTAGCTCTATCATTCTAAATCTGAGATGATATTTTTTGCTAAAAGTGTCGAGCTGCCTAGCGTTAACCAAAGTTGTTTCGTAAGCTGCTGCTTCGAGGTTCGCAGCTAGCCGAGCAGCAGACTTGTGCGTGCCTGTTTGCCCATCGCTAATTATCTTGCTAGTTTCAGAGCACCACCTATGGACGAAGTGAATATCCTGTGTAGTCGCATTCCTGCGCATTGCCGGGTCCTCGATAGATGACTAATTACCTCTCGGATCAGGGCACTCTCGCGCAAATGGGCGAAAGCTTGCGCGCCAAATATTCGACCGCCCTTCCGTGGCCTCATGTGGTGATCGATGATTTCATGCCGCCTGAAGTGCTGGACGAAGTCCGCGAAGAAGCATTGACGGTCGATATTGGGAAGCGGTATGCAAAGTTCTTAGACAGAAAAACTGACCATAACAAGTTTGCCTTTAAGCCAGATGTCGTGGGTCCGGCGACTGCACAGCTAGTCAACTTTCTGAATTCGGGTCCATTCATTAGCTACCTTGAAAAAATGACTGGCATCCCCGGGCTTCTGGCCGATCCTTCTTATTTCGGCGGCGGCTTGCACAAAATCATGCCAGGCGGGTTTCTCGAGATTCATGCGGACTTCAATCATCTGAAGCCATACAACCTTGAGCGCAGACTCAATTTATTGCTCTATCTCAACAAGGATTGGATTTCCGACTACAAGGGTGAACTGGAGCTCTGGGATCGAGAATCAATGAGAAAGGTAGCCTCAGTTGAGCCGATCTTTAACCGCTGCGTTGTATTTTCGACGACGAAAGAATCGTTGCGCGGGCACCCCACACCTCTCGCCAGCCCTCCTGGCGTCCATCGAATGTCACTCGCTTTGTATTACTACACCAATACGTGGAAACCTTCGGTTGTCGAGCATTCCACGCTTTATCACATCTCGCAAAACAATAAAGTTCGCCTAAGAGTAGATCGTGTACTCAAGTCGCTCATTCAGGACATTACCCCGCCGATTTTTCGCAAGTCGATCAAGGCTCTCAAACGGCGCGCAAGGAGCGAGAAGAACTTCACGGAAGTCTAGAATCAACTGCATCGCGCGGTTCGGCACATCCCAAATATTCGAGCCTGCTTCTATTTGCGCCGCACACCCGGCGCCGACTCTGAAGGCGCGTCAACTCCGAGATAGTTTGTTTTCGCTCCGATAAAAGTACTGCGTCCGGAGCTTCGATACACGCCTTCAGTCATTTCGGACGCAATGTCTTTGCCGAGCGCATCGTATTGCTCCAGTACCAAGTCAAAGCCAGCGTCGCGGATTGACTGCAGCAGATACTCCCGCTGAATCCAGAAGGAGCGACGGTTGTCCCACGACGCCCAGCGCCGATTCTCACGGTCCTTGAATGCGCGCTCGGTTCTAAATTCCGGGCACCAACGGCCAGGCAACCCTTCATTCGTTGTCAGGTAAGAAAGCTTGTGGGTTGTCGTCCCCGTATGTCTGAGAGGCAGAACTCTGGAAAGCGCTCTGCGAAATCTACGGGGCTGGATAAAACTCGGAGAGTCGGCGGCTTCCGAAAAGTGAGTTTGGAGAATGAGCACGCGGCGGGTCGCACCGGACAAAAGCTCAAGTAATTTTTTTGGCTGATCGACGTGATAGAAAAGCCCGCAGCAAAAGGTGATGTCGAAGGTGCCGTACTGAGCCAAATTCCAAACATCATCTCGTACGAAGCTCAGATTCGGCAGATTCACTTTCGAGCGTACGAAATTGCACGCATCGATATTGGATTGCCGCACATCGAGCCCCAGGGCTTGCAAGCCGAGCCGTGCGAATTCGACCGTGTAGCCTCCTTCCAAACAACCCAGGTCAACCAACCGTAAGGTGCTCTTGTCCCCAGAGAACATCGCATCGATGATGCGTTTGGCTGCGAGAAACCAGGGATGGCGATCGATCGGTACGGATTCTGGTTTCGTGTAGGAACCATCATCCAGACGAATATTGTGCGCGGTGAAAGAAACCATCTTGCGTTGCCACGATACTACACGCAGCCGTAATTGGTACTCGCAGCGGCAATCTGCATTGCCGCGTGTGGTTCTGCCGCAGCTCTAACGTGTGCTCGCGGCGATGCCCTCTCGGCGTCTTCCTACCGATTCGATCGATCGCCGCGCTCGATGCGCGCCGGTGGCGCAAGGCGCTGCTGAGCGGGTTCGCCACGTGCGGGCGCAGGGCGCTCGGGCCGAGGCGCCGGGGCCGGCGGTGGCGCTTGAGGCCGTGCGGGCTCAGCGCGCTGAATGGGCTGCGCGCGCTGCGCTTGTTCCGCGCGCTGTGCTTGCTCGGCTCGTTGTGCTTGCTCGGCCCGCTGTATTTGTTCTGTACGCTGGGCCTGGTTCTGTTGCATGCGCTCGCTGCGCTGCTGTTGCATCTCGCGCATCCGATTCTGAGTGTCTTGCTGCCGCTGCATTTGAATCTGTTCATGCTGCTGAATGTCTTGCTGCTGCTGTGTCGCGCGCCGCTGCGCATCTGAATTTTCCTGCTGCGCTTGGCGACGCTGGGCTTCATCGCGCGGCTCGAATCGATCATTGCGGTTGCGCAAGTCGCCTTCTCGACGACCCGCCCCCGCGGAACCGTTCGCCGGTTGAGCATTTGGGGGCCGAGCGTTGGGAGAATTTTCAGGATGCGCTTGGGCCGCGGCCGGCACCGGCGCCGGCGCCGGGGACGCAGGTGCCGTGGGAGCCACGGGCGCGATAGGCGCGGAGGCTGCATCTGGCGAGTGATACACACTAAACGTACCGCCGCCCGTGCTGTTGCGGCCCGCGCCGTTACCTCGCGCATTGCCGGCTGCGTCGCGGCGCACTGCGGCATCATCCGAACGAATGGGGCGATCCACGCCGCGCGTTACTTGCGAGCTCATGACTTGCCCTGGCGCTTGCCCTTGACTCTGCCCTGGCTGCGCAGTCCGCACATTGCGCAATGCGACCGGAGCGGCATTGGGCCGCACGATGCGCACCGGCGCCGCCGGCGCCGCGGCGATGGATCGCGTGATTTGCTGCTCGGGCACCGGACGATCACCATTCGCGATCACCGCCCGACGCTGAGCCTCGACGGATGCCGGCGCGGGCGGCGGCGCGCGGCGCGCAACGGTGGGCCGCGTAAAGACGTTTCGCGACGGCGCGACCACTCGCGCTACCCGCCCCGAGTCCACCGGAGTCCGCATGAAGCTGCGTTGCGTCGGCGCAATGGCAACTGCGGTGGTGGCGGGTGCCGCAGCCGCTTCGCGCGCATCGACTCGAATGAGCGAGCGGTTCACCGGCCGCGCCGAGACGAAGGTCTCGTGCGACACCGCGGCCACCGCACCTGGAACGCGCTGATTCACGTACGTGACATTGTTGACCGTGGTGTTGTTGATGATGGTGGTTCGGTTGATGTACGTGTTGCTCACGTTGACGTTACGAATGTAATTGTTGCTGACGCGATAGGCCGGCCGATACACCTCGTTGTAGCCGAGCGGGAACCAACCTACTCCGCCGCCCGAAGAAACGCCGACGCTGAAGCGGGGGCCGCCCACCCATGCCACGAGGGCGGGCGCATACACGGGCCGCACGACACGCTGCCCCGGCGACCAGCACCAAGCATTTCTCCGGTAGACCCAGCGGCCGTAGTGAAACGGGGCAAAGCCCCACGGCGCATCGTCCATCCAAGTCCAGCCCCAAGGCGAGACCCAGACCCAATGGCCATCGTGATACGGCGCCCAGCCGGCCACCACTCGCGGCTGCCATACCGCGCCGTACACCGGGTCATTGGCCCAAGTACCGTTGTCATCGAGATCCTGATAGCCCGGAACGTCGCGCGAAACGTATTGCGCTGAGCGTGATTGATCTTCTCGCGCATCGCGCTGCTCGGCCCATAAGTCGAGCGAATCCGGACCGCTGATCTCGCCGGTTTCGACGCCCACCGAATCGGTGCCGGAAAAGCTTGCGCGCTGCCGCGGATCGATTCGATACGACTGATCGGGCGAGCTGACGTCGGCTTGTCCCGCGATGACTGCCACGTTCGATAGATGTCCTTCGTCATCCACGTCGATGCGGTACTCACCCGGCTGATTCAACGACACCGAGACGTTCGGCAGATCCACTTCAAAATTCTCGTTATTCTGCAAAGAACGCAGCCGCACGCTCAATGAGCCCGCGGTCATGCGCAATTGCACCAGCGAATCGTTCAAGTTGACGATCTCGACGCCCGTTTGCGCGCCTAAGCGCAACGCGGTCGAGCCAATATGCATTTCGGCCCGCGAGGAATTGTCGACCCACACCTTATCGCCGGTGGTGAGCGGACGATTGATGACATCGTCGGTCCAATCACTCTCGCCGGCCAACTGCACCGAGGCTTGGCCATCGGAGGTATTGATGCGCGCGACGCGGCTTGGCGGGTCGATGTCCTGCGCCAGGGCTCCGGCTGCGCACCCGATGAGCGCAATACAGCTGATGGCCAACGAGCGCAACGAAAATCGTGTGTTTGACATAGTAGAAACCTACTGTAACTTGATGTCTCAAGCCGCGCTTGAGATGGCTCAGCCTGGCTCAACATCGTGCTCGAGCTTCCCTATTTCAAGTCAACCCGGCTTTGCCTCCGCCGGTTGACGAGACCGCTTCATCTTGCCATCTGAGCCTATGCCATTAGTGTCGTATCTCGTGCAACTCTTGTCATCCTGTGAGTGCGGAAAGGCTCGTGCCCCCGCCCTTTGACGCGCAGATTCCGGAAGCCATCCGGGTTCGAGGAGCACGCCAGAATAATCTGAAGGGCGTGAGCCTCGACATCCCTCTGCAATCGCTCATCGTGGTCACAGGCGTGAGCGGGTCGGGCAAGTCATCGCTCGTGTTCGACACCGTTTACGCTGAAGGGCAGCGGCGTTATGTCGAAACGTTCTCGCCCTATGCGCGCCAGTTTCTAGATCGCATGGACCGCCCTCAGGTCGAGAGTATCGAAGGCATTCTGCCCAGCATCGCCATCGATCAGACCAATCCGGTGCGCACGTCGCGCTCCACGGTCGGCACCATGACCGAGCTCAACGACCACTTGAAAGTGGTGTTTGCGCGTGCCGCGAAGCTCTATTGCCGTGGCTGCGCGCAAGAAGTGCGGCGCGATGACGCACCCAGCATCGCGGCGCAGCTGAAACTGCGCGGCGCCGGCCTCGCTGAGGCGCGTTGGATACTGACGTTTCCGGTGGATGTGCCGGAGAATTTCACTCGCGCGGAAATCCTGTCGCTTCTCGCGAGTCAGGGCTACACGCGAATTCACGCGGACGAGGGACAGCGCTTGTGGGTGGTTCAAGACCGCATGCGGGCGCACGGCGCCGATGCATCACGCGTGCTCGAAGCCGTCGAGGCCGCGCTGCGGGTAGGCCAAGGCCGCATCGATGTGTTCGTTCAGGACGCGGACGGCGCGCCGCTGCACACGTGGCGATTTTCGAGCGACTTGCACTGCGCCGATTGCGATTTGCATTATCGCGATCCGACGCCCGGTCAGTTCAGCTTCAATTCTCCCGTGGGCGCATGCGATGCCTGCCGCGGCTTCGGCCGCGTCATTGGCATCGACTACGGCTTGGTCATTCCCGATGAGTCGAAGACATTGCGCGGCGGCGCGATCAAGCCGTGGCAAAGCGAGTCGTATCGAGAGTCGCAAGAGGATTTGATGCGGTTCGCGCGCAAGCGCGGCATTCCGCTCGATGTGCCCTGGCGCGATTTGACGTCTGAGCAGCGCGCCTGGGTCATCGATGGCGAGGGCGAATGGAGCAAGACGGTTTGGTACGGCGTGCGGCGCTTTTTCGTCTGGCTCGAAAGCAAAGCCTACAAGATGCACATTCGGGTGTTGTTGTCGCGCTACCGCGCCTATACCGAATGCGCTGCGTGCGGCGGCGCGCGTCTGAAGCCGGAAGCTCTCTTATGGCGCATCGGGTCTGAGCAGCGCGCTGGCTCGCCGCCGGGCTTCAACATCCACGACGTCATGAGTCTGCCCATTGAAAAGTGCCGCGAGCTTTTCGATGCGCTCCGTCTTCCGCCGCCTCTCGATCAAGCCGCCGAACTCGTGCTGGGCGAGGTGCGCACGCGCTTGCGTTTCTTGAGCGAAGTTGGCTTGAACTACCTCACGCTCGATCGCCAGTCGCGCACGCTGTCGGGCGGTGAGGTGCAGCGGATCAACTTGACCACGGCGCTTGGCACTTCGCTCGTGAACACCTTGTTCGTGCTCGATGAGCCTTCCATCGGTCTGCACGCGCGGGATGTGGATCGCATCGTCGCGGTCATGCACCGTTTGCGCGATGCGGGCAACACTCTGCTCGTGGTCGAGCACGATGCGCAGGTGATGCGCGCTGCCGATCGGCTCATCGACATGGGTCCGGGGCCGGGTGAGCGAGGCGGTGAGATCATCTTCGACGGGACGCCCGGAGAAATCGAGCGCTCGCCCACTTCGCTCACCGGCGAATACCTGTCAGGACGCAGGCGCGTTATCGCGGCGCGGCGCGAGAAGCCTCTTGCCGCCGCCGCCGAGTGGATCGAAATCAAGGGAGCGCGCGAGCACAATCTCAAGAACATCGACGTGCGCATTCCGTTGGGCCGGCTCGTTTGCATCACGGGCGTCAGCGGCTCGGGAAAATCCACGCTCGTGCACGATGTGCTGTACGCGGCGCTGCGCCGCTCCAAGGGACAACCCACCGAAGCGCCGGGTGCGCACGATGCGCTGCTCGGCACAGAGCACGTGGATCGTGTCGTCATGGTGGATCAGACACCCATTGGCCGCACCACACGCTCCAATCCAGCAAGCTATGTCGGCGCTTTCGATGTCATTCGGCCGCTGTTCGCAAAGCTGCCGCTGAGCGTGGAGCGTAAATACACCGCCGGCACATTCAGTTTTAATTCGGGCAAAGGCCGCTGCCCCACGTGCGGCGGCAACGGCTTCGAACACATCGAGATGCAATTTCTATCCGATGTGTATCTGCGGTGCCCAGACTGCAACGGCAAGCGTTTTCGTGCGGAAATTCTCGAATGCCGGCTGACGCGCGCGGGCGCCGCGAAGAACATCGCCGAGGTGCTGGAACTCACGGTGCGCGAAGCGCTCGAGTTTTTCGCCGACGACGCTGAGGTGGGCCGGCGGCTGCGGCCGCTCGCCGATGTGGGGCTCGATTATTTGCGCTTGGGTCAGCCGGTGCCCACGCTTTCGGGCGGCGAAGCGCAGCGCCTGAAGCTGGCCGGGCATTTGGCCGAACACGCCGCCCGCACCAAATCGAATGCCGGCCTCAAGGGCCGCTCGCTGTTGATATTCGATGAGCCGACCACGGGCCTGCACTTCGATGATGTCGCGAAGCTCCTGGATGCGTTCGCGCGGCTGACCGCCGCGGGCGATTCGCTCATCGTCATCGAGCATCATCTGGACATCATCAGCGCGGCTGATTGGATCATCGATTTGGGGCCGGAAGGCGGCGATGCGGGCGGTGAGCTGGTGGCGGCAGGTACGCGCGGGGACATCGAGCGGGTGAGCCGTTCGCATACGGGCCAAGCGCTGCGCGCCCTGCATGCCGGCGAGCAAGCGTTGCACCGGGCCGGTCACGTGAATCAAGTGGAAGAGCCCAGGCCCATGCACGTTGCGCGCGTGCCTCGAAAAGCCATCGAGATTCGCGGCGCGCGTGAGCACAACTTGAAGGATGTCGACGTCGAACTGCAGCGTGATCGATTCACCGTGATCACTGGCGTCTCGGGCAGCGGCAAAAGCACGCTCGCGTTCGACATTCTGTTCGCCGAAGGTCAGCGGCGTTATCTGGAATCCTTGAACGCGTATGCGCGCCAGTTCGTGCAGCCCGCCTCGCGTCCCGACGTGGATGCCATTTTCGGGATTCCGCCCACCGTGGCCATCGAGCAACGCACGAGCCGCGGCGGCTACAAGAGCACCGTCGCAACGCTGACCGAAATCTATCATTACTTGCGCCTGTTATTCGTCAAGCTCGGCGTGCAGTACTGCCCGGCGTGCGACGTGAAGATCGAGCCGCAATCGGCCGACGTGATTGGCGCGCGCATCCGCACGGAGTATGCCGGCCAGAAAATTACCCTACTCGCGCCGTTGGTGACGGCGCGCAAGGGTTTGTATACGGCATTGGCGCGCTGGGCCAAATCCAAAGGCTTCGCGCGCTTGCGGGTGGATGGCGAGTGGCTGCCCACGACGAAGTTTCCGCGGATCGATCGCTTCAAGGAACACCATATCGAGCTTCCCGTGGCAAGCCTCAAAGTCTCGCGCGCTGGAGACTCGGCTTTCGATGCCGCGCTCGAGTCGGCGCTGACTCATGGACAAGGCGTCATGCACGTGTTGCGTGAATCGCAGCTGGCTTCCACGCCTTCAGCGCGCGCGGCGTCCTTGCAAACATTTTCCACCAAGCGCGCATGCCCAGGTTGCGGCACAGGATTTCCCGAGCTGGATCCCCGGCTGTTTTCATTCAATTCCAAGCATGGGTGGTGTCCTGACTGCTTTGGCGCGGGAGTTGCCATCGAAGAGTTGGACGACTCTCAATCGGGTGAAGAGGAGACCTTCGTCGGAGCGCAGGCGCAGACCGAAGCCCAATGCACGAGCTGCCATGGCGCCCGTCTCAACTCGACCGCTCGCCATGTCTTGTTTCAAGGCGAGTCCATCACCGCCATGACCGCGCTGCCCATCGAGTCATTTGCGAGAAAAATCGCCGCTCTCGATTTGCCGCCGCGCGCGCGGCAGATTTCGCGCGACATCGTCAGTGAGCTCGCGGCGCGCACTGCATTTTTGTGCGACGTCGGCCTCGGGTATCTCTCACTCGATCGCGCCGCGCCGACGCTGTCCGGCGGTGAAGCGCAGCGCATCCGGCTTGCGGCGCAGTTGGGCTCGAATTTACGCGGCGTTTGCTACGTGCTCGATGAGCCCACCATAGGCTTGCACCCGCGCGACAACCGCATCCTTCTCGAAATGCTCGAGCGGCTGCGCAGCAAGGGCAACACGTTGATCGTCGTCGAGCACGACGAAGACACCATCAAGCGCGCCGATCATGTCATCGATCTGGGCCCGGGAGCCGGTACGCACGGCGGCGCGGTGGTGGCTCAAGGCACGGCGCGCGAGCTCGAAACGCATGCGGCTTCGACCACCGGCCGCTATCTTTCGCGCCCGCTGCAACATCCGCTGAGCCCGCGTCGGGCCGTGACGCGAAGCACGCCGTGCCTCGAGATTCGCGGCGCCAAGTTGCATAACTTGCGCAGCGTCGACGTGCGCATCCCTTTACAGAGACTCACCGCCATCACCGGAGTGTCCGGCTCCGGCAAGTCGTCGCTGGCGCGGGAGGTGCTGCTCGACAATCTCACTCGCCTCGTGCGTCGCGGTTCGCGCTCCAAGGCCGAGTTGATTGGATGTCGCGAGATGCGCGGTTGGGAAAATCTGACGCGGGTTCTCGAAGTGGATCAGACGCCCATTGGCAAAACGCCGCGATCCTGCCCCGCGACCTACCTCGGCATCTGGGACGCTATCCGTCGAGTGTTCGCCGAAACCAGCGAGGCGCGCTTGCGCGGCTTTGCGGCGAGCCGGTTCTCCTTCAATACGCCTGGGGGCCGGTGCGAAGCGTGCGAGGGGCAAGGTGTGCGGCGCATCGCCATGAACTTTTTGCCTGATGTACGCATTGCGTGCGACGTGTGCCGCGGCCGCCGCTTCAATCCAGAGACGCTGTCGATTGTTTTCAAAGAACGCAGCATTGGCGATGTGCTGGAAATGAGCGTGGAAGAAGCGGCGCAATTCTTTGAAAGTCACCGCGGAATTCGGCACCCTCTCGCTCTGCTGAACGATCTCGGCTTGGGATATCTCACGCTCGGCCAGCAGAGCCCCACGCTGTCGGGCGGGGAAAGTCAGCGCATCAAGCTCGTTTCGGAACTCGCGAAAGTCCGCACGGATTTAGTGGGCCGCGATGCGGCCGCGCGCGAGGGTGCGCATACCCTGTACGTGCTCGATGAGCCGACAGTCGGGCTGCATATGGCCGATGTGGAAAAACTGATTTACTTGCTGCATCGCTTGGTCGAGGCGGGACACAGCGTCGTCGTGATCGAGCATCAACTCGATGTCATTGCAGAAGCGGACTGGTTGATCGATATGGGTCCAGAGGGTGGCAGCGGCGGCGGACGAGTCGTTGCCATGGGCACGCCAGAGAATGTGGCCAAATCGAAGCGAGGTGCTACGCCGGCAATTCTCGCGGACTTCCTACGCGAGCGCGCCGCTTAAGCGCGCGAGTGCCGCTTAAGCGTACGAATGCGAGTGCATACCAATACGAGGCGAGACAAACGCGAGGCTTGAATTTAGATTCGACCCGTCAGCAGCAAGATGACCAGAACAAGCAGCACGATGCCCAATGTTCCGCTCGGGTAGTAGCCCCAACCTTGGCTATAGGGCCATGCCGGAATCGCGCCGACCAAAAGCAACACAAGAACAATAAGAAGAATTGTACCCAGCGACATGCATCCCCCTTCGAGTCAATCGTGCCGCACGACACTCGCGTGCGGCACGCCGACCTCATGTATTGATATTGAACCCTAGACGTTACCCGCAACTGTTCGCTGCGGCGTACCGACAGCTACCAATAGTACGGGACGTTGTAATAATCGTACGCCCGATCGCGGAATGCGGAGCCGTCGTTCTTGGTCAACTCCGCGAGCGTATCCGAAGGCGCATCTTTCAGCTGCTGCTTGGTGAAATCCACCACGTACGCATCTTCGTTTTCGACATAAAGCAGCGAACGCCACGGCAGAGGATGATATCTCTCGCCAATGCCAAGAAAACCGCCGAAACTGACCACGGCAAACATGATGTTGTTGGACAATTTGTCGAGTACGACGTCTTCAATCACGCCGATCTTGTCGCCTGACCTGTCCTTGACCGCAGTGCCGATCACTTTTTTCGCGCGGATTGCCGCAGTGTGTCCACTTTCAGTAGGCATGAATCGTTCTCCGTACGTTCTATGAGATGAAAACCAGGTGCGATTGTCCCCTTTGAGTCCGTGCGCGCCATGCACCTGCCATCGCGACACGATGTAGGCGGTCGCTGACTTCAAGCCGTTATCGAATGAGCCATGCTTGATCGGATGACACGCATCGGCATCGCGGGATGGGCCGTTCCCAAGCGTTTCGCCTCCGGCGCCGGCTCCCATCTCGAGAAGTACTCGCGTTTCTTCAACGCGGTGGAAATCAACTCATCGTTCTATCGCCCACACCGTTTGGAAACTTATCAGCGCTGGGCGCACACCGTGCCGGACGATTTCCGCTTCAGCGTCAAGCTGCCCAAGGCCATTACCCATGAGGCCGGTCTCGTCGATTGCGAGGAGGCTTTGCGTGAATTCGTCGAGCAGACTTCTGGACTGGGCGAGAAGCTCGGAATCATTCTCGTCCAGTTGCCGCGCACTTTGGAATACGAAAAAACGGCGGCGCAGGATTTCTTCGCCCGCTTGCGCGATCTGGCGCCTTGCCCCGCGGCGTGCGAGCCTCGCCACGCCTCATGGTTCGAGCCGAGCGCGGATGCGCATCTGCGCGAGCTTGGAGTTGCGCGGGTTGCGGCACATCCCTTGAGCGGCGCCAAAGAGCTTGCACCGGGCGGCGATCTGGCCAACGTGTATTTTCGCTTGCATGGCGCACCACGCATGTATTACTCGCGTTATGACGAGCCGTTCCTAGAGCAGGTTGCGCAGCAAATGACCGGCGTGCGGCGCGAGGCGCGCGAATGTTGGTGCATCTTCGACAACACCGCCGAAACAGCCGCATGGGACAACGCTCTTGAAATGCAGTCTGAGTTGCGCGCGCTAGAAGCGTGACAAGTCGTCCCCATGGACCTGCGGCATGACGAATGCCCACGATGCACTCGTGACGGTGACGCGCACGGGCCTATATTGTGCAGCGGGAGATTTCTACATTGACCCGTGGGGCTCGACCCAGCGTGCGCTGATTACTCACGCGCACAGCGACCACGCGCGTTCCGGCTCTGCGCAATATTTTGCGGCCGAGCCGAATCAAGGCCTGCTGCGCAAGCGGCTAGGTCAGGACATTGCGCTTCACTCATTGCCTTACGGCGAGCAATTCACTCTGGGCGGCGTGCGCGTCTCGTTCCATCCGGCGGGTCACGTGCTGGGCTCGGCTCAAATCCGCATCGAGTCCGAGCGCGACGTCTGGGTGGTGTCCGGCGATTACAAGCGCGACGCAGACCCGACCTGTGCGCCATTCGAAGTGGTGCCGTGCGATGTGTTCATCTCGGAGGCGACGTTCGCGCTGCCGATTTATCGTTGGCCCGCGCCGAAGGACGTCGCGCGCGACATCCATACGTGGTGGATGGCCAATCGCGAAGCCGGGTTGACGAGCGTCTTGCTGTGCTACGCGCTCGGCAAGGCGCAGCGCGTGCTGGCGGAGTTGCAGTCATTCACGGACGAGACGATTTACGTGCACGGCGCGGTGCAATCTTTGGTCGAGGTGTATCGCGATCAGGGCATCTCGCTGGCTCCCACCATGCCCGTGGGCGATCTGCAGCGCGGCGCGCGCAACCAAGAGTTGCGTGGCGCACTGGTCGTCGCTCCGCCGGGCGCGTCCGGCTCCCCGTGGATGCGCCGCTTCGAGCCCTACGCGACCGGCTTTTGCTCGGGTTGGATGCGGGTGCGCGGTGCGCGGCGCCGCGGCGGCTACGATCGCGGCTTCGTCTTGTCCGATCATGCCGATTGGCCGAGTCTTCTGGCTACGGCGCGGGCGACCAAAGCGCGGCGCATCCTGCTGACTCACGGATACTCCGACGCCATGGTGCGCTACTTGCAAGAGCAAGGGCTGGATGCGGCTGCGTTGAAAACCGAATACGGCGGTGAAGAATAGTGCGCAGCCTGGATCGCCGTGATGCGTGAGTTCGCCGCGCTCTACGATGCCATCGATTCCACGACCTCGACCAATTTGAAGGTTGAAGCGATGAGCGCGTATTTCGCGCGCGCCCGGCCCGCCGATGCGGCGTGGGCCGTCTATTTTCTTTCGGGACGAAAGTTGAAACGCCTGCTCGGCTCCCGGCAACTACGCGAGTGGGCGGGCGCTGCGAGCGGCCTGCCGGCGTGGCTATTCGAGGAAACGTACTCGCAAGTCGGCGATTTGGCGGAGACGATCGCGCTGCTCTGCGCGAGCGATGAGCAACGCGCTGGCGACGATCCTCTTTCACCAGCTCCCGCAAGCTGCGCTGTGGACGTCTCCTTGCATCATTGGATCGAGGATCGCTTGCTCACGCTCAAAGACTCGAGCGAAGAAGAGCAACGCACCCTGATCACGGGTTGGTGGGAGACGCTACCCTACCTCGAATGTCTGGTCATCAATAAATTGATGACGGGGAGCTTCCGTGTGGGTGTTTCGCAAACCCTGCTGACGCGCGCATTGGCCAAGTGCAGCGGGCTACCGGTGGCGACCCTCGCGCATCGGCTGATGGGTACGTGGCATCCCGGCGAGCGTTTTTGGGGCACCCTCAACGCTGAAGCCGCGAGCGATGACCAGTCGCGCCCCTACCCGTTTTTTCTTGCCGCAGCGCTGGAAGACGAGCCCGATACCCTGGGGTCGATCGATGATTGGCAGGTCGAGTGGAAATGGGACGGCATTCGAGCTCAGCTCATCCGCCGCGGCGGCGCCACGTATCTTTGGTCGCGGGGCGAGGATTTGCTGACGGAGCGATTTCCGGAAGTCTCGGTCGCTGCAAGCCGTTTGCCGGACGGCACCGTGCTGGACGGGGAGTTGTTGGCATGGAACGAACAAGGCGTCATGCCATTTGCCGTGCTGCAGACACGCATTGGGCGCAAGAAGCTCGGCGCGAAATTGCTCGAGACTTCGCCGGTGAAATTCCTTGCCTATGACGTGCTCGAGATCGGCCATGCCGACATTCGCGCAACGCCGCTGAGCGACAGACGCGCGCTGCTCGATGAGTTGTTGGCCGAACTCCCCGCGGCCTTTGTGCGCGTCGGCCCGCTCGCGCCCAGATCATGGCAGGACTTGCATGCGCTGCGCACCTCCGCTCGAGAGCGCCTGGTCGAAGGCCTCATGCTGAAGCGGCGCGATTCCGCATACGGCCATGGACGGCAGCGAGGCGCGTGGTGGAAATGGAAAATCGCGCCGTACACCATCGATGCCGTCATGCTGTACGCGCAGCCGGGTCACGGCCGGCGCGCCAGCCTCTATACGGATTACACCTTCGGCGTATGGGATCAGGGCGCGCTCGTGCCCGTTGCCAAGGCATACAGTGGGCTGCGCAACGAAGAGATCACGCGGCTCGACCGATGGATCCGACATCACACCATCGATCGCTTCGGCCCCGTGCGCGCCGTCGAGCCGGTGCAAGTGTTCGAGCTGGCGTTCGAAGGCATCAATACATCGACGCGCCACAAGTCAGGAGTGGCCGTGCGCTTTCCTCGCATCTTGCGCTGGCGCACTGATAAGCCCGCGGCCGAAGCCGACACGCTCGCACAGCTCCGGCAACTGGGCGCAGCGCAATCCGTGGCGCCGCAGGCTTGCGATCAGGAAATGACGTGACCGGCTTCGAGCGCGCCGAGCAATGGTTCGAATCGAACGGCTGGGAATTATTCGATTTCCAGCGTGAGGTGTGGTCTGCGTACCTGGCCGGAGAATCGGGCTTGGTGCACGCATCGACCGGCAGCGGTAAGACCTTGGCGGTATGGATGGGGCCTTTGATCGAGGCGATGGATGGGGGCGAGGCGACGCAGGGCTTGCAAGTGTTGTGGATCACGCCGCTGCGCGCCCTGGCTTCCGACTCGCTGGAGGCGCTGCGCAATGCGGCCGCCGGCGTGAAAATCAATTGGCGCGTCGAGATGCGCACTGGCGATACCACGAGCGCGCAGCGGCGCAAGCAGCGGGAGCGTCCACCGCATGCACTCATCACCACTCCCGAAAGCTTGTCGCTTCTGCTCGCGGCGGCCGATACCGAGCAACAGCTGCACGGTTTGCGGTGCGTGATTGTCGATGAATGGCATGAGCTCATGGCGAGCAAGCGTGGCGTACAACTGGAGCTGTGCCTTGCTCATCTGCGCACGCGCAATCCCACCATGCGCACCTGGGGCTTATCGGCCACTCTAGGCAACTTGCAGCAAGCCCGCGATGTGCTGCTCGGCCCGAACGTTCCCGGACGGCTGGTGCAAGGCCCGTCGCACAAGCAGATCGAGATCTCGACGCTGTTTCCGCCGTCGATCGAGCGCTTCGCCTGGGCCGGGCATACCGGCACTTCTCTTCTGCCTGCCACCATCGACGCCATCGAACAGGCGCGCTCCACCCTCGTGTTCACCAATACCCGCTCACAAGCGGAAGTCTGGTATCAAGCCCTCATCGAGCGGCGGCTCGACTGGCTCACGGTGTCAGCGCTGCACCACGGCTCCATCGGCAAGCCCATTCGACGGCGCATCGAGTCTGCGCTGCGCGCGGGCGAGCTCAAGCTGGTGGTGTGCACTTCTTCGCTCGATCTCGGCGTCGACTTCTCACCCGTCGATCAAGTGATTCAAGTGGGCAGCCCGCGCGGCGTGGCGCGGCTGCTGCAGCGCGCGGGGCGCAGCGGGCATCGCCCGGGCGTGCCGTCGCGCGTGCTGTGCGTGCCCACCCATTCGTTGGAGCTCATGGAGATAGCGGGCGCGCGCGATGCGTATCGCGCGAATCGCATCGAGGGCCGCGAGCCGATCGAGCATAGCTTGGACGTGCTGGTGCAGCATCTCATGACATTGGCGTGCGGCCCGGGTTTCGATCCGGCGTCGACGTTGCAGGAGATCCGCCGCACGTATGCGTACGCCACGCTGCATGAAGAGGATTGGCGCTGGGCGCTCGGCTTTCTCGAGCGCGGCGGCAGCGCACTCAAGGCATATCCGCAATTCCACCGCATCGAGCTCGACCCGGCGGGCGTATATCGCGCCATCGATGATCGCGCGGCGCGTGTCCATCGCAGCAACATCGGCACCATCACCAGCGACGAGGTCATGCAAGTGCGCTTGCAACATGGCAAGGTGCTCGGGCAGATAGAGGAAGGCTTCATCGCACGCTTGCGCATCGGCGATGTGTTCTTGTTCGCTGGCAGAAGCCTGCGTCTCGCCCGCACGAAAGACATGACCGCGTACGTGAAACCCGCCACGGAACGCACGCGCAATGTGCCGCGCTGGCAAGGCGGACGCATGTCGTTGTCGAGCGAGTTGGCCGATGCGGTACTCGAACTATTCGAGCGCGCGGCGGCGGGGCTCACGCCTCGAGAGGATGCCGCCGCGCTGCCTCCCGAGGTGAGATTTCTCCAACCCATTCTGGAGCTGCAGGCAAGGTGGTCGCGCTTGCCGAATCCGCGTGAGCTACTGATCGAGCGCACGCAGTCGCGCGAGGGTTCGCACGTGTTCATTTATCCTTTTGCCGGCAGGATGGCTCACGAGGGGCTGGCGACGCTCATGGCCATGCGCCTTTCGCGCCAGTCGCCCGTCACCTTCAGGCTGTCATTCAACGATTACGGCTTCGAGTTGCTGAGCGACCGTAGCTATCGCGTGGAGCGCGGTGCACTCGAGCAGTCCCTGCGCATCGAAAATCTGGCCGACGACTTACGCGCTTGCGTCAATGTGTCGGAAGGTGCGCGACGCGCGTTTCGCGACATCGCCCGCATCGCGGGCCTCGTGCAGCAAGGCTTTCCCGGCCGGCCGCGGCCCAACCGACAGGTGCAAGCTTCGGCCAGCCTCATTTTCGATGTGCTGCTGCAATTCGATCCGGAAAATCGTCTCGTCAGTCAGGCCCGCTCGGAAGTATTGACGCGCCAGCTCGAGTCCACGAGACTCGCCGCGAGCTTGCGCCGGCTCGAGCAACTGCCCATCATGTTGGTCGATACCGCGCGGCTCACGCCGCTCGCTTTTCCGCTATGGGCCGAGAGATTGCAGAGTCAGATCATTTCCTCCGAGACCTGGCGCGACCGCGTCAGCCGCATGGCCGAGCAGCTCGAGCGCGCAGCACAAGCGCCGCCTAAACTTGCGCGCACTTCCAATGCGCATTGAGCGGGCGGGCGAATCGCTATGGCTGAGCGGCGAGCGCGCCGTGATCTGGCCCGCGCGCCGCACCGTCATCGTCGCCGATACGCATTTTGGCAAGGATGGGGTCTTTAGAAGCGCGGGGGTTGCAATCCCTTCGGGCATGAGCTCTTTCGATCTCGCGCGCTTGACGCGGCTCATCGAGCGGCATGGAATCGAGCGCTTGGTCGTATTGGGTGATTTCTTTCACGGCGCTCCGCACCGGAGCGGTGATTTCGCCGCGTGCTTGGATGCGTGGCTCACGCAACACCCAGCGCTTCGCGTCGACATCGTGGCGGGTAATCACGACCGTCACGGCGGGCACGGCTTTCGGCCCGATCGGCTGAACTGGCATGCAGACGAATTGCTCGACCCGCCGTTCACGTTCGCCCATCAGCCTTGCTTGGCGCGCGCGCGGAGCGCCGCGCGCAGCCGCGGTTATGTTCTGTGCGGCCATATTCACCCCATGCTGGTGATGCATTCGCACAGCGGGGATCGCGCGCGGGTGCCCATCTTCTGGTTTTGTGCAGCCCACGCCGTGTTGCCGGCGTTTGGGATTTTCACGGGTGGCGAGAACGTGCGCCCGGCCGATGAGGACGATTTGTACGCGGTGGCCGCGCACGAGGTCATTGCGATCCGTGCGCCGGATGTTGCGCAACGAACGTCGGAGGCACCGGCCGAGTCTTACGTCCGCGCTCGCCGCTTCAGCGCATCTTGACGCAGCCCAAAATGCGGGTGCTGCCTTGGGCACTCGTGATCGGCGCCATGCTCTGCGCTTGGAGCGTTGGATTGTTCACGCGGACTCTGTGGACGCCGGATGAGCCGCGCGAAGCCGATATCGCATGGCGCATGAGTTGGCAGACCGACCGATCGGTTCCCGTATTGGCAGGCGAGAGCTTCTGTGAAAAACCGCCGCTGACCTATTGGGTAGCCGCGGCAGCCATTCGCGCCTTTGGCCCGTCGCTCGGCGCGATGCGCTTGCCCAATCTTCTGTACGGACTCATCGCAGTGGTGAGCGCTGGTGTGTTGGCGAGTCGATTCCTGGCGCCGCCCGGACCATGCGTCGCGGCCGCGGCCGTCGGCAGTTTCATGTTGGGTTATCAGGCCATCATCTGGCTTGCGACCGACGCGCCGGCATTCGCTTTTTCGACTCTGGCGCTCGCGGGCCTCGCCCATGGATTTTACGCGCGCGGCCGCGCATCGCGCATTGCCGGATACACCGCCATGCATCTGGGCTTGGCGCTCGCATTCATGAGCAAGAGTCTGCTCGCGTGTCTCACGCCGATCAGCTGCTTGCTCACTCTCATCGTCTGGGATCAGCGCTGGCGCGAACTCTTGCGGCCTTCGTTCTACGCAGGCTTGCCGATCGCCGCGGCCCTCATCGTGCCTTGGATCATGGCGGTGTATTCGCGACCCGACGGCGCCGAGCTGCTCAGAGTTTTTTTCTGGAACAATCTGGCGGGACGCATCATGCCGGTGAATGCGCCAGCCGCTTTGCAATACAGCAGCGCACACACGAACTATCCCGGTAAGTATCTGGTCGAGCTCCCATTGACGGTATGGCCATGGACCCTGCTGCTGGCCGCCGCCCTGTACGCAGGCTGGCGTCGCATAACCCGCAAGCGCTCGCCATCAGAAGAGCTCTCCAGCGAAATCCGTGTGCTACGTTTTTCGGCCGCCGCCATCATTCCTGCGTTGATTTTTCTGTCGGTTTCGGCGACTGCACGCAACGTCTATGCGGTCTCGCTCCTTCCAGGATTTGCCCTGCTCGGTGCGTGGTGGTCGCTGCGGACTTCCGAGCAACGCACGCGGTGGGACGTTACCGCGTTGCGCATGACCGCAGTCATGATTGGAATGATGGCGTGTCTCGTGCCGCTTGCGGTCGCCTGGCTCGCCTACCAGGCATCGCGATCCTCCTCAAGAACAGACGCCGGCATTGCGCAGTTGGCGATCGCGGTCAGCGGCGGAGCGATTGCCGCACTGGCCGCGTGGCATGCAGCGGCGCGCGCGCGCACGCGCGCCACCTCGATGACTCTTGCGTGGTGCCTGGCCGCGCTTGCATTACTGAGCACTGCGCCGGTGGCAGCCTTGTATTCGCAGATCAATCCGCGTGAAGACCTGCCTGCGCTCGGCCGCGCGATCGAACGCGCGACCCGCGGCCGCGAATTGTACTTGCTCGCTCCCGATGAGACGACGCGCGCGTTCGTCGATCTCTATGTGACCACGCGTGCGCGCACGCTCGATGCGTCGAGCGCTGCGCATGGATTAGGCGCGCCCAGCACTACGGACACTGTGCCGCCGGCGCACGCTCTGCTCCTCGTGCGCGCGCGGAGTGAATCGCCGGCACCGCCCGGTTGGCGGCCACTCGCGCAGTTTTCGCTGCCGCAAGGCCGCGGCTACTCGTTGTGGATGCGCGAGCCCACGGCACTCAGCGCGCGGCCAGCCCTCTGACAAAGGTTTCGATGAAGCGGTCAGCAATTTGATCGGGGGTCAGCTCCGCATCAGCCCGATGCCAATGTGAGATCCAATTGAGGGCGCCCGCCAAAGCGAATGCCGTCATCTTGGCGTCGCAGGCGCGGATGCTGCCTTCTTTGATTCCCGCCGTAATCAGCGTTCGAATGCCGCGGTCGATTTCGGCCTTGAGAGCGTTGATGCGCCGGCTCATCACGGGGCTCAAGTCCTGGTCTTCCGCTCGCACCATGCACCAGCCGAACTCCGATGTGATGGCTTGCACATAGCCGCGAATGACCTCTGCGAGGCGCTCGAGCGCATCGCCCTGCGACGCTTGCGCGCGATCCAAGGACGATTTGACGAGATCGAGGCCGCTGCGAAAGCACTCGAACAGAATCTCTTCCTTGTTATTGAGGTAATGATAAATGGTCGGCTTGCTCACCTTCAGCCGCGCCGCAATGTCATCGATCGAAGTGTGGTGATAGCCCTGCTTGCGAAAGACGTGGGCAGCGGCAAGCACCACCGCTTCGCGCTTCAACTCGCGCTCGCGCGCGCGATCCGAGACTGATTTCCATGGCGAGAAGGCCGCCGACGCCGCGCCGATGTCTGGCGCTGCATTCGCAACCGGCGCTGCGCCGGCTGCTGGCACCCGCTTGTTGGCAGTGGGCTTGCGCGCAGCGGCCCTCGCAAATGCTCCGCGTGAAGACATGTGACTTCCGTGCTTGTTGGCCTCGGAGTATGCGACTATACTCGCGAGTAAACAAGCTACTCATCCGTAACCGGCACACGTACTCGGCTTGAGGCCCTCCATGTCTTCACGACCTGCCTCCTCCAGATCTTTGTTGAGCGCGGACGCTTCCGTCGACGCCGCGCCGCTGCGTTTCGTCTCGGCGGCCTCACTCTTCGATGGGCACGATGCCGCCATCAATATGATCCGCCGCCTATTGCAAGCGCGCGGTGCAGAAGTCGTGCATCTGGGGCACAACCGCTCGGTGGCGGATATCGTGCGTGCCGCAATCCAAGAGGATGCCGATGCCATCGCCGTGTCGTCTTATCAAGGCGGCCACAACGAATATTTCGCGTACATGGCGGACATGTTGCGCGAGCTGGATTGCGCGCATATCCGCATCATCGTAGGCGGCGGCGGCACCATCGCACCGCACGAGATCGCAATGCTCGAGGCGAAGGGTGTTGAGAAAATCTACACGCCGGAAGATGGCCGGCGTCTGGGACTCGATGGAATGATGGATGACGTATTTGCGCGCGTGCGCGCATCACCCAAGCCACGCTTCGCGCCTGGGCCTGTGAGCGCACGAGACCCAAAGACCCTGGCTCGGGCAATCACGGCACTGGAAGCCAGTCATGAGAGCGGCGTCCCGGAGTGGCTGCAGCGAGCGCTCAACAAGCCGAAGACCCACGCGCCGGTAGTCGGCATCACGGGCTCGGGCGGCGCCGGCAAATCCAGTCTTACCGATGAGTTGTTGCTGCGCATCGTGCGCCACTTTCCGGAGCGGCAAATCGGCGTCATCGCCATGGATCCCACGCGACGGCGCTCGGGAGGCGCGCTTCTCGGCGATCGCATTCGCATGAATGCCTTGTCGAGTGAGCGCATTTTCATGCGCTCGTTGGCGACGCGGCGCCGCAACGCTTCGAGCTCTGCGGTGCTGGAGTCCGTCATCGGCCTCATGCAGCTCGCGAAGTTCGATTTGATCCTGGTCGAGACCGCCGGCACAGGGCAGTCCGACAGTGAGATCACGGATTTCGTCGACCTTTCGCTCTACGTCATGACCAGCGAGTACGGCGCGGCGAGCCAGCTGGAAAAAATCGACATGCTCGATTGCGCTGATCTCATCGCTCTCAACAAATTCGAAAAGCGCGGCGCGGCCGATGCCTTGCGCGACATTCGCAAGCAATGGCGCCGCAATCATCCGCAACACGCCAAAGCGGCGGATGCGGAATTACCGGTCCACGCCACCATCGCAAGCCGCTTCGACGACCCCGGCGTCAATCGGTTGTTCGCGGCGATTTGCGAGAGGCTCGAACCGAATGAGCGACTCGAACAGAACCAACGGCTCGAGCTGAACGAAGCGTTGACCCGCGCAGCAAGAGTTTCTTGGAAGGTGGACGCGCCGTCGGCGCCTGTGGCGGTCGCGCTCGAGCCGCTGATCCCCAACAGCAAGAGCGGATATCTTGCGGAAATTGCCCGCGACGGGCGGCGCATTCGCGAGCGCGCCGACGCAAGCGTCGCGGCGGCGCGACGCGCGGCGGGTCTGCATGCAGCGCTGAGCTCGCTTCCCGCAGCCTCTCTCCCGCCCATGCTCGAACCTTTTTCTGAAGAGACGCTCCGATCCGATGATGACTCGACTCGAAGGATTCTGCGCGAGCGCTACAACGAAGCGTTGCGGGAGTTGCCGGCCGATGAGCTGGAGCAGCTCAGAGCGTGGCCCGCGCGGCGCGAGGCCGTCCTGTCCGGTCAGTACGTGTACTCGGTGCGCGGCAAGCCCATGCGCGGTGAGAACTACACGGAATCTTTGAGCCGCTTGCGCATTCCTAAAATCGCGGCGCCACGCACGAGTGATCTGGGGTCGACTCTGCATTTTCTGTTGAACGAGAACTTACCGGGCGCTTACCCCTTCACATGCGGCGTCTATCCTTATCGGCGCGAGGCCGAAGACCCTCTGCGGATGTTTGCGGGAGAAGGCGGCCCCGAGCGCACCAATCGGCGCTTCCATTATTTGGCACGCGATTCGGCCGCAACGCGTTTGTCGACGGCATTCGATTCCACCACGCTGTATGGCGAAGACCCCGACGTGCGGCCGGATATCTACGGACGCACAGGCAATTCGGGCGTATCCATTGCAACCCTCGATGATATGAAGCGCTTGTATTCAGGCTTTGATTTGTGCGCGCCGGCGACTTCGGTATCAATGACCATCAATGGTCCGGCGCCCATGCTGCTGGCGATGTTCATGAACACGGTGGTGGATCAACAAGTCGAGCAATTCCTCAAATCGAACGGTCGATGGGATGCGGCGCAAGCACGCATCCAAACCCTCCATGAGGAAATTCTCGCGGCGGAAGGCAAAGTGCCCGTTTATCGAGCCGAGCTTCCGCCAGGTCACGATGGCTCCGGGCTCGCATTCCTGGGCTTTTCATCCGAACGAATGATCGCGGATGGCGTATTGAGCGAAGGTGAGTACACGGAGGTGCGCGCTGGCGCGTTGCGGCGCGTGCGCGGCACGGTGCAGGCCGACATTCTGAAGGAAGACCAAGCGCAGAACACCTGCATCTTCTCCACGGAATTTGCGCTGCGCCTGATGGGCGACGTGCAGCAGTTCTTCATCGAACACGACATGCGCAATTTTTATTCCGTATCCATCAGCGGCTACCACATCGCAGAAGCGGGCGCGAACCCCGTGACCCAGCTCGCGTTCACTCTCGCGAATGGCTTCACGATCGTCGAGTATTACCTTTCGCGCGGCATGCACATCGATGACTTCGCGCCGAATCTATCCTTTTTCTTCTCGAACGGCATGGATGCCGAATATGCGGTCATCGGGCGCGTAGCGCGGCGCATCTGGGCGCGCGCCATGCGCGAGCGTTATGCAGGCGCGGCGCGCAGCCAGATGCTGAAATATCACATTCAAACTTCCGGGCGATCGCTGCACGCGCAGGAAATTCAGTTCAACGACATCCGCACCACCCTGCAAGCGCTTTATGCGTTGTTGGACCATTGCAATTCTCTGCACACCAATGCGTATGACGAAGCGCTCACGACACCCACTGAAGAAAGCGTGCGCCGCGCCGTCGCCATTCAACTCATCATCAATCGGGAGCTAGGCATCCATATGAATCAGAACCCGTGGTCGGGCTCGCACTTGATCGAGACACTCACCGATCTCGTGGAGGAGGCGGTCTACCAGGAATTTGAAGCCATTTCCGCGCGCGGCGGCGTGCTCGGCGCCATGGAGAGCATGTATCAGCGCGGCAAGATTCAGGAGGAAAGCTTGTACTACGAGACCAAGAAACACGACGGCACGCTTCCGCTGATCGGGGTCAATACTTTCCTGAGCTCGCGTGATGCGGACAAGGAAATTGCATCCACTGCGCTGATCCGCTCCACCGAGGAAGAGAAGCAGGCGCAAGTTGCCGGTGTGCGTGAATTTCAGTCTCGCCATGCGCGCAGCGCGCCCGCGGCGCTTCGCACGCTGCAATCCGCCGCAGCCGAGCGGCGTAACGTGTTTGCCGAGCTCATGAGCACGGTGCAGAGCTGCTCGCTCGGTCAAATCTCGCGCGCGCTGTACGAAGTCGGCGGCCAATACCGGCGGAGCGTCTGATGTATCGCGCGCCACTGTCAGATCTTCGGTTCGTGCTGCATGAGCTCATCGGTGAGGAGGCCATTCGGGCGGGCGGTGCATTCCCCGACTACTCCGCCGAGACGGCCGACGCCATTCTCGAAGAAGCCGCGAAGTTTGCGCAAAGTGTGCTGGAGCCGCTGGAGAAGAGCGGCGACCGCGAGGGAGCGCGTTGGACGCCGCAAGGCGTGGTGAGTCCGAAAGGATTCAAAGAGGCTTATCGGCAATACGCCGAAGGCGGTTGGAGTCAGCTCTCCGCGCCGGAAGCATTCGGCGGGCAGAACGCGCCGTCGGTGCTCGCCACGGCCGTGCAAGAAATGTGGGCTTCCGCGAACCTCGCCTTCAAGCTGTGTCCCATGTTGACGCAAGGAGCCATCGAGGCGCTGTCGCGCGTCGGCAGTTCCGAGCTGCAGCAGCGTTACATACCCAAAATGGTTACCGGCGAGTGGACCGGCACCATGAACTTGACCGAGACACAAGCGGGCTCCGACCTCGGCGCCATCCGCACCCGCGCCGTGGCGGAAGGCGATCGTTACCGCATCTTCGGACAGAAAATTTTTATCACCTACGGCGATCACGATTACACCCCCAACATCATTCATATGGTGCTCGCGCGCATTGACGGCGCACCGGCGGGAACGCGCGGCATTTCCATGTTCGTGGTGCCGAAGTTTCTCATCAAGGCCGATGGCTCGATCGGCGAGCCGAACGATGTGCGCTGCGTCTCCATCGAGCACAAGCTGGGCATTCATGCGAGCCCCACGTGCGTGCTCGCTTATGGGGACCAAGGCGGCGCGATTGGGTATCTCGTGGGCGAAGCGAATCGCGGCCTCGAGTATATGTTCATCATGATGAACGCGGCGCGGCTTGCGGTTGGCCTGGAGGGCTACGCGATTGCGGAACGCGCGTATCAACAGGCTCTCGAATGGGCAAAGGCTCGGGTGCAGGGCAAACCCGCGCATGCTACGGAAGCGCGCGCGGCCATTGTCGAACATCCCGATGTCAAGCGCATGTTGTTGACGATGAGAGCCACCACCGAAGCCATGCGCGCGCTCGGTTTGTACACGGCTCACTTGCTCGATGTCGGCGCGCATCATGACGATGCAGAGGTGCGTGCCGAAGCCGCTGCGCGCGGCGACTTACTCATTCCCATCGTCAAAGCGTGGTCTACGGAGAATGGAGTGGATCTCGCATCGCTCGGCATTCAAGTGCACGGCGGCATGGGCTTCATCGAAGAAACCGGGGCCGCGCAATATTTTCGCGATGTCCGCATCACGCCGATTTACGAAGGCACGACGGGCATTCAGGCCAACGATCTCATCGGACGTAAATTGGCGCGCGATCGGGGCAGCGCCATGAATGCGCTCCTGGCGCGGATGGAAGCGGACCTCAATAGCGCTTCGAGGACAGCGACGACCGAGCCGCCCATCGCTTCGGCCTTGGAGGGAGTCGCGACGCTGCGCGAGGCGACTCGTTCACTCCTTGCGTCCATGGCCGCCCAACCTGCCGCCGGTCTCGCCGTTGCCGTGCCCTACTTGAAGCTCGCCGGCACCGTGATCGGTGGTTGGCTCATGGCGAAGTCCGCCGTCATTGCCGCTCAACGTGTGCAAGAAGCCGGCGCCGATGAGACCTTCTACAACGCCAAGCTGGCAAGCGCGCGCTTTTATGCGGCGCACGTCGCGCCGCTCGCGCTCGCACACGCACGTGTGGTGCGTGACGGCGCCGCGAGCGTGAACGAGGTCGAACCCGAGCTGGTCTAAAATTCCGCGCGACTGTCCCGCGCGGCGCCGAGCAGCGCCGGGCGGGGCACGCCGGGCGGGACAGCGCGGTGTGGGACAGCGCCGCGTTAGTTTTTCAGCGCGCCCTTGCTTTTGGCCACGTGGGTCGAGATGGCATCCATCAACGGCGGCGAGAGGCAATCGTAGGGCTCGAGTCCCAATTCCTTCAACCGCGCCCTTACGCCTTCCATTTCTTTGGGGTCCACGCCCGATTCGATGATCGAAGAGACGAATGCGGCGAACTCCGGCGCCGACCAGCCCGCGTCGCGCGAAAGCTCGGTGTGCACGAAATCGAGCCCGTGAAATGGATGCGACGTATTTTCGATGCGTCCGTACATATGCGTGCCGCAGTCCTTGCACGCGTGCCGCTGAATCGCCGCCTTGTCATCCACCACCTTGAGCTTGCTGGCGCTTGCGGTCACCGCCAGCTTGTCGCGGCCGATGACGGCGACCATCGAGAATTTCGCGCCGTCCGGCTTCCAGCATTTGGTGCAGCCGCAGACATGGTTGTGGGCGGTTTGCCCGCTCAACTTCACCTTGACCGGTTCGCTCTCGCAATGGCACTTGAGCTCGCCGCCATTGAAACTCGCCGCACCTTTCTTTACACCGCCATCGACGCTCGGATGAATGGACACCGTCATTTCAAACCCCTCCATTGGAAACCAAATTTGAGTACAAGGCTTCGTAATGTATCAGTTGCCTGGGCCACGAATAATCCTTCGCCATGCCATTGCGCACGAGGCGGCGCCACAGGCGCTTGTCTTCATACCACTCGAGCGCCGTGCCCAAAGCCTCGCTCACCGCGCTGGGCGTGTACTCATCGAACACCACGCCCGTCCCGCGACCGGTGCCGGGGTCGAAATGCTGCACGGAATCGGCAAGCCCGCCGGTATTGCGCACGATGGGGACCGTACCGTAGCGCAAGCTGTACATCTGATTCAGGCCGCACGGCTCATAGCGTGAGGGCATGAGAAACATGTCGCCGCCGGCCTCGAACAAATGCGCGCGCGCCTCGTCGTAACCCTCATGAAAATTCATTTGACCAGGGTATCGCTGCGCCAGCCCGCGAAAAAAATCAGCGTACCGCTCGTCTCCACTCCCGAGAACGACGAGCGCACAGCGCTCATCTTCCAGGAACTGAGGCAGCGGTTCCTCGAGCAGATCCAAGCCCTTCTGTTCGGCAAGTCGCGTGACCATGCTGATGACGGGTGTGGCGAGATCGACGTTGAGCTCGTTGCGCTCGATCAAGCGGCGTTTGTTCTTCACCTTGCCGCGCAAGTCTGCGGCGCGAAAATGCGCTCGCAAATAGGAGTCGATGCGCGGATCCCAGGTGGAGTAGTCCACGCCGTTCAAGATTCCCGTAACGCCGTCCGCGCGCTCGCTCAGCGCGGTTTGCAATCCCATACCGAGCTCGGATGTGCAAATTTCCTGTGCATAGGTGGGGCTCACCGTAGTCACCGAATCAGCGTACAAGATTCCCGTCTTCAACGCGTTGATCACTCCCGCGCGAAAGTCCGTTGGATCGAGCAACGCTTCGCTCCCGTCCAACCCGAGATCAGCCACCGCGGCAGCCGCGAACTGCCCCTGATAGCCGATGTTGTGAATCGTCAGCACGCTCTTCGATTGAGCGAACAGACGATCCCAGGCGTACGCGGTCCGCAAGAACAACGGTAGGAAGCTCGTGTGCCAATCGTGGACATGGAACACATCGGGCGAAAAGCGCAATCGCTGGCAAGCCTCGATGACGGCGCGGGTGAACACGATGAATCGCCGATGCTCATCGGCGTCTTGAGTGTAGATGGCGCTGCGCTCGAACTGAGCAGGACAGTCGATGAAATAAAACCTGGGCTCGCCCGCAGCCGCCGGAAACTCCCACAGAGTGACCGAATCTTCGATGCCGCCGAGCGCCAACCTGATGGTGCCGACAGAGTCGATTGGAACGAGTTGCGGAAATTCGCTACGCACCGAAGCATACAGCGGCATGAAGGCGCGCACGTCATGGCCATTCGCACTCAACTGCCGCACGAGGGCCCCAACCATATCGGCGAGGCCGCCGGTCTTCGCAAACGGGACCGCCTCCGAAGCGGCGACACACAGCTTGAGCGGCGGCACTAAACTAGCTTCGAAACTGGCAAGAGCTGCGGCATGTGCCGCGGGGCCGGGTGACACGAGGCGCTTCGCGGAGCCGGCCTACACAACACACTTCGCCGCGCCGACCGACATGAGGCACTTCGCCGCGTCTCTACGCAAGGCATCCTCGAGAGGCTGAGAAATTTGCGGAGCGGTTCACTGGTTTTAGTTTAGCAAACCCCCGCAGATGCAGGTCTTCCGGGGAAGCAACTCGGCTACACTCGATTCATTCCATGTCATCCGTGCGTAACAATACCGGCCGGTTCGTCAGCCGCTTGACGAGCGGCACGGTTGCCGTCGTCATGGCGGGCGGCCGCGGCGAAAGATTGAAGGCGCTGACCGAGGATCGCTGCAAGCCCGCGACGCCGTTCGGCGGAAAATTTCGCATCATCGATTTCGTGTTGTCCAATTGCGTGAATTCCGGCATTCGTCAGATCGCTGTGTTGACGCAATACAAAGCTCAGTCTCTCATTCAACATATTCATCATGGATGGGGCTACATGCGCGGCGAGTTCGGCGAATTCGTCGAGGTCATACCGGCGCAGCAGCAGCTCGGCGACTTTTGGTATCGCGGCACCGCCGACTCCGTCTATCAAAACCTGGAGTTCTTGCGCTCGCATCATCCGACTCACGTGCTCATTCTGGCCGGCGATCACATTTATAAAATGGATTACGGACCGATGATCGCGTACCACGAGCAATGCGAGGCGGACATCACCGTGGGTGTGGTGGATGTTCCCATTGAGCGCGCGAACGAATTCGGCATCATGACGACGGATGCGGACAACCGCATTCGCAAGTTCGCCGAGAAGCCCTCGAATCCCGATCCGTTGGAAGGCTCGCCTCATCTCGCGCGGGCTTCGATGGGCATCTACGTCATCGGCATGGACGGCCTGGAGCGGCTGCTGGTGGAACAAGCCGAGCGGCCCGGCACCAGTCACGACTTCGGCAAGAACGTGATTCCGGACGCCATCGGCCGCTCGCGCGTATTCGCCTATCCATTTCAAGACGTGGAGACGCGCGCACAAAGCTATTGGCGCGACGTCGGCAACGTCGATGCATTCTATGAAGCCAACATGGAGCTCGTGTACGTCAACCCCGAGCTCAACATCTACGACAATCAGTGGCCGATCTGGACCTACCAGGCCCAGCATCCGCCGGCGAAATTCGTGCTCGACGACGGACCGCGGCGCGGCATCGCATTGAACTCCATGGTGGCCGGAGGCTGTATCATCTCCGGCGCCGCCGTGCGCGGCTCATTGCTTTTTTCCGATGTGCGCGTGGAAGACAGCACGTACATCGAAGGCGCCGTGATCATGCCCGGAGTCTCCATCGGCCGGCACTGCGTTCTCAAACGCTGCATCATCGATGAGAACTGCATGATTCCTGACGGCATGCAAATCGGCGTGGACAGCGGTGCGGACGCGCATCGCTTCTATGTCACCAAACACGGTGTGGTGCTGGTCACCCAACGCATGCTGCGCAAGCTCGCAGAAGGCTAGTCAGCCAGCTTCTCTTTAGAGTCTGCGGCCTAGGGCGCGACTCCCGTCGGCGCGGGCTCGGCGGCGGCTTCCGCCGTCGCTCGCGCCACGGCTTGAGCTTGTGCCGCGGCAAGCGCTTGCGCACCGGCCTGCGCGAGCGCTGATTCCTCTTGTGCAGGCGGCATCATGCGCGCTTTACGCCATGCGCCGAAGAGAAAATACAGCAGTGTCAGCGTAACGGATGCGATGGCCGAGGCCGGGAAGCTCCACCATACCGCGTCCGCGCCGAATGGCCTCTGCAAGAAATACGCGAATGGCAACCGCACTCCCCAAAACGCGATGAACAGCAAGATGAGCGGCGGCAAGGTTGCGCCGGTCGCGCGCACCACTCCGACCAACACCATGCTGATGCCGAAAAAAACGAATGACCAGAGCACCGTCGAATTGATGTGAACGGCCGTGGCAAGCGCACCTCCGGTCGCGGGCAGGAACCAAGACAACACGTGGGCATTGAGCAGATATACCAGGCTGATCAGCGCACCGCCCAGCAGCACATTGAAGCCGACACCCGCGGCGGCGATCCGATTCACCCGATCCCAACGCGCCGCGCCGACATTCTGCGCCGCCATGGAAGATACCGAAGCCGAGATCGCGAGCGCGGGCATCTGGATATATCCCCACAGCTGAACGGCAGCGGCGAACGCCGCCGTCGTTTCTGAGCCATACCGGTTCACGAATGAAAGCGACACCAGCATGCTCGAGGACATGACGATCATCTGCAGCGCGATGGGCAAGCCCTTGCCCACCAGCACCCGCACGATGCGCGGATCGAACGCGAACAGATTCAACTCGCCCTTGCGAATGGTCAAAAAATGCCTGCGCCGATACAGCGTGAAGATCAACGCCGTGAGACTCGAGCCTTGTGCGATCAACGTGGCCAGCGCCGAGCCCGCGATGCCGAGCCGCGGAACGGGCCCCCACCCGAAAATCAGCAGAGGGTTCAATCCGATGTCGAGGATCACCGAGAGCAGCAAAAACCAGAACGGCGTCTTGGAATCGCCCGCGCCGCGCAATACCGACATGACGAAGAAAAATCCGAACATGAACGGCATCGCGACGAAGATGATCCGCATGTAGGCGAGCGCCAGCGGCACGGCATCGTGCGGCGTATTCATGAGCGCCAATAAGTGCGGAGTGAACACGAAACCCAAGACGCTGGTTGCGAGCGAGAGAATCGCGAAGAACGTCGCGCTTGCCCCGGTAATGTGGCGTGCCTCGCGCACGTCGCGCGCGCCGACCGCCTGCGCGACCAGCACGTTCGCAGCCATGGACACACCGAACACCGCACTCACCAAAAGAAACATCAGCATGTTCGCATTCGATGCTGCGGTCAGCGCTGCCTCGCCCAAAAAACTTCCGATCCACACCGCATTCACGGAACCGTTCAGGGTTTGCAGCACATTGCCCGCCATGACGGGCAATGAAAAAAGGATGAGCGCTTTGGGAATGGAACCCCGGGTCAGGTTCGAGGAAGGCTGCATATCCGCTAATCTCTAAACGCTGTGCGTGTGAGCCAGCTCGCATCCTAACGGTTGGCGCACGGGTGCGTATCGGGCGATGCTATTCTTGCCCGCCCCGTGGGTCATGAATCTGCATGATGCTCGTCATCGACGTCGGAAATACGCGCCTCAAATGGTCGTGGCTCGCGAATGGCCGCTTGTCGGAGCAACAAGCCGTGCCGCATCTGGATATCCAGGCCGAGATCTGGTCGACCGAAGTGTTCGATGCGCAGTTGCGCCCGCAACGGGTTCTCATCAGCAATGTCGCCGGCGAGGCCATGGCGAAAACTCTTCAGCGCATGAGCCGCAAGGCGTTTCATGTCGAGCCCGAGTTCATCACGCCGACTCGCAATTTCCATGAGTTGACGAACGGATATTTGAATCCGTCCCTCCTTGGCCCGGATCGCTGGCTTGCGGTCATCGGCGCATGGAACTTGGCGCACGAAGCCTTGTGCGTCATCGACGCGGGCACAGCCGTGAAAGTCGACAGTGTGAACGCGGACGGGCGGCACTTGGGCGGCCTGATCGTGCCGGGGGTGCACATGATGCGCGATTCCCTCATGAAAAAGACCAGCGGGATTGCGGCCGCGATGACCGCGAGCGCGCTGTCGACGGCCGGCATTCTCGCCAACAACACCGTCGCCGCGGTCTCGCGCGGCTCGGTCATGGCCGCAGCGTCGCTTGCGGATCGGGCTGCTCAATTCGTCCATCAAGAGACCGGAGTGCAGCCGCGCATTTTTGTGACGGGCGGAGACGCCGAGCTCATCGCGGGTTCCATGTGCTGCGAAGGCGCGCTGGTGCCGGACCTCGTGCTGCAAGGCATTGCCGTGCTCGCGACACAAGACGGCTTGGGTTGAACCATTGAGCGCGAACACTCCCGGTACGAAAAACCTGTTGACGGATGTCGAGGGTCTCACCGTAGGCGCCGCGCACGACGAGCGATCGCAGTCTGGCGTCACAACCGTGCTGTGTGCCGAGAGTTATTGCGCCGCGGTCGATGTACGCGGCGGTGCGCCCGGCACGCGCGAGACCGACACGCTTGCGCTCGAGAACATGGTCGGCCGTGTGCATGCCGTGGTGTTCTCCGGCGGCTCGGTGTTCGGGCTGGCTGCAGCCGACGGAGTCGCCGCCGTGCTCTCGGCAAGGAATCGCGGCCTACGCTTGCGCGCGGAGTCGCCTGCCATTCCCATCGTGCCCGCTGCCGTACTGCACGATCTCGGCTTCGCGGGCGACAAGCACTGGGGCACCGAGCCGCCCTATCGCTCGCTCGGCATGCGCACCATCGAAACAGCCGCACGCGAGTTTGAGTTGGGATCCCTGGGCGCGGGGCGCGGAGCGCGGGCCGGGCTCATCAAGGGCGGAATGGGATCTGCTTCGCTTCGATTGGACAGCGGGCTGGTGGTCGGCGCACTGGCGGTTGTGAATTGCGTCGGTTCCGTCCTCATGCCCGATGGCGAAACCTATTGGTCGTGGCCTTTCGAGATCGGCCGAGAGTTCGGCGGCAAGAGGCCGAGCGTTGGATCACCGGGCGCCGTGCTGGCGGCCCTTGACCCGGTGTCCGAACAGTCGCGCTTGAATGAGCTCGGGCGTCTGCAACCAGGCGCGAACACGACGCTTACGCTCGTTGCGTGCAATGCCGCGTTGACCGGGGCCGAATGCAAGCGAGTCGCCATCATGGCCCAGGATGGCATTGCGCGGGCGATCCGTCCGGCGCATACCCCGTTCGATGGCGATGTGGTGTTTGCATTAGCCACTGCCGCGGTGCCCTTGGGCGAGCCGGCCTCGCGCGCTGCGCACGTCGCGCGGCTCGGCAGCGCAGCGGCGGATTGTCTCGCACGCGCCATCGCGCGTGCGGCGTACGAGGCGCATCAAGGTGTTTCGTCCGCCAACGCAATGGCATCGGTATCCGCGGCTTCGTCTCCAAGAAATCCGCCGCTCTGATGCTCCCATAGCCGCGCATAAATACCGGCGCGCGCAAGCAGGCTCCGATGGTCGCCCTCCTCCACGATGCGCCCGTGGTCCATGACGATAAGACGGTCCATGGCCGCAATGGTGGAGAGACGGTGCGCGATGGCGATGACGGTCTTGCCTTTCATCAGTTGATACAAACTTTGCTGAATGGCCACTTCGACCTCGCTGTCCAGCGCGCTCGTGGCTTCATCGAGCAACAGGATGGGTGCATCTTTCAGCATGACGCGCGCGATGGCGATGCGCTGGCGCTGACCGCCCGAGAGTTTCACGCCGCGCTCGCCCACATGCGCATCGAACCCTTTGCGACCGTGGGGATCTTCCAGCGTCGCGATGAAATCGGCCGCCTCGGCCAGAGTCGCCGCCTCCACCATCGCCTCATCGCTTGCGTCCGGCCGGCCGTAAAGAATGTTGTCACGCACCGAGCGGTGCAGGAGTGAGGTGTCTTGAGTCACCATGCCGATCTGAGAACGCAGACTCGCTTGAGTGCATCGCGCAATGTCCTGCTCATCGATGAGTATGCGGCCGCCGGACAAATCATAGAAGCGCAGCAGCAGATTCACGAGGGTGCTCTTGCCCGCGCCCGAACGGCCGACCAGGCCGATCTTCTCGCCGACACGAATGCGTAAAGAGAAATCGCTGATCACCGCGGGCCCGGCCCCGTAGGCGAAGCGCACGCGCTCGAAGCGCACCTCGCCTCGCGTGACTCTCAACGGCGCTGCATCGCCGGAATCCTTCACATTGCGCGGCCTCGACAGCGTACCGATGCCATCCTGTACGGTGCCCACCTGCTCGAACAAGCTGGCGAGCTCCCACATGATCCAATGAGAGATGCCGTTCAGGCGCATGGACATGGCGGTCGCCGCGGCCACCGCTCCGATGCCAACCTGCCCGCGGCTCCATGCCCACAGAGCCATGCCCACCGTGCTCGCAATCAACAGCACCGAAAGCGCTTGATTTGCGATTTCGAATGCGCTGGTCAAACGCATTTGCCGATGGACCGTGCTCAAGAAATCTTGCATGGCGCCGCGCGCATAATCCGCCTCGCGCCGCGTGTGCGAGAACAGTTTGACGGTCGCGATGTTCGTGTACGCATCCGCGATACGGCCCGTCATCGTGGAGCGTGCATCCGCCTGCGCCTTGCCCGTCTGCCCGAGCCGCGGCACGAAGTAATGCATTGCCAGGCCGTAAAAAATTGCCCATAGCCCAAAAGGCGCGAGAAGCCATGAGTCGAAGTGGCCCAGAATGGCCGTCATCGTGACGAAATAAATCACCACGTAGACCAGAATATCGCCCACGATCATGCACACATCGCGCACGGCGAGCGCCGATTGCATGACCTTGGTTGCAATGCGCCCCGCGAAGTCGTCTTGATAGAAGCTGATGCTCTGATCGAGCATCAGACGATGAAAATTCCAGCGCAAGCGCATGGGAAAATTGCCGGCGAGCGCCTGGTGCTTGTAGAGCGTTTGCAAGGCCGCGACGAAAATGCTGGCGATGAGCGCCGCGCTCAGGAGAATGAGTGTGCCACGCGCATCGCTCAGCCAGGCCCGCGCCGACACCGCCGCGAGCGAATCGACGATGCGTCCCATCATCGCAAACAACAGCGCCTCGAAAGCACCGATGACGGCCGTCAGCAACGTCATGGCCGCCACGTACACGCGCACGCCGCGGGTGCACGCCCAAACGAAGGCGAAGAAACTCTTCGGCAGCTCCACAGGCGCCGCGTCGGGAAATGGGCGAACTAATTTTTCGAACCAGTGAAACATGGAATAAGACGATGCGGCGCGGAGCTCTTGCGGCTATGATCGCTGGCAAATCATGATTCGTCGAGGCGTCGCATGAAACCCATGAAACCGATGCAGCCCATGTCGCCCATGCAGCCCATGTCTCCCATCCAGCCGCCGCACTTCGAGCCCATGTCGCCTTGGTGGCCCAAGGAGCTGGGCGCGCCGAATGCGGCCGGCAGCCAAAACGATTTGCGCTATGCCTATTTCGGCAATGCGCGGCGTCTGCTGATTCGGCGAGGTGAGGACACTACGGCCTACGATACCGGTGGCTACGAAATCCAAGGCGTTGCGCAGTCGAGTGATTCGACGCATCTCACCTTCACGAGCAATCTTGGCGCGATCGATCTGACCCAGCTGAAGCGTCTTTGAAATAACCGCGGGCGCGGGATGCCACGCGTAGAAGCGTGGATCAGCCGCTCTCGAGCCATTGGCGCGGCGACGCATCCACGAGCTGGCGAGTGGCAATGTGCTGCGGAGTCGTGAGCACGCTCGAAGTGGCGCCGCTTTCGACGATGCGTCCTTTCTCCAGCACGATCACGCGATCGGTCATGGCGCGCACCACATCCAAATCATGAGAAACGAAGATATAAGCTGTGCCCGTCTCTCGAGATAGCTCTGCCAGCAGGCGCAAGATCTGAGCTCGTGTGAGCACGTCGAGCGCGGACACCGCTTCATCGAGCACGATCAGCGCCGGAGCGATCGCGAGCGCACGTGCGATGGCGATGCGCTGGCGTTGGCCGCCGGAGAACTCATGCGGATAACGAGCGGCATCGCTCGATGCCAAGCCGACACGCTCGAGAAGCGCAGCCACACGAGCGGCCGCAGACGCGCGTGAGTCGCAAAGCAGATGTAGGGGCTCAGCGATGATTTCGCGCACCCGCCAGCGCGGGTCGAGGCTGCCGGCGGGATCCTGCAACACGCATTGCATGGATCGGCGCTGAGCGCTGCGGGGCGTGCGTCCGGGGGCGGCGAACAACTCGCCCGCTACGCACACTTCACCTTCTTGGATGCGGCCAATGCCAAGCACGGCGCGCAACAGCGTGGACTTGCCTGCGCCCGATTCACCGACCAATCCGAGGCTTTCGCCTTGGGCGATCTGAAAACTCACGCCGTCGACCGCGCGCACGAGGTGTCGCCCATGTGCGTATGCGCACACCAGGTTTCGAACGCTCAGAATCGTCTCGGCGGCGCCATCGTCGATCCGTGCGAGCTCACCGGCATCGGCACCGCGTTGCATTGGCGCATGACTGCGCGATGGGCGCGCGGCGATCAATTCTTGCGCGTGCAAGTGTCGCGGCTGTGAAAGCATCCGCCGCGTGTCACCCGACTCGACGACGACTCCGTCTTGCATGACCACCACGCGCTGCGCCATTCGTTCGACGAGGCCGAGGTCGTGACTGATGATGAGAAGCGCCGCGCGGCGAGTCCTGACCAATTCCTCGAGCAGCGCCAGCACCTGCAATCGAGAGCGCGCATCCAGCGCCGCGGTGGGCTCATCCGCAATCAATAGGCGCGGCTCGAGCACCGTGGCCATGGCAATCGCGGCGCGTTGGCGTTGACCGCCAGACAATTCGTGGGGAAATCGGCGGTGAAAGCCGCCTGACGACGGAAGGCCTACTTTCTCCAGCGCGGCCGCCGCGCGATAGCGCGCCGCGAGCCGACCGGCCCGCAGATGCACGCGTACCACTTCGGCCACTTGATCGAGCACGCTCATCAGAGGATTGAGCGCAGTGGCGGGTTCTTGAAATACCATGCCGATCTCGCGGCCGCGCAGGCTCTGCATCCGTGCATCGCTCGCAGTGAGCACATCGAGCGATCCGAACTGAATTCGGCCGACCGCAGTGGCCCGCGCCGGCAATAGCCTCAAGGTTGCAAGCGCTGTGGTGGATTTGCCCGAGCCCGATGCGCCGACGAGGCCTACGGCCTCCCCTTCGCCGACCTGCAGCGACACCTCTTTCAAAATGGCTTGCCCCGCGATGTCTACGCGCAGTGCGCAGATCTCGAGCAAGCTCATGCGCGCCGGTCGAGACGATCGCGCAAGCCGTCACCGAGCAAATTGAACCCGAGCACGGCAGTGAGCAAGACTGCGCCGGGCAGAACTGCGAGCCATGGGGCAAGCGCCGTCAGGGTTTGCGCCTCGCTCAGCATGCGTCCCCAACTCGGGGCGGGCGGCTGCGCGCCCAGGCCGACATAGGCGAGCGCAGACTCTGCGAGAATGCCGAGCGCCAGCTGCAGTGTCGCCTGCACGATGAGCACCGGTGCGAGATTGGGCAGGATGTGGTGCAACGAGATTTGCAATGTGCTGCGGCCCGCCACACGCGCCGCCAGCACGAAATCGCGCTGCCACAAGACGAGCGCTGCGCCGCGCGTGACCCGGGCAAACACTGGAATGTTGAACACGCCAATCGCAATGATGGCGGGCGCAGCACCGGGACCCCACACTGCCGTGATGAGAATTGCAAGCAGGAGCGATGGAAATGCAAAAATCAAATCATTGCCGCGCATCAGCCATCCGTCGAGAGCGCCGCGGGCCGAAGCGGCGGCGAGACCCATCACCGTACCGGCGGCCAGACCCAGCAACGTCGCCAGCGCGGCGATTCCGAGGGATTCGTGCGCGCCGGCCATGACACGCGATAACACATCGCGGCCGAGCGCATCGGTGCCGAACCCATGCGTGAGCGAAGGCGCTTCGAGCTGATGAGAGATATCCATCGCATCGGGATCATGCGCCGTCCATCCCCAACCAATGAGCGCGAATGCAACGACCGCCATGCTGATGACGGCGCCCGCCTTGAGACGGCCGTTGCTCAAAGGCGTCGCTGCCGCAAGCGCGGATCCAAGCGTAGGTACGACAGATCGACGGCAAAGCTGACGATGAGGACGGCGGCAACGAGGAGCACCACGACACTCTGGACCACCATGAGGTCGCGTTGCTCGACGGCAGTCAGCACGAGCCTGCCGAGACCCGGCAAGAAGAATACGTTCTCGATGACCACAGCGCCTGCGAGCAAGAACGTCAGCTGTAAGCCCAGAACCGTCATGACATTGACCATGGCGTTGGGCAGCGCGTGCCGCAGCAGCGCGGAGAATCGAGACAATCCCTTCGCACGCGCCGTGCGCATGAAATCTTCCTGCAGCACCTCGAGGAGAGAAGTACGCACGATGCGCGTGAGAATTGCCGCTTGCGGCAATGCGAGCGCGATCGCCGGCAGCGTGAGTGACTTGATAGCCGGCATGAAGCCGGCATTCCAACCCGCGAAGCCGCCGGCCGAGACCCAGCGCAAGTTCACCGCGAACACCCAGATCAGCAAAATTCCCAGCCAGAAATTGGGCACGGCCATGCCGAGCTGAGAACTCGCGGTGATGAAGTGATCGAGGCCGCGTCCGCCCCGCATCACGCTCAGAAGGCCGGCGGGAAAGGAGATCACGACGGTGAGCGCGAGTGCGTAGAGCGCGAGCGGCACCGACACCTGCGCGCGTTCGACGATGAGAGACGACACGGGCACGCGATACGTGTAGCTCGTACCGAAGTCGCCATGAGCCAAACCCGCGATCCACTCCAGGTAGCGCGCAGGTGCAGGCGCGTCGAGCCGCAGCTCGTGGCGCACGCGCGCCACGCCGGCATCGTCCGCGTGAAGTCCCAGCATGACGCGGGCGGGATCGCCGGGTGCGACCTGGACGATGCAGAAAATGACCGCGCTCGATGCGAGCAGGGTCGCAACGAGAATGACGGCGCGGCGCGCAACGAACGCCGCATCCCAGCGGAAGGCCAATGCAACCAGCCCGAGCAGGACACCGCATCCGAGCGCAACTGCAATCCACGACGGCAAGACGAAGAAGCGCGTGGGGCCGCGGGACGCCGGCGAATCCATCGATACATCGCGCAAATCCACGGTGTTGAGCGGATCGGTGGTCGCAAGACCATGCACGTGCGCATCGAACACCGCGAGCTTCGGGTACTGAAATAGAAAAGCGTTGACCGCATCGTCGGCCAGCTTGCGCTGCACGGCTTGGAGCGCAGCCTGCCGAGCGCTCGCACTCGTGCTCGCCTCGAAACTTGCGAGCAACGCTTTGAAGTCGGGGTTGGAGTAACCGAAGTAATAATCGTCGCGGGCATAGATGTCGAAATCCGCAGGCTCTGCGTGCTGCACGATGGTCATGTCAAAGTCGTGCCGCGAAAATATGCGATCCAGCCATTGCGCCCATTCGATGTTCTCAATGCGCGCTTGAATGCCGACGGCGGCGAGCTGGGCCGCGACGATCTCGCCGCTCCGCCGTGCATAGGAGGGCGGCGGCAGCGCAAGCCTCACCGTGAAGCCATGGGCGAATCCCGCGTGCGCCAAGAGCTCCCGCGCTCGCGCCACATCGTGAGCACACACACCGGTGAGATCCAGAGCATCGGGCGCGTGCGGCGGGAAATGCGACCCAATGGGCTCGCCCAGTCCGAACATGGCGCCGTCGATGATGGCGCGACGATCGAGCGCGTGACAAATGGCCTGCCGCACCTCGAGCCGGTCGAATGGCGCCTTGCGTTGATTGAAAGCAAGAACGGTTTCGCCCTCGGTCGATCCGACGAACACCCGGAAGCGCGGGTCGGCGCGAAACTGCGCCACGCTTTCCGGCGCCGGATAATTGGGAAAGGCATCGATGTCGCGCGCCATGAGCGCGGAGTAGGCCGCGGCGGGCTCGGCGATGAAACGAAATTGCACGCGGTCGAGCGATACGCTCCGTCCCCAATAATGCTCGTTACGCCTGATCTCGATGGAATCCCCGCGCCGCCATGCAACGAAACGAAACGGCCCCGTTCCCACGGGCCGCACGCCATTCGTAGCTGCCGATGCCGGCGTCACCATGACGAACGCCGCCCATGCGAGGCTCGGCAACAAACTGGCCGACGGGCGCGAAAGCATCAGACGCACCGTGTGCTCATCCGGTGTTTCGATGCGCTCGATGGAGCTCAAGCGATCGCGTTGCGGATTGCCGGAATCCGGCGAGCGCGCGCGCTCCAGGGAAAATCTCGCGATGGATGCATCGAAGTGCGTCCCGTCATGAAACTTCACTCCCGTGCGCAGGCGAAATAGGTACTCGCGCCCGTCGGAGCTGATTTGCCAAGACTCAGCCAATGCCGGCAAGACGCCGCCATGCGCATCGAAGCGAACCAATCCCTCGTAGAGATTGCCGTAGACGATTTCGCCGATGGGTGCCGCCGGGTTGATGGTGGGATCAAGCCCCGGTGGCTCGAGCTGTACGGCGAGCCTGAGCGTCTGACCCAAATTCGCGTTGGCGGGAGGTGCGACGGCGGGAGCTGCGCTGCGCGGCGCCGCGCTGGCTTCAACAGCGTGTCCGAGCGACCTCGTCGCCGTGGCGTGCGACACCCCGCTCAGTGCAGCCGTGCACACGAGAAGCAAGGCGCTGCGTCGAGCGCCGAGACTCAATCGGCTGATGCATCGAGCCGGCCCATACGAGGCGGCGTTGCTTCCGTTCATCCCAATTCGCCCGAACTCAAATGAAGAGTGGCGATATCACTTCTTCCTCTTGTTCTCAGTGAGCATGAAGGCTATGAATTCTCGCGCGTGACTGGTTGGCTTGCTCGGGCAGTTCGAGCGCGTCATAGACCTGCGCGAGCGCGCGGTTCACCGGCACCCCCACCGGGTCCGTCGCGCGGCGAAGCTCCAGCGTTTGCTGAGCAAGCACGAGCGCGCCGCTGTTGATCTGAGCGTCCAGCAAAATCTGTTCGAACAAATCACGTTGCGCATGGCTGCCGCCCACTTCAATGATCCGCGGCAGGGCGAGGCTCAGGTGTTCACGTGCGGCGCGGTAATTTTTTCTCGCGTGCGAAAGCAACCCTTCACACGCGGGCAGAGCCACGCTCTTCCAGACGGAAGCTTCGAACGCATCGTGCGCACCTTCCGAAGCCTCAGAGCTCTGCGAGGCGCGCGCTCGCACCGCGTCCATCAGCACATCCGCCTCCGGCCGGTGCGCTCGAGCCAAACCATACACATACTGTAGGGTGAGAAAAGGCTGCACGGTATCGTGCGCCCGCACCGCCAAATATTGGCCAAGCTCGACCCAGCGTCCACCCACATCGATTCCGGCAAGCTCCATGCGCGCAAGCAGCGACACGGCGCCGATTTGATCTTGCGAATAGTTCTTGGCAATGCGCCAGCAGTGTTGGTCATAAATTTCCAGCACATCGGCGTAGCGGCCCTGGCTCAAATAAAACAACGCCAGGTGCCACCACTGATGCGTGTACATGAAGGAATTGAGCCCGGTCCAGGTATCACGCACGCTCTCCAGAAACCGTACACCTTCGGTGATTTGTCCTCGCGTCAGGTACACGTGCGCGAGAGCATGCTGCGCCCAAGGCTCTTTGCGCTGCATGACCAGCGCACGGCGGGCGCTTTGCTCTGCCTCTTCGAGCAGATGACATTGCTCATAGCCAAACGCCAACATGCCGTGCATGTACGCGATATCGGAATTGGAGCCGGCAACGCGCAACGCCGTTCGCAGCAACGCAGGAAAATCGCCTCGATTGAATTGCAGGTACTGCGCCATCTTCACCATCAACAGATCTCGCGGAAACTCCGCAGCGAGGCGATTGCCCACGAAAAGCGCGCCGGCCACGTCTCCCGACATCCACGCCTGAAGAAACTCAACATTCAGTTGCTCGCGCAAGGTCGCACCCGCGACACCGTGCGTGGCATTGAGAAGATATGGCTGCGCACGCGCTGCGGCGTCGGGCGATTCGAGCAGCATCCACAACATGCCGGCATAAGCATTGACGAGACACTCTTCGGGTGCGCCATCGGCCGCCACCACGATGTGTTCCGCGCGACTTTCGTAGGCGAGCATGCCGCAGCTGAAATTGTCGATGGCGGCCAGCGCCGAGCGTTTCGTTACCGTAACCGGATTACCGAGCCAGTCGGCGTGCATGAAATCAACCTGAGCGGCGACGCAAGCTCAAAGCTTAGCGTAAGGCTGCCTTGAGAAAAGCCGCGGTATCCTCGGCCGAGCGCTGCGGAATTTCGATCTGGGGCAGATGGCCGACTTTGGGATACACCAGGAGCTTCGCGCCGGGAATGTACTTCGCAAAATCACGCGAGCTTGCGAGCTCGATCAACGGATCTGCATCGCCGTGAATCACCAGGGTCGGCGCGTGGATTTTGGATACCGATTCGGCCGATGCCGCACGCTGCGCGCCCAGCGAGACTCCCATGAGAATCTGTCGATGTCCCGGCGCACGCTGAAGCTCTGCCCAACGCGCCACGAGCTCCGGAGTGATCACCGCCGGATCGAACACATCGACCTTGAGAGCCTGGCGAATCAACGGCGTATTGTCGATGCTTGCGAGAAACTTGCGCCCCCAGGAATATTGCAGGATTCGAAACGCGAGCGGCACGCTCGTAGGCGCTTTGCGCGGCGGAAAGCCCACGGCATCGATCAATACCAACGCTTTGATCCGCGGTGGGCGTAATACGGCCATCCGCCATGCGACGCCGCCGCCCATCGAATTGCCCGCGACGGCAAAGGGCGGCAACGCCAGCGCTTGCGCGAACGCGTCCACCGTGCCCGCCAGTTCATCCCCCGTGAGCCGATAATCCGCCGGTGCGCGCGTTAATCCATGTCCCGGCAGATCCACGGTGATGACGCGAAAGCGATCTCTGAGCGCCGCGGTCCAACCCTTCCAAGTCAAGAATGAATCGCCGAACCCATGCAGCAGAACCAAGGGCAGCGCACCGGGGTCGCCATCGTCCTGATAGTGAAGATGAACGCCGCCGGGCAAATCGACGAAGCGCGATGTCGGCGTCGCGTACTTGGCCTCGAGCGATGCAAAAGGAATATCCGGCGCGCGTAATGCCAGCCAGCCGGCGAGCAGCGCCAGCAAGCTCAGCAATACGACCACACCCAAAATTTTCACAGGGGCATTTTCCGCACGCTCGCATTATGCCTATGCTGTGATGGTGAGCCCACCCGACTCTCCGCCGGATCTGCAGCGGATCAGCGCCAAGACGCTCGCTCATTACGAGCGCAGCGCGGCAAGCTTTCTTGCCGGCACCAAAGACCATGACGTGACTCAAAACATTGCGGCGCTGTTGCGGCACATCGAGGTCCCCGCGCCTTTTCAGATCCTGGATTTCGGCTGCGGGCCGGGCCGCGATCTTGCGGCGTTCAAGGCATTAGGCCATGTCGCCGTTGGGTTGGATGGCGCTCGAGAGTTCGTCGAAGTCGCACGCGTCTCCTCGGGCTGCGAGGTGTGGCAACAAGACTTCATGGATCTGAAATTACCCCTTGCCCGATTCGATGGCGTCTTCGCCAATGCGTCGTTGTTTCATGTGCCGAGTGCGGTGTTGCCGGAAGTGCTGCGGCGCCTACGCACCACGTTGAAGCCGCGCGGTGTGTTGTTCAGCTCGAATCCCCGCGGGAGCAACGAGGAAGGATGGCAAGGCGAGCGCTACGGCGCATACCACGACTACGATGGTTGGAAGCGTTATCTCTGCGACGCGGGATTTGCGGAGCTGGGGCACTACTATCGTCCAACCGGTCTGCCTCGCGCTCAACAACCCTGGCTTGCGAGCGTCTGGCGGGCGTGAGCGTTTAGTACGCGCTTTCGAAAATAGCCCTCGCAGACTGCGCAATTGTGAGTTCCTGCATCATATAAGATGCACCATTAGACATCTAGCCTTAATTGAATTATATACGATGCATCATGATGAACGAAATTGGTGCATTGATTCGCAGCTCACGCAAGGCGCGCAGTCAGTCGCAAGCCGACTTGGCACATTTACTTGGTATGAGCCGCGCAACCATTTCCGCAATCGAGAATGGCTCGATCGGCGAAATTGGCATTCGCAAGGTGATCGCTCTATGCGAAACACTTGGGCTTGAGCTTTATGCCGGGCCGAAACGCTCTCGCCCCACACTGCGGGAAGTCTTAAGAGAGAGACGTGATGGGAAACGTCACGCTTAACGTTTTTGCCGGAGATCGCCGGGTAGGCACGCTTGCTCGAAGCGACTCCGAAGAAGACAGCTTTCTCTTCGACTATGTCGAAGGCTCTCGAGGCCAGGACGCAGTTTCGCTCCTCATGCCCGTCGAGCGTGATCAAATCGCGTCCACCGGCGGGTTGCTGCCGATATTCGAAATGAACCTCCCAGAAGGATCATTGCGGGAGCGGTTGCGTCTACTCTTTGCAAAAGCCGTACCCAATCTCGATGATCTCGAGCTGCTTGACATTGTCGGCGGATCGCAAATTGGACGGCTTCGCTATGCACGCTCAGATTCGATTCCTGCCGAGATTCCTTATCGGAGCCTGAAAGAAATTCTCGCTTACCGAGGGGCGGAGGACCTATTCAAAGATCTTTTGGAGCGGTATGCCACGTATTCGGGCATCTCCGGCCTGCAACCCAAAGTATTGCTTCGAGCGTTAAAGAGCCGCCCACCTCGCACCACCTATCGCGGAGCCACGCATATCATCAAAGCCTTCGATGCGCGCGAATACTCCGAGCTGGCAGCCAATGAATTTTTTTGTCTTCGCGCGGCAGCCCATGCAGGTATGACTGTCCCAAACGTTCAGCTATCGGAAAATCGGCGCTTTTTGACTGTCGAGCGCTTCGATCTGCGTCCGGACGGCGAATATCTCGGAGTTGAAGACTTCTGCGTGCTGGATGGCCGACGGGCGCATGACCGATATGATGGATCTTACGAAGATGTCGTGCGGCGCATGAAACAATTTGTTTCCCCGCAGGCGCAGCGGGCAGCCATGGAGCAGTTCTTCATGACGCTCGCTCTATCGTGCGCCGTGGAAAATGGAGACGCGCATCGCAAGAACTTTGCCGTAACTTACATGCACGCCGACGGACAAGTCGACCTGGCGCCCGTCTACGATGTGGTGTGCACCACCGTATACACCCCGCGAGACATCTTGGCGCTTACCTTGAATGACTCGAAGCAGTTCCCCGAACGAAAGCCGCTGTTGGCCTTCGGCCGCACCCGCTGCGGGCTGCAGAGCAGAAAGTGCGCGGAGCTGCTCGGTCGCGTGCTGGGCGGCGTGACCACGGCGATCGACGACATCCGCAAGTTCACACGTCAGAACCGGGATTTCGGAGCGATGAGCAAAATCTTGATCAAAGCATTCGAGCGCGGCCGCGCGAGGCTAGCACTTGCATAGCCGCATCATCGATCAAGAGTGTGGCGAGCGCATGGTGCCGAATCGCTCGGCGAAATCAAAAGGTGTAGCTCGCCTGTACTCCGTAGGTGCGAGGCAGGCCCGCTGCCGCGACGTCGATGCCCGGAAGAAAAAAGTTACGCGTGAGGTCATAACGCTTGTTGGCCAGATTTCTGCCAAAAAACGCGACTTCCCAAGATTTGCCGCTGGAAGGCGCTAGCGCAAACCTTGCGCCCAACAGGCCATATCCGCCAATCGTGTATTGGTCGCCGAAGAAGGACTTGAGTCGATCACGATAGCTGAAGTCGATTTGGCTATCGAACCGGAATGCGCCGTCGATCCAGCGATAGTTCGCCACGCCCTGATAGTTGAATCTAGGGAAGATCAGGTCCTGACCGCGCTTGTCGACGAACACGGCCTGATTCGCGGCAACTGAGGCCGGGGTGTCCAAGTCAGTGAACTTTCTGAACTCGCCTTTTTTATAGCCGACGGATTGGTTGACGGAAAAGTTTGCCACCGGATCCCATTGCAGCTCGAGCTCGGCGCCGTAGATTCGCGACTTGTCCGCATTCACGATCTTGCCGATCGGTCCGAAAGGAGGGGCATAAATCGCCGATTGGACTTGCTGATCGCGGTAGTCGTAATAGAACACTGCTCCATTCAGGCGGATGTTTCGCGCCAAATCACTCTTGGCGCCAAATTCGTAGGCATACAAAATCTCGGGTCTGAACGGCGCCAATTGATCCACCGACTGCGTGTTGTATGCGGTGAAGCCGCCGGATTTCACGCCACGGCTGGCGCTGACATAGAGCAGCGTCTGCGCGCGCAACTGATAGTTGAAGCCAATCTTGCCCGACACTTGCGACATGGTGATCTGACGATCCGCCGGCGCGATGAACAAGGGGCCGCCGGTGTCCGTCGTGGTATCGAAATGATTCAGCTCGCGCTTCTCGTGCTCATAGCGAACTCCTGTCACCAGCGTCAGCTGATCGGCCAATTGGAATTCGGTCTGACCGAACACGCCGTAGGTCTTGGCGAGTTGCTCGTACGAATTCTTAGTTGCGAAACCGAACGCATTTTGCAGGTCCGAGAACCACTGCTCATCGAGCTTTTCTCGGGAGTAGTACAGGCCGGTGACCCAGTTGAACGCGCTGAGATTTTTGGAGCCGAGCCGAAATTCCTGCGAGAGCACACGCGCATCGCTGTCGAAGTAGACATCAGCGTATGAGAGCTCCGTGGCATCCCAATCGTTGTATTCGCGGCGCCGCAATTTATTGAAGCTCGAAATGCTCGTGAACGCCAAATCGGCAAAGTCGACGTGGGCGTTCAGATCCGCGCCGCCGGTTTTGTTGTTGCGAAATGGTTTCGAGTCCGGATCGATTCCGATGGTCTCGGCGAACGCGGGACGCAAATCCCAGTCCGTACTACTACGCTTTGAATCCGCCGGAAGCGCCGGGCCGGGACCCGCGGGGAAAGGCGCCGTCGGAAACGGCGCGAACAACGACAGTCCCAATCCATCTGACTTGTCTCGCGCTCCGTGCAAGCCCAGAAGCACGTTCACTCCATCCGTCGGAAGCCATTCCAGCTGAGCGCGCACGCCCGTATCGTTGTGATCGCCCAAGTCCTGGCCGGTACTTCGATTGTGCTGCCACGCCCCGCCTTGCAAGGTGCTGGCTGAAAACCGTGCGCGTAGAGCATCCGTGAGTGGACCGGAGACGTAGCCTTCCGCTTTGAATAAATCGTAGCGTCCATACTCCGCCGAGACGCCCGCATTGAAATCCTGCGTGGGTTTTTTGGTAACGAAGTTGATCGCCCCGCCCGTGGTGTTTCGGCCGTACAGAGTGCCCTGCGGTCCGCGCAAGACTTCCACGCGATCCAAGTCGAACAGAAGTCCCTGCGTCATGATGGGCAGCGGATACGCCACCTCGTCCACATAAGTTCCGACGGTTGGCGTGTTGTTCGAAACGTAATCGGTGAATCCCACACCGCGCAGCCGGAAACCCGGCTGGCCGCTCCCAAACTGCGGCTCGACCTCGAGGCTCGGCGTCACATACTGGAGTTGGTTGATGCTTTCGATACCTCGCGCAGCCAATTCCTCGCCCGACAGCACGGACAATGCAATCGGAACGGTTTGCGCCGACTCCTGCCGCCGCTGCGCAGTCACCACGATTTCCTCGAGAGAAGAGGAGTCCGGGCTCGTCTGGGCCAGCACGCTCCCGGCAGCCCACAGCGCGAGCAACCAATACGGATGGCGCGAAGTCATAAAAAATCCCCAAATACTTTTCGTGGTCGACATCTCGAGCGGCGCTATCCTGCGCGAGCTCAAAGTGCGTGTGAACTAATTTTTCTTCGACTCGTCATGCGCACCGGTTATGGCAACCCGTGCACAGCGTTCGCCAGCAACTCCTCTAGCTCGCTTTTGCCTCCGGCGGCGGGGGCGCATCTCCAGTGAGGCGCGACAGCAGCCGATTCAAGCGCTGCACGTACTCGGAAGGGTTGCCGATGCGGTCGCCCTCCACCAGCGCGGCCTGCTCGAACAACACCAACGCGAGCTCATTGAACTGCGCTGAGTCTTTTTCCCGATCAAGATATTTCACCAGGGGATGCGCCACGTTGAGCTCGAGCACCGGCTTGGAATCCGGCAACTTCTGACCGGCGGCGGCCAGAATCCGACGCATCGCCGCGTCTGGATCGTGCTCACCCACCACGATGCAGCTCGGCGAATCCTTGAGCCGCGTACCGATGCGCACCTCAGACACTCTCTCACCGAGCGCGTCTTTGACGCGCTTCAACAAGCCTTTGCTTTCCTTGAGATCGCTCTCTTTACGCAACTTGTCGAATTCGGTTTCGAGCTTGCCGAGGCCAAGGTCGCCACGTGCGGCATTCTTGAATTGCTTGCCCTCGAACGTGCCGAATTGCTCACTCACCCACGCATCGATGCGGTCGGCCAGGAGCAGCACTTCGATGCCGTGCTCCTTGAGCTGCTCGATGTACGGGCTCGAGCGCGCGGCGGCGATGGTGTCGCCGATCACGAAATAAATGTTGGACTGCTCGGGCTTCATGCGCTCGACGTATTCCTTCAGCGAAACGCGCGGCTCGTCGTCGTTCTCATGTGTGCTCGCGAAGCGCAGCAGCGGCAGGATCTTGTCGCGATTCGTCGGGTCTTCCGCCACCCCTTCCTTGAGCACCGCGCCGAACTCTTTCCAGAACGTGCGATATTTTTCCGGCTCATCCGCCGCCAACTTCGCGAGCATTTCCAACACCCGCTTGGTGAGCCCGCTTTTCAACGCCTCGGCCTCGGCGTCGTGCTGCAAGATCTCGCGCGACACGTTGAGCGGTAAATCGCTCGAATCCAGCACGCCTTTGACGAAGCGCAGATACAAGGGCAAGAACTCCTGCGCATCATCCATGATGAACACGCGCTTGACGTAGAGCTTGAGCCCTCGCGGCGCTTCGCGCTGCCATAAATCGAAAGGCGCCTGGCCTGGGATGTAGAGAAGACTCGTGTATTCGCGCCGCCCTTCCACACGATTGTGCGACCACATCAACGGCTCGGCAAAATCATGCGCCAGGTGCTGATAAAACTGCGTGTAATCTTCATCCTTGAGCTCTGCGCGCGGCACCGTCCACAATGCCTTCGCCTGATTCACGCTCTCATAATCGAGGCTCGCCTCGCCCGGCTTTTGCATGAGAATGGGAAAGCCGATGTGATCCGAATAACGGCGGATCAAGCCTCGCAGACGGAAATTTTCCGCATACTCCTTGGCGTCTTTTTTGAGATGCAGCACCACGCGCGTGCCCCGCGCATCCACGTTCACGGTCTCGACTTCGAATTCGCCTTCGCCGCGCGACTCCCAGCGGACGCCTTGATCTGCCGGCGCACCGGCTTTGCGCGAATACACCTCCACGCGCTCGGCGACGATGAATGCCGAGTAAAACCCGACCCCGAACTGACCGATGAGCTGCGAGTCCTTCTGCTGATCGCCTGAGAGGCTCGCGAAAAAATTGGCCGTGCCGGATTTGGCGATGGTTCCCAAGTGCAGCACGGCCTCTTCGCGGCTCATGCCGGCGCCGTTGTCGCGCACCGTGACCGTCCCCGCCTTTTCATCTCCATCTACCCAGATCTTGAGCTCGGGGTCATCCCCGAGCAGCGCGGGATTTGCAATGGCCTCGAATCGCAAGCGGTCGTTCGCATCCGAAGCATTGGAGATCAGCTCGCGCAGGAAAATGTCGCGATTGCTGTACAAGGAATGGATCATCAGCTTCAGGAGCTGCTTGACCTCAGTCTGAAAGCCGTGGGTTTCCTTGTGCGCGGAATGATCCTGCGCTGGTGCGGACGCTTCATCTGCCATGGCAAATCCTTCGACGAGTTCGAATGTTGCGGGCCGACATTGTGGCAGATTGATGCAGCTTCAAGGCCCGGCGCGGTGCAAGAGCCTCGAGCAACTAGTGCGCGTCAAAGAATTGCTTGACGGTCGCAACGCAGAACGGCGCGACCAACGTGGTGTGGTAAGCATCGAGCACCGCCAGCTCGGGATCATCGCCGCGGGCTGCAGCAGACACGCTCAGCGTGTCTTTGGCGACTTGAAAACCGGCTTTCAAGTCGGCGTAAGGTGCGCCGCTGGAATCGATGTCCACAACGGTCAAATCCGCTGCCCCGGCATTGGCGAGGAACGACTGTATCAGCGTGGTATTGAAATAAAACACGGTCGGATCAGAGCTGCCGCCGCACAGGAGCGTCGGGGTTTTCGCTGCCGCGCTCCAACCCCCGCGTAGGTCGTTCTTGATGAGATCCTTGCGCAGCGCGTTGGACGCACCCGTGGCCGGCAGGCCCGTGGTCAGCGAAGGAAAGCCGCCATCGGGCGCCGCGGCCGCATCATCCAGGTAGGCCTTGCGAAACGAGTTCTTGATCAAATGCGGATTGCCGAAACCCCGCGCAAAAATCGCCGCGAATTGCGCCGGCGCGGTTGCGGGCGTGTAGGCGGCATACGCAGCGTCAGGCGGCACCGGGTCGAACACGGCCTGATCAGGTAATTTATTTTGACTCACCAAGTCTGCAACCGTGCTAATACTTGGCAATAACGAATCGATGCCGCTTGCGTAAGGGTCTTCATACACATCGCTTGCTGCGGCGTACACATCTCCATAGGCATGCTGATAAGCATTGACGATCAACGCGATGTTGACCACGGCCGAGGTGTTGACTTGCCCTTCGAAGATGGCATCGCCGAAAGCGCCAAGGGCGTATGGGCCCGACAGGGGTGCTGACGCAGTGACCGACATTCCGGCATTCTCCATCGCGCGTTGCGTGGCGAGCGCCACGTAGCCGCCTTGCGAATAGCCGGTCAAAAATAACTTGCTCGATGCCGTAGTGCCCGATTCGTCCGCCGTGGGCAATGCAGACCGCGCGGCAGCCAATGCGTCAATCATGTCATTGGATTGTTGGTCCGCAATGAGGTAGGGGTGATAACCGAGCGCGGAAGTGTCGTAGCCCACATAGTTTGGAGCGACGACGATGTAGCCCTGCGAGGCAAAGGCTACCGCGAGCAATAGACTTTCGGAATTCGTGGTGGCGACCATGGACAAATCGAAATTCTTATCGGCATTGGTGCCATGCGCATATTCAACGATGGGGCGAGCGCCCGTGCAGTCGGCCCCCGTCCCGCTGGGCACCATGAGCGCGCCCGACCCACCGGTGAGCGCATTGGCCGGATCCGCGGTTTGATATTGGATGCGATACACATTGACAGTGCATTCGGGCGTGAATGCAAGCGCCGCAAATTCCGCCGACAAATCGCTGCCGGTCAACAGCGCCAGTAGATCACCGGGCGCCAAGCTCGACACTTTCTGCGGCGGGGTGACGAGGAGAGACCCACGCGCCGGCGCCGTTGGCGGCGTCGTGCTGTCATGATCGTGGTGATGGCCGCACGCCGCCGAAATCACGGCGATCGCGGCGCACAGCAGGTTATGGCGAAAGCGGCAGGTCATCGGCTGATACAGGCGATGCATCCAAGTCTGAGGCAGATTGACTTGCCGTGGCTCGGCGCGGCTTGGCGCGTTTCGGCTTGTGACGCTTGGCGCGAGGATTCGCTGCGGAGGCTTCGCTTTCGAGAGCGGCCGCTCCTTGGGCCACTCCTTCAGGCACCGGCATCAGCTCGACAGATGGCCCCAGAGCTTCTTCCTCCGCAGCGTCATCTTCTGTATCGCTTACCTCGACGAGGCTCGCGTCTTCCACCTCGGCGCGATCACGCGGAGCTCCGCTTGCATAGACTTCGCGCAGCGCGCGCTTCGCCAGCTTATGAGCTTTTTTTGCAAGCTTGAGCTGTTCCTTGAGCAAAGCCACATGCTTCCTTGCATGCTTGGCGAGCGCCTCCGCCGCGCATAGCGCTTCTTCCACGCCTTCCACGCCGCTGGACTCGCCCGTTAAGTGCTTTTCATGCATCACAATACCTGTGGATCCCACAATGCCGTATACACGAGCATCGCGGGATACTGTTGCGCGCTGACATTGTCGTAAGGCGAATACGACAGCATGTAGTCATTAAAAGACCGCTTCGCCGGATTGCCCTCAACGCGGCGAGATCGTCAGCTCGTGCGTTGACGCACCGGGCAAGAACGGCGCCGCCCACCCCCTCGCCCAGTCCTCCAAGCCGATACGGTAATACTCGGAGAGAAAATGGCCGCTTTGTCCGCCGGGCATTTGAAAGTAGCCGTGCATCTCGGGGCCGACTGACACGCTGAAGCGTTCGGACGCGCCGAAATTCTTGCCTTGCACTCGCGGCATGTCGGCGCGGCCGCCGGCAAGCATCATGGCCGGCATGTCAAGCCACGCGCTGAGCGCAGGCACTGCGCGTGATAGGGGGTGAGCGATGTGCACTTCGTTCACCTGCCCCCACGTACATGCCATCAAGTCGCTGCACTGCGCCGGCAGCAGCAGCGCGGATTGCACGGCCTCGAGAAGCAACGCATCCCAGTCGGCATAGCGCGCCGCCAGCAAATTCGTCGGACGCGCCTCGAGCAAGCGCCAGAGCGGGCCTTCGAATGCGGCGGGAATCTCGAATTCGAATTGGGGCGCGATGCGCCGTGCACGGGCTACGAGCATGTAGAACACGCGCACTTCGACTTGAGCGCGGAATGCTTGAACCAGGCGATATGCGGCATCGCGCGGCGCTGCATGACCCGACCAAGACGCCAACACACTGCGCGCAGCCTCGGCTTCGGGAATTTGCTTGGCTCCCGCCAGCGCCATCGAGCGCCGCATCAAGACGCGCCATCGCTCGAGAAATAACGCGCGGTCATCGAGCTGCGTGCGCAAGCTGTCGCGCAGCGAAAACCGCCCTGCCGCGGCGAGATCATCACGGATCTGCGCGGCGCGAGCACCACGGTCATAGCCGCCATCGCCGATGGCGCTCGCTCCGGCACCGCCGACGACGCGAGCATTCGCGGTCCAAATGATGCCCGAAGCCGGATCGGCGATGCGCGGATAATCCTCTGGACGCTGCCAACCCATGATACCCACGTTACGGGCATTCGACGGGACGGGAACACTTGTGTCCAAGGCGCCGCGCGCGGGCAGCCGGCCGGCGATCGTCCAGCCAATATGGCCTGCGGCATCGCCCACCGTAAAATTTTGCCCAGGGATGCCTACGAGAGGAGCAATGGCGAGCGCTTCGTCCACCGAGCGTGCGGCTTCGAGTTGCCCGAGGTGCAAATTCACCGCCTCGACATGATGAGCAGTCCAGTCGAGCACCAGGGATCGTCCCCGCCAGTCCGTCCCGATAACGGGTCCCCATTGCGATTGCACGACGTGACGAATGCGCGTTGCGCTGGCATGCACCGCAATCCGCTCGTCGATGCGGCGCAAGCGCTGGATGCCGTCCGATGTGGCATACAACTCATTCTCTCCCGGTACAGGGACCAACCGAATGAGTTGTTCATAGTCGCCGTAGCTATTCGTGAATCCCCAGGCGATGTGCCCGTTGGTTCCGGCCACGATCAGCGGATTTCCCGGAAGCGAAACACCGGCCAGATGGAGCGATGCGCTGCGCTCAGGTGGGCTCATTCTCATGTCGACGCGATACCAGATGTTTGGCACGCGAAATCCCAGATGCATATCATTCGCGACCAGCGCCGCGCCATTCGCGGTATGCATGCCGCCGATTGCCCAGCTGTTGCTGCCGATCTTGGCGATCTCCTGCAAGAGGTGATTCGGCGGCTGCGGGTCGCCCTCCGCTTCAGCGCGCAAGTTGATGTCAGTAGGCCACTGCGGCTCGGTAGAGCGGCTCGAATCCATGGCGGCGTCCCACTCCGGCGCACCCGCTTCGAGGAAGCGCGAGAGTGACGCTGGGAGCGCTTCGCGTAACAGGCCGCGCTGCTCGACATAGTGGCCACGCGCATCTTGAAGCTGCAAAAACATTGCATAGACACACAACAAGCTGTCGACGGGCCGCCATGGCGCGGGCTGCGCGCGCAGCAAAAAGTATTCCGGCGGACGGGCGCGAAGCGATGCCAAACCGCGATTCACACCCTGCGCATAGGCTTCGAGCAATGCACGTTCTGCTGGCTCGAGGCTTGTGAGCACGGCACCGGCGATCGAGCGAAAGCGATGCACGCGAAACTCTTGATCGGTCTCGACGAGACTCTCGCCCAGTAACTCCGCGAGCTCGCCGGCCGCTGCGCGGCGCAGCAGATCCATTTGAAAGAATCGGTCCTGTGCGTGCACGAAGCCGAGCGCTCGGGCGAGATCGAGCCGCGTGACGGCCGTGAGGCGAGGCGCACCGAACGCATCGCGCTCGATGCGGATGGATGCCTCCAACAGGCTCCAGCGTTCCTCACCGTCCAGCCGCGGTAGGCTGGCTCGAACAGCGCACCACGATGCCAAGCCCGCACCACCGATGAGCGCTAGGGCAGCGAGCGCTACAATGCCGATGATCTTGGTTTTCCTGCCGACCACCCCGCCCACTCCCACGTTCATCCCGTGACAGATTATCGCGCACGCAGGCGACGCAGCCGCTCGAATACAAAAGACCACGGCGGGAGCAAACTTGTCGTGTACGCGGCGCTTGCCTCGAACGTCGCCATCGCATGCACAAAATTCATCGCGGCATCCATTTCAGGAAGCTCGGCGATGTTGAGCGAGGGCGTGCATTCGCTCGTCGACACCGTCAATGAGATCCTGCTGTTGTATGGATTGAAACGCGCCGACCTCGCTCCGGACCAGAGCCATCCTTTCGGCTACGGGCGTGAGCTCTATTTTTGGAGCTTCATGGTGGCCCTGCTCGTATTTGCGCTCGGCGCCGGTGTGTCGTGCTTGGAAGGCATTGACCGCGTGCTGCATCCCAGATCCACATCGCATGCCTTGGCCAACTACGTGGTGCTTGCGATTTCCGCCGCATTCGAGTCGGTGTCCTGGTGGATGAGCTTGAGGTCTTTTCGCGCAAGCAAGGGCGAGCAAGGCTACTTCCAGGCCTTCCGCAACAGCAAAGACCCGAGCGTGTTCACCGTGTTGTTCGAAGACAGCGCAGCGCTGCTCGGGCTATTGATTGCCGCCGGCGGCATCGCAGCCGCCCAATACTGGGATTTGCCGCAACTCGATGGCGTCGCCTCTCTCGGCATCTCTGCCGTGCTGGCGGCAGCCTCGGTGCTGCTCGCAGGCGAGATCAAGCAATTGCTGTTGGGCGAAGGCGCCGATCGTTTCGTGCACGACACGATCCTGAAGATCGCGGCCGCAGACCCGGACGTGCGCACGGCGAACGGCGTGGTCGCGTGGCAGCTGGGGCCGCGGCATGTGCTTGCGGCACTGAGCGCGGAATTTCACGACGGCCTCGACACCACGCGCATCGAGCAATGCATCCAACGAATCGAAGATGCGGTGGATGCGGCCGACATCGACGTCGTCACCATCTTCATCAAGCCGCAGACCCCCGAAGTTTGGCGGAGTCGTACTGCCCAGTTGGCGGCTCCAGACAACAACGTGCCGGTGACTCTCGTCGGCACTGCAAACGAAGGTTGAGCCGGCGGCTGTCCGCCGATTTTCTCAACGCGCCTTTACGGTAGGAGTTGGCCAAGCGTCCGTGCTCCACGCGATGAGCCACAGCAGCACGAGCTGTAAAGGCAGGCGGGCCACCAGCAGCCAATAAGGCACGTTGAACCATTCGGGCCGCTGCAACATGAAAATGTTGGCCGGCGTGACCACGATGGTCAGAATGAGCAAGCCGAGACCTGCGGCGCGCCGAGTAGCCCGAAACAGGAGTCCGATCGCGCCGAGCCACTCGAGCGCGCCGCTCACCCAAACGACCTCGCGCGGCCACGGAATGTAAGGCGGCACGATGCTCATCTCCAGCCTGGTCGCGAAAAAGTGCCCTGCGCCGCCGAGAGCAAACCACAGGAATACGAAAACCAATGCGCTCATTTTGACGCGGTTCATTTTGACGCGGCTCATATTGGCGCGGTTCACTCCGGCATGGTTCATTTCGATAGGGCTCAACCGATGCGGCTCATTGGCGCAGGGCCCTCAGTCCTCGGCCTGGCCATCGAGACGCCGTAGCCGCAGCTCCTCGAGATCGAGCTCGGACTCGATGGCATGCAGCGTGGAGTCGTGCAAATCTCCCGCTCGATGCAACCGGATGAGCTCATTGCGCCCCGCCGTCAACGCCTGGAGTGCGGCCGCAAAGTGTCGATGCCGCACGTCCTCCATCTCCTCGCCGCGCTCGTGCACTCGTTGCGTCACATGCGCGCGCCAGCGATATTCCTCGATGAGTTGCGGGTGCTGAGGCTCGCCCGATTCGCGGTGCGCCGGCATCGACTCGACTTCCTTGAGCGAAGCCTGCGTGACGGCCGCGCGCGCGGCGTTCTCATCCAACGCTTCCTTCCGTTCTTCGGGAAGCTCCGGCAACAGCGCTCGAATCAGCGGTGCCAGCGTGGCGCCCTGCACGAGCACCGAGACCGCGATGACTCCAAAAGTGGCAAACAGCAGGAGATCGCGGCCCGGAAAGCTTCGCGGCAAAGCGAGCGCCGCGGCCATGCTCACCACACCGCGCATGCCGGCCCAAGAAATGACGATGAGCGCAGCCACGGATGGGTAGGGCGAGCGCTGACGATATTTGGGTATCAGCTTGCGGGGAAGGTAGGCGCTCGGGAAAATCCATACGAACCGTGCGATCACGACCGCCGCAATGACTGCGAGCGTGAGCGGACCGGCGCGCGCCAAGGCGGCCTCGAATCCGCCCAACCGTTGCAGCACGCCGCGCAACGATAAACCGATGAGGACGAACACGAGAGATTCGAGCACAGTCACCGTGAAGCGCCAGACGGCGCGAGCCTCTGTGCGCGCACGCGCACTGAGCACTTCGTGCTGATGCCAGCCATTGACGAGGCCGCAGGCCACCACGGCCAGCACGCCCGAAGCGCCAACGGCGTCGGCGCCGATATAGGTCAGCCAAGCGGTAAGAAAGCTCAACAGCACGACTTCATGCGGATGCGTGCGAAAGCGCATGACTTCAGTCGCGAGCCATCCCGCGCCGATTCCAATCAGCACGCCACCGCAGCCGAGCCACAAGAGCGACAACGTCGCAGCGCTCCAGCTGAATGCGCCGGTCAACGCGGCGGCGACGGCCAGCCGGTACAGCAGCAGCCCCGACGCATCGTTCACCAAACTCTCGCCTTCGAGGATAGTCACCATGCGCCGAGGCAATCGCAAGCCGTGAATGATCGCCTTGGCAGCGACCGCATCGGGCGGTGAGACGATGGCGCCCAACGTAAAGCATGCCGCCCATGGCAGGCCGGGCAACATGAGCTTTGCGGCGTATCCCACAACGAACGTGGTGAAGGCGACCGCGCCAAGCGCGAGCAGCGCGATGGGAGTCAGGTCCGCCTTGAAATCGCGCCAGACGGTGAAATACGCGCCCGACATCAATAAGGGCGGCAGAAACATGACCATGATGAGATCCGGATCGAGCTCCACGGACAGCGTCCATGGCAGAAGCGCCAACGCCATGCCGCCCAGCACCAATGTGGACGCCTGCGGTATCGGCAAACGTCTCGCGACGATGGGGAGAATCAACGCAAGCGCGAGCAAACCCAGGATCAGCTCGAAGGTCGAAGACGGGCTCACGTGGGCGCCCGCCTCGCCCAGTAGGCATAAAAAGGCAGGCCGAGGACAATCATGGCGATGCCCAGTAATGCTTGCCGTGGTGTGGCGATGAATGTGTTGATGACGAGCGCAACGCTGACGGCAATGAACAGTGCCGGCACGACAGGATACCCCCAAGCGCGATAGGGCCGCGGGACGTGCCGGAGGGTGCGACGAAAGACGAATAAGGTGCCGACCGTCATGGCATGAAACAAGAACTGGGCGAATACGACGGAATCGGTGATGGTATCGAAGGAGCCTGACACGACCAGCACACTCCCCCAAGCAGCCTGCGCCAAGATGGCATTCACCGGCACGTGCGTGCGCGGTGATAGCACTGCGAGCTTGCGAAAGAAAATTCCTTCGCGCGCCATGGCAAACGGCACTCGCGCACCCGCGAGCAAGCTGGCATGGGCAGAACTGAAAGAGGACAACATGAGCGCTCCCGCCATCAAGCTCAGCGCCAACGGGCCGACGGCCCGGCGCAAGACCTCAGTACCCACCGACGCACTGGCCGGCAGATCAGCGATTTCGTGCGGCGCCAACACAAAGAAATAAGTGGAATTGACGATGACATACAGCGCAGCGACGACCGAGGTCGCGAGCAGGAACGTGCGAGGCAGTGTGCGTTCGGGGCTGCGCACTTCCCCGGCAAGCGGCGTCACGTTATTCCATCCGTCATACGCCCAAAGCGCGCCGAGGAGCGCCGCCCCCCAGCCTGCAAGCCCGCCCTGCGCCGTTGGCGCGACGCCCGCGCAGACGCCGCCCACGCCGCTTTCATGAAAGTGAGTCCAATGCCCGCCCGCGATCAACAAGCCGCATACGGCAACGGCCACCAGTAAAGTCACTTTCACCAGCGTCAAAGCAAGCGCGATTTGCCCACTCGCGGAGACACGGATGCAATTGAGCACCGAAACGGTCCACACGGCCGCGATGGCAACCCAAGTCAAAGGACCGATGAGGACATGCACACCGAGAAGGGAAACTTCGAAGGCGGGACCTGAAATTCCGCCGAGCGCGATATTCAAAAATAGCGCGAACCCCATGGCGAGCGCCGCCTGCGCGCCGCCCTTCGTGATGAAGAACGTGGTCCACCCGTAAAGAAAACCGATCGCGCGGCCATAGGCGCGCCTCAAGAACACATATTCGCCGCCGGCTGCCGGCAATAGCGCGCCAAGCTCGGCAAGACAGGCAGAGCCTGCCAGCGTGAGCGCACCGCCCGCTACCCATACCATCAAGACAGACCAAGGCGTTTGCACATTGCACGTCATCACGCGCGCCTTGAGAAAGACGCCCGTGCCGATCATGTTGGTGATGTTGACCGAGATGGCGCCTGCAAGCCCTAGGCCTCGCACCAGCTTCCGCGCAGGGATGGCTTCGATATCGACCGGCAACGTGCCGCTCATGCACCGCCGGTAAAATCATCATCTGCCGCTCGCCGCAATCGCGCGATCAAGTCCGGCGCGAGCGTGCCGTCGAAGCCCACCATGGTCGCGCCCGTCGTGATGACGTGATTGTTATCGCGCCAATCGATCTCGAGCGCGCCGCCGTCCAGATACAGCGTGGCAGAGCGCCCCGTGAGGCCTCGCCGAGAGGCGGCGACCAGCGCGGCGCACGCGCCTGTGCCGCAAGCGCGGGTCAATCCGGCATGGCGCTCCCACACTCTCAAACGAATTCCGCTGCGCGAGAGCACTTGGGCGAAACCGATGTTGGCGCGCTGTGGAAACCAAGCGTGATGCTCGAGCGACGGACCGATCTCCTCGATGGGCAGACGCGAGACATCGTCGACGAAAAATACCGCGTGCGGATTGCCCATGTTCAGCGCGACGGCATCGTGGACGACCGGTGCTCCGGCGGGTCCCCAAGTCAAATCGACATGCAACGTATCGACCGGCCGCGACAGTGGCACGTGTTGCCATTCGAAGCGCGGCTCGCCAAGATCCAAGCTCACGCCTCCCGCAGCGAGCTCTGCCGACAACACTCCGGCGGCGGTCTCGATACGAACCTGCGCCCGAGATTGGTAGGCCTCTTCCTCCCACAATAAGCGGGCCACGCATCGCGCGGCATTGCCGCACGCATTGACCTCACTTCCATCGATATTTTGGATTTGCATGTAAACGTCGGCTCGCTCCGACGGGCGCAAGGTCAGCACCTGATCGCCGCCGATGCCAATGTGCCGGTCGGCCAACAATTGCGCTTGCCGCGGCGTCCAAGACAGCGCCGCGCGACGTGCGTCGAACACGACGAAATCGTTGCCGAGTCCGTTGACCTTGCGAAAGGATGTAATCAATTCAGCTCGGTCAGGCGAAATCGGAAGATTCCCACATTCGAGTGCGCATTGTTGGGGCTGTCACGCGCTGCCCTTCGGCGGAAGGTAGCTTTCAACAAGGGTTGGCGTGCAAGGCTGGCTCTGCTGATTCATTCATAGGACGGAGGTTGCATGGCGAAATCAACGAAGTCCAGCACTAAGGAAAGCGTGACACACGAGACTGGCGCATCGGCCGGTGCTCGAGGAACCGCTGCATCCTCCGGCACGCGCCTTTCAGGCTCGGGCGCTTCGAGCGATACGCGCAGCGCGTCGAACAATCCATCGAGCGCCGCGAATGCATCGAGCGCTTCGACGAAATCTTCCAATGAGGGCGCCCAATCTCCGCACGGTGAGAAAGGCTCATCCGCCCAGAAGTCTTCTTCGCCTAGTGAAACCGGAACGCAACCCGCGAGCAATGCCTCGACCCGAGGAAATCAAAGCCCGGATGCAATCGAGCTCTTGAAAGCCGATCATCGAACAGTCGACGCTTTATTCAAAAAATACAAGGCAGCCCAGTCGACGCAGGAAAAGCGCGATGTGGTGACGGCAGTGTGCGACGACCTGACGATCCACACGGCAATCGAGGAAGAAATTTTCTATCCCGCCTGCCGCGACAAGGGTGTCGAGCATGATGATCTTGATGAGGCTCAAGTCGAGCACGACGGCGCCAAGGTCATGATTCGCGAGCTGTCGCATCGATCGCCAGACGACAAATTCTTCGATGCTGAAGTCGAGGTCCTGTCCGAATACATCAAACATCATGTTTGGGAGGAGGAGAAACCGAAGGACGGTCTCTTCGATCTAGCCAAAAAGGCGGGTGTTGATGTAGTGGATGTCGGCCGGCGTTTGCAAGCGCGCAAGAGCGAACTCAAGTCAGAAGCGGACGCAGGGCGGCTTCCGCCGACTCCGTTCCGCGCACTCCATCTGGAAAACTCTCAATCGGAGAATCGCATGAGCAGGCAATTTGATAGGAACACGCAAGGCCGATTTGGCGAAGGACGCGGAGACTACAACGATCGCGATCAATACGGCTCCAATTGGGGCGAGCAAGGCAGCGGGCGCGGCGGTCGAGCCGATGATGAGCGCGGCGGCCGAGGAAGTGAGGAACACTATGCTTCTGATCAGCGTTACCCTTCGAGTGATTATGAAGACCCGGATGAGCGGTTTGGATCAGAAGGGTCGAACGACGATCGCAATCGCAGCCAAGCGCTCTTCGGACGCGATGAGGATGAAGATCGCTACGAGGGTGGTCCGCAGGATGATGGCGGGGGCTACGGCAGCCGGAGCCAATCTCGGGATTACTCCAGCGATGATCGCGACAGCGATGATCGCAACGACAGAGCCTCGTTTCGCAGCGGGTCGTACCGGTCCGATCGCGAGGACTCGGGTGATTCCAACTACGGAGGGTCGACCTATCGCGACTCCGCCCGAAACAACAGAGCGGGGGGCTACGGCGCCTCTCGAAACTCGGGTGAGTCGCGTCGCTCTGGCGGCTACGGCAGCTCCGGTGGATCAAGCGGCTATAGCGGCCTGGGCGGGTACAGCGGTCCAGGCGACCGCGGACGTCCCTATAGCGACGACGACAGCGCATCGCGAGACCAGGATGAAGAAGGAGGCTATCGCGGACAGCAATTCAATCGCGGACAGCAGGCTAATCGATCTCAGGATAATGCCAATCGATCTCAGGGTCCGCAACGTGGAGAATATCGCCCGCAGTCCTCGCAGCGAGGCGGCTCACGACAGGGCAACAGCAACTACAATCAAAGCAACTACGGCCAGGGTAACTACGGGCAGAGCATGGGCGGGTATGGGCGCTCGAGCGGCGCATCGCAACATGATGAGGACTCGCGTCGCGGAAGCCAATATGGCGGCCAATATGGCGGCACGCGAAACAGAAGCGACCAGAGCAGCGGCGGCCAGGGTCAGAGCAGGCAATCTCACGCGGGTCAAGCTCAAGGCGGGCAAGGTCGCGGCTGGCACGGCGATCCTCAAGGCCACTCTCGTGCGTCTCATTAAGGCTGGGATGACCGGCATTCACATGACTCTCGGCGTGGTCGCCGCTAGCGTTCGGCGAGCCCAGCTTACTTTCGCCTGACGGATCATCGATAAGGCCTCGAAGCACTGCTTCGAGGCCTTATTTTTTTAAATCGAATGATATCCCTATGGCCCAGGGGGAGGCGGTGGCGGCGGGCCGGTTGCCGCATAAACGATGTCGGCCGTACCGCTCTTTGCGGTGCCCGAATTGTTGATATAGCTGAAACTCAAAGAGAGCGTTCCAGAATCTGGCAGCGTCGGAGCATAGGTCAAGCTGAGCTGACACGACGTGCCGGTATTCACCAGGCTGCAACCAAAGCTCGGGCTCGAAGAAAAGCCTGGCGGCAGTGCACTCAGATTTGAGGTGACTTGCAAATTGCTGCCCGGATTTCCGTCGTCGGTATTGAAGGTGACCGTGACCGCGCTCGACGTCGATGTCGTTACGGCGACCGGAGTCGGGTTGACGGCCGCCGCTACGTTATTGTTGGTCGTCGCGCGATATGGAATATTCACCATGCCTGTTTTCGCCCGGCCAGCGTTGTTCATATAGCGATATGCGATGGCAAGGCTCCCGCTGTCAGCGACAGTGGGTGAGTAAGTCAGCGACAGCTGGCAGTTGGCGCCCGTATTCACCGCAAGACACTGCAGCGAATTGGATGCGCTGCTCCAGCCCGCCGGAAGCGCGATCAGATCGGTCGTCACCTCGAATGCCGTGGCAAAGCGCGCATCGTCGGTATTGAACGTAATCAGAACCGGCTGGCTGCCCGTCGGTGCAATGGCGTTGATCTGTCCCGAAGGTGACGCTGTGCCCACGACTGAATCGTTGGTGGTTGCTGCATAAGCGACGTTGACCGTTCCTTCCCTCTGCCCGCCGGCGCTATCGATGTAGAGATAATCCAGCGACAGAGTGCCGCTGGTTAGCTCGGTGGGCGCGTATTTCAAGCTCAACTGGCACCCGTTGCCTGTGCCAAGGCTCGCGCAATTGAAGCTCGTGCTCCCGCCCGACCACCCGCTCGGCAGATTGGACAAACCACCGATGACGTAGAGCTTGGATGCCGCTTTGCCATCATCGGTGTTGAACGTAATTTTGACCGTTTGCCCGCTGGAGTTGAGCACCGCATTGATCTGCCCGCTCGGGGCGGCGCTTGCAACCACGGCGCCGGTCGCCGTCGTCGCATAAGCAATATCGATCGAGGCGGTCTGCGTGGCGCCCGTCCCATCGACGAAGCTGTATGCGACGGGTAACGTGCCTCTCGCACCCGAGGTGGGCATATAGCGCAGGTTCAATTGGCACCCGCTGCCCGTGGTCACAATGGCGCAGCCAAAACCCGGCGATGAGGTGCTCCAGCCTGCGGGAAGCGCAGTGAGGTCCGACGTAACGGTCAACGCGCTGGCAGGATTTCCATCATCCGTGAAGAAGTTGATGCCTACCGATTGAACTCCCTGGCCGGTATGCGCCGTCACCTGGCCGGCGGGCGTGACTTGCGCAACGACATTATTGTGAGCGGTCGCAGCGTAAGCAATCGTGATCGAGCCGCCAGGCGCCTTTTGCGTGCGCGCGTTATCCACATAGATATAGTTGATGGTCAACGAGCCTGTCTCGACGGCGGCGGGTGAATAGGTCAGCACCAGGACGCAATTGTTGCCCGCACCGACGAGCGCGCAACTGAAGTCAGACGGTCCACTCCAGCCCGCGGGATACGTCGTACCCGACATCGCAAAGCCGGTAATCGACAAACCATCATCGGATGTGAAGGCCACGCTCACGCTACGGGACGCGCCGGCCATGGCTACGACCGTGCCGTTCACCGAGGTGGATGCCACGACTTGATTGTGTACGCCGGTCATTCCGCCCATGCCATTTCCGGCGTTTCCTAGATTGCCATTGCCTCCGGCATTTGAAGTAGGCGGAGTCGGAGGGTTGCCGCTCGAAGCGACGGTGGTTTCGCTGCCTCCTCCGGATGCGTCGCCAAAGTTGCACGCCGACAAACACGCACTCGTACAGAACGCAACGAGTGGTAGCCAATGTGCTGAGCGCATGTTTGCAAAGTCCTCACGAGCAGCGGATAGCGAAAGGTTATGGCAGCGCCGCACAACGCGTGATCAACTGCGTCACGCATTGGCGACATGCCTGTGAAAACCCCTTGAAAACAAGGCTCGCGCCCATTGCACTGCGCGCGCGCTCAACATAATGGCGCGGCGATTTAACTCATTGCGCCAGGGATTGCGGGACGCGCTTGCTCGTGCGCGCGCATTGCGTGCGATCAGCGACAGTTTTGATCGCAAGTCATCCAAATCAAACGTCAGGCGTTAGCGTAGTTCAACCCATACGCCGGAAATCGAGTAAGCCTGGGGATAGGAGAGAGTGTGCGAAAACTGATCTTGATTGGCCTAGCTCAACTCATCGTGCTCGCCGGATGCGGCGGAGGCTCGAGCTCCGAAGGCGCGCCTCCCACCGGTGTCGACCCTCCTCCCGCCAATCCTCCCCCGACGAATCCTCCTCCGGCCAATCCGCCGCCAACCAACCCGCCGTCCGCTGCCCCAACACAGGCGGATGCGGCTCGATTTCTTGAGCAGGCCACATTCGGTCCGACCAAGGCGGACATCGCTCATGTCGTGAGCGTCGGCTTCGAGGCTTGGTTGAACGAGCAGTTCGCGCAAGCCGCCACTGGATATCCTGGTTTTGATTTCGTGGCCCACACGGCGCCCGATACTTGCAAATACGACTCGACCGCTCCGAGCGGAGCAGCCAGCTTGTGCGCACGCGACAATTACAGCTTGTTTCAAGTGCAGCGCATGTTCTTTACCAATGCATTGACCGCACCCGACCAATTGCGGCAGCGGGTCGCCTTCGCCCTGTCGCAGATCTTTGTCGTGTCCGGCACTGAAATTTACGAGGCCTACGGAATGGCTTCGTATCAAAACATGCTGCTCAAGGATGCATTCGTGAATTTTCGGACGCTGATGAACGATGTCACGTTGCATCCAGTCATGGGCAACTACTTGGACATGGTGAACAACGATAAGCCCAACGCCTCCAAGGGCACTAACCCCAACGAAAACTATGCACGCGAGTTGATGCAGCTCTTTACCCTGGGGCTATACCAACTCAACGCCGATGGAAGCATCAAGAACGATTCGCAGGGCCGGCCGATGCCGGCGTACGATCAAAATGTGGTCGAAGGCTATGCCCATGTATTTACCGGGTGGACCTACCCTGCGCAAACCGGCGCCGCCTCAAAATTTTTCAGCCCCATCAACTATTCGGGCAACATGATCTTGTTTGACGATCATCACGACACGGCGGCCAAGGACATCTTGGATGGCCGCACGCTTCCGGCCGGCCAAGGGGGCGCACAAGATTTGAAAGATGGTCTGGATGCGATTTTCAACCATCCGAATGTCGGCCCGTTCATCGCGACGCGATTGATCCAACATTTGGTGACGAGCAATCCAAGCCCTGCCTATGTCGCCCGCATTGCTGCGGTTTTTGCCGACAACGGAAGCGGCACGCGCGGTGACCTGAAGGCCGTAATTCGCGCAATTCTGCTCGACAGCGAAGCGCGTGGCGACGCCAAGGTAGATGCGACGTACGGGCACTTGCGCGAGCCGGCGCTGTGGATGACCACGCTGATGCGCGAGCTGGGCGGTCGGTCTGACGGCGTCTATTTGCGCAGCCAAGCGAGCAGCATGGGACAGAACATTTTCGTACCGGCGTCGGTATTCAGTTTTTACTCGCCGTTCTACAGGTTGCCGGCGAGCACAGCCGGCGCGCCCGAGTTTCAGATCCAGGACACGTCGACGTCGCTCAATCGTTCGAACTTCATCAATCAGCTCGTTTTCAACGGCGGTGCGGCGGCCGACGCCACGGTCACGAACAGTATCGGCACAACGCTCGATTTATCGGCGCTCGCATCGCTCGCCGGAGATTCCACACAGCTGATCGGCGAGCTCAACGCGCGAATGATGCATGGCACTTTGTCGACGAGTGCAAATCAAGCCATCGACGGCGCCGTCAACGCGGTGGCAGCCACCGACGCCCTCGGCCGCGCTCGGGCAGCGGTCTACTTGTTCGCTTCCATGCCGCAATTTCAAGTGGAGCACTAACATGCACCGTCGATGCTTTTTGAAAGCTTCGGGCGCTCTGTCCGGACTCGCTGCATTCTCGCAATTGGGCTTGCTCGCATCACGCGCCGCCGCCGCTACGGATGATTACAAGGCGCTTGTATGCGTATTTCTATATGGCGGCAACGATGGCAACAACACCATCGTGCCGATCGACACAGCCGGGTACCAAGCGTATTCGAATATCCGCAAGACCCTTGCGCTGCCCCAGGCATCCCTGCTTCCTTTGACCAGGGCGGGAGGGAGCGCATCGTACGGTTTGCATCCCAGTCTGAGCGACTTGCAAACTTTGTGGAACTCCGGCCATTTGGCGACGCTGTTCAACACGGGCCCGTTGGTCAAGCCGCTCAGCAAAACCGATTACTTGTCTACTTCAGCACCCAAGCCGGGCGGCTTGTTCTCCCATTCGGATCAACAGCAACAGTGGCAATCGGCAATCTCCACCGCACCGAGCGGCAGCGGCTGGGGAGGCCGCCTTGCCGAGCAAGTGGCCTCGTATAACAGCGGCGTCACCGTGCCCGCATCCATTTCCACCGCCGGAACACAACTGTTCGTTACGGGCGCGAGCAGCGCGGCGCTTGCGGTACCCACGAGCGGTACGTTCGGATTGAAAGGATTCAATAACGGCCCCGCATCGAACGCGCGCAAATCGGCGCTGGACCGTTTGCTCACCATCGATGAGGGCAATCAGCTCACCGGTGCGGCGCAGAGTATCTTGAGCGGCGGCATCGACAATAGCGTCGTATTGAATCCTTTATTGACCAGTAACACGACTACGTCGCAGGAAGCCTTTGCCGGTTTGAAATCGGGCACGGCCTCGCAGCTGCTGGCGATAGCCAAGCTGATCGAGGGACGCAGCGCCATCGGAGCCCAGCGACAGATTTTCTTTGCCTCGCTCGGCGGCTTCGACACTCATTCAAATCAACTCACCCGTCAGGCATCCCTCTTGTCCGAGCTCGGACCCGCGCTCAAGGCATTCCACGATGCCATGAGCGCCATCGGCGATATCAATCGCGTGACCACATTCACCTTGACGGATTTTGCGCGCACATTGCAGCCCAACACGGATGGCGGCACGGACCACGCTTGGGGCAATCATCACTTCATCATGGGCGGCGCGGTCAAAGGCCGGCTGCACTACGGAACGTTCCCCACGCTGGCCCTTGACGGGCCGAGCGACGCCGGCAACGAGGGGCGCTGGATCCCAAGTACTGCCGTCGACCAGTACGCCGCCACATTGGCGCAGTGGTTCGGCGTCAGCGGCCCGAGCCTCGCTTCCGTGTTGCCAAATATCGGGGCATTCCCGAACCTTGACTTGCAATTTATGATCTAGCAATCGCGCTGCGCACGCGTGGATCCGCTGAGCGGGCCTTCAGACGTGTGCGGCGCAAATCCGGCACGCGCTCAATCGTTGCGCGAAGGCATCACCGCTCGCAGTACCGCGACGACGAGTGCCCCCGCCGCGGCTGCGAATAACAGTGCTTGGAAAGGCTTTTCCTTGGTGTAGCTGATCACTGAATCCGCCATTTCCGATGCCGAATCTCTCACGGCATTCGTTGCGCTGTGCACCGTATCGACTTGGCGCTTGGCATAGTCTTTCACCTGATTTCCGACCTTACCCATCTCGCCGAGAATCGAGCTGCCCGCTTCGCTCTCTCTGCGCGAGTGGGATTCGGGACGTTCGCTGGATGACTGACTCTCTGCTGAAGTATTCATAACGATCTCTCATGGTGTGATGGATGCAATGACGAACCGACGCTGCACTATTCGAGCAGCTCCGGATGCGTGCTTAGTCTCGCTCAACCGCTCGCCCGTACGTCGGCTCTTAAGACCTAAATTGACGTAGGACTTTGAGGTATCGGTGGCCTTGAAAAACCGAGCAATCTTGACGAAATGTTATATGCACATGGAAAAAGGTTATTTTTGCGGCACTTCCTCGAACCCGTAGGCTCATCGCTCACCACAACAGATCGCAACGTGGTTGCGGCAAGGGGAGTATTTTAGTGAAGAGTTTTCGCGTAAGCGGCCGCCGTGCAGCCGCCAGCTTGAGCTTAGGTCTGCCGTTTCTGACAGGCTATGTCTGCGCTCAAGAAGAGCCGCAAAGTCAGGCAAAGAGCCTCGAGGAGCGCTATCAAGAACAGGAGCAGCGAATTCGCATTCTCGAGCGCAAGCTGGAATTGCAAACCGAAGCGGCCGACGCCGCCGCGGCCGCCAAAGATACCCCAGTCGTAAAGGCAGGCCCGAAAGGTTTTTCTCTGGAAACCAAGGATGGGCAAAACAGCTTCAGGCTTCGCGGCCTGTTGCAGGCGGATGGCCGCTACTTCAGCGATCGTATCACGCCTGACAGTGCCGACACTTTTTTGCTACGTCGCGTGCGGCCGATCTTCGAGGGCACGCTAGGCGGCATCTACGATTTTCGCATCATGCCGGACTTTGCGGGAGGCCGCACCGTCATTCAGGACGCTTGGGTCACCGCAAGATTCAAGCCGTGGTTCGCGGTGACCGCCGGTAAACTCAAAGCGCCGGTCGGTCTCGAGCGGCTGCAGAGTGCTGCAGACATCAAGTTTATCGAGCGCGCCTACCCCACATCACTCGTTCCCAACCGCGATATCGGCATCCAGTTTTCCGGCAATTTGCTCAGCAACCGCCTGAGCTACGCCATTGGTTTCTTTAACGGGGCGCTGGATGGCTCGAGCAGCGAAAATAACTCATCGCCCGACGTCGACAACAATCGCGACAAAGACATCGATGCGCGGATTTTTTCCAACCCCTTCCTCAATTCAGACAATTCCGCCTTGCGCGGCTTGGGAGTGGGTGTTGCCTGGTCACATGCCGTGGATGCAGGCGCGGATGTCAACGCGACAGCGACCAACACCTTGCTGCCTGCGTACCGAACCGTGGGACAGCAAACCTTCTTTAGTTATCGAACCGGAACCACCGTGGGCTCGCCCGATGGCTACACTCTCTCGAGCGGGAAACGCAGTCGAGTCGCCCCGCAGTTTTACTATTACGTAGGCCCATTTGGCTTACTGGGCGAATACACTGAAGTGGCGCAGCGAGTACGGCGCACGGCGGCAGCGGACACCCGCGCCGACACTCTCCATCATGATGCATGGCAGCTTGCCGCATCATGGCTTCTGACCGGTGAGGATGCCTCATTCAAGGGAGTCATTCCACGCTCCTCGTATCGTCCGGGTCAGGAGGGTCGGGGAGCCGTTGAGCTCGTGGCCCGCGTCAGTCAGCTCGATATCGACAATGACGCGTTTGCCGATGGAGCAAACTCGTTTGCAAACCCAGCGAACCGCGCCAGCAAGGCGAGCGAATGGGTCGTGGGCGTCAACTGGTACTTGTCTCAAAACTTCAAAATCGCAGCGAATTACGCGCAAACCCGCTTTGATGGCGGAGCAGCCGGTGGCGCCGACCGCAACGATGAGAAAGTATTTCTAACGAGATTCCAAGTCGCTTTCTGATCTCTATGAGGGGGTGGCTGACTGCCACCCCCCTTGGCCCGCGCCGGCAGCGACTCCGACGCATCGCGTGAGTCTACGTCATCGACTATTTGCTCGATCCCCCGCTATGCGAATGTTCACCGCCCTTTCGACCCGCTTCTCGCGCCTTCTCGGGATCGTTCGCGAAATTTCCTGAGCCCCCACGCTGCGACCCGCCACTCTGTTGAGAACCGCTTTGATGCGATCCGCTTTGCTGTGACCCGCTCTGGGAGCCTGTTTGCGACCCGCCCCGCTGAGAACTTCCGCTTTGGCTACGATCTGAATTGCTACCGCCTGAATTGCTGCCGCTTTGGCTTGATTGCTCGCCGCCTTTTCTACCCGCCTCGCTAGCGCGCCGCGGATCATTGGCAAAATTGCCCGACCCTCCGGTACCCGATCCGCCAGATTGGCTCGAATGATCTGACTTCTGATCTGACTTCTGATTGCTCGCCATAGATGACCTCGTGTTTCGACATGAAGAAACGCCGTTGAAGCATCGCTTCGTCGGATAAGAGAGTCGATCGGTGAAGCATGCAGTGGCGGGTCAGATAGTGTAATCCTGGTGTGCAGGACAAACGGCAGACGCAGGAGCCTTGGCCCATGCGGCAATTCGCGCGACGATTTCCTCCGGAGACCGGGAGATATCCATCGTGAATGCGTGTTCGTCGGCGCTCGGAGGCTCGAGAGTGGCGAGTTGCGATTTCAGGAGCGAGGGCGACATGAATGCATGACGACGTCCTTCGATTCGCTGAGCGATCAGTGCGTAGGAACCCTGTAAAAAAGCAATGCGTAAACCGGGTGCTGCCGCACGCAGGCGATCGCGGTAATTGCGCCGCAAAGCAGAACAGGCAACCACCACATTGCCGGCCGCCAACTCTGCGCCGACTTTCTCGAGCCAAGGCGCTCGATCCGCGTCATCAAGCGCGATTCCTGAGGCCATTTTGCGGCGATTATGCGCAGGATGCAGAGCGTCTGCATCGACGAATGCGAGGGTCAATTCCCGTGCGAGCATGGCGCCGACGGACGTCTTGCCAGAGCCTGAAACACCCATGACCAAAATGGCTGCGAGCATTACAACATGGGCCGGCCTCCAGTCACCGGAAGAGTCGACCCCGTGATATAGGTGGCATCATCCGATGCCAAGAACACGTAGGCCGGCGCGAGCTCCGCTGGCTGAGCGGGCCGGCCAATCGGGGTGTTTGCGCCAAACGTGGATGCCTTGTCCGCTGGCATGGTGGAAGGAATGAGCGGCGTCCATACGGGCCCGGGGGCGACGGCATTGACGCGAATTCCCTGCTGCCCCAGTTGTTGGGCCAACGACGCCGTAAAGTTGGTGATCGCCGCTTTGGTCGCGGCATAGGCGAGTAATTCCGGCGAGGGGTCATCTGCCTGGATTGACGCCGTGTTGATGATGCTGCTTCCTGGAGACATGTGCGGCGTTGCAGCCTTCGTCAAAAAGAACATGCTCTCGATATTGGTAGCAAAGGTGTGGCGTACCTCATCGGCGGAAAAGTCTTCAACGTTTTCATGCGTCCGTTGATACGCCGCGTTGTTGATCAACACGTCGAGCCTGCCGAATTCTGTCATTGCCTTGTCAACCAAGGCCTCGCAGTGACTTTCTTCGGAAATGTCGCCCGGCACGAGCACGGCACGCCGCCCTGCGCGCTCGACCCAGCCCGCGGTCTCCTTCGCATCCTCATGCTCGTCAAGATAGGAAATCAAAACATCCGCACCTTCCCGCGCAAAGGCAATGGCGACGGCGCGACCGATGCCGGAATCCCCGCCGGTGATCAACACTGCGCAGTTGCTCAGCCTGTTACTCCCCTGGTAGGAGTATTCGCCGTGATCCGCTTTCGGCTCGAGTTGCTGAGTGGAGCCCGGCGCGCTTTGCGTTTGTTTCGGGAACGGCGGGCGCGGGCCGGCCGAGCGGGGGTCTCTAGGCATGTCGATGTCCTTGCGGAGTTTGATTCTCGGACAAAGTGCTCGATGCGCGTCGCGCAGTCTGTAGGATAGTGCCGCAGCGTTTCAACGCGAGACAGTTCATGAGCGAAAGCCCCGAGACATCGGCGTGGTGGCAATCCGGCATCGTCTATCAGATCTACCCACGTTCATTCATGGATTCGAATGGCGACGGAGTCGGCGACCTGCCGGGCATCATCGATCGTTTGGACTATCTGGTCTGGCTGGGTGTCTCGGCGCTATGGATTTCGCCGGTTTTTTCCTCGCCCATGGCAGACTTTGGATACGACATCTCGGACTATCAAAAGATCGCTCCGATTTTTGGCACCCTGGAAGACTTCGACCGCTTGGTCGCCGAGGCCCACCGCCTCCAACTCAAGATCATCTTGGACTTCGTGCCCAATCACACTTCGAACGAACATCCTTGGTTTCTCGACAGCCGCTCTTCGCGAAGCCATCCGAAGCGCGACTGGTACATTTGGCGAGATGCCTCGCCGGACGGGGGACCTCCGACCAATTGGGTGAGCGAATTCGGCGGTTCGGCATGGACATGGGACGAGCTGTCAGGCCAGTACTATTACCATGCGTATCTAGCGGCGCAGCCCGATCTCAACTGGCGCAATGTCGAAGTGCAGCAGGCCATGTGCGAGGTACTTCGGTTTTGGCTGCAGCGAGGAGTCGATGGCTTTCGCGTCGATGCGATCCACATGCTCATCGAAGATGAGTCGTTGATCGACAATCCACCAAACCCCGCTTGGCAGCCAGGGATGTCTCCGGCGCGCAGCCTGCTGCGCGTTTACACCTCTGATCAGGCGGGAACTCAAGACATGATCCGGCAAATGCGTCATGTGCTCGATGAGTTCAAGAATCGCGTTTTGATCGGAGAAGCCTATCTACCCATCGACCGCTTGATGCTGTATTACGGCGAATCGCTGCAGGGATTTCACCTACCCTTCAATTTCCATTTGCTGCATACGCCTTGGATTGCCAGCTCGATTGCCGCGCTCGTCAAAGAATACGAAGCGGCGTTGCCGCCGGGCGGATGGCCGAATTGGGTGCTTGGCAATCACGACAAATCGCGGCTCATCAACCGCGTGGGAAGTTTGGCGCACGCACGCTTGGCAGCACTGCTTCTTTTGACTCTGCGTGGCACGCCCACCATTTACTATGGCGAGGAGCTTGGCATGAGCGACGTCGATATTCCGGCGGAATCGTTGCAGGATCCGTGGGAAATCAACGTGCCCGGGCTGGGCTTGGGGCGGGATCCTTGCAGAACTCCCATGCCGTGGAGCCCGGCGAGCGGCGCGGGATTCACCAGCGGCACCCCTTGGTTGCCCATTGGGGCCGAATCATGGCGAGTCAATGTCGAATCAGAGTCAAGCGACTCAGCTTCGATGCTGAGTCTTTACCGCGATTTGATTCATTTGCGCAGGCGAGAAGCGGCTTTGACCATCGGCAGCTATCGCGAGCGTTTCGTTGAAGATAACGTGTTCGCCTATGAGCGCGCGAGCGGCTCGAGGCGGCTCCTCATCGCATTGAACTTTGCAGACACTCCCTATCGGCTCATCGCGCCGATGCAATTGATCTTGTCGACCTCCCCGAGTCGCGACATCGCGTCCCACGCCGCAGAAATCACTCTGGGTCCATTCGAAGGAGTCATCGGTGCGTTGGACCAAGGAACTTAACGAGCTCGGCGAAGAATGTTCTAGGCACGCGTGGGCTAGCTTACGCGGGTTCTAGCAAGGGCAGTCTACGCGTGTTCTAGCATGGGCGCTTTGAAGCTCTGTCGCAAATAGGCCCCATTGTCTTGTCTGGCCCGGTCGACATACACTGCCTGAAAAACTGGCGAGGATTGTTGATATGCAGGCGGAATCAGACTGGTGGGCCCGCAGCGCATTTATTCGCGACTATTTCTTCAATGAGCAGCGCACGATTGCGCATCGGCTCGCCGAGTATCTTGCGAAATATTATGTGGGTGAGAGAATTTCCGAGCTTCGGCCCGATACCGATGTGCCTGCATTGATGAGCGACTCGATTCGGCGATTCATCAACCGAGCCGACTTCACGTTAGTGAGGGATGATGACCCGCTTGCAGACATCGACTTGCGTGAATCCATGCAGTTTCGAGAGCTGGTGTCCCTCATCCAATCCCGGCGCAGTTCAGCGTCGCGAGCTACTTGAACGCCGCCCGCAGTTGCTCGCCTGCATAGGACTGCGCGTCTTTGGCCTTTCCAACGACGGCAGCGGCTCCGAAGAATTCATGAGTGACTCCGGAGTATTCTTTGCGGCTGACTTTCACCCCCGCCTGCTTCAGTGCATCTTCCAGCATCGCGCCATCGCTGCGTAGTGGATCAATTTGCGCGTTGATGATCGTGACAGGCGGCAGGCCGCTCAAGTTCGCGTGCACAATGTCCAACCGCGGGTCCATTTGATCGCTGGGTTTCGCGAGCAGATACTTGACGAACCATTCGATCATCGGCTTATTCAGCGGCTTCGCAGTCGCTGAATCAACATAGGATTCCGTGGTCATGCTGCCGGTTTGCGTTACGGGGTAAACCGCAACAATCGCCTTAGGGGCTTTGATTCCGGCGGCCTTCGCGGACACCGCCGTCGACACCGCCAAGTTGCCGCCGGCGCTCTCACCCGCCAACGCGAGCCGGTCTGCATCGCCATTCATCGAGCCCGCGTTGAAAGATACCCATCGATAAGCGGCCAGTGCGTCGTCCCATGCCGCGGGAAATTTCGCTTCCGGCGCACGGCGGTAATCCACCGACACGACAATGGCCCGGGCGGCTTTCGAAAGGCCGCGTGCACCACCGTCGTAGACGTTCTTATCGGCAATGACCCAACCCCCTCCATGGAAATAGACGACGATGGGAAACGGACCCGACCCCGAGGGCGTGTAGACCCGCACGGGGAGAGACGCGGCGGGGCCAGGGATCGAGGTATCTCGGCTCGTAACGCCCGGGACGAGCTTGGTTGGGTCGGTGTCTTTACCGTGCTTTTGAAGTACGGAATTCACGGCATCTGCCACGGTCGGCTGCAAGCGCGCTTCGGCTGGGCTCAGTGTTTCGATCGGCTTTCCATGCAGGTCGGCCAAAGCCATCAGCACTTCCTTCATGTCCGACGTGGCCCGATACTTGGTTCCCGTGGTTGGGTCCATCGATTGGGCGGGGGCCTGGAACGCGACCACGCTGGAAATCAACGCAAAAGTCGCGCTCAAAGTCCTGCGTCGAGTGTAGGAATTCCACATGTTGATTACCTTGTTTGGGAGTCATACAAAACCTGGCCACAGTAGTTGATTAGAAAATATTTACGATCAGATCAGCGCGAAGGCCCGCGTCAGCCTTCGCCCACGAAGCAACTTTCGAGTATGCCGGCGCTGCCGAGCACAACAGAAATGCATGCGCTGAACACCGGCACAGACCTGACGCCCACCGATAATCCACTGCAACAGACCAATGCGCGACGGCAATCGGCGATTGGCGGTCGGCAATTGACGTCGACGATCGTGATCGGCGGTCGCCCCCTGATTGGTCAGGGACCGGATTTTGCATTTCGCTGAACCCAAGCAGCGAATGCGACGATGAACTGATCAATGAACTTTCGCGTTTCTGGCTTCTTGATGGATCCATTGTCATCAAACAGATCGCCCGCGCCACCAATGTAGGCTTCCGGTTGTTGAAGCGCCGGCATGTCGAGAAACACGAGTGACTGCCGCAAATTTTGATTGGCGCCGAAGCCGCCCATGGCGCCCGGCGACAACGAGATCACACCGGCGGGCTTCTTGCTCCAAGCACTCTGACCGTAGGGCCGAGACGCAATGTCGATCGCGTTCTTCAGCACTCCAGGAACCGAGCGATTGTATTCTGGCGTGATGAACAAGACCGCGTCGGCCGCCGCGATCCTGCTCTTGAATTCCACCGAAGCTTTGGGCGGATTTGCATCATCATCCTGGTTGTACAGAGGCAGCTGCGAGATTTCGACGATCTCGAACGTAAGGCCAGGAGCCTCCAACGCGGCAATGACGTTGGCGAGTTTTCGGTTGAGTGACTCTTTGCGCAGGCTTCCGACAATGATGGCGACGCGATAAGAATCGGGCATAGTTGTGTTCCTTGTTTGAGAGATCTACAGGATCATGGCGCGTCCCGCTACGTCGCGCCAGAGCCTCTCGAGACATCCGACCGCAAAATTAGGATCGCAACGTGAAGTCTGCATTTCTTAGCCATCCGCTCTTCGTACTGATCATCGCCACGGCCCTCGAAGTCAGCGGCGATGCAATTCTTCGAATTGCCATTTACGAGCATGTGGCCGCTGCCCGGATCGGTTTATTCCTGATCGGTGCGCTGTTTCTGGCGGGTTATGGCACTGCACTCAACCTCGCCCCATTGGAGTTTTCTCAAGTCGTCGGCCTGTATATCGCAACGCTTTTCGTGATGTGGCAAGTCATTAGCTTTTTTGCATTCAAGCTAGTTCCCACCGTACCAATCTTGATTGGCGGCGCGCTGATCGTGTGCGGCGGGCTCATCATCACTTGGTGGAAGTAGCGTAGGCTACGAATCCATCGAACTCCATGCACATGCAGCAAATAACTCTTCGTCACCGCCGTCGAATCCGCTGCACGAATGAAACTTAGTTCCATCATATGAACAGCCGCCTGCGCGGTGCGCATAGCTCTTAGAATATGCGTTGCCGTGGCTGGATGTCAGGATTCGACAGCTTTTTTCGAATGTTGCAATTTCTTTTATAGGCGGTGCAAGTCGCCGATCATTTTCTTCAATTTGAGGGAACTATCGCCGCCGCAGCCAGAAGATCGTAATCGAAGTCCCCCATCTGAAATGACGAAGCGACTGGCTACACGCCGGCGCGCATGTATCTGAGCGATTACCTGGATGAAGCCCGCCACCATGACGAGCTCATCGCCCGACGCAGTAATCGGCCCGCCGCCTGCTTCTTCCTTTCTGCACAAGCGCTAAAACTTAAAGAGCCCCTGTAACGCAAAACCTGTTTGATTCTGTGCCAATGTTGATGGCGCACCGTCCGCCACAGAACGAATTAATGTTGGTTGGCTAGCGCGGTCAAATCTGCCCTCGAGACGAAGCTCGAAGGCTTTGATTGGCGAAAATCCGAGGGTAAGTGTTCCTTCCTTTAGCTTCTGATCGGTTCCAGAAACGAAGCCGTCGCGATCATCCAAGTATTCGCCGCGAACCGAGATTCGCCACTGCTCGTTGAATGCATAGTTGACATAGCCTGCAACGCCATTCCATGAAAGATTCGATTCCTCCACTTGTTTCTGGCGACCCCAGTCGTAGCTCAATACGAATGAAAGTGCTTCGGTCGCGTTGTAGGTAGCTACGGCATCGATCAACGTACGTTGCGCATCGTAGGCAGGCTCTTTGCCACTATAGCCTTGGATCGTGAACGCAAATGCTTTGCTGCGTGTCCAGCCTACCCCCAGCTCAGCGGTCTTTGAGCCATAGGAGGTCGAAGTCGTGTTCCATCCATTGTTCACCCCCACGATGAGATTAAGCGTATCGGTCGCAGCCCAAGTTGCCCTAATGCCGGTATGCGTGAGGGGTTCTGCGTAAAACAGAAAGGATCTGGAGAAATTTGTGTTGCCGGTCGGTGCGATCACCTCAGCACCGGCGAGTGTTAAATATTTGCCTGCGATCACGGTCACTGGACCTGTCGCGTACTGGACGAAGCCTTGCACGAGATCAAATCTCTGTGAGTTTCCGTCTTCGGCTGAATGCAGAATTTTCATATCCTCACCCGCAACCACATTGACGAGCGCGCCAAACCCGTCTTTCGGCTGGTATGCCAACGTCATCGCGGCCTGATCCAACTGGAACGTATCGTGCCGCACGTCGAATTGGTGGAAGGTGTTGTAGCCGTTCGAGTGATAATAAGAGGCTGCGACGTATCCATTCAGTGTGAGTCCAGAGGACTCCAGAACCGAGGAAAGCGACGGCGCAGTTGTCTGCGAGGTGTCAGGTGCGCCTTGCGCGAGCGTGGCCGCAAAGAACAATACAAGCGCCACGGCTGAACTTAAATTCGACCTTATGGGAAACACGTAGCCAACTCCTAATTACGAGTCGATGGACTCGCGTGTCGAAGATGCTACGCGCCGAAACAATGCTTTCGGTAGACCTAATCGTGTGAATTTTTCTCACGAAAATCTTCACACGATTTTCACACCGATCTGAAGTAGGCATTCAGACCCGGGCAATTTTTTTCACAACATTTTCACACGCTTCTCGATAGGCTCACCGAGTCAGTTTGCAGGGGCGACAACCCATGAGCTTTGTGTATGTGATTGGAATTCTGGTTCTATACGGTTCTTGCGCCGCTTTAGTCTCCGCGTTCAAGCGCATGGAAATAGAGTCATGAGCGTCATGTATTGGCTCGCCGCTATTCTTGCGATTCTGCTCTTCATCTATCTGATTTACGCCCTGTTTCAGCCAGAGAAGTTCTAGCGATGAACCCGCACACTCAGTTTCAAATCACGCTCATCGTTATCTTCGGTGTGTTGCTCCTGGGTGTAAAACCCGTCGGGCTTTACATCGCCAACGTCATGGAGGGCCGCAGTCGCGTCGTGCGCGCGGGCGCAGGATTCGAAAATCTCCTCTATCGCATTTGCCGAATCGATCCCGCAACGGAAATGACTTGGTGGCAGTACGCCGGAGCACTTCTGCTATTCAATGCGCTCGGGGCAGTGCTTTTGTTCGCCTTGCAGCGCTTGCAAACCGTGCTGCCTTTAAACCCCGCCAGCATGCCGGCCGTGAGTGCAGATTCGTCGTTCAACAATGCGATTAGTTTCGTAACTAACACGAACTGGCAAGGCTATTCGGGCGAATCGACGATGAGTTACTTCGTGCAAATGTCTGGCTTGGCCGTTCAAAACTTTCTGTCGGCGGCGACTGGCATCGTGGTCGCGATCGCACTCATGCGCGGATTTGCGCGCCACACGGTGAAAAGTATCGGCAATTTTTGGATCGATATGACGCGATTGACCCTATACATCCTGTTGCCACTTTCAGCGGTCTTGGCGCTTGCTCTGGTGAGTCAAGGTGTCATTCAGAATTTTGATGCATACAAAGACGTAACGACACTCACTGCAACCACGTTCGATAAGCCGAAAGTCGATGCCGATGGGAATGCGCTTAAGGACGCATCAGGCAATCCCATCACGGAAAGCGCCACGACTCAAACGCAGACGCTGCCGATGGGGCCGGTCGCATCGCAAGAGTCTATTAAGGAGCTTGGAACCAATGGCGGTGGATTCTTCAACGCGAACTCTGCACATCCATACGAGAATCCGACGCCCTTTTCGAACGTGCTTGAGATCATCGCACTGCTGTTGATTCCATTTGCACTGACCTACACCTTCGGCAAGATCGTGGGCGATACCCGGCAAGGCTGGGCGCTGCTTACTGCGATGGGCGTGCTGCTCCTGAGCATGATGTTCGTCGAGTTTTACAGCGAGGTGGGCGGTAATCCGTTACTCGCAGCACACGGAGTGGATCAGAGCGCGGGTGGATCCCAAGCCGGCGGGAACATGGAAGGCAAGGAGACGCGATTTGGACTTGCCTCCTCCGCGCCTTTCGTTGCCGCAACCACAGCGACTTCTTGCGGTGCCGTCAACGCAATGCACGACTCGCTCATGCCAATGGGCGGATTTGTGCCGCTCTTTTTGATGCAGCTCGGCGAAGTGGCGCCTGGCGGCGTCGGTACGGGCCTCTATACGGCGTTGATCTACGCACTGCTCGCGGTGTTCATTGCCGGCCTCATGATCGGTCGCACGCCTGAATACATGGGAAAGAAAATCGAATCGCGTGAGATGAAGCTCGTCTCCGTGTTTATCTTGACGACACCATTTGTAGTGTTGATCGGTGCAGCGGTCGGAGTGCTTTCCCCCGGCGGCGTTGCCGGCGTTGCAAACCCTGGTGCGCACGGCTTCAGCGAGATTTTGTACGCATTCACCTCAGCAGGAAACAACAATGGCAGTGCGTTCGCTGGTCTTTCCGCCAATACGCCCTTCTACAACATTGCTCTTGGCATCGTCATGTGGATTGGACGGTTCTGGCCGATTGTTGCTGCCCTTGCAGTCGCAGGGTCTCTCGCCATGAAAAAGCGTGTGCCTGTCACCGAGGGCACGATGCCGACACACGGACCACTCTTCGTCGCACTTCTTATCGGAACGATCCTTTTGATCGGCGTTTTGAACTATGTGCCAGCCCTCGCATTGGGACCTGTGGTTGAGCATTACCTGTTAGCCGCTGCGCACTAGGGATCATTTATGTCGCGTAAATCTTTATCTTTGTTTGATCGTGAGCTCATTGGTCCTGCGATCGTGCAGTCGCTGCGCAAACTCGATCCACGTGTCCAATGGCGAAACCCTGTCATGTTCGTTGTGTACATCGGCACGCTGGTGACGTTAGTCCTGTACATCCAAGCCTTGCGAGGTACGGGTGAAGCGTCGCCTGGGTTCATTCTTGCTATCACGATTTGGCTTGCCTTCACCGTGCTCTTTGCCAATTTCGCGGAGGCGCTTGCCGAAGGCCGAAGCCGCGCGCAGGCCTCGGCGCTGCGCGGAACGCGGCAAACGGTTATTGCGAAAAAACTATCTGACCCTTCCGTTCATACCAGTTCAACGCCAACGCGGGCAGATGATCTGCGCAAAGATGATGTGGTGTTCATTGAGGCAGGGAGCGTGATCCCGGTCGATGGTGAAGTGATTGAAGGCGCGGCTTCAGTCGATGAGAGTGCCATCACTGGTGAGTCGGCACCCGTCATCCGTGAAGCAGGCGGTGACTTTGCCTCTGTTACCGGCGGTACCAAGTTGTTGTCTGACTGGATCGTGGTTCGAATCACGGTCAATCCGGGCGAGACGTTTCTTGATCGCATGATCGCGATGGTCGAAGGTGCGAAGCGTCAAAAGACTCCGAATGAAATTGCGCTCACGATCCTGCTCGTCGCGCTAACGCTCGTGTTCTTGGTAGTCATTGTCACACTGCTGCCTTTTTCGCTTTTCAGCGTGCAGGCGGTGAAGCTTGGCAGTCCAATTACGATCACGGCGCTCGTTGCCCTACTGGTCTGCTTGATCCCAACGACGATCGGAGGTCTTTTGTCTGCGATTGGCGTCGCGGGCATGAGCCGATTGATGCAATCCAACGTGATTGCGACATCAGGGCGTGCGGTCGAGGCAGCGGGCGATGTCGATGTACTGCTTCTCGATAAAACCGGGACGATCACGCTCGGTAATCGCCAAGCCACGGAGTTTTTGCCCGCGGCTGGGGTTGGGGTACGCGATCTAGCAGATGCTGCTCAGCTCGCTTCCCTTGCGGACGAAACACCTGAAGGCCGAAGCATCGTTGTGCTTGCGAAGCAGCAATTTAATCTGCGTGAGCGTGACCTCAAGTCTTTGAATGCGACCTTTATTCCTTTCACCGCGCAAACTCGGATGAGCGGAGTGAATGTCGGCGACCGTCAAATTCGGAAAGGCGCGGCAGACTCGGTTGTTAAGCACGTATCTAGTCTTGGCCAAAGTTTCCCGCGCGAAGTCACGACGACGGTGGAAGCCGTGGCTCGCAAGGGCAGTACTCCGCTCGTCGTATGTGATGGAGCCAAAGTACTTGGGGTGGTCGAGCTTAAAGACATTGTTAAGGGCGGCATCAAGGAACGGTTTTCTGACCTTCGCCAAATGGGCATTAAAACCATCATGATCACGGGCGATAACCGTTTGACCGCCGCGGCCATTGCGGCAGAAGCGGGCGTGGATGATTTTTTAGGAGAAGCCACTCCGGAAGCAAAGCTCAAGCTGATTCGCGAGCACCAAACCCAAGGTCGATTGGTTGCAATGACTGGCGATGGCACAAACGATGCCCCAGCGCTTGCGCAAGCGGACGTGGCTGTCGCCATGAATACCGGCACGCAGGCAGCAAAAGAAGCCGGCAACATGGTCGATCTTGATTCCAATCCGACGAAGCTCATTGAAATCGTCGAGACGGGTAAGCAGATGCTCATGACGCGTGGCTCTTTGACCACTTTCAGTATTGCGAATGATGTGGCGAAGTACTTTGCGATCATCCCGGCGGCCTTCGCGACAACCTATCCCCAGCTCGCGCCGCTCAACATCATGCGGCTCGCAACACCAAACTCCGCCATTCTCTCAGCAGTCATTTTCAATGCCCTCATTATCATTGCGCTCATTCCACTCGCGATTAAAGGCGTGAAATATCGCCCGCTAGGCGCGGGTCCCCTCTTGCGCCGCAATCTGTTGATTTACGGGCTAGGTGGCGTCTTGATTCCCTTCCCCGCAATCAAATTGATCGATTCGCTGTTATGGGCCACTGGGTTGGCTTGAAGGAGACGGTCATGATGATGCGTTCATTAGTGTCGGCAGTCGCCCTGTTGATCGTAATGACCTTACTAACGGGAATTGCGTATCCCGTTTTGATCACCGGGATTTCCAAGGTCGCTTTTCAGAAGCAGGCTTCTGGAAGCCTCATCGAGCGTAATGGCAAATCCATTGGTTCAAGCTTGATCGGGCAGAATTTCACTGGAGAACAATATTTTTGGGGTCGGCCGTCTGCGACTTCGCCCCAACCCTACAACGCAAGCGCATCGAGCGGCTCAAATCTTGGGCCCCTCAACCCTGCATTGACGACCCGCGTGGCAGGCTCGGTTGAGGCGCTGCGCAAGGCCGATCCCCATAACCGCGCACCGATTCCGGTTGATCTCGTCACGGCCTCTGCCAGCGGACTGGATCCAGAGATTTCTCCCGCGGCAGCGCGGTATCAAGCAGCACGTGTTGCGACGGCTCGTGGAATCTCAATTCAAATGGTGAGCAATTTGATCGAGGCTCACTCACGTGAGCCGTTTCTCGGCATGATCGGCGAGCGACGCGTCAATGTGCTCGAGCTGAACCTTGCGCTAGACGAGCGAAAGTAAGGCAGTATTGAGCACGTGTCTGAGCAAGATAGCCAGCGCGCGGATCAGCTCCTTGCCGAGATTCACCGCGACGAGGCACGCGCTAAGCTAGGCCGCCTTAAGGTTTTCTTCGGCGCAAGCGCTGGCGTCGGCAAGACCTACTCGATGCTCGAAGCGGCTCGCAGCGCGCACAAAAATAATGTCGACGTCGTGTGCGGTTACGTTGAACCGCACGGGCGAGCCGAAACGGAGCGTCTGCTGGAAGGTCTCGAGCAACTACCATTTCTGGAAGTTGAATATCATGGCATTAAGCGCCGTGAGTTTGATCTTGATGCCGCACTCAAACGCAAGCCCGCGACCTTGCTGGTCGATGAGCTCGCACACTCGAATCTTGTCGACGGCACCCCTGCGCCGCGCCACGCCAAGCGCTGGCAGGACATCGAGGAGCTACTCCAAGCCGGTATCAACGTGTGGACGACGCTGAACGTTCAGCACCTGGAAAGTCTTAATGATCTTGTTGCGGGCATCACCGGAATCCAACAACAAGAAACCGTACCCGATCGGATCTTCGATGAGGCGGACGAGGTCGAGCTCGTCGACCTGCCGCCCGAAGAGCTACTTGCGCGACTTCGGGCCGGCAAAGTCTACAACCAAGAGCGTGTCGCAACAGCGACCGAGCGGTTTTTTCGCGTCCCCAATCTGCTCGCTCTGCGCGAACTCGCGCTGCGGCGCACCGCCGACCGCGTCGATGCGGCAGCCCGGGAATATGCAGGGCGTGAACGTACCTCGCAGCCTTGGCTCGCACGCGACCGCTTCCTAATTGCCGTATCCCCCAATGATCAGGCTGAGCAGCTGGTGCGGTTTGGCAAACGCTTTGCCGACGCTCTGGATGCGGAGTGGCTCGTGGTATCGGTGGAAACTCCGCGCCTCTTGAACTTAGGCGAAAGCGCTCGCAATCGACGCGTCGATAGTCTGCGCTTGGCTGAATCGCTGGGCGCACAAACCGTCACGTTGGATGGCTCATCTGCAAGCGCCGCACTCATTGAATATGCCCGCGTTCGCAATGTCACGCGCATCGTCGTTGGTGAACCACAGCGCAGTGGTTGGCGCGCCCTCCTGCGCCCGTCCACGGCAACAAAACTCGTGCGCGAAGCCCGCGGCATCGATGTATCCGTGATCGCGCGGCGAGTTCCCGAAAAGGAACTCCCCGAAAGGGACACAGGGTATCGCACGCGCGAAGCGATTCGCTGGTGGCGCTACACAGGCGCCTTCGCAATTACGCTTCTGTGCACGGGCGCTGCTGCATTGATGTACCCCACCTTTGAGCTCACTAACCTCGTCATGGTGTATTTGCTCGGAACTACAGTGTCGGCGTTGCGGTTGGGGCGCGGCCCATCGACGCTCACCGCCATCGCGAGCGTTGCAGCGTTTGATTTCTTCTTTGTACCCACCCGCTACACCTTCGCGGTCGCAGACCTTCAGTACCTCGTCACCTTCGCCGTGATGCTCGCAGTGGCATTGATTATCGCAACTCTCGTGGCCAATGTCCGCGCGCAAACACGCGTCGCCGGAGCGCGGCAGCGCAGAACCTCGCTTCTCTATGCGATGAGTCGCGAGCTCACCGCGACGCGCAGTGTGTCGGACCTTGCTCGAGTCTCAGTACGCCACGTTGCGGAAACCTTCGCAAGCGAGGCAACAGTGCTCTTGCCGGATGCGAGCGGACGATTGCGTTATCCGCGAGATGAAGTCTTGGCGAATTCATTCCGAGGCGCGGATTTATCGGTAGCGCAGGTCGCGTTCGATCAAAGTATCCCCACTGGTCTTGGCACGGATACGCTGCCCGGAGCCAAGGCGCAATACCTGCCATTGAAAGGCGTTTCCCAAACCTTGGGCGTGTTGGCGGTGCTGCCAACGCAGCGCAGGCGGCTCCTGTTGCCCGAGCAGCGCCATCTGCTCGAAACTTTCGCAGGCCAGATCGCACTCGCCATCGAAAGGTCAAACCTTGCAAGCGCAGCGGAGGCTGCGCATGTGCGCATCGAAACGGAATCCCTACGCAACACCTTGCTCGCATCCATTTCCCATGATTTGCGCACCCCTCTAGCCGTGATCACCGGCGCAAGCAGCGCACTAAGCGACCCGACCGTCCCGCTCGATGAGCAAGCGCGTAAGACTTTGATCGATTCGATCGAGCGCACGGCTCATGGCATGGCCGACATCGTAACCAACGTCATCGACCTCATGCGCTTTGAGGGGCCTAATTTTGCTCTGCGCCGCGATTGGGAAAGCGTTGATGATCTAGCAGGCGTGGCTTTAAATCATCTGGAGCGCTCCGCCCTGTATCTCTCCGTTGAATTCTCAATTCCAGACGATCTGCCCCTCGTGTATGTCGATGGCATATTGATCACCCAAGTTTTTCAGAACCTTCTTGATAACGCCCTCAAACACACGCCGCCGGAAACGCGGGTGCGGATTACGGCCATCCTTGAGCATGACTACATCCAGGTGTGCGTGGAAGACAATGGCCCTGGTCTTCCGGGAAAAAACCCTGAAAGGTTGTTTGCGAAATTTGCCCGCGGCCGTGATGAAGACAATACACGCGGTGCAGGCTTGGGCCTGGCGATTTGTCGCGCGATCGTCTCGGCGCATGGCCAGACGATCGTGGCCGGCCAGAGCGACATGGGCGGAGCGAAGTTCGCGTTCGGCCTGCCAACTCGGGAAGTTAGATGACCGACGCGATGTTCCTCGTATTGGTCGTTGAAGACGACCCGGCAATTCGCGAGATCATCCGGACGCTCTTAGTTGCGCAAGGCTACCGATTGATTGAAGCCGATCGGGGCGAGCGTGCAATTATCGATGCGCGCAATTGCCGCCCAGATCTCGTCATTGTTGACTTGGGTCTTCCAGATCGCGACGGGCAGGAGGTGATCAAGGCCATCAGAACGATCTCTTCGGTGCCGATCCTCGTTCTCTCAGCGCGCACTGCGGAGTCTGAGAAAATCGTTGCGCTCGATAACGGAGCGGATGACTACGTGACTAAGCCGTTTAGCGCACCGGAACTTCTTGCGCGAGTCCGCGCTGCCGTGCGTCGCAGTGCTCGCAACCGACAAGACCCCCCCACTTTTGATGTCGGGGCGGTTGAAGTTAACTTAGCCACGCGATCCGCTCGAGACAAGGCTACTAACGGCGCGATTCATTTAACGCCAATTGAGTTCAGACTTTTGGATTGCCTGTCGCGAAATGCCGGGCTGATCGTGACCCAAGACCAGCTAATTAAAGAAGTCTGGGGACCTGATCGGCAGGGCGATGCGCGCGGTTTGCGCACCTACATCAAGCATCTTCGTCTCAAGCTAGAACCCGATCCTCGCAATCCGCGCTTTCTGCTTACCGAGCTTGGTGTGGGCTATCGCCTCTTACTCACTGATGCATTGACCGAGTTCATCACTTGAGCAGCCGGAATGCGCCCCGGCTAGGACCCGTGGAAATTCTGCCGGCTGAGGGATTCGAAATTCCTAATTAAGTTATTGATTAGTCGATAAACCCTGAATCGCGTAACGCTCGCCTACCCCGATAAATTCCCCATTCCAAAGGGGTCCGATCGTAGCCAATGCATTTTGCCAGTCTGTCCTACAGCGCAAGACACGTATTGCAAATCATTCACTCGATTCTGTTTTCATTTGAGCCTGTTGCCCTGTCGCTAACTGCGCGAGCATAGGAATGAACTGTTGGAGCTCGTCGCTGCCATGCAGGCACAGCGAAGTTTTCCCGGACAACAAAGTCCTGACCTGCCCAACCCCGCTTCTCGCTATTCTACGCGGCGCAGAAGAATTGACTGCAAGACAAAGGACGTGTGCGATGTCAGGGGCATCTTCCATCGCGTTATTCGCATCACAGATCAAGGCTAAATTCGAAACAGGATATGCCACCGAGCATAGTTATCGCTCCGCTTTAGAGGGTTTGTTCGAACGAATTCGCACTGGCGTTTCTGCCATTAATGAGCCGAAGCGAGTGGCTTGCGGTGCCCCTGATCTTTCGATCCAAGTCGGAAACATTGTGGTTGGCCACTGCGAAGCGAAGGACGTCTCGGTCAATCTAGATCGGTTACAAGGCGCCGACGCAGCGCAGCTTGAGCGTTATCGCCGAGCGCTTCCCAACTTGATTTATACAAACGGACTCAACTTCAAGTTTTACAAATCTGGCTCTGACATTCGAACCATATCAATCGCAGAATTCACCGGCGGTTCTATCAGCCCGCTACCGAATCAATTCGAAGAGCTCGCTCATCAACTAATTGATTTCATCGCAAACCGCCCTCCTACGATTACTTCTGCGTCTGTGCTAACAAAGCTTATGGCGGGGAAAGCGGTCCTGATTAAGGATGTCATGGCAAAAGCTATCCGCGCAGATGGAGATTCGCCAAGCGAACTGACAGCGCAATACGAAGCAATTCGCAAACATCTGATTCACGATATTTCGGTGGATGATTTTGCAGACATCTATGCAGAAACGATCGCTTACGGTCTCTTCGCGGCACGCCTTCACGATTCAACTGCTAACACCTTTAGCCGGTCTGAAGCCCTTGAACTCCTACCAAAGTCAAATCCCTTTCTTAGATCATTGTTCGGCTATATCGCAGGCGTGGATCTAGACGAGCGGGTGAGATGGCTCATAGACGAACTTGCAGATGTATTTCGTGCGTGTGACATGTCGCAAATTATGCGGGGTTTCGGAAGCCTGACCGGCAAAGAAGATCCGTTCCTTCACTTTTATGAGACATTTCTCGCTGAATACAATCCGACGAAACGTAAAGCGCGCGGCGTTTGGTATACACCAGAACCGGTAGTTTCGTTCATTGTCCGCTCGGTAGATGCGCTCCTGACCGAAAGTTTCGGACTGCCTCTCGGCTTGTCTGACACAGGCACAGTTCAAATTGAATGGAACACTGGGCAAAACGCCAAAATCAAAAAACGCGTACACCGAATTCAGGTTCTTGATCCGGCGGTAGGAACTGGCACCTTCTTGGCAGCCGTGTTGAAGCAAATTGCCGCTAAGGTGCAAGAAAGTTCTCCCGGCGCATGGTCAGCGTATGTTGAAAAGGAGTTGGTGCCTCGAGTGTATGGGTTCGAGTTACTCATGGCGAGTTATGCCATGTGTCATATAAAGCTCGACATGGTACTTAGGAGCCTGGGCTACGTGCCCTCGCGCTCTCCGCCTAGGCTTGGCGTGTATCTCACGAACTCGCTAGAAGAGGGTGACGTCGTCGTCCAGAGTCTTTTTGCACAATGGCTAGCAACTGAAGCGCGCAACGCGTCCGAGATTAAGCGACAAATGCCAATCATGTGTATTGTCGGAAATCCTCCCTATTCTGGCGAAAGTAAGAATAAGGGCGAGTGGATCACGCGCTTGATCGATGTTTATAAGCACGAGCCCGGCGGACGAACCAAACTGAAGGAAAAGAATTCGAAGTGGCTAAACGACGACTACGTAAAGTTCATGCGGTTTTCGGAGCACATGATCGAAAAGAATGGAGAGGGCGTAGTTGGAATGATTACGCCTCACGGATATTTGGACAATCCCACGTTCAGAGGATGCGATGGCATCTACTTCAGACATTCGACGCTATTTACATTCTCGACTTGCACGGAAACTCAAATCGAAAAGAAGTGTCCGCCGATGGTTCGAGCGACCAGAACGTATTCGATATTCTCCAAGGTGTTGCTATCTTTTTGGGGGTCAGGAAAAGACGACTTAAAGGAGAAAAACGTACGCCCAATGTTTATCGAGCTGATCTTCTCGGCACGCGGAAGGCAAAGTACGAGACTCTTTGGTCTTCGAACGTTTCATCCCTAAGTTGGACACACGTACATCCGACTTCGCCTCAATTTCAATTCTTGAACCAAAGTTCCGAGCTTGAAGCAGAGTTCAACTCAGGTTTTAGTCTTGCAGAACTCTTCCTAGTGTTTGGCAATGGAATTGTGACCAAAAGAGATTCTTTGTGCATCCAGGCGTCTGAAGACGCCGTTTGGCAGTCGATGCAGGACTTTCTTCATGAACCGGAATCGCGAGTTCGCGAGAAATACGCAATCGGTGACGACGTCAGAGATTGGACGTATCAACGTGCTCTGAACGATGTCAGATCACACAACGATCGAGGCTACATCAAGCCCATTAATTATAGACCGTTTGACAAACGATACATACTCTATACCGGCGAATCACGCGGATTCGTGGGATGGCCAGTTCCGCAAGTGATGAATAACTATTTATCTGGTCCTAACTTCGGGCTGCTTACAACTAAGGGGTTTCGTGATCAAAGATTCGCTCATGTTTTCGTGACCGACTGCATCTCAGAAGCGATCTTTCTTTCCAGCACCTCTGCTTCCAATGCTATGAACTTTCCGCTGTATTTGTATCAGCGATTGGGTGCGCTAGACACAGAACGTCAGATCAATTTCAATCAAGCACTTTTTCGAAGGCTCTGTAAGGCATCTGGTTTGGGAGCGAGGGCTGGAGATGAGGTGTTTGTTTTCGACTACATTTACGCCACTCTGCATGCGTCGGCATACCGGACCAAATTCACTGCGTTCCTTAGAAACAGTTTTCCGCGGATTCCATTTCCTAAATCCCCAGAGGCTTTCGCCAGTCTAGCTAGATGCGGGAGCATACTTCGCCGTCTCCACTTAGGAGAAGCCCTAGTATCGGCGGCGCTCCCCGCCAAGTTCGAAGGCGCTGGTGATGGCCGGGTGATTCGCGTCCATCGAGAGCATGATGGGCGAGTGCAGATCAACGACACACAGTGGTTCTCCGATGTACCGGAACACGTCTGGGAGTATCAACTTGGAGGGTATAAGCCAGCCTACAAATGGTTAAACGACAGGAAGGGTTCAACGCTGCAATTCGCCGAGATCGGGAAGTATCAACGATTGTTAGCCGCACTGCGCGATACCTGGGAGATGTGCGCAGAAATAAACTCAATCTTTGTAGAATGAGATGACTTGCTGCCCTCGGAAAAATTAAGTATCGACTCGAAGAATTACGCCATTTCACTTCGAATTCACGATTGGGTTTATGAAAGTCGCGCGGACGGGCTCGTGCCTTGTAGCTCAGCCGGAAAGGCAGAGAGCTTTCCGAGAGCCGCTCAAGACTAAACTAAGTTTTGCTTATTATCGCAGTAATCAGCCACGCGGTGCCGTGTTGATCTATCCGAGATCCTGCTTTCGAATTCATTCAGGAAACGGTGGACGCCGTCGCTCTTCCCTGAGAATACTCGCGGCTTTCGGAACGCGTATCCAACTTTTTTGAACCTTAGCAACATCTGAGCGGCAAAGCTCTCCCATTTACGATCAAGCAAAACGAAATCGCAGTATGCAAGAGAAATAGTTGCGTGCTGAAGGTCGACTGCGTCGTTCAAAGTAAATGGGGCCTCACGATCCAAGAAGAATGGACGCAGTAGCTTTTGAATGACTGCTCGCGTTGGCGAGCTGACAGGATGGTTCTTGAAGTGCTTTGCCTGCTTCCGAACGCGCGCATTCCGACGGAGTAGTTCGACGTGCCGCTGAAGTCGTATCTTTGTTCTTTGAACGGTTGGACGCAACCTGTGTTTTTGCATATCAATTTCGCAGATCAGGCTCGCAATTGAAAAAGCTCGAAATCCGTCCAGACGTACTTGGGCAACCAACGCAAGGAGATCAAGATCGGGCGGAGGAGCCAGCCGAGAGGAGCGATTCATTCTCGTCGCTTCGCGGTCCATGGCGCGACTCACATCAAAAAAGGCGAAATAAAGGTTTGGTAACGCAAATTCCAGAAACTCCGCTACGGCATCGGCATGACGAGGATCGTCTGGTCCGGAATATTCCGCGAGACTTAGCTGAGAGAATACGAGCACGCTGCCGGATGTTTTCAGACCCTGCAAAAATCTTGCTCGGTCATTATCACACTCAGAAAAATGCTTAAGTGCCCAGTGATCGAAATATATCGCTGGATGGTCAAATGACTGCGTTGCTCAGGCACCCCTTCTTTCGTCTCGAACTTAAGCGGCATCTGCAATCACTTTGTATGGACCGACCTCAATAGTCACAAATCTTCAGCCGCACACAGTGAAGACGGTGGAGACGTTAATGCGGCATACCTTCAGCTTGCGCAGAGCGGTCTAGGCGGCCCCAACTCGAATAAGTTGATCAGCCAATTCAGCTGGTCGTGATCTGGTGGAAACCTTCGAAGCAGCTCACCCTCAGTCATTGTCTCAATCATCTGGCGCCCGCCCGTGCGCAAGATTTCTGAATAAAGATTGATTGTTTTTGCGGGCCACGAATCTTGGATAGCCGGGCCGGCCGATGCAGCCGCCCACGCCGATTGATCAGTAATAGGGAATGCGGCTGCCCATATTGTCAATTGACCTTTTCGTTCTCCAACGGCGTACAGGTTCCACAGAGTCTGAGGATGACGAAAGAACACGTCCAAGACAGCGGCAAAGATGCGCTCGTCATTGTCTTCATCCCAGTGCCCGGCAAATCGCCGTTCGTGCAGCGTTTGGGCAGCCCCGTGCTCTGCGTAGATGGGCAGGGAGAATATGGTCCACGGCAACACGGGCCGCAACTCGTGAACAAGACGCAATGGGTACATTAGACTTTTCCTCGGCCCTTTCGAGACCAACGAATAACCGGCCGCCAAGCCGGACTGCACTGGGAATTAGCTACAGCAGGAGTATCTGATCATGTCGAACAAAGATTTTTAACTTGTGGGGAAATCGGTTTTGTAAGCCGGAAGTTATAACGCGCTCACATGTGGCCAAGTCCGTCCCGAGCGTTCGAGCGTCCCGATGAACGATTCACGAGCAGTCTGATCTCTAGGAGGTGCGCGAGTCTTACCTAACTTATTGTGCAAACTTCGATTTTGAAAGCAGATCTTTGCTTCTTTTGTCGCCAGCGCTGTTTCTGAAACTCCGATTTCCGCGGTTACCAACTAACAACGTTGTAAAGTTAGTCAGCGGCCCGTCGTAGCTTGCGGCATTGCGCGGCAACATATTGAAGCGCATAGAGATGGCAACAGTTTGCGGATCATTTGATTGATGTAATGGAAAAGCGTGTGCGATTTCGGGGCGTTTTCTTCAAGTCTGCGATTTTGATGCGGGCCTGGAACTGCTTGCAGGAATGCGCAACGCAGGATCGCCGAACCTACTGGACGCTGTCAGTCGAAACTCAAGATGCAGGATGGGACTACGGCGAGAACATTGACGAGTTCTTTGCTGACTACAACAAAATACCGCTAGAAGCTCAATTTGCGCCTTCCATTGAACAAACGTGGAGACTTCGAGTGGCATGGAGTGATGGCGATACGAATGTTTCCGTCGCATCGCCGTCGCGTGCGGAGATCGAACGAATTTCCCGAATTTTCGACGAAGCAAGATCGCAATCCGGTGTTCGTCGCGTGTCAGCACGCCCCAGGATCTTTCTCGGCCATGGAAGAGATCCTCAATGGCGGGATCTTCGGGATCATTTGCAGGACAAGCAGCAGTTTGAGATCGTCGCATATGAAACCGGTAGTCGAACTTCGCAACACATTCAAGAATCGCTTCATAGGATGTTAGAGGAGTGTGAATTTGGACTGCATGTTCTTACTGGAGAGAACGTAGGGACCGATGGCACGAGTCGGGCGCGAGATAACGTAATTCACGAATTGCGACTATGGCAGGGGAAGTGGGGATTCCACCGGGTTGCAGTTCTGCTTGAGAATGGTACGGAGGAATTTTCAAATATTGCCGGTGTGGATCAAGTGAGATTCACAAGAGGCAATATCGCTGCGGCATTTGGGGACGTAGTAGCTGCGATTAATCGTGCGTTCCCTCCGCAGCGGTGGGTTGATACCTAATTCGCTCGCAAGTCAACTATCGGGGGTGGGAGACCGGCGTTCGCCAACTCAGGGACGGGAACCGCCGCGAACCGCGACTCACATTGCGCAAATTGCGACTCATTCTCAAACAGGAAGCGTACTGTAACGAGCCGCTACGTACGACAGAGTAGGTTTACTCAAAAATCGTTGAGCTATCTTTTACGTACAAATATATAGACGCTGCATCTCAACTTTTTTCACGCGCTTTTGCACGCGTGGAGGCGTCAATGGAATCAAAGGCCGAAACTCTTCCTAACTTCCGCTACGAGATATCGGAAGCCGCGCGCATTCTGCGTTTGAGCCGGGCAACCGTCTACGCGCGCATTCGTGAAGGCCTGCTAAAGACTCGCAAGGACGGGCGGCGCACTTTCATCTTGGCGGATGAGCTGCGGCGTTACATTCGGCAAGGCTGAACAACAACTTTCGCTTGGACGCTGCCGAATATGCGTGGTTGCGTCAGCGAGGCTCGATCGTGCGAGTGCGCCACCAGCTTGGAAAATGGGAGCCTATTCCAAACGCATTGATCGAGGACCCAGAACTCTCGCCTCTTGCGCGATACCTCGGCATTTGGCTTGCGTCCCGACCTAAGGGGTGGGAGATTCGCGCTCAGATCTTGCCACACCTCATCAAGGATCCTAGACGGCAGTCCGGGCATATCGGTCGCGATGTAACTCGACGGCTTATCAAGGAGCTCGAGGCCGCTGGTTATCTTATTCGCTCCCGGCACCACGACCCGAATGGCAATTGGTTTTGGGATTCTTGTTTCGATGCGAGAAAAGTTACCGCCCCTGCCATGCCCTGGGAAACCGTCGGCGGCAATTCAGGCGATATAGATCATACGGACTTAGTTCAAAGCGAAGTAAATCAAAAAACTACTACTGCATCGGACGTGGCTCGTCTAGACCACCGAAATTCCGTTGTAGTGGCTACAAAGTCGTTAAAGATTCCGGAGATCTTGGCGGGCGTACAGCACCAGTACGCTGTCCGAATGATTGAGCGATGCCCGAAGGAGCAGCAGCAGGCAGTGCTCGACGAGATTGGAGCCTTAGCGCATGCGGGGCGTGTGCGCCGGCCTTTAGCGCTCCTGTTTCGACTGGTCAGCCGAGCTCAACTTGGCGAGTTCGCACCGAGTGCAGCAGTCGAGCGGACTCGCGCGCTTGCGTCGATGCAGTCGGCATCGCCGTCTCCATCTGTGATCTCCCGACCAGAAAACGAAAGTCGGCAGCTGGCCGAAACCATGCTCAAGAAACTGCGCGCAAAGTTTCGCTTACCGCCAGGGCGCTGAAAGAAATGCAAGACGTCGTACAGTGGGATGGAGAAAAAGAGCAGACGTGTCAGCAAGATTAAAGGGCGCGAGTCGCGCCTTCGAAGAAGTCTTGTCTGCACAAGGGGTTAGAAGTGATTTGCGTGAGCCGCGAGGGAAATTGCGAGCCGCGTCGATTAGCAAGCCTCTGAATCGCTTCGCAATCGCGCGACTCACGCGACATCATAAGTCTTGAATGGACTTCACTAGAATTCGAAAGAAAGACGACCGCTCAGGCTATCGTCCAAGAATTTCAAATCGATCCGGTGATCGAATTAGCGTGTGCGATAGCTAAGAAGAACCGCTAGGAGCCGAGCTGAAGCGTCTTGAACCATTTACATGCGCCAGACAATCTCGTCGCCTAAGCCGCTCGAAGCGCGGAGAAATTGTTGATGTGCTGCTCTCGCAGCTCGTCCAAATAGTCGGCCCACGCTTGCATCATCTTTCGGCGTTCCGGGATTCTTTGCGCACGGTTGTAGGCAGCTCGCACTTTGTTGCGTTCAGCATGCGCGAGTTGTAGCTCGATTAAGTCGGGGTGCCAGCCCTGCTCGTTGAGCAAGGTTGACGCGAGAGCGCGGAAGCCATGCCCGGTCATTTCTTCTCGTGTGTAACCGAGTCGACGAAGCGCAGCGTTGACTGTGTTGTTGCTCATCGGGCGTCTACCAGTACGGAGCGATGAAAATACATACTCTCCTGCGCCCGAGATCGACTGAAGCTCTCTCAAGACGGCCACGGCTTGCATTGAAAGTGGAACAAGATGCGCTTCGCCAATCTTCATTCGCTCTGCCGGGATGCGCCAATCTGCTTTGTCCAGATCAAACTCAGACCAGCTGGCGAGTCGGAGTTCGCCGGGCCTGACAAAAGTGAGCGGCGCGAGCTTGAGCGCATAGGCGGTCACGGCATCCCCCGCATAGCCGTCAATGGCCCGCAGAAGCTGACCAACCTGCAATGGATCCGTGATAGCGGCCCGGTTGGTGGTCACAATCGGCGCTAGAGCGCCACGCAAATGCAGCGACACATCTTGCTCTGCCCGACCCGTCGCGATCGCATAGCGAAAAATCTGTCCGCACCGCTGCTTCGCTCGATGAGCGGTTTCGTGTGTCCCTCGTGCCTCGATTCGCCGAAGTGCGGCGAGTAGATCCGGCGCAGTGATTTGCGTTATCGGCGTATTGCCGAGGCGCGGATAAATGAACGACTCGAGCTGATACTGAGCCTTGTAGAGCGTTGACCCTTTGAGCTTTGCCCTCTGCAAACCTAACCACTCATCGGCGATCGCTCGAAAAGTGTTCGCATTCGCGAGCTTTTCAGCCTTTCTCTTTGCGCTTGGATCAATGCCATCGGCCAGGAGCCGGCGCGCCTCATCACGACGCTTGCGCGCCATCGTGAGACTGACATCAGGGTAGATGCCCATGGACATGCCACGCTCACGGCCAAAGCGAGAATACTTGAAACGCCACCAGCGCGAGCCCGACGGATTGATGAGCAAGAACAGGCCGCGCTCGTCGCTCAACTTATAGGGCTTTTCGCGCGGCTTGGCGTTCCGTACTGCAGTCTCGCTTAACATGGGGTAGCAGCTTTCAGGAAATTGACCTACCCCAAAAATTATCCAACTTTAGAGCGCAATGTCAATAAACGCCACGGAACTCGGTTACTCACCAAAATACCGAGAATATGCGGGTTTGTTGGAATTCTGTAGACTCTGTCGGCCTTGATTAGACGTCAAGTTACGAGAGAATTCTGCCGGCTGAGGGATTCGAACCCCCGACCTACGGTTTACAAAACCGTTGCACTACCACTGTGCTAAGCCGGCATGGTGCGTGGGATTATAACGACGCTCATGCGATGTGCGTTCTAAAATTGGCTGCAATGGCAGCTGAGGAAATGTCCCTAACACGAGCACCGAGGGTGGATGTTTATGTGCCGCGATCCGTTATCGCGTGCAAGGCAAGCCTGCCTACCCTGCCGGACACGCTTTCACTTCCAGTCGGGTAATCCTGCCGGCTTCGCCTCGCAACTCGGCGGGATTGAGGAGGCTATCCGTGGATTTCAGATCGACGTCGACCCAGAACACATTGCCATTGCGCTTGCGATCAGACAGCGATGGATCGAGCCCGAGCGCTTTGGCCTGTGCAACGCGCGCTTGCGCGCGTTTGGTGTCGCTAAACACGCCAAGCGAGAACACCGGGGCATCGCTCGGGCCGGGCATTTCGAGCGCATCGTCGATGCCTCCCTTCTTGAGCGCCGCATTCACCTGACTCGCAGCTTCGAATCCGTCGGGACGCGGCACATAGACCCAAACTCCTGCCCATACTTCGCCTTCAGCCACTCGTTGCCTTGGGCCGTATCCGCTAGCGCGCAGGGTGGTAGCCGCCCGCGCCGCTTCCGAGACATCGCGAAACGGGCCAATGGAAATGCAGCGCTTGACGTTGGTCAACAACGCGGAGGATCGATCGTCTGCAACGGCGGGCTCGTCTTCCTTTGCATGCGCGCTGTCGGTCCCTTCCATGCGTGCAGACTGCGTCGCGAGTGCGGGCGCTGCGGCTGGCTGAGCGCTTTCGGAGGCTAACTTGATGCTCGACGTCACGCGCGCTGGCACGGTATCTTCCGCGTCCGCTCCGACGCCTCCTGCCCACAAGTAATAGCCCACATTGGCCAGAAGCAGCGCGAGCACGATGGCCCTGAGAAACCTCACCCGGCGCGGCTCCGCAACGAGACATCTCCCGACACGATGGTACGGCGCTGACCCTGCGCATCCAGAAGAAGATGCCCCGCGCCGTCGACGCCGCGCGCCGTCCCAAGCAACTCCTCATGCTCGATGCGCAAGAGAGCCGGCCGATTTTGCAGCACATCCAGTGTGCTCCACGCTTCACGATACATCGCAAACCCGTGGCGCGAATAATTCGCGAACATTTCCAGCAACTGCTCGAGCACGCTGGCTGCGACGGCATTGCGCGATACGCGGGGATCGCGCAATTCGGCATCGCGCGACTTGGCTGCCGTGGGCGAAGGATCACTCGCCATGCATTGCGCGAGCCACGCTGGCTGCGCTCCGGCGCGCTCGATCATGTTTTCAAGCCGTTTGGGCATGGACACGTTGAGGCCCAAGCCGAGCACCATGAAGACCGGGCCCGACCCTTCCGCGCGCATCTCGATCAACACGCCGCCGAGTTTCTTGCCGTCGCACCAGATGTCGTTAGGCCACTTGAGGCCGAGTTGTCGCGCCCCCAATTTTTCCAATGCACGCACCACCGCCACGCCTGCCGCCAAGCTCAGCGCGGGCAAATCGCGCGGCGCTTCCGCAAAATTCCAACTGATCGAGATCATGAGACTGTGGCCGAACGCGCTGATCCAAGGCCGGCCGCGGCGGCCGCGGCCTTGAGTTTGCAGCTCGCTCAGACAGACGCGCGCCTTGCCGGCGGGCGGCGGCCCGGCCTCGAGCAACACGCTGTTGGTCGAGCCCACTTCGAAGCGAACTTCCAGGGTGTCAAGCTTTGCACGCATTGCGGGGAGCGTTCCCGCCCGAATGCGCTTGGCGTCGAGCAGCTCAACGGGTGCATCCAACTGATAACCCGCGCGCGAATGCGCCCGGATATCGATGCCGTGGCGCCGCAGCCGCTCGATCGATTTCCAAACAGCCGAGCGAGATATCTTCAAGGATTGCGCGAGCCGAACGCCGGAGTGGGCCTGGCCGTCGCTCAAGTACTTGAGCAGCGCTGCGCCGTTCACGACGCGCGCGGCCGCAACAGCCAGACTTTACTTGCCCGGTTCTCTTCTCCGCGCAACATACGCCGAATATTGGAGCGGTGCGTGAACACGATGAACAGGGCGGCCGCGATGCAAAAGACGAGAAACGGAATATCGTCGGGTGCGCTCAAGCCCACCGCGAGCACCAGCACGACGGCCGACAGCATCGTGGCGAGCCCGACAAACCCGCTCAGCGCGAGGGTGATGGTCCAAGTCGCGACCAGCGGAATCAGCGTCCACGCGTGCAATCCAGCCATCACGCCGACCACCGTCGCCGCGCCCTTCCCCCCGCGAAAATCAAACCACACGGGGTACACGTGCCCGACGATGACGGCGGCCGCGCACGCCATTTGCAGCCACTCTCGCGACACCGCGAAATCCATGGGCACGCCGGGTAGGTGAGCGCTCGGCAGCCAAAGCACGGCGAGCACGCCTTTGAGGATGTCGATGGCGAGCACGGCGATGCCGAATAGCGCGCCCTGCGTGCGCATGGCGTTCGTGCCGCCCGCGTTGCCGCTGCCCATGGTGCGAATGTCGATGCCGCGAAATCGGCCGATCACTAGACTTCCGAGGATGGCACCGAGGAAGTAGGCGATGAGCGACTTTGCGCCGAGCTCCAGCATCCGCGGCATTATGCCATCGGGATTTCCGCGAGCATGCACCGAACTCCGCCCCCGCCGTAATACTCGATGGTGGGAATGGACACCACCACGAGTCGCGCGTATCTCTCGAGAGTGCGCAGCTGCCCTTTCGATAAAGCGCCGTGCGCCGTCTCCGACATGGCGATGACCGCGCCTTGCTTCGAGCCAAGCTCCAGAACGTTGGCGGCAAATGCGTGCATTTGAGCTGGCGAAATTTCAATGATCTCGCGATCCGAGCGCTCGAGCCGCAGTTCAACGGCTCGACGCTGCGCAAGACTCATGATGCTTTCGCCGCAACAAACGACCCACGATGTGCCGATGCTCATCATGACATTGGTGTGATAGATCGGGATTTCGTTCGCGGCGGCCTCGAAAGCGACCGGCTCAAATCCAAGATGTTGCGCGAAATCGGCCAAGACCATGAGACTGGTGCGCGGCGACAGGCACGCATAGGCGACCTTGTTCCGATGATCGAGCACGAGGCTCCCAGTGCCTTCGAGATAACGATGCTGCCGCTCATGGTCCGTCAAGTCGACGATACGCGTGGTGCGAAAAACACCGGCGCGGCTTACTTCGTCGAGCACTTGCTCACGCCGCTCGAGCCGGCGGCTCGGCGCCATCATGGGGTACAGCACGAGCGTGCCATCGGCGTGAAAGCTCACCCAATTGTTCGGAAACAGCGCATCGGGCTTGTGCGGCTCTGCCGTGTCTTCGGCGACGACCACGTGCACACCGGCACGTGCGAGCGCCGCGGCGGCCGCATCGAACTCGCGCAGCGCATCGAGTGCAGTCTGCGAAGCCGCTCGAGACGGTGGGGTGTGCTGGAAGGCGTTCGAAGCCGCGGTCTCGGTGTTGGATGCGAATGCCGCCGGCCGCACCATCAGAACGGCACCTGCGGCGCCTGACGCCTGGATCAAGTGATGGCTGGGGCGTTGGGGATCAAGGCGGCGCTGGCGTGAGGATCAAGTCGCTGCTTTGGCGATGAGGACCAGATGGTCGCGTTTCGACACGACGACTCCGCCCGCTTGCTCCAATGTGATCGCAAACATCTTGGGTGAGCTGACTAGGTGATTCGGCTGGATGGCCAACATCAATTCTTGATTGCCGGGCGGTACATCGAACACGCCCCCATCGACTGGATAACGCGCATCGCGCGCCTCATCGAAAAACCACAACTGATATTGCTGTCGGGCGGCATCGTTGCTCGGTACGCCGACGAGGCGCACGACGCCCCTCTGTTGTGCAGGATTCCATACGACATCGCCGCTGGGTTGCTCGGCCTTCGGGTCAGGAGACTTCCATTCCCAGTGAATGCTGTCGGTGCGCGCCAGCAATTCATCGCGCAAGGCTTGAGGCGAGGGCACTTGAGAAGGCGTTTGTGCGGGAGCAGAACGCTCGTGCGGCGACGGCGAGGCTGGAACCTGACGTCGATGCGCTTGCGGCTTGGCCGTCTGCGAGATCATCACCGGCCGCGGCGCTTCCGGCCGGTTCAACAGAAACACCGCGAGCACCGCGGCGGCGGCCGCGGCCAACCAGCCCACGATGGCGGACGTCCGCGCGCGCGCTGCGCGCGCCCGACTCAGCGCGAGCTCTTCGCGAGCCTCTCGCTCCGCCATGACCGCGCGCCGTTCCGCAAGATCGACCGCCGCGGGTTCGCGCGCCGCAGTTTCGCGCAACGCGGCTTCGCGTCGCTCATCGGGCGAAATGATTCCGCTCATTGCAGCAGTTGAAGCAGCCTCGCCGTCGCTCAATTGGTTGAGCTCGGATTCTTCCGGCGGCTGCCCGGCGGCGCCCAAGGCTTCAAGTCCGGATTTCGCGAACGGCAGTGCCTGTCGATTCAATCGGTCACGCAGCGCATCGGGCAAGGCGTGACGCGTACCGAGGCTCGTGAGCACCACGGCGGCAGCGGCACGCTCAAGCTTATGCAACTCGCGCGAGGTGTCGATGGGGCTTGCGCGAAGCTGCCGCTCCTCCTCATCGCTCAAACCTTCGGCGACCTTCTTGATCAAGAGATCGACGACGTCGAAATTCCCTTCGCTCGTTTCGCTCACGGCGCATTCCCTCGGACCGGCGACTCGTCTGCTGCCTGCATTGCTTGGCGGACTTGCAGGAGGCCGCGCCGCATGAAAGTCTTCACCGTACCGAGAGGAAGCCTCAAACGCGAAGAGATCTCGGCTTGGGTGAGCCCCTGCAACAAACTCAACTCGAGCACGCGGCGTTGCTCGGGTCGCAATTCCGCGACAGCACGACGCGCCTGCTCGGCTTCGATACTGGTCTCTGCTTGATCGGCACTGACGCCTTCGAAGGTCGATTCCAGCACCTCGTCCGAAACCAGCGCAGGCTCGGCGGATACTTTCCGCAGGCGATCGATGAGGCGGCGACGCGCGATCATGGTGACGAACATGCGCTCGCTTCCCAAGGCTGGATCGAAGCGGCCGGCGCTGCGCCAAATGTCGGTGAAAATTTCTTGCGTCGCATCTTCGGCATCGGCATGAGTGCGCGACAAGCGGCGCGCGAGACTCCACAGCAGTCCACCGAACTCATCGATGCAACGGGCCATCCCGCAACCGTCGCCCGCGGCGATCTGCGTCAGAATTGACTCACTCGTTGGGACTTCAGCCTTGATTTCGCGCGCGCTCCATCCGCGGATTCAAATGTATCATTAGAGTGTATGCCAAGCGGTCACGCAGCGCTGTATTCACGCATCGCCTTCGCCGCCTTCACATGGCTCGGATGCCAAGTCTCATCCAGCGCGCAAGGCGAGCCGCCCGTCACCGCCAACATGCAAGTGGTGCTCGAGGCGGCGAAACGAGCCGCTGCTTCCCCCTACCGCGCGCCGGCATCCAATTTGCCACTCGTGTTGACTCAACTGCCGGCATGGCAGTATCGGCAAATTCGCTTCGCCAGCGCCGCGGCATTATGGACAAACGATGCCTCGCCGTTTCGTCTGGGGTTACTGCCGGCGGGATTTTACTTTCAAACGCCCATCGCCATTTCCATCATGGAGGGCAGCCAGCGGCGCGACGTGATCGCGACGCCGGGAATGTTCGAGCTCGGGCCCGACGTTCCGCAAGAAATTGCGGGCATCACGCTGCCACTGTCAGGATTCAGCGTGCGGAGCCGCTTGAATTCGCGCACGACATGGGAAGAGTTCATGCGTTTCCAAGGCGCAAGTTATTTTCGCGCCATCGCCAAGGGCACGCATTATGGATTGTCGGCGCGCGGCCTGACCGTCAACATGGCTGAGCCAATGGGCGAGGAGTTTCCCGCATTCACGCGGTTTTGGATCGAAAAGCCCACGGCAAAGTCTGATCGAATCGTCATTTATGCGCTCCTCGATAGTCCTTCGATCGCCGGCGCGTATCGCTTCGAGGCGCAGAGCGGAGTTGAAACTCACATGGATGTCGATGCAACCCTGTTCGCCCGCACGGTGTTGCGCGCCGTCGGCGTTGCGCCCCTCACCTCGATGTTTTTATACGACGAGACCAACCGCTTGCGGCGCGATGATTACCGGCCCGAAGTGCATGATTCCGACGGATTGCAAATCACGACGGCCGGCGGTGAATCCATTTGGCGACCGCTGGCAAACCCCGTAAAACTACAAATCTCGGCGTTCACGGCGGAAGCGCCGCGCGGCTTTGGTCTCGTGCAGCGTTCACGCACGACCGAAGACTTCGAAGACTTGGACGCCGAGTTCGAGCGTCGTCCCAGCGCATGGGTGGAACCGCGCTCAGATTGGGGCCGCGGCTCGGTGGAGCTCATCGAGTTACCCACCGTGCGCGAAACGAACGACAACATCACGGCTTTTTTTCGTCCGGCAGTCCCTTTGTCGCCTGGCAAGCCTTTGCATCTCGCGTACCGGATCACCTGGCTTCCGCAGCCCAAGCCGGTGAAGGGCTTGGCGCGCGTGTTCGCCACGCGTTCCGGGGCGAGCGCCGATGGGAATCGCCGGGTATATATGATCGACTTCGTCGGTGCAGGCGATAAAGTAGCTGGCATGCGGCTCGATCTCTCGGCCTCGGCCGGCAAGATTTCCAATCTCAGCTTGGATCCGAATCCTGCGATCCGCGGCGTGCGCGTGGGATTCGAATTGAACACCGCAGCCGCCGATGTGATCGAGCTGCGCTTGCGTGTCATGCAGTCGGATCGGCCCATCAGCGAAACTTGGCTCTACCGATGGACGGCCAGTTGAAACGGCGGGCGATTTGATTTCCTCGGACGCTCAGTTGAGCTCTGCGCGGGTCATCGGGTTGAACGCGTTGAGCGGCGCCATGCCGCCGCCCGCGCCGCTGGCCATGCCTTCTCAAAATCTGCGTTACGCCGTGCCGGCACAACAGCGCCTGCAAATCGACTACTCCGTGCTGTTCGCGCGGTTCCTCATTTTTTCCGGAACCTTGGGCATCACCGCCTACGGTGCCTACGAAATGCTCGATGCCGTGCGCTTCGCGGAAATGACCGTACTGCAAGGCATGATGATTTTTTTCTTTGCGCTCACGTTGAGTTGGATCGGCTTCTCCGCGAGCGCCGCTGTCGCCGGATTGTTCAAGTGGCCTGAGCCTCGCGTGCGCGAAGATTTGAATCTGGACGGCATACGCACCGCGCTCGTCATGCCGGTGTACAACGAAGACCCGACCAGCGTCTCGGCTGCTTTGCAGGCCATGGCAGAAGCACTCGTCAATTCGGGCGCCAGCCAGCTATTCGAAATCGTCATCTTGTCGGATTCCACCCATGCGGATTCTTGGGTGCGCGAGAGTCTGGCGCTCGACAGGCTGCGCCGCGCGGTGCCGAATATTTCGATCTGGTACCGGCGCCGCTGGCAAAACACTGCGCGCAAATCGGGCAACGTAGAGGATTTCGTCACGCACTGGGGCGCGCGTTATCAATACATGATCGTGCTCGATGCGGACAGCCTGATCGATGCATCCACCCTCATCGCTCTGGTGCGCAAGATGCACGCCGATCCGGCGCTTGGCATATTGCAAACCGCGCCTGCCCTCATCAATGCGCACACTCTGTTTGGCCGCGTGCAGCAGTTCTCGGCGTGCGTGTACGGGCCGGTCATCGCGCGCGGCCTTGCCGCGTGGTCTGGCGACAGCGGCAATTATTGGGGACACAACGCCATCATTCGCATCAACGCGTTTGCACAAAATTGTGGGCTCCCCCTTCTTCCGGGACGCAAGCCTCTCGGAGGCCACGTCTTGTCGCATGATTTTGTCGAAGCGGCTTTGATTCGGCGCGCCAAGTGGAAAGTCCGGCTTGCGACTGATTTGGCGGGCTCTTACGAGGAGTGCCCGCCGACGCTCACCGATCTTGCGGTGCGCGATCGCCGCTGGGCGCAGGGCAACTTACAACACTCGAAAATCATCGGCGCCGCGGGCCTTGCGGCCGCAAACCGCCTGCACATGGCAATCGGCATCATGAGCTACGTGTCCTCGCCCATCTGGCTGGTCATGTTATGCATCGGCTTTGCGCTGTCGCTGCAATCGCATCTGATCCGGCCGGAATATTTCACGCGGGATTTTCAGCTGTTCCCGACATGGCCGCGATTCGATGCGAGGCTGATGCTGGATCTTTTTATTTTCAGCATGGCGGTTTTGCTCGTGCCGAAGGCGATCGGCTTGCTGCGCGCCATCGTGCATCACTCCATCCGCCGCGCCACGTTTGGCATCGTAGGTCTCGTCGCAAGCGCCGCCATCGAGCTCATCATGTCGGCGCTCTATGCGCCCATCCTCATGCTGACGCAGAGCAGCCATGTCTTCGCCGTGTTGCTGGGACGCGATTCAGGATGGGGCGCGCAACGGCGAAAGATCAGTGACAGCACCATCGTCGATGCGTGGATTGCCTATCGCAAGATGACGCTCATCGGCATCGGGACCGCAGTCATCGCTTGGTTCCTGTCTCCTTCGCTTCTCGCATGGCTTGCACCTGCGCTGCTCGGATTGCTCTTGTCCGTGCCTCTATCGCGGCTCAGCGGCAGCGTGTCGATCGCACGCGCGCTGCGCAAGGTGGGCTTGCTGCGCACCCCGGAAGAGGCGCACGAGCCTGCATTGGTCGCACGCAAACGCGAGCTCATCAATGAGGCTGAGTCCCTGCCGGAAGATGGGCTGTTTCATTTGTCGCGTCACCGGGAGGCGCGTGCCGCGCACATCGAGGCCATTCTGCCGAAACCCGCCGGGCCTCGCGGCCAGCCCGATGCCAATTTTCTGACTGCCGGGAAAAAGATCGAAGACGCCGCGCACGTCGACGAGGCGTTGGAGTGGCTCACGCCGCCTGAGCGCATTTGCGTCGCCGGGTCGCCCGCATTGCTCAATCAACTGGGCGCTTTGCCCGAACTGCCCAAAAGACCTCGGATCTAGTGACATCTCAAGGGACTCTATCGTGAAAGTGCAGCTGTTCTTGCGCTGGTGCGTTGCTCTATGGTTGCTCGCGCAATGGCCCATGGCTCATGCCGCCGAACCGGCCAAGAATTTCGAGGCGCAGGGCACCGGCGCCGCACAGCCTTTCGATTACGCTCAGCTCAAAGGCAAAGCACGGGCGCTTGCGAGCACGCTATACCAAGCACCGAATCTTTCGCTGTACGAGCCGCTCGCCAAGCTCACGTACGATGAATACAACAACATCCGCTTTCGCGGCGAGCACGCGTTGTGGGCCGATGAGCCGTCGGATTTTCGCATTCAGTTCTTTCATACCGGCCGCACGTTTGGCGAGGTCATTCACATGTACGAAGTCGTGCAAGGCCGAGCGCGCGAGATTCAATACGACCCGGCGATGTACACCTACGACCGCAGCGGCTTGAATCCCTCGGCTTTGAAGGGTCGCGGCGGGTTCGCGGGTTTTCGATTGCAGTCGGTGAGTAATTGGAAAGCGGATGTCGCGGCATTTCTGGGTGCAAGCTATTTCCGCGCAGTGGGCGACACGCGCCAGTATGGATTGTCGGCGCGCGGAATCGCGGTGGACACCGCACTTGGCCGGCCGGAAGAGTTTCCGCGTTTTACTTCGTTTTGGTTCGAGCGGCCGGCGCGCGGCGCGAGCGCCGTGACGATTTATGCGTTGCTGGACTCGCCGAGCCTGACGGGCGCATATCGCTTCATCATCACGCCCGGCGCCACGCAAACCATGGATATCGACGCGGCCCTTTACCCGCGCAAGTCGATCGAACGTCTGGGCGTTGCGCCGCTGACGAGCATGTTCTTCACGGGTGAAAATGACCGGCGCATTTCGAACGAGTGGCGCCCCGAAATTCATGACTCGGATGGTTTGTCGATTTGGACGGGCACGGGTGAGTGGCTCTGGCGTGCGCTGACGAATCCTGCGCAGCTGCGCGTGAACTCGTATCTCGATGACAATCCACGCGGATTTGGTTTGCTGCAAAGAGATCGGGTGTGGGACCACTATCAGGACGACAACGTGTACTACGATCGGCGGCCCAGTCTATGGGTCGAACCGCGCGGCTCGACCTGGGGCCAGGGCTCCATACAACTGGTCGAGATTCCCGCCGCGGATGAGACGTTCGACAACATTGTCGCGTTTTGGAATCCGAAGGATCCGGTGAAAGTCGGACAGGAGATGCTGTTCAGTTATCGGCTGTATTGGGGATCGCAAATGCCAGTGAGCTCGCCGCTCGCACAGGCCGTCGCGACCCGCACCGGCATCGGCGGCATCATTGGACAAAAGCGCACCTTTTTTTCGTGGCATTTCGCCGTGGATTTCGCCGGCGGAGACTTGCGCGGTCTCGCACCCGGAGCCGAGGTCGAGCCGGTGATCACCGTGTCCAAAGGCAGCGTCGAGAATGCGACGGCGCATTTCGTGCCCGATTCGGGCGTGTATCGGGCGCTGTTCGATGTACGAATTGCCGATGAAGATGTGGATCCCATCGACTTACGCTTGTTCCTGCGCATTCGTGGCCGGCCCCTGAGCGAAACTTGGACTTACCAGTGGACGCCGCCATCGGCGCGCGAGCGCAAGGGCGCCATGAACAATTGACGTTTCGACGCATGCGTAGCACCTTGCATGTGGCCAGCGCGATCGCGTTGCTCGCGGTCGCGTATGCCGCGACTGCCGAGCGGCGAGTCATCGGCAATTCGACGGGATTGCCGGCGTATCCCAATCTGAGCCATGCGGCAATGGAATCGCATTTGCGCGTCGAAGCGCTGGGGCGGCAATGCGTGCGCTTCGTTGGTCAAACGGGCGACTCGTTGGCGGCGGTACAAGCGTGGTACCGCACTCACCTCACCCAAGCGAGCGAAACCGATCTTGCGAACGACGAGTTGTTCGCAAACTACGTGAATCTGTCGGGGATCAAACTCTCGCTTGGAGTGGATTACGTCGCGATTTTCGTCGCGTATCACGTGCCGACCACGGTGGAGCTGCATCGCTGCGGCTGGAATCGCGCCACGTGAACGCCGGTCGTGATGACGGGTAAGTCTTGCGGAAAGGTACTAAGATTTCAAACGATATCCCGTCTTGAATACCCACGCGACGAGGGCGATGCATGACGCAATGAACGCTAAAATGACCGCAAGGCTTGCGCCCACGGCCACATCCGCGTTGCCATAGAAGCTCCAACGAAAGCCGCTCACGAGGTAGACGACGGGATTGAACAGCGTCAGACGCTGCCACAACGGCGGCAGCATGTTCACCGAATAAAAGCTCCCGCCGAGAAACGTCAACGGCGTGATGATCATGATGGGAATGGCTTGCAGCTTCTCCCATCCGGTGGCCCAGATCCCGATCACGAATCCCAGCAGACTGAAAGCGATCGAAGTCAGAATCAAAAAACCTGCCATCCACCATGGATGCATGATGTGGAACGGCACGAACGCTCGCGCCGTGACCAGAATGAGGAGCCCCAGCAGCATGGATTTGGTCGCGGCTGCGCCCACATACCCCAGCAAAATTTCCAGCGAGGAGATGGGCGCGGACAATATCTCGTAGATCGTCCCGGAATATCTCGGCATGTAGATGCCAAACGATGCGTTCGAGACGCTTTCGGTCAACACCGACAGCATGATGAGGCCGGGAACGATGAATGCGCCGTAACTCACGCCGTCGATGGCGTTCATTCGCGCACCGATGGCGGCGCCGAACACCACAAAGTAAAGCGAGGTTGAAATGACGGGAGACAGCACGCTTTGCACCAGCGTGCGCAGCCAGCGCGAGAGCTCGAAGCGATAAATGGTACGCGCGCCGTAATAGTTCATGCGCTGCCCGACACGAGATTGACGAATATTTCTTCGAGCGAACTCTCTTTCGTATTCAGGTCTTTGTAGTCGATGCCTTGCTGCTCGACTGCTCGCAACAACTTCACAAGAGCCGTCGGCTCGCGCTGCGCATCGAAGCGATACACCAGCTCGTCGCCGCCATGCGCAAGCTCCAATCCGAAGCTCGCGAGCGCGGCCGGCAACTCATGCAACGGCTTCTGCAAATGCAGCGTCAGTTGCTTCTCGCCGAGCTTGCGCATGAGAGCGCGCTTTTCTTCGACCAAGATGATCTGCCCACGATTGATGATGCCGATGCGGTCGGCCATCTCCTCGGCCTCTTCGATGTAATGCGTGGTCAGGATGATCGTCACGCCGCGCGCTCGCAAGCCGCGCACCATGCCCCATAGGTCGCGCCGCAATTCGACGTCGACGCCCGCCGTCGGCTCATCGAGAAACAAGATCTGCGGCTCGTGCGACAACGCCTTGGCAATCATCACGCGTCGCTTCATGCCGCCCGACAATGCATTGATGCGCGCATCCCGCTTGTCCCACAGCGACAAGTCGCGCAAGATCTTTTCGAGATACGCTGAGTTTGGCGCCTTGCCGAAGAGTCCGCGGCTGAACGCGACCGTCGCCCATACACTCTCGAACGCCTCGCTCGTAAGCTCTTGCGGTACGAGGCCGATCGCTTCGCGCGCGGCGCGATAATCGCGCCGGACATCGTGGCCAGCGGCGATGACGCGGCCCCCGCTTGCGTTGACGATGCCGCACACGATATTGATCAGCGTGGTCTTGCCGGCGCCGTTGGGACCGAGCAATGCAAAAATCTCACCGCGCCGGATGGCGAGGTCGACATTCTTCAGCGCCGTGAAGCCCGACGCATAGACCTTGCTCAGGTCGGTGATCGAGATGACGTCTTGCACTGATGTTGTAAGTGCGCGCGCACCGCCGGCCATTCGGCCGACACGATGCTATATACGCACGTATCGCGAAGGGAGCCATCCGGCAGGCGCTGGTGATTTCGAAGAATGCCGTCGAGTTTGGCGCCGAGCCGCTCGATGGCGCGCCGGCTCTGCCGATTGAAAAAGTGCGTGCGAAATTCGACTGCGATGCAGTCCAGCGCGTCGAATGCATGCGAAAGCATGAGGAGCTTACAATGCGTGTTGAAACCCGAGCGCTGCACGCTCCGGCGAAACCAGGTTGAGCCGATCTCGACCCGCCGATTGGCGGCATCGATGTTCATATAAGTGGTCATGCCGGCGGCGCGGCCGCTCGCATGCTCGATGGCGGCAAAAGGCAACATGGACCCGGACGCCCTGAGCGAAAGGCGCCGCTCGATCTCCGCGGCCATGCCTTCGGGCGCCGGCACGTTGGTGTACCAGAGCTTCCACAGCTCTCCGTCGCGTACGGCATCGGCGAGCTGCGCCGCGTGGCGTTGCGTCAGCGGCTCGAGCGTGACGCACGCATCACGCAAAATGACCTCCGGGGGCCACGGCGTATCAGACATGAGATAGTTTAACCGTGCGGCTTCGCGACCACCGAAACATCACGCACCCACAGCACTTCGCACGCGCCCGCTCCGCTATCCGTGCGAGACATCGAAGTTTTCATCCAGCGTCCATCATCGCGCGCGGCGTCGACCAGACTGCCGTCGAGCTCGACGACTTGGCCCACGCGGAGCTTGCGAAGCTGGCGCGCAACGATTGCGTCCGCGGGAATTACATGCGTATTGGCGCTGTGCTCGACGATGGATTCGAGCGGGATGGGAAGCGGCGCGTGCGCCACGTGCCAATAATAGAACCGGCCACCCTGGCTGATCTCGATGGCATCGAGCACTTCGGTTGAAGACATCGGTCCCCAGCCGAGCGCGAGATCTTCCGGGACGAGATCGGCAATGGAATCGAAACGGTAATCTTCGCGGCCAAGGATACGCGCGACAACGTGGTATCGCGCGCGCGGCGTCAGCGTCCATTCGCCGTGATGGAGCGGTGCGGCGTTGTCCAGATCGGTTTGGCGCGGATCCGCCGGTGCGAGTATGCCGGCGGGCGGACGTACGGGACGCTGCATCCACCAATGTGCCGCCCCGTACAACAAGAATGCGCCCAGAAACCAAGGCGTGAGACGGCTGGACCCCATAGGCATGCAGTGTGCCGCGCCGCGCCGGCGGCGCGCCGTGACCGGGTCTCAATTTGGCGCGCATACCCGATCCCCGATCTTGCCGAGGAACCGACCGCGCTTTCAGTCTGGGAAGCTGAGCGCCCCGCCCAATTCCTGAATCACTCCAGCGGCGATCAGTTCATCAACCACGCGCTCTGCGGCATCGTTCGACAGTTGACTGGCGCAGCGTGACATCAGAAGCGCAACCAAACCTTTGCGCCGCCGCGGCCGATTGCGCCGATTCAGGCGAGTGATCAAATCCCTCGCCCAAACGGCACCGTACACGCCGCCGGCATCGATTGCGGCGTCCACCTCCGCGGTTGAGGTCTTGGGCGCACCGGCCGAGTGGCTCGCCGACGCTCGGGCCGGAGAGCGGGTCCGCGATGCCGAGTGCGGCGTTGCGCTGCGTGCACGCTCGGGCGCCTGCGTCGAAAAGGCTTCGGCGATACTCATCGCGCGGCGCACGATGAACTTACGCCCGACGAGATGCCGCACCAGCGGATCAAAGCCTTTGTCGCGCGACAAAATAGCGCAGTGCGCATGCGGATCGCGCGACAAATGCTCGCCCAGATAAAACGCGATGTGAAAATCGAGCGCGTTTTTTCCCTGCCCTTCAATGTCGATGGGCAGGAATCGACTGCCCAGCTTGAGAGCCGCCTTCAAGAAATCTTTCGACACCGTGCGCTGCGATGCGCCGAAAAAAAACGGCACGATCACATCGTCGGGGATCGTTGATAAATCCACTTTGGGCAAATTTTCAAAATCGACCAAGAGCACTTTGTGGCTCACGCGCGCAGTACCCTCCCGATCGCATGCACGAGACGATCAACATTGTCGCACAAGAGCAGTTCGCTTCGCCGCGCCCGCTCGTCGCGAGTCAACGTGGCAATCGCCACGCAGGCTGGGCTGTTTCACTGGGGTGTCGCCGCTGCGCGGCTCGGGTCTCAGGCTGCTTTGCTCTGCAAATATCCCATGGCGCGCTGCAGTTCGGCGCGCAGTCTTTCGGCCAGCAACGGCACCTGGGCCCGATCTTGACGGCATGCGGTCTCGAGATGCGCAGCGGCAGCGCTGGCCGGCATGGCGCGCATGTTCGCGCTCGCCCCTTTCAATGCGTGCGCGGAAGCATGCATGGCATCGTAATCGCTTCGCGCAAGCGCGGTTGCAATGCGCGCGAGACTCTCATCGCCGCTTGCCACGAACACCTGCACCAGCTCACGTGCAAAAGCGGCATCGTGATCCACCGAGCTCAAGAGTGCTGGCCAATCCGCGGGAACATCTGCTGAGATCTGAGGCATGGCGGCGTGAGATTGCATGGGGGAGTCCGCCAGCGCGTGCTCCGCGCAGAACGCTACGGGTTCGGCGATGGCTTGCGCGCCTTCGACCGGGGCGACCGCGTCCGCAGCACCGCTCGGCAGCAGCCGATCCATGCATTGCTCGAGCCGCGCGCGGTCGATCGGCTTCGCCAGGTAATCATCCATACCGGCCGCGCGGCATTTGGCATCGTCTCCCTTCATCGCATGCGCCGTGAGCGCCACGATGGGAATGTGATCTCCCAGCGTCTCGGCCGCGCGAATTTGCCGGGTTGCATCGTAGCCATCGAGCACGGGCATTTGGCAATCCATCAAGATCAGGTCGTAGACGCCGCTCTGCCACGCATCCACCGCCTGCTTGCCGTCGGCAACGACGTCGACACGGAAAGAGAGCCGTTCGAGCAGCCGCCGCGCGACCTTTTGATTCACCACATTATCCTCGGCAAGCAAGATGCGGCTCTTGGCGCGCGCACGCTGCGAGCGCAATGCGTGGCGCGTGACGATGGGTTGGCTGCGCATGTGCCACACATCCGCGGTGCGCGCGAGCACCAGCATCAAGCTCTCGATGAGATCGCGCTGCGCCACGGGTTTCAGCAAATAGCCTGCAAAGCCCAGTTTCGCGAACACATGGCTGTCGCCGCGCTGACCGGAGGAGGTCAACAAAATGAGCCGTGTCTGCGACAGGATCGGGTCTTGATTGATGCGCGCACCGAGCTGCGCGCCATCGCAATCCGGCATCTGATGATCGAGCAGCGCCGCATCGAACGGGCGTCCGCTGTCGCGCGCCTGCCGTAACATGTCCAATGCTTCGAGCGCGGAGGAGGCCGCCGTGGGCTCGACCCCGCATAACAGCAGTTGACCCATGAGCACTTTGCGATTGGTCGCATTGTCATCGACGATGAGCACGCGCTGTCCTGCGAGCGACGGCACCGCGAAACGCGATTCGCGGGGGCAGTGAGCCGCGGCGAAGCGCGCGGTAAACCAAAACGTCGAGCCCTCGCCGTCGGTGCTCGTCACGCCGCAATGTCCGCCCATGAGCTTGACCAAACGCTTGACGATGGACAACCCGAGACCCGTACCGCCGAAACGCCGTGTGGTCGATGCGTCCACTTGCGTGAACGCGTCGAACAGCACAGAAATGCGGTCGGCGGGAATGCCGATGCCCGTATCGCGCACCTCGCAGCGTACCAACGTCTGTTCGCCATCATGCTCGAGCACTTTGAGCTCGAGAGCCACCTCGCCGCGCTGCGTGAATTTCACGGCGTTTCCGCACAGATTCATGAGAATCTGCCGCACACGCCCCGCATCGCCGCGCACCAGATCCGGCAGCCGTGGATCGATCTGCGCCGTCATTTCCAAGCCCTTGGCATGCGCTTGCAGCGACAATAGCCGTGCGACGTCTTCCACGGTATCGCGCAAATCCAGATCGATATATTCCAATTCCAGCTTGCCGGCCTCTACCTTCGAGAAGTCGAGAATGTCGTTGATGATGGTCAAGAGGCTCGAGCCGCTGTCACGGATCGACTCCGCGTAGTCACGCTGCGCGACGTCGAGCGTGGTTTCGAGCAACAACTCGGTCATGCTGATGACTCCGTTCATCGGCGTGCGAATCTCATGGCTCATGTTGGCGAGGAATTCGCTCTTGGCGCGGTTGGCGCTTTCCGCGGCTTGCTTGGCCAGCTCGCGCTCGCGCTCCGCCAGCTTGCGTTGCGAGACATCGTGCACGAACGCGGCGAACAATCGGCGCGAGCGGTGATTGAACATGGAGATCGTCATCTCCGCAGGAAAACTCTGTCCGTCACGGCGCAGAGCCCGCACTTCGAGCCGGCGCCCGGTGGCAAACTCGGCGGGGTTTTTCAGAAGATCATCAAAACTCTTGCCCTCCGCGCCCTCCTCCATCATGAACACTTGCCCGATGCGCCGTTGCTCGATGTCGGTGCGCTGCCATCCGAAAATCCGATCGGCGGCTGCGTTCCAGCCGGTGATGCGCCCGTCGGCCTCGATCTCCAGAAAGGCGTCGACCGAGCCTTCGGTAATCACGCGAAAGTAGTATTCGTTGGACGCGCGCATTTCCGCGGCGCTCGCCGAGAATCGGCTCAGCGCGGCCCACATGAGCCAAGTTCCACCCGCCAATGCGAGCAGGGTCGTGAGGGCGCTGCTTCCGAACATGCCGGAACACGCCACGAGAATGGATTCGAGCGCGGCGATTCTCGCGATCCAAGAGGTGCGCAACACGGCGCCGCGTGTGCGAATGGTCATCTCGCTCATGAGCTGCCCCACCACGATCACGAAAAACAGGATCGCAGCGGCAAACAGCAATTCAGGCGAGGTCCCCAAAAAACCGCTCGAGGTCGACATCGCGCTTTGAAAAAACCAGACTGCTCAAATTAACAAAACGCACTTTCGACCGGATACCGGCGGCAGTCTGTGAAGTCGACCACGAAAACAAACCCAACGCCGATGCTTTGCATGCTCCCGTGATTGGGTTAGCGTGCAATTTCAGATGATCAAGGCACCCCGCAATGCTCGAAAGGCGCCCGGCGCGGTCAAGACCGTGGCGCAAAACGCGGACATCCGCTATTTGGGAAGGCTCCTGGGCGATGTCATTCGGGCCTACGGCGGCGATGCACTGTACGAGCGCATCGAGCACATTCGCGCAAGCTCGGTGAACCGGCATCGCGGCGTCGCGGACGCCGAGGCCATGGAAGAAAGCCTGTCGGCTCTGAGTCTCGATGAAACGCTCGCATTCGTACGCAGCTTCATGTTGTTCTCGATGCTGGCCAATCTTGCCGAAGACCGTCAAGCCGCCTTACAGGATCATTCCGCGCACAGCGTCGAAGGGGCTTTGCGGCAGCTGCGCGGCGCGGGTGTCGATGCGGCCGCGGCCGCGGCGATGCTCGATCGCGCGCAGATCGTGCCCGTGCTGACCGCGCACCCCACCGAGGTCATGCGCAAGAGCATGATCGATCACCGCAATCGCATTGCCGAGCTGATGCGGCAAAAAGATGCCGGCGCGCTTGAAACGCCCGAAGGCGAACTGATCGAGCCGGCGATTCGCCGGCACATTGCGCTGCTCTGGCAAACCCGGCCGCTCCGGCGCGAGCGCCTGTACGTTGCCGACGAAGTCGAGAATGCGCTCACCTATCTGCGCGATGTCTTCCTGCCTGCGCTGCCCGCCTTGTACGCGCGTTGGGAGCGTGTGCTCGGCATGCGGCCGCGCAGCTTCTTGCGCGTCGGCACCTGGATCGGCGGCGACCGCGATGGCAATCCCAACGTCACGGCGGAATCTTTGCAACTCGCGCTCGGGCGAGCCGCGCATGCGTTGCTGCGTCATTATCTAGAGGAATTGCACGCGATCGGGGCGGAGCTTTCGATTTCCACCGAGCTTGCGCAAACGAGCACCGCGGTTCGGCACTTGGCGGATGGGAGCCGCGATACCCACAGCGCGCGGCGCGATGAGCCTTACCGTCGCGCAATCACGGGGATTTATGCGCGGCTCGCAGCCACTTACACCGCCATTTGCGGGGGCGTGCCGCCGCGCGCCGCATCCGTGGAGGGCCAAGCGTATGCAAACGCGGCCGGCTTCTGCCGCGATCTCAACGAGCTCGCGCAATCGCTGCGCGATGATGGCGGCGGCTTGCTCGGCTCGAGCAGCTCGCTGGAGCGGCTCATCCGCTCAGTCGAGACGTTTGGCTTTCATCTGGCGACGTTGGACTTGCGGCAAAGCGCTGACGTGCACGAGCGCGTGGTGGCCGAGCTGCTTCGCGTCGCGAAAGTCGAAGCGGACTATTTGGCGCTCGATGAAGGCGCGCGGGTGACGTTGCTACGCCGCGAGCTCCAAAGCGAGCGGCTGCTTGCGAGTCCATTCGCCGAATATTCCGAAGAGACCCTTTCCGAACTTGCCATCGTGCGCAAAGCGGCCGAAGCGCATCGCCGCTTCGGGCCCGAATGCATCGAGACCTACATCATCTCGAAATGCGCGAGCGTCTCGGATCTGCTCGAAGTGAACATCCTCTTGAAGGAGGCCGGACTTTATCGCCCCGCCGATCCCGCGCATGCGGCCATCATGGTGGTGCCGCTGCTCGAGACCATCGGCGATTTGCAAAACGCGGTCGGAATTCTAGGCGCGTGGCTCGACCTCGATGAGATCGCTGCATTCATCGCACGACGCGGATTTCAGGAAGTCATGGTGGGTTATTCGGACTCCAACAAAGACGGCGGCTATCTCACCTCGGTATGGAGCTTGTACCAAGCGACCGTCGCCCTGTCGCAGATGTTCGTCGAGCACCGCACGGGGATGCAAATTTTCCACGGCCGCGGCGGTGCGGTGGGGCGCGGCGGCGGGTCGGCGTTCGCGGCGATCCGTGCGCAGCCGAGCGGTACCGTGCAGGGCCGCATTCGCATCACCGAGCAAGGCGAAGTCATCGCCGCGAAATATGGCACCCGCGAAAGCGCCGCGCTCAATCTGGAAGCCATTGCGTCGGCGACGCTCTTGAATTCGGTGCAAGGCTCGATCAGCCAGCGCGAATCGGAGCGCTTTGCCGGCGCCATGGACACTTTGTCGAGCGAAGCCTTCCGGCACTACCGCGCGTTGGTGTACGGGACGCCAAGTTTCAAGTCATTCTTTTGGCAGATGACACCGGTGGCGGAAATTGCGGAGCTCAAAATCGGCTCGCGGCCCGCGTCGCGCAAGCGCTCCGACCGCATTGAAGATTTACGCGCGATCCCCTGGGTGTTTAGTTGGGCGCAAGCGCGGGTCATGCTGCCCGGCTGGTACGGCGTCGGTCACGCGCTGCAATCTTTCCAGGATCAAGGCTTGCTGCGCGAGATGGCGCAGGGCTGGCCTTTCCTACAAGCGACGCTCGAAAACTTGGAAATGGTGCTCGCCAAATCCGATATGTCGATCGCGAAGCGCTATGCGACATTGGTCGAGGACGAGCGCTCCGCGCACGAGATCTTTGCCCGCATCAGCTCCGGCTGGTCGGCAACACACGATTGCCTGCTGGCCATGACCGGTCAATCGGTACTCTTGGAAAAGCATCCGGTGCTCGATGCATCGATTCGGCTGCGGCTTCCCTACATCGAGCCGCTCAATTTGCTGCAAGTGGAACTATTGAAACGCCATCGCGCCGGCGAGAAAGATGAGCGAGTGCGCGAAGGCATTCAGCTCTCGATCAACGCCGTGGCAACGGCGCTGCGCAACAGCGGATAACTCAGCCGCGCTTTGGCTCCGGCTCTTGCGCCACGAATTCTTTCGGCTTCGCCGACCCGCTGCCAAAGAAAAATTTTTCCATCTCTTGCACGAGAAACGCGCGCGCTTTGGGCTCGATGGGCGTCAGCCGATTCTCATTGATGAGCATGGTTTGGTGCTCGAGCCACCGCGCCCACGCCTGCTTCGACACCGCATCATAAATACGCCGGCCGAGCTCACCTGGATAAGGCTGATAATCGAGGCCCTCGGCCTCCCGTTTCAGCACGGGGCATTGCACTAGACGCGCCATCAGGACGTTCCTCCCGCGTGGAGTTGATCGAGCAGCACACGAATGGGTTGCGGCAATCCCAGACGCGGCGGTGAATCGAATGAATACCATTGCCGCTGCTCACACACTGCGGCATGGCCAGAAAGGGATGCCGCTGCGGCACACGCCACCCGGATCGGATAGAGGCGCAAATCAAAGTGCGTGAACGCATGATCAATGGGATCGAGATTTTGCGGCTCGCCTCGCAGGCCATGAAGCTCGCGCCGGCACCAATCGAGGGCATGCGCGCGCGACTCGAACTGCGGCGGCGACCACAGGCCGCCCCAGATACCGCGGGCGGGCCGCCGCTCCAGCAACACCGAACGCATGCCATCTGCGTTGCGATCGGCAATGATCAGGGTGGCCTGGCGGGTGCCGCGCGCACGGCGCGGCTTGGGCAAGGGGAGTTCTCGTTGCCTGCCGCTGCGGGCCGCCACGCAAACATCGATCATCGGGCACACGGTACACGCGGGGCGCGCGCGCGTGCACACCGTTGCGCCATGATCCATGATGGCCTGCGTGTAGTCGGCGATGCGTGTCGAGGGCGTGCAGGCATCTGCGAGCTCCCAAAGCCGGCGCTCGGTGGACGCGAGACCCGGAACTCCGTCGATGCCAAAGACACGGCTCAGCACCCGCTTGGCATTGCCATCGAGTATGCAGTGCCGGCGATCACGCGCGAGTGCGAGGATGGCGCCCGCGGTGGATCGCCCGATGCCCGGCAGCTTCATCACCTCGTCGAGCGATTCGGGAAATTCTCCGCCATGCGCATCGATCAGCACGCGCGCGCAGGCCAAGAGATTTCTGGCGCGCGCGTAATACCCCAGGCCGGTCCAGAGATGCAATACCGTATCCAGCTCGGCTCGCGCCAATGCGCGCACATCCGGAAGCTCACGCATGAAGCGCAGATAGTATGGAATGACCGCGTTGACTTGCGTTTGCTGCAGCATGATCTCGGAGATCCATACGCGATACGGCGTGCGCTCGGTGGTCCAGGGTAAAGGCGCGCGCCCACTGACATCGAACCAAGCCAGCAGCCTGTGCGCGAACTGGGCCGGCTCGATCACGGTTTGCTCAACCAATGGCTCAATTTACTTTTCAACTTGTCCTGTAGCTTCTTCTGCAGCTCGTCTTGATGCTGCTCGAGTTCCTGCTTGATTCGCGTTTTGGCAAGGCTCTGCAAATCGACTCGGATCTTGGGTGCGTCCAGTTTTCCGGTCACTTGCAGGGGCACGTCGATCAGCGATGCACCGGCCAGCGCGCGGCCGGCATTGGACTGAGCGGCGGCGCCCCCGCCCTTGAGTAAGGTCGCCAACAAATCGAAATCGATGACTTTGGAGACGAGGTCAGTCGTGCCCTTGCCCGTGACTCTCAGTTGCTGCGAAGCGATCGTCAAGTCGCGCGTGTTGGCCGTGCCTCGATCGAGATCCACCGATGTGCGAAACGTATCGAAACGCGTGCGTCCCGTACTGGCTCCGGACGGCAGACTTTGCGCGCGGATCAGCGATTCAGCGCGCTTGATTTCGTACCATACGTCGACCCCCTCGATTGCCCCGTCGGCGAGATCCGCATCGACTCGGCCCTTCAGCGATTTCAACATCTGCTCGCTCGTGCGTCCCTGGCCGCTCAACCTTGCCGTGCAATTGCCCCTTCCAGACACGCGGTTGCTTTTCATGACCGCCTTGAGCACATCCGTCATCTGGATGCCCTTCATACTCTGTTCCAGTTGCATGGAAGGCGCGGCGCCGCGCACGTCGTAAGTCAGTGCCGCGGCGAGTTGCCCGCCATAAAGCACCGCCTTGACCGGCGCCAGCTTCAGAAGGCCGTCGACCGAATCGACGCTCAACTGGATCTTGTCGAGGGCAACGCCCGACACCACGGCATGTCCGATGGCAAGAGACCCTTTGACTCGCAACGGCTTCAGGACATCGGCGGACAAATCCATGGGTTGACTCTTCTCAGCCGGCGGCTGATCCGGCGCAAGATAGCGGTCGGCATTCAATTGATCGATGCTCAAAGCAAATTGAATGGCGGTGGGCTCGGTGGCGAAAGAGAGCGACCCGCTGAGCGATGAGTCATCCAGGCGCGCCGCAAGGTTGGCCAGCGAGAGCGTTTTGTTTTCATAGGTCAAAGACGACGTCATGCTGAATGAGGACAAGACCTTCCCGTCGCGCGTTCGCGGCACGGGCTTTCCGAGTGTCGCGAGCAGTTCGCGTACCGATACCGGCTCGACACGCAGCGTGCCGCGAAATGAGGGCGCATCGCTGATCTTCTCACCATTGAGAGCGCCAGAGATTTTCGCGCCCGCCACCGAGGCGTTGAAAGCGCGCAGCGCAAGCGTCTGCAGCTGCGAGGCGTATTCGAGAGCGGGCAGCTCGAGCTTCCAGGTCAAAGGCTTCTGCGCACCGCCGAGCTTGAGCTCTCCGCCGAAAGAGGCATCGGTCAAAGCGTAGCGCTTCGCCTCGAAATCCAGCTGCGATTTGAGCGCACCCGACGCGCTGACGCCGACCTGATCCGTGGTGCGCAAGGCATCGAACCTGAAGGTCGCCGGAATCGTTTGGTGACTGGCGAACTTGCCGATATCGACATCGATGTTCGAGACGACCCACGGTTCGAACGTGACGCGGCCATTCTTGATGCGCACGCCTTCGAGTGATTGCAAGGTTTGCGAGCTCGACTCGCCCGTGGGCGGCGTTTGCGCATCCGGTTCGTCAAATTGCCAGTTACCGCGACCTTGCGCATTTTTTTGCAAATGCAAGTCGAGACCGACGACCTCGATCTTTCCCACGTGCAGCTGATGATGCAGCAACGGCCACAAACGCACGCGCAGCTTCGCGCTTTGCACGGCGAGGAGCGGCGTCGCATCGAAGCCCGGCGGATTGCTGAGGCTCGCCGAACCCGACTCGAGAGCCAACCAGGGAAAAACGCTGAGCTTCAAGTCTCCGTCCAGCTTGAGCTCACGTCCCGTAGCGAGGCGCACGCGCTCTGCGATTTTCGGCTTGAAATCGTTCGGATCGACGAACAACCACACGGCCAGGAGCAAGAGTATGAACGCGGTCACGAACCCCGCAAAAACAATGCTCAAAATCTTGACTGCGCGCATAGTGGGCGACGAAGGCTGGCGTGGCGGCAATTCTAGCTCAAGGCGTCTCGTTTTCAGCCGATAGCAAGCGTGGGACTTCTTGCGGAATTTTCCATTTATTTTCATGCGTAGCTGGACTCTTCGCGGCAAGCTCTTAGCCATTCCGGCTTTCACCGCGCTGATGCTCGTCGTCGCCTCGGTGATGGTGTTGCAAACGCACCGCGAGTTCGAGCGGCGCATTCAAGAAGCCATGGCCAAGGAAATGGCGCAGCGCCGCGCGGTATTCGGCGCCATGGCCGATCTGACGCATGCGCACGTTCATGTGCTCGAAGAGTCCCACCGCTCGAGCACGGTCCAGGCCGCGGGCATTGTCATGCCGATGCCCTCGACTGAGGCATTGAGAACCATGCGGGAGCACGCCAGCGCATTACGCAAATTGCTCGACCCGCTGCGCGATGGCACGGGCCCGACGGAACCGTGGAATGCCGCGCTGATCGCCGCCCATTCGGACTTGGTGCGCTACGAAAACACGATTTCCCATTACGAAAAGATCGCTCATCCCTCGCTTGTGCAAGCGCGGCAAGTGCTCATCGATGCGGGAGTGAGCCTGGACTCCCTAGGCTCGCGCATGCGCGTGTTGAGTCGATTGAAGCACGCCGCCGTCGAAGAAGCGCTCGAGCGCGCTAAGCAAAAAGTGACGCAGGATTGGGAACTGATCGCGTTGTACCTCGTCATCGGCGGAGCGGTGGTGCTGATTTGCTGCTGGACGTTCGCCGGCGCCATCTCTCGCCGCCTGAATACCCTCTTGAGCGCGACTCGCGAATTTATTTGGAACGGAAGTGCGACGCTGGAGCTCGACTTTTCGAGTCAGGATGAAGTAGCCGAGCTTGCGCGCGGCTTCGACGGCGCGATGACGAACATTCGCGAGCGCGATACGGCCTTGCGCCGAGCGGCCGATGAAGCCATCGCCGCGGAAAAGGTGTTGCGTGCCGAAATCGAAGACCGCTGTCAGGTGGAAGCCGACTTGCGGCGCACCACGGAGTTTCTTGCCCTGGCCCAGGCTGCGGGGGGATTCGGCATTTTCGATCTTGATTTGCCAAGCGGCATCATTCGCGGCTCGCCGATGTTTTTCGAGCTGCTCGGCATCGAGACCAACGACACCTCGCTCACGCGTGACGAGTGGCTGAGCTCGATTCATCCGGAAGACCTCGACTCGTTCGTGCAGCAGTTCACCGAGGCGGTGGAGTCGGGCGGCCAATATCTGACCGAATATCGATCGTTGTGGCCGAATGGCGTCGTGCGCTGGCTCACGGGGCGCGGACGCGTGATGCGCGACACCACCGATCAACCGGTGCGCGTCATCGGCACCATCACAGACATCACGGCGCGGCACGAATTAGGCGAGCAGCTCCGCAATACCACGCAGTCGCTCACCATTGCGCAGTCGTCGGCAGGCGTCGCGACATTCGATCTCGATGTCTTCAAACACCGCTTCACTTGCTCGGACAACTACTTCGCGCTTCTCAACGTTGCGAAGGGCTCGAACGCATTCGACAGCCAAGAGCTCTACGCGTGTGTCCATCCCGACGACCGGCACATCGTGACCGCCTTCCAAGAAGCGCAGCCTGGCGAGGATACGCCTCACCGCGAATTCCGCGTCGTGCTCGACAGCGGCAAAATCCGCTGGATCGATGAGCGCTGCGAAGTCGAGCGCGACGTCGACGGCTCAGTGCGCCGGATCAGCGGCGCTATCGTCGATGTGAGCGATCGGCGCAGGGCGCAAGACGCCGTGCTCGAGGCAAAGAGAGCGGCTGAAGCAGCCAACTCCGCGAAGAGCGACTTCCTCGCCAACATGAGTCACGAGATTCGCACGCCCATGAACGGCGTCATCGGCGTGGCGGGCCTGCTGCATACGACCAATCTGGACAAATTGCAGCGCGAGTACGTGGACATCATTCGAGGCAGCGCAGAGACTCTGCTATCTCTCCTCAACGATGTGCTGGACTTTTCGAAAATCGAGGCAGGCCGCCTCGAAATCGAGCAAATCGACTTCGAGATTCGCACACCGATTTACGAGACCTGCTCGGCGCTGGCATTGCAAGGCGCTGTCAAGGGCATCGAATTGATCGCTAACGTGCATCCCGAAGTGCCACAGTTCATGAGAGGAGACCCGGGACGCGTGCGCCAGATCGTCTCGAACCTCATCAGCAACGCATTGAAGTTCACGCATGAAGGCCAGGTCATCGTCTACATGGAGCACTTCGCCGGCCCGGATGACGTGGCAATCATCAAAATCGAAGTGACGGACACGGGAATCGGCATTCCTCCGGATCGCATGGACCGGCTGTTCAAGCAATTCACCCAGGTCGACTCATCGACCACCCGTCATTACGGCGGTACAGGACTAGGCCTGTCCATCGTGAAACGCCTCACGGAACTGATGGGCGGCACGGTCGGGGTTCGCAGCACGCCTGGGCAGGGCTCGACTTTTTGGGTGAAATTTCCAATCAAAGTTTGCGCAGAGCAAGCGCCGGTCGTCCAGGTTGGCCGCGGATATCGGGTGCTCGTCGTGGACGATGTCAAAGCCAGCCGCGAAGGACTGAAGGTCAAGCTCGAAACCTTTTCCTTCGAGTGCGTCCTGGCCGAATCGGTCGATGAGGCGATGCGCATTCTTGACTCGAGAAGCGACATCGACCTCGTCGTTGCGGATGAGATCATGCCGCGCCGCGGCGGTCTTGACTTGCTGAATGAGATGCGCGCGACGCCAGCACATGCCAAGACGCCTTTCATGTTGCTTGCGATGATTGGCGCACCATTGAATTTCAAAAATTTGGAGCACCAGCCAAACGCCGTGGGTCTGAAGCCCATTCGCAGCAAGAACATTTCTTCCATGGCGGCGGCGCTCATTTCCGGCGAGCGATCACCGCTCGTTTCAACTCCCATCAGTGCTTCGACGGAAGTCTACCCTCTGAATGCCCGCGTGCTCCTGGTCGAGGACAACGCGGTCAATCAACGCGTCGCGCAGCGCTTGCTGCAGACGATGAGCGTCGACGTGGTGACCTGCAACAATGGCGCCGAAGCTTTGGAGCACCTGTCCAAGGATTGCCGCTTCGATGCGGTATTGATGGATTGCCAGATGCCCGTCATGGATGGATTCACCGCGACAAAGAAAATTCGTGAGATCGAAGCACAGGCCGCGCAGGAGCACGGTGGATCTCGGCGCCTGCCCATAATCGCGCTCACAGCCAACGTGATGCGCGAAGATCGCGAGCGGTGCATCGCGGCAGGCATGGATGCACATCTGGGCAAGCCGATTCAACCCACCCAGCTGCGGGATTGCCTGAGCCGCTTTGTAGATACCCAGATCAAGCAGGTGGTGGACGTCCAGGCAATCCGCGATCTCACCGGCGGCGATATGGATTTCGAGCGCGAGCTGATCGAGACTTTCATCTCGAGCGGAGACCAGAATCTCGCCGATATCGTCGAAGCATTGCAGCAGCAAGACCTCGTGACCATCGGCAATCGTGCGCATACGCTGAAAGGCTCCAGCGCCAATATGCATGCTGCGGATTTAAGCGCGGCGGCAGCGAATCTCGAGCAAGCGGCGCGCAAGTTCACGAATCAAAACATCGGTGAGCTGGTGGATCAGCTCGCCGTGCGACTGCGGGAAGTCAACGCACAGCTACGTCAGGCGGGTTGATTTCTTCAGCTCGATGCCATTGACGCGATCACGCCCCTCCTGCTTGCTCTTGTACAAGCAAACGTCGGCGGCTTGAATCATGGCGTCGATGCCAACTGCCTCCAGTTGCTCGGGATCTTCGCTCAGCACCGCAACACCAAAGCTCGCCGTCACTCGCAGCTCGCCTGACGGCGTCTGAAACTTAGTGGCTGCGATGTGGGCACGAATTTTTTCCGCAGCCTGCATTCCGCCGGCGAACGGGGTTTCCGGCAGCACGATGAGAAACTCCTCGCCGCCATAGCGCGCGATCCAATCAGTGGTCGAGCGCGTGCAGCTGCGCATCCGTTCGGCAAACCCGCGCAGCACTTCATCCCCCACGGTATGACCATGCGCGTCGTTGATTGCCTTGAAGTGATCGATATCGCACATGATCACGCTGACGGGATGCGCATAGCGCCGGCTCCTCTCGATCTCGCGCGGCAACTGCTCCATGAGATAACGTCGATTGAAGGAGCCGGTCAGTGCATCGGTGATCGATAGCCAACGATTTTCCTGACTCGCAGCGCGCAGCGACTGCTCCAGCCGCAAAATGCGGCCGCCAGTTTTCAACCGGGCAACGAGCTCTGCCTCATGCACTGGCTTCGTCAGGTAATCGTCGGCCCCTGCTTCGAGCCCCATGATGATGTGCTCTTTGGAGTCCAGCGCGGTGAGGAGCAGCACGTACACATATCCTTCCATGGGAGCTGCTCGCACGGCCCGGCAAATGGAGATCCCATCGGCCCCCGGCATCTCCCAGTCAGTCACGATGAGCGGGTAGTAACGCTCCGCGATCTTCTTCAGAGCCGCCGTGCCATCGGCCACCGCATCCACTTCGTAACCCGATTTTTTCAAGTGCCGCAGAAGCAGCATGCGAGTGACTGGATCGTCCTCGGCAAGCAAGATGCGATCGGCCACGGCTTCCGAGTCGGGTGCCTGATCCTCGTCCAAACGCAGCCCCTCCTTGATCGAATTGCCGCGGCTAAGCGGCATCGGGCTCGAGTCCGCCTGAGTATAACGCGCTGTCGGGGGGCGCTGGAGAGCGCCGCGCCGAGGGCGATCCGGCCTCAGCATCCGCACCGCCAACGCAGTCGAGTCAAGGTCAGCAGCCGTTGAGATCCGGCGTGACGAGAACGATCTTCGGCGGCGTGGAAGCAGCGGCGGATGAATAAACCACGGAACAATGTTCTGGCCGCGGAGCACCCGCCTTCTTAAAGATGACGGCGCCTGGAACGAAGGTGGTCGAAAAGCCCACCGGGTCTTGCAGCGCGCTGGGCAATCCATTTCGCGTGACGTCGGGATATCCGTTCACCATGGAAATGGTCTTGCCCTCAACTTCGATGGTGACCGGCTGACCGGATGCCATCCACTGTGCGTGCGCCAGAGATGAAGTTCCGCGGATACTGTTGCTCAGCGCGGCGATCGCCGAGACGCGTGCTTGAGTTTCGATGGAGGTGAAGCGCGGGATCGCAAATGCTGCGAGGATGGCAAAAACCGCCAGCACGATGACGAACTCCACCAGAGTGAATGCCTGTAGGTGCTTTCGCATCGGCGCGTACCTCGAGCGATTTCGCCGGCCATCCAAGTGGGGATGATTTTAGAGAGCGGGAAGTCAGCATGGATTGGCACGTGCCGAAGCTGTGAACTTCCTCACAGGAGCCGCGCGCCGGGCCTTTACTGCGGCGGCCGCATGCGCAGCCGGGCGTGCACGCCGACCGCGACATTGTCAAATACTCGTAGAATGCGCAATGCATCGAGAGGGCGCCAGATACTTGCGCGAACGGGAGCCGGCGTTTGCCGAGCACATCGACCGCATTGGCGAAATCGTTCTCAAACGCAAACGCGCCACGGATCCGTTCGAGTCTTTGGTTGAGTCGATCGCCTATCAACAGCTGGCCGGCGCGGCCGCGCGAGTCATCTGGGGCCGTGTTCTTGCACTCTTTGCGGGGTCGAGGCCAACTGCTGAGAAATTGCTCGAGCTTGACGAGCAGAAGCTTCGGGGAGCTGGCTTATCGCGCGGCAAAATCGCTTCGATGCGTGACATTGCCGCGCAGAAAATAACGGGCGTCGTTCCAACCCGGCGCAGTATCGCGCGGATGTCCGAGCAAACCATCCGCGAGCGCCTTTTGCCGATTCGCGGAGTTGGCCCCTGGACCATCGAGATGCTACTCATCTTCACTTTGCATCGACCCGATGTCATGCCCGCAACCGACTACGGAGTTCGCAAGGGCTTTCAAATATTGTTCAAGAAGCGGAAGTTGCCCACGCCGCGGCAACTGCAGAAACTGACACAGCGCTGGAGCCCGCACCGGACCACGGCTGCGCTCTACTTATGGCGGATCGCAGACGGCGCGAAACGCGTGAAACCCTCTAAAGCAACGGCTCGTAAGAGCACGCGTGCCGCATCGACAGGCACCGCATCGACAGGCACCGCATCGAGGGGCGCCGCATCGAGGGGCGCCGTAACGAGAGGCGCCGCATCAACGGGTGGAAAGGCAAACCGCGCGGCTCGCAAACGACGCTGATTAAACGAGGACCCGCGGGCGACACGACGCGGACCGGTGCCAGAGCGCGCTCGCAATGCAGCGCCCGGTAAACGCGCATTACTTCTTGAACAAGTCTTCGAGCGCGCTTCGAGCGCTGTCAACCAAAGCTGAGTTCGGCGGGGAGTAAGCGTTCTCGCGCGGTTTGAAGAAATCGCAGAAATTCGCCGATGTTTTGTTGCGAACTTCCTCAGCGGTTGGCTCACGACAGTGCTGCGCATACGAAGTATCGTACTCGACACACATACGGCAAACGTGCAGCTCTGCGGCGCACGTCTTACATACCTCGAGCCGACGAAGCGGCAGACTCAATGCCGCCAACGATGCACCGCACTTCCAACAAACAAGAGAGGGAGGCAAGAGGTGTATGCTTCAGTTGAGGGTTTTAAATTCCACCGGGTCGCGATGCCGTCTTTACGCTCTCAGAAACTGACACAAGAAGCTCGTGAAGCAACTATAGATGCGATTGGCAACATTTTTGAGCCACTTACCGAGATGATGTTTGATGCCGGATTAACGGTGCAGAACGTCTCAAAGATTTATAGAAGTATTGCTGTGAAAAGCGCAGCTCAAAGGCTAGAGCGCGATGGTCACCGTGTGAGTGCAGCCCGACTTTCAATAATTACTGGCCTAAGCAGATCGCAGATCGCGGAAATTTTGACCAAAAGTCTTCTTCATAAAAAAGCTCGGCATGAGATGAGTTTAAACTCTGCTCAAAAGGTCTTGACGGCTTGGCACGAAACTGCCGAATTTACAAATTCACGCGGTGAACCAAGCCCATTGCCACTATTCGGTGCAAAGCGGTCATTCGAAAGTCTAGTCCAGCTTGCATCTCCTGGCACACCTGTTCGCGCCATGATCGATCAGCTTAGGGCAATCAAATCGGTAAAAATTCGCTCGGATCAGCGCGTTGTTGTGTTGCATCCAATTGCTATCGGTGGGGGCAACAGTGCCGCATCGGTTCGTCAGGTAGGACGTACCGCGGCTGAACTTTTACGTGCGCTAGTCGAGAATCTGACAAGGTCCGATCCACTTTTTCAGTCGACAGCACTAGCCGAGATTTCCAGTGCGAAGCCGTTGGCGGTAATTCGACGCGAGATTCGATCCAAGAGCTCTAACTTCATTACCAGTACGAATCGATTGCTTCGTACTCGAAGCAAAGCGTTTGCGAAAATTTCGGACAAGGCGGAGTGCTCAAATATATTGGCGGGAGTGATTGTCCAATATTTTGAACGAACGAAGGAGCCGAGATTTCTTGTGCGGACGAAGGTACGACGCAAAAACTTCCGACGGACCTCAAATAAGAATATACGAAGTGAAAAAAAAGAAGACGGCTAAACAATCTGAAGATAGATTTTTCGATGCAGCACGTGAGCAAGCTGCCCAACTGCTTTCAAACTCAGTTCGCTCGTTTCTCCTGGACGAAAAGTTTGATTTGCGAGCCGATTGGATGCTGAGTTCCAACCCTGACAAATGCAACGCTCATGTCGAATTTTCTGAGCTAATAACCGCTTACGAAGACGTCAGCTCTTTGCTGGCAACTTGGTACAGCGACCCAGACTTCTGCGACTCAGCTGGAAAACCTCAAGTTCTTAGTATTCGTCGTGGAAAAAAAAGTTTGAAGGCGCTATGGGCCCGTACCGGAGTCGAAATAGAGTTCGAAAGTGCCCTGAATTTCTTACGTAGATCGTCAAGCATCGAAATAAAAGGAAATTTGGAAATTCGTGCGCGGCGGCAGGTATTGGTACTGCCGAATTTTGCACTCTTTCGCGCGGCACTGGTGATTCCAAGGTATTTAGACACGCTTCGAAGCAACCACGGAAAGCGCACAAATAGCACAATACGGCTGCTGGAGCGCCAGAGTAGTGTACCTGGGGTAAGCGATGAAGAGATTGCCCCAATTCTCAGCGCGATCCGCACTGAAGGCGAATCATATTTGAATTCGATTGACTCGATGATTGAAGGCGCGCGAACAAAAAACAAGAATGCCGGAGAGAGAACCCAATTAGGAATTTTGACCTTTGCCTGGACGATGAAAGCGAAAGATCGACTGACTCGAAAGCATAAATGTTAAAGACGCAGGGCCGTTTACGATTGACGACAAAGGGTCAGAGTTACAACCTGTCTTCAACAAAGTCCAATCTCCAGGCCTGCGAGATACGCTAACAGTCGAGGAAGTCTCTACGTTAGATTTGCCGAAGTCTCAACGATAACTATGAGGTTCCCACAATAGACTTCGCCGAAGTGCCAACGATCGATTTCGCCGAAGTGCCAACGATCGACTTGGCCGACGTACCCACAATCGATTTAGCAGAAGTACCAACAATTGATTTGGCCGACGTGCCGACAATGGACTTAGCAGATGTGCCGACGATCGACGACGTCCCTACAATAGACTTCGCAGACGTCCCGACAATTGAATTGGCGGAAGTGCCGACAATCGAGCTCGCATATAGCGAGCCGTTAGACGAAGGCCTAATGCCCACAAAATCCAATACGCTTTTGTCTTGCACCTCAGCATTCAATGAATCAGACAGGCTAGGCGTAATATCGACTACTAGCGCTCCAATTTTTCCTACGCCTATGCTCGGATCAAAATTCGAAATTTGGCCATGAACAAATAAATCATCCGCCCCAGGGACGTATTTCCTAACGCTAATCCAAACAGCTGAAATTCGCCCGTCGCTTAGAGCTTTGACTGCTACGTAATCTCCAATTTCGAGATCCGCCGGCGAGAGAGCCGCATTAGCGTCGCTGAAAAATTTCGTACCTAAATTCCAGCTGACATCTTGTCCAGCCACAACCGCTACGCCTTTTCCAAAGTCAAGCTTCTCAACTGGCCCAAGGACTACAAGGTCTTGCCCAAAGCGCGCTTTGAGGCCAGAAACAGTCGCTGTCGCTTGAGCGAAGCCAGCCACAAGCAAGGAGCACACAGCGGCAATCATCGCCCACCTGCTTTGTCCGTCATTCGAAATCCCAAATTTCTTCATTTTTTTACCCTTTGGAGTCATGAATAGTGGACCGAAGAAACTAATCTAGTTTTGGCGTCTCACTTGCGTCGTCGATGAATAAGAAACATTGCAAGCCCGCGCGGATCTCAGCCTTTTCATCTGCTCGCGGAACGACTTCTTCTCTCAAATCGATTGCCGCGTAAGAATCGACACGCTGCAGAAACTGACCGCCTACCGATTTGAGATAACTCTGAAACGCAAGCAATTGAGGGCCAGTAAGCAATGCGTCGACGTACATAGTGCGCTCAAAGAGGTCGGTACTTCGTCTGTCAGGGGCTCGAGTGTTATTTTCGAGAGTCGCTATCAACGACTCAATCAGCCTCCCCATTCGCCGAATGTTGTCCGCTGACAACGTTGGATCAATCAACTCGCGAAAAAGCGGCTGCCAAACTTGGCGTCCTACCTCGCGAACCGCTCCTATTCTCTCCAGGCCCTTTAACAATGGCCCAGGAAGCACCTCGGGCGTATAGCGCGAAGCCAAGCGGCTAAACGTGAATTCGCCCTGATCGAAAGGCAAATCAATAGGAAACCCGTACGGCCCTACGAAATCCCGGTCGTTGTGCCAAGCGTGGAGAATTCTTCCGAAAAGGCTTTGTTCATCACCAAGGTCTGCATCCGGGGACCAATCGCTGTCCTCGAATCGAGAAACTTCACGAATTGGCAACCCAGTTAAGCGCGATAGTGACTCAAGTGATTCGGGCGTATTACCGTCCTTAAAATCGGCCGCAGCAACTTTTACAAATGCAGCCTTGGCTATATCTGCAAAATGTCCATATGTAAAACCTTGTTGCAACATAATTTTTACAAGGGGACGAAGAAGTCGAAAAGTCGCGTCGGCTAGTGCCTTGTTAACATTATCTGGCATTTGTGAGCTATTTCACAAGATTTAGATCTGGACTTCTAGCAAAAATGCGCAGAGAGCGACGTTATGACACGCGTGATAAAATGGCTAATCGTTTGAATTTAAAAGAAAAATGCCTTTTTTAGGTTTGGTACGCGAAGCTTATCCCGTGTATGCGGGACTCTTGACACTAGTAGTTGTACTCGGATGCTCGCGAAATACGCCTCAAATCGACGGCTTGGAGTCCTCGCGCACGCTGAGGCGAGGCTTACCTGGGGAACCACACACTCTTGACCCACAACTAGCAGACGACAGTTTTTCGTTTCCCGTTTTGAGGGATATATATGAAGGGTTAACTTCCGAAGACGCACAGGGAAATATCGTCGCTGGAACAGCTGACCATTGGGTTATTGAGCGCTCTGGCACGAGCTACACGTTTCATATTCGAAATAACGCAAAATGGTCAGACGGAACTGAAGTAACGGCAGCGCAATTCGCGAGTGGGCTCCGAAAAGCGGTTGATCCGCGAAATGCTTCAGGGTCAGCAGGGCTGTTGTCGATATTGAAGAATGCGGATGCTATTACAAAGGGGTTATTACCGGTCGGCACCCTAGGGGTTGCAAGTAAGGACAGATCAACACTTCAGATAGATCTCGAGCATCCTGCGCCCTATTTGCTGCAAATCCTGTCGCAACCGATATCAGCGCCTTTCAACGAAACGGCTAGTGTCTCTAAAAGCGCGGCGAAGCCGACAAACGGAGCCTATAAACTCGTTAGTCACGTAATGGGATCTTACCTTGAGCTCGAAAAAAATGAGTCGTATTGGAACAAAACGAATGTAAAGATCGAGCGTGTTCGTTACCTGATAGAAGAATCTGAATCAACCGAACTTAGGCAATTCGAAGCTCAAGAGGTAGATTTGACCTCTACCGTCCCGATGAATCTGATCTCTGAAGTCAGGATAAAGTATCCGCGCGAGCTAGAGATAGCTCCAGCTTTGGGAGTCCTCTACTTAGCCCTAAATCTTTCTGCGTACCCGTTCCGCAATAACCAGGATCTAAGGCGGGCGCTATCTCTTGCCATCGGCAGAGATGCCATAGTCAAAAGCGTTGCACCGCTTACCTCACCCGCCTATGGCCTAGTAGCAACTGGGGTGCGGAACTATTCTCAACAGCACTATGTTTGGTCGACTGCAAGCGAAGAAGAGCGAATACAACTAGCTCGATCGCTTTACAGGAAATCAGGTTTCGGATACTCCAACCCCTTGCGCGTAAGACTTTTCTTTAATTCGAACGAAGGAATTCGACGTCTGATGATTGCGATCGCGGGCAATTGGAAAAAAAATCTTGGCGTAGAGACCGAGTTCCTAGAAGAGGAATTTAAGACATTTCTCGACGACCGGAAGAACAAGTCCAAATGGGATGCAATTCGACTTGGGTGGTTTGCAGACTTCGATGACCCAGCAGCGTTTTTGAGCATCCTAGAAAGCACAAGCATCCAAAATGATGCTGGATATACCAATCGGAGATTTGATCAACTTATGGCCGAAGCTCGCACAACATCAGATGAAGATGTCAGACGCGCGAAGCTAGAACAAGCAGAGCGGCTTGCTATCGATGATTATCCAATAATCCCTATTTATTTTTACAATTCTCGCAGACTGGTATCCCCTGAGTTGGCAGCCGGCCGAATCACGCCAATGAACAGAGTTTATTCAAAAAACCTTTATTGGAAAAAATTCAGCCACTAGCTCCACTACCCATGACCCTTTCTCCACTTCGCCCTCTCACTGGTGGGGCTGCCGGTGTGGTTGTTGTGTTTGCGGTAGGGCTTTGGATCGCATCGATGGCTGGATTTGTCGGAATTCCGTTGGCGCTAGTGCTTCTGTCTTGGTACTCAAAATATGCATTCATCTTGTTCGATCACATTGTGCGTGGATTCAAAGATACCCCGGCACTCGATATTCAGATGGTCAATCCGGTGGACGAGCAGCGTCCACTTGCCTTGGTCGGCATTCTAGTCCTGTTGGGCGCTTTGATTCACGAAAATCTTGGCGGGCTTGGCAGTCTGATTGCTGCGATCTTGGGCAGTTTGTTGATTCCGGCGTGCGTGGCGGTGCTGGCCCGTTATTTATTCAGGATTGATCTCTGGCAGCCATTGCAAATCGCCTTTGCATTGTTCGCCGGCCTCTCGGTCTTTTGTTTCCTCGCTGGTACATTGTATGAGCGGCGCGATGAAGTGGGCCTTGAGGTGTGGCATTCGCCGGAGATTCGCGCCGCCAAGATCGCAGCAGCAGAGCGGCGACAAGATCAACGCGCGGTGGACGAAGCCTATTCGCACTTGCGCACGGGTCAGGATGCGATGGCCTGGTCGCGCCTGACGGATTGGCTCGCACGCCATGGAAATTCTCGCACTGATTACGAGTGGCTTCGCGAGCGTGTTGGCCGCTGGGGAAATCCGCTTTTTCTCCTGCGTCTCGATGAAGAGTGCATCGAGCGCATGCTGAGCTGCGGAGCGAATGGACAAGCTCTCGGAATACTCGAGCGCGCGCTGCGACAGCATGCGGAATTTCGCCCGAAAAGTGGCGCGTCCACACTGCGCTTGGCGCACATTGCTGCAAATGGCGGGGCGCCTCATGTGGCGCGCCGACTACTTGAGGATTTTCAGCAGCGCTTTCCCTCGAGCGCCGACGTTGCTGCTGCACAGCTCCTCGCGGAGCGCATTCAAGCTTGAGCGACGCGGGCCAGCTGCTCGCTGCCGAGGTCGTGTTTCCCTGCCCACTAGTGCTACATTCGCAGACCATCACATGCTCTGCTCACATGACGACCCAAACGCCGTACAACGAAATGTGGGATGCCGCCGGGACTGAGCGGCAGCATTATTCCTCATATGCGCAGTGGCTCGCTGTGCAGCTCGAACAAGAGCTCACGCAGAAACGCGCCGAAGCCGATGCGCTGTTCCATCGAGTCGGCATCACGTTCGCGGTGTATGGACAGGAGGAGGGAAGTGAGCGGCTGATACCCTTCGACATCGTCCCCCGCGTGCTGCCGGTAGCGGAATGGGCGATGCTGGAATCGGGCCTCAGGCAGCGCATTCGCGCGCTGAACGCATTCTTGCACGACATCTACCACGAGCAGCGCATTTTGGTTGCGGGTTTGATTCCATCGGAACACGTTCTAAAAAACTCTCAATACCGGCCCGAGATGCAGGGCGTCGAGGTGCCCGGAAACATTTACGCGCACATCGCGGGCGTCGACATCATCCGCGACGTGCAAGGCGATTTTCTCGTTCTGGAAGACAACTTACGCGTGCCCTCGGGCGTGTCGTACATGTTGGAAAACCGCAAGATGATGATGCGGCTTTTTCCGGATCTATTCTCCTCGCATCGCATTGCGCCGGTCGAGCATTACCCTGAGGTGCTGCTCGATAATTTGCGCAGTGTGGCACCGACCGGCGTCTCGGATCCGGTCGTTGCCCTCCTCACTCCCGGCGCGCACAACAGCGCATATTTCGAGCATGCCTTTCTCGCACAGCAAATGGGCATCGAGCTCGTCGAGGGGCAAGACCTGTTCGTACGCGATCACTGCGTTTTCATGCGAACGACTCAAGGGCCGCAGCGGGTGGATGTGATCTACCGGCGCATCGATGATGACTTCTTGGACCCTCTGGCCTTTCGCGCCGACTCCATGCTGGGCGTCCCGGGGCTATTGTCTGCCTATCGCGCGGGTCGCATCACCATCGCGAATGCCATAGGCACCGGCGTCGCTGACGACAAGTCCATTTACCCCTACGTGCCTGAGATGATTCGCTTCTATTTGGGCGAAGAACCGCGGATTGCGAACGTGCCCACTTGGCAGCTGCGCAAGCCCGAGGATTTGCAATACGCTCTGGAAAATCTCGAACAGCTCGTGATCAAGGAAGTTCATGGCGCAGGGGGGTATGGAATGCTGATCGGGCCGGCCGCGACGGCCGTCGAAATCGATCAGTTCCGCGCGCAGATCAGAGCCCATCCGGAACGGTATATCGCGCAGCCGACGCTTGCCTTATCGACTTGTCCAACGTTTGCCGAGCAGGGCTTGGCGCCTAGGCACATCGATTTGCGTCCGTTTGTGCTCTCCGGCCGAGAAGTCACAATCGTCCCGGGCGGCCTGACGCGGGTTGCTTTGCGCAATGGTTCGTTGGTCGTCAATTCGTCGCAGGGCGGGGGAACCAAAGACACCTGGGTGCTGGAGAGCTAGCGGGCTCAATGCTCAGCCGCACCGCCGATCATTTGTATTGGATGTCGCGCTATGTCGAGCGCGCCGAAAGCCTCGCCAGGCTCGTGGATGCCCACCATCGCATGTCGCTTCTGCCGCACGATAGGGAGGCCCTCGAAACCTCGCTCCGCGCGACATTGTGCGCGCTGCACATCGATGCCGCATACAACGATGTTCAGCAGGAGATCACACCGCGCAAAGTGTTTGAGTTTCTGACGCTGGATCGTGAATTCAACGGCAGCATTTTCAACTGTCTTCGGGCTGCGCGCGAAAATGCGCGTGCGATTCGCGGCTCGTTGACCTCCGAGGTTTGGGAGACGTTGAATTCGACTTGGCTCGATGTCCGCGCGTTGACGGCTCGGCGCGCCTCAAAAGCCGACACGGGGCAATTCGTGGAATGGGTCAAGGAGCGTTCGAACCTAACGCGCGGCGTGATGGTCGGCACCATGCTGCGCGACGAAGCGTTCTACTTCACTCGGATAGGCTCGTTCTTGGAACGTGCCGATAGCACGGCGCGCATCTTGAGCGCGCGGCAGCACGACCTGGTGCCGGGCGCGGGCGCCAGCGCGGTACCCGACCCCTACGAGTGGAGCATGCTACTGCGCGCCTTGTCGGCATTCGAAGTGTATCGACGCGTGTATCGCGACGTGATTACACCGATCAAAGTCGCCGAGATGTTGATTTTGCGCGATGAGATGCCGCGCTCGCTCCTGCGTTGCTGCAAGGAAATTTACGGCAACTTGCGCTCTGTCGCCAATCAACAATCGGATGAGACCATCCGTCTCGCAGGCGAGATTCATGCTCAATTGCACTTCGGCCGCATGAGCGATATTGCCGTGCGCGGCATACCGGAGTTTTTGGAAAATTTTCTCGTCCGGATCCACAATTTGGGCAGCCGCATATCGGCGGATTTCCTGGTTCCCACCGGGAGCTAACGCGCAGAATTGCGCGTCAAGTCGTGTACCATGCGATGCCCATGACGTACTGCGTCGGGCTTTTAGTCGACACCGGGCTGGTTCTTTTGTCCGATTCGCGAACCAACGCGGGCGTCGATCAAATCAACATCTTTCGGAAAATGTCCACGTTCGTTCAGACGGGCGAACGCGCATTGGTGTTGATGTCCTCCGGCAACCTCGCGGTGACTCAAGCCGTCATCAGCTTGCTGCATCAAGATTCGCGCGGAGAGGGGGCGCCGCCCTCAATCTACAGCGTGAAGAACATGTTCGAGGTGGCCCGCGTCGTTGGCGATGCAATTCGGGAGGTGCATAAGCGCGATGGCGAGGCGCTGCATGAGCACGGGCACAACTTCAACGCGAGCTTTATCTTGGGCGGCCAAATCAGCGGGGAACCGCCGCGGCTTTTCCACATTTATTCCGCCGGCAATTTCATTGAGGCCAGCAGCGATACAAACTACTTTCAGATCGGCGAATCGAAATACGGCAAACCCATCATCGACCGGGTCATATCCCGCAGCAGCAGTTTGGCTCAGGCCTCAAAATGCGCGCTCGTTTCGATGGACTCGACGATTCGCTCCAATCTTTCCGTCGGAGCACCGTTGGACTTGGCGATCATCCGCCGCGATGAGTATAAGCTCCAGTATCACTTGAGCATCGACATGGATCACCCTTACTTTGCGATGATCCGCAAGCGTTGGGGCATGGCGCTCAAAGAAGTGTTTAGCGAGCTACCCGACCCGGTCTGGTAACTTCTCGGAACGTCTGATAGCGCCTTGGAAGGTCTAATCGTGAAAGAGGCGGCTGCCCTGCGACAGCCCCGCCTCTCGTCGCCACCTCTAATTCGTTTAAGGGATGTCGAGTTCGACCTCTCGAGCAGCGCGAATTAGGTTCTCACCTCGACATTATTCTCAACGCTGTGCACACCCTTGGTGCGCTTGGCAATGCGCTCGGCTTCAGTCTTCGCCGCTTTGGTGCTGGCGAATCCGCTGAGTGTGACCACACCATCTTTGGTGGTCACATCGATTTGGCTTGCCTTGACGATCGACGAGCCGACGAACTCAGCCTTCACCTTCGTGGTGATCGTCGAGTCGTCGATCACCGTGCCGGCGGAGCGAGAGGTTTTGCCAACGGTCAGGTTGTTGACCACTTTGGTAACGCCCTCGACTTTCAGTGCGTCCGCTTCGGCCGCAGCTTTCTGCTCCTCCGTGGCTACATTGCCATTGAGCTGAACTTCACCTTTGTAAGTCTCAACATGAACTTTGAGCGCGCTGACTGCTTTATCGCCAACCAGCTCGGCCTTCACCTTGGTCGTAATGGCGGTGTCATCGAGCGCACGTCCGGCAGATGCCGATGCCACACCGCCCAATAACAACCCTACAGTCATGGCGATCGCGAAAGTTGCGCCCTTTCGTGATCCATCTTGATGATTCATTTCAAACCTCCTTCTGTCTGTATGTCCTGTCGCGCGTCCGATTTGCGGCGCATAGTCTGGGAGGCGCTCATATGGGCCGCAACGCGGGAAACTCGCCAGCCCGTGCCAGCATCTTCCTACGATTACGGCTGCGTCCCCGCGCTCGTGGTTTGATCTGGCCTGTAGCTGTAATGCCAAGGCTCATAGGGCGACAGGAGAGGTCCGATCAAGCGCGCATGGGATGCCTGAACCGCCTGCGAGAGTCGCCGAGTCCATCCGGGTCGATCCCACTCTTGCGGCGCGGCGTCGACCCTTACACCCGCCACGATTCTCGTGCCCGACGTCACCTGAAAATCGAATGCGCGGCCTTGACCGTGTGCAGACAAGCCGGGCGGCGCGAGCGCAATGGCTGCGGGAGGCCGCCAAAATGCAATGAAAGCTCGGACTTGCGCAGCGCCGGTTTGGAAAGCGGAGCGCGCGTCGGGAGTTTGCAATGCATTGATCAAAGCGCGCGCATTGGCCCCCACCGATGCGTTCTCGTTCCAGTGTGCGATTTGAATCTGCAAGCTTCGAGGCTGCTGATTGACGTGCAGTGAATAGCTCGGGTTGGCGGATTCAAATGCGGCAATGACCCGCTGCACGTCCGCCGATGCCGCGCGTCCTTCCGCGCTCTTGGAATACGCATCGATGCGTTCTTGCGTCCAGCTCCAGCGCGAGGTCAACTCGGCGCCGGCGCGAATATAGCCACGAACGGCCAGGAGCTTGCGGCCCGTGTCGCGAATTTCTGCGAGTGCGCTCAGACACCGCTCATCGAGCTGCGCCGCGGCCAACTGCAGCCAGCGTTCGCCATCGAACTCAGGCGTGACCCCCGAACGCAAGCCCTTAGCACTCGATGCGCTTGCTTCCGGCGAACTTTCGATCGTGCCACAGAGCAGCGCAAGAGCAATCGCTGCGCGTCCAAAAATGCGCGAAAGCAAAAGACGTGGAGCGGGCGATGGGAATCGAACCCACGGCTCAAGCTTGGGAAGCTTGGGTATTACCATTATACGACGCCCGCTTGGCATGCATTTTAACCTGCACCTTGGCTCTGAGATAGACTTGCCCGATGCAAGAAACTCATTCAATGCAAGATTCATACGACGCTGTTGTTATCGGCGGCGGTCCGGCTGGCTCGACTGCTGCGGCGCAGCTTGCCGCCAGCGGGCACTCGGTCTTGGTGGTGGAAAAGGCCGAACATCCTCGCTTTCACATCGGTGAGTCTCTCTTGCCCGCGAATCTGCCCATCTTCGAACAGCTCGGTGTCCAGGAGGAAATTCGCGCACTCGGTATGCCCAAGTGGGGCGCGGAGTTCGTATCTCCGCTCGATGATCGGCGCCAGACTTTTCAGTTCGCGGAAAGCTGGGACAAGTCCCAGTCATTTGCGTATCAAGTGCGCCGGTCTGAATTCGATCAAGTATTGTTCCGCAACGCAGCCCGGCGCGGCGCTCACGTAGTCGAAAATTGCAAAGTGATCGACGTGCAGTTGCCTCGCGGCTCGAGCGAGGCCATCGTGCGCGCGCATCATGAAGACGGGCGCGAAGCGAAATGGAAAGCGAAATTCGTGGTCGATGCTTCCGGCCGGGATACGTTTCTTGGCGCCAAATTAGGCCACAAGCGGCGTAATGCGAAACACAACAGCGCCGCAATCTATGCGCATTTCACCGGGGCGACTCGGCACTGCGGAAAAGATGAAGGCAACATCACCATTTTTTGGTTTGATCATGGCTGGTTCTGGTTCATTCCGCTGAGGGAAGGAGTGACCAGCGTGGGCGCCGTAGTGTGGCCGTATTATCTCAAGAAACGACAGGGGAGCCTTGCGGAGTTTTTCGCCGAGACCATCGCGCTGTGCGCACCGTTGGCGGCGCGATTGGCAAGCTCGCAGCGGTGCACCGAAGTCGAGGCCACGGGCAATTATTCGTACGCCTGCCGCCGCTCGTATGGCAATCGTTATGTGCTGATTGGCGATGCCTACACGTTCATCGATCCCGTGTTCTCGACGGGCGTGATGCTCGCCATGAACTCAGGTCTCGAAGCGGCACGCAGCATCGATACGATTCTGCGAGATCCCGCGCGCCAAAGACGCGAATTGCGCCGCTTCGACCGGCTCATGCGGCACGGCCCGAAGCAGTTCTCATGGTTCATCTATCGCGTCACGAATCCGACCATGCGCGAGCTGTTTCTGGCGCCGCGCAACGATTTACGCATGAAAGAAGCGCTGCTTTCGCTTTTGGCGGGGGATATCTTCCGCAATACGCCGATTTGGAATTCGCTGCGCGCTTTCAAAGGCGTCTACTATCTCATGTCATTTTTCAATCTGCGACGCACGTGGCGTGCGCTGCGCCAGCGCGCCGCGAACATTCGCCCGCTGGAAAACAGGCAGCCCATCGCCAGCGGATGAAGGCTTTCACTGCCGCGCCTTGGCCATTTCGTCGAAGCTTACGGATGTGCTCGTTGCTTTGCGCCCTCGCGATAGCTGCGCAACAAGCTCGCGCGGCGAATCAAACTCACGAGGCGAAAGAGACCGGGCCGGTCAAGCCTCCCGTGCCGCTGTGGGAGTTTGGGCTCGGCATTGGCACCGTCGCCTTCCCGGATTACCGCGGGGCGAATGTGTACAACGTATATCCTGTGCCCGTTCCCTATGTGGTTTATCACGGCGACTTCATCAAAGCGGACCGCAAGGGCTTGCGGGGCTTGTTCCTTGATTCGAATATCGTGGAAGTGAATTTGAGCTTTGGCGCGACGACCCCGGTGCGCAGCAGACATCGTGGGGCGCGCGAGGGCATGCCGGGATTGCATACCACGGTGGAGGCCGGACCTTCGGTTGATTTCCATTTATGGAAATCAAGTAGCGAGAGCGTCGCTCTCGATTTACGGATACCGTTTCGCTATGCGGTAACCGTCGAGGCCTCGCCTCAATCGCTTGGCTGGTTTCTCGCTCCCAATCTCAACCTCGACTTTCATGCACCTGAGGCGCTTCATCATTGGGACGTCGGAGTTCTTGCCGGCCCGCTGTTTGCGCAGCGCCGCTACGATGCATACTTTTACAGTGTTGCGCCTGGCTATGCGCGTCCCGGGAGAGAGCCGTACGAGGCGGCGGGTGGTTATGCGGGATCTCAAGTGACAACGGCCATTTCCAAGCGCTTCAGAAAATACTGGGTGGGCGCATTTGCACGCTACGACAATCTCACGGGCGCGAGTTTTGAAGACAGTCCGTTGGTTCGTACACGCCACGCGTTTTCGGCCGGCATTGGCATCGCTTGGATCATTGGTCAATCCTCGCGGCTCGTCGACGACGAGTGATCGCTCACGCACGTGCGCGACATGCTTTACGCCTTTCGCGACGCTGCGCTTTCCTATCTCGCCTTGATGCTGCTGGCGCTCATGTGCACCGCTTGGTCCATCTTCGCGCTGCCGCTGTACTTTCTGCTTCCAGCTCGCTGGGGCGCGCGGCTCGGACGCGATGTCATGCATTGGGGGTTTCGCGCCTACATCATGCTGCTGCGCTTCCTGCGCGTTTACCGTTTCGAGTTCGATGGGCTCGAGGCGCTCCAGGATTCCTCGCCGCTGATCCTCGCGCCAAATCATCCGCTGCTCATCGACGCACTCGTGCTCGTGGCCTTGCGACGCAATCTCGTATGCGTCATGAAAGATTCAGTGGACCGGAATTTTTTGCTGAGCGCCGGCGCACGCTTCGCTCGATTCATTCGTAACGACTCTCCTTATTCGGTCGTGAGAGGCGCGGTGCAGGCGCTGCGTGCAGGCAGCTCACTGCTTTTGTTTCCCGAAGGCACGCGTACGACGCGCTCACCCGTCAACGATCTGCAGGGCACCGTGGCCGTGATCTCACACTCTGCGCAGGTGCCGATTCAGACACTGCTGATCGAAACCGACTCTGACTACTTGAGTAAGGGAAGCTTTATTCTGAAAACTCCTGCGCTGCCCATCCGTTATCGCATCCGGTTGGGCAGACGATTCGCGCCGCCCGCCGACCGGCATCGCTTCATCGAAGAGTTGCGGGAGTATTTCGTGCTAGAGCTTTCGGACGCGCCGCAGGCGGCTTGGCTCGAAGGCGATGCGGCGCACGGCCGCGCGAGATCCGCATGAATATCGCATCGCGCACCCACCTCGTGCTGATTCCGACCTACAACACGGGCGAGATCGTGTATCGCGTCGTCGCCGAAGCGCGCAAGGTGTGGTGTCCGGTTTGGGTGGTCGTTGACGGGAGCGATGATGGAACCGCGGAGGGCTTGCACGAACTGGCGGCCCAAGACGCGGGACTCGTGGTATTACGGCTTGCGCAAAACGCGGGCAAGGGCGCAGCAGTCCTGCACGGCATGGAGCGCGCGGTCGCAAGCGGCTTCACGCACGCTCTGACCATGGATGCGGACGGCCAGCATCCCATCGACCTCATTCCGGAATTCATGGCTCGCTCCGCCGCCAATCCTGACGCCATGATCCTCGGTGATCCGGTGTTCGATGCCAGTGCGCCGCGCGTCCGCTTGCGCGGCCGCAAGATTTCCAATTGGTGGACCAATGTCGAGACCCTTTGGGCGGGGGTGCATGATTCGCTGTTCGGCTTTCGAATTTATCCCATGGCCCCGCTGCGCGAGATCATGCGTAAACAGCGTTGGATGCGGCGATTCGATTTTGACGTAGAAGCTGCCGTGCGGCTGGTATGGCGAGGCGTGCGCTGTGTGAACGTCAGCTCGCCCGTGCGCTACTTGAAGCCGGAGGATGGCGGCGTCTCACATTTCGCTTATGTGCGCGACAACATCTTGCTGACATGGATGCACGCGCGTTTGATGCTCGAATTCATCTTCCGCCTCCCCTTTCTCCTGCTGCAACGCCTTAAGCGCTCTTAATCTTGTGCGGCGCCTCGCGCCATCCCAATTGCGCAATGCGCCAAGGCGATGGGCTATAGTGACAACATGTTGGAAGATGCATCGGTTGCTGATGCCGGCGCCCGCTCAGGCTTGATGCATGAGCTCGCTGAGCTGCTGGTCGAGTCGCTGAACCTTGAAGTGCCGGCGGAACAACTCGATCCGCAGGCCCCTCTCTATCGGGACGGGCTGGGCCTGGATTCGATCGACATCCTCGAGTTGGCGCTGGTGGTTTCGAAGCGATATGGCGTCCAGCTGCGCGCGGACGATGCGGGCAACATGAGCACCTTCGCATCGCTCAAGAATCTGGCGGAATTCATCGGCGCACATCGCACGAAATGATCACGCGCGCGAGCGCTTCGCCGGAGCGTGTCGAGTCTGCACTTTTCGCACATACGCCCCTTCGCGAAACGCTTGCCGTGTGCAGCGGCCGTGCGGTGAGCGCGGCGCAGTTTGCTGCGGACATTCGAGCGCTCGCACCCAACCTTCCTCACGGCCGGCATGTTCTCAACGCATGTGGCAATCGCTACGCCTTCGCGGTCGGATTTTGCGCCGCTCTGACGGCGGGCAAGACCACGGTGCTGCCATCGACGCATACCGCCGAAGTCATTCTGCGGCTGAGGGCCTATGCGCCGGATGTGTATTGTCTGACCGACGATGCACAGTGCCGCATCGACCTGCCGCAGTTTCAGTTTTCAGATCTGCATGAGCTTGGCGGCCGTGCCGAGCCGGGCGGATACGCGAGCAACATCGCACCAGTGGATGACAATGCGCTCGCCGCAATCGTTTTCACCTCGGGCTCGACGGGCGAACCCATACCGCACGAAAAGCGTTGGGGAGACTTGGTGCGCAGCGCCTCGGCGGCCGCTCGCCGCTTGCACCTTGACCGGATGCCGGACGCTTGCATCGTGGCCACGGTGCCTTCACAGCACATGTATGGCTTGGAATCGAGCGTGCTCTTGGCGCTGCAGGGGGGTGCGTCTTTTTCCGCTGCGCGCCCTTTTTTCCCGGACGATATACGCGCGGCCCTTGAGGCGGTCCAAGCCCCCCGCATTCTCGTGACGACGCCGGTTCACTTGCGCGCGCTACTCGATGCCGGGGTGCAATTGCCGGCGGTCCGACTTCTGGTCTCGGCCACCGCGCCGTTGTCGGTGGATCTCGCCAGGCGTGCGGAACGAGTCTTCGGCGCACCGCTCATTGAAATTTACGGCTCGACCGAAACGGGCCAGATTGCCACGCGCCGTACGGCAATGACCGAGCGTTGGCATTTGTTTCCCGGCGTGAAGCTTTCGTTCTCAGATCGTGGCGTCTCTGCAGCCGGCGGGCACGTGCCAAAGCGCACGCCGTTGAATGATGTCATCGAGTCAAGCGGCGACGATGGTTTTACACTGCACGGGCGAACTTCGGATCTCGTCAACGTCGCCGGCAAGCGCAGCTCTTTCGGTTATCTCAATGCTCAGCTCCAAGCCATCGACGGCGTAGTGGACGGCGTGTTCTTCTTGCGCAGCGCGCGCGGAGAGGAAATCGCCGAGCGGCTGGCGGCCATTGTCGTCGCACCCGGGCGCAGCGCCGCAGAGTTGTTGAGTGCGTTACGCGAGCGCATCGATCCGGTACTCCTGCCGCGCCCCTTGCTGTTCACCGATCGCTTGCCGCGAAATGAGACCGGCAAACTGCCGCAGACCGTGCTGGAAAACTTGGCGTGCCAGCTCATCACCAAGAATTGCCTCGACGCCTGACTCGATGGATTACGCCATGCAGGCTTTGACCATTGCGGCCGAGCATCCCGCGTATGCCGGGCATTTTCCCGAGGCTCCGATTCTGCCCGGGGTCGTGCTGCTGGATGAGGCATTAGCGGCGATTGCTCCGCTTTACGCACTGGCTGGCGATGCCGTGGAAATTGTCTCAGTCAAATTCACGCGGCCGGTTCGCCCCGCAGAGCCCTTGCGCCTCGAGCATCGGCGTGCCGCCGATGCCTCGATCCGGTTCGCCGTCAAATCAGGCGAGCATGCGGTATTGATTGGCGCAGTCCGAAAGGCGCCGGCGCACGGAGGAGTCGCGTGATCAGCCACGAGCGCAGTCAGCGCGCATCCTGGATCCAAACTCCCGAGCGTGGAAGCCTTGGCTTGCTCAGGCTCATGAGCGGAATTTCGCTTGCGCTGGGCCGGAATGCGAGCCGTCCGCTGCTGTATCTCATTGCGCTGTATTTCTTCGCGTTTGCGCCCGAGGCGCGCATCGCTTCGCGGACTTACCTCCCGCGCGCTCTCAAACGCCGCGCGTCCGCGCGCGACCGGTTCCGGCAGCTCCTGCATTTCTCCACTTGCGTGCACGACCGTGTTTATTTGCTCAACAACCGATTCGACCGCTTCGAGATCTCCGTGCATGGGGAGGAGCTGCTGAAAGAGCTGTTATCGGCGCGGCGGGGCGCGTTTTTGATGGGCGCTCATCTCGGCAGCTTCGAAGTCATGCGAAGCCTGGGTCTTCGACAGCCGGGGCTCCGCGTGGTCATGGCCATGTACGAAGAAAATGCGCGCCGTATCAACGCCGTGCTTGCCGGGCTCAATGCGGGCCAGCGCGCCGAGATCGTGCCGCTCGGGCGCATCGATTCCATGATTCGCGTGGCGCAAACATTGGACGAAGGAGCGTTCGTCGGCGTGCTCGCCGACCGAACTCTAGGCCATGAGGCGGCCCTTCACGTGCAGTTTCTGGAAGCCGGTGCGCACTTGCCGCTGGGTCCGATGCGCGCGGCGGCCATCTTGCGCCGCCGGGTCGTTTTCATGGCCGGGCTGTATCGCGGCGCGAACCGCTACCACCTCGTGTTCGAGCCTCTGGTCGACTTTGCGAATGTGAGCAGGACATCGCGGGAATCGCTGGTGCGTGATGGCGTAGAGCGTTACGCGGCCTTGTTGGAAAAGTATTGCCGGAGTGATCCGTACAATTGGTTCAACTTTTTCGACTTCTGGGCCGACCCGCGCAGGGCGCGTTGAGCGTGGCGCGCGGGACTTCGCTCTGAGCTTGCGTGTGCGCGGACAACGGAGCGCCTGCGCAGGGTGGCGGCTCGCATTGTGGTTGGGCCTTTCAGCATGCTCGAGCCATGCGGCACACGCTGCCGATGCGCTCGATGCGCTTCTCGCTGCATTCTCGCGAGGCCAGGGCGAGCGCATCACCTTTCGCGAAATACAGAGCATTCATTACCTGCGTAGGCCGCTCGAGTCTTCGGGAGAGCTCGTGTTCACTCCGCCCGACCGCTTCGAGAAGCACACCTTGCTGCCAAAGGAATCGCGGCTGATCGCGCAAGGTGATGCTCTGACTTGGGAGCAAGGCGCGAGACGGCGCGAGACTCGGCTCGCGGACTTTCCACAGGCTGCTCCCCTGATCGAGAGCCTCCGGGCCACGTTGCTGGGAGACCGCGCGACCTTGGAGAGATTTTTTCAGCCGACGTTGCAGGGAGACCTGCAGCGTTGGGATCTCACATTGACGCCGCGTACTGCGAAATCCGGCGGCCAGATCGAGTCGATCGTATTGCGCGGCGAACAGACGAAATTGTTGTCGCTCGACTTGCGCGAGCGCGGCGGCGATCACACTGAAATGACTTTTGGACCTTAGAGATGTTCGCGCAGCCTGCGCGGCAGCGTGCCCAGGGTGACTGAGCCAGCGCCCTCCACTGCAAGAGTCAGCCGATGGATCTGGCTCGTGCTCATGGCCGCCGCGCTCTTGGTTGCACTACGCGCCCAGTTCGAGTCCGACTTGTCGGCCTTCCTGCCGCGCCATGCAACGGCCAATCAGCAAATTCTCATCGAATTGCTCGAGCTCGGCCCATCGTCTCGCACCGTGCTCATGGCCATCGAGGGGGCCGACGAAGCGAGCCGAGCGGCGCTGTCGCAACGCCTCGCCTCACGGCTGCGCTCCAGCGCAACATTCGAGCACATCGCCAACGGTGCCGCGGCCGCGGATGAGAAAGACCAAGCCTTCTTGTTCAAGCAGCGCTACTTGTTGAGTCCGGCAGTCGAGGCGCAACGATTCTCCACGGCAGGCTTACGCAGCGCCATCGACGCTAGCGTGGAGACGCTGGCCTCGCCCGTGGGCATCTTCACGAAATCCCTGTTTCTGCATGACCCCACCGGGGAATTGCTCGCCGTCATCGATTCAATGGCAAGCTCGGGCACACCCAGCCGACGCGGCGGCGTATGGACATCTGCCGATGGGGGGCGCGCCGTGCTGCTGGCGCAGACCCGTGCCGCCGGATCCGATACCGATGCGCAAGAAGCAGCCATCGCTCAGCTGCGTGTCGAGTTCGCGCGCGCTGCGCGCGAGCTGCGGGTGAACGCCCGGCTGATCTTGACGGGTCCGGGTGTGTTCGCAGTCGAGTCTCGCGCGCTCATCAAGCACGAGGCATTGCGGCTGTCGCTCATCTCGAGCGCACTCGTGGTCGGCTTGCTGTGGGCCGTGTATCGCTCTGTGACCGTCGTGGCGCTTGGCATGGTGCCTGTAGTGACGGGCGCTCTAGCGGGCATTGCGGCCGTGGCGCTGGGATTTGGCACGGTGCACGGGCTGACGCTCGGTTTCGGAATCACTCTCATCGGCGAGGCCGTGGACTACGCCATCTATTGGTTTGTGCAAGCGCGCGAGCAAACTCGCGATGGTTTGTGGATGACCATCGGCTTGGGGTTGGGCACGTCGCTCATTGGCTTCGCGGCACTGCTGGGGTCAGGCTTTCCCGGGCTCGCGCAGCTCGGGCTCTACACCATCGCAGGTTTGGCGGCGGCGGGGCTCACCACCCGGTACGTGCTGCCCTCGCTCACACCGTCCACATTCAGCGTGCGCGATATTGCGTGGCTGGGCCGTCTGCCCGACGTGCTTCTCCCCAGCGCACGGGTCTCATCGATCGCGCTACTTGCCGCATTCGCACTCAGCAGCGTCTGTATCGCCGCTCGATGGCACGCCGTGTGGGCGCAGGAATTATCGTCGATCAGTCCATTGCGCGCGGATCAGTTGCAACTCGATGCCGAGCTGCGGCAAGACTTGGGTCAGGCCGACGTCTCGAGCATGGTGCTGGTTCGCGCCGCGACGCTCGAGAAGGTGCTGCAGGCCTGCGAACGCGTAGAGCCTGTTCTGCAAGCGTTGACCGCAAATGGCGTGCTGGCGGGATTTGAAAATCCCGCGCGCTTCGTGCCTTCGGCAGAGCGTCAACTTCAACGCCGCGCCAGCATTCCGGCCGCCTCTGCTTTACGCGAGCGTCTGCACGATGCGCTGGGCAGCGATGCGCCGGTGCGCGCTGATGCGCTCACGGAGTTCATCGAAAACGTCGAGAGCGCACGCACAGCGCCGCTGATCTCCCGCGCAAGTCTTGCCGGCACCTCGTTCGCCGCTGCTTTCGATACGCTGTTGATTCGCAAGACGCATGGCTTCGTTGCGATTCTGCCGTTGCACGCACCTCGCGGTTCGATGGGCGCGCGCATTGATACGGGGCGCATCCGGGCGGCATTAAGCACAGCGGGACTGGCCTCGGTTGGAGTGCTGGACTTGCGCGCGGAGAGCGATGCACTCTACGCATCCTACGTGCGCGATGCCCTACGTCTGGCCTCGCTCGCGTGTGCTGCAATCGCAATTCTGCTGCTCATCACATTGCGCTCGGCGCGTGCCGTGTGGGATATCTTGGCTCCTCTCACGGTCGCAGTCGCTGTCGTAGCGGCGGGTCTGATTCTGACAGGCGAGCGGTTGACGATCTTGCATTTGATCGGCATGTTGCTCATCGTGGCCGTCGGCTCCAACTATGGATTGTTCTTCCGCACACGCGTCCATGCGCGAGTCGTCGCCTCACTCTGTGTTGCAAACGCTGCCACGGTGCTCGCGTTTGCCACTCTCGCGAGCTCGCGAGTGCCGGTGCTCGCGGCGCTCGGGCAGACCGTGGCGCCCGGTGCGCTGCTCGCGTTGATATTTTCCGCGATGGCGGCGCGCGAGCGGCTGCCTCGAGCGTGAGCGCACGCTGGCGGCCGTCGTTTGCATTGGTGTGCTCCGCGCTCGTACACCTGCTGGCCTTCGGGTTGCTGTTGGCGGATCGCCGCGGCTGGGTTTGGGCTTTGGCATTGATCGCCGCGAATCATGCCGTGTTGATCATTGCCGGACTGTTGCCGCGCAGCCGCTTGCTCGGGTCGAATTGGGTGCGCCTGCCGCAGCCCGCTCGATCTCGCGGCGAAGTGGCCATCACCATCGATGATGGCCCAGACCCCGATGTCACGCCGGCCGTGCTCGATATTTTGGATCGCTACGGTGCTCGCGCAACGTTCTTTTGCATCGGCGCGCAGTTGGCGCAGCATCCGGCCATCGCGCGCGACATCGTGGCGCGCGGACACGCCGTGGAAAATCATTCCGAGCATCACTACTTGTATTTTTCCGTGCTTGGACGGGCGCGCATCGCCGAGGAAATCGAAGCGGCGCAAATGCGCATCGAAGCGCTCACGGGACTTCGGCCAAAATTCTTTCGTGCACCGGCCGGCCTGCGAAATTTTCTTTTGGATTACGTGTTGACGCGCAGCGGCTTGCAACTCGTGAGTTGGACGAGGCGGGGATTCGACACCCTGAACACGAGCGCCGATGCCGTGCTTAAAACTTTGCTGCGCGATTTGGCCGCGGGCGATATCTTGCTCCTGCACGATGCCAATGCGGCACGCACGCCGAGCGGCGAGCCCGTCATCCTTGCAGTGCTGCCTCGGCTCCTCGAACGGCTACGCACGAGTGCGCTGAAGCCGGTCACCCTGCAGAACGCAGCGCTGTAGTATTTCCTCCCAGCCCGGATTTGCCCCGCCTTGCAGCCCCTGCTGATCAAAGATTTCACTTCTGTCAGCGCCATCGGCGTAGGGCGGGCTGCAACCTCCGCCTCGCTGCGCAACGCCTACGGCGGTTTGCGGCCGTGCCGCTTCGAGACGGCCGACATCGATACCTATGTCGGCGAGGTGGCGGCTGTCGATGCAGAGGTTCTGCCGCGCCCGCTGGCGCAATTTGAATGCCGCAACAATCGACTGGCGCAGATGGGTTTGCGCGCCGATGACTTCGAGCACAGCGTGGCCGAAGCCAAGCGACGCTGGAGTGCTCGACGCATTGGTCTGTTTCTCGGCACCAGCACCTCGGGCATTCTGCAATCGGAGATTGCTTATCGAGATCGCGGCGCCGGCGGCGCTTTGCCGCACTGGTTTCACTATGCGCAAACTCATAATTCTTATTCGGTCGTGGATTTCGTGCGGCGCTCGCTCGGCTTGGAAGGGCCGGCTTGCACGGTATCGGCCGCGTGCGCCTCGAGCGCCAAAGTGTTCGCCACCGCGAGCCGCATGCTCGACACCCATCAGATCGATGCCGCCGTCGTCGGCGGTGTCGATTCGCTCTGTCTCACCACACTGTACGGATTTCGATCTTTGCAACTGACTTCGAGCCAGCCGTGCCGGCCGTACGATGCGGCGCGCGACGGCATTTCGATTGGTGAGTGCGCGGCGTTTCTCCTGCTCGAGCGAGCGCCGCGCGAGCCATCCACCGGCGAGCTCCGATTCGAAGGCTACGGCGAATCAAGCGACGCGTACCACATGTCGGCGCCGCATCCGGACGGTCTCGGCGCCCGCCTCGCCATGCAAGCGGCGTTGCAAAGCGCTGGACTTGCGCCCGCCGACATCGATTATGTCAATCTGCATGGCACGGGCACCGTCGGAAATGACCGCGCCGAAAGCAAAGCCTTGCAAAGTGTGTTCGAGTCGAGCATGCGCTGCAGCTCGACCAAGGGCGCCACTGGGCATGCCCTCGGAGCGGCGGGCGCGCTCGAGGCGGCGCTCAGTTTGTTGGCGCTGCAAGCCGGCGAGGCGCCGGGCGGCTTGAATGTCTCGAGGCTCGACACTGAGTTACGAGTGAATTATCTGCGTCAGAACGAGCGGGTTCCTCTGCACCATGTGATGAGCAACTCGTTCGGGTTTGGCGGCTCAAACTGCAGCCTCGTGTTTGGAACCGCGCATTGAGCGCGGCGCGCGGCGCCGCGCGAATGCATGCGTTCATCGATGGCGTCGGGCTCATTGGCCCCGGCATTTCCGATTGGCGCCAAGGCGTGGGAATTTTATTGGGTGAGCAGCACTATCTCGCCGCGCGCACGCAAATAGCGGTTCCTGCCGAGCTGCCTGCCGCCGAGCGCAGGCGTGTTGGCCGCGTGGTCAAGCTCGCGTTGAGTGCGGGCCTGCAAGCGCTCGAGCACGCAGTGTGCAATGGCCACGATCTCGAGCCCAGCGCGGTCGCGACGGTGTTCAGCTCTTCTGGCGCCGATGGCGAGAATTGCGATGCGCTGTGCGCATCGCTAGCCAGCGCCGC
>CAXTUB010000008.1:0-897 GCA_964247385.1 uncultured Steroidobacteraceae bacterium | reverse complement strand
TTTGTGTTTTTTTTTGCGTATTGTGGTTTTTTTGTTTTGGTTGGGTGCCTGCCCCTCGCCAGCGCCGAGCGTGACGTCTCGCCAACGCGCTTCCACAATTCAGTGCATAACGTGGCTTCCGGATACTGGGGCATCGCGGTGCGCTCAATGGCGCCGTCCACCGCACTATGCGCTTATGATGCGAGCTTCGCGGCCGGCTTGTTGGAGGCCGTGATCCAGTCAGTCAGTGCGCGGGCGCCGGTGCTGTTGATTGCCTATGATGCCGATTATCCCGCGCCGTTGAAGGAGAAGCGGCCCATTCCAGATGCATTTGCAGTCGGCTTGGTGATCAGCAGCTCGTGCTCGCAAGGGTCGCTGGCGCAAATCGCGCTGAGTCGCGGTGCCGACGCCGCAGGCGCGACTCGAGAGCCCGCGCTCGAATCATTGCGGGCTTCGATTCCGGCGGCACGCAGCTTGCCGCTCCTCGAATTGCTGGCGCGGCGCGCGAGCGGAAGCTGCGCACTCGAATACCTCGCGCCTGAATCGCTCCTTGTTCAGCTCGATCCGTGCTGATGCCTGACCGCGCGTGGATTGCGACGCATATCCCGCATCGGGGCGCCATGAATCTGCTCGAGTGCGTGCGCTCATGGGATGCGCAGAGCATCGTGTGCGAGGCACAGTCGCATCGCTCGGCAGCCAATCCCTTGCGGGCGCGAGGCGCATTGCCGGCCATTGCGGCCATCGAATACGCGGCGCAATCGATGGCGGTGCACGGCGCGCTGCTTGCCCAAGCCGGCGCGCACGCTTCACAGAACGACTCGCCGGCCCCGCACGGCGCGGCGCGGCCGGGGTTTGTTGCGGGCTTGCGCCCGGGCCACATGCGACGGGCGCGCATGGATGATTTGCCGGCGGGGCTCC
>CAXTUB010000007.1:0-169073 GCA_964247385.1 uncultured Steroidobacteraceae bacterium | reverse complement strand
TTCCCCGCCCACCCGATTCATGCCATCGTTCCAATCGCCCGTGCCGAATAGCGGTAAGCCGTGTGCGCCGAACTTCAAGCTGTAATCCAGAGCGCGCGCGCAATGCTCGTAAAACGTCGCACGCTCGTTCGAAGTTTCCGGTTGATAGAACGCATCGTGCGCATGTTCCGGAACCGGCGGGCCGCGGAGAAATGGAATGGATTCATCCAGCAGCGACTCGTCTGCGGTGACTCGCAAATAATGCAGCGCCGTGTAGACAAGCCATGCGCAATCATCCGCAATGCGCGTGCGCACGCCGTTCCCGGCGGGTGGAAGCCACCAGTGTTGCACATCGCCTTCCGTGAACTGCCGCCCCGCGGCCCGTATGAGATGCGCGCGCGCCAGCTGCGGGGCCGCGATGCACAAGGCCATGCAATCCTGAGACTGATCGCGGAAACCGTACGCGCCGCTCGCCTGATAAAATGCCGCTCTCGCCCACACGCGGCACGCCAACGCTTGATACGGCAGCCACTGATTCAGCATTAGGTCCATGGCTCGGTCCGGCGTCTGCACGTGCACCGTACCGAGCATCTCTTGCCAGCGGCGTGTGGACTCCTCGAGCACGGCCCGAGGATCCGCGCGCCGGTACGCCGTGATCAACGCGCGCGCTGACTCGACGGTTTCACTTTGTCCGATGAGCCACGCGACTTCACGAGTCTCACCCGGCGCAAGTGTGATGCGCGCGCCAAGCGCGGCGCATGGATCCAGACCCGCGCCCGCGCGCCCCGACCATGCCGCGCTGCCTGCCAAGGCTTGCGGATCATCGAGCCGTCCGAATGGGCCAAGAAACTCGCGCCGATCCGCGGTCGACTCGCTCTGCAAGCCGGCAAGATCGGAAAATGCCACGCGCGAGGCAAACGCGCCCGCGCCTAGGGACCGCGCAAAGATCGCACCCGTCGCCGCGTCGACCTCGGTCTCGACGTGGGAAATGGCTGTGCCGCGCGCCGTGCCCAGCACCCACTCGAGATAGGTTGCAATTCGCAAGGTTCGGCGGGATGACGATGTGTTGCGCAAGGATAGCCGCGCAATTTTGATCGAGTCTGCACTCGGCACGAATTGCGTGAGTCGCGTGCGAACGCCATCCACTGAGCACTCGAACTCGCAGAAGCCCGCGCCGAAGCGAGCCAGATATCTCGCGCGGAGATTGCGGATGGGACTGGCGGTCGCCGTCCAGATCATGCCGCTGTCGACATCCTGAATGTAAATGACCTCGCTCGGCCGGTCTATCACGGGATCGTTGCACCAAGGCGTCAACTGGTTTTCGCGGCTATTGAGCGACCAGGTGTAGCCGCCGCCTTCGGCCGATGAATGAAATCCAAAGTTTTCATTCGCCACCACGTTGATCCACGGCATCGGCGTGCTGCCGTTCCCGAGCGGCACTTCGTAATGTCGTCCATCCGCGGTAAAGCCGCCGATCCCATTGAAGAATTCGTACGTCTCTCCGGCTTGTGCTTCGCCTGCCCTTGAATCGACTTCACCGGCCGCTGCGCCGGCTGCCTGCAAAGAAACGTCTCGCAGATGCGCATCGCGCGTGGGAGGCCAAGACACACGGTGCAGCCCTGCCTCGGTCTGCGCCGGAAGACGCGGCGCAGAGACTGATTGCGTCCGATGCTCGAAGACGCGATCCAGCACGGCAGCGCGCGATTCGGCCACTTCCGTCCAAAAAACCAGGGTGCCGGTTGCGCCCGCCGCGATGCGTACGCTGCGACGCCATGCGAACACCGGATCGAGCACGGTGCCCACAGTGTTCGACAGCGTGCTCGACTCGAGACACTGTGGCCGATGCAGCTCTCGCGTCCGTCCGATGAATTTGGCGCGATCGGTTTCGTATGAAATTACGGTTTCGATCGAAGGGTCGCATACGACATGATGCGCGGCCCAAATCAACGGCTCATCGGGCGAACGCCGGCGGCGATGCGCCAACAGCGCGGGTGCCTCGGACGCCAACTCCGTTTGCACGAACATTTTCGCGAAGGCCGGGTGAGCGGCGTCCGCCCAGGGATTCCCCAGCACCAACTCGCTGTACGAAGTCACTTCGACCAGCCGTTCGCGCCCGCTGCCGTTCTTGATCGACAGACGGCGGCACTCGCCATCGCCGGTCTCAGCAACCATCACCTCGAGCCGCGTCTCGAGATCACCGTCTTGCCGCGAGAACGTCGCGCGCTCTGGCTCGAATCCAACGTCGCTGTGCGATGCGCCTCGCGCCATGGGCATATGAGTGGCCGACCACGGTGGAGAGCCGCTCTCGCGCAAATAGAAAAAACTGCCCAGATCCTGCCGCGTCAAATCTTCGCGCCAGCGCGTCACCGCCAACTCGCGCCAACGGCTGTATCCTGCTCCGGCCGCGGTCAACGCAATCGCGTAATCGCCCCGCTTCAGCTCATACAATGCATCGAGCGCCAACGGCGCTTGACTAGGCATTCATCTCGATGCTCACAGGGCAATGATCGCTCCCAAGCACGCCAGGGTGAATCTGTGCGCTTTGCACTGCATCGCGAAGTACCGCGGAGACCAGGATGTAGTCGATTCTCCAACCGACATTGCGCGCGCGCGAGTTCGCGAAATTGCTCCACCACGTATACAAGCCATTGCCCTGTTGGAACATTCGCAGCGTGTCGACGTAGCCGGCGTCGACGAGATTCTGGAAGCCGGCGCGCTCCTCATCGGTAAAGCCCTTCTTGCCACGGTTTTCCTTCGGGTGGGCAAGATCGTGCTCGGTGTGCGCCACATTCAGATCGCCGCAAAAAACGACGGGCTTGATGCGCTCAAGCTGCATGCAGTAGGCAAGGAATGCCGGATCCCAATGCTTGTGGCGCAAGGCGAGCCGGCTCAGATCATCCTTCGCGTTGGGTGTGTACACCGTTACGACGTAGAATCGATCGAACTCCGCCGTCATCACGCGGCCCTCCGACGTGCTGTCGCGCTGCAACTCATCCGCAAAAGTGAATTGAGAGCTGAAACTATCGGGAAAGCCAAGCGTCACCGCGATGGGCTCCGTGCGAGAAAAAATCGCGGTGCCCGAGTAGCCTTTCTTCACCGCCGAATTCCAATACTCGTGGTAGCCGGGCAAGTCGATCTCGACCTGGCCGCGCTCAGCTTTGGTCTCTTGCAGGCATAGAATATCGGGCTGATGCTGGCTCAAGAAAGGCTGAAACACATTTTTCTTGAGCACGGCCCGAATGCCGTTGACGTTCCAGGAATAAATTTTCATGCACGACATGGATGATAGGGCGGCATTATGCACGCCGACCGATTCTGCGTCGCTAGACAAACGCGGGCCATCATGTCTCTCACTGCGCCTTTGAACCACACGCACGACCTGGCCGCTCGCAGTTGGGTCGCATCAGCCAATTTTCCGCTCGCAGATTTTCCATTGCAGAATCTGCCATTCGCCAGCGCGCGGCGCCGCGGCTCGAGCGAGGCCTTTCGTGGCATGGTGGCCATTGGCGACGCAGCCCTCGATCTCGGTGCACTGGCTGAGCGGCAGCTCATCTCTGGGCAAGCCGCTGCCGCTTTGAATCGATGCCGCGCTCCGGCACTCAACGATCTCATGGCCATGGACCCCCATCATTGGAGCGCACTGCGCGCCGCGCTATTTGATTTGCTGCGCGATGACTCGCCGCATCAGCATCGTGTGCAATCGCAGCTCATCTCTCGAGCCACGCTGGAATTTGCGTTACCGGCGCGTATCGGCGATTACACCGACTTTTATTCTTCCATTCATCATGCAAGCCGGGTCGGCGCACTTTTTCGGCCCGATCAGCCGCTGCTTCCGAATTATCGCTGGGTGCCGATCGCCTATCATGGAAGGAGCTCCTCGATCGCGGTGTCCGGCGAGCTCATCGTGCGTCCCCGAGGTCAGCTCGCCCCTGCGGCCTCGCCCGGCGGAGCCCGTGCTGCAGACGGTTCCTCGACATCGTCTGCGCCCCCCGCAGCCATTGTGTCCCCCGCTCCCACGCTGGGGCCAAGCCGTCGCTTGGATTACGAAGTCGAGCTGGGCATTTTCGTTGGCGGAGGTAACGCTCGCTTCGAATCGATCGGCATGGCGCAGGCGGAAGATCACGTGTTTGGCCTCTGCTTGCTGAACGATTGGTCCGCTCGGGACCTCCAAGCTTGGGAATACCAACCGCTCGGTCCCTTTCTTGCGAAGAATTTTGCCACCACGATTTCGCCATGGATCGTAACCACAGAAGCGCTGGCACCCTTTCGTTGCGCGTTCCGCCGTCCGGCCGGAGAGCCCGAGCCGCTCGATTACCTGGATTCAGCATCGAACCGCTTGCACGGCGCATTCGACATTTGCTTGGAAGCTTCCCTACTTACGGTCTCCATGCGCGAGCGCGGCATTTCCCCGCAGCGCGTATCGCTCGCTAATTTCAATGAGGCATATTGGACCGTCAGCCAGCTCGTCACACATCACACGGTCAACGGCTGCAACTTGCAACCCGGAGACTTGCTCGGAACGGGAACGCAGTCTGGCGCAGAGCTGAGCGCAGCCGGCTCGCTTCTGGAATTGACCCGCGGCGGCAAAGAGCCGCTTTCAATCGCCGGCGAAACGCGCACCTTTCTCGAAGACGGGGACACGGTCATCTTGCGAGGCTGGTGCCAACACGCTTCGCGCCGCATTGGTTTTGGAGAGGCCGCAGGCACCATCGTCGCGTCCCAGCGAACTTGAATCACCCGCACGGGCAGACCGTGGCTTACGGCAAAATTTAGAAGCCTGCGTTGATTGTCTTGCAAGCGGTCGCCCGGCCCTTTGACTTCGATCAAGGCATAGCGGCGCTCGCGCGGCCAGAATTGCACCAAGTCGGGAAAGCCGCAGCGGTTCAGATGAGCATCGCGCAAAATCCACTCGAACCAAAGCCGCAGGTCGGCGGCGGGAATGCAATCGAGCGCAAGACGAAGCAGGCGTTCACTCAAAAATCCCCAGGCGATGAAAGGACATTGCACACGCGCCTTGAGCGCGAAGTTCTCGAGTATGGTCGATGCATACGGGCCGTCGAGCTCGCGCAGGCACTCTTCGAACAGCCCCCTGCGGCGAGAGGCGAATTCGCCGCTGGCAAAATCGGCCGGCGCGCGTTGATACGCATGGAAAAACGCGCCAGGAAGGGGAGCAAACACCGCGCGCCAGCACAAAAGCCCGAACAACGACGGCAGCAGCGCATTCTCGACATAGTGCGCTTCGCTCCCCGCACTTTCGCGCTCGAGCAGGCGGCGCGCGAGCTCTTCCACTCGCGTTGTGCTGTCCTCATCGAGAGTCGCCATGTGAACCGGAATTTGATAAGCCCGCGGTCTTGCGCCGAGCAGGCGCACGCCCATGTGCTCGAGCATTTGCCGCTGCGGCTCGCGGCAAGGCGAGCGCAAGGCCTCTCTGCAAATCCGTGCGGCCATGACACGTCGGCCGCTGCGCTCGAGCAAACGAATCAAGCGGATGCTTGCAACCGGCGATTCCAGAACGGCGTAGATCGCATGTGCGGCGTTGAGCTCACCGAGCGATTCATAGCGCGCAGCGATCCGCATCCATAACTTGCATCGGCATTGCTCGATCCATTCGTTGCCGGGAATGCTCGACGGCATGGAGGCGACGATGGCGTCTAGAACATTCTTGCGCTCGCAATATGCGGCCCCGGGAGGCGCGGCACTGCGCGACTCGATGGTCTGCAATGCCTCACTGCAGCGATGCAGCTGAAAAAAAGCGTCGATCTGCGCTCGATTCGCGAATGGCCTCGCCCCCGCGCACAAAGCCACCGGCTCGAAACGCAGCAGACCCAGATCCCCCAGCACGAATGCCGACCAGTCCTGATGAAAGTTTCCGAAAAACAAGATGCGGAAACGCTCGCACAGAGGCTTGATCAATAAGTCGACGACGGTGTCCGAGCAACCCTCGCGCTGCTCAGCGCAGCTGAATAGCCGCGCGCGCTCCGCGCCGCTGAGTTCGGAACGAATGCAGGCCCAGCGCACATCGAGCAGCGAGCCCATCGCCGCCAAGGCCGAGCCAATTTCTTCGTAACGCAAGCGTGTGAGCCGAAACAATGCGCCTTTGCGCATGACCATGCGGACCATCAAGGCCTGCGATGCCCGCGGAAGCTTGCGAAAAGAATCGATGAATGTCAGCTCATTGGCCTGCAGCAGATCGCCATCGCGAGTCTCGATGGAATCGAGCACCGTGCGAAAGTTGGCAAGATAGTAAAATGGATTCGCGCCTGCCGGATGCATGCCGCGTCAAGTTTCAGCCGGATGTCTCCCGCAGTCTAGACTCGCCGTTGGCCAGAGCGTTGGCCGTAAGCCGTAAACCCACAACTTCGAGTTAGAAGTCGGACTCACGCCGCCCGCGCGACAAACGCTGCTCGCGGCCGAACCAAGCGCGGGCGGGTCGAAAATTCTCGACCGCGCGCCGCGGGCCCGTGCGGCGATCAGCGTGGTGTCGGTATTTGCACTGACATCGGCCCGGCTGACTGCATTCTCTCAACGGCAGTCGGGGCGCTTCGGTGGAAAGGTAGCGCACGTTGTGCAAAGCATGCGACGCCCCGCAAGCATCGCCGCCGGCAATCACGCTCACCGCGTGCCATCGAGTCCCAACCGAAGCCGCCATGTCCCTCTCCGCGTATCCCGCACTCTCAACGCGTCCGTGCTACGCGTGCGTGTAATTTCTACGTACGTGGCGGCCCGAAGTCGAGTACCGCCGTGTCGACTAGTATCGGCAATTTCTTCAAAAGTATTGGGCTTGAGTTCTGCCGGACGGTTCCTACACAAATTCCGCTCGCATCAACTCAGTAATAACCCCTGGCAACGGAATATTTCGCTCGATCAATTTAAGCGAGATGCGCACCGCGCCATGATTTTTATCAATGACTTAGCACTTATTTTGAATGCGCAAGGTGCGCCGAAGTGCGCTGCTCTGCGCTTACGCACAACGTTCCAGACGGGTCGGCTCAGGTGCGCTGCAGCAGCGCCGCACCCACGGAATACCCACCGCCGAACGACAGCATCAGTACGTAGCCGCCTTCCGGCACGTGTGCTGCCCATCGATTGAAGCTGATGGGAATACTCGCGCTGCCGGTGTTTCCCAGCGTGTCGATGGTGACCGCCAGCCGCTCCCGCGGCAGAGAGAAGCGGTCTGCCAGTACGCTCAAGATGCGCAAATTGGCTTGGTGCGGCACCAACAGCGAAACATCGCGCATGCTGAGGCCGCAATCACGCACCAGCTGTTCACCGATTTCCTGCATCTCATCGCAGGCATGTTGAAAAACTTCGCGGCCATGCGGCATTTGCAGGCCGCCTTGCATCGGTGACATGCGAACGGCGTCAGGCCCACGGCCGACCTCAGCCCGACCGTAGGTGCGAATGGCCAGCAAGCGAAATTTTCCAGCAGCGCCCAACAAGACAGCGGCGGCGCCATCGCCCCAGAGATGATTGGTGTCTTCATCGCTGTACCTACCGTTTTGCTCGCTCGCAACCACGAGCGCGCAGCGCGATCGACCGGCGCAAAAAAACGAGTCGGCGACTTCGAGCGCGTTCAAGAACGACGAGCAAGCGGACGACAGCTCAAACGCACGCGCGCCGCTCAAATTGAAATGCCTCTGCACACGGTGCGCCACCGTGCCGATGGTGTCTGATGGGGTATACGAAGCGGAGATGACCAGGTCGACTGGCTCGGGCCATTCGCGGATCTGTTCGAGCAAGGATGCGACCGCGCGAATGCCCATGCTCGCCGTGTCCTCATCAGTTCCCGCTCGGCGACGCTCGATGATTCCCGTGCGCCGTTCGAACCATTCAGCCGGCCGGCCCGTGCGTTGCGCAAAATGATCGTTGTTCAAAGCGAGCGCCGGCACGTATTCGGCGACTGCAACCAAAGATGTGGCGGCCTCGATTTCTCCCGCGAATTGTGCAGTCACCGCGTGCTTTTAGGCCCTGCCAACAGCCAAGCAAGAAAACCGATGACCGGAAAAATCAGAATGACCACAGTCCAAACCACCTTGCCGTTGGTTGCGGTGCTGCTCTGAAACACGTTCACGATGGCCCACACATCGAGAATCAACACGATCAGGCCCAGCAGCCCATTGACTTGCACGTTCATTGGTTAACCCCCGTAGACGGCGACTTGCGTGAAATGAATTACCAAATATGCACGCGCTCGGACGGCGGCAAATACAAGGGATCCGAGGGCGTTACATGAAAGGCGTCGTACCAAGCATCGACATTGCGCACGATTCCGTTGACGCGGAACTTCGGCGGGCTGTGGGGATCGCTCATGATCTGAGTACGCAAGCTCTCGTCACGCTCGAGGTTTCGCCACACTTGGGCATAGGCGAGAAAGAATCGCTGGTCGCCGGTGAGCCCATCACGCACCGGGGCAGGTTGGCCATGCAACGACAGATGATAGGCGGCCAGCGCCACATTGACGCCGCCGAGATCGCCCAGATTCTCACCCAATGTGAGACGGCCATTGAGTTTCAAACCCGGCAGCGGACTGTAGCGGTCATATTGCCCAGCCAGGCGATCGCCCAGTATCTTGAATGCCGTTTCGTCCTCCGGCCGCCACCACGTCCGCAAAACGCCATTCTCATCCGATTTCGCGCCTTGGTCATCGAAACCATGTCCCATCTCATGTCCGATGACGGCGCCGATGGCCCCATAGTTGACCGCAGGATCAGCCGCTGGATCGAAAAACGGCGGCTGCAAGATGGCCGCGGGAAAAACGATCTCATTGAACGTCGGGTTGTAGTAGGCATTGACGGTTTGCGGCGTCATATCCCACTCGTCGCGATCGGTCTTCTGATGCAGACGCGCAAGCTCACGACGCCATTCGAACACCGCGGCGCGAACTAGATTTCCAAACGCATCTGCGGGTTGGACATCCAGAGAGGAATAATCGCGCCAGCGATTGGGAAAAGCGATTTTGGGCCGGAAAGTTTGCAACTTCTTCTGCGCATTGACCTTGGTCTGATCCGTCATCCATGACACCGTTTGCATGCGCTCCCGATACGCCTTGCGCAAATTTTCCACCAGCTCGAGCATCTGCTGCTTCGCTGCGGGCGAGAAATATTTGGCCACGTAGAGTTGGCCCACGGCCTCGCCCAGCGCGTCGTTGGTCGCTTGCACGGCGCGCTTCCAACGCTCGCGTTGTTGCGGCTGTCCCTGCAGCACGCGGCCGTAAAACGCGAACTTCTCCTCATCGAGCGGCTTCGGCAAGACGCTGGCCACGCCCGCAAGGTAGTGGTAACGCAGGTACACCTTCCAGTTGGCGATGGGCACCTGCGTGTAGGATTTCGCGAGATTCTGCACGGCGTCGAGCTCTGCGATCAAATATTCCGGCTCACCGCCCACCCCGGCCGCACCGAGAAACGATTGCCAAGGAAAATTCGGCGCCGAGCTGACCAGCGCGTCCCGCTTCAACAGGTTGTATGTGAGCTCCCGCTCACGCCGCTTCTCGATGGGCCAGTGCAGCTCCGCGATGCGCGTTTCGACGTCGATCACGGCCCGCGCGCCGCGCGCCGCGGCGTCCTGAGAATGATCAGCCGATGCGAGCGCGAGCATGCGCGCAATGTGCGCTTGATACTTCGCGCGAATCTCGACGAACTTCGGATCGTTGCTCAGATAATAGTCTCGCTGCGGCAAGCCGAGACCCGACTGAGTCATGCCAACGATGTAACGATCCGGATTTTTCTCGTCGATGGTGATGCCGAACGAGATCGGCGATTGCAGCATGAGATCGGGACGGCCCATGAGCGTTGCGATTTTTTCGTACGTGTTGGCGGCATCGATCTCCGCCAGTGCTGTTTCAGCCGGCGTCAATCCGCGACGGTCGATCTCGATTTGATCGACATACGCGCGGTAATAATCGCCAATTTTCTGCTCGAGCGAGCCTTTGACCGCGCCGACGGGAAGCGATTGAATGATGCCTTGAGCCTTGCGCTCGGCGTCAACGGCGAGCATGGTGAACGAATTCCACGAAGCGCGATCCGGCGGAATGCTATGAGTCGCAAGCCAATGCCCGTCGGCATAAGCGTAGAAGTCAGCGCCTGGCCGCACCGTCGAGTCGCGGGCAGTCAAGTCCAGGCCCCAGTTCCCGAATCCATCGCTGGCCGGCTCTGGCTCGGCGATGACGATACCCGCCGGTGCAGGGGCGTCCGTAGTTTGCGCGAACACCGAGCTCGACACCGCAACCGACGCCACGGTCGCGATGGCAAGAGAAGACAGACGGGTTGCGGTGGACATGACGAAGACCCTCAATTTGCGTGAGTGCGACTTTAAAGCGGGGGCCGCATCGAGGCAACCGCGCGCGAGCCTCGCGGCGCCACCGCCCACGTTGGAATCGGCTTCACTGCGCGGGGAAAATCACGAAGGGAGCCGTATCTACAAGCCCACCATGCCCGCGAGCTCATCGTAGGCCGAAGGTTCGGTGATGGCGACGAACGCCAAGCCTGTCAAAGCGCCCGCGATGTGCGCATCGTGGTTGATGCGATCGCGCGACCGGCGCGATGAGTAATAGCTGTAAATGAGATATCCCACGGCAAACAGCGGCGCGGGAATGGGTATCGGGAAAGGAATGATGAACAGGCTCTGATGAGGAAAATAAACGATGGCGGCGAACATGACAGCAAGCACCGCTCCGGATGCACCGAGCGATGCGTACTCAGGCTCATTGCGATGCTTGTAAACCGTGCCGAGATTTCCCAGCACCATGCCCGCAATATAGAGCGCAACGAAGCGCGCCGTGCCAATGGTGCGCTCCATGGCGAATGCGAAGAAATAAAACGACAGCATGTTGAAAAATAAATGCTGAAAGTCCGCATGCACGAAACCGCTCGTGATGAGCCGGTCATATTGATTCTTTCTGAAGAACCAATATGGGCGAAGAATGGTGCGCTCGATGATGCGCGGCGAGCCGCGCAACGCCGCGAAGCTGGCGATGATGGTGACGACCAGAATCAGAATGCTGGCAGGCGGAAAGGGCAAATTCATGCGCTCATGCTAGCTCAGCCAGCGCAAAGCTGGCCGAGCTTGAAAAGAGTTTTGAAGGCACGAAGCCGGGCGCACCTGCGCCCGGCCTCGCGATCGGCGAGCGCTAAAACTTCTGGCCGAAACGAATGCCGAGAGTCTGCGGACGGATGGAATACGAATTCGAGTTCTCATCGCAATACGGCTTCTTGCATTGCGCGATCTTGAACAGGGTGCCTTCTCGATCGAACGCGTTCTCGACGAAAGCTTCCAGGGTCCAGTGGTTGCGCCCCGTCCCCACGGAAAAATCGAAGCTCGTGAACTGGGGTATTTTTCCAACGATGTCATTGCGAGCGTTCTCCAGGCGATAGGTACTGGAGCTCAGGTAGACGGCCGCTCCTTGCACGAAACTTGCAAACTGACCCACGTCGAACTTGTAACGCGCGGTGGCATTCGTTTTGAGCTTCGGAATATTGGGAAGCCGCGTGCCCGCCGCGGATGCGGGCGTGGCACAGTCCGTCACGATTGCGCCCGAATCCAAAGGCTGACAAAAGTTGGATTTGGTCTTCGCGTCCACGTAGGTGCCGCCGAGCGACAGCACGAGATTGGAGCCCACCAAGCCGACGATATCGCCCTCGATGCCCTTCATTTTCGCATCGCCGATGTTGTAGATCGAATTGATTCCATTCGCGCCCTGGATACTGAACTGCACGCCGGTCCACTTCTCGAAGAACACCGCGCCGTTGACTCGCAGGTGCTGATCCAGCCAGCTGGTCTTCCACCCCGCTTCTAAATTTCTCAAGCGATCGGAACCAAACGGCGGTGCTTCGAGGCGGCGATTGTTACCGCCCGGACGAAAACCGGTCGAGTACGTGCCGTAGATCATCGCATCGGGCGTCGCTTGAAACTGCAGGCTGATCTTGTGCGTCTCGCCATTCTCCACCACCTTGCTATCGGTATTGACGCACGGCCGGCCTCGCGACGGTCCGCTGTCGGGCTCACAGAAAAATTCACCGTCGGAGCCCGCGTAGTGGCGGTTGTTGTAGCCGAAAAAACCATACAGCGTGTTGTTGACCCAGAATTTACGGATACCGCCGGTGAGCTTCAACCTGTCCGTCAAGTCGTACGATAACTCGGTGAACAACGCATAGTCACGGTCGGTGCGGTCCTGCGCGGACAAATAGAGAATGCCGGGGTTCGCGGTCACCGAATAATCCTCGCCGATGCCATCGACCCTGTACTCGACGCGAATATTGTCGGTTTGCCTCTGATAAAAGGCGCCAATCGTGCCCCGCAACCGATACTCCGCCGGAGACGTCACGCGAAGCTCATGGCTCATCTTGGTGTACTTGTCGTGATTCGCGGTGTATTGCGTCGGATCGACGAGGTTACCCGCATCGTCTGTGAATACGCTGTAGCCCGTGCCGAATTGATCGTAAGCAATCGAGTATTGCGAGTAGTCGACGAGATTGTCGACGTGACGTTCGAAATAGCCGCCGGAATATAGAACGTCGAAGTTAGAGATCTTGCCTTCGATGGTCAATTGCGATTGATACCAGCGGTCACGGTTGCGCCCGAGGAAAAAGTCTCCTACTTTGAATGTGCCGAGATGAGGCTCGAAGCCAAAGTTGCCGTTCGCATTTTGATGCTGGTAAACGACTTGCGGCGTCATGGTCCACTGGTCGTTCAAATCATATTTGAGCGCCACACGCCCGCCAATGCTGTCCGTGTCGTTTGCATTTTTTCGCACGATCGTGTCATTGGTACGAGTGAGCGGATCGGCAGCTAAAGGCGGCTCGGCATCGGTATTTTCGCGTTGGTAGGTCACCGCAAACGGTGCAATATCGATATACCCCGGGTCATGCTCGTAATAGCCGACCAGTCGCACCGCGAGATTGTCACTCAGCGGCACATTCACGAACCCTTCGATCGATCCGCCCGAATCTCCGTGCTTGACCGTGTCGCCCTTGACGTCATAGCCGGCTGAGAATTGGGTCGGATCCGGTTTGTTGGTAATGATTCGCAGGGTACCGGCCAGCGAGCTCGCGCCGTACAAGGTTCCCTGCGGTCCGGCAAGAGCCTCGACCCGCGCAATATCATAGATATGCAGATCGAGAGAATTGCCAATCGTGGTGGCAGGAATCTCGTCAATGTAAAGCCCGGATGTGGGGAGAGAACCCGCGTGGAGGGGCGGTCTACCCGCCCCACTGCTCGTGCCTCGGAAATACAATTCTGCCTGTCCGGGCCCTGTCGATGAATACTCGAGGCTCGGCAAAAACTTCGCATAATCACTGAAGTCACCCAGCTGCAGCTCTTCGAGTTTCTCACCGGCCAGAACCGTCAGACTGATCGGAACTTTCTGGAGGTCTTCCGAACGCTTTTGCGCCGTGACCACCACCTCCTCCAGTGTGCCGGTCTCGGCATCTTGAGCTTGCGATGCGTTCGCTGCGAACAAAGCAGTGGATGCCAGGGGGAACGTCGTCCAATGGGCGCCTACGCGCAGTAACTTGCGCTTGCGGCTGCGCGCCATGTCATCCCCTCGTTTTACTTCACGCCCAACTCGATGTTCGATTGTATTCGAGTTGCGCGGAATTCACATCGCGCTCAGTTCGAATACTGATCGAGCACGCGCCCGAAGGATTCCTTCAATGGCAAAAGCCACGGCTCATAATGCTTGTAATGATCGAGGCCCTCTTTGAAAATCGGCCGGCGGACCTGCTGTGAGCTGGCCGTGCGAACGGCGCGCTCATTCTCATGAAAGCGCAAACAAGCCGATTCGAAAGGCAATTCGAGATAATCGAGAAGCTGGCGAGTTTCCGCCTCAGTATTCTCGACCATCCGTTCATACGAGACACGATGAATCTTGCCTGGTAACACTTCGTCAAAAAATGTCATGAGCTCGACGTAATCCCGGTAGTAATGCCCGATGTCTTCAAGACGGTAACTAAAAGCCTGACCACGCGCGAAATGCTGCTTGAAACAAGAAAACCCGCACGCCAGCGGATGGCGGCGCGCATCAATGATTTTTGCGTTCGGCAAAATGAGCGCAATCAACCCAATGTGCAAAAAGTTGTTTGGCATTTTGTCGATGAATCGAGGTTTCGACGTTTTTCGTTGAATACGCGTGTCGTGCACATAGCGCTCTCCAAAGGCCTTGAGCTCTTCGGCGCCGAGCGTCGTCAAGACTTGCGGATAACGTGATTCGTCGAAACGGCGCTGCTTGCCGCTGAGACGCCGCGACAATGCAGGAATCTCGGTCAGCTCCATGGTGCCTTCGATCAACGAGTGACTCGCCAGGATTTGCTCGATCAGCGTCGAGCCCGCGCGCGGCAAGCCCACGATGAAAATCGGATCATGCGCCGCAAAGCCCCACGCGGCGCGACTCAAAAAAAACTCTCGTGAAAAAGTCTCCTTGCACCGTGCCACGATCGAGGTTGCAATATCCGGATCGTAATGGACCTGCGCATGGCGCCGAGCGTTGCCGCGCCGGTAGTGTTCGAACGAGTCGGCATAGTGACCGCGGTCTTCCAGCGCCTTTCCCAAAGCAAAATCGAAGTGCAAGTGTTCGGCGTCCGTCAGATCGTCGCGCTTGAGCTGCGCCCGCATCGCGGAAATTTCGGCATCGTCGAATCGGAACGTCTTGAGATTGGCGAGACTCCAATAGGCCTCGCCCAGGTTTGCGCTGCACTCGATGCTTTTGCGATAAGCTGCAATGCTCTGCTCCACTCGGCCCGCGGCAGCCAGCGCGTGGCCGTAGCTCATCCAGATGCGTGAATGAGCAGGATTCGCACGAAGAATGTCGTCGTAAATCTCCAGCGACTCATCGAAGTCGCCCACGCGTGCGAGCACGACAGCTTTCAAATTCCTAAAAGATGGATTTCTCGGCTCGAGGCTGAGGAGGTCATCGATTTCTCGAAGCGCAGCCGCGGGCTTGTTCAGCCGGTACAAAATCACCGCGTAGTTGTGCCGCGCATAGCGAAAACTCGGTGCCAGCTCCAGACAGCGCTCGAGCAGGCTTCGTGCATCTTGATTGCGCTCGAGCCGAGCCGCGACTTCGGCGAGCATCCGCAGCGCTGCCACATCGTTCGGAAATTGCTTCAAGTGAGTGCGCAAGCGATGCTCTGCTTGCGGAATGTCATTGGCACATAGCGCATCGGCTGCCGCGAGCAAGCGCGGATCGCGCGTCGAGGCTTTGATTTGCTGACTGTACGCCGCGTCGGCGCCCGCCGTGTCGTCGATGGCCGTGAGTTGATCGCCCAGCGCACGCCACGCATCAGCAAAATCCGGCTTGAGCTCCACGGCGCGCCGTAGAGACTCGATTGCATCGAGAGAACGCCCTGCCTCAATCCATGTGAGAGCCAGCTCATAGCGAGATGCGGCCGAATGGGGCTGCTCGCTCACCAATTGAGTCAGCAAGGCCAAAGACTCCGCTGCCGTTCCCGCCTCGCGCAGCGCGGCGCCCAATAGCAGCATGGCGCGTGGATGGCGCGGCACCACATGCAATATCTCTCGCGCCTGCTCGACCGCTAGGGCCGGGTTTTTCGACAGTAGCTGCTGCGCGTGGTCGAGCGCTGTAGAAACGGTGCCGCTCGGTGATGCAGCGGCTCCGCTCAACCCGTCACCGCGCTCGTCATCGAGCGCTCGAGAAGTAGCTTGATTTCGGCGAACCGATCCACCACGGCCATATGCCGCATGTCTTCAGCGGCGCCGCGCCGATATCCGTAGGACACCAGTACAAACGGCACTGCCGCGGCCTGCGCGGCGCCCGCATCCACTTCGCTGTCGCCAATCATGAGCGTGTTGGCAGGCGTCGTGCGCTGTTCATCCATCAGCACCGTCAGCATGCGTGGGTCCGGCTTCTTGAATGGATGACTGTCGCCGCCGATGGCGTGCACGAAAAACTGCGCCATGCCGAGGCGCTTCAAGATTTCTCGCATCGGTGCCGCCGGCTTGTTGGTGCACACGGCGAGCTTATAGCCTTGCGCGTGAAGCTGGGTCAGCGTATCGCTCACTCCTTCGTACATCGAGGTATGTGCGGTGGGATCGGCTTGGTAATAAACGAAGAATTTCTTCAACGCCACCGCGAGGTCAGGCGGGGTCTGAGTACGCGCTGCTAAGGCACGCGCCACCAGTTGCGTTGCGCCGTCGCCGATCATGTGGCGAATCGCGCTCAGCTCGAGCGGCGCGAGATCAAAATCCGCGAGCACCCGGTTCACGGCAATGCGCAAATCCGGCGCACTGTCGATGAGCGTACCGTCAAGATCGAAAATCAGCAGCTGGAAGCGGCGCATCAATCAAACCCTCGAAACGTGGCGAACTCATCCAATGCGGCACGCTGCGTGCGCAGCGTGTTGATCGGCGCCGTTTCATCTCGATACCCGAGACACAAGCCGCAGAACAACATGAGATCTTCGGGAAAGTGAAAAAATTCCGACACCGTGCGATGCCACATGGCCCAGGACTCCTGCGCGCACGTGTGCAGCCCGGATTCCCGCGCCAGCAGCATGAGAGTTTGAATGAACATGCCTAGATCCGACCATTGCGCCGCTCCCATGGAGCGGCCGATGGCAAAGAACATGGCGAGCGGCGCTCCAAACAAATCGAAGTTGCGGCCCCACTGCGAGAGCCGGCCGGCGCGGTTGTCGCGCGCAATGTCGATGGTCTTGTACAGGTCTTCGCCGCATTGGTATCGGCGAGCGCGGTACGGATCATCGAGCTTGGGGGGATAGATCGGGTACTCCGTGCCCTCCCCTTCCGGCAACTGCTCGCGCTTGCCTCGCACCACAGTCAAAAAATCACCCAGCGCCGCACCGCCGAGCACGTAGACGCGCCAAGGTTGCAAGTTTCCGCCGGAAGGCGCGCGGCGCGCCTTCTCGAGTAGTTCGCGCACCATCGCATGCGGCACCTGCTTCGGCAAAAACGCTCGGCAACTCATGCGAGTCTCGACCGCCTCGGACACACTCATGCTCATATTGAACGCAGTTCCTCATCCTCCACGCGCAGCGCATTCCCCGTCGGTCGGTCGCGGCCAGCGCGCTTGATTCTAGCTGCGCGAGCGCGCTCGCGCACGGATGTGACCCGACGTTATGTCTGGACATGACCATCGCCATCGCGCATTCTTTGCGCCTTCCACGCGGCGGGACAGCTTTGCGCTCGTTAAAATTCGTCTTGGCCATTGCATTGATTGCGTGTGCGGCGAGCGCTCGCGCCGCTGGATTTTTCGGCGCGGATCAAGACGTGGTGCGCGCCGATGTCGAATATCTGACGGATGCAGGCGTATTGCGGCTGCCGGTCAGCACATGGCCCCTGCCCATTGACGAGCTGCACCGGGCGGTGGCAGCAGCCAGCGAGCGCGAATGGCCTGCATCGCTGAATGCATCGCTGCGGCGGCTCGAAGTCACGCTCGATCGCTACGATACGCCGGACGACGATGCAGTCATTGCCGAAGGTTCGGTCCATCCCACGCCCTTTCGTTTCAATGAGCCCTTACCGCGCGAGAACGGCGAGCTCGGTTTGGAATTGGGCCGCGATCATGGGCGTTTCACATTTCATATCGCTGCGTTTGCGGCCACTCAACCCGATCGTCGCGATATTCCGGTGGATCGCAATATCGCGCGTCTCGACGGGACGTACGGTTCATTGCAGCTCGGCAACTGGTTGTTCGCGGCGGGCTACATGCCACGGTCATGGGGGCCAAGCCGCATCGACAGCCTGATTCTCTCCACGAATGCTCGGCCGGTCCCCGCCTTATCGTTGGATCGCGTGTTCTCCACTGCGCCGTCGTGGCGGTGGCTACGATGGATCGGCGAGTGGCGAGTGAGCGCATTTGTCGGTCAAGAAGAGAACGATCGCGACGATGTGAAGCGGCCGCTTCTCGGCGGAGCCCGCATCGTCGTGCAGCCTTTTCGAACCTTGGAGCTGGGCGTATCGCGCACTGCGCAATTTTGTGGCCGAGGCAGGCGCTGCAATGTCACGACACTCAAGGATTTGGTGTTGGGCCATACCAACACCAACACTTCCGCCGGGATCACGCCTGAAACCGATCCCGGTAACGATCTTGCGGGGTTCGACGTTCGCTGGCACTCGACCGTTGCAGGCCTCCCGTACGCCATTTATGCGCAGATGATCGGTGAAGACCAGCAAGGCGGCGTGCCTTTCAAATATTTGGGTGAGTTTGGTTTGAACATCGCGAAGGGCTTCGCGAATGGCTCGCTCCTCAATGCCAATCTCGAATACGACAATACCGCCTGCTCTTTCACGCGCCCCGACCCCATCTACTACTGCGCCTATCATCATTACATTTTCAATCGGGATGGCTATCGGTACCGCGGCAACGTCATCGGCTCAATGTGGCAGGGAGACGCGGAAGTGTGGTCACTCGCACTGCGTTGGGTACCGTCACAACATACGGAATGGCGCGCGCATCTGCGCCACGGCCGGTTGAATCGAAGCAATGAATTTGTCGATGTTTACAACATACCGGCACCTACCCGCCGTGACCTTGATGGCGGCGACGTTGAATTTCTCGCCGCAGTCTCACGGTCCGACGACATCCGCGTCGGCGCCGGCCTCGACCGGTTCAAAGACCCTACCGTGCATACGAGCACGACTACGCCGCGTCTTTACCTGACCTGGCGGCACCGGCTCTAATCAAAGGCGCGCGCGTCGCGGCCGTCCCAAGTCTGCTTGTAGCGCGATGGATGAGATCACGCCGCCGTGTGCTCGGGTATCATCGGGCAAGTCATGCCAACTCTCCTACAAAAAAAGGCAGACGAGCGCGCAGCAGCAGCAGAGCAGCTTCGACTTCGCGTGCGCGCTGAGCTTGGCGAAGTGCTGCGAGACATCATCCCGGGAATCCCTGTGATCGTGTTCGGATCGCTCACCAAACCCGCCGATTCAACGAATCATCCGACGTCGACATCGCGCTGGAGCTCGAGCCGGCAAGCATCTCCATCTACGAGCTGATCGGACATCTATCCGAGCGGCTGGGCAGAGCTGCTGACGTGGTGCTGCTTTCGGAGAGCCGGCTCCGAACCAAGATCTTGCGCGAAGGTGAGCGTGGACGCCGTAGGGTTGGTCGTATTGCTCGAAGAATTGGCGGCGGACGCAGCCGTGGTCAACGATGCAGCCCATAAAGCCGCTTTGCGTCTCACGCAGACCGAAGATGGAAGGCTCGAAGCATGCGCCTTCGAGCTTGCTCGTCTGTACAACACTTTCGAACGCTCGTTGGTCTCAATCTGTGCGAGCTTCGAAAACAATTTTGAGAAAAGGGGGACTATCAGGAGCGTTTGAGTCAGCGGCTCGCGATTGCGCTTCCCGGAATTCGGCCGGCATTTATTCCGCAAGATGCAGTGGCCCTGGTGCGTACTCTCAAAGGATTTCGACACCTCGTACGTCACGCAGACGACATCAATTTTAGAGAGGGCAGATTGAGAGAACTAGTCGAGCTCGGCCAGCAACTTTCGTCCCAACTTCCGCTATGGCGACGCGCGTTCGGAATGCGGACTCGCGCAGAACAAGGCCGGGTTTAAGACAAGACCGGGTTTAAGACAAGACTGCGTTTAAGACCACGAGACTGGGTTTGAAACCAGGTTAATACTTGTGCGCTCATCGATCGCGCGGCAACGCGTGCTAGCCACCAAGCCAGGCGCCGTTTGCTAACAGCCGCGCTTACGACAGGCGCCGCCTTCAAAATCTTCTCCTCCGAGAATTCCACTTCGACACATCGGCACATCGGCACATCGGCACATCGGCACATCGGCATTTCAGTGAGCCGAATTCGCTAACCGATATTCCGCGAACCTCTTGCGAGGCTCGCGTCCGCGTCTGTTGGAAGACAAAGTTTCTAGCCTCCGAAATCCCTGCTTCATGCACCAGAAAATCAGCACATCAGTTGCACTCGGCCGCGCGGCTGAGCTGCCGCGGAACCCCGCGACCGCGGCGGAGCGTGCGGACGCGGCAGAACGTGCGGACGCGGCAGACATTGCCGCAAAACTTTTGAGAGCAGCGCGAGCGACGCCGTCAACGCGGACACTGTTCGAATACGCCGCACGATACGCTGAAAATTTCGACGTCCAACACGGCGTGCGAGTCGTGTCCGCGTAGGCGAAGCTCGCGCGAACGCTGAAGCGCCGCAGGCGCGTACAGCGCGCTCGATCAGTTTTGCGGCAATGACTGCCGCGTCCGTGCGGCTGCGCCGTAGGCGTGCGGCTGCGCCGTAGGCGTGCGTTTGCGCCGCAGGCGCACAGCCTCTTACGCCGACGTCGGCGCCCGTTCGCGGTTCACACGCTCGAGCATTGCGGTAATCTCCGGATTCGCCGCGATGTCTTCGAGGTCCACGGTGACTTTGCGCTGCCAGTTCGGGTACTCGAGATACGTGCCCGGCACATTCACCGGATCCGTCATGCCGATCAGATCCTCGATTTGCACGCACGCGAGCTCCGCTGATGTGCGTGCGAGGTATGCATGAATCGAGGAAACCAACGCCATGGAAAAATCCGGCACGTTGCCGCTCGCGCTCCACAGGCCCTGCTCTTCGAGCGCGCTGAGCAAGAGCCAACGATCATGCGCGCGCGCATTGCGCTCTTGCTCGGGCATGTCGGGATTCGGGTAAAGATCCAGGCGCACTCGCAAGTCGATATCCTTGCCTTCCCAAAAACTGCGCAGCGTCGGCATGTCGTGCGTGGTCGCCGTGGCGAGAGATTGCGCCGCGTAGGCTTGAGGCTTGCGGAAACGCCCGTCTTCGCGCTCGAACAGCAATACCTTGTAATGCAGCAGCCCGTTCTGCGGCATGGCCAGGCGGATGGCGTCGGGCACGGTGCCCAAGTCCTCGCCCACGATGAGACATCGATGACGCTCGCTTTCTAAAGCGAGCACCGCCATGAAATTGTCCATGGGGTAATGCACGTAGGCGCCAAGCGCCGGAGATTGCCCCGCTGCGACCCACCACTGCCGAAACAGCGCCATGACGTGATCAAAACGCAGCGCGCCGTAATACCGCATATTGTTCTTGAGAAGCGACCGAAAGGGACGCATGTGCAGCGTCAAAAGCGTGCGCGGATCCTGCGGCGGCAAGCCCCAACCTTGACCTTTCAGTGCGAGCGCGTCGGGCGGAGCGCCGATCTCGGCTCCCAGCCGAAACAGATTCTGCTGCGACCACACCTCCGAGCCGGACGGGTGCGCTCCCACCGCAAAATCGCCGTACAGACCGATGGCCATGCCAAGCTCGACCGCAAGCGCCTGCACCGCGCGCAATTGCTCATTGGCAAGCCACTGCGCATACATGAAGAACTGAACCTCGTCGGCATGCTCCACGGCGAACTGTTCCACGGCGGAAGATGCGGGATTCGCAAATTCCCCCGGCCAACCTTGCCAGCCCGAGCCGCCGCCGCGCGTGGCAATGAAGTGTGCATCGATGGCATCGAAGAGCGCGTGCGCGCGCAACTCCTGATCGCCCATCGCGACGTAATCGCGGAAAGATTGCGCTCGCGGGGTGTCGAGCGCCAGGTGATGCGCGCGAAAGTGTGCGTACAGCGTACGCAGCAACTCGAGCTTCAGAGCAGCGACACCGGTATAGTCGACGTTCTGCGCGGAGCGCAGCTCGGCGCATCGCGCCTTGAACTCATCGCTCGCGACGCGAGTGCGTGCCGGCTCGCACTCGCTCAACTCAGGCACCGCAGCAATATCCACATAGAGGATATTGAGAAAGTTGCGGTTCGATGCGCTGTAGGGACTCGCGCGCTGCGGCTCCCCCGGCGCAAGGGCGTGCAATGGGTTGAGAGCGATGAACCCAGCGCCGAGAGGCGCAAGCCAGCGCACGACTCCGAGCAAATCGCCAAAATCGCCCATGCCCCAATTCGAGCGGCTTCGCACGCTGTAAAGCTGCACGGCAACGCCCCATAGACGCCGTCCCGCGCGCAGCGGCGGCGGCGTGTGGCACTTGCGGGGCGCCACGATGAGCCGAGACGTGCAGTTTTCACCGCCCGACAATTTGGCGACGAGCTCATGCTGCCCCTCGGGCAACTCGAACGGCAGATCGAAACGGCGGCGCGTGTACCAGATGCCGTCGACCTCGCCGCGCCAACTTTCTTGCATCGCCGTCGTGGGCGTGGCGCCTTCGTGAATGGACCCGTCGTCAAGCTTCAATGTCCATACGAGCGCAAGACCGAACTGACGCGCCGGAATATTCACATCGAGCAGCAGCCGCTCACCGCGCGAGATCGCAGTCATCGGCAACAGCGCTTGCAGACTCTCCGCCTCCATGGCGCGGATCTGCGCGGCCAAGGCCGTGTCATCATCGACGGGGCAACCCATGACGCGCAGCAGATCGATTTTCGACTGCAAGCTGAAATAGCGCAGCTCGCCGCGGAAATCGTGAAACACGTCGCCTATGCCACGCAAGGTGGCCAGCTTCTCGACTTGCTCGGGAATCATCGGGCTTCCAACAACGCCATGGCGTGCGATTCGAGCCGAAAGGCGTTTGAAATTAAAGGAGGTGCGTCGCAAAGCGACGTATCGAAGGCAAGCTGCCACACGCCCGAATGAAGCTCGGGCAATTTGAATTCTACGGCTGTGCGCTCGGCATTCACGAGCAGCAACAAATCACCCTCCGGCGCGACTCCCGCGAGCTGGATCGCGATGGCCGAACAGCCGCGATACTGCCACTCCTCAATGCTCATCTCGAGCGCGCGGGCATTCAGCCACAGCACGTCACTCGACTGCCCCTGCACCCGGCCTTTGAAAAAGGTGTCGCGGCGAAATTCAATGCGCCGCTTGCGCAGGGCGCTCACCTTGCGCACGAAATCCAGGAGCTCGCCATGACGCCCGGCATCTCCCCAATCAATCCAGGAAATGGAATTGTCTTGGCAATAGGCGTTGTTGTTTCCGCCCTGCGTTCGGGCAAATTCATCGCCTGCCACCAGCATGGGCACGCCTTGCGAGCACAGCAGCGTTGCGATGAAGTTTTTCATTTGCTTGAGACGAAGCGCATTGACCTGTGCATCCGCGGTTTCGCCCTCCACACCGCAATTCCAGCTCAAGTTATTCAGAGTGCCGTCAGGGCCCGATGCTTTGTTTGCCTCGTTGCGCGGAGCATCGTAGGTGACCAGATCGCGCAGCGTGAAACCGTCATGCGCCGTCACGAAGTTCACGCTGGCCGAAGGCTTGCGCGAGCGATGTCTGAACAAATCGCTCGAGCCAGCAATGCGCTCCGCGAATTCTCCGATGCGTCCCGCATCGCCCTTCCAGAAAGAGCGCATGGTGTCGCGGTATTGATCGTTCCACTCAGACCAACCGCGCGGAAAACGGCCGAGCGCATAGCCGCCCGGCCCCAAATCCCACGGCTCCGCAATGAGCTTCACGAAGGCGAGCGCGGGCTCATCTCGAAGAGATTCGAAAAACGCTGCGCGCTCTGAAAAGCCGCGATCGTTACGCGCAAGCACCGGAGCCAGATCGAATCTGAACCCGTCGACGTGCATTTCCTCGACCCAAAATTTGAGGCATTCGATGATGAGCTGCCGCGCGCGCGCATGACTGCAATTCACGGTATTTCCGCAGCCGCTGAAATTCTCATAACGCGCTTTGTCGTCGCGCTGCAAACGGTAGTAAACCGAATTGGCCAAGCCGCGCATGTGATACAGCGGCCCCATTTCATCGCCTTCGGCAGTGTGGTTGAACACCACATCCAAGATGACTTCGATGTGGGCGGCGTGCAGCGCCTTGACCATCTGCTTGAACTCGCGGACCGCATCGAGCCTTGCATAACGCGGCGTCGGTGCGAACCAGGCAACTGAGTTGTAGCCCCAGTAGTTGGTCAGCCCGCGCGCGGTGAGCGCGGGCTCATCGGCAAATGCCTGGACGGGCAGCAGCTCAACGGCAGTGACGCCGAGCGATTGGAGATATTCGATGATGCAGCCGTCGACCAACCCGAGGTATGTTCCGCGCAGCTCCTCAGGCACGCGCGGGTGACCCTGCGTGAACCCTTTAACATGCAGCTCGTAAATGAATGAATCGCGCCAGGGTGTCGCCGGCGGCTGGTCGGCTCCCCAATCGAAGTGCGGATCGACGATGCAGGATCTCGGCGGAGTCTCATCGGTCACCGCACGCGCATGAGGATCGACGAGCAGCGCGTTGCCATCCATGCGCAGCCCTTCTTGGGGTGCGTGCGGCCCATGTGCACGGAATGCGTAGCGCTCGCCCAGGCTGACCGCATCTTCGCCGAGCGCAACGTGCCACACATGACCGTGCGGGGACATCTCATGAATCGATCGCACGGCGCCGGAGGGCTCCAGCAGACACAGCTCTACGCGATCGGCTTGATTGGAGAACACCGAAAATTCTGCGCCGCTTCCGGTCCAGCGTGCGCCGAGGGCACGCACATTCTCGTGCACGGTCGAGTCCATGCTACGGCACGAAAATCATTGCGCCAAGCGGCGGTAGATTGAGACGCAGCAATGCGCCGCCCGCTTGACCCGCGTTGCCCTCGGCAAATGCGACCGACTGCGTGTTGTAGCCAGAGCCGCCGAACTGCGGCGCATCGGAATCGAGAATCTTGTGATATTCACCCGCGGACTGCAGATTGAAACCGTACCCATCGCGCGGCACGGGGGTGCCGTTGAACACGCAAAGATAAGGTGGATGTGTCTCAGCACCGGTCGCGAGCCGCTCGAACGCCCAAACACTTTCATTGCCGTTGTGCAGATCCACCCATCGAAATCCGCTCGGGTCGATATCGCTCTGAAATAATTGCGGGCTGCGCGCGTAGAGATGATTCAACTCTCGCACGAAATGCTGCAATCCCTGATGCGAAGAATTCGTGAGCGCAGCCCAGTCGAGCTGCTCGGCTTCTCGCCACTCGTGCCATTGCCCGAGCTCGGAACCCATGAACAGCAACTTCTTTCCGGGGTGCACCAACATATAGGAGAGCAGCAAGCGCAGGTTGGCGCGCTTTTGCCACTCATCGCCCGGCATCTTGTCGAGGAGCGATCGTTTGCCGTGCACCACTTCGTCATGCGAGATCGGCAATATGAAGCTTTCCGACCAGGCGTACATGAACGAGAAGGTCAACAGATGATGTTGATAGCGGCGGTACAGAGGATCGGATTCGAAGTAACGCAACGTGTCGTTCATCCAACCCATGTTCCATTTGAGGCCGAAACCGAGGCCTCCCTCTTGGGCAGGACGGGTCACCCCCGGCCATGCGGTCGATTCCTCGGCAATGGTGAGAGTGCCTGGAAATGCTTCGGCCACTGCGGAGTTCAAGTGCTTGAGAAAATCGATGGCTTCCAGATTTTCCCGGCCGCCGTATCGGTTGGGCAGCCAGTCGCCGGCGCTGCGGCTGTAATCGAGGTAGAGCATCGAGGCCACCGCATCGACGCGCAAACCGTCGATGTGGAAGCGATCGAGCCAGAACATCGCGTTCGCAATGAGAAAATTCTTGACCTCGTGGCGGCCATAGTTGAACACCTTGGTGCCCCACTCGCGATGTTCGCCCAGCCGGTAATCGGCGTGCTCGTACAGCGCCGTGCCATCGAAAAGCGCCAGGCCGCATTCGTCGCGCGGAAAGTGCGCCGGCACCCAGTCGAGGAACACGCCGATGCCTGCGCGATGGCAGGCATCGACGAAACGCATGAAATCCTGAGGTGAGCCGTAACGAGCCGTCGCTGCGTAGTAACCGATGACTTGATAGCCCCAGGATTCATCGAGCGGGTGCTCCGCGACTCCCATGAGCTCCAGATGCGTGAATCCCATGTCCTTGACGTAAGGAATGAGGTGCTCCGTGGCTTCCGACCAGCTCATGAACGGCGGCGTGCGCGCATCCCACGGCCGCTTCCAAGATGCCAAATGCACTTCGTACACATTGATGGGAAGACGCCGCGGATCAGTGTGGCCGCGCGCGCTCATCCAAGCGTGGTCTTGCCACTCGAATCGGTCGAGCGAGGCGACCATGGACGAATTACCCGGGCGCAGCTGCATTGCAAAGCCATATGGATCGGATTTCAGCAAGAGCGCGCCGTCGCGCGAGAGGATTTCGTATTTGTACTCGGCGCCGACGCCGACATCCGGCACGAACACGTACCAAATCCCTGAAGCGGCGACGGGAAACATGCGATGTACGCGCCCGTCCCAGGCATTGTGCGGCCCGACCACGCTCACCGCGCGCGCGTTCGGCGCCCATACGGCAAAATGCGTCCCGCTGCGGCCGTCGACCACGCCCGGATGGGCGCCTAATTTTTCGTAGATGCGGCGATGATCGCCTTTGCCGAACAAAAATAAATCGAGATCAGTCAACATGAAATGAAATGAGGCCTTTGTTTAGATGACGGGCTTGATCGCCCAGATGCGCTCGGCGTACTCACGGACACTCCGGTCGCTGGAAAACGGACCCATGGCGAAAGCATTGAGCACCGATTTGCGAGTCCACTCATCGGTGCGGCGGAATAACGCGTCGACCTCGTCCTGTGTCCGGGCATACGCATCGAAATCAGCAAGCACGAGAAAATGTTCTCCGTCGAGGCGCAGGCGCTCGACGATCATGCGCGCCTCATCGACGTGGGCGCCGGAGAAAAATCCGCTCTCGATGAGATCGAGCGCGCGCTTCAACTCCGGGTTTCGCGCGATGTAGTTGCGCGGCACGTAGCCGCGCGCACGCTCCGCCACGACCTCAGCCGCGGTGAGCCCGAAGATGAAGATATTTTCAGCGCCGACCTGATCGCGTATCTCGATGTTTGCACCGTCGAGCGTCCCGATGGTCAGCGCGCCGTTGAGAGCAAGCTTCATGTTGCCGGTGCCGGAGGCCTCCATGCCCGCGGTCGAAATTTGTTGCGACAAATCGGCGGCGGGCATGATGGCCTGCGCGAGGGTCACATCGTAGTCCGGCAGGAACACCACGCGAAGCTTTTCACGTACGCTCGCGTCTGCGTCGATGACGCGCGCCACATTGTTGATGAGCCGGATGATGGCCTTTGCCATCACGTAAGCTGGCGCGGCTTTGCCCGCGAAGATCACCGTACGCGGCACGATGTCCGAGGCGGCGTTGTCGCGAATGCGGTTGTAGCGAACGATCACGTAGAGCAGGTTCAAGAGCTGCCGCTTGTATTCGTGGATGCGCTTGACTTGCACGTCAAACAACGACTCCACCGCGACTTGAGTGCCGGTGCGGTGTTGGATCTCGGCCGCAAGGCGGCGCTGATTCTCGAGCTTGACTTCGCGAAACCTGCGGCGAAATTCAGGATCATCGGCGCATCCGCGCAAGCGTCCGATTTCCTCCAAGTCGTTTTCCCAAGCGATGCCCAGGCGCTCCGTCAGCAGCATCGACAAGCCAGGATTGGATTGCTTCAACCACCGTCTCGGAGAGATGCCGTTCGTCACGTTGGTGAAGCGCTCGGGAAAGACTTCGAAGAGCTTTGCGAAGATGGTCTTGCGCATGAGCTCCGAATGAAGCTTGGCCACGCCATTGACGCAATGACTGCCTACCACCGCGAGCGAAGCCATGCGCACGCGCCGCTCATGATCGTCCGAAATCAACGACATCGTGCGCAAACGATCCACGTCATTCGGGAATTTTTCCGCTACCTGGTTCAAGAATTCGCTATTGATGGCGTAAATGATCTGCAAATGCCGCGGCAGGAGCCGCTCGAAAAAACTCACCGGCCAGCTCTCGAGCGCCTCCGGCAGCAAGGTGTGGTTGGTGTAGGAAAAAATCCGCGTGCACATTCGCCATGCATCCGCCCAGGATGCGCCGCGCTCATCCACCATGAGCCGCATGAATTCGGGAATGGCAACACTCGGATGGGTGTCATTCAACTGAATCGAAAACGAGTCGGCGAGCGACGCCAAGTCGCGGCCTTCGGCAAAATGGGTGGCGAGCGCATCTTGCAGACTTGCACTGACGAAAAAGTATTGCTGCTTGAACCGCAACTCGCGCCCTTGCGGGGTGGAATCATCGGGATACAAGACGCGCGAGAGATTTTTGGCCTCCACTTGCTCCTGCACCGCGCGCTGGTAGTCGCCGGCATTGAAATACTGGATGTGAAAAGGCGTCATGGCGCGCCCGCTCCACAAACGCAACTGATTGACCGTGGACGAGCGGTTGCCGGGGATCAAGTGATCGAAGCCGATGGCAAAGATATCCGAGGTGTCGAGCCAGCGATGAGCATCGCGCGGATCATCGGTGGCTGCCGGCTCGGAGCGTCCGCCAAAGTGCACGACATAGCGCACGTTGCCGCGCGGGGTTTCCCAAGGGTTCCGCAATCGCAGCCAACTGCTGGCAACCTCGCGCTGCGCGCCTTCCGCGTCGATCTGCTGCGTGAAGATGCCGTAATCGTAACGAATGCCATAACCCACGGCCGGAAACTGCAAGGTCGCGAGGGAATCGATGAAACACGCCGCGAGCCGCCCCAACCCGCCGTTGCCCAAACCCGGGTCGATTTCTTGCGCGGCCACTTCGTCCAAATCGTGACCCAAGTCGCGCACCGCCCCGCGCGCCTCGTCATAAAAGTCGCCGTCGAAACTCGACAGCGCATTCACCAGCTCGCGCCCGGGCAGATACTCGAGCGAAAAGTAATACACCCGCTTGACACCTGCGCGCGCCACGCGCCGTTGAGTTGCGAGCCAACGCAGAGTCAGCTCTTCACGCACCGCGATCGACAATGCATCGAATATATCGCGTGGCGTGGCATCCTCGGCTTCCTTACCGACCGCGCGCGTCAAGCGCTCGACGAGCGCGGCGCGCAGCATGCCTTGCCTCAATGCAATTCGACGACGTGATGGCGCGCTGCGCGCTGGAGTTCCCATGGGGGCGGTATTATAAGAACACCTTGCCGGACAGGATGACGACTTGTGAGCGCATACGAGCACGCAGTTGGAGTGGATGTGGGCGGCTCTTCCATCAAAAGCGCTGTCATCAATTTGCAAACTGGAGCATTCGTCACGGAGCGGCGCAGCGTGGTTACGCCGGCGCAAGGCTCGGTGCCGGAGATGCTCGATGCCATCATGGCCGCGGCCGGCGAAGAGGCGCGCGAATTGCCGGTGGGCATTGCATTTCCAAGCGTCATTTTTCAAGGGCGCGTGCAGACGGCCGCTCACATCAACGCGGCATGGATCGGCCAGCCACTGGCGGAAATGGCGGCAAAACGCCTGTCGCATGCGGTGACGGCCGTCAATGATGGCGATGCCGCCGGAATTGCCGAGATCAAATTTGGCGCGGGCCGTGATGTCAAAGGCTTCGTCTTGGTGCTCACGCTGGGCACCGGAATCGGCAGCGCCATGTTCATCGATGGCAAGCTCATTCCAAATTCTGAGCTCGGGCATTTGCAAGTGGATGGTTTGGAAGCTGAGCAGCGCGGCTCCGGCAGAATTCGAACAGAGGAATCTCTCAGTTGGGACGCGTGGGCGAGCCGGCTCAGCCGAGTCCTACGCGAATATCAGCAGCTGCTCTGGCCCGATCTCATGATTCTGTGCGGCGGCATCACCGCAGAGGCGGCGCAATTTTTTGCGATGCTCGAATGCAAAACACCCCTGGCCATCGGCAGATTGCGTGCCGATGCGGGAATCGTTGGCGCGGCGATGGCCGCTGCGGAGAGGTGACGGCATATTTTATCCGCCTTTGCGCGGCGCCCTGCGCAGCGATCTGTGTGGTGTTGCTCGTCTCATGCGCTGCGCCTTCAAAGCTCACTCCGGCGCGTACCTCGTCTGCCACACGATCAGGAGAAACCAACAGGGCGATCACCGCCGATGACTCGGCGCGGCAGCGCTTTCTCGCCGCGGCGCTGCGCATGCTCGGGCAACCGTATCGATTTGGCGGCAGTGCGCCCGGGGGATTCGACTGTAGCGGCTTGGTTTCTTTCGCGGCCAGCGAAGCCGGTTTGCTCGTGCCGCGCACGGCGCGCGAGCAGCTCCTGGCAGGCCGCGAAGTCGTTCGCGAGCAAATCCTCCCGGGCGATCTGGTATTCATGCGCTTGGGATCCAAACTCCACGTCGGCATTGCGAGCAACACAGCACAATTCGTTCATGCGCCATCGAGCGGCGGAAAGGTGCGTATCGACAGGCTCGACGCTGCGCCATTCGACCAGGCTTTTTTAGTCGCGCGCCGCTTGCGGGGGCAGGCTGAGTCGCGTTTGGGCAATATCCCAAACCGACACGGACTACAATTCAGTCGGTGAGCCTTAGCGTCTTCGATATCTTCAAAATTGGCATCGGCCCATCGAGCTCACACACGATGGGCCCCATGAACGCCGCGCGCCTGTTCGTCGAACGGCTGCAGTCGAGCGGCGCGCTTGCGCGCACCGCGCAAGTATCGGCGCAGCTATATGGCTCGCTTGCACTCACCGGCCGGGGCCACTGTACCGATCGAGCTATCCTGTTGGGATTGGAGGGCTACCGGCCCGATACCATCGACCCTGCGCTCATCGAGCCGACGCTTGCACGCATTCGCTCGAGCGCGAAGATCCGCCTGCTCGGCGGCCACGAGATCGAGTTCGATGAGCCGCTGAATCTCTTGTATCACATCGATCAGCGTCTCCCCGGCCACTCGAATGGCATGCGATTTTCCGCGCACGACGCGGGCGGAGCCTTGCTCGATGCCGAGGAGTATTACAGCATTGGCGGCGGCTTCGTCATCAAGGCAGGCGACAGTGAATCGGGCCGCGAAACGCGGGCGGCTGCACCGCACGAATTCGGCTCGGCGCAAGAGCTTCTCGACATCGCCCGCGCTCACGGTCTTGAAATTCACGAGTTGATGCTGGCGCGCGAGCGCACGTGGCGCAGCCAGGAGCAAATTCGCTCCGAGTTGCTTCGCATTTGGGAAGTCATGCAGAGCTGTGTACGGCGCGGATTCGAGGCGAGCGGCTTGCTTCCGGGCGTTCTCGCCGTGCGCCGCCGGGCACCCAAGTTGTTCCGCATGCTGCAATCCCAGAGCGAGAACGACCCCATGCGCGCGCTCGATTGGGTCAATGCTTTTGCGCTTGCGGTCAATGAGGAAAATGCGGCGGGCGGCCAGGTCGTGACCGCACCCACCAACGGCGCCGCGGGCATCGTGCCCGCGGTGTTGCACTACTATGCGCGTTTCGAAGGAGGCGCGAACGACGAGGGCGTCATCCGTTTTTTGCTGAGCGCGGCCGCCGTTGGCATGCTGTATAAAAAGAACGCATCCATATCAGGCGCTGAGATGGGTTGCCAGGGCGAGGTTGGCGTCGCCTGCTCGATGGCGGCGGCAGGCCTCGTGTCGGCGCTCAACGGCAGCAACGAGCAATTGGAAAACGCCGCCGAGATCGGCATGGAGCACAACTTGGGCCTGACGTGCGATCCGGTCGCGGGCCTCGTGCAAATTCCCTGCATCGAGCGCAACGCGATGGGATCGGTCAAAGCAATCAGCGCCGCGCGTCTCGCCATGCGCGGCGATGGCTCGCACAAAGTATCGCTCGACCAGGTGATTGCAACCATGCGCCAAACCGGGCGTGACATGTCGGTCATTTACAAAGAGACATCGCAGGGCGGGCTCGCGGTCAACGTGCCCGAATGCTAGTTTCGCGGCCCACGACACCAGCGTGCGCTTCAAGATCTCGCGCTGCGCGGTTGCTATCCCGTCGCCTGCAGGCCTTGTGCGATGCCGCCAATCGTGGACAAGAGCGCTGCGAACAAGGCGGCATCGCTTCGACCGGCGGCGCGCCAACGCTGCAACAGATCCACTTGCATCAGGTGCAATGGGTCGAGGTAGGGGTTGCGCAGCTTGATCGCACGTTGCAGCGTGGGATCGCTGTCGAGCAATCGCGCGGCACCGCGCAAGCGCAATAGAGAACTCACCGTGAGATCGTACTCGCGCTGAATCGCCTCGCTGAAAATGCGCACCTCGGGTGGCGCCAGCTCATCGTAGTGCCCCGCGAGCCGCAGGTCGGTTCGCGCGAGCATGGCCTCGGCGTCGTTGACGAGATATTGGAAAAAGGGCCAGTGCGCGAGCATCTCCTCGACCACGGCTTCGCCATGCTCTGCGCTGGCGGCGGCAATTCCCGTTCCCAAGCCGAACCAGCCGGGCAGCATGTGCCGGCTCTGGGTCCACGCGAACACCCAGGGAAGAGCGCGCAGCGCATCGATTCCATTCGATTCCGCGCGCGCCGCAGCACGCGAGCCGATGTGCATGCGCTCGATGACATCGATGGGCGTGACCGCGCGGAAATACGTGAAGAACTCCGGCCGCGCATACACGAGGTTGCGATAGCTCTGCGCGCTGGCAGCCGCCAGAGTTTGCATCGCCGCACGCTGTGCGGGAGTTGCCCCCCCGTCCGCCGGCGGATCGACGCTGACACGCGCAAGCGCTGCAAAAGTGCGCTCGAGCGAACGCATGGCGAGGGGCCGCAAGCTATAGTTCTGCGAGACCACTTCGCCTTGCTCGGTGATTCGCAGTACGCGCCGCATGGCGCCGGGCGGCGCGCTCTCGATCAAATGCTCCGTCCTGCCGCCGCCGCGTGCCGGCGTTCCGCCACGTCCGTGAAACACGGTGATCTCGAAACGCCCTTCGCGCGCCGCCATCACCGCTTGCTCTTGCGCCACTTGCACGGCCCAGCGCGATGCGGCGATACCGGCCTCTTTGTTGCCGTCAGAATATCCAACGACCACCACCTGCCGATTGCCGCGCGCCTGCAAGTGCGCTTGATACACCTCATCGCACGCCAACTCGCGCAACATCTCCCCGGCCTGATGGAGCGAGGCGATGGACTCCAGGAGCGGCGCAATGTCGATGGGGCTTTGGCCCGTGCGCTTATCTGTGATACCCGCCCAATTCGCAAGCAGAAGAGCGGCTAGGACGTCTTCCGCGCTGGCCGCACCGCCAACGATGTAGCTGCGGATGGCACGCGCTCCATACTTGTGCCGCACTTGCATCATCGCCTCGAAAACCCACAGGGTCCTTCGGCCAGACGCATCCAACGGAACGGCCGGACCCTGATCGCGCGCCAGCCAGTCCTTCAAACTGGCGAGGCGCTCTCGGGGCGCGAGCTCGCTCCACTCTGGCCGCATCATCCCTTGCGAGATCACGGCGTCATGCGCACGCGCATGCTGGCGAATATCGAGCGTGGCCAGGTGAAACCCGAAGGTGCGAATGCGGCGGATCAGCCGCCGAACCAGGAAATATCCGCCGTGCCGGCTATGATTTGTAAGCAGGCTGTCGGCGACGAGCTGCACATCGGCGGCGAACTCTTCCGGACCTTCATAGGCGTTCGGCCGGCCGTCGTAAGTGGTCTTGAGACGAGCGGCAATTTGTCCAAAAAACGCCCGATACGGCATCTTGTCATGCCGCGCGGGCGCGATCGTCTGCGCTCCCGGAAGAATGCCCATGTATTGTTCGACGCGCCGCTTCAATGCCGGGTCGATCCCGACCCGATTCGCGCTCTGGCTCAAGGTCTCGGCAAGTGCCAGGCACTCGCTGTAATACGTCGAGATGATCAGCTTTTCATGACGGCGCAATGTTTCGCGAATGCTTTTGGCGTGCACCTCCGTGTTGCCATCCATGTCGCCGCCCACCCACGAGCCAAAATGCAGAATGTTCGGGATGTCGAGCGTATGAATGTCCACATCGAAAGTGCGGGCGAGTGCGGTTTCGATCTCCTCGAAGAAAAACGGGACGACGCGGTACAGCACTTCGACCAGATAGAACAGAACGTGCTCGCGCTCATCCGCCACGGTGAGCCGCTCACGCGGATGGTCCTCGGTCTGCCAGATCGTGGTCAGCTCGAGGTGAATTTTCGACTCGATGACGCCAAGCTCGTTTGGGCTGAGAGCAGGATTCAGGCGCTCGATCAGATCCTGCGCCACGTGCTGCTGCTTGCGCAGCAGTGTACGGCGTGTGGATTCGGTGGGATGCGCCGTGAACACGGGCTCGATCGACAGTGAGCTGACGAGCGCGATCACTTCCTGCGCGGTCCGGCCCTCGCTCTTGAAACACTCGAAGCAATCCGCGATGCCTCCGGGCTGCGCGGTGCTGGAATCATTGATGTATTGGCGCCGGCGCCGGATGCGATGCACCTTCTCCGCCGTGTTGATCGCAGTGAACCAGGTATAAAACGCCCGCGACAAATCGCGCGCCGCGTCCGGCGCCCGGCCGCGCGTACGCCGCACCAGCTCCAAGTCGCCGTCCGCATCCCCTTCACGCCTGCGAATGGCGGCCTGCCGATCTCCTTCGACCCAATCGATGAAGGCCTCGCCCCCCTGCTCGCGCAATACATTGGCGACGATCGTGCCCAAGAGGCGCACGTCGTCGCGCAGTGCCGAATCCTTTGCGGGAAATTGGATGCTTTGCCGGTACAGCGACACGCCGCGATACTAACAAATGCGGCATTGCATCGATAACGAGCGAGTGCCGCGCCTAGTTGGCGTTGAGCAGTACCGTCGTATCGTGACTCTCGAAATTCGACAGCACCCGCGTGTAGGCGTGCTGCATGAGTTTTTCCATGCGCTTGTCGGCGCGAACCGAAAGCAGCATGCGAATGATCACATCGTCCTGCGGACGCGAGTTGTCCTCGCTCAAGATTTGATACACGAGCCGGGACAGCCGGTGCGCAATTTCCAAGGTGAAGCGAAACCGCGGCAGATCATTGGCATCTCCGGGCCCGCCTTTGACTTCCTCGGCGAGCTCGCCCACGAGACGTGTGAGAAAGCGTGCCTTGTCGACCACGCCGAGCTCTGAGAAAAAATCGATTTCACTTTGGATGTTCATTACTGCGGGAAGAAATCGATGGGCTTGGTCGTGGTCATGGGCGCCACGTCCCTGGCATCGAAGCGAAACAACTTCACGCGCGCGACAAGCTTGCTTTCGAATTCCGGATCGTTGAGCTCGCTCGACACGACGTGCGCCGCCGTGATTTCGCCGGAAGGCGAAATGGTAATCTCCAAAACGACCTTACCTTGCATCGAAGGTTTATCACGTAAGGCTCTAGTATACAAAGCATAAATCGCACCCTTATTGCGGTCGAACACGAGCGCGACCTCTTCTGCGCTGCGCGAAGACTTGCCGCTTCCGCCGGCGCGCGTGGCGCCGTGCGAGCCGGCACCCAACGAGGGGTCTTTGACCTGGGTGGTCGAAATGCCGTGCAAAGACCCCGAGCCTGCGGCCAAGCCACTGCTCATGTTGCTGGTGGTGATGCCGCCGCTGGTGCCGCCCACTTTTGAAGTGATGAGCGAGCGCTGCACCGCCGTGACGTCCCCAGGATCATTGGTCTTCGCTTGATTCTTCGAGAACTTGTCGAGGTCCACTTGATTGCGCAAATCAGCGAGCTGATCCTGAAATGCAAGCAAGCCGCTCTTGGACGCCTTCTGGCGAGGATCCACCACCGGCGTCGCCTTGATTGCGACCGGCGCCTTTTCGGTTGGTTTGGGTAGCGGCGGCGGCGGTGGAGGCGGCGGTGGCTTGGGCGGCTCGATGACCAATTGCACCACTCGCTCCGGCAGCGAATCGGTATTGATGACGCGCTCGCGCTTTGGCAACAGCGGAATCAAAATCGCCAGCACACAGAATGCAATGAACAGATTGCGCAGGATGATGCGAAATCGCTGCTCCATCTCCTCGCTCGGAGACCACGGCAGCTCATAGCGCCTGAAATACGGTGCAAGAGCCGCGGCTCCGCGCACGCTGGGGTTCGTGGCGGCCATCAGCTTGACGCCGGACCTTCGCGCTCGACCACGGCGAGAGATACTTTGCCGAAGTTCGCATCGGTACAGGTCGCCATGATTCGCTTGAGCACGCTATACGGCGTGCCCTTGTCGCCCATGATGGTGACTTCGCGCTTGCTGATGTCGGTGCGCTGCGCCTGCGACAGAATGCGGTCGTTTTGTGCCACGAGCGCAGACTTCAGCGGTGGAATGACAACGCCGGGCATGGCGCCAATCTCACCCAGCGTGCCAACCAGTTTGCCGTCCACGAACACGGAGTCGCGCGTCACCATGACGACCACGGTCGGGCTCGGCTTGCGCTCCGAGAGCGACTGCGGAATGGAAATACTCTTCGTGTTCGGCAAGATGTCCGTATCGGCGGTGTGCACCAGCAAGAAGACCACCAGAATCGTCATCATGTCGATAAAGGGAATCAACACGAAATGATTTCCCGCGTGAAAACGCTTGCGATGGCGCTTGATGCGATACGGGGTCATATCGGCGCATCTCCCACGGAGACATCTGGGAACAACTCCGCCTTGGAGAACGGCGCGACGGGCAGCTCATAGACGCGCAAGGTGTCCATGACATGGACGAGTACGTCGTAGGGAATATCCGGACCCAACAAGATCTTGGCATCGAGCTTTTGCGGAAACTTGGCTTTCACGGCGCGAATGAATTCCGATAAGCCGTTGTAGTCGTAACCGGTTGCCGTCCTCGCAAACGTGCGCAACGGACCGGTGTTTGCATCGTTCACGACGAGATCATCGGGCCGCACAATGACTTCGAGCTGCAAATCCTTGGGAAGATCTACCGGCACCTGTGCGCTCGACGGCAAGTTGAGCTGCAAGATATTGGTCTTGGAGAATACGGCCGTAAAAATCAAAAAGAATACGAGGATCACCATCATGTCAATCATCGGCACGATGTTGAGATCGTCGCGCCCCTGGTGGTAGCGCGCGTGGTTGCGCCGGACGAGCCGCGCTGACTTCGACTTCATGGGGTCTTCAAGCTCTCACTGTTTCATTTCGCTCAAGGCTCGACTTGCAAGAACCGCCGCGGCCAGGCGCTAAATCGCGCCGCGCGCCGCGGTAGCTGCGCGCGCCGACACCGGCGGCGATGCCGGCGCTTGCTCATCGGGCCTGCGCTCGGTAATCGAGTTGAGAAATTTCACCGAAGCGATTTCCAAGCTGTCGATGAGCGCCGTGGTTTTGGCTTCGAGGAACATGTGCGACAAGAGCAGTGTGATCGCGACGAGCAAGCCCGATGCCGTGTTGTTCATGGCCACCGAGATGGCTTGCGCCAAAAGAGTGGCCTTTTCCGCGGGGTTGGCTGTAGCCACGGCGGAGAATGCCTGAATCAAACCGGTCACCGTGCCGAGCAAGCCGATGAGCAGACCCACGTTCGCGAGCGATGATAAAAAGTGCGTGCGCTTTTCCAATCGCGGAATGACCTCGAGCAAGCTTTCGTCCATGGCTTTTTCGATGTCGTCGCGGCGCCGCGCAGTGGCAACCCGCGCGATGCCGTAGTTCAAAATGGTGGCAATGGACGATTTGGAATTTTGCGTCATGCCCACGGCAGCCTTGAAATTTCCGGAGCCCAGATGCGGCACCAGCTCATCCCATAAGCCGCGGTTCCGGATCGTCTCGCGGGTCAGGTACACATACCGCTCGATCGCAATCGCGACGCCGACTACGAAAATCAAGGCCAGCGGGTACAGGAAGAAACCGCCGTCCTTGAAAAAATTGATTACGGAAGTCATGAAATTCATCGACGCGCTCCTAAAGCCTTCAAACGGATTCCCATTCGCGGATTCAACCAGATTTCGTAAAATCAGCTACGACCTATTTCTCACCCTCAAGGCGCAGGCGCCGCGGGGGCCGGGGCCGACGGCGGTGCACCCGTCACACTTTGGGCGGACGTGTCGGGTTTGAGGGCCTGGTAATAGGAAACCTCGCGCCTGAAAACCGTTCGATCCACCGGCGCTAGCACCTCATCCAACAGGCTATTCGCGGGCCGGCCGATCAGATCTCCGATATCCGAGCGCTTCCACGGCACCACATACATGACCTTGGGCAGTTCGCGGTTGCCTGTGACCGTTGTGGTGTCGAGTTCCATGCGATCGGCAGCGGCCTTACCACGAGCGGCCGCAGGACTATGGGCTGCGGCATTCGCCGCCGGTGCGATCTTGGCAGGCGCGCCATTCACAGGCGTGGCATTCCCAGGCGCGCCATTCGCAGGCACAGCATTCGTAGCCGCAGCCGAGGTGCTCGCGCGCGGCTCACCGGCCTCTTCCAACGCGCTGGTCGGTGCTTGCGCGCGGCCTGCATTCTTCGCATCGGCCGACGGCTGCTCCGCGGCAGCTTGCGCGCACACGGCGGCAGCCCAAAACAATGCAGCCAATAACATCGCTGATTTCAAGCGGCCTCCTTCTTGCTCACTGCGGCTGCTGCGCCCGTGCGTTTCTTCAGTTCAACCACCCACCCTGCAATTTGCTTGTTCTCGCCACGCAGTGCGAGATAGCGCTCATAGTGCTCGAGAGCCTTCTGCGGGTCGCCCAGATACACATCGTATAAAATGCCGAGATTCAAGTGCGCGGGCGCATAGTTGCCATCGAGTGCGAGCGCCCGATTGTAATTTTGCTCGGCCTCGGTGAGTTTTCCTTGCTTGCGCTGCACCACCGCGAGCTCCGACAGTAACACTGGGCTGTTCGGATCCAGCGCTGACGCTGATTTCAAAGAAGCTTCAGCTTCGATCAGACGGCCGGCCTTCGCTTCGAGCAATCCTAAATTTGCTTGCGGTCCCGCAAGATTTGGATACGCTGCCGCCAGTTGCTTGAGCTCGAGCTCCGCGTCAGTGTTCTTACCCGCTTTCATCAGATCGAGCGCCTGAGGATACTGTTGCGCGGCGCGATCCGGAACCGCCGCCGATGCGCCGATCGCATCGACGCTCGTTTCGCTTGATTCGCCCCTTGCGTAGCGACCGGGATTCAACTGCGCAAGCGCTGCGAAACTTTTCTGCACCCACTCATCGTAAATGCCTTCTTTGGCGCGCGCGGCATTCACTTCATGCAACTTGATCGATTGTTCCTCGAATGGAAAAGCCTGCTCTTCGAGTAATACGTTGTATTGCTCGACCTCGTCTTTCGAAAGCTTGGCGGGACGCTCGGAGGCCAACAAATCTTTGCCGAGTTGCCGGTAGAGCTCGGCGCTGTGATAAGTAGCGGCCGTGGTCACCGATGCGACTTGGTAGTCGGCGGCCTGTGTGTAGGCCTTGAGCGCAGCTTCCATTGCGGCTTTCTTTCGCGCCAAAGATTTTTTCAGTGGGGCGACGAGCTTGATCCGCTGGAAGTCATCGCGCAGCGGCGCAGCGAACCCCAGCACGGCGTTCGCGGCCAGAGTGCGGCTCTTGTCGGTGCGCTGCGCACCCGCATTGCGATCCGCGGCTACGATCTCCCGCAGCCAGTAATCCCGCGCGGCAAAATCGCCGCTCTTTTGCGCAATGCCGACCAGCCGACTACGCGCATCCATCGCGGGGTCGAGCGGCTGCGGAAAATGCTTCACGAACGATTCCCACATGGACTTGGATTTCTGAGGGTTACCCGCTTTGTCGTATAAGCTTGCCGCTTGCAGCGTCGCTTCGCGCCGCACATCGGCGTTCTCGGCCGGGGAATTTGCAATGAGCTCGAATTCGCCTGCGGCTTGCCCGGGCCGGCCGGATTCCGTATACGCGACTGCGAGCTTACGCGTGACCTCGGGCTGCAACGGGCTCTGAGGGAAACTGCGGCGAAAATCCTCGAGCACCGGAATGGCGCGGCTCCACTGCTTCTGATCGATGAGCAAAGCCGCGGCGTCGAAATCCGCATTGGCTCTGACTTTCGAGCCCGGCGCAAGCTGCGCCACGCGCAAGAACGCATCGACCGCGCCGGCCGAGTCGCCCGACTGATTCTTGGCCTCGCCTTGCTTGTAGATCGATGCGGCGAGACGTTCGACGATGACCGCCCGCTCCGGATCGTTCGCCGGCATGAGTGCTTGCGCCTGGGCATAGGCTCCCTCCGCTTTGCCGAACTCGCCTTGATCGAAACTTGAATTCGCGATGACCGTCCAAGCGATCCGCTGCTTGGGCGGATCGACCGTCGGAGTGCGCGCAAGCAATGTCTGCGCGGCGGAAGTCGCGCGCAAATAATCTTTGTCGGCGTAGAGCTCGGTCGCTGCGCGCGTCAGCACTTGAGGCACTTCGCCGTGCTGCGGATACGTCGACGCGAATTTCAGCGAGCTATCGAGCGATTGCGTGTGAATGCTTACTTTTTGCTGCGGCGACGCGAGTTCGTTGGCTTTGCCGTAGGCCACCAACGCGGCATACCCCGCCGCGGCCGACTTCTCGGTCGGCGCGTAGGTATACGCAGTGCGCTCATATTCCTTCGCCGCGTCGAGATATTGTTTGCTTTCGAACAGCGTGTCGGCGAGCAAGTAGTTGGTATTGGCCGATTCCGGATCGTTCGGAAACGACAAGAGATAAGCTCGGTACCATTTCGCGGCTTCCTGGTAATCGGCCACGCTCTTGGTCTTCTGCGCTTGTGCGTGATAGTACTGCGCGACATCTTTCAAGTTGATTTTGAGCTGCGCTACGACTTCCGGTAGGTCGCCGGGATTGCGGCCCGTCCAAAATCCGCTCGTCAAAGTGTAGTTTTCGACGAATTCCTTCTTACCCTGCAAAACGAGATCGGGAAAGCCTCCTTGCTTGTAGGCTTCGATGGCTTGCATCTGCAATAACGGCGCCTTGTCGTGATTGGGATTTTTCGCGACAAACGAGCGGTACGTATCGGCTGCGTCGGTGAAGCGCTGCTTCTCCATATATAGATCACCGAGCCGCGCGTACAGCAGGTAGGTGTAGGGGCGATTCGGGCGGTTGCGCATGAACTCATCGATGGTCTTCGGGCCCTCACCGTAGGAGAACATGATGCTCATGACGCGAAACGTATCCTCGACCAGCTCGCGGTCTGCGCGGCTCAAGGAGTCGACATTGACTGCGTGGGCCGATTCCTTTGGCGCGACCAGCACGGCGTCGAGGACGCCACCGAAAGACTGCAGGCTCTTGTCGTTCTCGCCTTGCTTGAACAGCGCCCATCCATGCTTGTACAAGCTCTGACGGTAGAACTGCGAGCTCGCGCCACTGCGAATGACTTCTTCGTAGGCTCGTTGCGCGCCGACATAGTTCTTTGCGGAGAACAGCAGCTCGCCGCGGCGAAAATGCGTCTCGTCGATGTAACGGCTATGCGGATACGTCGAAGCCAGATGATCCAAAGTCTCGAGAGCCTTCTCCGGCTGAGCGTTCAGCTCGTAGGCGCGCGCGAGCTGATAAAGCACTGCATCATTGCGCTCGTAATGCGGATAAGCTTTGAGCAGCGCCGAGTACAGGGTAATGGCTTCATTGGCACGCAAGCCTTCGTTCGTGACCAGATCGTGCTCGATGCGGTCTGCTTCGGAGGACTCGAGATTCAAGTCGCCCAAGCGGCGTAACGATTCGGCCCGCAGCTCCGCATCCCCGGCGTTCAAGTCAAGAAAGCGGCGATAACTTTCCATGGTCTTGCCGGCATCGGCATTTGCGGGCGCGTCGGTGTTGACCTCGACCTGCTTCTGATCCAGATCCTTGATGGTAGGCGCCGCTTTTTTCGCGGCGAATGTCCCGCTGCTCGCCAGCAAACACGCAGCGCATACGGCGGCGCCTGTGGTGGTGCGAGCGTTCATGGGCTCGACCCCGCGGCCGGCACGGCCTTGGAGCCATTGCCGTTGAGCGAGCGGTCATAGATGGAAGCGAGCGCATAGCGCGCCTGGATTTGATACGTTGCGATGCGCTGCTTCTGTCCCTCGAGTGTTTCGATGGCGATGGCTTGCAGATAGCGGCCTTGACGCGCAGTGGCTTCTGCAATCAATGTTTGCAAACCATCCATGCGCGCCTTGATCGACGCCACACGCTTGGCGTAATCGCCGGCGTTGACCGGCAGCGCACGGCGAGCGTTCTCGACCAGCACGGCGCGCTTCTGCGTTTCTTTCAAGCTCCCTTCGAGCTCCTTCACGGAGCGGCGCTCGTTCCACAATCTCGCCTTGAAGCTTTCGGAAAGTTTCCACTGCAAGACGCCTTTCATGAGGCGCGCCTTGTCGCGCATCTCCGCGAGATCCGCATCATCGGGATGCGCATTCAAATAGTCTTCGATGGCCTTGAGCTTGCGCCAGCTTGCCTGCTCCTCGTTGGTGCCGAGCGCGACCACGTCGTTGCTGGCCTCGATCTCATTGAGCCGCGATTCGAAATCCACACGCTTGCGCGTCAAGGCATCCAGATCCGTAGCGCTCATTAGCGCGTCGGCCTTGGGAATTTTCTCGGCGTAAGCATGTTCGCGCGTTGAGAGCATGTCATCGAACGCCGCCACGGTGTCGCGCCAGCTATCGATATTGCGGCGCATGAAATCCAGATCGCGGTAATTCTTCAAGCCTTCCTGAAAATCATTTCCCGCCAGCAACTGATAGAGGTAGCGCGACTCAGGGGCATCGGGCAACGTCTTCAGTTGCCAGAACCAGCCCAGCGGGTTCTTGCGTTCCTCTTCCAAAATGCGATCCAGCAATTTGCCTTCGCGAATGCCGCGCACCGAGTCATCGATGCGCTGCGTCTCGGCATTGAAGGACTGAATCGCAATTTCGTAGTACCCCGCGGCCTGCCCGTTCGCAGACAGCTTGCTGAATGCATAAGGAATCGCGAGATACGATTCCTGCACGGCCGCATCGAGCAAGTTGCGCTCATGCAGCGCCATCCAGGGCGCCAGCGCTTCCTTGTAGTGATCGCCCTGAGCTTCGGCCCAACCGACACCGAGCAAAGCCTTGCTCGAAAATGGGCCTTCGAGACGCACCCGCTCCAACACGGGCTTCGCCTCCAAAGGACGGTTGCCTTGCAGGTAGGCATAACCCAGCGCCAGGTTTGCTTTGTCGCGCAAAGACAAAAGCTCTTCGCTCTGCGAGTTGAGGGTGCCTACTTGATTCAAGAAGGAAGCGGCCTCGTTGAGGCGATTCTTGCGCACCAGTGCGACGCCGAGATTGAACCTGGCATAGGCAGTCCAATCCGGCGGCCCGCGATAGGCATTCAACGTGGCGATTGCGTCGTCGTAACGGCCCTGGAGCAAGAACACCTGGGCAAGCAGCATGTAACGCTCTGCGTCGAGGCGCCCGCCGAGACTTCCCGCTATCTGGCGCAACGCGCGTTCCGATTCATTCAGGTAGCCGCGCTGATACCAAACCTTGGCGAGGTAGTACCACGCCCGGTTACGCACTGGCGCCGGTGCGTCGTACGCGAGCAAAGCCTGAAAGATCTTGCCCGCTTCTACATGCTCGCCGAGTGACAAATACAAACCGCCGAGCAGAAGCTCGGCTTCTTCGCGATGATTCGGCACTCGCTGCAGTTGACGCGCTGCGAGAAGCCGGGTGATCGCGGCAAAATAATCGTCTTGGTAGAAGTAGAACAAGACATCGCCGTAATTCAAATCTTTGATTTCGTGCGGTGGCAGCTCATTCGGATCGGGCTTCACATACTGTGTGCGCGCCGCGCACACGCTGCACAGTGCCAGCGCAGCCGCGCCGGCGAGCGCCAAGCTTCGCGGGAATCTCATCACAGCTTGCGCCCGCGTAGCCCGTGAACCGATTCGCAAGCCTTCGACCCTGCCACCCCTACTCCCAATTCTTGACGATGAACTCGGGCTGATGCGCCGGCACGCGGTCGGTAATTTTGAATTCCAGGTATTTTGCGCCTACGCCTTTGTCGAAATTGATCGTGGCGCCGCGCTTGTAGTCGCGGCCTTGCGGCCCCTTGCCGGTGAAGAAGCCGACGATCTCATGCTTGCCGACCTTGAGGTTGCCAAGGTAGATGCGATGCACGCCGCCTTTCAACAAGGCGTCGGCTTCGCGCGCGGTGTACAAGTAGTTCGTGACCTCCTTGTTATCAATCTTGACGGTCACCGAATCGAGCGCGAAGAACGTGCCCACATCCATGGAAAGAAACACGGCGACTTGGGTATTTGCGGGAAACAGAAGCTCTTCTTCGAGCACGAACAAATCTTTGTTCAGGTCGATGACATCTTTCTTGAGACCCTGCACTTCTTGATCCAAAGTCTTGAACTCCGCGGGCTTGTTATCGCTCCCCAGCGGCGGGGCGGTTGGCGCCGCATCGGGAGGCGCATTCGTCGAAGGCACGGTGGCCGGTGTCGCCGCAGCCGGAGAATTCGGTGTCGTCGGGGCCATGCTCGGCGGCGTCGCGGTGCCCGGATCGGTGTTGACGGGCGTGGCATTTGCCGGCGCGCCTTGTGGCGGCGCCTCACTGGATGTCGCCGGAGCGCCGGCGCCCGGCGTGCTCGAGGCAGGTACGGGTGCGGTCGCCGCGGCGTGCAGCATGCCCGCGGCCACCATCGTCAGAGCGGCACAGGTCCCCGCACAGAAATATTTGAAGGTTCGGTTCATTGAACTATTCCGTGATCCCATCGCGAAGCAGCTCGCGAATTTGTTCGATATACACTTTCTCGTCGCCGCGTTTGTAGCCGCTGTTCGCGAAACGCACGATGCCGTCACGATCGATCAGCAGTGTCAACGGAAGCTTGTCGATGGCGTAATTGGTGCCGGTGGCATCGCCGGTGTCGAATAACATGGGATAGACCACGTGCGCCGAGGACGCGAACTCGCGTGCACGGGTGTAGTCCTCGTCGATGGACACGCCCAGCACCACGACGCCCGCGCGCTGGTACGTGCCGTGAATTTGATTCAGCGCCGGCATCTCTTGTAACGACACGCCTGCCCAGCGCGCCCAGAAGTTGATCAACACGACTTGGCCGCGAAATTCGGAAAGACGCAAATTCTTGCCGTCGAGAGCTTTCAAGGCAAAATCAGGCGCCGGTTTTCCAATGAGCGAGTAAGGCGCTCCAAAGCTTGGCGCACACACGAGGAGTGCAGCCCCAAGCACCACGCGAGCGACCCATGTCATCGGCCCATGCCCCTTTAATCCAACCACATTAAGTTATATCACCATACCTGAAAGACTCGCATGGACGCCATTGAAAACGCTGGAATTTTCATGACATGGCGCACATTCAGACACTCGCGGAGCCTATCGGGGCAGCCATTGTGACGAAACTGTCTTGGCGGTCCGACATGGCCTCATCGCGAATGACAGGCGCAAATAAAAACGGCACCGCGCGAGCGCGATGCCGTGGAATCCGCCGTCCGCGATCGGGCTAGACCGGACTCGCGATGGTTCCGTTGCAAATCGGCGCGAAGGCAGTGAGCGAGTCCATGACCCCCGAGCCAATGCCGCTCCAGTTGCCATGCGGCTTAAACAAATTTTGGAATTCACCTTGATCGCCATGGAGAGCCATGTAATTCAAGACGATTGCGGCCGACAACTGATTCACCGCGTTGCCGAGCGGGCTGGATGCGGTGTTAATTGACCCGTCACCGTTGAACCAACCAATCTGCATACGTCCATCGTTGGGTTGATTCGCATCTGGCATATGAGTCGGTCGTCCAGATGGGTTGAAAACCAAAAAGAAGGTTGAGGCGGTGGACTGATTGTCTCCCGTCCATACCCCCTTCCCGCGTCCACCAGGCGAGTTGTCAATCATGCCGTTGCTCGACAGAGAGCCGTCGCTAAACACATAAAGCATTAGCGGTTTTCCCTTACGTGCAGCATATTCAAGACAAGCACCCATACAGTTTCCCGCACGGAAGTCGCGAGCTTCGCCCGTCATGCGATCACCAGTGTGATAGTCGAAACCACCCATGGTGATCGTGCCTGCGCCAGCATTACCGTCGATAACCATTTTCATTACGGCAGATGTTTTGCGGAATTCCGCGTCGGCGTCGTACTCAGCCTGGGTGAAAATTCCATTCGGACCGACGATCTGGGGGTCCACATCAGGGTTCAATGCCGCTTTGTCGTTGAAATTATCAGTTAGATATGCCGCTTTGGCATAACTGCACTGTGCTAATTGTTTGCTACTCGTATCCGTCGTCGAATCTGAATATGCACTGACTGAATCAAATTTGTAGTCACTCACTCGCTTAATTGATTCCATCACAGCCGTCGCATCCTGTCGGGGGAGCAATGTTCCTAACTCACCCGTATCCACTAGACCAACGACGTCACTAGACCGATCCACCTTAGTCGGCTGCTGAGTCACGTCGATCATCACTGCTGGCGCCATAGAGTTCCCGCCAGATACAGAGCTCTGCGTTCCGATGAGACCCAGCAACTGTCCTTTTGCCTTGGCGGCCGCAATCCCGTACATGGGATTATGCGGATTGTTGCCAGTGTCGTTCTCCGAGCGAGCAGCGATGACTGCACCCGAGGTATTTGTACGCGTGGACGCGCTCTTCGTACGCACCATCATTCCCCGTAGAAACGCGCTATCCGAATGAAAGCGCAGTCCGAAAGTTGAGTCAATAAAGTTCCCGGTAGTGCTCGGATTGGGAATCATGTTTCCGGGCAGTCCCAGCTTGCTATATCCCGCTGTGGTTAAAAAGTCGAGCTGCCCGCCCTGTTTCCCAATCAAGACGTTCGAACCGGCAATATTTGCTCCGCCCGCAAGATCGAACGCGATGAAAGGAATTTTTCCTGCACCGCCAGTAATCTTGCAGGTCAAGCGGGCAAACTGCTCGATGTCTGGGGACAAGTTTGGGTCTAGGACTTGTTGCCCAAGCGCTCCTCGGGGAACGAGCAGACCGGACAGCACCGACGGTACCATCACAGTTGCGGCACCTGTCATGAAGCCTTGTGCGATGAACTCGCGACGAGTTCGAGGTCGCGGATGATCCGGATGTCGCAGCGGCTCATTGAGGCCGATGAATTTGGATTTCTTACGCATACAACTTCCTCGTTAATCTCGCGTTTAATTAGCCACCACACCAGCGCCACCGATGGCTGCCGCACAGACCGCTTTTGTCACGTCAATTTCACGCTGAGCCGAGCAGCTGCCGTTGTTGCACTTCAAGTTGGTAATCAAGTTGTCGAGCTCGCTTGCAGTTTGTAAAGCATCTTGACTCGATAAGTTCGATCCAAGAGCGGCCGTCACTAAAGGATTAATAATTGCGTTTCGGCCAGTTTGAGTACCCAACTTCCCAGGCGCCGAGAAATCAACGCCTGGGAACATCGCGCTTCGCTTCGTCGTGTCATTTAACATCTCACTGCAGTATTGAATCGCAAGTTGCGCGATACCTACTTGATGAGAGGACAGGAAGCCTTCTAGCGTGGGAGACGTAGGCAGCTGCTGCTTCACAGTCTGGAAAGTCGCACTAACCTTAGCGTTGGTCTTGGGCACATTCGTGATCGCAGACATGCTGGCGTTAATCCGATCGAACGTGCGCACACCAATTTTCGACGAAACCGGTCCGAATACCGGCGCTGGCTGGATGGGTTGAGGCTCGGTCACGACGTGCATATTTGAACCGAGCTGGTCGAAGCTAAGGAAAAAGGTATCGAGCTCAGCGCCTTTGTCTAATCCAATGACTGTACCTATGCTAGACAGCGCCTGTCCCTGACCCGCGAAGTAATTCGACGCGCTAATGACAGTGTCGAGAGGGATATACGCCTGCCCCACGTTCGGAATTACGCCATTCACGCCGATGCGGATGCCCTTCACGACGATGTTGTCCGGCTTCGCATTTGGATCAAGCGAGATGAAGACTGGCTTGTTGAAGAGATAGCTGTAGGTGTCGTAAATGCTTACTTCAAACATCACATACCCTTGCGAGACGCCGGTGGGCTGTTCAACGTTGAACAGTAGAAAATAACGCTCGCCGACACCCGCCGCGAAGTTTTGCGTGATCTGTGCTGGTGTGAGCGCCCGGTTGTGAATCGCGACAAACTTGATGACACCAGTCCACGAGCGATTGCTCGAAACCTCGTTGCCCAACACAAGTGCGAACGTATTGTCCCAATTTGAAATCGTCCCGCCCGTTTGCTTGTCCATGTCCCCGGTATAAACCCCGTTGACATAGATCTTCCGTCCCCCGACCGGGTCATACGTGACGACCACATGTTGAAGCGATGCCTGAAGGCGCTTTGCGGCATCCGCCGTCGATAGCGCGGGCATGCCATTGGCATCCGTCGCGCTCGAGCGCAGGAAGGCATCGTAGTTGTACTGTGATTGACCCAGCGTGAAATTGCGCTGCATGGTGCCGCCCGAGTAACTCAGCATGTACGCCATTTCCTGAGTTACGTTGGCCGGTGCTACCCAGGCTTCCAGAGAAAATTCGCCCGTGCCGAGAATCATGTCGTGAATTTTCTTACTGGCGGCGGTCGAGGCTTGCGCCTTACCGCCTGCGCCAAACTTTAGGCCCCAGCCGCCCACCCATGTCACGTTGCCGGACAAGGTCATATCGGCCGCCGGATCGACACCGCTCGTATCAAACGCCGTCACTCCTTTGCCCGTTTTAAATTCATATTTGGCGATGGCGTTTGAGTCAAAGCGGCTGCCGCCGCTCGCCACCGTCCCGTCGTACATCGTGAGCGCCTTACTAATCACGAGAGACGCGTCCACAGTCGTCGGCTGAATGTCACCGGCGAATTCGGCAATCGCATTCTGCATAGCGATTGCGTCAGACGCACAGGTTCCACCATTTGTAGTCCAGCAGTTGTGGAACTCTTGGCCCAAACGAATTACAAACCGCGAATCCGCAGGAGTATCGAGATTCATTTTTGGGCGAGCTGCCGCATAAGCTTCGTCGACGTTGGCTGAAGCGAAAAATGGCTGTTGAGGCACTGCAGCTGTAGGTGCGTGACATTTCGAACAATACGTTGTCAACAACGGATAAACCTTGGCCGCGAACGAAGTTGAATCGGCCGGAAAATTTCTGCTCGTGCCGACACCTTTAATGACGGGCGCAGTGAGCTGAATCTGGGTGCCGCCGCCTGCTGAGGCGCCGGCCCAATTCGCGATCCAAGTCGTCATAATCGACGCGCAGGCGCTGGGATCCGACAGCCAGCAGTTGTGCCCGCCGCCAACCTTGGCGACGATATGCGACTGCGACGGATCGGTAAGATTCAATACTGTGTTGGCCTGCATATAAGCAAGATTCACATCGTCGCTACGCGCAAAGTTGGGCATCTGACCCTTGGTCTCGTTGTGACAACCGCCGCAACGATTCGCCGATCGCACGTTCTCCCAGAAATTGATCTTGAATGCCTGCACGTCTGCACTGCTCGGCGCAGGTCCGGCATATGTCTGCGCACCGGAGCCGCTCGGAACGGGGTTTGCACTGACCCCGGGTCCGCTTCCACCGCAGGCGCTCAAGCCAAGTGTCGCGACGAGGGCAATCAATCCGCCAAGTCTAGAGAGCTGAGTTTTGAGATTGAGCTTCATATGTACTCCCTTAGCTCCCCACGCAGTAAACCGCGGCATCGGCAAAAACTTTCTTCAAGCTGTGCCCGTTCTTGAAGCTGCTGATCATCGTATTGACGGCGTCGCTGTCTGTTTGATCAGCGGGCGCTCGATAGCACACATTCTTGAAGACCTTCTCGACTTGGCAGCGAGCGAAAGCGTCACTCCTACCGAGCTCCTGTCCAAGCGACTTGGCGCCGTCGCCGCTGCCGTTCAATGTGGAATCCCAACCTAAAAACCGATTGGGGCCGCCTCTCCATCGGTTGTCCCAATGATCATTTGGCGTCACATAACCAGTTTTGAAGTTGTCCGAGTTGATCAAATACTTCGGTTGAACCTGGCCGGCGGTGTAGACGATCTTCATCGTCGTTTCGTCGTAGTTGTAGTATGCGAAGGCCTGAGCCATCGGATCCATGCCGCTATGGCAGCCCACGCAGTTATTCAGGAACAAACGGCTGTCGCCTCCTGGGCTACGGCTCACGTCCTGGCGAATCCGGTCTGGCGGACGTGTCACCTCATGCACGGTTTCCATGTCGTGACACAGATGGTTCAACATGGTGAACCGGAACATCGCGCGATTTGTGCCAGCGATGAAAAAAGCTTCAGCAGCGGCACGCGTGGTGATTACGCCTGCGGTAGCGGCAGCCGGCAAACCTGTAACAGACGACTGGGTCGTTTCCATTAGTTGCGCTTTGAGGTCAGTGCCGGCATCCTCCATTTGTTGATACATGTTGTTATTCGCGGGCGAATAAGATGCCGTTACGCCCGATGTGCCAGACTTCGCAACGTACACGAGGTCGGCCGACAAGAGCGTGCTGAAATCTTTATCGTCACGAACCATGCCGATCACGGTCGCGACGTAGTCGTTCAGCGGAGCGAACACCGTCTGTTCGCGATTGGACCATGGCATCGCCATGTTCTTGAGCGTTACGTTGTAAAAATTCGGGTCATTTAGCGCGATCAGCGCTGCCCCGTTCGCACTACCAGAGGCGACCATCGCATCCAACGTCGCGTTGGACGGTGGAACACCGGCGATACGATCGAAAATACTTTTCGCCTGGTCGCGCGTCACTGCCGCGAAGGAGCTGGCGCTTGCGAGCACGAGCGCCGCGGCAAAAGCTGCACGCTTGCAGCGCGCGTTCGAGAGGCGTTGCGAATCGGTATCCACTTTGACCATCCCATCGTTCATAAGTACATCCGGACGCATATGCGGGTTGTGAGTGCGGCGAAATATAAGCAGCGAATTTCCGCGCCGTAATGTCTCAAGCAACCGACGTCGGTGTTCGGAGACATCAGTGCAACCCGCTTCGCGCATATATGCTTTTCTCGTCTGCGCGCGAGCATTCCGTGAGTGTGTTAACAGAATGAACGCGCGTATTCGAAAGAAGATGCGCACATGCTCAATTGCACTGCGAAGTACGCACGCCTATTTCAGTACACAAGCGTCCATTGCGTCGGGTAATGCTCCTCATGCTCAAAAACAAACTGCGTGAAGCGGCTCACGGTTATTGGCGAATTGCGGCGGCGCGTCTGAAGCTCGCCGCATTCCTCCCTCTCGTGTGGATGGCCGCATGCTCGAGCGGCGTGAGCGGCCACGCGCCGGGGCTTGCGAGCGGTCAAAGCCCCGATCCGGTCACGCTCGATTACCCCATCGCTTATGTGAAAAAGCCGGTGCCCGCGAAGGACATCGACGTGCGCGACCTGATTACTTCAGTTCCGGGCGGCGATCTGTACGTGCGCGACAAAGCGAGCGCGAGCGGAGTCGAAACCAACGTCACGAAGGACATCACGCAAGGTCAGGGCGACGTGCGCGATCTCGACGTATCGATGGATGGCACGAAGGTGCTGTTCTCGCTGCGTTTACCGCTCATCGAGAACGCAGATGACGACGAGCAGCCGACGTGGAATATCTACGAGTACGACGCTGCGGACAAATCCATCCGGCGCATCATCACCGACGATATTACCGCGGAGAAAGGCCACGACGTCGGTGCGCGCTACTTGCCAGACGGGCGCATCGTGTTTTCCTCCACCCGGCAGAACACCACGGGCGCCATCCTGCTGGATGAAGGCAGGCCGCAATATGCGGCGCAGACGGACGATCGCAAGCAAGCGGCGTTTCAACTTCACGTGATGAATGCCGACGGCTCGGACATTCATCAGATCAGCTTCAACACCAATCATGATTTCGCGCCGTCCGTGCTCAACAACGGACAGCTCGTGTTCTCGCGCTGGGATCGCGACCGCATCAACTTGTATCGCGTCAATCCGGACGGCACGGGCATGGAGCTGTATTACGGGCAGTACAGTCACGCGACCGGCACGAACAACTCGATCGTTCAATTCACGGAAGCGCGTTCGCGCCCCGACGGAAAGATCCTCTCGCTGACGCGCCCCTTCCTCGGCACGCAGTTGGGCGGCGACATCACCTTGATCAATGCCGAGCAATTCGTCGAGGTCAATCAGGCTACGTTGTCTGCGGCCGGCGCATCGGGCCCCGGCCAAAGCGAAGCCACCACGGTGAACGTGAGCACGCTTTCCGATCAGCCTTCGCCGGGCGGAAGATTTGCATCGGCCTGGCCGCTGTTCGACGGCACCAATCGCATGTTGGTGAGCTGGTCTCCTTGCTTCGTCACCGACTCCTCAGTAACGCCGGCGGCGACGCGCGTGTGCTCAGATGATCTCCTGACCGCAGGCGCTACGCTCTCACCTCCCCAGTACACCCTATGGGTGTATGACGTCGACTCCAACACCTTGCGTCCTATGCTTGCCGCGGAAGCCGGGCTCATGATCGTCAATCCGGTGATCTTGCAGCAACGGACGCCCGTGCCTCCCGTGGTTCGAGACAAGGTGCCGGGTGTCGACATCGATCGCGATCTGTCGGCGCAAGGTGTGGGCTTACTGCAAATCCGCAGCGTCTACGACTTCGACGGCGTGGACACCGCCGTGCCAAACATCCCGGGCGTCGCGGATCCGAAGCAGACCACGGCGGATCAGCGCCCCGCCCGCTTCATCCGAATCGTCAAGCCCGTCGCCATTCCCGATCGCGACGTGCGCAAGTTTGATAATTCCGCGTTCGGCCCCGCAGGTCTTGGCATGCGAGAAATCCTTGCCTACGCGCCGGTCGAGCCTGATGGCTCGATCAAGATCAAAGTGCCCGCCAATGTGCCCTTTTCACTCGAAGTGCTGGACAAGAACGGACGGCGCGTGGGCGTGCGCCATGGCAGCTGGCTGCAGCTGATGCCCGGCGAAGTGCGCACCTGCAACGGTTGTCATGATGCCACCCAGAACACAGCGCACGGCCGCGGTGATCTGACGGTGTCCGTGAACGCGGGTGCGCAAACCACGGGCGCGCCGTTTCCCAACACGGACTCCGCGCTGTTCGCAAATTTCGGCGAAATCATGGCCGAGACCCGCGCCCGAATCTCCTGTGTCGATGCCTCGGCATGCTCCACCATTCCGAGCGCCAACTTGATTTACGACGACGTGTGGACTGACCCGGTTGCGGCAGGACGCGCGAAGGACGCAAGCTTTGCGTACGTCTATTCCGATCTCACCACGGCGGCGCCGACCAACGCCAATTGCCTGCCGACTTGGGGCAATCGTTGCCGCATCACGATCGAGTACCTCACGCACATTCAACCGCTGTGGGCGAAGACACGGCAGACATTGGATGTGGACGGCGTCACGGTACTCACCGATCACACCTGCACGCTCTGCCACAACACACTGAATGCGGCTGCGCAGGTGCAAGTACCTGCCGGTCAGCTCGATTTGACCAGCGCGGTGTCGAATGATGATCCCAATGTTGTGACGTCGTACCGCGAACTTCTGTTTGCTGATAACGAGCAAGAGCTTATTATGGGCGCGCTTCAGGACGTTATGGTAAACGGCCCCATCGATCCGGCGACCGGCCAGCCGACGCAGGTTCCGGTGGGTGTGCCCGCCACGATGTCCGCAGGAAGCGCCAATGCGTCGACCGCGTTTTTCAGCCGGTTCGCCGTGGGTGGAAGCCATGCCGGTTACATGACGACAGCGGAGCTCAAGTTAGTTTCTGAATGGTTAGACATCGGAGCCCAGTACTACAACGATCCATTCGTTGCACCCGAAGACTAGACCTCATCGCGACCATGCGGAATGACGAGATAGGTTGCGGCTGATGCGACGTTGGTGCTTGGTGCTTGGATTGCAAGCTCTTCTCTCGAGTCATGTGCATGCCGCCGCCAAACCTGTCCAGGCCATTGTCACCGAGCCTTATGTCGAGATGCACTCGGGGCCAGGCCGCGGCTTTCCGGTTACCTATGTCGTGGGACGCGGCGATCCGGTTTCCATTCTTTTCAGCCGCACCGATTGGTATAAGGTTCGCGCACCGCGCGGTCAGGAAGGCTGGGTCAAGCGCGAAGAACTCGCGAAGACCGTGTTGCCCGGCACCGAGCAGGCGCCCATTCCGCCCTATCCTGAGTTCACGACGCATCGCTGGGAGCTCGGCGCGGGCTATGGGGTGTATAACCATCAAAACCTCGTCACCGCCTATGTGGACTTCGGCCTCACCGAAAGTCTCGACGCAGAGTTCGTGGTGCAGGAGGCTCTCGGCACCATCGACAACCGATACATGGCGACGTTCGGGTTGCGGCATACCTTCGTTCCGGAATGGCGTTGGTTTTCGCCGACCGCCGGCATCGGTACCGGTGTTCAATACATCGATAAGAGCACGCCGCCGCAACCGCTGGACAAGACCAATCAGCTGGCCTACGTCTCGATTGGCGCACGCGGCTTCATCACGAAGAAATTCATGTGGCGCGCCGATTGGCGCAACTACGTTGCGTTCACCAACGAGAACGACAACAAGGAACCGAAAGAATGGAAATTCGCGCTAGCGGTGTTTTTCTAGCCGCGCTGCTCTTGTCCGGCTGCAGCTGGTTCCATCGACACGCGAAGGAATCACCTGAGATCGTGCCCGAGGCGCCGGAAAGCGACCCGTCCATCATCGATCCGCAGGTGCAGCGGCGCGTGGTGAAGACGCCGAAGATCAAGTCGAAAGACATTGAGATCGGCGGCCTGTTCGGCGCGCTCAGCATTCAAGACTTCGGCACCAATCCCGTGTACGGCATTCGCGCGGCATACCACGTCACCGAGGATATTTTTCTCGAGGCGAGCGCCGCGCGCTCCAAGGCCGGCAAGACCAGTCTCGAGGATGTATTTCCGAACATCACCGTCTTGAGCGGCTCAGGGCGCATCTTCAAGTACTACGACATCGATCTGGGCTACAACATGCTGCCCGGCGAGATTTTTCTGGGCCGCGGCCGCGCCTACAACACCGCGCTGTACGCCGTCGTCGGCATGGGCTCGGTCGACTTTGCGGAGCAGAACAAGTTTGCGCTGAACTTCGGCGTCGGCACTCGCATCTTGCTCACCGATTGGCTCGCTACGCATCTGGACGTCAAGGATCACGTGTTCGAAACCGATATCACGGGACGGACCAAGAACGTCCACAACATCGAAGCCACGTTGGGCTTCACCTTCTATTTCTGATCTCGAGGTGTCTATGAAGCTCGGAATCTCTTTCCTGAATCGTCACCTGGTCGCACGCAGCATTCTCGCCGCCGTGGTGATCGCTGGCGCGAGTTTCTCCATCGCAGCCGATGTCGGTTCCCCAGCCGCAGAGTTCTCGCTGGCATCGCTTGCCGGCGGGCCGGTCTCATTGAGCCAATACAAAGGCAATGTGGTGCTCATCAACTTTTGGGCCACGTGGTGCGGTCCATGTCAGCAGGAAATGCCGTTACTCGATCAAATGTACAAGAAGTACAAGCCGGCGGGATTCACTTTGCTTGGCGTGAATGTCGACAAGGATGCACCGCCGGTTAAGGATTTGCTGACGCGCAAGCCCGTGAGCTTCCCGGTGCTGCTCGATCCTGCGAATGCGGTCAGCCGCACGTATCACGTGGCCGACATGCCAAGCTCGGTCATCATCGATCGCAAAGGCACAGTGCGCTACATCCACCGCGGCTACCACCCGGGTGATGAGAACGAATACCAGGACCGCATTCGGCAGTTGATTCGCGAATGAGCGCCCGACGCGATACGTCGGCTGTGAGCCAAAGGCTCTCACCTGCGCTCGGCCGAGCGCGCAAGCCCGCTGTCTTGCTCGCCCTGATGATGGGCATGTTGCTCAGCAGCGCCTGCAGCGTGAAGCCGTGGGTCAAGCCGTACGAGCGCGATCGGCTGGCCGACCCGATCATGTCGTGGGAGCGCGATTCGATCTCGGGCGCCTATCTGGACCACATCTATGAATCGCGCGAAGGCGCGCGCGGCGCAACCGGCACCGCGGGCGGCGGCTGCGGCTGCAACTAGCGTGAGCTTGCTCGGCAAAAATTCATTGCGATGGATAGCGATCGCGGCGTTGGCCGCGCTCGCAAGTACCCACATCGCCAACGCGGCGGTGTTGCCCGATGACCGCGCCGATGTTTTCTACAGCTCCTACAAGGGCGGCGGCATGGACATCACCGGCAAGTCCATTCTGGTACGTAAGAAGTTCGCGGAAAAATTTGCGCTGCAGGCCAACTACTTCATCGATACGGTGAGCGGTGCGTCCATCGATGTGCTTTCGAACGCGAGCACCATCCATGATGAGCGCAAACAGAAAAGCATTTCGGCCGACTACATTCGCGGCAAGACTTCGTATTCGTTGTCGTTCACGAACAGCGATGAGACCGATTACACCTCGAACACCGGGCACTTTTCGCTGAGTCAGGACATGTTCGGCGATTTGACGACAGTTTCGCTTGGCTTTGCGCGCGGGTTCGACAAGATCTCGCAGCGCTCCGGCGATGTCATTTTGCCGCGTGGCAAGGCCGACCGGCGCAGTTATGAGGCGGGCCTGTCGCAAGTGCTCACCAAGAATTGGCTTGCATCTCTCGACCTCGAAGTCATCGAAGAAGAAGGCTACCTACAAAATCCGTACCGCTTTACGCGTTACCTCGACCAAGAAGATGGCCGCGGCTGGAACCAAGAACCCGAGTTCTATCCACGTACACGCACGAGCACCGCGGTTTCGGCGCGCACCAAGTATTACCTGTGGTATCGCGCTTCCGCGAGTGCGTCGTACCGCTACTTCAGCGACACCTGGGGCATCAAGGGCACTACCTACGAACTGGGCTACACGCACCCGCTCGCCAATCGCTGGATCTTTGAGGGTCGCGCCCGCTACTACAAACAGAATCACGCGGATTTCTATTCGGATCTATTTCCTTTCCGCGACTCACAGAACTTCATCGGACGCGATAAAGACTTGGCCGCCGGCAACAACACCACCATTGGCGCCAAGGTAACGTATGCGTGGCTGCCGGAAGGGTGGAAGTTTTTGAAGCGCGGCACGGTCACTGTCGATTACAGCCGCATTCAGTTCAAGTACGACGACTTCCGCAACATCAAGAGTTTCGGAGTTGGCAATGGGTTCTTACCCGGCACCGAGCCGTTGTACAAGTTCAATGCCAACGTGCTGCAGGTTTACGCGTCGATTTTTTTCTGACGCCGGCGTAAAGCGCAAAACGCCGGGCGCAACGCGGCCTCGATCTCCCACGCGCGCCGTCCTGGCGCGCACCGCGATCCTTGTACAGCGCCCAGCGCATTGGGCATTCTGCGCTTTATTTGACTTATTCGAGTATCATCGCCCGCTATTCAAGCGCGCCCGCGCGCGGCGCAGGAGTTGTCGATGCCTCACGCATTTTTTTCGCATAGCCTCGGGTTACTGCGCAAGGGTTCGCAAGTTTTATTCGCCGCCGCATTGCTGCTGAGCGCCACGGCGGCGGGCGCTGCGGCACGAGAAGAGGGCCGTCTTCTCACAGCGACCGAAGTTCTCGAAGAAGTGCAAGGCATGCCCGATCAACGACTGCCCGATCTACTCCTATCGCGCGCTTACGGCATCGCTATCATTCCAGATGTCATCAAGATTGGCTTGACGCCGGTCGGCGGACGGCGCGGTCACGGCGTGCTGGTCACTCGCGATAAGCTCACGAGTCCCTGGAGCAATCCCGTCTTCATCGCTCTCACGGGCGGAAATCTGGGCTTCATGATCGGCGCGCAATCGTCCGACATCATTCTGGTTTTCACCACGAAGTCGGGCGTCGAAGGCATTGCGGGCGGTAAGCTGACGCTCGGCGCGGACGCCTCGGTCGCAGCCGGCCCCGTCGGCCGTTCGGGCTCGGCGGCCACCGACATCAACTTCGATGCTGAGATTTATTCTTACTCGCGCTCGCGCGGGCTGTTCGCCGGAGCAGCGCTCGATGGCTCTGCGCTGACCATCGATAAAGATTCCAATCGTGATTTCTATGGCAAGCGCACCATTACGGCAACGGAAATTCTAGCGAGCTCGACGCCCGCCCCGCCCGCCGCACAGCGCTTTCTCGATCGGCTTGCGAAGACGACCAAGAGCTCCCCGCGCAACGCGATGGCTGCTCCAGCAGCATCGTCCACCACCGCTGCGGCTCCCACGGTTGCGCCGGCGCCGGCACAAACCTTCCCGATGGAAGATGCGACGCCCGGCAAGGCGCCACCCGCGCAGTAAGCACGCACTGCGCTCCCAGCGCGCAGAACATGCGCCGCGGCGTTTTTCTGAAGCGCTTCATCAAAGCCGCTCACGAGCTGGGAGCGATCGGCGCAACCGGCGCATTTTGCGGCGTGCTGGTTTTGCTTTGGACTGCGCCGCGCTCACCCATTAGCGCGCAGGCTGCCGCTCAGGCGCAAATTGCCGCGCTCGAAAAATGGTTACTAGGACCCTCGCTCGCCCTTGTATTGATCAGCGGCTTGTTGGCGATTGCCGCCAATAAGCCTTTTCACTGCGCCGGCTGGGCATGGGTCAAGGCACTCCTTGGCGTCAGTATTTTCGAAGGCTCGCTTCTGACAGTGGTTGCAAGCGGTCAGCACGCAGCGGAAGCGGCTTCTCTCATTGCGGCGGGTGAGTCACGCACGCCCGAGCTCGCCGAGTTGCTACGCACCGAATGGGGCGGAGTGTGGATCATGCTTGCTCTTTCGCTGGCCAACGTCGTGCTCGCCGTGTGGCGGCCACGATTGAGCTGGCGCTCGCGAGGTTGAGCCGCGCGCCGGCATTGCGCACGGCTCATCGGCCAAAATCGTGAATGAGGAAGCGCCACGCCGTTCCATCGCGTATCGTTGGGCGCGGCGCATCGCCGTCGCACTCATCGGCGGCACGGTGCTGCTCATCGGCATCGCCATGCTGGTGCTACCCGGCCCCGGGTTGCTGGTGATTCCTGCCGGCCTTGCAATACTCGCTTTGGAATTTGCCTGGGCGCGGCGTTGGCTCAAGCTCGTCAAGACCAAAGCTCAAGCACTCAAGGCCAAAGTCACCGGCACTTGAGAATCGTGGCCGCAGCGTGCGTACACGGTCAAATATCTAATTAAACTTTTTCGCTTGCTGAAAGTTCCGCGGAATCAAAAGACACTCCGCATCCACCAACGCCGCAATACCCGCCAGGGTTTTTTGCAAGATATTGCTGGTGATAATCCTCGGCATAATAAAACGTAGGCGCCGGAAGGATTTCAGTCGTAATCGCGCCAAGCCCTGCCTGCCGCAAATTGCGCTCATAAATTTCTTTGGATTCGCGCGCAAGACGCTCTTGCTCTGAACCGTAGGAATAAATTCCCGATCGGTATTGGGTGCCGACGTCATTGCCTTGCCGCATGCCCTGCGTCGGATTATGCAGTTCCCAAAACGCCCGCAGCAGATCAGAGTAATCCACGGTTTGCGGATCGAACACGACGCGCACGACTTCGTTGTGACCCGTGAGACCAGAACAGACTTCCTCGTACGTGGGGTTAGGCGTTGCGCCCCCCGCATAGCCCACGGCAGTCGAATAGACACCCGGGATTTGCCAAAACTTACGTTCCACGCCCCAAAAACAGCCTGCACCAAACAACGCAAGCTGTGTGCCTTCGGGAAACGGCGGCACAATGCGATGGCCCGAGACGAAATGCGTCGGCGACACCCGCATCGGCGTGGCCCGCCCCGGAAGAGCCTCATCAGCGGACGGAATCTTCAGCGACTTCTTGGAGAAGAGCATTTGCGCAGTCTGCAAGCCGCCGCATGGGCTTTCAAGTCAGACGCGGCCTCGAAAACGCAATGACCGCAGCTTGCTCAACGACGACCGATGGGCATGACATCAAAGCTTGCCATGACAATGACTGAGAGATGCCGATCAGAACCTTACGGTTCGTCGACCGCGCTTAAAATATCGTTTTCTTCGGAGGTGCAATCATGGCGATCAAGAAAGTAGGCTCGGCGGTTTGGAAGGGAAACCTCAAAGATGGAAGCGGCGCGATCTCGACGGAAAGCGGCGTCCTTCGCGATGCACCGTACGGCTTCAAGTCGCGTTTCGAAGGGAGCAAGGGCACGAACCCGGAGGAGTTGCTCGGCGCTTCGCATGCGGCGTGTTTCTCGATGGCCTTGTCGCTGATGCTCGGCGACGCCGGATTCACGGCCGAAAAGATCGAGACACGCGCGGAAGTTTCGTTGGAGAAGCAGAGCGATGGATTCACGATCACCGCAAGTCACCTCATTCTCAAAGCGAAGGTTCCCGGAATCGATGCTCCAACGTTCAACAAGCTCGCAGACCAGGCAAAAGCCGGTTGCCCGTTGTCGAAAGTCCTAAGGGCGAATATCACCTTGGACGCCACGCTCGAAAGCTAAGGCGCGCTGACTCGTGAACATTAAAGTGCAGGGCGCTTGCGGCGCTGGGGATATAGACGTTATAAGGAAGTAAAACGGGACTTGAGTTTGTGTGTAACTAAACCGACTGAAGGGGAAGGTCATGGGTTGCAAACAAAATGCGAGCTCTGCAGTAGCTCGAAGCGCAAACACGCAACGGTCAACTCTGAATTGGACGCGCTTATGGGCGTCTAGCTCATTGATGGCATTCACCATGCCGTTTGCTGCGCCGAGCCTGGGCGAAGCTGAAGTTGAAGATCCTAAGCACTCAACGACCCAGGAGGCGTCTGCCAATCCCACGGAGGCCAGCGGTCCGTTAGAAGTCGTCGTGGTCACCGCCGACCGGATGCGAGCGGTGTCGGTTCAGGACATTCCCATCGCCGTGACTGCGCTGTCGCCGGACTCTCTGATCGACAAAGGCAAAAACGGGTTGCAAGACATTGCGTCCGTCGCACCGTCGATCAGCGTGCAGCAAAACCAACGAGGGGTGAACCGCGTCGATATGCGCGGTGTCACCACGGGCACGATCAGTATCACCAACGTGCAGGATCGGCCGCTTGTAGCGATTTACCTCGACGATGTCCCGCTTGCCCTGCAAAGCGGCAATCCCGATCTGCGCGTGTTCGATCTCGAGCGGATCGAGGTCATACGCGGCCCGCAAGGAACGTTGTATGGCGCGGGCTCCATGTCGGGAACGATCCGATATATCACCGTCAAGCCCGATACCCGTGCAAGTGCCGGCTCGGTGGAAGCCAGCGTTTCGAACGTCACTCACGGCGATACGGGCTATTCCGCACGAGGCATTTTCAACCTGCCGATCACCGAGACGGTTGCCGCGCGGTTCGGCGCTTATCAGGGTCGAGATCCCGGTTATTTGAACAATATTAGGCTGGGAGATAACAACGCCAATTTCTCTGACACGACGCAAGCGCGCGGCGCGGTTCGTTTCAAGCCCAACGATGCCTTCACGCTGGATACCAGCTTGACGTTCGCGAAGCTGCATTCCCATGGACAGGATGTGGGATATTTTGGCCGGTCCCGATATGAATACACGAGCTTAGGCAAAGATAGCTTTGAGGATAACTTCAAAATCTACAATGTGACGGGAGCCTACGATGGCGGGTTCGCAACGCTGAGCGCGTCGACCTCCTATCTCGATCGAACCACCCATTTAGGGCAGGACACCTCCGACAGTCTTCTGTTTCTTGGGCTCGAGCCGGTGCCGTCGCCGTTGAAGTTGCGCAATCGGCTGAAAGACTTCTCGGAAGAGATCAGGCTAGTTTCTGCGCAGTCCGACCTGTTCAACTGGACAGTCGGCTTGTTTTATCAACACACGAAAAGAGATTATCTTCAGGGCATTACCGCGGAAGATTTCGACATCAATTGGGGCGCCTTGATTGGAGATCCGGACTACAACAGCGTCATCGACAGTTCCGCATTCAACCCGAATGAGTACTTCTCGACGTACACCAACATTCGGGAGCATCAGTTCGCCCAGTTTGGCGAAGCCAAGCTGACGCTCGGCAAATTTGATTTGACCGCCGGTGTACGGCACTTCAATCACAAGCAGAATTTCAATTATCTCTCGGCCGGAGCCGTTGGCGACGATCCGGCCGCGCCGGGCACGCCACTGACCATCCAAGGCGGCCAGAGCTCTGACGGTTTCAACCCTCGATTCGTGGCGGATTTCAATGCCACGTCCGACATCATGTTTTATGCCGAGGCAGCCAAGGGCTTCCGCTATGGTGGCGTCAACCAGCCCCTGCCCCTTCAAGGCTCCTGCGCAGATGAGCTGGCGGAGTTAGGCCTCACGCAAGGCCCTGCCATCTTCGGACCCGATCAGTTGTGGAGCTACACGCTGGGAGAGAAGGGACAGTTCTTTGATCGCAGGCTAATCTTCAATCTCGCCGCCTTCCACATCGATTGGAACGACGTTCAAACGAACAAGAATTTGGCGTGCGGCTTCTACTTCACGGAAAACGAGGGGAAGGTGCGTAGCCGAGGAGTCGAACTCGAAACTCGCCTCCGGGTCACCGATGCGCTGACGATTTCCGGCAATGCATCGTACACCAGCGCGAAAGCGAACGGTCCCATACCCAATGCCAGTGCCGTGGATGGCGATCGTGTGCCGTTTTTCCCGAGATACATCGCCTATGCAAATGCCGATTATGTGATTCCGGTCCGTGCCGGTTCACTGACCCTATCCACCGATGTTTCCTATCGCAGCCAAACCTTCACCGAGTTCAATCCCTCCTATTTGCTGTACAGAAGGATTCCAAGCTCAACGGTCATCGGTGCCGCGGTCAACTATGAAAACGATCGTTATGAGGTGGGCCTATTTGGAACCAATCTCAATAACAGCCGGCGCATATCGAACGTTCAATTTTCGTACTACCAGGCTTTTCTCGGACTGGATATTCCCGACATCGTTTCCTATGGCGTCCCGAGAACCTTCGGCATACGCGGACGCGTGAAATTCTAAAGTTATCGCGGTGCAAAGTTTGACCTCGCCGATGCGTGAAACATGCCGCGCTTGTGGTGTGATTTCGACCGCCTCGGTGCCAAGGCTGACCTTGTAATCCCAGTTACAAGAGCTCCCACGGCTTCTACATCGTCGATGCCAGGAAAGTCCGAACACGAAAGCCAAATGCAGAGGTCAGTTGATCTCCAGCGGTCCAATCGACGACGGCAGCCTTGCGCAAGCTATTCCGCCGATCACGGTCTCGGGAAAGTCTGATCCTGCAATCTCAAGCTCGTCTCGAGGCTGATGTTCGAGACGCACGACCTTGCGAACTGCAACGCCATTGCGCCCGATCTTGCGGGAGCGATCGGTTTTTCCTACGGAAGCAGCAATGACCTCAAATACGAGCCCAGCCACCTCAATACCAAGCGCCAGCATGTAGCCGCATAAATCGGCAAGGACTGCGACCGCTGAGCCACTCAGCCTCTGGACATCGAGCCTCTGGGCACTGGGCCTCTGCGAGTGTGAACCTCTGGGCCTTTCGTTTCTCTGAGACGAATCGACTGTGCACGCTCTGCCGATTCCATGCGTCGAGTCATCGAGCCACTGACGCCTAGAACTCACCGAGGCGAATTCGCACACCTCTGCCGAGGGCGCTGTATGCCATCGTTACAAAAGTTTTTGAGAGCGGCGCAGCGGCGCCGTAAGCGCGGACGCTGTCTGAGCACGCCGCATGCCGACTTCATCAATTCGCTGGCATCAACCGGCGTGCGAGTCGCGTCCGCGCAGGCGTAAGCTGCGCGAACGCGTAGCGCCGAAGGCGCGCAGCGCGCTCGATCAACTTTTGTAACGATGGCATACAGTGCACGTGAGTTGAGTGGCGCCGAAGGCGCGCAGCGCGCTCGATCAACTTTTGCAACGATGGCATACAGCGCCCGCGAACCGCGCGGGCGAAATTATGGCGAGTGCGTGCTCGCTACTTGCTCATTGCTCGCCGTCTCTGGCGGAACGATGGGCAAGCGGTAAGGATCGACTTTGGTGGCATTCTCCTTTTGCCGCCGGAGGGCTTCCTGCTGCAGCCGTAAGCGCTCGCGATTCTTTTCGAACTCCGCGATCCGGCGCGCCGCATCGGCTTTGTCGCGCTCTTGCCCGACTTGATCCGCTGCCATGCGTGCGTTGTTGCACTCCTCGACCGAGACCGAGCGCGGCGCGGCCTTGTTGCACTTCATCAAGATGCTCTCCAGCGTCACGGGGTCCTCGATCAATGCCGAGACCGGAGTGATCGGAACCGGCGCCGAGTTACAGCCTGCGATCATCGCCACTGCGCCCGCGCATAAGCCGAGGAGAATTGCTTTGCCCATGTGCCGCTGATATTCCATCGTGTGAAAATGGTACTGAAAATCCTAGGGCGTGCACTTTCAGGTATGTGACCCACCTCACGACTTCGATAACTCATTTGTGCGCGTTCGGACAGCCGGTACAGCCCTGCCGACGACCGGCGAATGTTTGACCATGATGCATTGCGTGTGTACCGTCGGCGGATGAGCATTGCAGAAACCGGGAAGCCCGCTGATTTCGAATCGGCCATTGCGGAACTCGAAGCGTTGGTCGAGCGCTTGGAAAGCGGCGATTTGCCGCTCGAAGATTCTCTTCAGGCTTTTGAGCGGGGAGTTGCGCTCACGCGAACCTGCCAATCGGCGCTGAAGGAAGCTGAGCAAAAAGTGGAAATTCTGCTCAAGCGCTCCGGGCAGGTGGTCAGCGAGGAGTTCCTGCCGGACGAATCCGCAGCGTTGTGACCGCATCGGCGGCAGGCCCGGCGGACGAGGTCTGCTCGCCGCAGGTCAGTGTGCTACGCGACCGCATCGAAGCGGTGCTCGACAATGCATTGCCGTTGGCTACGCAGGTGCCGGAGCGGCTTCACGCCGCGCAACGCTATGCAGTTCTAGGCGGCGGCAAGCGGCTGCGCCCTTTGTTCGTGTATGCGACCGGGCAAGCGCTGGGCGTGCCACTGCACGAGCTTGACGCACCGGCCGCCGCCGTCGAGCTCATTCATGCCTATTCGTTGATTCATGACGATTTGCCAGCCATGGATGATGATGACATGCGACGCGGTCGGCCGACCACGCATCGGGCGTTCGATGAGGCCACCGCGATTCTTGCGGGCGATGCGCTCCAGGTGCTTGCTTTTGCGTTGCTTGCAGCCGATACGCCCGCTCAAGCGAGCTGTGAAGCGCGCATGCGCATGGTACAAATTTTGGCCGAGGCCAGCGGCACGGCGGGCATGGCGGGGGGGCAGGCCTTGGATTTGGCGGCGGTCGGACACGCGTTGTCGCTGGACGAGTTGGCCCACATGCACCGCCTCAAGACCGGTGCCCTCCTACGCGCCAGCGTCATGATGGCTGCGGCGGCAAGGCCTGGTCTAACACGCGATGCACGCGATGCGCTCGATCTCTACGCCCAGCATGTGGGACTCGCATTTCAGATCCGCGACGATGTACTGGATGTGGAAGGCGAGAGTGCGAGGCTCGGCAAGACCGCGGGCGCCGACGCCGTTCGCAACAAGCCGACGTATGCGAGCATTCTGGGATTGTCCGGCGCCAAGGAGCGCGCTCTCGAATCGAAGCAATTGGCGCTCGCGGCGCTTGTTTCCCTGCCAGGCGACGTGGCGTTGCTGCAATGGCTTGCATGGTATGCAGTGGAGCGTGTGGTGTAGGCATTCGAACGCTCGGCTAGAATGAGCTCTGGCAAGTTTAGAGCGTTCAGCATGACCTCCGGCGATCAGTTTCCGCTGTTGTGGCGCGTCCAATCGCCTGCGGATTTGCGCGCGCTGCCCCGCGGACAGCTGCAAGCGCTGGCGGATGAGCTTCGGCAATACTTGATCGCCGCGGTAAGCGAGATGGGGGGCCATTTTGCAGCGGGCCTGGGTGCGGTGGAGCTCACGGTGGCGCTGCATTATGTTTTTGATACGCCCCAAGACCGGATCGTGTGGGACGTGGGTCATCAGGCGTATCCGCACAAAGTCCTGACCGGCCGGCGCGAACGTTTACGCACCATCAAGCAGCACAACGGCCTCGCTCCTTTCCCGCTGCGAGAAGAAAGTCCGTTCGATACTTTCGGCGTGGGCCATTCGAGCACTTCGATCAGTGCGGCCCTCGGCATGGCCATCGCAGCCGCTTTGCGAAATGAGAAGCGGCGTGCAGTCGCGGTCATCGGCGATGGAGCGATGAGCGCGGGCATGGCATTCGAAGCGCTCAATCATGCGGGCAGCCTCGACGTCAATTTGCTGGTGATATTGAACGATAACGACATGTCCATCTCGGAAAACGTCGGCGCGATGTCGAATTACTTCGCCAAGGTCTTATCGGGCAAGCTGTACGCCAACCTGCGCGAAGGCGGAAAAAAAGTCCTGCGGCAGATGCCAACGGTATGGGAGCTTGCGCGGCGGTCCGAGGCGCATATGAAAGGCATGGTGTTGCCGGGCACCATCTTCGAAGAGATGGGTCTCAACTATATCGGACCGGTCGACGGCCATGATCTGGACACCCTCATCACGACACTCGAGAACATGCGCGATCTCAAAGGTCCGCAATTCCTGCACATCGTGACGCGAAAGGGAAAAGGCTACGCCGCAGCCGAAGCGGATCCAATCAAGTGGCACGGACCTGGCCCGTTCGATGCGGCAAACGCCGTCATCTTCAAGGAAAAGTCGAGCGGGCCCACTTACTCGCAAATATTTGGCCAATGGCTGTGCGACATGGCGCAGTCGGACCCGCGCATCGTCGCCATCACGCCCGCGATGCGTGAGGGTTCGGGTTTGGTCGAGTTCGACCAGCGTTTTCCGGAGAGATATTTCGATGTCGGCATCGCCGAGCAACATGCCGTAACCTTCGCCGCGGGCCTCGCGTGTGAAGGCGCGCGGCCGGTCGTTGCCATTTATTCGACGTTCCTGCAGCGCGCCTATGATCAACTCATTCATGATGTCGCCCTGCAGAAGCTGCCGGTCGTGTTTGCGGTCGACCGGGCGGGGTTGGTCGGCGGCGACGGCGCCACTCATCAGGGCAGCTTCGATCTGTCCTTCATGCGGTGTATTCCGAACCTTGTGATCATGGCGCCCAGCGATGAGAACGAGTGCCGGCAAATGCTCTACACTGCCGTCACGCTCGACGCACCAGCCGCCGTGCGCTACCCGCGCGGCACGGGTCCGGGCGTTCCGGTCGAGGCGCCGTTCGAAGTCATTCCGCTCGGACGCGCCGAGATCAAAAGAGAATCCCGGGGCGGACTTGTGATTTTCGCTTTCGGCAGCATGGTGAAAATTTGCGAGCGGGTCGCAGACATTCTGGATGCATCCGTCATCAACATGCGTTATGTGAAACCGTTGGACGTCGAGCTGATCGTGAAAATGGCGCGTAAACACAGCCACGTCGTCACCGCCGAAGAGAACTGCGTCGCGGGCGGGGCCGGCAGTGCAGTGGCGGAGGCCTTGAGCGAGGCTGGCTACTGCCTGCCGGTGTTGCATATTGGGATACCCGACCGCTTCATCGCGCATGGCTCTCGCGATCAGTGCCTGCAAAGCGCGGGTCTCGATTACGCTTCGGTCCGGGAGCGCATCGAGAACTGGTGGCGTCCGGTGCGGGCAATTGCCGCCGAGCTGCGCGGCAGTTGAGTGCATCTCGATGAAATCGGCTTCTCCACAACGCAAAGCCAGCGAGCCGCGCATCGAGGATGTTCAAGGGCGGGAGGATTTCCGGCGCATCGCCATTGACAAGGTGGGCGTGCGCGACATCTCGCATCCCGTGCGGATCGTCGACCGTTCCCAAGGGTTGCAAAGCGTGGTCGCGAAGTTCGACATGGCCGTGGATCTCGCGCATGACCGTAAAGGCACACACATGTCGCGCTTCGTTCAAATGCTGAATCAGCATGCGAACGAGTTCTCGGTGCCCTCGTTTGCGGTTCTGTTGAAAAACATGGCGGCTCACCTCGAGTCTTCCCGCGCCTACCTTCGCATGTCGTTTCCGTTCTTCGTGAAGAAGCGGGCTCCCGTGTCCGGGCTAGAAAGCCTCATGGATTATCGCGTCGCGCTTTCCGGCTCCTATGCCAACGGACAAGCCGAGGTCTGGCTCGAGACCGCCGTGCCGGTCACCAGCTTGTGTCCCTGCTCCAAACAGATCTCCGAGTACGGCGCGCACAATCAGCGCTCGCATGTCACGATTGCCGTGCGAACTCAAGCGCCCGTGTGGATCGAGGAATTGCTGGAGCTCGCGGAATCGCAAGCGTCGTGCGAAATTTTCGGCGTGCTCAAGCGGCCCGACGAGAAGTACGTGACGGAGCGAGCGTACGACAACCCCAAATTTGTCGAGGATCTGGTGCGCGATGTGGCGGCCGCCCTCGATGCGGACGAGCGGATTTTAGCCTATTCGGTGCAGTGCGAAAATTTCGAGTCCATTCACAATCACTCCGCGTACGCGGTGATCGAGCGCGAAAAAAATCGCGGCGGCAATTAGTCGAGGCGGCTTGCTCGAGCCGGCCGCAGGTGCACAAGTGCCAGCAGCCTCCGCTAGGCTTCTGCGCCTTCAACGCCTTGCAGGCGCCCGATCAGATTGCGCAAGAACACCTGATTGAAACGCAACTGACACTCGGGTGAGAGCTGCTCGAGCAGCGTCGAGCTCACCTTCATCAGGATCACCGGTCCCACCGCTCTGATCGTCGCCGTTCGCTTTGCGCCGCGCAAATAGCTGGTCTCGCCGAAGCATTCGCCGCTTTCGAGAAACCCCAAGCCGCGGCCGTGGCGCTCGACGCCCACCCTGCCCTGCACGATGATGTAGAAGCGGTCGTCCATCTCACCCTCTTTCACGATCTCCTCGTCATCGGCATAGTCTTGCCAATTGCTCGCGCGCAGCACTTCCCAGATTTCCGCGTGCGAGAAGTCATGAAAGAACTTGAGCCGCCGCAGCGTCGAGAAGTTTTCCTGTTGATCGATGCGATTCTGCTGCGAACGCAGCTTCTGATGCACGCGCGTCAGCTCGGCGGCGAAATCTAGGCCGGTCTTGTAGCGCTTGGCGGGCTCCTTTTGCAGCGCAACCGCAGTGACGCTCTCGAGATCCTCGGGAATCTCCGGCCGGAGCGTGTGAATCGGAGGCGGCGTCGCAAACACGATCTGATGCAGAAGCTTCTGCAAGTTGCCTGCGCGAAATGGCCGGGTGCCGGTCAATAACTCATACATGACCGCGCCGAGGGAATATAAATCCGAGCGATTGGTCAACTCGATCGATTGCACTTGCTCGGGCGACATATAAGACGGGCTGCCGGCGATCCCCTCGATGCGCGAGATCTCAGAATCCGCCACCAGCGCAATGCCAAAATCAATGATGCGCACGTCACTGTCGAGCGTGAGCATGATGTTGCTTGGCTTGATGTCGCGGTGAATCACGCCGCGCGAGTGTGCATAGTGCAGAGCGCGCGCCACCTTGAAAATGATCTCCACCACGTCATCGACGCGCAGTAAATTGTCCGGCCGGCAGTACGCGGCGAGCGTGCGGGCGCCATGCACGTGCTCGGTGACGATGTAGCAGTGGCTGTTTTCCTCGCCGGCGTCATAGATGGGCAAAATGTTTGGATGCTGCAACATGCCCACCATGTGCGCTTCCGACAAGAACATTTTCCGTGCGATGCGCCGGCGCTCGTCGTCCGAGCTCGACTCGACGTTGTAGACCTTGATGGCGACGTCGCGGCCGTAGTACGGGTCATGCGACAAGTACACGCTGCCGGTGCTGCCTCGGCCCACTTCGTTGATGATCTGGTACTTGCCGATCTTTTCAGGCAGCGCCTTGCGAGGTCCGGTGGCGCGGGTAGATATGGCGCGAAGCTGGCTCACGGCGGCATGGTCGGGGGGCGGCATGGTCGGTGAATAGGTCCGCCAGAAGCATAGGCAGCTTTACCGCACGAGACTGTGATTCAAGTACCGGGCACACACCGGAAATGATCGTACCCTTTCAGCCGAGGCTCGAACGGCTCGCCTCGTATCGACCACGTCACGCCGCTGCCCTCGGCGAAGCGTCCAATCACGGCCAAGGGCAGCCGCAAGCGCCGCGCGGCCTGCTCGAGCTCGGCGAGCCGATCGGCCGCTACCGCCATCAATAGCTCGTAATCATCGCCCGCGCCCAGCGCCCAATCGCGCGCTTGCGAGGCCTCCGCATACGCCAATAGCGCACTCGATTGCGGCACGTGTTCGACATCCACATGCGCTGAGACTCCGCTTGCGGCAGCGAGCTTGGGCAGATCGCCCGCAAGCCCGTCGGACAAATCCATGGCCGCCGCGGCGATGCCTCGCGCTGCAAGTCCCAGCTCGACGCGGGCGCTGGGATATTCAAAGCGCCGCAGCAGCGTGCGCTCGGATGCGGCAAGTGTGTCGCGAGCCCTCGTCGAACGAGCGATCTCGAAGCCCGCGCCCGCATCGCCCAGCGAACCCGACACCACCAACAAATGTCCCGCGCGCGCGCCGTCGCGGCGCAGCGCGGCGCCATGAGGCACATGCCCGAGAATTTGCACGTGAACGCTGACCGGGCCGCGCGTGGTGTTACCGCCCACCAGCGCCACTCGATAGCGCCGCGCGAGCTCGAACCAGCCACGCGAAAATTCGGCGAGCCAACGTTCCTCCGCACGCTCGAGCGTCAACGCAAGCAGCGCCCATGCGGGCGTTGCGCCCATGGCCGCCATATCGCTCAAGTTCACGGCGAGCGCACGATGCCCGACGCTATGCGGATCGGCATCGGCGAGGAAATGCGCTCCACCGACCAAAGAGTCTACTGATGCCACGAGATCCGCATCCGGCGGCACGCGGATGAGCGCGGCATCATCGCCGATGCCGAGCGGGACGTCTTGCGCATCGGCGCGCGCGCCATCCAGTGCGGCCGCTCGCGCGAAGAACCGCTCGATGATCTCGAATTCCGTCACGCAAGACCGGTGCGCGCGGGCCGCGACAACTTCAAGGAGAGGCGCTGTATTCGGCGGCGCGCGTCACCCGGGCAGCTCGATCGAGGACTGCATTGACGAACTTGTATCCATCGGTGCCGCCGAACTGACGCGCCAATTGCGTCGCCTCGGACAACACCACGCGATACGGCACTTCGGGATTTGACTCAAGCTCGTGTAAGCCAAGCCAAAGCGCCGCGTGCTCGACCGGGTCGAGCTCGTGCGGTGGAATATCGCTCCAGCTTTGCAAGCGCAAATCGAGCGCCTCGCGCTCGCCCGCGATGCCCACGATGAGTGATTTGAAGTACTCGCGATCCACACGCTCGGCTTCCGGATCTTGCGCAAATTGTTGATGCGTGTCTTGCCAGGGCCGCGGATTGATTTGCATTTGATACAGCGCTTGCAGTGCGAGACGACGCGCAAGACTTCGAGCTCGATGCTCCCCTCGCCCGCTCATGCGCGCACGCACTTTTCGAAGCGCCTCACCATCTCACCGCGCCTGCACTCGCCGCGGCGGCTTCTCCCGCCGGGCGCAAGACACGCGCCATCTCGATCGCCGTCATTGCGGCATCCGCGCCCTTGTTGCCTTGCGCACCTCCCGCCCGATCGCGCGCCTGCTCGAGAGTATCGGTGGTCAGCACTCCGAAAATGACGGGGAGCCCGGTATCGAGCCCCACACGCATCAAGCCGTGGGCACAAGCGCTCGACACGTAGTCAAAATGCGGCGTGTCGCCGCGGATGATGGCGCCGAGCGCGATCACGGCATCGAAGCGGGCGGACTGTGCGAGCTTGAGCGCCGCCAGGGGCAATTCGAACGCGCCCGGCACGTGCAACACCTCGATGCCCTCGCCTCGCGCACCGCAGCGCTCGAGCACCTCGAGTGCACCGCGCAGCAGCGGCTCGACGATCTGCGCGTTGAATCGCGCGGCGACTAACGCAAAGCGGAAGCCCCGCGCAAGCAACTGCCCGGCGGCGCTTTGCTGGCGCGCCGCCGCAACGCTGGAAAATTCCGACATGATGGCAAAATTATAGACTCTCGCCGCCGACGTAGTCGGAAACTTCCAAGTCGAACGCCGCCAAGCCCTGCAGCTGTTTGGGCGCGCTCAACACGCGCATGCGCGACACGCCGAGATCTTTCAAGATTTGCGCACCGATGCCGTAGGTGCGCAGCACCGTGTGTCCGAGGCCAAGCTGAGCTTGGGGCTTCGCGCGCAGTTGCTGCACGGCGTTCATGAATGCGCGCGGCGCCTCTTCGGGACGCAATATGATGACGACTGCGGAAGGCTCACGCGAAACTCGCGCCAGGACCGAGCGCAACGGCCAGCCGAGCGAATCGCTGGCGACGCCCACCACGTCACGCAAAGTATCAACCAAGTGCACGCGCACGAGAGGCGCTGGATCCGAATTCAGATCGCCCTTGACCAGCGCGATGTGCACATTGCGGTGCACGTGATCCTCATAGCAATACAGCGTGAAGGCGCCGTACTCCGTGTCCACCGGCTCATCGTAGATGCGCTCGATGGAGCGCTCATACTTGAGCCGGTAGCGGATGAGATCCGCAATGGTGCCGATCTTCAAGCCATGCAGCCGCGCAAAGGCTTGCAAGTCGGCGCGGCGCGCCATGCTGCCATCTTCATTCAAAATCTCGACGATCACCGCGGCGGGCTCGAATCCGGCGAGCCGGGCCAGATCGCAACCTGCCTCGGTGTGGCCCGCGCGAGTCAGCACGCCGCCGGGCTGCGCCATCAGCGGAAAGATGTGCCCGGGTTGACGAAGATGCTCGGGTGCGGCATCGGGCGCGACGGCGGTGCGCACCGTGTGCGCGCGGTCATATGCTGAAATTCCGGTCGTGACGCCTTCGGCAGCCTCGATGGACAGGGTGAAATTCGTGTTGTGATCCGCATCGGTCTCGTTGACCATGAGCGGCAGCCGCAATTGCCGGCAACGCTCTTTGGTCAGCGTCAAACAGATGAGACCGCGGCCATAGCGCGCCATGAAGTTGATGTCTTCCGGGCGCACCCGGCTCGCCACCATGAGTAGATCGCCCTCGTTTTCTCGATCCTCATCGTCCATGATGACGGCCATTTTTCCTTGGCGCAGGTCATCCAGAACTTCGTCGATCCGATTGAATGCGGACATGCCTGTCACTTCGCCTGAGCGATGAGCCGCTCAAGATAACGCGCCACCAGATCGATTTCCACGTTGACTCGATCGCCCACTCGAAGTGCGCCCAGCGTGGTGAACTCGAGCGTATGCGGGATGATGTTCACATCGAACCGAATGCCGTCGATGGAATTGACGGTCAAGCTGACGCCGTCGAGGCAAATCGAGCCCTTGGGCGCGACGAAACGCCCGAGCTCGGCCGGCAAGTCGAATTGCATGCGGCGTGATCGAGCCTCTTCGGCGAGCGCGACCACGTCTGCGGTGCCGTCGACGTGCCCGCTGACCCAGTGCCCGCCGAGCGCATCGCCGACGCGCAGCGCAGGCTCCAAGTTCACGCGGTCACCCACTCGCAGCGCCCCGAGGGAGGTTGCGCGCAAGGTCTCACGCGAAACGTCGGTGCTGAACACACCTTCATGGAATCGTGTCACGGTCAGACATACACCCTGCACGCTGATGCTGTCGCCGATGCGAAGCCGCGCGGCATCCATTGAGGGGGCTTCAATGTCAAGAGAGCGATCCGCGTCGCCTTCGATCGAAATCACCGCGCCCAGTACGCTCACAATGCCCGTGAACATCAGCTCTCGACTCTCCGTTCAATGTATGGCATCAGCGGTCTCGTAGATCGGCCGCAGAACGCAGCGCAAGTCCTCGCCGACCCGGCGAACATCCAGATACTCGAAGCGCGGAGCAGCGGAAATCGATTGCAACCCATGCAGCGCGATGAGCGGTTTCGCATCGCTTCCCAACAGCACCGGAGCCACGTACACGATCAACTCATCGACGCACGCGGACTTGAGCAACAGACTTGCAAGATTGGCGCCGCACTCAACCCAGAGCTCGTTGATCTCGAGATCGGCGAGCCGCGCCATGACCGCACGTAACGACGGCCGACCGCTGCCGTCCTCGGCAACGCGTTCGAAGCGCAAGCCGGCGAAGCCAGGCGGCGCATCGCCCGCGCCCATGAACAGCGTCGGGCCATTGCTCACAACCTTCGCGTTGACCGAGACGTGCGCGCGCCTTCCCAGCAGCACGATGCGCAACGGCTGTCGCACTCGCTCGCCATAGCTCAAGCGTACGGTGAGCCGCGGATCATCGGCTGCCACCGTTGCAGCCGAAGTCAAAATGGCGGAGCTGCGCGCACGGTACGCTTGCACATCGAGCCGCGCGGCATCGCCGGTGATCCACTGGCTACGGCCGTCCGGCAGCGCCGTGCGAGCATCCAGACTCATGCCAAGCTTCAGACGCACGAACGGACGGCCGCGCTCGAAGCGCGAAAAGAAACCGGGATTCAGCGCACGCGCCTCACGCTCCATGACTCCCGAGCGCACGGCGATGCCCGAATCTTGCAAGCGCTGAATGCCGCCTCCAGCCACCCGAGTATTGGGATCGAGGCTCCCTGCGACAACACGCCGCACGCCGGCGGCGATCAGGGCATCGGTACAAGGCCCCGTGCGGCCGGCGTGATTGCACGGCTCGAGTGTCACGTAAACAGTTGCGCCCCGCGTCCGCGCGCCTGCCGCCGACAGCGCGCGAACTTCCGCATGGGGCTCGCCCGCCCACTCATGCCAGCCGCGCGCGATGACCTCGCCTGCATTCACCAGCACGCAGCCGACACGGGGATTTGGATCGGTCGTATACAGGCCTTGCTGGGCACTTTGAATGGCCTGACGCATGAAAAACTCATCATGCTCGTCGCTCATGGCTCATCCACGGGCGCATCGCGCGGCAACAAGTTCATTTGCACATCGTCGGAGCCTCGCCGCTTGCGCGATTGGCGCAGTTGATCCACGGTGGTGCGAAACGCCTCGGCATCCTGAAAGCTGCGGTACACGGAGGCGAAGCGCACATAGGCGACTTCATCCAACCCGTGCAGCTCTTCCATCACCATTTCGCCCACGGTGCGCGCGGAAATTTCCTTCTCGCCGAGTGCATGCAAGCGATGGCAGATACGCGCCACGGCGGCTTCGATGGCGTCGGCGGCGACCGGGCGCTTTTCCAGCGCTTTTTGCATGCCCGCCTTGAGCTTGCGCTCATCGAACGGCTCACGCCGCTGATCGCTCTTGATGAGCGCTGGCAGCGAAAGCTCGGCGGACTCGAACGTCGTGAACCGCTCCTGGCAGCGCAAGCACTCGCGGCGCCGGCGAATCTGCCGGCCTTCGCCTGCCTCGCGCGAATCGATGACTTTGGTATCGACAAAGTTGCAAAACGGACAATGCATTCGACTTAGCCTTGAGCGCCGACGATGCGAACCACGCGCGCCGCGCGAATGCCGAGCGCGCTAGTCAGCCGCGCCTCATGCCACGGGCCGGCTCACCGGTAGACCGGAAACCTCTCACACAGCGCTACGACCTCGCCCGCCACGCGTGTCACGACGGATTCATCACCCGCGGCATCCAACACATCGGCAATCCAATTCGCCGTTTGCGCGCTTTCGGTTTCCTTGAAGCCGCGAGTCGTGATCGCCGGCGTGCCGATGCGCAAGCCGCTGGTGATGGCCGGCGGGCGCGGATCGTCGGGAACTGCATTCTTGTTGACCGTGATGTGAGCGCGCCCGAGCGCGGCGTCGGCTTCTTTCCCGGTCAAGCTCTTGCCGATCAAATCGAGCAAGAACAGATGATTGTCCGTGCCGCCGGAAACGATTTTGTATCCGCGGCTCATGAGCACTCGCGTCATTTCTCGCGCATTGTTCAGAGTTTGCGCAGAGTAGGCTTTGAATTCGGGCTGCAAGGCTTCGAGAAATGCCACGGCCTTGGCTGCGATGACGTGCATGAGAGGGCCGCCCTGCGTGCCAGGAAAGACCAGCGAATTGAGTTTTTTGTGAATCTCCTCGTTGGCGCGCGCGAGAATGAGGCCGCCGCGCGGGCCCCGCAGCGTCTTGTGCGTGGTTGATGTCACCACATCGGCGAGCGGTACCGGATTCGGGTAGTGACCGGTGGCGACCAAGCCCGCCACATGCGCCATGTCGACCAAGAAGTAGGCGCCCACCTCATCGGCAATGCGGCGGAATTGGGCAAAGTCGATGCGGCGCGAATAAGCGGAGAACCCCGCAATAATGAGCCGCGGCGAATGCTCGCGTGCCAGCGCCTCGACCTGCGCGTAGTCGATCTCGCCCGTGTCAGACCGGATGCCATATTGAAAGGCGCGGAATATCTTGCCGGAAAAATTCACTTTGGCGCCGTGAGTCAAATGTCCGCCGTGATCCAGGCTCATGCCGAGAATGGCATCACCCGGTTTGATGAGCGCGAGATAAGCAGCCGCGTTGGCTTGCGAGCCCGAATGCGGCTGCACGTTGGCATACGCCGCGCCGAACAATTTCTTTGCGCGCTCGATGGCGAGCGATTCGGCGACATCCACGAATTCACAGCCGCCGTAATACCGCTTGCCCGGATAGCCCTCAGCGTATTTGTTGGTCAGCACCGAGCCCTGCGCCTCAAGCACTCGAGGACTTGCGTAATTTTCCGACGCAATGAGCTCGAGATGATCTTCCTGGCGACGCCGCTCATTGACGATCGACTGAAAAAGCTCGGCATCGAACCCGGAAATTTTCATTGAGCTATCGAACATGGCAGCAAGCTTCACGCGCGGAAAAGGTGCGCGAATTGTAGTCGCGCGCCGTCGAATTACCTAGAAACCGCAAAGTAAAGCGACTAGGAATCCAATAATGCGCGGACTACCGCAGTCCAAGCTTTTGCAAGATTTTGCCGATCGTAGCCCCCACCGCCGAGCCCCAGGACACGGCCATGGCCCTCTTGATCGGCAATCGCGCACAGACGCGAAGCGGCATGCGCATGAGCTTGGGGCGTGAATTGCAAGTGGGTGATGGGATCGCCACGGATGCTGTCCGCTCCGCATTGCAAGATGATGAATTCGCTCGGGCGCTCGCGTAAATACGCTTCGACGCGCTGCCACGCCTGTTCGAACTCGGCATCGCCGGCGCCTGCGCGCAGCGGCAGATTGAGCTTGGTATGGATGGCTTCGCCGCTCCCGCTCTCCTGCGCGCTTCCCGTGCCCGGATAAAGCGTGCTGCCATCCTCGTGAATATCAGCAAAGCGCAAGTCAGGGTCGCTTTCAAAGGCGTAAAACACCCCATCGCCATGATGCGCATCGATATCCACATACGCGATGCGGCGTATACCGAAGCGCGAGCGCAAAATCTCGATGGCCACTCCGATGTCGTTGAACACGCAGAATCCCGCGGCGTGGGTGCGGGCGGCATGATGCAAGCCCGCAATCGGCACGAATGCCCGCCGGAGAGAGCCGCCGAGCATGGCCTCAACCGCCACGAGCGTGGCGCCGACCACGGAGCTCGCTGCTTCGAACACGCCGCGAAACGCCGGCGTGTCGCCCGCATCCAGAAAACCTTCGCCGCTTTGCGACATGCGCTCGATCCGATCAACGTGCTCGCCCGTGTGGAACGCCTCGAGCTCGGCGCGCGATGCCGCGCGCGGCGCAAGGTGCGTGAGCCGCTCTCCCAACCCCGCGGCGCCAATCTCTTGCATGAAGTGGCCATGCCGATCCGTCCCGAACGGGTGGCCCGCGCCGAATCCGTAGCGCGCGATGTCTTCTCCCGAAACGAGTGCGACCGCGCGATCCATGCGCCCGAGAGTAGCACACGCCTGGGGCTGCTCCCTTTCGCGCCATAGGCTGCCTTTCGCGCCGTATTCTCCTTTTCGCGCCGTGACAAGGCGTTCGAACTGCCCGATAATTTGCGCCTCGTTCCCGCGTGGAAATCAGTACCTCGATGGCTCAGTTCATCTTCACCATGAACCGGGTGGGCAAGGTCGTGCCCCCCAAGCGCGTGATTCTGCGCGACATTTCGCTGAGCTTTTTCCCCGGCGCGAAGATCGGCGTGCTCGGGCTGAACGGCGCCGGCAAATCTTCGCTCTTGCGCATCATGGCAGGTACGGACAAGGACATCGAAGGTGAGGCGCGTCCGCAGCCGGGCATCAAGGTGGGCTATCTCACGCAGGAGCCTGAGTTGGATGAGACCAAGACGGTGCGTGAAGCAGTAAGCGAGGGCGTTGGCGAAGTGCAGAGCCTTCTCGATCGCTTCAACGCCATCAGCGACCGCTTCGCCGAAGAAATGTCCGATGACGAGATGACCAAGCTCATGGAGCAGCAGGCGAAGCTGCAAGACCAGATCGATGCGGTCGGCGGCTGGGAGCTCGAGCGTAAGCTTGAGATTGCCGCGGATTCATTGCGTTTGCCGCCGTGGGATACGCTGATTGGAAAGTTATCGGGTGGCGAGAAACGCCGCATCGCTTTGTGCCGCTTGCTTCTTTCCAAGCCCGACATGCTGTTGCTCGATGAGCCGACGAACCACTTGGACGCAGAGTCCGTCGCGTGGCTCGAGCGCTTTCTGGAAGAATATCCGAGCACCGTGGTGGCGGTGACGCACGATCGCTACTTTCTCGATAATGTTGCGCAGTGGATCCTGGAGCTCGACCGCGGCCACGGCATCCCATGGGAGGGTAATTATTCCTCCTGGCTGGAGCAGAAAGAAGCGCGTCTGCAGCAAGAGCAGCGCCAGCAAGATGCGCTCGCCAAGACCTTACAGCGCGAGCTTGAATGGGTGCGCACCAATCCCAAGGCGCGCCAAGCCAAATCGAAGGCACGGCTGCAGCGTTATGAAGAGCTCGCATCGCAGGAATTCCAGAAGCGCAATGAGACCAATGAGATCTACATTCCGCCCGGCGAGCGGCTTGGCGATCTGGTCATTCGAGCGAGCAATTTGCGCAAGGCGTTCGGCGATCGTCTGCTGTTCGAGTCTCTGTCGTTCGACTTGCCGCGCGGCGGCATCGTCGGCATCATCGGCCCCAATGGTGCAGGCAAGACCACGTTGTTCCGCCTGCTGACTGGCGCGGAAAAAAGCGACGGCGGCGAGATACGCGTTGGGCCCACCGTGAAGCTTGCGTATGTCGATCAATCGCGGCAAGCATTGAACGACAAAAACACGGTGTGGCAGGAAATCTCCGGCGGCCTCGACCTCATCAAGGTCGGCAATTACGAAACCTCTTCGCGCGGCTACGTGGGACGCTTCAATTTCAAGGGCGTGCAGCAACAGCAGATGATCGGCGATTTATCGGGCGGCGAGCGCAATCGCGTGCATCTCGCCAAAGTGCTCAAGACCGGCGGCAACGTGCTCCTTCTCGATGAGCCGACCAATGATCTCGATATCGAGACGCTGCGCGCGCTCGAGGAAGCGTTGCTCGCATTTCCCGGCTGCGCCGTCGTGATCTCTCACGACCGTTGGTTTTTGGATCGCATCGCCACGCATATTCTGGCGTTCGAGGGCGACTCACAAGTTGTTTGGTTCGAAGGGAATTATCAGGAATATGTCGACGACTTCAAACGGCGCAAAGGCGATGATGCAGCCCAGCCACACCGAATCCGCTACAGGCCTCTGTCGAGCTGACATGTCGATCTACATCGACCCCATTGACGAACTGCACTTGGGTTATCAGGGCATTGCGCTATCGTGCCCACATTGCCAGACCATGTCGCACATGACGCCGCTCGGCGTGCCGCGCTTCGGTGTGCTGTCACAGATGCGGCCCAAGCACGTCGGCATCGCGTTTCGGTGCGATGCGTGCGCCGAGCCCGTGTTCCTGAAGTTTCCCGTCAAGAGCTATACCGAACAGCGCATCGAGCTCGGCGCCAACTATCAGGAAATCGAGCGAGCGCGCGAAACATTTCCGCTCACCTATTTACCCGAGCAAACGGAAAACTTATTTCGCGAGGCGCTGCAATGCTACGGCGCGGTGTGCTTGACGGCGTTCGCCGCTATGTGCCGGCGCACGGCGCAGTCGTTATTTCACGAGCTCGGCGAGCTCGGCAAGTTGGAGCTTTTCGACACCTTGCAGGACATTCGCCTGCTCGCAGAGATTGACGATGAAACTTTCGCGGTGTTGCGCGGTGTGCTGTTCGGAAGCGATACCGATCCATGGCCGCATCAGCCGACGGTCAATTCCGAAAGCGCCGGTGTCCTGCTCGAGGTGATGAAAGACCTGCTGTATCAAACCTTCGTGCGCAAGAGCCGCTTGCAGCAGGCGATGACGGTGCGCCGCTATACGAATCCGACGCCTGTAATCGCAACGACTCCGACAAGTTAGATTGCGAGAGCGCGGTGCGCTTTTAAACTTGCCCTGAGGGAATTACACCGGCAAAACTTGATCGAGCGCGCTCGGCGCCTTTGGCGCTTCGCGTTCGCACCGCTTACGCCTACGCGGACGCGACTCGCACGCCGAGTGGCATTGCGCAACGATCATATTTTCTCTTGCGGCGTGCTCACACAGCGTCCGCGTTGACGGCGACGCGGCGCCGCTCTCAAAAAGTTTTGCCGGTGTAATTCCCTCAGGTCATGTCTTGGAGCGCGCCGCGCCGACTCTTACGATCTCTTTGCCTTTTCACATCTTTACTCAGCGCGGTCTGCCGCCAAAGGCGGCACGAGCCCGCGTGCAGAATCGCGGTTGCGCAGGCAGGGCTATTTCGAGACCTAAGCTTCGCTCACCGAGCGCGAGGTATTCGAACGAGCCTTATGTCAATGCATGCTCCTGTACCACCTCATGAGCACTTACAGCGTTCTCACCGTCAGCCGCTCGATCGCCTTTTGATCCAATCAAGCGAACCCACAGAACTCGCACGTTTTAGTTATCGAGCATGTAAAGATAAGTAACAGTGTTGTAGTTGCTCGCACCGCCATCAGCGGATCCGCAGGAAGAAGTTGAAACCCTAATTTCGACACCTTTCGACTTCGCAGCTAATACTATCGCGTATTGATTTTTTGAGCCGGCTGAAGAGACGTTTAGAATGAACTGCCCGTTACACGTAGGTACAGATGAACTCAATGTGAAAGCAACGTTTCCGTTGCTCCACGTTTCTAACATGTTGACCTTTCCCGTGTACTCCGCCGCATATGCGGTGCTCCCGCACATCATCAACGTAAGTCCGAGTGGTGTTCTCAATTTGTTCATGCAACTCGCCCTCATCACTCATCGCAAGCTTACATTGGATGCATGCCTGACCAAAACGTTGATCGATTGAAAAACAATGGATGTGCTCCTCACTTCGTCGGCCCGCGCCTCTCTGACGCAACGGCTCACGACGTTCTCGCCAATGCCTATCTCGCGTCCAAGTTGGACGCCAACACGCCTTGTCACCATCTTCACCGCTTCAAGCTACAGCGCTTTCGAAAACTTCCTGCGTCCCATTTGCCAGCTCGTTCTTTATCATCGCTTTAAGCAAGGTGTCATCCAAACCAGAGGTATCCGGAGCCATCTAGCAGCGCCTGCACATCCTCAAGCGTCGCAACTCACGCCCGGGTAGCACGCCACGGCAAATTCATGGCTGGACGAGAGGACAGCCGGGCGCGCGAGCGAGGCACCCTACATCGCGGATGCAATAAGATCAGCTTTCGGCAAAGCCTTTCTTCATCGGAGCACTTCGAATGAGTGAACATCGAGTCGCCTTGGTGACGGGAGCTTCCCGTGGTATTGGAGCTGCGATCGCAAGACAGCTCGCAGCGCAAGGACTTGCAGTTTCGATGCATTTCAATAAGAACCGCGAAGCGGCTGATACCGTTGTGCGCAGTATCAAGTCGAGCGGCGGCACCGCATGCGCCTTCGCTGGCGATCTTCTCCATCCGGCTTCGGCTTCAGACCTGATAAGACGGACAATAGATCGATTCGGCCGATTGGACGTACTTGTCAACAATGCTGCGCACATCGAACCAGAGGCTGTCAGCGATCTCACACAAGAAGCGATAGAGCAACAACTCGCCTGCAATATCTCATCCGTATTGATGCTCAGCAAAGCTGCCGCGGTTTTCTTCCCCGCGAAAGGAATAATAATCAATATGAGCTCGATCAACGCAGCCAGGCCAGTGCCCGGAGCAGTTGTCTACTGACGCTTGGGAAGTCCCGATATAGCACGCGTCGTCGCTCTTTTGGTGAGTAACGATGGCGCGTGGATTACCGGGCAGACGATCAACGCGTCTGGTGGATTGCAGATCTGAATGTCAGATGATACTAAATTCACTCGTGGCTGCAGCTGGTCGCGAACTGTGGGAGGCCAATGAGATGCCCTTGCCTTCCATGAACACCGTGGCGAGCGTGCCGGAGTGTCTGAGAGGCAAGGCCAACGAGCCATCAAGTCATTAGAGCAGAAGGGTTATCCGAAACGAGAAAAGAAAATCAGAAGCGTGATTGTTTCAAACGGCAGCGGAAACAGCTTAAGCCGTCTCCTCAATAGGTTTTACACTCAGCCGCATTCCCATGGTTTTGAGGATAGCGACCAGCGTCCTCATTTCTGGATTACCTTGCGCCGAAAGAGTTCGGTACAGCGACTTGGCGTTCAAATCGGCTCGAGTCGCGATTTTCCCTAACCCACCGAAAGCTTTGGATAGACGTTGCAGGGCCTGCAGTAGCTCGCCTTCATCGCCGTCTTGAAAAATTGCGTCAAGATATTCCGCGGCAAACTCAGGATCCTTTCGAAAGCGTTCAATCGTCGCCTCTTCATGCGATCGAGTTAGGTTCTTCCTCATACCCTGCCCTTCTTCTGCCGTCGCTGGATTTCTTTCCAACAACTGACCGCTCGATCGATGTCAGCCGCTTGCGTCGATTTGTCGCCGCCGCACAAAAGCAAAATCACAATGTTCTGAGTTTGCGCGTAGTACACCCGATAACCCGCTCCTTCATCAATGCGCAGCTCCGATACGCCATCTCGTAAAAACTTATGGTCGCCCAGATGGCTATCGCGCTCGATTCGCGCAATGCGCCGTTCTATTGCAATGACGGCGCGTCGATCGCGAACCCGATCTAGCCAGCGCTCAAAGGGGTCTCGCCCATCAGGCGCCAAGTAATGTTCAACGCGCATGATAGTCGCTTATAAGCGACTACTTTGCAAGTGCACGGTCTAATTCCTTCAGTCGATTGCACCATTGATCTTGAACATAACGCCTTTTTACAAAAGAGTGGGAGGGCGCGCTCGATCAAGTTTTGCGCTTTGTGATCTGCGCAGGCCCCGCGGCCGTACATCCGCACTGAAAGCTTTGCTAACCCACGAACACACGCGCGTTTCGGAACAATCTCATCCAGCCGCCATCCTCTTGCCACTCTGCCGGGTGCCAAGAATTTTGTACGGTGCGAAACACGCGTTCTGGGTGCGGCATCAAGGCGGTGACACGGCCGTCGAGCGTGCAGAGTCCGGCAAGACCCAGCGGCGAGCCATTGGGATTTGCGGGATATCGATTCGTTGGCTCGCCGCTATAATCGACATACTTGAGCGCGATGAGATGGCGCGCATCGAGTTGTCCCGCATCTTCTTCGGTCAGCTCTGCGCGGCCCTCGCCGTGGGCCACGGCGATCGGCAGCACAGATCCATGCATGCCGAGCAGTAAATGCGAGCGCGAGGCGGGAATGGCGACCTGTCCGAGCCGCGACTCGTAGCGTTCGGATTGGTTGGTCACGAAACGCGGCCAATTCTCGGCGCCGGGGACGATCTCCTTGAGTGCAGCCAACATCTGACACCCATTGCATACGCCGAGAGTGAAGGTCTCGGGCCGATTGAAAAACGTCATGAACTCATCGCGAGCGCGCGAGTTGAAAAGAATGGATTTCGCCCAGCCTTCGCCCGCGCCAAGCACATCGCCAAAAGAAAAACCGCCGCAGGCGACGGCGCCGGCAAACTCGGCCAGTGATTTCCGGCCGCTCAATAGATCGGTCATATGGACATCGAACGCATCGAATCCCGCCCGCGTGAATGCCGCTGCCATTTCAACCTGGCTGTTCACGCCCTGTTCGCGCAAGATCGCAATCTTGGGTCGTGCATCGTGGATGAACGGCGCACTCACATCCTCGCCCGGATCGAAGCTGAGCAGCGCGCTCAGGCCCGTATCGTCGGCATCCAGAATGCGTTCGAACTCTTGTCTTGCGCATTGCGGCTCATCGCGCATCTCTTTCATGCGAAATGAGGTTTCGCTCCAAATGCGTTGTAACTCGACGCGCGGCGCTCGAAACAGCTCGCGCTCTTTCGCCTGCACAACGATATTCTGGTCGGCGCGGACCATGGCCACTTCATGGCAAGCATCGCCAAGACCTTGCGCAGACAGAATGTTGCGCACCGCCTCGCGCGCATCGGCGGGCACTTGCAGTACGACACCCAGCTCCTCCGAAAACGCGGCTGCGAGCGGATCGGCCGCATCGCCCAGATCGATATCGAGTCCGCAGTGCGAGGCAAACGCCATCTCCAGCAAAGCGACCATGAGTCCGCCGTCGGAGCGGTCGTGATAAGCCAGCACGAGATTCGCATCTTTCAGTTGTCGCAGCGCGCGGAACAGCGCCGTCAATTGCGCGGGCTCATCGAGATCCGGCGCAGTGCCTCCCGTCAATGTGTACACCTGAGCGAGTGCCGAGCCACCCAGCCGATGCTTGCCCTTGCTTAGGTCGATACTGAGGAGACAAGTCGGCTGATCGAGATCGAGCACCGGGATCAGCGTGCGGCGCGCATCGCCGACCTTCGCAAATGCGGAAATGACGACGCTGACGGGCGAAATCACAGCATGCTCGCCCGATGCGTCGCGCCACTTCGTGCGCATGGATAGCGAATCCTTGCCCACGGGAATCGCGATGCCAAGTGCAGTGCAAAGCTCGGCGCCCACCGCACGCACCGTTTGATAAAGCGCGGCGTCCTCTCCCGGTTCCCCGCATGCAGCCATCCAGTTTGCGGACAAACGAACATCATCGAGACGCGCAATGTCCGCTGCCGCGATGTTCAACACGGCTTCTGCCACGGCGAGTCGACCGGATGCCGGTGGGTCGATCGCCGCCACCGGTGAGCGCTCTCCCATGGCCATGGCTTCGCCGCGATATCCATGGTAGTCGTTCAACGTCACCGCCACGTCGGCGACGGGAGTCTGCCAACGCCCGACCATTGGATCTCGCGCAGTCAAGCCGCCCACCGTTCGATCGGCGATGGTGATCAGGAATGTCTTGTCGGCGACCGCGGGAAATTTCAGCACACGCTCGAGGGTTGTCGCCCAGTCCAGCCCGAGCGTCGATAGCGACGTTGATTCGCGCTTGCAACTGCGCACATTGCGCCGCATTCGCGGCAGCTTACCGAGTAGCATTTCGACGGGTATGTCGACCGGCCTATTCTTGAACAGCGAATCCTCAACACATAGCTGCACTACTTGCGTGGTGTAGCCGATCACGGCAAACGGGCAACGCTCGCGCTCGCACAGCTCGCGAAATTGGCCCAGCCCATCTGCGCGCAGTGCAATGACGTAGCGCTCCTGCGCCTCGTTGCACCAGATCTCGAGCGGAGACAGCGCGCTTTCCGCACTCGGAATATCACGCAGCTGGATGAGCCCACCGCGGCGGCTGTGCGCGACGGCCTCCGGCACAGCGTTCGATAAGCCCCCTGCCCCCACGTCGTGAATGAGCAGGATGGGGTTAGCGCGGCCCATGGCGCAGCATGCATTGATGACCTCCTGCGCGCGGCGCTCCATTTCCGGGTTCGCCCGCTGCACCGAGGCGAAGTCGAGTTCAGCGCGGCTCTGGCCGCTGCCGAGCGATGAAGCCGCACCGCCGCCCAACCCGATGAGCATGGCAGGTCCGCCGAGCACGATGAGCGGCGAATCCGGCGGCACCTCACGCTTGTGCACATGCATGGGACGGATGCCGGCGAGGCCTCCTGCAATCATGATGGGTTTGTCGAAGCCGAGGCGTGGAGAGTCCGCGGCGGCGGCTTGCTCGAAAGTGCGAAAATAGCCGGCGATATTCGGGCGGCCGAATTCATTGTTGAACGCGGCGGCACCGAGCGGACCCTGCAACATGATCTCGAGCGCGGATGCCATGTGAGATGGAGCCGGCGCATCGATCTCCCAAGGCAGAGGCATGGAGGGCAAGCGCAAATGCGAAACGGTAAATCCGCACAGGCCGGCCTTTGGCTTTGCACCGATGCCCGTAGCGCCTTCATCCCGGATCTCGCCGCCCGCTCCGGTTGCGGCGCCTTCGAAAGGAGAGATGGCTGTGGGATGATTATGCGTCTCGACTTTGACCGCAAAATCAATTTGCTCCTCGATGGCGCGGTACTTCCCGCTGTCGTCAGGAAAAAAGCGCTGCCCGGCCGCGCCTTCGAGCACCGCGGCGTTGTCGACATAAGCCGACAACACCCCTTGTGAGTTGGCGGCATACGTTGCGCGAATCATGTCGAACAAGCTGCTCGGCTGCGCGATCCCGTCGATCTCGAAATGCGCGTTGAATATCTTGTGACGGCAATGCTCGGAATTGGCTTGAGCGAACATCATGAGCTCGGCATCGCTCGGATCGCGGCGCAGTGCGCCAAACGCCCGCACGAGATAATCGATTTCGGCGGCGGATAACGCCAAGCCCCACGCGTGATTCGCCTGTTCGAGTGCGGCCGCGCCTTGCTCGAGAAGCGGTACGCAACGAAGAGCTCGAGGCGGCGAATGCTCGAATAATTTTTCTGGAAAGAAATGGCCGAGCCATACGGATTCGGTCATTCGATCATGCAGCACGGGCGCAACGCGCCTGAGCAGCTCATCGCTCGCAGCACCTTCGTCCTTCAATTCCACGAAGTAGACCGTGCCGCGCTCGATGCGCTCGATCGAGACCAATCCGCAAACCCGCGCGATGTCGGTGGCCTTGCTCGACCACGAGGAAACCGTTCCGATACGCGGCGTGACCGTCAAATGCGCTGCCCCTTGCGAGCCGGCCGCGCTGTACGAGTGCTCGCGCGGTCCGTAGGTGAGCAATCGGTTGAGCAGCAACAGCTGCGGCTCACCTAGATTTTCATCGGTCTCGATGAAGTGCACGAACTGCGCGCGCAAACCCACGATGCGCGGCTCGAGCTTGCGCACGGCGCGCGTCAACCGCTCGAGCCGAAATGGCGAAAGCGCCGGAGCGCCGAGAAGACTTAATGCGTGGGAGGGCACACACCCACCGGGAGCTTGGGAGAGCGTCGCGTCGGCGAGACGGTCAACTCGCACACCGCCTTTACAGTCGTCGGCCGAATGCCGCGGCGTTGACTACTTGCGAGCCTACTACTTGCGAGCGTTGGAGTCTCCGCTCGGCGGAAACATCGGCACAGGGAACTGCGTCACGTTTCCGGCCTCAATCGCCGTGATCTTGCTGACGCCCTGCTTTTTTACCTCATCGATGCGCAGCACCGAGTGCAGCGGCAAATAGGTCCGCTTGACGCCCGCGAACTCCGCTTTGATCTTCTCTTCGGAAGGATCGACCACGAGACTCGTCTTCTCTCCGAAGACGAGCTCCTCCACCTCAATGAAGCCGAACAAGGCGCCGTGCCCGACTTTGCGCGCATAGATTTCGTAGAGCTTGCCTTGGTTGACGAATAGAACCTTGAAAATGTGACTCGCGGCCATCGCCTGAGATCCTGCCTTGCTAACCTTGCGCGAGCATTATACGGGCCTTGGAGTGGATCACGCATGGCTATGCGTCTGCGCGTCGTCGGTGAACATGCACGGCGGCTCGGGCCATTGGCGACCAAGGTTTTCGGCGTGCATGGCGGCACGATCGGGCGCGCCATCGACAATGAGTGGGCACTGCCGGACCCTGAGCGCTATTTATCGGGTAAGCACGCGCGCATCGATTTTCGTGCGGGCCAGTACTTCGTCGTCGATTGCTCCTCAAACGGCACATACGTCAACGGAGCGCAGCAGGCGCTCGGCAAATCCAATGAGCACGCGCTGAAAGACGGCGACTATTTACGGCTCGGCGATTTCGAGCTTCTGGTCAGCATCGACGCGAGCAATGACTTCCCGCCGGACGAATGCGCCGTGGTCGCGTTTGACGGGATCAATCCTTCCGCGGCGATGAAAAAATCCACCGCGAATGATTTGGGCGCCGTGCTCGATTTGAGCGAGCTGCTCGAGCGCAGTGATTCGCCGGGCTCTGCCTCGTTACCGGCTGCGAGCGAAGGCTACGGCGGACACTCGCTCCTCGATGACGCCGGCACTCCTTGGCACATGCAAACGCGGCCCATCCGCGTTGCGCGCCGCGAGCCGCAGCCGGACTTGCATCCATTCGATCCCCCGGAGGGTGAGCCGCGCACGGGAGAAGCTTCGTTCGCGCATCGAATCAAATCAAGTCCGTTCGCAGAGGCGGATGGGCATGCTGGCTTTGCCGCGATGTGCCGAGGCGCGGGCATCGACGCCGACCGCATTCCAGCCGAGCAGCGCACCGCCGCGCTGCAGTTATGCGGGCGGGTTTTGCGCGAGATGGCCGTCGGCCTTCTCGAGCTCGCGCAGTCGAACAACGAAGTGCGCAATCGCTTTCGCATCGATTTGCCGGATTCGGATCTGCCCGACTCGCATCGCCTGTTCGAGCGTGGCATCGACGAAGCGCTGCTTCGTTTGCTGACGACGACGACCGTGCACGGCAACTCTGCCGACGCCGTTCGTGAATTCGTTCAATCGCTCAAAGCGCATCACGTGGCGGCTAGCGCCGGCATGCAAGCGGGTTTCGAGGAGTTCGTCTCGCGGTTGGACCCGAAGGAGCTCGCGGAACGGTTCGAGCAAGGCGCAAAGCGCGGCGTGTTCGGCTCGCCCAATAAATCTCGCCATTGGGAGCTGTATGCAGACCTGTACGCCACCTTGGCGCAGCGTGCGGCAGGGGGCTTTCCGCACTCGTTCAACGAAGCCTTCGCGCGCGCTTTCACCGAAAAATTGATTGAGTTGCTGCCTCTCAGGGGCGCGACTCTGCGCGATGAGCGCAGCGATGCCATTGCGCGCGGCGAATTTGCCGCCGGCAATTTCTAACAAGCTCGAGCGAGCATTCCCATTGACCTACGCCGCGCGGCCGCGCGGCCCGTACACTATCGAAGCGCTCGAAAACGTGGCAGTGCGCAAGGTTTCGCTCGAGCATACTATCGCGTGAAAAAAGAACGGCCCGCATCTCTCCTTTGGCTCGTGGCGGCGGGCTTCTTCATGCAGACGCTCGATTCGACGATCGTCAACACCGCCTTGCCCAGCATGGCGCGGGGACTCGGCGAAAGCCCACTGCAAATGCAGTCAGTGGTCGTTGCGTATTCGCTGACCATGGCCATTTTGATTCCGGTGTCGGGGTGGCTCGCCGATCGCTTTGGAACTCGCTCCATCTTCTTCGCATCACTCATCGTTTTCACTGTGGCATCAGCCGCATGTGCGTTCTCGCAGACGCTCACGCAACTGGTTTTGGCGCGCTGCCTGCAGGGAGCCGGGGCTTCGATGTTGCTGCCGGTGGGACGACTCAGCATCTTGCGTATCACGCCTCGCGAGCAGCTCTTGAATTCGATGAGCTTGGTGGCGATCCCTGGCTTGCTTGGTCCGCTGATTGGCCCAGCGCTCGGCGGCTGGCTGGTGCAACACGCCTCCTGGCATTGGATTTTCTTGGTCAATCTACCGGTTGGGCTGGCGACCGCCGTCGCGACCTGCTTCATCATGCCGAACCTGAGCGGAGCGCGCAGCCGCTTCGATCTCAAGGGCTACTTATTGCTCGCTTTCGGCATGGCGGCGGTTTCCTTGGCGCTCGATGCCATGGCAGAGCCCGGCGTCTCTCACGCATCGGCTCCCATCGTACTGCTGCTCGGCCTCATCAGTCTCGCCTCTTATTGGATCGATGCGGTCGATAATCCCCACGCATTGTTTCCCACCCGGCTCTTCGCCATCGCATCGTTTCGGATAGGCATGCTGGGAAATCTGTTCTCGCGCATCGGCAGCGCCGGCATGCCGTTTCTCATTCCACTCATGCTGCAAGTTGCGCTTGGCTATGGCCCATTCACCACCGGCGCCATGCTGCTTGCCGCGGCGGCGTCGGCCATCGTTTCAAAACGCGTGGTCACACTCTGGGCTGCCCGTGCCGGCCTACGCTTCGTGCTCGTCATCAACACCTGCGCGCTCGGCGCGACGATTGGGGCGTTCGCGCTCATACGACCGGCTCAAGTCATCGGACTGCACATCGCGTTGATCGCCTTGTTTGGCGCCTTCAATTCCATTCAGTTCTCGGCAATGAACACCATTTCGCTGCGAGACCTGCCGGCCGCTCAAGCAAGCAGCGGCAACAGCATGCTTTCCATGGTGCAAATGCTGGCAATGGGTCTGGGCGTGGCGGTGGCCGGGGCCATGCTCGCGACGTTCACGCGATTTCTGAGCGCCCACGGCGCGCCCGTCCTCGACGCGTTCCATGCAAGCTTTCTTTGCATGGGCGCGGTCACCATCGCATCAGCGAGAATTTTCTGGCAATTGGCTCGTGAGCCGGATCGCGGCAGCCCCATTGAGCAAGGTCCCGCCGGCGCACCGGCATCGCTCGACTAGCTCAATTTCCGACGAATATCGCTGAGTGTCGAACCGGTCAAAGATGGGCCGATTGGATTGAGTTAACTTTGCGCTTTGAAAACTGCGAACCTCATCACTCAACGCAAGAGCGAAGAATTATGTCGAATACCGGAGCACTGAGTTTCAAAGCCAAAGGTAATCCCGCATTCGCGCAAACGCAGGTGTCGTCGCCGCTCGAGTTCTTGCGCGAGCTGGCCAACGAATTGTCGCGCGGCACGGTCGAGCTTCCGTGTTTTCCCGACATCGTGATCCGGGTGAAGAATGCGTTGGCGGACCCACGAACCACTGCCGAACAAACGGTGCGCATCGTGGGAGCCGAGCCAAGACTGGCCGCGCGCCTTTTGCAGACCGCGAATTCCGCAGCGTTCAACACGACGGGCAAGCCGATCACGGATCTACGCACCGCCATCACGCGACTCGGTCACCAGATGGTGCAGAGCGCGACCATGTCGTTCGCGGTTCAACAGATGCAGAACGAGGCAGTGCTCAAGCCGATCGCAAAGCAGATGACCGCGCTTTGGAAAGAAAGCATTGCAGTGGCGTCCATTGCTCAGGTGCTCTCGCGCCGCACGAAGCTCAGCCCTGATCAGGCTTTTCTGACAGGTCTTCTCTACGGAATAGGTCGGCTATACATCATGGTTCGCGCGGTAGGGCAGTCCGCCGCCCTCAACAGCGATGCGAGCTGCATCGAGATGATTTCGGGTTGGCATCCCTCCATCGGCAAGTCGGTACTCGAGAATTGGGGCTTTTCGGAAGACATGGCTGAAGCGGTCGGCAATCAGCAAGACTATGAACGCAAGATTCGGCACGAGGCCGATCTGACAGATATCATCGTGTGCAGCGTCATTTTTGCCGAGGCGTTGGCCACGCCCGAGCCGCGAGCCGTCGATATGCAGGGCGTTAACTCTTTCCGCACCCTCGCACTGAAGCCGGAGGATTGCGCCGCCACGCTCACGCACGCCGAGTGCCAACTCGGCGCGCTGCACGCTGCGCTCGGGGTGTAGTTACGCGCTTCCGGATACTTAGCTTTACACGCGGCTTCCCATCACATCGTGATGAATGCGGCAGCGCGAAGCTTAGGCAATCGGGAGGCGCCACCGGCGCTCCACTCTCCCCTACTTGCCCGAGTCCGAGTGGTCGCAAGTGAAATCTTTCGCGGTCTTCGCGGGCTCCGGGGGCACCTTTGTCCATCCCGCAGGCACTTCGAACTGATCCGCTGCGATTGAGCCGGGGCGAATCGCCGTCGTCTCGGTCGTGAACGACACGAGCCTCACGGTATTTGGCGCATCGGCATCGAGTGCTGCCGAGGGCGCTGTCGTGTTCGCCGGCGTCGCGGGTGCGGCATCCTCGGCCTTTTTCTTCTTGCCGAACAAACCAGCGAGTTTTGCGCCCGCCGACTGAAGCATTCGAGCCGCAGCCTCGCGATCCTGAGCGCTGGTGTCGGACTGCGTCTCGGTCTGCGATTTGGCCGCGGCTCCACATTTGGGACCGCCATATGCAATGTGCATCGCGGAGCGCAACGGCACGCCTTTGAACTCAACCGCTCTGGCCTGCAGCTCTCCCATTTCTTTCGAATAGGGCGCAAGCATCTGCTTCACTTGAATTTGCATCGCGGCGGTTGAGTCACCCGTGAAACCCATCTTTGCCAGATACGCCTTCTGAAATGCCTCGCGGTCCTGGATGCCATCGATCTTATCGTTGGTGAGCCACAGGTCGAATGCATACGTCATGTCGCACACATCGCCGGTATCCCTGTCTGTGCACGTTTGCGTCATGCTGATGCGCCCGCGATGCACGCTGTGACCGATGATCTGACCGTCATCGCCGAGATTTTTGGAATCGAATTTTTGCGCGGACATCTGGCACTTTGAGGTGTCGAGGCCGGATTGTGCTTGCGGGCGCTGCGCATTGCATTGCTTGGCTTTCTCGAGATTCGCCATCAAGCGAGTTTGCATTTCCTTGCGCTGCGCGGGCGTCATGAACGGTTCTTCGCGATATCGCTTCTTGTCGGGCTCGAGCTCCCATGTGACGCCTTGATCGAGCCGCACGATCTGCGCCGTCGAGTGGTTGCCGCAGAGGAACGACATAAAGCCTTCGCATCGAAAATTTGAATCACGCCGCTTCTTGTCCGCACTAAAACTCTCGGAAGAGCTCATGCTTCCCTTGAATAGCGAGAGGTCCAGAACGGTCTTCTCGTCAATCGATACGTCGGCGCGCGCTGCGTTGATTGCAAAGGAGGCAGCCCCTATGAGACACGCGCCAAGCAGCGGCATATGCAATCGCATGAACTTCCCCCATGAGCGCGGCGTCGTGCCAGCGGCGCGCATTATACGCGGAGCGGCTTAGGCTTCCCCGGCCGCATGACTGGCGCCGCCCGCTCGATTCTTGACGCTCCGCACCGCCTTCGATGTAATAGTCCACGGTTCAGCGGCCAGATAGCTCAGTTGGTAGAGCAGCGGACTGAAAATCCGCGTGTCGGGGGTTCAATTCCCTCTCTGGCCATTTTTTCCTGTGGGTCGATTCCTAACGCGAACTCCGCCAGCTCATAGCGAAGCATGTATTCCGCTTTTGCCGCTCGTTCCTGCACGGCCTATCGAGCGCCGACTGCTCGGCCCGCGCGGACTTCCTGCACCAAGCTACTTTTCTTTCAGGTTCCATAAATATGGTAATATGGGGCGTGAAAACCACGGTGGAGCTGCCAGACGGATTGTTTCGACAGGCAAAAGCGAGAGCCGCAGAACGAGGCCAGTCGCTTAAAGATTTTTTCACCGAAGCTTTGCAAGATAAGATAAAAAATCGCGGCGAGGCGAAGCATGCAGAGCCCAGTTGGGCGGGTGGCTTTGGCGGATTGCGAAGGCTACGCAAGGAAACAGCCCATATCCAAAAGGTCATCGATGAGACCTTCGGAGTCGTCGAAATCGAAGATCGCGATTGATTCTGGATACCAACGCGCTCTCAGCATTTGTCGATGGCGAGGAGCGCGTTCGCGCTGCGATGGCTGCGCATGCTCGTGCGGCGATTCCGGTGATCGTGCTTGGAGAGTTTCAGTACGGGATTGCACAGTCGCGACACCGCTCTGCCTATGACGGTTGGTTGGTTTCGTACCTTAAGGACTTCGAGGTGCTCACAGTTTCTGAGGACACCGCCAGTTCCTACGCTCGAGTTCGATTAGCGCTAAAACGGCTGGGGCGCCCAATTCCGGCTAACGATGCCTGGATTGCGGCTCTTGCCCTGGAGCATGGGATGCCGATCCTGACGCGCGACGCACACTTCGAGGCTGTCTCTGAGCTCGTCCGGCGAGTCGCATGGTAGCGAAACGGCATTTCAAATCGCCGAATTGCCATGCTTTCAATGACGGGTGCTTTCGTGGAGTATCACCGAGTTCTTTTGCGGCAGTATCGCCATCTCGATGGCCGACAGCCCTCTCGATGGATGCATTCAGTCCATGGCGCTGCGCGGTGAAGCAATGACTTCCCAGTCAATCGGTTTGAACGTTCCGTTATTCGAGCCCTCCGCAGAGCAAGCGGTCAAGCCGCAGATCAAGTCCATCTCGGCGCGCAACTCGAGGGTGTCGCCGGGCTTCGACAGCGGCGGCTTCACGGTGACCTCGCCATCGGAGGAAACATCCACGCGCATGAAAATATTGAATGTAGTCGAGATTCTTTCAGGTCCGATTCCAAACGATTGAAACGCATTGACGAGGTTTTCAAAGCAACTCGGATGGTGGCCGCGATGCTGGTATAAGATCTCGAACATCGCCTGGCTGCACGGCGTCAAAAGGAAATCGTGGCGGCGGACATCATCGCGCAGTATGGTGAACATCGGACGGCTGTCGTTAGACCACAAGACATCTCCGCTCGATAAGTAGATTTTGCTCGCATAGTCGATGGTCCGGCCGGACGAAAGTGAGGAGTCCCGGTTGTCCGCCGCGAAGGCGAAAAGATCGGACACCTGCTCGCCTAGCGGGTCCACGACACGCAAGATATCGCCTTGCTTCATGCGAAAGCCGCATCCGGATTGCGGAGCGATACGACCTCCACTTGCGGGCGAAACGACGGACTCTGAGGAGCCGTTCCCCGACGCGGATGCGGCGCTCAGGCAGGCTCCGATCGAGCGCGAAAGGGACATTCGCAGTTGGCGCGGCCAGAATATTGAAGCGCCTCAGAGGCTTCGCCAAAACTCGCGAGCGCCGGATTGATATCGCCCTGAAGGGCCACGTCACGTACGCGGATCGCAGATTGCAGCTTCTGGAAGCGCCCACTGGCACGCAGCGCCTCGAATTGGTCATGGAAATTGAAGACGAGCGTAGGTCGCGGCGCACGCCGGGCGAACCGCGAAGAGTGAGGGTGCAGCCCAACGACGAAAAAAGCTCGCGACGCCACGCTGAAGGAAAAATCCGCAGAATCAGGATCATCGCTCACGTCCGGCGCCCAGGAATTTTCCTTGATGTCCAAATCATGGATGGACTGCAGCTGCGTCCAAAGTTTTCTGTGAAAATCTTCTTCGCCGGCCACATCTTCCCGAAAAATGGCGACGAAGGAAATGGGGTCAACGCCCGGCACTGGATTGCGCACGGAAAAATGCGCAAGACGCTCGCGAAGAATTTCCGCGCTATCCCTCGATCCAAGCTGCTCGCAGACCTCGAACTCCATGCGCTCTCGGTTCAGCGCCGACTTCGCGCCCACGCACGGAAAAGACTGAGCTGCTACAAACAAGCTGAAATCATCGATCAACGCACCACGAGCGACGGTCTGCGAAACGTGGGCAGCTCTTGTATTCATCATTGCGGTATTCATCATCGCGCCACGTTAGGTGCGACCGCTACCGCATGCCGTAGGCCCGCCATCCGAAAGCCTTCGCCGATGGCGCTTCTTTGCGTAGGAGGCGACGCGCCGAGCTCATTTGCGGTGCCCGCAACCGCTGGTGAGGCGGAAATCTCCTAATGATGTTTCCCCGCATGAATTTCGAGGACGACGAACAAGTCGTCATCAATGCGAAATCTTCTCACCGTCCACTTCTAGATCGACCTTCTCGGCGTAAAAACTAAACCACCGAGGAATCAAAAGTGCGTCATCCATCGGCGTGGTGAGGTTCCAGACGGCATCGACGATCCGGCGGCCGTCGACAACCACATGCCAATGTTGACCATCGCCTTTATACGGACAGCGCGATACCGTCTCGCTCTTTTGCAGTAGCCCCGGTCGAATCGCAGCCGGCGAGAAGTAGTAACGCGGAGCCAACGACGTTTCGAATAAGATGGCTGGCGTTGACGTCTCGGCGACGGTGGTTTGCCCCACTCGGACCAACACATGCTGATCGGAATGATGCACGTCGACACGGTGATAGGGATCACGAGGATGCGCGTACCCCAACTCGTTTTCCAGATACCAGGTGTCGAGCTTTTCCAAGTTCAGGCTCAAATACGTTTTGAGCGCCGCGGGGACCGGTTGCTCGAACGAGCCCGACGGCAGGATCTCCCGACGCACCTCAGAGAGCGGAACGCACAGCCGCATGATCTTTCCGGTCTGATGCCATGCAATCACATTGCGGCTATCCACTGCAGTCTCACCACCAATCATGACGCGCAAGCGCTTGGGAAAAGGTTCCCAATAGTTCAAAGGGATGCGTGGCGGCTCCACGTCGAAATGACCGTCGCGCCCCGTTGCGAACGGACCGGTTCCAATAGTCAGCGCCATATTCACTCTCCGCTGATGGATTCTCGGCCAAGAGAATATCATCGAGTGATTCGTCGGCACTTCCCGCGCGACTCGATCCGCTGACGGAGCCTACAGGGTTTTGTACTCGTCTGCTTTTCTGACTGATCCCTTCATCAATTGGAGAAAGAAAACCCTTGACCCAACCGCCGACCCTTGCTTGGACCTTGAGTTGGCTGGATTCGGTAAAGTCTGGTCAACGGTCCATGAGTCAACGAAAGATCACCGCGATCGAGAATCGCGGGGTTGGACTAATCGAACTTCGACGACTGGCGAAAGAGCGCGGCGTTCACCTGGTGAAGCTGACAGACGAACACGGTAACGATTTGATTGCCGCAAGCATGAATCCGTTCAAGGTCATCTGCTAGCCCAAACATGGATTCACCCGCCGGCCGAACGGCCCCTGAGCAGATGCGACGTCAGAATTCCGTTGAGAGATTGCATAGCCACCAGCTACACTTTTAGCATACTGGAGTCGGACTTTATCAACGCGCGCGCCATGCGCGAACAAGAGGGAATGGCTTATGTTTGTCAAACATCGATTCGCGGCACTGTCTTTGGCGTTGGCCGCAGCGTGCTCGATATCAATCGTGGCTGCGGCCTCTGACGACTCGCGTGTATATCTTACGGCGCAGGCAATTTCCGCGAAGTCGCCGCCGGCCAAACAGTTCGCCTTCTTGATTGGACGCTGGCAATTGGAGCAGCTGTATCCTGCGACAGAGACCCAAGAACCTTCTTTCAACGAGTGGAAAGCCTCGCCCGACGGCTCATTGGTCGGGAAGATCTACGATAACGCAGAATTTCGTGGCTCCAGCATGTATGAGGAGCGCATCGTCGTACGGGGCGGGAAGTATGTGTACTTCTTGAGCGGTCAGCACTTGCCCCCTGGAGGCCTGCCGCCGCTGCCCATCGTGCAAGGCAATGAGGGCAGCGTCGTTGTGATCAACTCAGGCGGTCATTGGCCGGCGCGCGTCTCATACGATTTGATGAAGGACGGCTCCGTGCTGAGCGCAGTCTTCGTGCGCGAAACCGGCTATGAGCTTTTTAAGTTCAAGAAACTATAAGAAGCCGCCAAGTTTGCTCCAACGCGACCCCACGGAGCCCGCCGCCGCGGGATTGCAACCCACCTCATTTTGAGCTTATCGTGACGCATGGCGACGGGTTGGGCCGGGGACGGCGCGGTACAAGATCAGATCGACGCGACGGTAAAGGACGCCGTAGATCGCGCGAAGAGCCGTTTGCCTACGGGGCCGGGACGTGAGTCGTGCGCCGAATGCGGCTGCGAGATTCCAGCGGCACGCAGACTCGCCGTTCCTGGCGTTACGCTTTGTATCGCCTGTCAGGAAGCGAGCGATCAAAACCAGCCTGCGTTCAATGCCTACAACCGGCGCGGCAGCAAAGACAGCCAACTACGCTAAAGCGCCGCGGCGGGGCGGGTTCCCCACCGTTCTGTGAGCATACACCCTTTGCGGCTCGAGCTCGTTTGAAAGGTCTTATCGGCCCGCTGCAGCCACACCGACGAGCTTGGGTTCAGCGGGTACCGCGGGCCGATGGATCTCCTGCCGAAGCGTCGCGCGCCGCACGAGCGGCTTTGCATCGATGCGGACCCAACGACGCGAGCTGATCGAGCGCATCATGGCCTCGATGATATGGACATCCATGAGCCCCTCGTCCGCCGACGGTTCGGGATCGCGATTGCCGCGAATACAGGAAGAGAAATACGCAAGCTCCGCCGCGAACTGATCGCGTTTCGCAGCGCCCCGATGCTTCTCACGTCCGCCTTTCCGCACCACATAGTTGATTGCTGAAGCGTACTCGTAAGCCGGGTCGACGGTAATGCTGCCGCGCGTACCGGTCAGCGTATAAGTCGAGCGATCCGCTGCACCGAAGCTGCACGTGAAGCTCGCAAGCCGGTCACGAGAAAAGCGCATGACCGCTACCACGGTTTCGTAAGCTTGCTTGAAGCGCGCATCGCTGCCCCGGGTGGCCGCGGCAAACACCTCGAGCGGATCCGCCGCGAAACAGGAGCGGGCCGCGTTGATGCAGTAGATGCCGATATCATGCAGCGGCCCTCCACCCTCTTTGCGCAGCAGCCGGATGTTGGGGGAGCGGATCTGCATCGAGAAGTCGGACGTGAAGAAGCGCATGGCGCCGAGCTGGCGCGATCGCGCGATCCGCGCGACTTCCAGGCTCGCCCGCTCGAGATGCAGCCGATAAGCGATCATGAGCTTCACGCCGTTCTGCCGGGCTGCTCGGCGCATGGCGACGCAATCCTTCGCGTTGACGGCCATGGGTTTTTCGCACAGCACGTGGAGCTTGGCGCGGGCCGCGCGCTCGGTCATTTCACGATGCAAATGATTAGGCAGCGCGATATATACGGCGTCGATGTCGCCGCTTTCGAACAATGCATCCACATTCTCGTAAGAACACTGCCGCTCGACGCCGTAGCGCCGCCCCAGCGAGCGTAATTTCTTCGGCGTTCCGGAGACCAGCGCTGCAAGAACACTGTTGGATCGAGCATGCGCGAATGCGGGTAGCACCGCGGCTTGCGCAATGTGGCCCAATCCGATGACGGCATAACGCACGGGTTTGATCGCGCCCGCGCGTTTTCCCTTGCGGGACTTCGTGGGCATCAGGAGCCGCGGCTGGCGGGACGATTCGGATCGATTACGCCGCGCCGGATCTGATCGAGCTCGAGTGATTCGAACAAGGCCTTGAAATTGCCTTCACCGAACCCCTCGTTTCCCTTGCGCTGGATGATCTCGAAGAAGCACGGGCCCACGATATTTTGCGTGAAGATCTGCAGCAGCAGCCCCTGTCCTTGCGTTGGCGCGCCGTCCACTAGTATCTGGCGTGCGCGGAGCTCGTCCAGCTTTTCGCCGTGCCCGGGCACGCGCGCGTTCACCGCTTCGTAATAGCTGTCGGGCGTACTTTGAAACTTGAGTCCATGCGCGCGCATCCGGTCGACGGTGTTGAAAATGTCGTCGGTGCCGAGTGCGATGTGTTGAATGCCCTCGCCGCGGTAATCGCGCAGAAATTCCTCGATCTGCGACTCGTCGTCCTGACTTTCGTTCAAAGGGATGCGGATTTTACCATCGGGGCTCGTCATCGCCTTGGAAACGAGGCCCGTCACCGCGCCTTCGATATCGAAATAGCGGATCTCGCGGAAATTGAAAATTCGCTCGTAGAAGTCTGCCCAGCGCTGCATGTTGCCGCGATGCACGTTGTGCGTCAGATGATCCAGATACGTAAGACCAGCGCTATTCGCCGCTTCACTGTCGGCGGCGCCTGGGATGGGATTGAAATCGACATCGTAGATCTCACGAGCGCCGTAGCGGTCGACGAGGTAGAGATACGAGCCGCCAATCCCCTCGATGGCGGGAATGTTGAGTTCCATGAGCCCGGCGCTTGGCTTCACTTCGCGCGCGCCCCTGGCAATCGCGCCGCGAAGCGCCGCGCCAGCGTCACGCACACGAAATGCCATGGCGTTGATCGATGGCCCATGTTGGCCGCGGAATGAAGCCGCTTGGCCTTCCACCGCCATATTGAGGATGAAATTGATATCGCCTTGCTTATAGCGCAGCACATCCTTCGAGCGATGCCGCGCCACGGCTGTGAACCCCATGGCCTCGAAAAACCGCGCGAGCCGCTGCGGCTCGGGACTCGTGAACTCGACGAACTCGAACCCATCGGTTCCCAATGGGTTGTCGAACAGCTCCTGATTCATCGCGCGCTCCTCGGCGGTTTCGGCACCCATCACTCCCCCTTGGCAGCGCCGTAGCGGCCCAGAATACTCGCGACCGAAGCAAGCAACTCCGCCTGTTCCACGGGCTTGGCCAGATGCGCGGCAAACCCGGTTTGAAGCGAGCGGACGCGGTCTTCAGCACGCGCAAAGGCGGTCAACGCAAGCGCCGGAGTTTGCACACCGTCACGGCGCAAACGAGTGAGAAAGTCATATCCGTCCTCGCCTGGCATACCCACGTCGCAAATGATGATTTGCGGTCGACACTCTTCCAATTGGCCGCGCGCTTCCTCGGCGCTTCCCGCCACGGTGACCTCGGCGCCGCGATCTCGCAGCATGATATTCACCAGCTCGCGAGCATCGCGCTCGTCATCGATGACGAGGATATGCACGCCGTCGAACCGCGGCAGCTCAGCTTGCGCCAGAATCGGCACGTCGGCGATCGAAGTGCGCGGATGCTCACGTGTGTCGGAGCGAATACCGAGCGCGCGGACAGGCAGATTGACCGTAAAGGTCGAGCCTTCGCGCTTGCCGCGGCTGCGCGCGCTGATGGACCCCCCATGCGACTCCACCAAGCTCTTGCAAATGGAAAGGCCCAGACCGACCCCGCCGTGGGTACGCCGGCTGGAGGAATCAGCCTGGCTGAAACGCTCGAAAATGAGCGGCAGGAAATCCGGATCGATGCCTTCACCGGAATCGGAAACGTTGATCTCGACATGAGAATTCACGCGCTCGAGCAATACGGTGATCTTGCCGCCTTTCGGCGTGAACTTGACGGCGTTGCTAAGTAGATTCCAGATGATCTGCTGCAAACGCGCCGAATCTCCGCTGACGGGCCCGGCCAAGGGATCGATGACTTTCTCCACGCGGATTTGTTTGGCTTGCGCCGCCGGCAAAACGGACTCGACGGCAAGATCGATGACCGAGGCAAGCTCCACCGCCTGCACATCCAGGCGAATTTTGCCGGCGATGATGGAGCTCATATCGAGCAAATCTTCGATGAGCTTGGTTTGAACGCGCACATTGCGATCGATGACATCGACGGCCTGGCCGATCAACGCCGTATCGTCGCGCGCGCGTTTCATGATTTGCGCCCAGCCGAAAATGGCGCTCAGGGGCGTACGCAACTCGTGCGACAAGGTGAGCAAGAATTCATCTTTCATGCGTCCCACACGCTCGGCCTCGGCACGCGCGCTGCGCTCGATATTCAACGATTCCTGCAACCGCAGCTCGGCCTGGCGCAGGGCGGCGGTGCGCTCGGCCACGCGCGCCTCGAGGCTTTCATTCGCCGCCGCCAGGGCGCGCTCGGCGCGCGTGCGCTCGGCAATCTCCAGGCCGCGCTCATCCAACGCCGTTTGCAACTGCGCGGGACTCGGCAGCGCCAGCGCCTTTGGCACCAATGGCCACAACAACACTGCGGTCACGATGGAGGCCAGCGCCGTGCCGGCCTTGATCACGGCGTCGAGTGAATAATTTGGCTGCCAGATCGTATAAATCGACATCAAGTGCGTGGTGCCGCAGGCAAAAATAAAAATCGAGAACAACACGAACACCCACGAGAACTGCAGGTCGCGCCGGTTACGCACGAATACGAGCAAGGCGATGGGAATCGAGTAGTAAGCGAGCGCAATGAGGCCATCGGCGCTCACATACGTCCACAACAACCAAGGGGTCCACAAGTAACAGTGGCCGTGGGGCATGAAGCCCGAGTTGTCGAATGCGAGAGAATCCAGGTGAAGCATCGTGCGACCCCTACTAAACCATTAGCCAACGCAGCGCAATAGCGGCGCGATATGATAGCTCCAATTCACCATGAATTCGGGAGAGGGCTGTCATGTCCGTACTCAAGGGTATTCATCATGTGGCGTACCGTTGCAAGGACGCCAAGGCGACAGTGGATTTTTACCGCGACACGCTCGACATGGAATTTCAATTGGCTTTCGCCGAGGATCACGTGCCTTCGACCGGCGCTTACGACCCTTACATGCACGTTTTTCTGGATGCCGGCGGCGGCAACGTGCTTGCGTTTTTCGAGCTGCCCGAGCAGCCCGGCATGGGGCGAGACTTGAATACGCCGGAGTGGGTGCAGCACATCGCATTCAAGGTGGCGGATCGCGCCGCGTTGCAGGCGGTGAAGTCGCGGCTGGAGTCGAAAGGCGTTGCAGTGCTCGGCCCAACCAACCATGGCATCTTCGAATCGATTTATTTTTTCGATCCGAACGGCCATCGGATCGAGTTGGCTGCGGATACGGCCTCTGCCGAGGCTCTCGCCGAGCTCAAGCGCCTGGGGCCCGTCATGCTGGAGGAATGGAACCGTACCAAAAAAGCGCCGAAGCACGCGGCGTGGGCCCACGCGCCCGTGAGCCGGATTGAGTAGATAGCTATACAGTCAATCGGCTTCTCCTGAACTGGATTTACGCGCGTTCGTCTCGCGCGTAAGGTTTTCGCATGCCGCGAAAATTCATGGGCCGGGAGAAACTCACGGGACGAGGCGCACTGTCGAATCCGGCCGGCCGCTTCGAGCTCGATCGGCCTGAAGAGTTCGACGACGGCTGGTATCGCGAGGGGCCGGTCGAAAGCGTGCTGCAAGCCTTCGCACCCGACCGTGCCCGCGCCATCATCACGTCGAATGACTCACCCGATGTCGGCTTCGAGTATTCGATCAATCCGTATCGGGGCTGCGAGCATGGCTGTATCTATTGTTTTGCGCGGCCGAGTCATGCATACCTTGGCTTATCTTCGGGGCTCGACTTCGAGACCAGAATATTCTTCAAGGAAAATGCGGCCCAATTGCTGGAAGCCGAGCTATCGAAGCCCAAGTACGTGCCGAAACCCATTGCGCTTGGCATCAACACCGACGCTTACCAACCCCTCGAAAAGAAGCTCGAGGTGACGCGCGATGTGCTGAAGGTGCTCAAACGCGCGCGGCATCCCGTGAGCCTGCTCACCAAAAGCGCGCTGATCCTGCGCGACATCGACCTGATTGCTGAAATGGCGCAGGACAATCTGATCAAGGTCGCTTTGAGCATCACTTCTCTTTCAGCGGAGATCAAACGTACTCTCGAGCCGCGCACCGCCTCTCCGCAGGCGCGGCTGCGCGCACTGCAGGAGCTGGCAAAGGCCGGAATTCCGACCGGAATCATGGTGGCTCCGGTCATTCCCGCAATCACCGATCATGAAATGGAGAATATTCTCGAAGCCGGGGCGCGAGCGGGGGCGACGAGCGCCGGGTACGTGCTGCTGCGCCTTCCTTACGAAGTCAAAGATCTTTTCCGCGAATGGCTGGCAGCGCATTATCCCGACCGCGCGCGCCACGTCATGTCACTGATTCATCAAGCGCGGGATGGACGCGATAATGATCCGAACTTTGGTTCACGGATGCGCGGCACGGGGCCGTACGCGGAGATTTTGCGCAAACGATTCGAAGTGGCGAGTCGCAATCTCGGGCTCACACAGCGCCATGCGCTCGATTGCAGCCGATTTTCCGCTCCGCAACGTGCAAGTCCGCAGACAACCTTCGACTTTTGAGCAACGGCCGCGTTGGCCCTCTCAGAGCGGGTCGCTGCGGTAGCCCGCTCAGAGCGACCTCAGCTCGTCGAGCATCCGCTGGAGCGCCATGGCATCGGCCGGCGCGCGCTCTTTGACATCGGGGCCGTCGAAAAAACAGAACACGTCGCGGCCGCCGGGACATTCAGCGGAAGGTTGGTGCCATGCCAGGATCTTGCGCGCCCAATGCCCGAGGGCCTGCGCATCGTATCCTGCGTTTTGCATTTCCACATAGCCGTGAAGACGCAGATAAACCAGATCGGAAGTCATGCGCTCGATGCACGGCCAGCCATGAATGTTCTCGGCAATGACCACCGAAATGCCGTATTCCCGGCAAAGATCATAAAAACGATCGTCGACAAAACTTGCATTGCGCACTTCCATGGCATGCTTTAGCCGCCCTTTAGAAAGCGAGCCCGTCTCATCAGTGTGGAGCGCCGCGCCGCGAAGCAAGGAAAAAAAATCCCGGACGACTGCCGGCTCAAACACGCTCGATGGCGGCAGCTGCCAAATCAACGCTCCCAGCTTTGGACCCAGTTGAAGCACGCCGGAGGATAGAAACCGTTCCACCGGCTCCTCGACGTCACGCAGCTTTCGGATATGTGTGATGAACCGGGGCGCCTTGATCGTGAACAAGAAATCATCAGGGGTCTGTGCCGACCAGCGCAAGAAAAGATCGGGCCGCTGCAACCGATAAAAGGTGCTGTTGATCTCGAGAATCTTGAGCTCGCGGGCGGCGTGCTCGAGCTCTTTCGACTGCTTCAACCCGCGCGGATAGAACGTTCCTCGCCACGCGGCAAATTGCCACCCTGAAATGCCGGCGCGAAGTTCCCGCAAGCGAACAGGGGGTGTGCTAGCGAACGGGCTGCGTAAGGCTGCGGCTAAATCTCTTCCCAATGAGTCGGCACGTCGGCCGCACGCATCGCCGAATCCAACCTCATGCAGATTTCGCGAGCCGACTCGTCCGCGCGCAGACTCCGGGCCACCGAATTCAAATAGGTGGAAAGCGTCTGCTTGCTCGGGTGAGGCTTTTGCAGCTCTTTTTTCGCCGAGTCGATGACTTCATCGATGTCGCCGGCATCGCAGCCGTCGAAGCTCGAATGGTGCGCATATTCATGCGCAGCTTCGAGAGCTCTGCTCAGATCTTGAAGTTGGCTCGACTGCATGCTTTCCCGCCTCTTACATCGCTCGTACGCTGAGGGCCAGCGCGGACCTAAAATGCATTGTCTGCCTATCGAGAGTCGGTGCCAAGCGCAGAATGGCCACCGGCACCGCGGCATACCGCGAACCGGCGTCGGAAGAAAAGGAGACCCCGAACGCCACGCTTAGGATGGTCTGGATCGTCGATTGCGCGCCGTCATGGATTCAACGCGTTGCTCGCCGAAACACGAGCACGAAGCGGTCGGTATGCGTAAGCATGCGGCCCTTGTACGAGATTTCATCTCGAGCATCGTTCGGTTGACGCAGCAGCTCGCTGCGGGCGACCACCTTGAAGCCCAACGCTTCGAAGTCTTGCACCGCAAACGCCTCGTCGATTCGGTGCAAGCGTGAGGCATCGCGCCAGCCCGTACCGGGCAGAGCGGAATGATCGACCAGCAAGATGACCCCGCCGGGCTTCAGTGCGCGCGATAATTGAGCGAGAACCAGTTTCGCATCGACCCGAGGCCAAATCCCCGTGTCGTCGACCCAGTACAAATCGTGATAAACCTTCACGAGCAACAGGGCGTCGATGCTCGAATCGGGGAGATGCATGCGATTAAGATCGACTGTGAGATGCCGCACGTTCGACAGCCGGTTGTCTTTGAGGCGCGCTCCCAAATTCTCGCTGAATCCGTCGAATGCGGCGTTGTTGATGAGGAGCACCCGGCCTTTCGGTCCAACGATGTTTGCGGCCAATTCGCTGAAGTAGCCATCGCCTCCGAGTACATCGGCGACCGTCATTCCAGGCTCGATGCCTGTCAGGCGCAAAAGTTCCGCCGGATGATCGCGTGCGTCGCGTTGCAGGTCGGCCGGCGGGCGCGCTCCGGACGCAACGGCCGCATCAAAGCGATCTGACGCATGCACGATCGCTGAGACCAAGCCAAGAAACAGAAATAGTGCTCGCGTGCTCACTCTTGATAGACGGCGCGTAATGATCGAGTGGCTGCCACCGCAAGCAGCGAAATGACAGCCGACAAGGACAAATAGTATCCCACGGCCGTCAAATCATACCGGGCGGCGAGCCACGTCGCGGCATAAGGCGTAATCGATGCACCGATAATCCCCGCCAAATTAAACGCAAGCGAAGTTCCCGTGTAGCGCACTGCGGTGGGAAACAACGATGCAAGGGCCGCGCCGACCGGAGCATAGGTCAACCCGACCAAGCTGAAGCCCAGGACCATGAAGACGAGCGCCGCCGGGATGTTGTGCGTCAGCAGAGGCGCAAAGCAAAAGCCGAACATGATGATCAGGCTCAAGGAAAACAGAAGCACGGCGCGCGGGCCCCATCGATCCGAAGCTCGCGCGGAAAGCGGGATGGTCAGGCCGAAGAAAAACACGCCGATCAACTGCAAAAGCAAAAACTGTGAGCGGTCGAATCCCAGTGATTTGGTCGCCCAACTCAACGAGAAGACCGTCATCAAATAAAAAATCACGAATGCTGCGAGCGTTGCCAACGTGCCGCGCACCAGCGCGCTCCAGTGCTCACGGAAAAGGCTGGCAATCGGCATCCGGACTTTTTGATTGGCTTTCAGCGCACAGACGAATGCCGGCGTTTCCACCAATCGCAAGCGGATGTACAAGCCGATGAAAACCAATGCAGCGCTTGCCAAAAAGGGCAAGCGCCAACCCCACGAGAAGAGGCTGGCTTCCGCCAGGGAACTGCTCAAAAAGAGAAAGACTCCGGTGGAACACAAGAAGCCAATGGGCGCGCCGAGCTGCGGGAAACCCCCATACCAACATTCCCTTCCGCTCGGCGCATTTTCAGTCGCGAGCAACACTGCGCCACCCCACTCGCCGCCAAGGCCTATCCCTTGACCGATACGGCACAGCGCGAGCAATGCCGGCGCCCACAAGCCCGCACTCGCATAGGTTGGCAGCAGTCCGATCGCTACGGTCGATAGGCCCATGGTCAAAAGTGAGCCGACGAGTGTCGCCTTGCGGCCGATCCGGTCGCCGAAGTGACCGAACAGCGCCGAGCCGAGAGGCCTCGCAAAAAACGCCAATGCAAAAGTCGCCAAGGATTGGAGTGTGCCGGTCACCGCATCGGCTGCCGGGAAAAACAGCCGGGGAAAGATGAGTACGGCCGCCGCGGCGTAAATATAGAAGTCGTAGAATTCGATCGTCGTACCGATCAGCGAAGCCAGCAAGATCCTCCGATGCGGCGCGCGTCCCATGAACGCGACTTTACATGAGGCGAGCTGCCGGGATCAGCGAATTAAGGCGCGTAGCCGCTGCGAGCGCGAAGAATTGCTGGATTCGCTGGCAATGCGCAGGATCTGTGTCGCCTGATCGGCCGGTAGAGCACGACTGAAAAGATAGCCTTGCGCCTCCTGACAAAGATTTTCCTGCAGGAACAAGAGCTGCTGAAAATTTTCGACGCCTTCGGCAGTGACCTCGACCCGAAGCGACTTCGACATGGCGATGATCGCGGTGGCAATGGCGCGGTCATTTTCACTGTCGTTCAAACCGGTCACGAAAGAACGATCGATTTTCAAGCGATCGACGGCGAACTTACGCAGCCGGCCGAAATTTGAATAGCCGGTGCCGAAGTCGTCGATGGCAACCGAGATGCCAAGCGCTCTCAGCTGAACCAGTGCTTGTTCGGCCCACGCTTCATCGTTCAAGACCGTGGTTTCGGTGATCTCCAGCTCGAGAAACTGAGTTTGCGCCCCGGTCTCCCGCAAAATCTCGGACATACGCTGCGGAAAATCCTTGCGGGCAAATTGAATTCCCGACACGTTGATCGAAACTCTGCCGAGCGGCAAGCCTTCCTCATGCCATGCCTTCGCCTGTCTGCATGCAGTGCGTAGCACCCATTCTCCAATCGGCAGAATGAGGCCGCTCTCCTCGGCGATGGGAACGAACTCGGTGGGCGCGACATTGCCAAGGCCCTCCGCCGTCCAACGCAACAATGCCTCCATGCCGGAAACCGTCCCGCTGCGAACGTCGAACAACGGCTGAAAATGCAGCTCGAATTCGTTTCGCTCCAAGGCTCCCTGGAGTTTGGCTTCGACGCTGAAGCGGCGCAGCGCCGTGGAATTCATGTTGGCGTCGAAACTTGCGAACGTCCCGGCGCCATTCCGTTTGGCGTAGTACATGGCAAGATCTGCGTTGCGCAACATGGTGTGCGCATCTTGCGCATCGTGCGGGAATCTCGCGATACCGATGCTGGGCGTGATCACGAGCGAGTGCTGCGACAACGTGACATTTTCTTTCAAGACTTCGATCAATCCCTGTGCAATTTGCGCCGCTTGGTCCTCATTGGATAAGCGCGGCAGAATCATGACGAATTCATCGCCGCCCAGACGCGCGATGTCGCCGCTCCCCGCCTCCGCCATTGAGTTGGAGTCGCCATTGCGCAAATAGGCTTGCATGCGCTCCCCGACGATGCGCAGCAGCTCATCGCCCGCCGCGTGTCCGAGCGTGTCGTTGACGCGCTTGAAATTATCCAGATCGAGATACAACAGCGCGGCTTCATGTTTATTCAGCCGAGCCTGTTCGATGACGCCTCGCAGCCGGCCATGAAATTGCTCGCGATTGGCGAGACCGGTCAACGCGTCGAAATAGGCGAGCTTCACGATACGGCGCTCGGTGCGCCATTTACTCGCCAGTGAGATCGCCATGCGGCGAATTTCGTGCGGATGAAAAGGCTTTTGCAGGTAGGAGAGCTTGTCTTCAGGGGGAACCATGCCGCTGAGATTGCCCGGATCCACGTCAGAGTAGGCAGTACAGATGACGATTTCTACCGCCGGGTCCAGCTCGCGGATTCGTGCCGCTGCCCACGCACCGTCGCGTCCCGGCGGCATTCGCATGTCGAGAAATACGACTGCGAAGGGCCTCGCGTCGGTGAGCGCAGCGCGCACCTCTTCGACCGCACGCTCGGCTTGCTCGCATAGCGTCAGATCGAAAGAATTCTGCGTCGATTCGGCTGCTTTGGCGTGGCCCGGCCGGTTGAACAATTTGGCCCGCAGCTGACGAAATTCCGCGAGCTCTTTGCTTTCGCTCGCATCGGCGAGAATATCGGTATACGCCGAGCGCACCGGCTCCTCATCATCAACGATCAGAATCCGCTCACGAACAGTCATATTCCCACCTCACCGTATGCGTCCTGGCGCTTCGGCAACGGAACCACGAGATGCATGACGGCGCCGCGCCCCACTCCGTCACTCGCCGCCCAAATTCGCCCTTCGAGCTCGGCGATGGCATTGGCGCACCAATGCAAGCCGATGCCCATGTTGGTGCGTCGCGATTTGGTCGAATAGCCTTTCTCGAACACACGCTGGAGATTTTCCGCAGCGATGCCGATGCCGTCGTCGCTGCATGAGAGATGCAATTCGTCACGGCCCGCTTGCGGGATGATCTCGGCCGCAATCTGCAAGCGGCCGCGCTCGCGTCCGGCTTGAGAGATGGCGTCAGCCGAATTGATCAGGAGATTTTGCAATACGAGCCGCATGACCGAGCGCGCGATCCGCACCGGACCTATACGACGCAGCGAATCTTCTTCGGCGATCTCGAGCCGATTACGGCTCTCGTCGGGAACGATCTCCAAAGTTTGCTGCACCAAATCGCTTAAGTCCACGCTTTCAACCACGGGCGCTTTGCGAAGCGGCCCCAAAGGCTCCGCAATGGAGGCTTGCACCAACTGGGTCTGACGCGCAATCACTTCCATGTCCGCGCGCGCATGACCGAGATCGGTTTGGCATGCATCGCAGCCCAGCCGCAGAAACTCGAGTAGCTCGGCGCGGCGCGCAGCGTCCTTTTCTTGTGCGAGTGCCTCGATCGCCAGCTTGAGGTCGCTCAAGGGCGTCGACTTCAGACGCTGTTCCAATGATTGCAACCGCACTCCCACGGGAGTCATCGCATTGCCCAAATTGTGCAGCAAGCCTTTGGCGAGCTCGGCGAACCCTGCCTCGAAGGATTGATCAACCAATTTGCGCTGAGATTCCGCGAGACTCGAGACCATGCGATCGAACTCCACTCCAAGCCGGCTGATCTCATCATTGCCGCGTGGGGCGAGGCGCGCGGACAAATCCTTGCCTGCACCGATCGCAACGGCATGGCGCGTGACGCCCTCCAGCGGCCGCAAGATGATGAGGTTCAAGAACCACACGAGCAACAAGAGCACGCAAATCGACGCACAGATGAGATAAATCGATGCGTAATGAATGCTCCGCACTCCGTACGCCGTCACGCGGCGGGGAAGATCCGCGCGCAGCGTGACCAATGCTCGGCCGTGGACATCACTCAGCGTCCGATAAGCACTCAGCAAAGTCGGTGTCTGAATAATTTGGCTTGGCGCCGGCACGATGCGCGGCGCGACACTGAGTGCGTTTTGAGCCTGCATCGCAATATGCTCGACGAGTTCCGGCGAAAGTCTCTTGCCCGCCAATACAAGGCCATGAGACGCGCCGTGCTCCGTGCCATCGAACACAGGCGCAGCTGCAAACAAGAAGATGCCCTGCGAAGTACGCCACATGCCGCGCTTTCGCTGCCGCTCGTGCAATATGCTCCGCCAGGGAAAATTCGCGGGCAGCTCGGTGTCGGTTCCGAAAAAGTTTGCGGTGATCAGCTTGCGGCTCTCCGGAGCGAAACCTACGGACACTACGATATGGCCGGACTGATCGGCGATGACAAAGGCGTCGACCCCCATGTCGCTCACCGAGGCTTCGTTTAGATTGACATCTAGGTACGCTTGATTGTGATCATCCACGAACTGGTAGGTTTCGATTGAATTCCCCCAGCCGCTCGCCATGTTTTCCAACCAGTCGTAGACTCTGTCCAGGGCCACATCCACGCGACGTATGGCCGTGTCGCCCTCTTCGCGTTCGAGAGCGACGAAGCTCGGCAAGAGTGCCCGGCTTTGCAAGACGGCTTGAAGCACGATTTGCGCAGCGAACAGCGCTGCAAGACACGCAATCACCTTGGTACGAATTTTCACTTGAATGATGTAACAAAACGCGAAGCGGCAAACTGTCGGCGGCTTCTAACTTTGATGCAGTTGATGCGCCAGTCCGCCATCGAGTGACGCGCGTCACACCGCGCGGTGGCCGAACGGCCTCGAATACGCTGCTATGCCAGCAGGAACTCCTCTCCGCCCCTGCGCCCGAGCCGATCGCTGTCGCGCAACGTCTCTAAGCCCGTGCGCGCGAATTCCTTGAGAACATGGTCGCCCATGCCATGCCCGTGCTGGTCATTGATGGCCTTGAAATGATCCAAATCGATCACCGCAACGGTGAGCGGCCAGTTGGCGCGTGGCTCGAGGTAATGGCGCTCACGCTTCCAACGAGCCAGATGCTCGCCGGATTGAACATAAGGTCCGTGCGGCGAAGCTCGAATCGTTCGACCTGGCATGCGGCGCTCGGCGCGTTTTTGTATTGTCGCACTCAGATCCAACACCGAGTTTCGGAACCGCATGAAAATCACGCAGCGTCTCTTAGCCATCTCGCCCGCGCTCACAAGCGCGGCGATCGTCAGCATCAGCATCTTTTTCTATTCTTGGCGGAGCACGTTCGTCAATCTGCAATGCTCGATTCAGGACGATAGCTTTTACTACTTCATTCCTGGCTGGAACGCGGCGCATGGCGCGGGCTTTACATTCGGCGGTGAGAAAACTTCTGGTTTCCAGCCTCTGTACGAACTGCTCCTGACCGTGTTTGCGCTGTTCTGCAACTCGCTTGAATCCCTGGTTCGCACCGCACTCGCTTTCAACGGATGGCTGTTCGCGGGAACGTCGCTCGTCATCGCATTTTGCGTGAGAGCCTTGATCAAATCAGAGATGCGAGACTTGCGGCGCCCCGCCGTGATCTTGAGCGTGAACGTGGCGGCGCTCAGCTTCCTGAGCTTGCATACCGTGTTCTTCAGCAGTGTGACCGGCAAGGAAAATGCCCTTGCTGCGCTGTTGCTCGCCGCGATTCTCTGCGCCGTGCTTTCTGCCGGCCGAACGCGGTCTAAGGCCCTCTGGGTGGGCTCGCTGTGTGGACTCTTGCTGCTGACGCGAATCGCCCCGTCCTCCTTGCTCTACAGCGCAATTGCCATCGCATTCGTGCCTGGGTGGAAGCAAAGGCTCTATGCGATTGCCGCTTGTCTGACGCCGTGGCTTGCATGGGGGGTCTTCGCGAATTTCTATTTCGGCCACGTATTGCCGATGTCCATGCTGGTCAAAGCGAGCACTCCGAATCATCTCTCGGCAGTTCAGGCCATCCAGAGCGGGCTGCAATATTTTTGGGAGAGCGCAAAGTTTTCCGTTTCCGCGCACAGTCGATTCAATTTGCTGCAAGTGAAGGCGCGAGGCGGCTTGCACTCGTTGCCGCAGGTTCTGTTGATGACCAGCGCCGTGGTCTTGGCATGCATCGCGTTGTTGCACAAACTTTTCAGACAGCCATGGTCGCGCGCCATGCCGCAATTTCCGAAGGCGCTGCTCGCGCTGTTTGCATTCGACCTCTGCGGCATTTTTTGCAATGTGCTTTTTGGCGCCGTCCAAGCCGGTCGCGCCGACGACATGTATTACACGGTTTGGTATGTCTACGATCTGCCTGTTCTGATTGCGGTGAACTGCGGTTTCGTGGCCGCGTGGCTTCAGACTGAGCTGAGCTCGAAGCAGCTCAAATGGGCTGCCGCCGCCGCGCTCGCTCTGGCCGCTTTCTTTGTTGCGGACATCGCCTGGTATCAACGCCTGAAACCTTATGGCATTTCGGAAGATGCAAAGTTCGCGGGATCATGGCAGGTCAAAAAATTTGAGTCAGCTGATTGGTTCCGCCGCCACGTCAATCCAGCCAACCCAAACTATCGCGTCGCTTCGTACAGCGCTGGCGCGCTGGCGTTTTATTTATTCGATCACGTGGTCAACTTGGATGGCCTTGCGAACAATGCGGCCGGCGAAGCGCTCATGGCGAGTCAATCGACCGCGGAATACATCAGGCGAGCCAGGCCAGACTATCTCATCGACACGTGCAGAACGGAGAAAGACTTAGGAAACCTCGAGCGATTACACACCGTGCCTTTCGCAGAGGAAGACGGGTATTGCATCGATCGATTTGTGGCAGGCGGCGCCCTCAAATGACGCCGCACGCCCGGCGATCAATCCGAGCGTGCGGACCGAGCTTTTCGATCAGAACCTCAAACGCACCTCGGCTCCAATCGTTCGAGGCGGAGCAACGCCGTAAGTCGTCGGTACACGGCGATCGGGATCGACGCTGGTCACGTTGAGTCTGTTGGTGAGGTTCTTGGCATAAACCGAAAAGTCGTAGCGCGCGAGGGTCAGACCGACGGCTGCATCGACGCTCGCGTTGACCGGCACACGTGAGACGTTAGGCAAGCTTTGAAACTCGTCGAACGAACTGCCGATGTAGGAGAATACCCCGCGCACGTAGAACGCCGAATCGGAGTCCAAGGAGTGTCTGAACTCCGTTGAAGCACTCCCCGAGAATCGGGGGACATTGGGCACCCGATCACCCACCTGCGCGATAATTGCCGACGTCTTCTTTCGCAACGTCGCATCAGTGAACGCGCCAGTGACGTTGAAAATGAGCGAACGAATGGGCGCCCAGGATGCTTCCAGCTCCGCGCCGCGGCTACGTGCCTTTCCAACATTCAACACGGCGATCGTGCCGCAGCGGAAAAACACGTTGGTCTGAATGTTCTTCCACTCGATATCGAACAACGAAGTATTAACGGTGAGCGAACGGTCCAGCCACCGAGTTTTCGCTCCCAACTCATAGCTCCAAAGAGTGTCTGACCGAAACCGAGTAGGCAATTCGGTCAATCCCAAGCCGGCCAAGTCATCCTCGCAATTCTGATCGAAAAAGTTGTTGCCCAATGGGAAGGGCTCGGTCACCCCGCCAAGGCGGAAGCCCTTGGTAGCGCTCGCATAGAGCGTGCTCTCTTCGGTCGGAGTAAACGTGAGCTCCACCTTCGGTGTATTTCCCGACTCTTTGGTCGATCCTTGCTTGACCGAGGTCTCACCTTGGGCGATTCCCGCATAGCGAATATCCGTATCTTGCTTGTAATGAAATTCGCGATCTCCGAGGATCAAATGCCAGGAAGGCGAAAGTGCAAAATTGAGCTCCCCGAACACGGCGTATTGCGATTGCCCGTCGACTTCATTTCCATCGAACAAGGAGTCCGGCGAAGCGCCAAAAAACGCGGCGGGCGGCAACCCAAACGTAGCCGACAGCGCGTCAAGGCCTGGCGTTGGATCACTTTGGGAAAAGTGCACATTGCGGCGCTCGAAATACGCGCCCGCCACCCAGGAAACGCGGCTGCCGACGTTCTGACTCAAACGAAATTCCTGCGAAAAATCGTTGAGATCGGTGTCGTTCCTGAAATTCGAATTTAATGGGTCTCCGTTGAGCTGAGTTGAGGTCCTGAAATTTCTCCGTGTCCTGTAGGTATCATCAAGACGATTATTGAACTGACGATTGAGGAAAGAAGACGACGATACGAACTTGAGCGAATCAAACGAATAATTTGCGAGAAGATTCATGAGCCAATACTTGTCGTGAAACGGATCGGGAGTGAATTTGAGAGTCTCGTAGTGGCTACCGATCGTGAAATTTTGTCCGGGCAAGTTGACCGCATTGACCGCCGCATCATCTAAGGGCGAAAACGCTTGCGGGCGGCCATCCGCGTTCAGCTCTTGGTAGATGAACGACGCCCGTAAATTGAACTGATCATTGACATCCCAACGACCCTTCAGTGCGCCGCCGGCTTTTCGGTAGGCGTTGTAATTCTTGCGGCCGTCGTAAACATTGTTGATGTATCCGCCGTCGTGATCATAAAAGGCGCTCGCGCGAACGCCGACGACATCATCGAGAAGCGGCACGTTCATCATCGCGTGAGCCGCATAATTGACGCTGCCATGATCCACGGCTTCGCCGTTGATGCTGGCCGCACCGTTGGTCTGATGCAGGTCCACGTCATTCGTAATGATTCTGATCGCGCCGGACATGGCTCCCGCGCCGAACAAGGTGCCCTGCGGCCCTTTGAGCACCTCGATCCGCTGCACGTCGAATAAGTCGATGTCTGGATTGAACCCGTTGGTGGACACGGGAATTTCGTCGACATACAGGCCGCTCGTCGATTGGTTTTGAGGCTCCGCATGCGAGATGCGTCCGGCCGTGATGCCGCGAATGATGATTTGAGTCTGGTCCGGGCCCTTGTTGACTGACGAGAGCCCCGCAACGAGCTTCGAATAATCATCAAAGCCTTGGATGATCCCCTTTTTCAGCTCATCTTCGCCGAATGCTTGAATGGTGATTGGCACCGACTGCAACGACTGGTCGCCAGTCTTGGAAGCGGTGACCACGATTTCGGAAAGGCCGGTGGAATCCGAGTCTTCGTCGGTTGACTGCGCCGATGCGGAAAGAGTCAAAATAACGCCGCACGTCAAAGCGGCCACTCTCGTGAAGCTGTGCATGCAATCCCCCATTATTCTTCGCTGCCGCGAACGTTTGCGAAATATGCTCAAAAAACCGCAGAGATTGACTTTGCGCCCGCAAATGCTGATTTGTCAAACAGCCGTGAGTAACCCCTGGGACGCAGCGAAATCGATATCTCGAGTGGGCTGACGCCTATGGCTTCAGGGCGGATTTCGGCTGCTGAGGAATCGCTACTCAAATAGCTCGAAATGGATTCCGGCCCGCACGAAAATGACTTGTTCACCAGAGCCAACCGTTGCGAGACGGTAAATTAGGAGAAAGTCACCGCCGATATGACATTCGCGGTGATCGCTCCAGTTGCCGGTCAGTGAATGGTCACGCCACTCAGAACCCAAGGGGGCATTGTTCGCAACCAAGAGCAATATCGCCTCTTTGAGCAAATTCATGTCGTACCGTCCAGAGTGAGACAGTCGAACCCAATCCTTGATAAATCTTTTGGTGAAATCGCAAGCGCGCGGTAAAACCGCGCGCTTGCTATTCGACTTCCGTCTCGAGTTCACGCATCAATTCATCGGCGTTTGCAAAGCGCGCTCGCGACTTCGCACGTGCCTCGTGCATTGCTGCCTGCGTTTCAGCGTTGGGCACTTTCAGCGCGAACGGCAAGCGCTTCTCCGCGGCTATTCGTGTCAGGAGCACTCGCACCGCGTCGGATACCGAAAGCCCCATCGATGCCAAGGCTCTTGAGGCCTTTGCTTTAGTTTTCTCGTCAACACGCACGTGGATCATCGTGGTTTCAGACATGCTTCACTCCAACAAACTATGCGATACATTGTATCTCAATGAGGACCGCGACGACCTGGTAATTTTCCATGGAAGCGAATGGAGCAGATACCTAGGCCTAACATAGATATTACTCGTAACTAACAGATTTTATTGGCGGAGAGGGTGGGATTGCTCGCGGCCGGGGACGCCCGCTCGTCCTACGCTTCGCTTCGGACCGTCGCGGCTGCGCCGCAACGTCCAAAAATCGCTCCGCGATTTTTGTCGAATCCGGCGGGTTCGTCCACACACCACACACCGCCAATGATGAGGGCCCTAAAACAGGCCCCCATCATTGGCGGAGAGGGTGGGATTCGAACCCACGTGCCGGTATTACCCGACCATCCGATTTCGAGTCGGCGCCGTTATGACCGCTTCGGTACCTCTCCGGCGGTGAGCGCCGCAAGTTTAGCGCATGGGGTTGGCCATGTGTTTGTGACGCGCTAGCCGCCCGGCCGCTTCAAACGTTGACGCGGGCTTCGGTTGCGCTGATCTTTGTCGGCGAGCAGATCGCGCGAGGGGCCCGCCATTACCCGATTCAAAGCGCTTTGGCGCGCCAACGGCAAGATTGCCATCGCCACGCTTGCCGCGGGCTTGCTCAGCACGTGCTCGCGGCCGCCGCCGCTCTTGCAACAAGTAAAAACTCTCGGCGAGTTGCGCGTGGTGACGCGGAACAGCCCTAACGCATTTTTCAGCGGCGCTGACGATGAGCCCGAGGGGCCGGAGTATGAGCTCGTCCAGCAGTTCGCCGCGCAGCTCGGCGTCAAGCTGCGCATCACACCGATGCGCAAGTTTTCCGATATCTATCGCGCGCTCATGCTGGGGCACGCGGACGTCGCGGCGGCCGCGCTGGCGATTCCGGCGCGAGCATCCTCCCAGCTCAGCTTCGGGCCGGTCTATCAACGCATTCGCGAGCATCTCATCTACCGCCGAGGTGCATACGAGCCCCGGTCGCTCGCAGAAGTCGGCAACGCTCATTTGGAAGTGGCCATGGGCTCCTCACACGCGCGCAACTTGCGCGCTCAGCGCATCGACTTGCCCTCACTGAGCTGGGTGGAGAACGGAAACACCGAGACCATCGAGCTGCTCGACCGCGTGGCCCGCGGTGAAATCGATTACACGATTGCCGACTCGAATGAGTTCTCGCAAGCGCGCGAGGATCACGCAGATCTCGACGTGGCTTTCGACTTTGCGGGCGAGCAATCGCTCGCATGGGCATTGAGCTCGCGCGACGGAAGTCTCATGGAGGAAGTGCGGCGCTATTTTGCGCGCACGGCGGCGGGCGGCGAGCTCGCCTCCATCATGAGGCGTTACTACGGCCGAGGCGAGTCGATTGAGACTGCGAACACACGCGGATTCATGCGGCATTTCTATGGCCGGCTTCCGCCGCTACGGGCATGGTTTGAGCAAGCCGCCGATCAAGTAGGCGAGGACTGGCGGTTGATGGCGGCGATTGGTTATCAGGAATCCAAGTGGGACTCTGCGGCCGTGAGCGCCTACGGCGCGACGGGAATCATGCAGCTCACGGAGCGCAGCGCACTCGAGTCCGACGTACGTGATCGCAGCGATGCACGCGCCAACATCTTCGCGGGCACACGCTACTTCAATCGGGTGCGCGCAAAGATTCCGGATCACGTGCCGGAGCCCGATCGCACGTGGTTTGCTCTGGCCGCGTACAACGTTGGATTCGGTCACTTGGAAGATGCGCGAATTCTTGCGCAAAGCGCGCATAAAGACCCCGACTCGTGGCAGGACGTGCGCGTATTTCTGCCGTTGCTCGCGCAAGAGCGTTGGTATGCGAAGGCGCAGAACGGCTACGCGCGAGGCCTCGAGCCCGTGCGCTATGTCGATAACGTGCGCACCTACCGCGACCTCATCGAATGGCTGTTGCCCTCTTCACGAGCGCCTCCACCGCGCTTTTCGGGACACTGAGCCACGCGTCAGACCATTGAGACTCGCCGCTTGCAAACAAGCCATCGCCTGTTTGGATTCACGCACCGCGCTGCCCCCGCCGTTCAAGGAAAAACTGCTGCAACAGCGCGGCACACTCGGTGTCACGCACACCGCCGAGAACGTCGAGCTTGAACAATGGGCGAGCACCGCGCGGGATGTCGAAAACGCTGCCGCAGGCGCCAAACTTTTTGTCCCATGCACCGAAGACCAGTTGCCCGACTCGGGCGGTCAGAATCGCGCCGATGCACATGACGCACGGTTCCAACGTAACGTACAGAGTAGTGCCGTTGAGACGGTAGTTTCCCGCAAGCCGCGCAGCCGCACGCAACGCGATGATTTCCGCATGCGCAGTCGGATCGTGCGCGCCAACCGGCTGGTTCCAGCCGCGGGCAACGACCGCACCGTCCTGGCAAAGCAATGCGCCGATCGGAACCTCGCCTACCGCACGGGCATGCGCTGCCAGCTCGAGCGCTTGTCCCATGCGCTCTTCATCAGATTCTCTCAAGAACTTGCCTCAAGCAGTCGACGAGGCGTTCGCTTGACGCATCTCAGAGCGTCGAGCATGCTCGTCCGCCGATTGCCATGCAATCGTTGAATTCTAAGGACATGCATGATCAGGCGAAATCCTCGCGGCGACATTCCTGTGATTGCCGAAACGGCGTTCGTCGACCCTACCGCCATCGTGTGCGGGCTGGTCGTGGTCGAGGACGACGTGTTCATCGGGCCCTACGCCGTCATCCGCGCCGATGAGACCACGAGCGACGGCGGCATGGAACCCATTCGCATTGGCGCAAGCTCCAATATTCAAGACGGCGTCGTCATTCACTCAAAGTCCGGCGCCGCCGTGTCCATTGGCTCGCGCACCTCCATCGCGCATCGCTCGATCGTGCATGGCCCGTGCTCGATTGGCGATGACGTATTCGTCGGTTTCAATTCGGTGCTGTTCAATTGCACGGTCGGCTCCCGCTGCGCCATCCGCCACAACTCGGTGATCGAAGGCTGCCATTTGCCAGAGGGCTTTCACGTCCCCTCGACCACGACCCTGCATTCGGATTCGGACATGAATCAGATCGAGCAAGTAACTTTTGACGTGTCGGCATTTTCCGAAGATGTTGCAAGCACCAACGTGACGCTCGCACGCGCCTATCGCAAGATTCAAAATCAGATTTGATGCTTCATATTGGCAGTATGTTTCGATTCGTCGACATCTGCCAATGCGGTTGCCGCACGGGCATTCCTTGATTTTGCGCGTGCGCACCGGTCCGCATGTTCGTAGAAGCGCTCAGTGAGCGGCGGAGTTCTCGACCCGCAGGGGCCGATTGGCGCAGCGGAAAAGACCATTCTCCTGAACTCGCTCGCCATCATGCTGGCCATCGTCATCCCGACGATCGTTGCAACACTCGGCACGGCGTGGTGGTTTCGAAGCACCAATCGGCGCGCCAAATATCGGCCCGATTGGGTATTCGCCGGCCAGATCGAGCTGGTTGTGTGGGCCATTCCTGCGATGGTGGTCGTGCTCGTGGGCGGGATTGCCTGGATCGGCAGCCACGAGCTCGATCCACAGCGCCCGCTCGCAAGCTCGGTCAAACCGCTGCGCGTGGAAGTGATCGCATTCGACTGGAATTGGCTTTTCATCTATCCCGATCTCGGAGTTGCGAGCATGAATCGGCTCGCAATTCCCATCGCGACCCCAATCGAATTCAGACTGACATCCGCCACGGTGATGAACAGTTTTTTTGTTCCACAGCTCGGAAGCCAGATTTATGCCATGGGAGGCATGGTGACCCGCTTGTCGCTGCAAGCGGACCACCGCGGACAATTCAAAGGTTTTTCGGCCCAGCTCAGCGGGCGTGATTTCTCCGACATGAACTTCACGGTCGATGCGCTGGATGGCTCGAGCTTCGATGCATGGGTCGGCACGGCGCGCCGGGTGGAGACGCCGCTCGATTGGCGCGGCTTTGCTGCACTTGCGGCGGAAAGAGCCCATTTACCGGCGACCCCTGCGCATTTGCCGTTGGCCCATGAACGAGTCTCGTCGCCTTGGAGCGGCGCGACTTCGTACGGCACGGTGTCGCCCGGGCTGTTCGATGAGGTGGTGCATCGGACGGCCGGTGCGCAAACGTCGCGCGCCGAGCCGCACGGCAGAGCCATGTGATGTTCGGGCTACTCACGGCAAAAGCGATTCCCTGGGACGAGCCCATTCCGCTCATCGTGTCATCGATCGTCTTGCTGAGTCTGCTCGGTGTTCTCGCCGGCGTCGTCATCAAGGGAAAGTTCGGCTATTTGTGGCGCGAGTGGATCACGTCGGTCGATCACAAGCGCATCGGCGTGATGTATTGCGCTCTCGGCACGCTCATGCTCATCCGGGGCTTTGCCGATGCGCTGATGATGCGCTCGCAATTGGCCTTGGCGACCGCGGGAGCACAGGGCTATCTGCCGCCGGATCACTACAACCAAATCTTTTCAGCTCACGGCACCATCATGATTTTTTTCGTCGCCATGACGTTCGTCATTGGCCTCATGAATTTTGCCGTGCCTCTGCAGCTTGGCATCCGCGACGTCGCATTCCCGACTCTGAATTCGGTGAGCTTTTGGTTGACGGCCAGCGGAGTGCTGCTGATCAACTTGAGTTTGGTGGTCGGCGAATTCGCGCGCACGGGGTGGCTCGCATACCCGCCGTTATCGGAGCTCAGTTTTTCTCCGGGCGTCGGCGTGGACTATTATCTCGTGGGTTTGCAAATCTCCGGCGTCGGCACCCTGATGGCGGGAATCAATTTCGTCACCACCATCCTGAAGATGCGCGCCCCCGGCATGGGCCTGACCCAAATGCCGATCTTTTGTTGGACGGCCCTGGCGTCCAACCTTCTCATCGTCGCCGCGTTTCCCATACTCACGGCGACCTTCGCGATGCTGCTTCTCGACCGCTACCTCGGATTTCACTTTTTCACGAACGATGCGGGCGGCAACGCCATGATGTACGTGAATCTCATTTGGGCATGGGGCCATCCCGAGGTCTACATTCTCATCCTGCCGGCTTTCGGCATTTTTTCCGAAGTCATCGCAACCTTCTCGAGCAAGCCGTTGTTCGGCTATCGCTCCATGATCGTCGCGACCATGTCGATTTGCATTCTTTCCTTCATGGTGTGGCTGCATCATTTCTTCACCATGGGCGCAGGCGCCGACGTGAATGCTTTTTTCGGCGTCATGACCATGGTCATTGCGGTGCCCACGGGCGTCAAAGTATTCAACTGGCTCTTCACCATGTGGGGAGGCCGCATTCGCTTCACCACACCGATGTTATGGGCGATTGGATTCATGGTCACCTTCGTGATCGGCGGAATGACGGGCGTGCTCATGGCCGTGCCGCCCGCAGACTTCGTGCTGCACAATTCACTTTTTTTGGTGGCGCATTTTCACAACGTCGTGATCGGCGGTGTGTTGTTCGGCGTATTCGCCGGAATCACGTATTGGTTTCCAAAAGCGTTCGGATTCACACTGCACGAAGGTTGGGGCAAGGCCGCACTTGCCTGCTGGATCGTTGGTTTTTACGCAGCGTTCATGCCCCTGTATGTCTTGGGGTTACTGGGCATGACGCGGCGCATGCATCACACGGCCGATGCGCAATGGACGCCGCACTTGTGGTTTGCATTCGGGGGCGCTCTCATCATTCTATGCGGCATTGCGTGCCAGATCATTCAGCTCGCCGTGTCGATTCGCGCGCGTGCGTCGCGGCGCGACAAGACGGGCGACCCTTGGGATGGTCGCACGCTCGAGTGGGCCACGGCGTCGCCGCCGCCCGAGTTCAACTTCGCGGTGCTGCCTCGTGTCGACGGGGCCGAGGCGTATTGGGACACCAAGAGCAAGGCGCGCCGTACGCAGGGCGCAGGGAATGAGCCCGAGTATGGCGACATCGAAATGGCGCACCGCACCGCCACCGGCGTCATCGTCGCGTTCTTCGCAACCGTGACCGGTTTCGCGCTGATCTGGCATATCTGGTGGATGCTGCTGCTCGGACTCATCGGCGCGTTCGCGACCTTCGTCGCTTTCGCGTGGCGCGATGAAGCCGGTATGGTGATCAGCGCGGCGCAGGCCGCCCGCATCGATCGCGAGCAGCGGCGCATCTTCGCTGCCGGCCTGAATGGTTAGCGCACTGGCCGATCCGCATCATCTTCGCGCTGGGCACCCATCCGAACGGCGCGACCCCGGCGGCATTTCGCCTAAGCACATCATCGTGGGCTACGGCTTCTGGCTGTTCCTGGTTTCCGACATCATCATGTTTTCGGCATTTTTTGCGACTTATACGGTGCTCGCGCACGCGACCGCGGGCGGCCCGAGCCCCCGCTCGCTGTTCGATCTCAGTCAAGTCGCGGTCGAAACCGGCTGCCTGTTGTTGTCCACTTTCACCTGCGGACTTGCATTGCTTGCAGCCAAGCATCGAAACGTTCTGGCCACCTTGGCTGGCCTTGCAATCACCGGCGCATTGGGCTGCGTATTTCTCGGAATCGAGCTGCAGGAGTTCGCGCACATGATCAACCAGGGCGCAGGGCCCGGCCGCAGCGCGTTCTTATCGGCGTTTTTCTCGCTCGTCGGATGTCATGGCGCGCACGTGTTCGCCGCCATTCTGTGGTGCGGGACCATGATGGCGCAGTTTCTTGCGAAGGGATTTCAAGAAAATATCCAGCGGCGCATGCTGTGCTTCAGTCTGTTTTGGCACGCGCTCGACATCGTCTGGGTCGGCGTGTTCACGAACGTGTACTTGATCGGAAGCCGCGCATGAGTGCGCCGGGCACGCAGGCTACGGGGGTCAGCGCGTCCAACGGCGCGAATGAGCCGCGCGACGGAAGCGGCGCAAGCGACGCGGGTGACTCGGGCGGTGTGAGCGAGGCGCCCGGCGCAGAAAGCGCGCCCGGCGAGCACCGAGAATCCGTCAGCCGCAGCATCGTCAATTACATCATTGGGTTGAGCCTGGCTGCTGGCCTCACGGGCATGTCTTTTTGGGTTGCGCAAACGCAGGTGTTCTGGCAACCCGGAGTCATTGTCGGGCTCGTGGTTCTTGCGATTGCTCAAATGGGAATTCACTTGGTATTTTTTCTGCACTTGACCACGGGCGCAGACAATTTGAACAACTCACTGGCCGTGGCTTTCGGCGTGTTGATCATCGTGTTGTTCGGTGCCGGCAGCTTGTGGATCATGACTCACTTGAACGATCGCATGGAGATGCCGCCGTCGATGATGGACTTGCGCGAGCAACATTGAGATCGCACACTACCGCGCCGATCCGACGCACTGAGGGATTGAAGAAATGCGTACACACGTCCGTGCTCTGATCGCTGCGGCGGCTCTAGGGGGATCCGGCGCGTGGGTGCATGCGGCCGAACTCGCGGCGCCCGCTTCGCAACGCGGTGATGCAGTTTCCGACAGGTGCGCGGGAGACGACAGCGGGCTTACGTTGCCGGCTGGTTTTTGCGCGACGATATTTGCCGACGGAATCGGCCACGCGAGACAGCTCGCGGTCTCCTCATCCGGCGTCGTCTACGTAAACACCTGGTCAGGCGTTTACTATGGCAACGCTCCATTGCACGCCGGCGGCTTCCTGGTCGCGTTGAAAGACACCAATGGCGATGGGAAAGCCGACTTGAATGAGCGCTTCGGCCCGACCGCGAAGGAAGGCGGCACGGGCGGAACGGGCATCGCGCTGTATCGCTCAGCGCTTTACGCAGAGGTCGGCGACAAGATTCTGCGCTATCCCTTGAAACCGGGCGCGCTCTTGCCGGATGTGGCGCCGCAGGTCACCGTGCGCGCGCTTCCCGTGTCCGGCGATCACCCCATGCATCCATTCGTGATCGACCGCGCCGGACAAATATATATGGATTCGGCCAGCGCGACCAACGCATGCCAGGAGCGCGATCGCTCGCTCGAGCTGGCGGGGCTCGAGCCGTGCAGAGAGCTCGAGACACGCGGCGGAATTTGGCGCTATGACGCCAACAAGGTCGATCAAGAGTTTTCGCCCGCCGAACGCTTCGCGACAGGGTTGCGAAATGCAGAAGGTCTCGCCATCGATACGTCGGGCCGCATATTCGTGACTCAGCACGGACGCGATCAATTGCATTCGCTTTGGCCTAAGGTCTATTCACCTGAGCAAGAAGCGACTCTGCCCGCCGAGGAAATCGTGCTTTTGCGCCAGGGCGCAGATTATGGCTGGCCCATGTGTTACTTCGACCCCGTGCGTCACAGACTTGTGCTCGCGCCTGAGTACGGCGGTGACGGTACGCGCGAAGGCCAATGCGCGCGTAAGACGGCGCCGATCGCCGTCTATCCCGCTCACTGGGGTCCCAATGCTCTGGTGTACTACTCGGGTAACCAGTTCCCTGAGCGATATCGTGACGGCGTATTCATCGCTTTTCACGGCTCGTGGAACCGCGCGCCGTTCCTGCAAGGCGGATACAACGTCGTCTTTCAGAAATTGAGCGGCGATCGCGCTGCCGATCAATGCGAAATATTCGCGGACGGTTTTGCTGGGGCCGAACGGTCGCCCGACAAAGCTTCGCACCGTCCGAGCGGTCTCGCGGTCGGGCCCGACGGCTCGCTTTATATCAGCGACGATATTCGCGGGCGCATTTATCGCGTCGTGTATCAAGGCGGCGCCGAGTCCAACAGTCAAGCTCGCACCGTAGCCTGCCCTGATCCGGCAGCACCTGCCGGACCCATCAGCAGCAAGGCGGCGAAAACGTCCGACGTTGCCAGCGACAATGCGGGAAAAAAGAATGAGGCTTCCTCGGACGCGGCTTCGCTTCCTCTAGCGCAAGGCGCGACGCGGGACATGGTGGTGCTGGGCGATCAGATTTTCCACGGCCAGGTGGCCGGCGCGAGCTGTATTGGGTGCCATGGAGCGCGCGGAACTGGCACGCCGCTCGGGCCGGATCTCACATCGAATCGATGGGTTTGGGGCGATGGGTCGCTGACGGCCATCGCGGCCACGATTCGAGTGGGCGTGCCGCATCCGCGCAACTACCGCTCATCCATGCCGCCGATGGGCGGTGCGCAGCTCTCGGCAGATCAAGTCAATGCCGTGGCGGCGTATGTCTGGGGACTGAGCCATGCCAGCAATGCAAGTGGCGCAGCGCGACCGTCTGACCCCACGGCGATCAACATCCCGGGCGAGCGCATATTTCCCGAGAGCATCACGTCCTCCGCGGATGGCCGAATTTTTATTGGTAGCGTCGGAACGCGACAGGTTTTTTCAGTCGATCCCGGCGGCGATACGGCAGCGCCGTGGGTGAAGGCGAACGATGACCCGAGTCTCAGCGTATTCGGCGTGCTTGCAGATTCGCGTGCGCAGACTCTTTGGGCTTGCTTGGCTAATGTCCCGGGGGCGCAGGGTGCACAAGCGCTTTCAGCTCTGCATGCGTACGCGTTGGACACCGGCAAGCTCAAGGCGAGCTACACGCTTCCCATGCACAATGCGCAATGCAACGACATTGCCGTGGCTGCGGACGGCACGGTGTATGTCACCGATAGCGGCAACATGCAAATTGACCGTCTCAAGCCGGGCGGGCGCACGCTGCAGCCGTGGGTGGGTCAAGGCCAATTCGGCGGCAAAGACGATGTTCTCGATGGAATCTCTGTGCTTGGCGATCGTGTGATCGTCAACGTCTTGGTGACCAATAAGATATTCATTGTTCCAGTGATCGCCGGCGGAAGCGCCGGAAAGCCGATCCTGGTCAAGCTTGACCGGCCAGTCGAGCAGCCGGATGGCATGCGGGCGTTCGACGCGAATCGCGTACTGCTCATCGAAAGTGGCGGCGCTGGCCGGCTGTCTTTGTTGACGCTACATGGTGGGATGGGACAATTGAAGACACTGAAGGAGGGCTTCTCCGGCGGCCCGGTCTCGGTGACGGTCGCCACCAATAACGCGTTTGTGATCGAAGGACAGCTCAATTCCCTTTTCAATCCTGACAAGGCGAATCAAACTCTGGCGCCATTTCGCGCAACTGCCGTGCCACTCGACCTTGCCTCACTAGGAATGCAACGCCGATAGCACCCGCTGCACATGCTCGGCGCGGCAGATGAGTAGATCGGGCATATACGTGTTCGCCTGATTGTAAAGAAGCTCCGATCCGTCGAGCCGGCTCGCATGAAGGCCGGCGGCTCGAGCGACCGCGACGGGCGCACAGGAATCCCACTCGTACTGCCCACCCGAGTGCAAGTAGATGTCCGCCTCGTTCCGCACCACCGCCATGGCTTTGGCGCCCGCGGAGCCCATGGGCACTAGCTGCGCGGAAAGTTTCTGAGCGACGCGCATGGCTTCAGCGGCCGGCCGCGTTCGACTGATCACCATGCGCAAGCGCGCGGGCGCGGGCGGCGGCGCGGGCACCGACGGAGTACTCAAGACCACGCCGACGGCCGGCAATGCGACGGCCCCAATGCTCGCGCGATCATCGACGGTGAGCGCGACGTGCACGGCCCAATCGGGACGACGCTCGCCATACTCGCGTGTACCGTCGAGCGGATCCACGATCCACACGCGCTGTCTATTCAGGCGGGCCGGATCGTCTTTTTCCTCCTCGGACAATACCGCATCGTGCGGCCGATGCGTGCGCAGGATCTCAACGATGAACGCGTTGGCCACGCGGTCTCCGACCTTGCCGAGTGCCTTGCCTTCGAGAAGGCTGGAGCGCTGCACTTCGAGCAAGAGCCGCCCGGCGCTTTCGGCGATCTCCCGCGCCAACTCATCATCCGTCACGGAAGGATTTTCTCGATGATGAGATCGGCCGCTTCTTCCGCCGTCATGCGGCCCGTGTCGATGTGAATCTCCGGAGCCATGGGCGCTTCATATGGGCTGTCGATGCCGGTGAAGTTCTTCAACTGTCCCGCGCGCGCTTTCTTGTACAGGCCCTTCACGTCGCGCGCCTCAGCGGCAGCCAGTGGAGTATCGATGTGGATCTCGAAAAATTCACCGGGGGTCATCATGTCGCGCACCATTTGGCGTTCGGCACGGAACGGACTGATGAATGCCGCAATGACGATGAGGCCCGCGTCGGTCATGAGCTTGGCAAGCTCGCCCACCCGCCGAATGTTTTCGATGCGATCGGCATCGGTAAAGCCCAAATCCTTGTTCAAGCCGTGCCGCACATTGTCGCCATCGAGCAAAAACGTGTGCCGATTCATGCGTACGAGCTTCTTCTCGACCAAGTTGGCGATGGTGGACTTGCCGGCGCCCGATAGACCCGTGAACCACAACACCGCCGGCTTTTGATTCTTGAGCTCGGCGTGCTTTTCGCGCGTGACCTCGAGCGCTTGCCAGTGCACGTTCTGACTGCGGCGGAGCGAGAAATGCAGCAATCCCGCGCCCACCGTCGCATTCGACATCTTGTCGATGAGGATGAAGCCGCCGAGCGTCCGATTCTTCACATAAGGCTCGAACACGATGGGCCGATCCGTGCGCAGGTTGCACACGCCAATGGCGTTGAGCTCGAGAGTCTTCGCCGCCAAATGTTCCATGGTGTTCACGTTCACTTGATACTTCGGAGCTTGGACCGTCGCAGTGACGGTTTGAGTGGCGAGCTTCAGCCAATACGCGCGCTGCGGCAGCATGGGCTCATCCGCCATCCAAATCAGCGTGGCTTCGAATTGATCGGCCACTTGAGGCGGATCATCGGCTTGTGCGATGACATCGCCTCGGCTGCAATCCACTTCGTCTCGAAAGCACACAGTGACTGACTGACCCTCGACGCCCTGGGCCAAATCGCCGTCCAAGGCGACCACGCGGGTGATCGTCGTGGCCTTGCCCGAAGGCAGCACGCGCACCGAATCTCCGGGGCGCACCACACCGCTCGCGATCAAGCCCGAGAAACCGCGGAAGTCCAGATTGGGCCGATTCACCCATTGCACCGGCAATCGCAACGGGTGTGCATCTGGTGCGGCGGCATCGATTTGCACCGTTTCCAAATGCTCCATCAGCGACGGTCCGCGATACCACGGCGTGTGGACCGACTCGCTCATGATGTTGTCGCCGAGAAACCCCGAAATCGGGATGGGCACGAATTCGGCGATGCCGATGGATGCCGCGAACGCGCGGTAGTCGGAAACGATGGCGTCATATTTCGCCTGGTCGTAACCGATGAGATCCATCTTATTTACGGCCAGCACGAAGTTCCGAATGCCGATGAGATGCGCGAGATAGCTGTGGCGCCGCGTCTGCGTCAGCACGCCTTTGCGCGCATCAATGAGAATGATGGCAAGGTCGGCGGTCGATGCCCCGGTGACCATGTTGCGCGTGTACTGCTCATGACCCGGCGTGTCGGCCACGATGAACTTGCGTCGGTCGGTCGCAAAAAATCGGTACGCCACGTCGATGGTGATGCCCTGCTCGCGCTCCGCCGCGAGGCCATCGACCAGCAACGCGAAATCGATGTTCTGCCCTTGCGTGCCGATTTTTTTGCTGTCGGCTTCCAGCGCGGCGAGCTGGTCTTCGAAAATCATCTTCGAGTCGTAGAGTAGCCGGCCGATGAGCGTCGACTTGCCGTCGTCCACGCTGCCGCACGTGATGAAGCGGAGCAAGCTCTTGTGTTGATGGCGCTCGAGATACGCATCGATGCCCTCGGCAATGAGCGCGGCAGTGCGATCGGCGCGTGTCACTGCGCGGGACTCATCCGCCAGCCCGTCCGGCGAAACCGCTTTCAAAAATAGCCCTCGCGCTTCTTCTTTTCCATGCTGGCCGCCTGATCGTGGTCAATGGCACGGCCTTGACGCTCTGAGGTGTTGGTCAAGAGCATTTCTTGAATGATTTCAGGAAGCGTAGCGGCGGTGCTTTCAATCGCCCCCGTCAACGGATAACAGCCCAGCGTGCGAAAGCGCACGCTCTTCATGACGGGCGTTTCGCCCGGCTTCAGCGGAAAGCGCTCGTCGTCGACCATCAGCAGCAACCCATCACGCTGCACGGTAGGCCGCATGGCCGAAAGATAAAGAGGCACGATGGGAATGTTTTCCAGATGAATGTACTGCCAAATGTCTAGCTCGGTCCAATTGGAGATTGGAAACACCCGGATGCTCTCGCCTTTGGATTTGCGCGCGTTGTACAGATTCCATAGCTCGGGGCGCTGCTGCTTCGGGTCCCAGCGATGATTCGCAGAGCGAAAGGAGAAAATGCGCTCTTTCGCACGGCTCTTCTCCTCATCTCGACGCGCGCCGCCAAATGCCGCATCGAATTCAAATTTTTCCAGCGCCTGTTTCAAGCCTTCGGTCTTCCACATGTCCGTATGCAGCGCCGAGCCGTGCTCGAAGGGATTGATGCCGTGCTCTTTTGCGATCGGATTCTGATACACGATGAGCTGCATGCCGGACTCGCGCGCCATGCGATCCCGCAGCTCGTACATGGCTTTGAATTTCCACGTGGTATCGACGTGGAGCAGCGGGAAAGGCGGCGTCGAAGGAAAAAATGCCTTTCGCGCCAGATGCAGCATGACGGCCGAATCCTTCCCGACCGAATACAACATGACCGGCCGCTCCGCCTCGGCGACGACCTCCCGCATGATGTGAATGCTTTCTGCTTCGAGCCGATCGAGATGGGTCATGCGTGAGTCGAGAATGATATCCCGGCGTCTCGGGAGGCGCCATGCTGGCGCAGTTTGAGTATGGCGCAGGACGAGTTCCGCGTGCGGGTGTTCGAGACCACGGATCCTGAGTACTTGGATTAGAATTCGTGCAGAGGTATTTGCTTGAGCGACTCTCCTCCGGGCAATGTCCGGGACGACTTCAAACGTGCGTTGCGCCGCCTCGCCAAAGCCGTGGTCATCGTCACGTGCCAATGGAATGGGCGGCGTTATGCCATGGCGGCGACGGCAGTTTCCGAGCTGTCCTTGGATCCGCCCTCAATGTTGGTGTGCGTCAACAAGGCCGCTTCCATTCATGATCCGCTTGGAACGGTGGATCGTTTCGCCATCAACATTTTGCACAGTACGCATCGCCCGATATCCGAGATTTGCAGCGGCGGGCTCAAGGGCGAAGCCCGATTCGAAAAGGGTGACTGGCTGCAAAACGCGCATGGAGTTCCGCACTTGCGCGATGCGCAAGCGAGTATCTTCTGCCGCAAAGACCGTCACATCGATTACGCGACACACGGCATTTTCTTCGGCCTGGTGGAATCTGCACTGACCATGGGCGAGCCATCGCCCCTCATCTACATGGACGGCAAATACGTGGTGGCTTCCTCAGACGCGATTTGATCCCTGTGCTGCGCGTGGAACGCAGGGCGTAGTGGCCTGGGCTGCACGGCGTGGCAGCGATCGATCGCACGGCTTGGCGGCATCCGACCCGCACGCCGTCACACCGCTGTCATATTCACGTTCGAACATGCGTGCATTCCTTTGGAGGCTCGTATGAACAGCACCGCACTCGATAGCGCAGCGACTTCTCTCGATTTGGACCCGCGGCGCCCCGCGCGGCGCTCGTTCGATCGCAGGCCAGGAAAAAGCACCATTGGCCTATTCGTTGCCCTGCTCATCGGAGGACTCGTTTTCACGGCCGTGAGCCTCACCCGTGACGTGTCCTCATCTGCAACGCAAACAACGACTTATCTGCCATTCTTCTTGTTGGGCGTGGCGTTGTTGATTGCGCTCGGATTCGAGTTCGTCAATGGCTTCCACGACACGGCCAATGCGGTTGCGACCGTGATCTACACCAACTCGCTTTCTCCCAACTTCGCCGTGGTGTGGTCCGGCGCGTTCAATTTCCTAGGCGTGCTCGTATCGAGCGGCGCGGTTGCGTTCGGCATCATCTCGTTGTTGCCGGTCGAGCTGATCTTGCAAGTGGGAAGCAGCGCTGGATTTGCCATGGTGTTCGCGCTCCTCATCGCCGCCATCCTCTGGAACCTCGGCACATGGTGGCTCGGGCTGCCGGCTTCCTCGTCACACACGCTCATCGGCTCGATCATCGGCGTGGGGGTCGCCAACGCCTTGATGCATGGGCGCAATGGCACGAGCGGCGTGGATTGGGCTCAGGCCGCAAAAGTCGGCTATTCCCTATTGCTCTCGCCTCTGATCGGGTTCGCCGTTTCTGCACTGTTGTTTCTCGCGATCAAGGCATTGGTCAAACAGCCTGAGCTGTACGAGGAGCCCAAAGGCAACACGCCGCCGCCCTGGTGGATACGAAGCTTGCTGGTCTTGACCTGCACTGGTGTCTCGTTTGCGCACGGCTCGAATGACGGCCAAAAGGGAATGGGCCTCATCATGCTGATTCTCGTCGGGACCGTGCCGCTCACCTACGCGCTGAATCGTGCCATGCCCGCCGGCGAGATGAATCAGTTCGTCGCGGTCGCTCAAGCAACCCAAGACTCGCTGTTGCAGCAGACTCGTCTTGCGCCGCCCGCCGACTCACGTGCCGAGCTCACGGAATATGTACGCACCAAGAAGCTCAACGACCAAACCGTTCCTGCAGTGGCCGCGCTCGTCGGCGAGATCAAGGCGCAGGTCAGCGCGTACGGCACATTGGCCAACGTCCCCGCGAGCTCCGTGAAGAACGTCCGAAACGACATGTACCTGACCTCGGAGACGCTCAAGCTGCTCGACAAAAGCGCGGCGATCAAAGACGAAGGCACGAAGCACAACATGGCGGCGTTCAAGAAAGAAATTGACGACGCCACGAAATTCATTCCGCTCTGGGTCAAGATTTCGGTGGCAGTTGCGCTCGGTTTGGGAACCATGGTTGGCTGGAAACGCATCGTGCGCACGGTAGGCGAGAAAATTGGCAAGACTCATCTGACGTACGCGCAAGGCGCATCCGCCGAGTTGGTCGCCATGCTCACGATTGGCGCAGCCGACGTTTTCGGTCTTCCGGTGTCGACCACGCATGTTTTGTCCTCAGGTGTCGCAGGCACCATGGCGGCGAATCGCTCGGGACTGCAATGGGGCACGGTGCGCAATCTCTTGTCCGCCTGGGTGCTGACGCTCCCGGCGGCCATTGCGCTGTCGGCCTCGCTCTATTGGCTGTTCACTCGCTTGTTCTAGTGCACGCTCGCGCACGCGGACGTGTGCGCCGCGGCTGCTCGCGCGGACAGCTTCGGCGCATTCATCGAGTGCGCCAGCGCCGCAAAGCCCGCGCTCGCGCCGTGCCAATGCAACTCATCGACTCTGCGGAATAGTTTTGCCGTGGTGTCGAGAGTTGCGAGCCGCTTGAACAAAAGAGCTCGTTCGTGTTGGGCGCCAAGCACCTGTCGCGGAAAATTTTCGATGGCGCCGTGGCGCAACAATAAGTCAGCCGCCGTCTTTGCGCCGATCCCAGAAATTCCCGGGTAGCCATCCGCCGCGTCGCCGACCAGGGCGAGATAATCGGGAATGAGCGCAGGTCCGACGCCAAATTTTTTTTTGACGCCCTCGACGTCGCGAATCGCTTTGGTTCTGCGATCGACTTGAACGACGCGGTCTGTGACGCATTGTGCAAGATCTTTGTCGGGCGTCCAAATGCACACTTTGCTTACGCTTTGATTTCGAGTTGCGATTTTCGAGGCCGATGCCAACGCGTCATCCGCCTCGAGATCAGTCATGGCCCAAACAGGAACACCCATGGCTTGAAGAGCGTCCTCGAGCGGATGGAACTGAGCCTCGAGCGCGGGCTCGACCCCATCGCCGGTCTTGTATCCGGGCCATAGGTCGTTGCGAAAAGATTCGATGACATGATCGGTGGCGACGCCGATGTGCGTGGCGCCCTCTTCCAACATCTGCAACACGGTGGTCAGCACGCCGCTCACGGCACCGAATGGTGAATCCCTCCCCTGATTGAAGCGGCGCAATCCATAAAAGTGCCGGAACAGCTCGTACGTGCCGTCGACGAGATGAACAATCACAGAGCGCTCAGATGATGCGCCACTCTGCGCATTGACGATGGAGCTTGAGCGCGAGCAAGGCGCCGCTCAAACCGCCGCCGCCGACGATCAAGACGGTCTTTCGGGTCCGGAAGCCTTCCCGCTCGGCGGTGCGTTTTTTTCGAATGTATCCAACTGTGCGGCGAGTGCGCGTTGAAATGCCGGGCGCCCTTCGATGCGCGCGCAGTATTCCGAAATTACGGGCCGCTTCGCGACCAGGTCGGTGGTGCGCAATGCACGCAGCACGCTGCACATCATCAAATCAGCGGCGGAGAATTTGCCGTCGACGAGGTAGGCGCTTTGGTGCAAGACGTCGCCGAGCTGATCCAGCCGCTGGCCAATCCACTGCTCGATCCGATTTTGCAACTCACGAGAATTGGACTGGTCTTGCTGATTCGGCATGGTCATGACGACGAGCATGGTGATCGGCGGCTCGATGGTGTTCAGCGCCGCGAAAACCCACTGCATCACGGCGGTGCGCGAAGCGTCGTTCCGCGGCATGAGCGCTTCGAATCGCTCTGCGATGAACATCACGATGGCGCCGCTTTCGAACAAGGACTGTCCGTCGATCTTGACCGCCGGCACTTGTCCGAAGGGCTGCCAAGACCGGTACGGCTGGGCGCTCTGTTCGCCCAGACTCAACAAGGCAGTCTCGTAGCCCACCCCCGCCTCTTCAAGAGCCCAACGCACACGCAAATCGCGCACCAAACCTTGCGCGAACGGCGGCACCCATCGAAATGCACTGACCTGCACCGACTTCATCCGCGAATTCTGCGCGATTGCTGCTGAAAGTTCGAGAGGCACGGCTGGGCCGGACGCAGCCCGTTATGCCGCAGGGACTGCAGGCCAATGGAGCGAGGTGAGGAGCTCCGCGGCGCCGTTCCAAAAAACTTGGATGCCGATGCAAAACAATAAAAAAGCGGACAGGCGCACCACGATGGTGGTGCCGGTGGCGCCGATGAGCTGTGCAAGCCGAGCCGAGTGGCGGTACAACCCATAAACGAGCAGCGCAAGCACAACGACCGCAGCGAGCGTTTCCACAAAGAACGTCAACAGCGCCGTCGGATGAAATCCGGACGGGCGGCTGGCACCCAGCGAAATTGCCACAGAGATGGTGCCCGGCCCCGTGGTCAGCGGCATGGTCAGGGGATAGAACGCGAGTCGGCTCGGCGGGACGTCAATGGAGCGCGGCTCCGGCGTCTCACTGCGCCGCTGCTCGGTCGCATCGGGATCCGTCAACATGCGCCAGCCCGACATCGACACGACGATGCCGCCTGCGACCCGCAACGCTGGAATTGAAATGCCGAAGAAACTCAAGACGTAGGCGCCGATGTACAGCGATGCCGTGACGATACAGAGCGCGTAGATGGCTACCCAGCGAGCCACGTGCTCGCGCGTCGCCTCGTTCAGCCCGCGGGTTGCGCTGAAAAAGATGAATGCACCCGACAACGGGTTGACGATGGAAAACAGCGCACCGAACGCCAACAGAAATGTCGCCAACTCGATCTCTCGCGATGCCGGAGTGCTGCGCAGTGTATCGCTCTCCTGACCTATTGATTGTTGCCATCTCCGCGATAGATTGGGGCCAATGCAAACCGCGGATCTTTTTGCTGATGTGCGCCGCAGCGTGACTTTCGCGAGCGATGCGATCCTGCACCCCGGATTTGCGCTGCCGCATGAGGCGGCGCTTCTCGACGCACTCCGCGCGGTTCTTGCCGCGGCGCCATTGCGCACGTGGCAAACGCCGGGCGGGCATTGCATGTCAGCGACGAAATCGAATTGCGGTGAGTATGGTTGGGTATCGGATCGGAAAGGTTACCGCTACACCACGCACGATCCGGACAGTGGCGAATTATGGCCCGCCATGCCCGCAATCTTCACCCAAGTCGCGGGCGCCGCAGCGCATGCGTCGGGCTTCCCGAACTTTCACGCCGATGGGTGCTTGATCAATGGTTACGAGCGCGGCGCGAAACTCTCGCTCCACCAAGACAGCGACGAGAAAGATGTCGCAGCGCCCGTGGTCGCGATCTCGCTAGGTTTGCCTGCTACGTTTATTTTTGGCGGTATTACACGCGCGGCACCGACGGTCAAAGTTCCACTCCAACATGGCGATGTAGTGTGCTGGGGTGGCGCATCCCGTCTCGCCTTTCACGGCATCGCGCCTCTGAAGGCCGGATCGCACCCGACGCTTGGCTCCATTCGCATCAGCCTGACGTTCAGAAAGGCGCGGTAGGGCGGGCAATCCACATGGCCGAAGGCCGCAACTCCGCATCGCTGAGGTCTTGAACTTCGGAGCCCGTCAATGTTGGCCGAGATGGTGTTCTTGTGGCCCTCACTCCCACTCAATCGTCGCGGGCGGCTTGCCGGAGATGTCGTACACCACGCGAGACACGTCGGCCACTTCGTTCACGATGCGAAGGCTCACGCGATCCAAGAACTCATGCGGCAAATGCGCCCAGCGCGCGGTCATGAAGTCAACGGTTTGAACGGCGCGCAGGGCAATCACGTGATCGTAGCGCCGGCCGTCGCCCATCACGCCAACCGAGCGCACGGGTAGAAACACGGCGAAGGCTTGGCTCACTTGGTCGTACAGGTCTTCGCGCCGAAGCTCTTCGATGAAGATGGCATCGGCTCGGCGCAGCACATCGGCGTATTCCTTTCTTACTTCGCCCAGAATGCGCACGCCGAGCCCCGGACCTGGAAAAGGGTGGCGATGAATCAAGGTCGAAGGTAGACCGAGCTCCAGCCCCATCGCGCGCACTTCGTCCTTGAACAATTCACGCAGCGGCTCGAGCAATTTCAACTTCATGTTCTTGGGCAAGCCGCCGACGTTGTGATGCGACTTGATGACGTGAGCCTTGCCCGTCCGCCCGCCCGCGCTTTCGATGACGTCAGGGTAAATCGTGCCTTGCGCCAGCCAACGCACCTGCGGCATGGCGATTGCAGCCTCATCGAACGTCTCGACGAACAACCGCCCGATGATTTTGCGCTTCTGCTCGGGATCGTCGACTCCGGCAAGCGCAGCCAAAAATTTTTGCTCTGCATTGACTCGAATGACCTTGATCCCCAGATGCTCGGCAAAGGTGCTCATCACTTGATCGCCCTCACCCTGCCGCAGCAATCCGTGATCCACGAACACGCACGTGAGCTGATCTCCAATGGCACGATGCAAGAGCGCCGCGACCACCGAAGAATCGACGCCGCCCGAAAGCCCGAGCAGGACGGCATCGCTCGCCACCTCCGCACGCACGCGCACGATGGCGTCCTCGACGATGCGGCCGGTTTTCCAAACCGATCGGCAGCCCGCGATGTCGTGGACGAAGCGGCGTAAAATTTCCAAGCCTTGCGGCGTGTGCGTGACCTCCGGGTGAAATTGCAGCGCGTAAAATCCGCGCTCCTCGTCCGCCATTGCGGCGAACGGCGCATGGTCGGTGCTTGCGATGACCTTGAAACCGCGAGGCATCGAGTTCACGCGGTCGCCGTGACTCATCCATACATCGAGCAATGCCTGGCCGCGCTGGTCGCGATTGTCCTCCAAACCGCCGAGCAACTTGGAGGCGCCGTCAATGCGCACTTGAGCGAAGCCAAACTCACGATGTGCGGAAGGCTCCACGGCACCGCCGAGCTGTGCCGCCATGGTCTGCATGCCATAGCAGATGCCGAGCACGGGCTGGCGTAGCTCGAACACTTCGCGAGGCGCCGCGGGCCCCCGAGCATCATTCACTGATTCGGGCCCGCCCGAAAGAATCACTGCCTTGGGCGCAAAACGAGTGATCTCATCGCCGGCGGCATCCCAGGGGAACACTTCGCTGTACACGCCGAGCTCGCGCACCCGGCGCGCGATGAGCTGAGTGTATTGCGAGCCAAAGTCGAGAATCAGCACGCGGTCGGCGTGAATATCCGCCGAAGTTTTTCTTGCGTGCGCAGCGAGTGTCTCGTGGCCGCGAGCGCGTGCCGCGCTTTCCGCTGAGCTACCCGATGCGATAGTTCGGCGCTTCTTTGGTGATGGTGACATCGTGCACGTGCGACTCGCGCACACCGGCGTGGGTAATGCGCACGAATTGCGGGCGGGTGCGCATCTCTTCGATGTCGCGGCTGCCCGTGTAACCCATGGCAGCGCGCAGGCCGCCGGCGAGCTGATGAAGAATGGCGACGAGACTTCCCTTGTAGGGCACGCGCCCCTCGATGCCCTCGGGCACCAGCTTTTCGAGCTCGGAAGCAGTGTCTTGAAAATACCGGTCGCTCGAACCGTGCGCTTGCGACATGGCGCCTATCGAGCCCATGCCTCGATAGGCCTTGAAAGACCCTCCTTGATACAGCTCGACCTCGCCAGGCGATTCTTCGGTGCCCGCGAACAACCCGCCGATCATCACGCTGTGCGCTCCCGCAGCAATGGCTTTGGCGATATCGCCCGAGTAGCGAATGCCGCCGTCGGCGATGCACGGCACGCCGGATTTTTCCAGGGCGCGCGATACGCGCGAAATCGCGCTGATCTGCGGCACGCCAACGCCCGCCACCACGCGTGTGGTGCAAATGGAGCCCGGGCCAATGCCCACTTTCACCCCGTCCGCGCCGTGCTTCACCAAATCGAGCGCCGCTTCCGCGGTGACGATATTGCCTCCGATCACCTCGAGATCCGGATATTGGTTTTTGATTTTTTCCACGGTCTGCAGCACACCGCGCGAGTGGCCGTGCGAGGTATCCACCACGACGACATCGACGTCTTCGGCGGCCAGAGCGGCTACGCGCTCGAGGGTTTCGGGCGACGTGCCCACGGCCGCGGCCACCCGGAGGCGCCCTTCCGCGTCCTTGCACGCATGCGGAAACTGCGTGGCCTTCTGAAAGTCCTTGACCGTGATCATGCCTCTGAGCTCATCGCCGTCCGCGACCACCAGAAGCTTTTCGATGCGATGCTTGTGCAAGAGGGCGAGCACCTCTTCTTTGGGCGCATTCTCGCGCACGGTCACCAGCCGCTCCTTGGGAGTCATGACCGATGAGACCGGCGCATCGAGCTTGGTCTCGAAGCGCAAGTCGCGGTGCGTCACGATGCCGACCACGCGGCTTCCCGAAACCACCGGCACGCCGGAAATATTCCTCGCGCGCGTAAGCTCGATGACCTGACGAATGGTCATATCGGGGCTCACGTTGATCGGGTCGTTGATCACGCCGCTTTCGAATTTTTTCACTCGCGCGACTTCGCGCGCCTGCGCTTCGACCGACATGTTCTTGTGCACCACCCCGATGCCGCCTTCTTGCGCCATGGTGATGGCCAGGCGAGATTCGGTCACGGTATCCATCGCCGCAGACAACAGGGGCAGATTGACGCTCAAGCGGCGCGTCAACTGCGCGGCGAGGGACACATCGCGAGGCAGAATTTCAGAGTAGGCGGGAACGAGCAGAACGTCGTCGAAGGTGAGCGCCTCTTCCAAAATCCGCATGCGTGATTCTTCGTTCGACTTCAAGAGGCGAGGCATTCTAGCTTGCGGGAGGCCACGGGTAAACCGGGTGAGCTCGCGGCCGCCGGCGAGGCGGCTGCTACACTGCCCCCATGCGGCGTCGCGAATTCTTGCGCTCTCTGGCAGTCTCTGCCGCGTGCGCCGGCGGTGGCTTGCGCGCATTCGGCAGGGCGCGAAGCGTTCGCGTCGGCATCATTGGCGGCGGCATCGTGGGGGCATCGTGTGCTTATCAACTGGCGCGGCGCGGCGCACACGTCGTGCTCATTGAAAAGGCCGCTCTGGCCAGCGGCGCCTCGCGCAAGTCTTCTGCATGGCTGAACGCATTCGTTGCCGACCCCGAGGAGCGGGCATTGCGCCTGATGAGCTTGCAACGCTATCACGCGCTGGATCAAGCATTGGGCCTCAACATCGCGTGGGGCGGATACATGGACTGGACGCGCGCGCACCGCCAGATGCAACAGACGCGTGCGAGCGCTGAGCGGAGGGCCGATGCGCTGTTGCCGGTGCGAGCAACCGATGGGAACGGGATCGAGCGCTACGCTGCGGCTCTTGCGCCGACTGCGGCCAACACTTTTTTCTCGCGCGTTGATGGACAACTCTCACCGCCGCATGTGACGCGCGCCTTGGCAAGCGCGGCCAGGAAACTGGGTGCGGAAGTCGTTCTGCAAGCCGAGGTAGTCACTCTCGACGCAGATGAGACCCGCATCTGGGTGCGGGGACCTGCGGTGCGTAAGACGTTCGATCGCCTCATCATCGCTGCGGGCGCGGGAACGCCGGAGCTCGTTTCGCAGTTGCCCACGTTCATGCTCGGTCGCCCCCGCCTGCATGCCAATGGCTCTCCAATCGTCGGCGCTTTGCGCAGCCGGCCGCGGGCATTCGTTGCGGACACGCACTCGGACATCACGCTCGCGCCTGTTCTCGGTGAAATGCTGAGCGAAGAAATAGCGCGCGGGGTGTGCCGGCACGAGCTCGGGCTCATCGGTCCGCAGCGATGTTCGCAAGCGTCCTCGGCGTGATGTTCCAAGACCGGCCGAGGCCGCGTGAGGTGTTCACCGTATCGCGGCTCAATCGCGAGGTGCGAGGCGTGCTCGAGCAGGGCCTTGCAACGCTGTGGCTCGAAGGCGAGATCTCGAATTTATCCCGCCCTGCTTCGGGACATTGGTATTTCACGTTGAAGGATGCCGAAGCGCAGGTGCGCGCCGCAATGTTTCGGCAGCGCAACCGGCTCACACGCGCGCAGCCCCGCGATGGTCAGCACGTGCTCATTCGCGGCCGCGTGACCCTATATGAGCCGCGTGGCGAATTTCAACTGGTCGTCGATCACATGGAAGACGCCGGCGTCGGTGCGCTGCAGCGCGAGTTCGAGCGGATCAAAGCCAAGCTCGCGGCCGAAGGCCTGTTCGCGGCGGAGCGCAAGCGCTCATTGCCAAGAATGCCGCGGCGCATTGGCATTGTCACCTCACCCAGCGGCGCCGCAGTGCGCGATGTCTTGCATGTGCTCGCGCGCCGTTTCGCGGGTATACCGGTCATCATCTATCCCGCATCCGTGCAAGGCACGAATGCGCCGGCTGAGCTCGTCGCTGCGCTCCAGCTTGCGCACGCGCAAGCCGAGTGCGATGTGCTGATCTTGACGCGCGGCGGCGGCTCGCTCGAGGATTTGTGGGCGTTCAACGACGAAGCCTTGGCGCGCTGCATCGCATCGAGTCCGATCCCGCTCATCAGCGGGGTGGGTCATGAAATCGATTTCACCATCGCTGATTTCGCGGCCGATGTACGCGCTCCCACGCCCTCCGCCGCCGCCGAGTTGGCCGTGCCGGATGGTCAGCAGTACTGCAGGCAAGTCGCTGCGCAATTTGCTCGCCTCGAGCAACTCGCGCGAAGGCGCATCGCGCAACTGCGCGAGCGACTCGTGTATCTGCAGCGTCGCACTCAGCTCGCCAGTCCGACGATGCGGCTTGCGCAGCAAGCGCAGCGCCTCGATGAGATCGAAGCGGCGTTGCGGCGCTGCCATTCACGTGGTCAAGAGCGGCGCGCCGCGCGGCTGAACGCGCTGCAATTGCGTCTGGAGCGCGCAAGTCCGGCGCGGCAGTTGCGTGCTCGCACACTGCGGCATCAAATGCTGGCGCGCCGCCTGCACGCCAGCGCGAGCGCGCGCATCGCACGCGCGCAGGCGCGTCTCGCGCCGCTCGCGCGCACGCTGTCGGCCATCGGCCCCTTGGCGACCCTGAGCCGCGGCTACGCCATCGTAAAGAATCAAGAAGGGGCGATCGTGCGTGACGTTGCCCAAGCGCCTCGCGGCTCGCAGTTGGAAATACAAATCGAGCGCGGTGCCTTGCGCGCCCGCGTGGAGTAGCGGGTTGCGGCACCGCGTAATGCGCATTCCAGGCTGGGCCGGAGTCCTTCTCGCCGGTGTGCTGCGAGTCGCGAGCGCCGCAAACATGAATGCGAACGACGCTCCGCTGCCGCGCGATTCGCGCGTACCCGGCGGCATCGCCGTGGTGCCGCTGGGCGATGTCTCACCAACGGAAGTCGCGCCGCGGGTCGCATTCCGCGGCAGCCCGGTTTTGGTGATCGCGCACGGTGGCCAATGGGTTGCCGTCATTGGAATTCCGCTCGATACGGCGCCGGGTCGCCACGTGTTCGACATCGCCTCGACTGACTCCTCGAGCGAGTCTTTCACGGTCGAGGCGAAGACCTACGCTGTGCAAGCTTTGAAGGTCCCTCCCAAACAAGTGAACTTGTCGCCCAGCGACTTGAGACGCGTTGCGCGGGAGCGGCGCGACATCGAAGCCGTGCTCGCGCGGTTTAGCGGCGCCCCGGCCATCTCGAGCTGGCTGGTCGATGCGCCGGTGCCGGGCGTGCGCAGCAGCTCGTTCGGCCTCAGGCGCGTGTTCAACGGCGAGTCGCGCAATCCCCATAGCGGCATGGACATTGCGGCGCCCGTAGGCGCGACGGTTCACGCATCCATGCCGGGCACGGTCGCGCTCACCGGCAATTTCTTTTTTAACGGCAATACGGTTTTTCTGGATCATGGCCACGGGCTCATTTCCATGTATTGCCACTTGCGCAAAATTTCCGTGCGGAGCGGTGAGCGAGTGCAGGTAGGTGGCGTGCTCGGCGAAGTGGGCATGACGGGCCGCGCCACCGGTCCACACTTGCATTGGGGCATCGCGTTGAATCGAGCTTGGGTGGATCCTCAGCTATTCTTAAGACCCACGCAATGACCGCTCGGCCATATCGCAACCTTTGAGTAAGCGCCATGTTCTTTCCAAAAAGGCGACGCACTATTTTTAGCGGGCGCGTGGGGGTGTGCCATACGCTGCAGATTCGCAGCCTTCATCACCCGTTAGAATTTGTAGATGCCTTGTGCTGCGAAACCGGTGAGGCTCTTGGAATCAAGTAGGGTTCCCACCGCGAATGGATCGCCGTGGCGGGCGAAGGAATCTTCTTGCGCCTTGTCGTAGCGGCCCTCGAGACGTAGCTCGAAGCTCCTCGCCGGCATGTAGCCCAAAGTCACCGTGCCTTCCCACACATGCTGGTCGAACCCTGTGGTGAAACCGTCCTTGTCCCTGAAATATTCACCGCGCACTGAAAGACGCCAGTGATCGCTGAAAGCAAAATTCACATATCCCGCGACACCGCCCCATTTCGCATCGGTTCCATCGCCGAACGCATTCTTTTGCCGGTTGAAATCGGCGTTCAACACTAAGCTGAGCTGCGCAGTGGCGTTGAGCGTCGCGACGAGATCCAACAGGTATCGATCGCCATCGTAGGCCTCGACCCTGCCCGCATACGCCGTCGCCAGAATCGAGAACGTCTTGTTGGGAATGAACCCGACGCTGAGCTCTCCCGTCTTCGAGCCGTATGAGGTGGAGGTGATGTTCCATCCGTTGTTCACGCCGGCCGTGACCGTGAATAAATCGCTGATGGCGTAAGTGGCGCGGACACCTGTGTGCGTCAGCGGTTGCGAATCGAAAAACAAAATCGAGCGGGAGAAATTGGTATTGCCCGTTGGGTTGATGACCTCGAAGCCCGCAAGCGTTGCGAATTTTCCGGCCATGATGGTCAGCGGCCCGGTGGCGTATTGCACGAAACCTTGCTTCACATCGATGCTGTTGTCGCTGCCGTCTTCGACACTGTGGAGGATGCGCGCATCCTCACCGCCGATCACATCGACCAACGCGCCGAAGCCCTCTTTCGGTTGATACGCGATGGTCAAGCCTGCTTGATCCAGCTGAAACGTATCGTGCTTGACGTCGAACTGATGCAGGTTGCCCGGGTAACCGTTCGAATGATCGTAAGACGCGGCCACATACCCGGTCGCGGTAATCCCAGATGCGGTCAGCACATCGGAGAGGCTCGGCGCGGCGGGCTGATCGCCCGCCGGTGCATCTGCCGCGAGCACCATTCCCGTACAGCCGCTCGCAAATAAGCAACAAACGATCGAGGTCTGCCATTTCATTGTGGATCAGTCCCCATGAAAGTGCCGATGCGAAAGAATGGGCTGTGGGCGCCGAGCACTGCGGCGGAGCGTCATTCAATGCGCTCGCCGTGCAAGGAGATATCCAACCCCTCGCGCTCCTGATCTTCTGAGACCCGCAAGCCCAACGTGACGTCGATCAGCTTGAGAAGCACGAAACTGACCACGAATCCGTAGATGACAGTCGTGCCCACGCCCCACAATTGAGTGATCACCGAGCCTTCCACGCCCGCAATTTGTTTGCTGGCAAACACGCCGGTCAACAACGCCCCGATGATGCCGCCGATGCCGTGCACGCCGAACGCATCGAGCGAGTCGTCGTAACCGAGCGCACTCTTCAACGAGGTGGCTGCGAGAAAGCAGCACACGCCGGCGACGAGTCCGATGATGACGGCGGGCGTGGGGCCGACGTAGCCGGACGCTGGGGTAATGGCGACGAGCCCTGCGACCGCACCGGAGGCAATGCCGAGAACGCTCGGCTTTCCCTTGCCGATCCATTCGGCAAACATCCATGCGAGTGCGGCGGCCGAGGTGGCGATTTGAGTGGCGACCATGGCCATTCCGGCGCGGCCATCGGCGGCGACCGCAGAACCCGCATTGAAGCCGAACCAGCCGACCCACAGGAGCGATGCGCCGACGAGCGTCAACACGAGATTGTGCGGCGGCATGGCTTCCTTTCCATATCCCAAGCGCTTGCCGAGCACGAGACAGCTTGCAAGCCCTGCGATGCCTGCATTGATGTGCACCACGGTGCCGCCCGCGTAGTCGAGCACGCCCTTCTTCGCGAGCCACCCCGAAGGTTCCCACACCATGTGCGCAATCGGCGAATAGACGAGCAGCGACCACAGCGTCATGAACACCAACATGGCCGAGAATTTCATGCGGTCTGCGAATGCACCGGTGATGAGCGCTGGCGTGATGATGGCGAAGGTCAGTTGGAACATGCAGTAGACGGTCTCTGGAATCGTGCTCGCCAGATGCGACACGGTCAGCTTGCCTTCGTCTTTCATGAACACCATGCCGTCAAGAAACGCGCGCGTCGAGCCGCCCAGAAATGCCGAGCCCGGCGTGAATGCCCACGAGTAGCCGATGAGCCACCACAGAAGCGTGACGAGCGCCGTGATGGCGAAACTCTGCATGAGGGTTGCGAGCACGTTTTTCTTGCGCACCATGCCGCCATAAAACAGCGCGAGACCGGGAATGGTCATGAGCAAGACGAGCGCGGTGGACGTCAGCATCCACGCGGTGTCGCCGCTCGAAATTTTGTCGGTGGTGACCAGGAAAGGCGCGGTGGGCGCGGGCGCCGCGGACGCCGACGCTGGCGTGTTCTCCGCGGCCGGATCTTGGGCTGCTGCCACATTGGCCAGGAGAAAAGCGAACGCAGCGCAAAGCAATCCCGACTTGATGCTCATGAATGCAAATTTCCCTTGATTGTTGATCTTCCGGTAAAGCGCGCTTCCCGCGGGTTCACGGATTCTCGCGTAGCGCGCACAGACTTTGCACAACACGCTAGATAGCCGATGCATCACGCTCGCCCGTGCGAATACGCACCACTTGCGACAGATCGAAGACGAAAATCTTTCCGTCGCCGACTTTTCCGGTCTGCGCAGCTTGGGTGATGGCCTCGACCACCTGATCCGCAAGCGACTCGGACACTGCGATCTCAATCTTGGTTTTCGGCACGAACTCCACGGCGTATTCGGCGCCGCGATAAATCTCCGTGTGTCCACGCTGACGCCCGAAGCCTCGCACCTCGGTGACCGTCATGCCTTGCACGCCGACATCGCCGATGGCTTTGCGGACGTCGTCCAGCTTGAACGGCTTGATGATGGCCGTTATCAATTTCATGATGCACGCCCCTACGTTGTTTTCTTCGCAACCGGCACTTACGCGAGTGCCATTGCGAGATGCTTAAGCATCCGCTGTGCCAAGCGGGCGCTTTCAATAAAGATCAGCGGCTTAAAGCGGAATTCGACCCAGGCATCGAGGGCCGTGGCACGCTTTTGGTGCGTGCGCGGACGCTCAGTGACGCGAGATGAGGCGGCGGCGCTTCTTGAGTTGGCGCGGGGTGAGGAGATTGCGCTTGTGCCGATAAGGGTTTTCGTCGCCGCGGAACGCGACGCGCACCGGCGTGCCTTGCAGATCGAAGGCTTTGCGAAAAACATTCACGAGATATCTGCGGAAACTTTCCGGCACATGGTCCGTTTGATTGCCGTGCACGACGATGAAGGGCGGATTGCGCCCGCCTTGATGCGCGTAGCGCAGCTTGATGCGGCGTCCATGGACCAGAGGCGGCTGGTGGCTGACCAGAGCAGCCTCGAGCACTCGCGTGAGTGCCTGAGTGGGCATTTCACGCATGGCAGCCGCATACACCGAGCGCACTGATTCGAGCACGGCGCCCACTCCCGTGCCGTGCCGCGCAGAAATGAAATGCAAGGGCGCAAAATCTGCGAACGCCATGCGCGCCGCGACTTGCGCGCGAATGCTGTCGCGCTGCTCGGATGGCACGTGATCCCATTTGTTCACCGCCAACACCAGCGCGCGGCCCTGCTCGAGCACGGTGCCGAGCAAGCTCGCATCTTGCTCGGCCACATTTTCCTGCGCATCCATCACGAGAATCACCACGTGCGCACGCTCGATGGCCTGCATGGTCTTGACGATGCTGAAATTCTCCACCGCCGAATCGATGCGTGCACGGCGGCGAACTCCCGCCGTGTCGATGAGTGCATAAGGCTGACCATCGCGCTCGAACGGTACGGTCACCGCATCGCGTGTGGTGCCCGGGCTATCGAACGTCACCAAGCGCTCGTTGCCGAGAATCCGGTTGATGAGCGTACTCTTTCCAACATTCGGCCGGCCGATTACGGCGATGCGAATTCTCTGCTCGTCGGGCCCATCGCTCGGATCGGGTGACAGCCCTGCGAGCGCTGCCTCGAGCAGACTGACGGTGCCTTGATCATGGGCTGCCGCGACGGCAAGCGGAGTGCCGAGCCCCGGCGCATAAAATTCCGCAATCGCGGCTTCCGTATCGAAGCCTTCGGTCTTGTTCACCGCGAGAACCGTGGGCTTGCCACTTCTTCTTGCAAGCTGCGCGACGAATTCGTCCTGAGCGGTGATGCCCGCGCGCCCATCGACCAGCACGATGAGCCGATCGGCCTCGGCGATCGCCTGCGCGGTTTGCTCGACCATGAGCTTTTCCACGCCGTGTGCCTGTTCGATCAAGCCGCCCGTGTCGATGACGATGCAGGGTATGTCCGTGCGGCGCGAGAATCCGTATTGCCGGTCGCGAGTCAGCCCGGGGAAATCAGCGACCAGCGCGTCCCGCGTCTGCGTCAGCGCATTGAACAGCGTCGATTTGCCGACGTTGGGCCGGCCGATGAGAGCGAGGACGGGGAGCATATGCGCGCGTGGGCCCGTCCGGCGGGCATCAAGATTTTGGACTCTTTCCGCTGCGAAATGCCGCGAGCTTGCCGCCGTCGGTCAAGACCACCACGATGTCGCCCTCGGCGACCGGCGGGTTCGTGACCCGGTCTTTGGTGATGTGTTCGCGCGCGACCAGGTTGCCGTTGCTCTTGTCGAGCCAATGCACGTAGCCTTGAAAATCAGCCACCGCGATGGCCTTGCTCGTCACCACGGGCACACTCAAGCCGCGCCGCTTCAATTGATCGTTGTGCCAGATCTCCGAGCCATCCCGTGCATGCAGCGCGCTCACCACGCCATCGGCAGTTGCCACGTAAAGCGCTTCGTCTTCGATGGCCAAGCCCCGGTAGCTCGACATGTCGTGCGCCCACCAAATTTGACCCGAATCGATGGCGAGCATGGCGATACGGCCCTGAAAGCCCACGGCATACACGTTGTCGCCGGCCGCGCGCACAGCCGAATCGATATCAACGAGCCGCTCGAGCTCTGTCTTGCCGTGCGGCGATGCGAGCGTGGTATCCCACACGGTGTCACCGTGCCCCAAGGTCACGGCCATGACCTTGCCGTTGTCGAAACCGCTAATGGCCATGTCGCGCGCGATGACCGGCGAGGCGGCGCCGCGTAGACTCAGGCGCGGCACGGGCTGCTCCACGGACCACAGTGGCTTTCCGCTCGCCGCATCCAGGCCGTGCAGACGGCCATCCACGGAGCGCAGCGCCACGACGTTCTCGCTGATGGCCGCGGCCGACAACAATTCCGAATTCACGCGCGAGCGCCAGCGCTCATGTCCCGTTTGCGCATCGAGCGCAACGATCTGTCCCTTGCTCGCGCCGACGACCACGAGGCCAAAGGCCGCCGCGGGGCCGCCGGACAGCGGCAACTTCACTTGAGTCTTCCAGCGCTGCTTGCCATTGGTCAACGCAATCGCGACGACTTCACCCTTGTGAGATGCCGCGTACACGGTTCCTTGATCGACGGCGGGCCCAAGCCCCAAGCGCAGACGCGCTTGCTTTTTGCCATTGCCGACACCTTGGCTCCAAATCTCATCGATTCGCAAAGTCTGCGGAAACTTGACGAGCTCCGCCGGCGGCTCGACGTCTTTGTCTTTGCTGCAAGCGCTGCAGAGCCACACGGCTGCAGCGCATACGAGCGCCGCGCGATGTAAGCGATGCCGCATGCTTACTTGGCCGCTGCCCGTGCGAGCGGCGCAGACGCATCGAAGGATGGAAGCGCGCCGCCCAAATCAGTGATCTTGGCCTCCAAGAAACCTCGCTCGAGCCCTTGCCCCTCTGGATCTGCGAGCGCGGCTTGATACTCCTTCAATGCGTTCGGCTTGTCATTCATCGCGTAGTACGCATCGCCCCGCAACTCGCGGTAACGCGCGGCGAATGCGCGGCTCGATGCGGCGCCGAGCAACGTCAACGCGTTCGATGCTTTCTTTTGTGCAATCAGCACACGTGCGAGCCGCAGCCGCGCGACGTGACGGAGCTCCTCATCGCGCGATGAATTCATCACGTGCGTCAGCGGCGCTACCGCTTTATCGAGCAGGCCCGCATCGACCGCGAGCTTTGCCTCCATGAGATCGGCTTGATCGGCATAGGGCGATGCGCCGAAATCCTTCTGCAGCGATGCGGCCAACCCGTGAGCCTTGGACGCCTCGTTCTTGTCCATGGCTTGGCTCAGCGCATCGAAACGCGCCGCGGCGCCCACGGCCTGCTGGCTTTTCTGACTCTCGTAATAACGCCAGCCCACGACCAGCACGGCCGCAACGACCATACCTCCGGCCAGCCATGGCCCATTGACCGCCAGCCAACGCTTGACGTTCTCGAGCTGCTCGTCATCGGTCATCAATCCATCGGCCATGCCGCTCCCCGGGTGCTGTTCGAATCCTGCGAAGGATTATCCGCGCGTTTGACCCAACATGCGGACGATTCGTTCGCTCACATCGGCGGCCGCGCACCGCTCCTGCGGCAGCTCCTGGCGCAGCCATTTGAGCGAGACGCGGCCATCCGCTACCTCTTCATCGCCCACGATCAAGGCCAGCTCCGCGCCGCTCTTGTCCGCGCGCTTGAACTGCGATTTGAAGCTGCCACCGCCCAAGTGCGTTTGCACGCTGAGCTCAGGCCACTGGGTTCGCAATGACTCGGCGAGCGCGAGCGCGGTCACGCGCGCACTCTCCGCTTCGCCGGCCACGATGTACACTTGCGGACATTCTCTGCGCCGCTCGCCTGCGATCTGATCGAGCAGCAAGATCACCCGCTCCGCGCCCATGGCCCAGCCAATCCCGGGAGTGTCTGCGCCGCCGAGTTGCGCCACCAGCCCATCGTAGCGGCCGCCCGCGCAGACCGCCGATTGCGAGCCCAATCGGTCCGTGACCCACTCGAACACGGTGTGCGTGTAGTAGTCGAGCCCACGCACGAGCCGCGGATTGATCTCGAAGTCGATGCCGAGCGCGCGCAGGTGCCGGCACAGCCCGTCAAAGTGCGCTTGGGATGCCGCATCGAGCGCATCCGTCATACGCGGAGCCGAATCGATGAGGTTCTGCATCTGTGGATGTTTGCTGTCGAGAATGCGCAGCGGATTGCCTTGCAGACGCCGCGTGCTGTCGGCATCGAGGCTCGAGGCATGCGCGGTGAAATATTCCCGCAAGCGTGCGCGGTAGAGCTCACGCACCGCAGGAGTGCCGAGCGAGTTGAGCTGCAATTTCAAGCCGCCAATTCCGAGGCGGCGGAAAATGCTTGCGGACAGCGCAATGACTTCCGCATCGACATCGGGCCCCGGAAACCCGAAGCATTCCACATCGATTTGATGAAACTGGCGGAAACGCCCCGCTTGCGGCCGCTCGCGCCTGAACATCGGTCCCATGCACCACACGCGCAGCCGGGACTCACGCAGCAAGCCATTTGAGATCATGGCGCGCACGATGCCTGCGGTCGCCTCGGGACGCAGCGTAATGGATTCCTCGCCCTGGTCGACGAAGGTGAACATTTCCTTCTCGACCACATCGGTGAAGTCGCCGATCGAGCGCTTGAACAGTTGCGTCTGCTCGATGATGGGTACGCGAAATTCTTGATAGCCGTACGCCCTCATCGCCTCCCGCACGGTGCGCTCGAGCGCGTGCCACTGCGGCATGTGCTCGGGCAATACGTCGTGAACACCGCGAAGCGGCGCGATGGACGCGCTCATGCTCGTCAGTGCGGAATGCCGCTGCGCAGTTGCTGCGCCTGCGGTGAGTTGCCGAATTCGGTCTCGAGCTTTCGCGCGTAGCTTGCCGCAGCCACGGGATCGCCGCCACGGCGCTCGGCGCGCACCCCGAGCCAATACACTTCGGGCGTTGGCTTGTTGCTTGCCAGATATTGCTTGACGATGCCGCGCGCTTGCGCTGCATCGTCGCGCTCCATCATGAGATCGCCCAGCTGAAGCAGGGGCTCCGGCGCGTTGGGGCGGATGGTCAACGCTTGACGGAAATAACCTTCTGCGCGCGCCGCACCCATGGGCGCGCTGCGCGCACACACACCTGCGTTGGTGTATGCCACATCGGGCATCTGGTAGAGCGGACTGTGCGCCACCGCGATGAACAACTTTTCGCCTTCCTCGTGCCGGCCCTTGCGGCATAAGAATCCTGCATAGGTGTTCTGCACGTTAGGGTCGTTCTTACCCGTGCGCGCGGCCGTCGCATAAAAACGCTCGGCTTTCGCATCTTCATTGAGCCGCTCATACAAGACGCCTGCGGTGGCCTGAATGGTGGCATTCTGCGGATCTTGCTTGAGCGCCCGCTCGATTTTCTCGCGCGCCACGGGCAAGTTGTTCAGCTTGATGTATTCCACCGCCAACTGCAGGTTGACCCCCGCCGCATCGCTCGCCGAGCGGCCCGGAGCCACCTCCCCGCTGCGGCACGCAGTCAGCGCGCCCAATACGAGCGTGCCCGCCGCGAGCCAGGCCACGCGCCGCACTTGCGCCATCCGATCCGTGCGGACATCGCGCCTCATGCCGCGGCCGATGGGGTCATGCGCTTGTTGCTCAGCCTTGCCGACGCACGATTTAGGACGCGCCCGGCAAGCTGCCCGCACGCCGCATCGATGTCTTCGCCCCGAGTCTTGCGGATGGTGGCGATGATGCTGTGATCGTTCAACACATCACGGAACGCAAGGGTGGCTCGCGCCGATGAACGGCGATACGCCGTGCCTGGAAATGGATTGAACGGAATCAAGTTGAGCTTGACCGCATGGTCCTCGAGAAGCCGCGCTAGCTCGCGCGCATGCTCGATGGAGTCGTTGACCCCATCGAGCATGACGTATTCGAAGGTGATGTTTCGGCCGTTCTGCTTTTCCAGATAGTGCCAACATGCGGCGAGGAGCTCTGCAATCGGGTGCTTGCGATTGATGGGGACGAGCTCATTGCGCAACGCATCGTTCGGCGCATGGAGCGAGACCGCGAGAGCGACGTTGCAATCCTCCGCCAGCTTGTAGATTTGCGGCACGAGACCCGAGGTGCTCAAGGTTACGCGGCGCCGGGAAAGCTCATAGCCCAGATCATCGACGAGCACATCGATGGCGCGCACCACGTTGCGATAGTTGGCGAGCGGCTCGCCCATGCCCATGAAAACCACATTGGTGATGCGGCGACGCGCGGCGGGCAAACGCGTCGCAGCAGCTGATTCCATCGCGGCAGGCGTGAGCGCAGCGAACGCCGCATCCTCGGCGGCCAGCTCGCGCTGGGCGAGCCAAACTTGCCCGACGATTTCCGCGCTGCTCAAGTTGCGATTGAAACCCTGTTGGGCGGTTGCGCAAAACGAGCAGTCCATGGCGCAGCCGACCTGGCTCGAGATGCATAGGGTGCCACGGTCGGCTTCCGGAATGAAGACGGTCTCGATGCCCTGGGTTTCATCCATGCGCAGTAGCCACTTGCGCGTGCCGTCTGCGGAAATCCGCGAGCTGGCGATCTCAGGCGCCCGTACCGAACCGACGCGCTCGAGCTCGATGCGAAAATCCTTGGACAGATCGCTCATGGCGGCAAAATTTCCGACGCCGCGCTTGTAAATCCACTTCATGAGCTGGCGCGCACGAAAGGCTTGCGCGCCGAAGCGTTCCTTGACGAGCGCTTCTAACTCAGCGCGAGGAAGCCCCAGAAAATTGATGTTCTCGGCGAGCATGCATGCCAGCGCCTCAACGCGTGCGCGGACAGATTTCCGTCTCGCGAAAGAAAAATGAGATTTCGCGCACCGCCGCTTCCGGAGCGTCCGAGCCATGCACGATATTCTCATCAATGCTGCGCGCGAGATCCGCTCGAATGGTGCCGCGGTCCGCCTTCTTCGGGTCCGTCGCTCCCATAACATCGCGATGCTTGAGCACGGCGCCCTCGCCCTCGAGTACCTGAACCATGACGGGGCCCGAGGTCATGAACGCAACCAGGTCTCGGTAAAAAGGCCGCTCGCGATGAACGGCGTAAAAATTTTCCGCATCTGCGCGCGACAAGTGCAGCATGCGCGCAGCGACGATTTTCAAGCCGGCGCCTTCCAGCCTCTTGTACACCTCGCCGATCAAATCGCGGCCGACCCCATCGGGCTTGATGATGGACAGCGTACGCTCAATAGCCATGAATTGATGAGCCTTCCTAGGTCAGGTGAGGCGCCAGGCCCAGCCCGTGCGCGCAAAGACGCGGAAGTTTACATCAAACCCCGGGGAAGCTCTGGACAGGTTATGCGAAGCGCATTGCGCGCCGCTTCGAGCCTTATCGACGCGTCGCATCAGACGTTGAAGCTTTCCCCACAGCCGCATTCGCCTTTGGCCTTCGGGTTCTGAAACTTGAATGCTTCGTTCAAGCCCTGCTTGACGAAATCGACGACGGTACCGTCGATCAGCGGCAAGCTCGCGGCATCCACGAGCACAGTGACGCCGCGCGCCTTGAACACTGAGTCGCCCGGCTGTACTTCGTCCGCATAATTGATGACGTATGCAAAACCGGAACACCCGGTCTTCTTGACGCCCAGACGCAACCCGATCCCCGAGCCGCGCTTCTCCAAATGAGTTCTGACTCGAAGCGCCGCGGACTCAGTCAAAGCGATTGACATGTTTACTCTCCTTCGCCCTCATGAGACCTATTGTATGGACGTAAATTCCCGCGTTTCGTGACGGCCTGCCGAATTGCCGCAAGCCACGCATCTTCGATGAGGAGCAAGCGGCTCATTTTTTCGCGTGGCACCTCGAATCGCCGGCCGATCCGCTCGATGCTTTCGGGCAACGCTGGCTCGCTCGCGGGTACGGACAATCGGTCGGCCGACCTTTCGGCCTCGCTCGTGCGCGCGCTCGCCTGCTCGCACAGCCACGCGCAGACGGCCAAGGTATGCGGACAACCGAACGCTTGGAAGCGCGCCGCCTCGATGCCCGTGGGCCCGAGCGCGAGATCGAACTGCACCCGGCAACCGCTATCTTCATCGCCCGCCGCGCCGCGGCCGACACATTCTCCGAGCAAGCTTCCATTCAATGCCGCACTCTTGAAATACCGATGAGTCAGTGCGTTGTAGTGCAATCGACCGCCCATCACGCGCACGACAAGGCACGCAAGCGGCGCACCGAAGCCTCGACGTGATCCGCGGCGCGCTCGATCTCTTCTGCGGTGGTAAAGCGACCGATGCTGAAGCGCAAACTGCTCTCTGCCATCTGAGCGCTGCGGCCGAGCGCCCGAAGCACCGCCGAGGGCTCGCGGCTCGCCGAGCTGCAAGCAGCGCCAACCGACACCGCGACGTCGGCGCGAATGTCCGCGATCAGACTCTCGCCCTCCACGCCTTCGAACGATACGTTGAGAAATTGCGGCGCGCAATGCGCTGGCCCGCCATTGAGCAAGACGCCTCCCAAGGCGCTCAATCTCTCCCATAGCCGAGAGCGCAGTTGCGAGGCACGCTCGGCATCCTGAGCCTGCTCGCGCGCCGCAATCTCGAACGCCTCGCCCATGCCGACGATTTGATGGGTCGGTAGTGTCCCGGGCCGCAGCCCCTCCTCCTGACCTCCGCCAAACTGCAGCGGCTCGAGAAAGACATCGTGATCGAGCCAGACCAACGCGCCGATGCCCTTGGGTCCATAGGATTTGTGCGCGGACAGCGACACCAACGCTGCCGGAATGGCTCGAAGATCAACGGCCACTTTGCCGACGCTCTGCGCCGCATCGATGTGCAGCGGCACGTTGTGTTGCCGGCAGGTGCGCGCAATGGCCTCGATCTCCTGCACGGCACCGATCTCATTATTGACATGCATGATCGACACCAGCGTGGTGGCGGCAGTGATCGCCTGCGCTACGGAATCAGCGCCGATGCATCCCGCCGCGTCGGGTTCGAGATACGTCACGCTCCAGCCCGCGCGCTGCAGCGCCTGACATGCCGCCAGCACGGCGCGGTGCTCGATTCGCGATGTAACCACATGCGTGCCCCGCGCCCGGTAATAACGCGCCACTCCAAGCACGGCGAGGTTGTCGGCCTCGGTTGCGCCCGAAGTCCAAATGACATCGCCCACAGCGCAGCCCACGGCCGATGCCACTTGTGCCCTGGCGCGCTCGATGAGCCGGTCCGCCTCGTCACCCAGCGCATGCGTGATCGAAGCAGAGTTGCCGTAGCCCAGGTCGCTCGACATGCACTCGAGCATGCATGCCCGCACGCGTGGGTCGAGCGGCGTCGTGGCCGCATAGTCGAGATAAATGGGTAAGGACACGCCGCCGCTAGCCGCCCGCGCGGCGCCGCTCTCCCTGAACCGCCGTGAGCATGCCGCGCAAAATGTTGACTTCGTTCTCATCGAGCTGCGCCCGATTGAACAAACGGCGCACCCGCGTCATCAAATGACCCTCGCCATTGCGATCCTCGAAACCGACATGGTCCATGGCGCGCTGCCAATGCGCGAAGAAATGCTCCATCTGCGCGCCAGTTGCGAGCGGCCGCTCGTGTTGGGAATGCGATGCGGGCGCTGCTCGCAGCATGAAAATTTCATACGCGATGATCAGCACGGACATGGCGAGATTGAGTGAGCTATAGACATCGTTCGCGGGGATGCGCACGAGGACGTTGCAAGCTTGCAAGTCGTCATTCGCAAGACCATACCGCTCCGATCCGAACAGGAGTGCGGCGCGCGCATCCGGCGGCAGAGTCTGCACGCGCAAAGCCAGGTCGCGCGGTGTGAGAAAGTCCCAATTGAGAGACCGCGGGCGAGACGTGGTGCCGGCAACCAAGCCACAATCCTCGATGGCCTCGGCGGTGGATTGCACCACCCGCGCGCTTTCAAGTACATCGTCCGCGCCGGCCGCGAGCGCGAGGGCGTCGGCGTGAGGAAACGCACGCGGCCGCACCAGCACCAAATCAGCGAGCGCCATGTTCTTCATGGCGCGGGCCACGGAGCCCACATTTCCCGGGTGGCTCGGCTCAATAAGCACGATGCGGACTAGCGCAGCCATGCCTGCTATTCTACTTCGACCTCATGCATCCACTGCTCAACATCGGTCAGCGAGCCGCGCGCCGTGCCGGCGATCTGATCGCAAAGAGCCTGTCGCGCCTGGATTCCCTGAAAATCGACAGCAAGGGCCGCAACGATTTCGTCACCGAAATCGACCGGCGCGCCGAGGAAGAAATCATCGCAACCGTGCGGCGCGCCTACCCGGAGCACGCTTTTCTTGCGGAAGAAAGCGGGCAAAGCGGCACAGGCGAGGTCGTGTGGATCGTCGACCCGCTGGATGGCACCACCAATTTCTTGCACGGCTTTCCGACGTTCGCGGTATCGCTCGCCGTGCAGACGCGCGGCAAGCTCGAGCACGCCATCGTCTACGATCCCATGCGACAGGAAATGTTCACGGCCTCGCGCGGCGCCGGCGCGCAGCTCGATGAGCGTAAGATTCGCGTCAGCTCACAGCGTGGGCTCGAAGGCGCTCTCATCGGCACCGGCTTTCCGTACCGCATGGTCGGTGCTCACGTGGATGTGTACTTGAGCATTCTGAAAGCCGTGATGAGCGAGACGGCCGGCGTGCGCCGCCCGGGCGCCGCATCGCTCGATCTTGCATACGTCGCCGCGGGGCGCCTCGATGGCTTCTGGGAATTCGGTTTGCAGCCTTGGGATACTGCCGCCGGCGCCTTGCTCATCCAGGAAGCGGGAGGCCGGGTAGGCACGCCGCGCGGCGATGAGTATGGCTTGGGCGAAAACATCGTCGCGGGAAATCCGCGAGTTTTCTCCGGCTTGATCGAGCTGTTGAAACCTTTCGTTTCGAGCGAGCTGGCTGCGTGACGGCTCGAACGATCTCGGTCGATTAAATGGGAGCTTCGCGCATGAGCCTATTCAGAACCAAGCCCATCGTCGTCGAGAGCGCGAGCGAATTGAATCGTGCGCTTGGCCCCGCGGCGCTCATCGCGTTAGGCATCGGCGGAATCATCGGCACCGGCATCTTCGTGCTGACCGGCGTGGCCGCCGCCGAGCATGCGGGCCCCGCGCTCGTGCTCGCGTTCGTGTTCGCAGGCATTGCGTGCGCGCTGGCCGCGCTCTGCTACGCGGAGTTTGCCGCCATGATTCCCGTCTCGGGCAGCGCTTACTCGTATGCCTACACCACGCTGGGCGAAGTCGTCGCTTGGTTCGTCGGCTGGATGCTCGTGCTCGAATATTTGTTTGCGGCCTCCACGGTTTCGGTGGGTTGGTCAGGCTACATCGTCAGCTTGATGAATCAGCTCGGATGGCATCTTCCCGCCGCGTTCACCACGGCGCCGTTTGCGCCTTCGAGCGGCGGGCGCATCGTCGCCACAGGCGCCGTCATCAATTTGCCGGCCGTTTTGGTCATCGCTGCAATCACCTCGCTGTGCTACTTCGGCATCAAACAGTCAGCGAATTTCAACACGGTGATCGTGGCGATCAAAGTGACGGTCATCGTGCTTTTCATCGCGTTCGGCGCAGCGTTGATCAATTCAGCCAACTGGCACCCATTCATTCCGCCGAACGCGGGCCCGGGGCGCTTCGGATGGGATGGTGTTTTTCGCGCGGCATCGATTATTTTCTTTGCATACGTCGGCTTCGATGCCGTTTCCACGGCGGCGTTGGAAGCAAAGAACCCTCAACGCGACATGCCGGTGGGAATTTTGGGAAGCCTCGTCATTTGCACCGCTCTGTACATTCTGGTGTCCGCGGTGTTGACGGGCATGGTGCCGTATGGCGAATTGAATGTGCCGGCGCCCGTGGCTTATGCGCTCGATCAGTTTCCCTCGGTCAGCAAGCTTGGAGTTCTGGTCAAGCTCGGCGCAATCGCGGGCATGACCTCGGTCATTTTGGTCATGATCTTGGGCCAGGCACGCATTTTCTTTTCCATGTCGAAGGACGGCTTGTTGCCGCGCGCGTTTTCGCGGGTCCATCCGCAATTTCGCACCCCAGGGTTCGCGACGCTCTGCACCGGCGTGCTGGCGGCAACGATGGGCGGCTTGTTGCCCGTTACGATTTTGGGCGAGCTGGTCTCGTTCGGCACATTGATGGCGTTCCTGGTCGTGTGCATCGGCGTGTTGGTGCTGCGCTCGACTCGGCCTGATTTGGCGCGCCCTTTTCGCGTGCCCATGGCGCCTGTGATTTGCGTCGCAGGCGCGCTGGCGTGCGCTTTTCTGTTGGCGCAGCTCTCCGGCAACGCGTGGATTCTGGCTTTGGCGTGGGCGCTCGTCGGCGCGGTCATTTATGCGGGTTACGGCCGCCGTCATAGCGCGTTGAACCGAGCCTGAAGAGCCTGCCGCATGCCGACTGAATCACGCGCGCGCGTTGCGGGGCTGGACCCCGCGCGCCTCGAATCCGTTGCGAAATCGGAGCTCATTCGCTACGAGGCGACGCACCCGGAAGCGCGCAAAATCGCATTGCGAAACGAGAACGCTTTTTACGCGGGCGTTCCCATGCATTGGATGCTGGACTGGGGCGGCCCGTTTCCGCTCGTCGCCATCGACGCGCAAGGCGCGGCGCTGCGCGATGTCGACGGCGTGCAGTACGCCGATTTCTGTCTCGGCGACACGGGCGCCATGTTTGGTCACTCGCCGCCGCAAGTGGTGCGCGCGCTGCAAGAGCATGCAAATCGCGGCTTCACCATGATGATGCCGAATACTCTTGCGAGCGATGTGGGCCGTCTGCTGCGCGAGCGCTTCTCGCTGCCGTACTGGCAACTCGCCACGACGGCATCGGACGCCAACCGGTTTGCGCTGCGCATCGCGCGCGAGGTCACTCAGCGGCCCAAGATCGTGGTGATGAATGGGTGCTACCACGGCGCGGTGGACGAGACGTACGTCCAGTTGGAAGGTGGACGTGCGGTCAACCTGCCCAGTCTCTTAGGGCAAGCAGGCGAGGCCGGAGCGCACACCAAAGTCATCGAATTCAACGACATTGCCGCGCTCGAGCAGGCGCTCGCTCCCGGCGATGTGGCTTGTGTGATCACCGAGCCGCTTCTCACCAATTGCGGCATGGTGCTGCCGCAGGCGGGCTACCACGAAGAGCTGCGACGCTTGACGCGCGCTCACGGCACGCTGCTTCTCATCGATGAGACTCACACCCTGTCTTCGGGACCGCGAGGATATTCGCACCTGCACGGACTCGATCCCGATTTCTTCGTGGTTGGCAAGGCCATTGCGGCGGGCTTACCGGCGGCGGCGTGGGGATTTACCGAGGCGGTGGCGGCCGGTTGGACGCGCGCTCGACGCGAAAAGCCCGCGGGCCATTCGGGTCTCGGCACCACGCTTTCCGGAAACGCGCTCACCCTGGCGGTCTTACAGGTTTCGCTGACACAGGTCATGACTGAATCGGCGTATCGCCACATCGAGCTGTTTGCGGCCCGTTTGGAAAAAGGCTTGCGGCAAATCATCACGGCGCGCTCCTTGCCATGGCACGTCGTGCGCGCCGGCGGACGAGTCGAATACATTCCAACGCCCGAGCCGCTCAAGAACGGCGGCGAAGCCCTGCGGTCCTTCGTGCCTTCGCTGGAGCGCGCCATCCGCTTGGGTCTGTTGAACCGCGGCGTATTGATCACGCCGTTTCATAACATGATGCTGGTTTCGCCCGTCACGCTGCCGCATCACGTCGAGAGCTTGCTCGAAGGTTTCGACACCCTGACTGAGCTCTTGCTGCGCACGGGCTAGGTCGCACCGTTTCGCGCGGTATTTACTCATAGAGCTGATCTATGAGAACCATCGGATCAAACGACTGGACGAAATATTCGCCCGCGCGGATGATGAAGCCATTCAATTGGAGTGCATCATGGCTACAGAAAAATCCAAGGTCGTTTCCGGCGCGGCGCGCTCGAACATTCACATCGGCATTAGCGCAGAGCATCGGCAGGAAATCGCGCAAGGCTTGTCGCGCGTGCTCGCGGATACCTACACGCTGTATCTCACCACGCACAATTTCCACTGGAACGTCACCGGTCCCCTGTTCACATCGCTCCATGCGATGTTCATGAATCAGTACACGGAATTGTGGAACGCGGTCGATCCCATCGCCGAGCGCATCCGCTCTCTGGGGCACAACGCGCCGGGATCGTATGCACAATTCGGCAAGCTCACCTCGCTCAAAGACGCGCCCGCTGAGCCTCCCTCCGCGCTAGAGATGGTGAGGCTGTTGGTGGACGGACATGAAGCCGTGGCGCGCACGGCGCGCGAGGTCTTTCCACTCGCGGATCGAGCGAATGATGAGCCGACCGCCGACTTGCTCACCCAGCGTTTGACGGTGCACGAGCAAGCTGCTTGGATGCTGCGGTCGATTCTCGAAGCCGAATAGATCGAGCGGGCAGCGCGTGCCGCAGCGGCTCGAGCGCCATGCTCGCAGGGCATGGCGCTCGCAGTGCACACGGTACGCGCGCTTTGCGCGCAATGTGAAGCCTAGCCGGACTGTGCGGTTTCGCGCGGCCGCGTGGTGACCCGCTCGATGTGCCGCCGATGGTCCGTGATCGCGAAAATCCGCTGTACGTAAATTCCGGGCGTATGGATTTGGTCGGGGTCAAGCGCCCCAATCTCGACCAGATCCTCGACTTCGGCCACCGTCACTTTGCCTGCCGTGGCCATCATCGGATTGAAATTGCGTGCGGTCTTACGATAGACGAGATTCCCTTCTCGATCGCCTTTCCACGCATGCACGAGCGAGACGTCGGCAACCAGTCCGGTCTCCATCACATAATTCTCGCCGTTGAACATGCGGGTCTCCTTTCCTTCCGCCACCTGGGTGCCATACCCGGTGCGGGTGTAAAACGCCGGAATACCTGCCCCGCCCGCGCGAATTCTCTCCGCCAGGGTGCCCTGCGGGTTGAATTCGATGTCGATCTCGCCGGTGAGATAGCGTTGCTCCAACACCTTGTTCTCACCCACGTACGATGCAAGCACTTTTTTGATTTGCCCGTTGCTGAGAACGTGCCACATTCCATGCCCATCGCAACCGACATTGTTGCCGATTACCGTGAGCTGGCCCACGCCGGAATCGCGCACCGCTTGAATGAGGCTGGCAGGGATGCCGCATAGGCCGAAGCCGCCCACCATCAACGTCATGCCATCGAACAAGACGCCAGCCAAAGCGCTGTTGGCATCCGCATAAACTTTGGAGCTCATGGTTCTCCTAGAGGCCAAGTTCAGGGCGGATATCAGCTCCGTAGAACATGGGCGCTGCTCGGACTACAGGCCACGGTTGACGCGCGCGCGGATGTTCATGAGCTCGACGCCGAATGAAAACGCCATCGCGAAATACAAATAATTCTTCGAGATCTCGACGTCGAACGCCTCTCCGACCAGCAGGGCGCCCACCATGACGAGAAAGGAGAGCGCAAGAATTTTGATGGTTGGATAGCGCTCGATGAACGCGTTGACCGCGCCGGACACCACCATCATCACAAAGACCGAAGCCACGATGGCCGCCGCCATGACCTCGATGCGCTGCGCGAGCCCGATGGCGGTGAACACCGAATCCAGAGAGAACACGATATCGATGATGCCGATTTGCAAGATGATCAGCCAGAACGAGTCGCGCAAATTGACCTTGCGCTCTTCGTGTATGGGACGCACCGTCGAGCGAATCTCGCTCGTGGCCTTGACGAGCAGGAACACGCCGCCCGCGAGCAGAATGAGATCCCGCCCTGAAAGCTCGTTACCAAAAACGCTGAATAAAGGCGATCTCAACGTGGTCAGCCACTTGATGGAGAACAGCAGGGCAAGCCGCGTCAACATCGCAAAACCCAATCCCAACACCCGCGCGCGGGGCTGTTGATCGGGCGGCAACCGGCTTGCAAGGATAGACAGGAAAATGATGTTGTCGATGCCAAGCACGATCTCGAGGATGGCGAGCGTGACGAACGACAACCACGCCTGCGGGTCGGAAAGCAGCTCGACCATTCCGCTCAAGGCAACCCGTCGACTTCTTCGGGCGGCGCTTGTTTGCGCTCGAGCAAATCATCGGTGCGCAATCCCATGTCGAGCGCCAGTGCGGCTGAAACGTAAATCGACGAGTACGTTCCCGCAAGAATGCCGATCACCAGCGCTGCGGAAAATCCGCGCAGTGTCTCACCGCCAAAGATCAGCAGCGCAAGCACGACGAGCAGTGTGACGAGCTTGGTCATCAAGGTCCGCGACAGGGTCTGGTTGATGGACTCATCGATCACCTGCGCGATCGACAATTTGCGCGCCATGCGCGCCCGCTCGCGCAGCCTGTCGAATACGATCACCGTGTCGTTCAGCGAGTATCCGATGACCGCGAGAATGGCCGAGATGGCGGTGAGATCGAAGGTCATCTGCGTCGCGGCAAAGAAGCCGAGCACGCACACCGGATCGTGCAACACCGCGATGATGGCCGCAAAACCGAGCTTGGGAGTGAATCGAATCAGCACGTACACCATGATGAGAATCAACGTGGCGACCAGCGCCCAGGCGCCCTTGACGAAAAGTTCCTGGCCGACCTGCGGCCCGATCACCTCTGTCCGCTGCAAGACGGCGCTCGCATCGACGGTGCGGAAGGTTTGCAGGATGCGCGCGCCGATCACTTCGCCCTTGGTGTTCGCCCCGGGCGGCAGACGCACGAGAATGTCGCGCGAGCTGCCAAAGGCTTGCACCTGCGCCGAGCGCACGCCGGCCGCATCCAACGCCGCGCGCAAGCGATCAATGTTGGGCGTCTTGGCAAAGCTGGTCTCGACCACCACGCCGCCGGTGAAATCCACGCCCAAATTCAGGCCATGGATGAATACCAATGCAAGCGATGTGAGAACCAGGACGGCCGATAGCCCGTACCAGACCTTGCGCGTCCGCATGAACGGAAAGCGCGTGACGGAATGGAAAAACTCCATTTCAGCGAGAGCTCAAGAAACGTCGATCGGCAAGCGGCACACCGCCATGCAACCGCGCATCAAATCGACAAGCGCGCGACTTTGCGCGAGCCGCCGTAAATGAGCTGCACGACGGCCCGGCTTCCCATGAGCGAGGTAAACATGGACGTCGCAATGCCCAGCACGAGCACGACGGCAAAGCCGCGCACCGCGCCGGTGCCGAATAGCCACAACACCACGCCCGCGATCAACGCCGTGACATTGGAATCGGCGATTGCGGAAAACGCGCGCTCGAACCCCGCGTTGATGGCGGCGCGCGGGCTCACGCCATTGCGCACCTCCTCGCGGATGCGCTCGTAAATCAAAATGTTCGCATCGACCGCCATGCCGACGGTGAGAACCACCGCCGCAATGCCGGGAAGAGTCAGCGCCGCGCCAACGAGGGAGAGCAGCGCGACGAGAAGCACGACGTTTGCCGCGAGCACGATATCGGCGATCAATCCGAACAGCTTGTAATACACGGCCATGAAAACGAATGCCGCCAACATGCCGAATACCATCGCATTCACGCCCTTGTCGATGTTGTCCTGCCCGAGGCTCGGACCGATGGCGCGCTCTTCGACGGCGTAGAGGGGCGCAGCGAGTCCGCCGGCGCGCAACAGCAAGGCGAGCTCGCGGCCTTCGATGGGATTCACGCCGGTGATCTGAAAGTTGTTGCTGAACACGCCGCGGATGGTGGCGCGGTTGATCACTTCCTCCTGGGTCCGGTCGACCTCGACGCCTTGCGCATTTTTCTCGCGCGACCGCTCGATGAAGACGACGGCCATCAAATGGCCGATATTTTCCTGCGTGTTGCGCAACATCTTCGCTGCGCCGCGGCTATCGAGGCTGACGGATACCGCGGCGCCATCCTGGGTGTTTGGTTGAAACGACGCGTCGGTGAGTTGATCTCCGGTGACGACCACTTCGCGCTTCAACAGGACGGGTTGCTTCTCGCGCGTGTAGTAGAGCTTGGCGCCCAGCGGCGTGCGCCCCGTGGAAGCTGCCTCGAGCGGATTGTTGTTCTCATCGACCATGCGAAACTCGAGCGTCGCCGTCTTACCGAGAATCTTTTTGACTTCCGCCGAGTTCTGCAAGCCCGGCAGCTGGATGGCGATGCGGTCAACTCCCTGGCGCGCGACCTGGGGCTCTGACACGGCGAGTTCCGGACTGTTGAGGCGATTGCGCAAGATCGTGATGTTCTGCTGCACCGCGTAGTCCTGCCGCTCCTTGATTTGCTGCGGATTCAGCTCGAGTTGCAGGCCTTCCGCGCCGTGTTCGCGGATTTGCGTCAAGATCAAGTTGCGGTTGTCTGCCGCGATGGCCGCACGCCCCTTGTCGAAACCCTCTGCATCACGAAACCAAACGCGCACCCGGTGAGCCGGATAATCGACCGAGACGTCTTGATAACCAACCCGCGCATTGCGGAGCGATGCGCGAAAATCCTGCTCATAGCGATCCAGGGTTTGCCGAATCGCGCCCTGCACATCGACCTGATACACGAGATAGACGCCGCCGCGCAAATCGAGACCGAGCTTCAGAGGGCTGAGACCGACGCTGCGCATCCACTCGGGAACGCGTGACGCATGAGTGAGCGCCAAGGTGAATTGGTTGGGCCGCGCATCTCCGATCACATCGCGCGCCTTCAACTGCGCCTGCTTGTTGGGAAAACGCAGCGTCAGCCGCCCTTGCTCCAGATAGGCGCCGCGCGGCGCGGCCCCTTGCGCCTGCAGCAATGAGAGAATCTCAGCTCGATCGTTCTCGCTCACGAGCGCGCGATCACGCGCCAGTTGGAGCGCGTCGTCCTCGCCGAACAAATTCGGCAAAGCGAGCAAGATGGCGATGCAGAGAACGACGGCGACCAGAAGGATCTTCCAGCGCGGATAGGAGATCATGCGCCCTTGACCGTCCCCTTCGGCAGAACCTGCGCGATCTGAAACTTCTGCAATTTGATGCTGACGTTGGGCGCAATTTCGAGCGTTACGAACTGTTCGCCCACCTCGAGAACCTTTGCGAGGATTCCGCCGGTGGTCGCAACCTCATCGCCCGCGGCCACTTTCGAGATCATGTCTTTCTGCTCACGCGCTCGCTTGTTCTGCGGGCGAATCAGCAAAAAATAAAATACCACCAGCAACAGCACCGGCAGCATCAACGCGCTCAGCATGCTTTGCCCGCCCGCCCCCACGCCCTGCGCGTACACGGGACCGGCCAGAAGACTCAACCACGGCAATACGGAGAATTGTTTACGGGACACGGCTCGAGATTCGCTCTTGTAACCCGCGCGATGGCGAAGGGCCGCGTATTATACGCACTTCTCGCCAAGGAGCCCCAGGCGCGAGCGCGCGGCTGGGGGAGCAGCGAACTCGCGGCTCAGCGGGTGGTGCGAGCCGTACGAGTTTCGAGCCGAGCATAGAACTCGCGCGCAAATTCATCGAATCGCGCCGCCTCGATCGCCGCGCGTATCTCGCGCATCAATCGTTGATAAAAAAATAAGTTGTGGATGGTGTTGAGGCGCGAGCCCAAGATCTCATTGCAGCGGTCCAAGTGGCGCAGGTACGCCCGGCTGTAGCGTTGGCAGGTGAAGCACCCGCAATCCACCTCGATCGGCGCGGTGTCATTTTGATGAATGGCGTTGCGAATGTTGAGCGTGCCGTCACGCGTGAAGAGATGTCCATTGCGCGCATGCCGCGTCGGCATCACGCAGTCGAACAAGTCCATGCCGCGGCGCACCGATTCGATGAGGTCTTGCGGACGCCCGACGCCCATGAGGTAGCGCGGCTTCAGGCGTGGCAAGTGAGGCGCCAGATCGTCAAGCACTTGCAGCCGAGCCTTCTCCGGCTCGCCCACCGCGAGGCCGCCCACGGCAAGCCCGGCAAAGTTCAAGTCCTCGAGCGACTCGAGCGACTCGCGCCGCAGTGCCGCGTGTATCCCGCCCTGGATGATTCCGAACAAAACGCCCGGCGGCTCACCGGCGCTGCAATCCGCAACTTCAGCACCGCGCTCGAGAGCGCCCGTTTGCGCGATCGCGCCGTGAGGCGCACCGGATCGCGCGGGCTGTTGCGCATAATAGGCATCGAAGCTGCGCCGCGCCCAGCGCATCGAGCGCTGCATCGACGCACGCGCAGCGGATTCATCGGCAGGAAATGCGGTGCATTCGTCGAAACACATCGCGACATCCGAGCGCAACACGCGCTGGATCCGCACCGACTCCTCTGGAGTCAGCGCGATGAGCGCGCCGTCGACCGGCGAGCGAAATATCGCGCCTTGCTCATCGATCTTCGCCAGCGCCGCAAGACTCCAGACTTGAAATCCTCCGGAGTCCGTGAGAATGGGCCCGCTCCACTGCATGAAGCCGTGCAGTCCCGAATGGGCTTCGATCGTCGCAAGTCCGGGCCGCAAGGACAAATGGAAGGTGTTGCTCAAAATCATTTCCGTGCCGGCGGCGCGCAGGTCTTCCTCGGTCACGGCTTTTACCGACCCATACGTGCCCACCGGCATGAACGCAGGCGTCTGCACCGTGCCGCGAGCGAAATGCAGGCGCGCTCTGCGCGCGCCCGAATTTTCGGTCAGCAATTCAAAGCGCATCAAGCCTCGCGCTCCTGACTGGACGGCCGCGCCGCACGCGCTGGCGTGATCCACATGGCATCGCCATAGCTATAGAAGCGATATCGTTCCTGCACCGCGTATCGGTAGGCCGCCATCACATGCTCACGGCCGGCAAAGGCCGAGCACAACATGAGTAATGTCGAAGCCGGCAAATGAAAATTCGTGATGAGCGCATCGACTATTTTGAACACGAAGCCTGGGCGGATGAATAAACGAGTGGATGCCGAGCCTTCGCGCAGACCCACACCGGGCTCTCCGCCCGTGACGGCAGCGATCGCTGCACTTTCCAAGGTGCGAACCACCGTGGTGCCTACCGCAATGACGCGGCCGCCGGCGCGGCGGGCAGCCGCGATTTGGCATAGGGTTTCGCGCGGCACGGAATAAAATTCCTCATGCATGCGGTGCAACGACAGATCATCGTCGCGCACCGGCGCAAACGTGCCCGAGCCGACGTGCAGCGTAACGAAGGCGCGTCCGATCCCCCGCCTTTCAAGCGCTGCGAACAGAGCCTCATCGAAATGCAGGCCTGCGGTCGGCGCAGCGACGGCGCCAGGCTCGCGCGCATAGACAGTCTGATAACGCGCCGCGTCGGCGGCGCCGGGTGCACGCGCGATGTACGGTGGCAGCGGCGTGTAACCCCAACGCATGAAATACTCGAGCGCGCTCTCGGAAAACTCCAGTAGCCAAAGATTGGCGTCGCGCCCGATGACCCGCGCTCGAGCTCCGCCTTCCATCTCGATGAGGGCCGCATCGCGCAATGCTTTGCTCGCCCGGATCTGAACCCACGCACTGCGCTGCGTTTCGCAGCGCTCGAGAAGCAACTCTACGCGCCCGCCCGTCGCCTTACGGCCGAATGCCCGCGCGGGAACGACCCGCGTATCATTCAACACGAGCAAATCGCCGGGCTGAAGCAACTCCACGAGGTCCTTGAAGCGTAAATCCCGCAGCGCGCCGCTGCATCCATCGAGCGCGAGTAAACGGCTCGCCGAGCGCTGCTCCAGCGGAGCTTGGGCGATGAGCTCCGCGGGCAGCTCGAATTCGAAATCGGCGCGGTTCAACGGCGGGTTCATGGCAGACGCCGGCGAGTGCTGAAGCTCATGCGCGCGCATTGTAGGGAAGCTTGGCAGCGCATGGCGCGGATCGCCTATACTGTGCGTGCACTCGCGAAGCCCGAGTGGCGGAATTGGTAGACGCAGCGGACTCAGAGAGAAAATTGAGCCCTCGCGAAGAAATTCACGAGGTGAAGCCTGTCAAATTCGGAGAAGACCCTGAGCGCATCACGCTCGAGTTGACGCCGAGCCAAGCCCAACGCGCGTAGAGCGCGCGACGGGAAGGTGTAGAGAGCAGACGGCGGGCACCTAAGGCCTTTGTTGGCTAAGGTGAAGGCGTGCTCCAGACTCCAAACGCGAGACATTCGCGGCGGCGAAAGCCGTGGTGGGTACGAAAATCCGCCGCCCTTAAAAGCGTGTCGGTTCGACTCCGACCTCGGGCACCAGGCAGAACACTTGAGTCTTCGTGCCGTTCGACTTTATCTTTGCGGCGGCGAGCCGCACGCTTCAACCCCATGAGTATTCAAACAATGCGATTCAACGCCAAACATGCCGGTTGCTGGCTGTTGTTATTGACCGCGACGGCGCATGCGGAATCAGATTCCGGATTGGAGCGCTTTCGCGCAACCTTCAAAGAGCTGGTCGAAACCAACACCACGCTTTCCGCCGGCGATTGCACGCTGGCCGCGCGGCGCATGGCGGCGCGTCTCAAGGCGGCGGGGTATGCCGACAGCGACGTGCGCATTTTTGTGCCTGAAAACCATCCGAAAGAAGGCGGCTTGCTCGCGGTATTGCACGGCTCCGATCCGAAGGCGAAAGCCATTCTCATGCTGGCGCACATCGATGTGGTCGAGGCCAAGCGCGCCGATTGGCAGCGCGACCCATTCACTCTGATCGAGGAAGGCGGTTATTTTTACGCGCGCGGCTCGAGCGACATGAAATCGCAAGCGGCCATTGGGTCGACAATCTGGTGCGCTATCGCGAAGAAGGCTTCAAGCCAAAGCGCTCGATCAAGCTGGCGCTCACGTGCGGTGAAGAAACGAGCAGCGCACTCAATGGGGCCGGTTGGCTGGTACAACACGAGAGAGCGGCCATCGATGCGGCGTTTGCGCTCACCGAAGGCGTCGATGGCGATCTGGATGCACAAGGCCATCGCATCGCGCTCGAGGTGCTGGCCGCCGAAAAACTGTCGCAAAATTTTCAGCTCGAGGTGACCAATCCGGGCGGGCACAGCTCTCGCCCCGTTGCTGAGAATGCGATCTACCGTCTCATGCATGCGCTCGACCGAGTGAGCCGGTACGAATTTCCGGTGCAACTCGACGACGCCAATCGCGGCTATTTCACCGCGATGGCAAGCATTGTCGGCGGCGATCAGGGCGCGGCGATGCGCGCGGTGGTAGCGAACCCGTCTGATGCGGACGCCGTGGCCGTGCTCGACCGGAACGCGAACTGGCATGCCATGCTGCGCACCACGTGCGTCGCGACCATGCTGTCGGCGGGTCATGCCACCAATGCCCTGCCGCAGCGAGCCAACGCGAATATCAATTGCAGGATTTTCCCGGGTGTGTCGATCGACTCGATCGCCGCGCAACTCGTCAAGGTGATCGACGATTCCGCAGTGTCCGTCAGTATTCCCGAGATTCGCGGTCCCGAAGCCAAACCTGCGCCGCTGACGCGCGCTGTTTTGGGGCCGATCGAAAAAGTGGCTCACGAGCTGTGGCCCGGCGTACCCATCGTGCCGGCGCTCGAGCCTGGCGCATCCGATGCACAGTTCATGAATCCCGCGGGCATTCCCACCTACGGCGTCTCCGGAATTTTCACCGACCCGGATGGGGGTAACATTCACGGCCTCAATGAGCGGGTGCGTGTGCAGTCCGTGTACGAGGGACGAACTTTTCTCTACCGCCTGGTCAAGCGATACGCTAACGAATGAACTTTTGCAGTCACTGCGGCGCGCGAGTCGCACTCAAAGTTCCTCCAGGCGACCACCTGCCGAGATATGTGTGCGATCAATGCGGCACCATTCATTACAAGAATCCGCTATTGGTGCTGGGCTGCGTGCCGCAATGGGAAGATCAGATTCTGCTGTGCCGGCGAGCCATCGAGCCGCGCAAGGGCTTTTGGACCGTGCCCGCGGGCTTCATGGAAAACGGCGAGACCCTGCAGCAGGCCGCGGCGCGAGAATGCCGCGAGGAGGCCATGGCCGAGGTCGAGGTGGGCTCCTTGCTGGCGGTGGTCAGCGTCATCCACGCGCATCAAGTGCATGTGATGTTTCGTGCTCGCTTGTTGAAGCGAGACTTCGCGCCTGGCGTCGAAAGCCAGGATGTCATCCTCGCCAAGGAATCCGAGATTCCCTGGCCGGAGCTCGCGTTTCCGAGCGGGGTGTACACGCTGCGGCGGTTTTTCGAGGATCGCTCGCGCGGCCGCGAAGACCATCATTTCACCGAGCTGCTCAAGCCGCGTCCCGAAGAGTCGAGCTCTTAGTTGAACGCAGCTTATGCCGAGTTGGCATGTGCTTACGGGTTTGGAATGCTACCCGCTGTGGCACAATAGCCGCCCATTTTTACCGGGATCTCGTATGACCTTCGTGGTCACTGAAAACTGCATCAAATGCAAATACATGGACTGCGTGGAAGTATGCCCCGTCGATTGCTTCCACGAAGGCCCGAACTTTTTGGTCATCGATCCCGACGAGTGCATCGATTGCACACTGTGCGAGCCCGAATGTCCGGTCGAGGCCATTTACTCCGAGGAAGATCTGCCGAGTGGGCAGGAGGAGTTCTTGAAGCTCAATGCGGAGCTTGCGAAACAATGGCCGGTGATCGCTGAAAAAGGCGATGCGCCTGACGACGCCAAAGAGTGGGAAGGCAAGCCCAACAAACGCGCGCTGTTGGAGCGCTGAGGGCTCAGCGCCGCGCGACTTTCAATTCTTGCAACTGCTGCACGAGATCCGCCGGAGGGAGATAGCCGGAAATCTCGTCGCCATTTTCCGTGACGATGGTGGGGGTGCCGCGTACGCCGATGTCCTGACCCAGCCGATACTCGCGCGCTACCGGCGACGTCGCGCAAAGCTTGTTGACCTCGACGGGCACACCGGCTTTGGCCCGCGTGAGTGCTCCGGGTGGATCCGCCGCGCACCATACCGCCTCTGCCTTGCGCCAGCTTTCCGTATTCGGTCCCGAACGCGGGTAAGCCAGATACCGCACCCGTACGCCCATCCGATTGAGCGTGGCGATCTCGCTGTGAAGCTTGCGGCAATAGCCGCAATCCACATCCGTGAACACATTGATGGTGTATCGCGGCGACTTGGGCGAGAACACGATCATCTGCGATTCGGGAACGGCGGCGAGAAGCTTCACACGCGCCGCGCTCTTGCGCGTCTCGGTGAGATTTTCACGCGAATCCATGTCATACACGTTGCCGTCGATCAAATACTTACCGTCCGCCGTGAGGTAGCTCACCTCCGCTCCCTGCGAAAACTCGTACAAGCCGCTGATGGGCGATGGTTGTAAATCGTTCAGCGTGGAGCCCGCCGGCAGCTTTTTGAGCAAGCCCGCGCGCGGGTCCTTGCTTTCGTCCGCACCGATGGATGCGAGCGGCAGCCCCGCCAGGGCAATCGACAACACGGTTAAAAGCGCACGGCGCATGCTCGAGCTCCAGTTAGTCTCTCATCACTTGAACGGCTAGGCAGCCACCCTTGAGACCGGGCGTGGGGCCGCGAAGTTTCGCGCAAAATAGCGCGAATTCGCACTGATTGGAAACCGGCCGCGATGGGGCGGCGCGAATCGGTGCATCAACCGCGCGGGTGATGCTGAGCGTGCAGATCTTTCAGGCGCTCGCGCGCAACGTGCGTGTAGATT